>JAZUON010000001.1:0-92163 GCA_045604685.1 Acutalibacteraceae bacterium
TGCCAAACCACTACTATTATACTTGGAGGTTTGATTTTCTTTCAAATCTTTTGGGCTTGCTTCGAGCTCGCCCGTTTTGGCTTTACTGAAGTCTTTTTTGCCCCCGGCTGTACCGGGGGTTGTCTTTTGCTTAAGCATTAATAACAACACCGCAGAGTACTTGCCGTACCCTGCGGTGTCATTTTTATTCAAACCAACTCAAATCTATGTTATCCGCAACGATTCTGCCGCCGAGCTTGTTGGGGTGCAGATAATCCTTGCCGAGATATTCTTTTCTTGAACAGTTCGGCTTTTCGGGATTAATGCAAAGGGCTGCCTGATCATAAACCGCATGAAAAATATGCTTATTCTCTTCAAGCAATCCGTTGAATTCCTTTACGAGCGCTTCCTTTTCAGGCCTTGAATCTATACATTCACCGAAATTGAGAACATTAAAAACAATCAGCTTTTTGCCTTTTTCCTCAAGCCTTTTTGCAATGCTCACAACTCCGTCAAACGCCTGCCTTGCGGTGGGCTTTTCACTTTTCGGAGCAGCAATGGTGCCGTACTGCAAAAAATCGTTGGTGCCCAATGCCAGAATCACATATTCCGTATCAGCATAGTTAAGCACATCCCTTTCAAGGCGGTTGATTCCGCTTATTCCGAAAAGGCCCTTGCATATAAACCGTCTGTGAAAATCGTGAAGAATTCTGTTGCCCATTATTGATTTATTGATAACCGAATATTTTGCCGGATAGGCGTTTCTTATTCTCTCGGCAAAGGCGTTTGTCCAATAGCCCTGCTGGCTGATTGAATCGCCGAAAACCGTTATGGCCGCCGCGCCCGTATCATTAAGAAGCTCAAC
The DNA here is from genome assembly GCA_045604685.1 of Acutalibacteraceae bacterium. Classification (GTDB taxonomy): domain Bacteria; phylum Bacillota; class Clostridia; order Oscillospirales; family Acutalibacteraceae; genus CAG-177. The sequence continues at coordinate 845 of JAZUON010000001.1, forward strand.
TGATTTAAACAGAGGAATCGGCTTATGAAAATACATTTTCAATACTTTTGAGGCCGTTTCTCTGACGGTATCTCTTATTCTTCTTTGGTTGACTATGCTTTTTTCTGCGGCGGCATTGCCCTTGACGGTAATAAGTTCAACATTATCAATCAGATTGCCGCTTCTCAACGCGCCCTTTTCAACATATGCACTGACACAAAAATATTCATTTGAATCAACATCAAGCCTTACAGGGTCTGTCAATGCATCCTGACCTATTTTAAGCCAAAAACCGCCCTGACCTTTCACGGTTACCCGCTTGGCTTCGCCGATGATATTGCCGTTTTCATCGCACTTTGCAACTGTCAGCGCACCAATCAGCACGTTATTCCTTGCACATTCATTGGAAAGCTCAAAGCGCACCTGTCTGCCCGAAACTGCGGATTTTATAACCATTCTGTAGGTTTTGGGGCACGAGGGATAATAAAAAAAGGATAACGCCGAATGCGCCTGACCCCATGTCTGCACCCATTTTTCAGCCATAAAAACACCTCATTTTTCATTCACTTCCGTAACCGTCAGCCTTTCTCCGCTGACGGTGAATCGCACATCAAAGCCTGCAAATTCAACGCCGTAAACCCTTTCAGGCTCGTCCTGATAGGCAGGTCTGGGGTCTTGTGCAAGCACAGCGATAATCGCCGCCTGCTTTTTTGCAGGTATTTTTTCAAGCATATCCCCGGGGAAATCAACTGCAAGTCTGCCCTCTTTTTCATCAAGGGCAAAGCCGTTGCTTGCCTCGGGATGAGAGTCCACATAGGGCAGATAGGGTTTGATATCGTAAATAGGCGTGCCGTCAAGCAAATCCGCACCCGAAACACGAAGAATATACCCGTGTTTTTCCGTTTTCTCAATTCCCAGCAGCCTTACGCTTGAAAGACCCACGGGATTGGGGCGGAAGGGCGAGCGAGTTGCAAAAACACCCATTCTTTTGTTGCCGCCAAGCCTCGGCGGGCGCACGGTGGGAGTCCACTCCCTGCCCACACACTCCGAAAACTGCCACAGCAGCCAGATGTGGGAATATTCCTCAAGCCCCCTCAGCGCCTCGGGAATGCGGTATTCGGGCTCAAAAACGATTGTTGCCTCAAGCTCGTCAACAAGTCCGCTCTGGCGCGGTATGCCAAATTTTGAGGTAAAGTCTGTGTGTATATGTGCAATAATTTTCATAGTTATTCCTTTTCTGCTTTTCTGTTTGATTAGTTGCAGTCGGATTAGTTTTAATCCTATCAACAATTGCCTTTTTTCTCAATTGATTTACACAAATTACCAATTTCTACAGCTAACTGCTCAGAGTATTTTATTAACGGATTATCTTTCACAAACTCACCCCTTGAATGAAGTATATCAAAAAGAAAATAAAAAAGCAAGGCATCTGCCTTGCATAAAATCAACACGAAATGTTGTATGTAATCAATCCGAAAATTGCACACTGCAGGGTGATGACATACAGCTTGGCTGATTACATACGCCTTACGGCAATTACATACCAATCCTTCGGATTGGATAAAAATAAAGCACCTGCTTTTGCAGATGCTTTATTTTTGGAGCTGCTAGGCGGACTTGAACCGCCGACCTCATCCTTACCAAGGATGCGCTCTACCACCTGAGCCATAGCAGCAAATTATGATAATTTTTATCGTTCTTACCGAACGGAAACTATATTACCATAATGTTTTGATTTTTTCAAGTCTTTTTTGAAATTTTTTTAAATAAATCCGTTTTTTCAGATAATTCCCTTATCAACGGCTTTTTCAACAAGCTCCGCAAAAAGCGCACATGACCAACTGAACCAGCTTCTTGTGAACTTATCGGGATCATTGGCATCAAAGCCCTCGTGCATGTAGCCTGTGCCGCCGTCGGTTGTTTCAAGCATATGCAGAATTTCCCTTATTTCATCGGGGTCGTTGGTTGAGAGACCCTGCATCGAAAGGGCGATATGCCAGATATATCCCTCAGGAGTGTGGGGGCTGCCAACGCCCTTTGCATATTTGCCCTCGTAGTAATAAGGGTTATCCTTGCTGAGTATAAACGAACGGGTGTTAAGATAAATTTCGTCGTCATATGCACAGTAGCCGAGATAAGGCGCGGAGAGAAGGCTGGGCACATTTGCATCGTCAAAAAGGAAGTATTCGCCCTTGCCGTTAACCTCGCAGGCATAGATTCTGCCGTGATTCTCCGTTTCAATAACGGCGTGGTTTCTGATGCCCTCATCAATTTCTTTTTTCAGGGCTTTGCATTCTTCAATCAGCGCAGTTTCATCGGGATAGGCTGCAGCAAGCATTTCCGCAAGGTATCCGAGAGCAACAACCGCAAACATATTTGAAGCAACAAGGTAGCCGTAGCGGCAGGCATCGTCGCTGGGTCTGAAACCCGACCATGTCATGCCCGTGTAATCAACGGGCTCGCCCATTCCATTATTATGGATTGTGTCCTGATAGGGACAATTCTGCCTTGTGAAGCGGTAGGGTGATTTTTCAAAATGGTGCTGCTCCGTGCGCCAGAGATTAACCGTTGTTTTTGTGCTTTTGAGAAAATCCTCGCCAAGCACGCTGTTATCACCCGTAGCCTTCCAATAAAGATAAGCAAGGCGCACGGGATAGCAGAGGGAATCAATCTCATATTTTCTTTCCCAGACGATGGGGTGATTTTCGGGCCAATCCTCAAACTCCCTGTGGTCATTTGGCTCTTTCTTATAGGCATTTGCATAAGGCTCCATGTCAATATACATTCTCTGCCTTTTGATAACGCCCTTTATGATATCGCGGATATCCTCATTCTCCGCCGCAAGGGGGATATAATGAGAAACCTCGGCAGTTGAATCGCGCAGCCACATTGCGGGAATATCGCCCGTAAGCACAAAAACAGAGCCGTCAGGCATAAATTCCGTTGCGGTTTCAAGGGTGTTGGGATAGCAGTTTCTGTAAAGCACAGCCAGCTTTTTGCTGTATTTTTCAATATGGGCGCAGTATTCGTCCATTCTTTTTTCAACGCAAAGTGGTAATTTCATAATCTTTTTCCTTTCGGATATATTTTTATTAATGATATAACTTACAGAAAATAATGTCAACCGAAATTTAAATTTTTTGTAAACACGTTCAAGTGTTACGAAAACCTGTTTACTGTAACTGTTTGATATGTTAGAATAATAACAAGGAGATGAAGCAAATGAAGGATTACGGTCTTGTTCTTGCAGGCGGCGGTGCCAAGGGCGCTTATCAGCTCGGCGCATGGAAAGCCATGAGAGAGCTCGGAGTTAATTTCACGGCTGTTGCAGGCGTTTCAATAGGCTCAATCAACGGCGCGCTGATTGCCGCAGACTGCTATGACGAAGCGGTTGCCCTCTGGAAAAGCGCATCGGTTGACAAGGGCGTCAGAATCGCAGGCGAGCTGAAGGACCCTGAAAACCTTTTCAGCCTCAGGAATGCAGCCGCACTGCTTAAAGAAATCGTTCGCAACGGCGGCATTGATGCTTCGCCTACAAAGGATTTCCTTCTGAATTTCATTGATGAAGAAAAGGTGCGCCGTTCAGCCGTGAAATTCGGCATGGTAACTTTCAATCTTACTGAATTTGCACCGGTTGAAATATTTATTGATAAAATCCCCGAGGGCGAGCTTGTTGACTTTTTGCTTGCATCCTCAAAGGTGCCCGGCGTCAGCAAAATCGGACCTGAGGACGAAAGATATCTTGACGGCGGCGTTTATGACAACGCTCCCATCGGCCTTTTGCGCAGGCACGGCTACAACCGCATAATCGTTGTTGATATTTCGTCAATGAAAGGCGTGGGCCATAAAAGCGACATGTCAAACGCGGAGTTTGTTTATATCAGACCCTATGACATTGAGGATTTGGGCGCGGCCTTTGATTTCAGCGAAGAAATGTATGAAAAGCGCCTTAACATCGGCTATCTTGACACCCGCAAGGCTTTCGGATATCTTTCAGGCAGGCAGTTTTACTTCAAGCCCGAAACATTCATGCAGATGCTTGATGAATACGGCGCAGATGCCCTTGAGCAGATGGAAGCCCTTGGCGCGGAGCTCGGAATGGAACGCTTTATGATTTATGAAAAAGAGCTTTTTGTTGCCGAGCTTAAATCGAAATACACAGAATATCAGAAGGCGCAGCAGTTAAAGGAGGAGGAAGCGGAGCAGAAATTCTACGCTTCCCTGCTCAAAAAGCTGCCTAAGTTCAATTCAGGCAACGAATATGCCGAAGCCATTGCCGTTCTGGACGGCATCATAACATGAGAAAAAGGTGAACTTGCTTATGCAGGTTCACCTTTTAAATTTCAATTATTTCCGGCTCAATCCCGAGGGCAGGAATCAGCTTTTGCAGAACATCCTCTGTTCTGATTTTCAGCGTTGCGGAATTATCGCTCGGATGGCAGCAGATGTATTCTTCTTTAAGCACATCCGCATCTATGGCAAGGGCAACTTTTTTATCCCCGTCAAAAATCAGGCTTGTTATACTCAGCGAGCCGGGGCTCGTGTTAAGCAGGCTTTCCATAAATTCACCCGAGGCAAAGGAGAGCCTTGAGCAGCCCAGCTTTTTGGAAACATCCTTTGTCACAAACCGCTTATCATCCTTAATCATCAGCAGGTAAATCACCCTGCCCGAATCCGTTCTGAGCAGCAGATTTTTGCATATCACACCGTCAAGCAAACCGTTGACCGCACGACATTCTTCAAGGGTAAAAACAGGCGGATGGGTCACAATTTTATATTCAATTCCGATTTTTTCAAGAAAGCCGCATACCGTTGCGGCTTTTTCGCTTAAATTCATTTCAATCACTGTCCGTAAAATGCAGATGCATAATTTTCGGCGTCAATCCTGACGGTTTTCCACGGGCCGCTGCTGCGGTCCTCATGGATGAGCAGATTGTCCTCAAAGGTGTGAATATTGCTAAAGGAGCTTTTGCTCCTCTCCGTTACCCAGAATTCATCAAGCTCTTTATCGGGCACGGGGTAAACGCTTTCATCAAGGGTAAATTCGCCGTCATAAAGCCCGCCGCAGCAGAAATACTCAATTTCGTCGTCACGGTTGAACTTTATGTAGCAGCGGCTTTCACCGCTCTGGATAACATAAGCTCCGCTTTCGGTTTTTGAGAATTCAAGGAATTCCTCAACCGATTCTTCCCCCGAATCCTCAACGGCATAAACATAGCGCAGGCTGTCATTTTTTGCATCGTATTCCGCAGTGCAGCTCTTAACCGTTGATTCGGAAACAAAAAGCAGCTCGTAATTTTCGCCGTCGGAGGTGAAGGTTATATCCATTCCTTCGCTTTGCAGCCTATAATAATCCTGCGCCGCCTCGTTGGTCATATCGGCGGTGAAGCCCTGAGTTATCGAAAGATTTTCGAAAATGAAAGGCTCAAATGAGGTGAGAATATAATTATCGTCAAGGAAATATTCCGCCTTGTTGCCCGATTCTATAACGGCGTTATGGGCATTTTCAAGAATTGTTATTTTTGCGCTCATTGCCGCCGTAACCGCCTCAAACCTGCTCAGGCAGCCGAGGAAGGTTTTTTCCGTGTTTGTAATGTTGAGCATATCGGCGGTTTTCAGCCTGACGTCATCCTTATCGGAGCAGGCGCAGAGAAAAACAAGCATCAGCGCAAGCAGAATTGCGGTTAATTTTTTCATCTCTGTTCTCCCAAAAAAGGAGCATGGCGTTAACCATGCTCCAATCTCAATCAGTTCTTTTCTCTGAGGATTTTTGCCAGCTCGTCCATAAAGGTATTGATATCCTTAAACTGGCGGTAAACCGAAGCAAAGCGCACATAAGCAACCTCGTCAAGCTCCCTGAGCTTATCCATTGCAAGCTCGCCGATGTAAACGGAGGTTACCTCTCTGTCCAGCGAATTCTGCAGGGTGCTTTCAATCTCGCTCACTGCTCTTTCAAGAGCTTCAATGCCAACGGGGCGCTTTTCGCAGGCCCTGAGCATTCCGTTGAAGAGCTTGCTGCGGTCAAAAACCTCTCTTGACTTATCTTTTTTAACAACTATTACGGGAACGCTTTCGATTATTTCATATGTTGTGAAGCGTTTCTGGCAGCTTATGCATTCCCTGCGGCGGCGGATACGCTCGCCTTCATCGGTAGGTCTTGAATCAATAACCTTGCTTTCTTCGCAGCCGCAAAACGGACATTTCATAATCTTAACACTCCTTAACAAGTCTATATTTCAAGTATAGCATATTTTGCGGAATTTGCAAGCTATTTCATAAATTTTGCAGATATTGCAGGGAATCCCAAAGCTCGCTTGCCTCGCCGAAGCCTTCGCGATAAAGCTCAATAACATAGCTGCCTTTATAATTTACTGAATCCATGATGTCAAAAAGCCCTTTGAAATCAAAGCGGCCCGTTGAGGGTGCTATGCAGTCGCTGAGGTCATTATGGTCACTTAAGTGAATATGAGCAATGCTGCTTTTGAATTCCTCCGCAAAAGCAAGAGGCTCATAGCCCGACCTGACTGCCTGCTTGACATCAAAAACCATTCTGAAATCATCGCCAAGCGCGCTGCGCATTTCGCGCAGAAATGAGGGATTCTGGCTGTAATGGGCATTAACATTCTCCTGGCAAACGGTAACACCGAATTCCCTGCCAGTTTCAATAAGGCCCTGAAAACGCTCAAAATATTCGGCATTGCTGATTTTTCCCGTCAGCCTTGAGCCGTGGATAATGGAGATTTTTGCGCCTGCAAGGGCGGTCATCTCAAAGCATTTTTTGTAAAATTCGCAAACATCAAGGTAGCGGCGGCGATAGTTGCCGAAAAGCATATATGTTTCCGAAAAAGAAGAAAAAGGATGAACGGAAACAATTTCCATTCCGTATTCCGCCTTGATTCCGTTAAGGATATTTATGAATCCGGGGGTTGTTTCGCTGATTGTGTTAAGAAAAATCTCGCAGGTTTTAACGCCCATTTTTCCAAGCGTTTCAAGCGCCTCCTCCGTTGCCTGCGGATAGAGGCAGGATGTTGAAATTCCGATAGCCATTATTTCACCTTTGGTAATATTTTAGATTTGAACAAATGCTCAACCTACTGTATAATTGACATACGGGAGGTTATTATGATAAAGATTTTCAAAAAATTGCACCGCAGAACAAAACTCACCGTTATTCTGGGCTGGGCCGCGGTTATAATTATGCTTTTTGCCTCAACACTGCTTTACATAGGAGCAGGCGGAATGTTTGATTATTACTCCGCCGTTGACCTGAGCGAAAAGCTGCTGACCCTTTGCAGGCCTGCTGCGGTTATTGCCTGCGTTGCCTCTCTGGGCAGCGAATACACCGCAAAACGAAGAAACGGAGCATAGAAATTATAACACATGAAAATAATTATTTCAAGAACGGTAAAAAGTCGGGATTTTATCTCGACTTTTTTATTTTAATATGATATTATGTGTTTGTATTATTGCATTAAAGCGCAAAACAGGAGGAATTGTTATGCTCAGAGTTGCAATGCTTTCAAAATGGCATGTTCATGCCGAAGGCTATGCAAGAGAATTTGTTAATACAGGCAAAGCGGAAATCACCGCAGTGTGGGACGAAAATCCCGAAAGAGGAGCTGAATGGGCAGGCAGTCTCGGCGCGGATTTTGAGCCTGACCTCGATAAGCTGCTTGCAAGAGACGATGTTGACGCTGTATGCTGCTGCACGCCCACAACAATGCACACCGATGTGCTGACCCGCGCTGCAAAGGCAGGCAAACACATATTCACCGAAAAGACCCTTGCCTGCACCGTCAGGGAATGCAACGAAATTGCAAAGGCTGTTGAGGAAAGCGGAGTTACCTTTGTTATTTCGTTCCCCCACAAGGCATGGCCCGTTGTCAAATTTGCAAAGGAGCATATTGAAAACGGCGATTTCGGCAAGGTAACAAATGTCAGAATCCGCAACGCTCACAACGGAGTAAGCGGCAAATGGCTGCCCGAATACTGGTTTGTTAAGGACGACTGCGCAGGCGGCGCAATGATGGATTTAGGCTGCCATCCCATGTATCTGCTTTCATATCTTTGCGGCAAGCCAAAAAAGATAACGGGCATTGCAAATTCCGTTTTCGGAACGCCTGTTGACGAAAATGCAATTTCAATCATTGAATTTGAAAGCGGCGCAATCGGAGTTTCCGAAACATCATTCCTCGCATTCTCCTCGCCCTACACAATCGAGGTTCACGGCACCGACGGAATTCTTCTCTGGCAGGGCGGCGAAATAAAATACAAGACAACAGAAACCGCAAAGCTGAACAAGGGCTTCATTGCTCCCGACAATCTTCCCAAAGAGGACGAAAAGCCCATCCCCCGCTTTGTTGATGCCTGCCTTAACGGCACAGGCTCACCCGAGGGTCTGGGAATGGCAGATGCAATTGCCCTTGCGGAGCTGCTTGAAAATGCATATATTTCATATGAAACGGGCAAAACCGTTGAAATAAAGGAGTAACAGCCATGAAAACAGAGCTTCACTATTATGACATTTTTCCCAAGGTTTTTCCCGCGGGAAAAGAGGTTACAATCACAATAAAGCCCCTCGGCTATCATGCCGATTTCAAAAACCCCGATAAAATCACACTTAACATATTCGGCCTTGATGACGGTAACCCCAGAGATTACCCTTACAGAGGCAACGGCTACGAGCTGCCCTTTGAGTTTGACGGCTGCATAAAATTCACTCACACCTTTCCCCGTGAGCAGCAGTATTTTGTAAGAATCATGGACAAGGAAAGCGGCAAAAGGCTGCTTCAGCTCAGCGTTTATGCGCTTGATGAGGACCTTTGCGGCAGATATCCCCTCATAGGTGACCTGCATATGCACACCTGCTGCTCCGACGGCAGGCAGTCCCCCGCAATCGTCAGCGCCAACTACAGAAAGCACGGCTATGATTTCTTCGCAATTACCGACCATCACCGCTATTGGCCCTCGCTTGAGGCAATCAATGCCTACAAGGATGTGCCCATTGAGTTCAACATCTGTCCGGGCGAAGAGGTACATCTGCCCGATGTTGCACCCGACCACATCAACGATGTTCACATCGTTAATTTCGGCGGCAAATATTCCGTTAACGGTCTGCTCCGTGACGAATATGCAGAGGAATTCGGCAACGATATTGACAAGCGCCGCTTTGAGGGCTTCTCCTGCCCCGAAACCATGACGGAGGACGAATACAGAGCCGAGGTTGATGCACTTGCAGCAACCCTCGATATCCCCGAGGGCATTGAGCCTTTCACCTATGCAAGCTGTGTTTGGGTCTTCAACCACATCAGAAATGCAGAGGGTCTTGGCATATTCTGCCACCCCTACTGGATTTCAAACGTTCATCAGGTGCCTGAAAATTTAACAAACTTCATGCTCAAATCCCACCCCTTTGATGCATTTGAGGTGCTGGGCGGCGAAAATTACTATGAGCAAAACGGCTTCCAGACCCACAAATACTACGAAATCAAAGCTCAGGGCTACAATTTCCCCATTGTGGGCAGCACGGACAGCCACAGCTCAATCAACAACGAAAACGCCTACGTTGCATCAACAATGGTATTTTCACCCGAAAATGAATGCGAGGCTATCATTGACTCAATCAAAAATTATTACTCAATCGCCATTGACGGCATAAGCACTGAATACAGGCTTGTAGGCGATTTCAGGCTTGCACGCTATGCAACCTTCCTTCTTCAGGATTACTTCCCCCTTCACGATGACCTCTGCTACGAGGAAGGCAGAGCAATGAAGGACTATGTATGCGGAGTTGAGGGCGCAAAGGAAACGCTTGAATTCATCAGCGGCAGAGTTAAAAAACAGCGCGAAAAATATTTTGCTTTTTAACAAATAAACTTGCTTTTTATCAAATAAAGTGGTATTTTATTGATAGTTTTTAATAAAGGAGGTAATTCGTTGAAAAAACAACGTTCACTTGAGGCTGCCGAGATGAAACATCCCAACAAAATCGGCTTTAAGGACGGCTTAGGCTATGCATTCGGCGACGCTGCCAACCTTTTTGTTCTGACCTACGTTTCATCTTATCTCAAGGTGTTCTACACCGATATCCTCAAGGTTGCTGAAAACAAAATCACTACTCTGCTGCTTATTGCAAGGCTTTGGGATGCAATCAACGACCCCCTCTGGGGCAACATTGTTGCAAAGAAAAGACCCAATAAGGACGGCAAATTCAGACCCTACATAAAATGGTTTGCAATCCCTCTCGGAATTATGGCAATGCTCTGCTTTGTTAATTTCAGGGATTTCACAGCAAGCGAAACCCTTGTTGTTGCGCTTATGTATATAACCTACATCGGTTACGGCATGATGTATACAACAATCAACATTCCCTACGGCTCGCTGGCCTCGGTTATCACCGATGACCCCGACGGCAGAACGCTCCTTTCAACCTTCCGTTCAATCGGTGCAGGTCTTGGCGGCGCAATTCCCCTGCTTATCGGCCCAATGATTATTTACACCGTTACGGGAACAAACAGTCAGGGCGTTGCGGTCAAGGCTGCGGATGCAGGCGGAATGCTGAAATTCGGAATTATAATGGGCATCCTTTCGATTATCTTCTTCTACCTTTGCTTCTTTAACACAAAAGAAAGAGTTGCTTCCGAAGAAGAGCCCAAGGTTGACCTCAAGAAAACCTACATCGGAATGCTCAAGAGCAGGCCTTTTGTTGTTGCCGCACTTTCGGGCATACTTATCAGCGGTCAGCTTCAGTTCGGCTCGCTTAATCAGTATCTTTACAAAAACTATTTTGAAAACACAGACCTTTCAATTATCGGCACAATCGCAAATTACCTGCCCATGGCGGTTATGATTTTCTTCATGCCTAAGCTGGTTAAGAAATTCGGCAAGCAGGAGCTTTGCAGCGTGGGCACATTCTTCTCTGCCGTTGCATCGGTGCTTATGTTCTTTGTTGTTCCCCATTGCGACAGGCTCGGCAGCGCACCGGTTGTATTTATGATATTCACATTCATCATCGGCTTCGGCTATTCATTCGTTAGCATTACAAACTGGGCGATTATCACCGACGTTATCGACTATCAGGAATACAAAACGGGCATCCGCAGCGAAAGCGCGGTTTATGCAGTTTACACCTTCTGCCGCAACCTTGGCCAGACAATTGCCGACGTTGGCGGAATGAAGCTCCTCGGCGCAGTTGCAGGCTATAACGGCGCAATCCACGGCTCTGCAGGCTATGTTGAGGGTGTTGGCGAAGGCATTCTTTTCGTATGCACAATCATTCCCGCAATCGTTTATACCCTTGTGTTCATTCTCTTCAAGTTCGGCTATCCCCTCAATAAATCAAAACTTGATGTTATGTATACCGACCTGAGAAGCAGAAGAACCGCAGAATAATAAAAAATAATGGCGTACATCAGAACGATGTACGCCGTTTTTATTTACCATCTGTTCTCTACATATTCGCAGAAGGTAAACAGGTCTTTAATTTCAATCTTTGTGCCGTCGTCAAGGGTAACGTCGCCGTTCCAGATTCCGAAAATCTGGTGGCAGTTCATCCTGCCGATTTTAAAATCAACATCCGTGTGGTTATCAAGAGTGGGTGTCATTGTCATATTGAATCTGCCGTCCTCGGAAACAAACTTCCATGTTTCCAAAAACCTGCCCTTAGGGAATTTTTCAACATCAACCGCGCCGATTTTATGCACCTTTCCGTCATAGAAAATGCAGGTTTCCGTTGCATTGCTTTCGTTGCCGATTGCCCATGTGATTTCGAAGCCGAAAAGATGCCTCTCTCCCTTTTCATCGGTTATGTACTGATTGCCGCTGCCCCAATACCAAACCATTTTGTGAACGGTGTTTACCCTGCCCCAGTCAAGGGTGCAGAAGGCGGCATCCTTTGAAAATTCATAAATATAATCGCCCATTACAAACTTACCCTCGCAGGGCATACACATCTGCTTCGTTGTCATGAAATATTTTGTGTCATCGCCGTCAAAAGGAAAAACCGTGGTTATATTCTCAAGCCCCGGCATAATATCCATAGCAACATTGACTTCAACGGGCTTGCCCTTGTAGCTGCCTTTATACCACAGAGTTCTTTCGGTTTCCTTGGTGTCGAAATCAAACTCGGTTTTGCCGATTTTATCCTTGTAACGGTTGGGCACATCGCCCTTTGCAGGGGGAACGTGCTTGTTTGCGCCGAGGAAATACTGCATTGAATCGCAGATAACCTCGCCCGTTTTAAGGTTAACCAGCTTTGCGCTCACATAGCCGCCGATATTGATATTTGCAAAGCTGACGAGAATCTGCATTTCGCCGTCAACGATGTTATAGAAATCCCACTCCTTGCGGCTCATAATGCCCGTTTTGACAAGGTTACGGTCATATTCAAAAACATTGCGCCTTGCCCATCCCTTGGCGTTTAAAGTGCCGTCAGGGTTAAGCAACGGAGTGCTTTCGGTGTATTCCGTCTGCTTTGATTTTTCCTTCCAATCCTTGAAGGGCACATAGGTTCTTTTCAATTCGTTGCTCATTTTTCTCTTTCCTCCGATATATGTTATTATTTATTTTACAATGCATTTCAACAACAAGTTATGTTTTCTTCCCTTTTTTCCAATTTCCCGTAAAATAGAACACCAGACCTATAAAGAACGGCGTAAAACCTGCAAGAGCGTCGCCCAGCCAAAAACCGTAATGCTTCATTCCCAGAGCGAGGCCGAAAAGCAGAGCAAGGCCTATGCGGTTAACAATACCGTCCAGAATGGCGGTGGCAAAGTTGATTTTATAATTGCCGCTTCCGTTAATCAGGGCATTCATAATTGCCCTGCCGGCCGCGCCGAAGAAAAGCAGCACAGCAATGGGTACATAGCCCCCTGCAATGGCAAGCACATCCCCATCGCCCTCATCGGTGAAAAGAGCAAAAATCTGCTCAGGGAAAATGCACATAACCGCCGACATTGCAGCGGCAACCGTAAGAGTTATAACAGAAAGCGAACGGAGAATTTTCTTAACCCTTTCAAACTCCCCTGCCGCAATATTCTGACCCACCATGGTTGATCCCGCAGTATTCATTGCGGTTGAAATAAGGTTTGCGATGCTTGAAATCTTATTTGCAATGCCTGCAAAAGCGGACACCGCAACGCCGTAGGAATTAATCCATGAATTAACAAAGAGCTTGGACACCTGAATGGAGGCGGTTTTGATTGCCATGGGTGCTCCCAGCTTTAAAAGCGAGGCAAGCATTTCCTTATCCCATTTCACAAAATCCTTTGCCGTCATATTCAGCTCAAATTGCTTTGAATTCACCGCAAGGTAAACTGCGCAGGAAATAAAGCTGACCGCCTGACTGATAACCGTTGCAAGAGCAGCACCGCCTGCACCCATACCGAAACCCACAACAAACACAAGATCAAGAACAAGGTTAAGAACCGCCGCAATGCTTATAAAAACAAAGGGGTGCTTCGAATCGCCCATTCCTCTGAGAATGGCGCTGACAACATTATAGCCGTAAATAAACACAAGCCCCGCCATGCACACCGTTGAATAAGCCGCAGCGCCCTCAAGCGCCTGAGCAGGAGTATTCATAAGCCTCAGAAGGCTATCCTGAAAAACAAGGCCGATAGCACCCAGCGCAACGGCACAGACCATCAGGAATCCGCACATAGTACCCACAAATCTGCCGATTTTTTCGCGTTCTTTGCCGCCGATATACCGCGCAATAAGCACCTGACCGGCGTTTGAAAAGCCCATTGCCACAAAGGTCAGCAAATGGGAAACATCGCCGCCTACGGAAACGGCTGCAATGCCCGCCTTGCCCAGCACATTGCCCACAACCATCATATCAACCATGTTATAAACAACCTGCAGCAGGTTTGAAAGAAAAAGAGGCCACGCGAAAACCGCAAGCTGCTTTGTAATATTGCCGCTTGTGAAATCTTTTATCTGTGAATTGCTCATTATTCAAACTTCCGTTTCTGAAGAAGGGTTAAATCCTTTTGGAATATTATAACATTTATAAATAAAAATATCAAGGCAAAGGCCTTGAATGAAATCAAAGCGAAGCAGAAACACACCTACGGTGATGGCATACTGCTTCGCTGATTACACACCAATCCTTCGGTTTGATGATTTGTAAAAAAAGGCTCTGTTTCAAGGGAGACTGTATCTGATTTAAATTTTTATTTATCATTATAAAGTCTCACTTGAAAATTACAACCCGTATTTTCGGATGAAATATGACGGTGTGCAGCTCCATGCATGGCAGAGACTGTTTATCATTCTGTCCTCATACGGTGAAAAATCAAGATCATCGGGAATGTATGCCTCCCAGAATGTATCGGCACCGAGTTCAAGCATTCCGCCCCAGAATTTTTTCAGATATAATCTCGCTTCATTCTCCAAACCAAGCTTTATCATAGCCTCTGTGACATAATGGCGCATATATGGGGTGACGGGTTGTTTGGCCTTGTCATTATCAAGGAAGTGCAGCAGAAGAGTTTTTGCTTCTGCTCCGTCTGTTACACCGCCCAGTATCATCCATATCTGCGAATGTACGCTGAACTGCCAGTTATCCAAATCATTTATGAAGGCATTTGTATTTTCATCATAAAGATGTTTTTTACAAGCAGAACGGATCTTCGAAAGAAGTGATGAATATTTCTTGAAATCTTCGTCACCGATTGCTTTTAGTAATCCTGAAAAACGCTCAAGAGTATAAAGATATACACCCTGCAAAGCCGTCAGCTTTTCGAGTCCGGGACACCAATCGATAAAAGCAAACCAACCGTCCTGCATTGTGACAATCAGATTTTCATCAAGTATTGCTTCGAAGCTGTCAAGCTGTGATTTGCAAATCTGCAAAAGGTCGTTTACAACACCGATGTCTGCGGTGTGTTCATAATAATCGCATACGGTAACAACATATAAAAGTGCATAGTCTGCAATATGTGCTTCGCCCGAATGATAATAAGGTGTTTCATAAACATATGACGGCAGAAATCCGAGATTGTTACATTCACCTGCGGCAAAAAGATATAAACATCTTTTTACGATTTCGAGATTTTTAAAAGTGTAGTAGTTTGTCAGAGCTTCAAGACGAAGGTCACCAATCCACAGACGGCGGTCGCGTTTAGGGCCGTCTTCAAAGAAGGTCTGCATACATTCTTTGAGGGTGTTGGTTGCAACAATGTCAATTTTATTCAGCAAAGTATCCTTTGTATTTGCAGATTTCAGAACGGATACATCTGCACTTGTTGAAGCACGGAAAGAAAAATCAAACAGCCTTATAGGTCTGCCGGCTTTTTCTACCGTTATTTTTATGTATCTGCAAGCGTACCTTCGGGACATAGTTATATTTTGCGGAAAATCAAGATTCAGGATTTCCTCCTGCAACCAGGTTTCAGATAGTGTACCGCTGTATTGAGAAAAATCATCACCGATTTCTCTGATATCTTCACCAAATCTGATGATTAACCGAACAGGAGCGTCAACAAAGACATCAACCTTATCAAAAGCAAAGGAAAAATGTCCCACCGCGTGCTCACCAAGGTCGAGCAGTATGCTGTCACCGCTTGTTGCATTGAATTCGGTTATATCAGGAGTGAGAACGGTAAAATTAAGTTCAGGGTAATTTTCCTGAGCTTTGCTCAGAAGGTAATTTTTTTCTTTCATAATAAAAATCTCACTTTATAATTACAGTTTTGATTGATAATTTCTTATTTACCGAGATGATTATATCACATATATTATAATATTACAATCGAACACAAGTCAAATTCCTTTGCCCGCCAAAGCAACTTCATTGTGCCATAAAGCACATAAGCAATGCGAAGCAGGAACACACCTACGGTGATGGCATACAGCTTCGCTGATTACATACCAATCTTTCGGATTGAATAAAAAAAGACACCGCACAAGCGATGTCTTTTTTTTGGAGGTGCCACCCGGATTTGAACCGGGGAATCAGAGTTTTGCAGACTCGTGCCTTACCTCTTGGCTATGGCACCATACAATATTAACTTATGTTTTTCAGCACAGATTTATGCTAAAAAAATGGAGCGGATGACGAGGCTCGAACTCGCTACCTCCACCTTGGCAAGGTGGCGCTCTACCAGATGAGCTACATCCGCACCTGTTGGTGCCTCCGGCCGGAATCGAACCAGCGACACGTGGATTTTCAGTCCACTGCTCTACCAACTGAGCTACAGAGGCATAGAAATGACCTGTAATTTTCATTACAGGTCACTCAATGGCGACCCGGAACGGGCTCGAACCGTCGACCTCTAGCGTGACAGGCTAGCGTTCTAACCAGCTGAACTACCGGGCCAAATGGTGGGAACAACAGGGCTCGAACCTGTGACCCTCTGCTTGTAAGGCAGATGCTCTCCCAGCTGAGCTATGCTCCCACGTTGGCGTTGCTTTCGTCAAGCAACGTACTGTATAATACACTACTTTTTCGGAAATGTCAACCCTTTTTTTCAAATTTTTTTAAAAATTTTTAAAAAAATTTTTGTTTCTTTTAAGGAATTATTTTTCGGCAAATTTCAGAATCTCTTCAGAGGTGAAACGGTACTTTTTTTCGCAGAAATGGCAGGAGACTTCAGTGGTCTTTTCCTGCGCCATTTCAAGCAGACCTTCCCTGCCGATGCTGATAAGCGCCTTTGACACACGCTCTCTTGAGCAGTTGCATTTGTATTCGGGTTCTGACGAATCCAGAATCTCAAGCTCAAAGCCTTTCAGAACATGGCGGCAGACATCCTCGGGAGTCATGCCGTTCGTAATCATCTGTGTTACGGACTCAATATCCTTTATGCATTCCTCAACCTTATCTATAGTATCGTCAAGAGCCGTGGGCAGAAGCTGAATAATAAAGCCGCCTGCAGCCTTGATTGATAAATCGGGGTTAACAAGCACTCCCAATGCACATACGCTGGGAAGCTGCTCGCTGACGGCAAAATAGCTTGTGATATCCTCCGCAATCTCACCCGAAACAATGGGTATCTGTCCGATATAAGGCTCGTTCATTCCCAAATCCTTCATAACTGTCAGATTGCCGTCGGTGCCGACTGCGCCGCCGACATCCAGCTTACCCTTTGCATTGAGAGGAATCTCAACAACGGGGTTTGAAACATAGCCTCTGACATTGCCCTCGCTGTCCGAAACGGCAATAACGGACCCTGCAGGGCCGCCGCCGTTGATGCGCAGGGTAATGCTGTTATCCTTTCCCTTAAGCACAGCGCCCATCATTGATGCCGCCGTAAGCAGCCTGCCCAATGCGGCAGAGGTTACGGCAGAGGTCTGATGAATCTGTTCCATTCTGTTAACAATATCCGTTGTATCCGCCGCAATAACGGTTAATGTGCCATCGGACGATATCATTCTTACAAGTTCACTCATATTATCACTTCTTCTTTGCTAAAAATACTGCCCTTTCGCTTTGGGGCATAACGTTATCCGTTGTCAGGTCATCATATATACCTATTATTTCAAAGCCTGCATCCCCGAGCCACTTTGAAATATCGCTCAGCTCATATGCCTGCTCGGAAAAGGTTTCGCCGCTGCGGTAATAAACGCCGTCCTCCTCCTCAAAAAAATCAAGGGAGATTTCAACGCTGTTATCGCTGCCGTTATAATTATTCTGCCACACACAGAACAAATCATCAAATTCATAAACAAAAGCGTTATCCGCAAGAACATTTTTATGCTTATGGATTGTGTTCACATCAAAGGCAAAGGCGCCGCCCTTATTCATGAAAAGAGAAACCTTTTCAAAGGTGCGCCTAACATCCGCCGCGCCGTCAAGGTGATTGATGCCGTCAAGAACGCAGATTGCGCAGTCCACCGTGCCGTAAAGGTCGATATCCTGCATGGGCTGATTAAGCAGCAGCAAACGCTGACCGCTTTCAAACATCTTCTGTTGAGCCGCATTGAGCATTCCAACGCTGCTGTCAACGCCTATAACCTCAAAGCCTCTTTCGGCCATTTTAACGGACATGCTGCCCGTTCCGCAGCCCAAATCAAGAAGTATGCCTCCGCTTATGCCGCACAGTGAAAGAAGCCTGCAAAAATAATCTGCACGCTTCTCATACTCAACATTATCTGTTAATCGGTCATAGAATCGGGAAAAATTATCGTAGGACATTATTTCTCCATCCTCTTGAAAATTTCCTCGTAGCCGTTGCAGCCATACTGCAATGAACGGTTAACACGGCTGATTGTTGCAGTGCTTGCGCCGGTTGCCGCAACAATATCGCTGTAGACCTTTTTATCTCTGAGCATTTTGGCAACAACAATTCGCTGAGAAAGCGCCTTAAGCTCGGGGACCGTGCAGAGGTCCTCAAAAAAGTCATAGCATTCCTCTAAAGTCTGAAGATTAAGAATTGCCGAAAAAAGAAAATCAACATTATCGTCTTTGATTTTGTTAGCCATTTCGTTTACATCCTTTCAGAACGCTTTTACACTTTAATATTTTAACACATGAAATATAAAAAGTAAATATTAAATTCCAAAAATTTTGGCCGAAACGGCATACAAAACGGCACACATAATCAAAAAGCAGGGGTAAACCGTTGCAAATGAGGTTTTGGTAAGCGCATCCTTAACACTTTTTTCCTTTCTTCTGCCCTTTGAGGCCGCGTGAAGCAGCTCCACAATAAGATAAGGCACCGTGCCTGCAATTATAACGGCAAAGGGGCTGTAGCCGCCGAGGATTATATCCCCCGCAAAAACCGCAATGCATATTGCAAGGGCAATTGCACCGTAAAAAGGCTGCATTTTTGAATCGGCCAACCTTTCAAACACACATTTTATTGCGCAGACGAGGATGAGCATGAACACGGTCATCAGCCTTGCAGCGTATGCCGAGCCCAGAAGCACAAGCATCATGGGTATTACATTATATAGAGTGCGCTCGATTCTGTCCGATGCGAGAGAATTTATATTTTTTCCTTTTTTATCGCAATAAAGCCCGTAAGCATTAACGGCAATTATGCCCATTGCAACCGCCGCCACAGCAAAGGGCATTGCCGCTTCAACAGATTGAGGCAAGGCATTCCTGCCCGACGATGCAATAAGACTGTTGATTTTTTCAACGCTTCCGTATTCGCCGCAGAAGCCAAGCGCAATGCCTGCGCCGCCGATTGCGCCAAGAGTGAATTCCATGGTTTTCCAGCCGTTGTAAATACCTTTTTTGAAAAAGCGGTCAAAAAGATATTTGCCGTTTTTCATGGGAAACACGGAAATTTCATAGAATTTCATTGCAACAACCCAGCCGATTCCTCCGCCGATAAATCCGCCGCAAATCATTGAAAGCATAAGAGAATCGCTCTTTATGATTGCCGTTGCAATCAGCGCAAGCAGGGTCACAAGGTTGCCGCCCCATTCCTCGCGTCGGGTGCGCGAATAATAGCATTTGGGATGAATCCCCTTATCTTTGTCATACGGGGTGTTAAAAATATGATAACCCGCAAGCTGAAAAAGAGGAATAAGCAGACAAAAAATAATTATATCGGCTTGGGAATATCTATCCCCTGCCATTGAGGAAACTGCAAATGCGATAAAGCCGCCGCAGATTGAAAACCACAGCGCACCTTTAAGAAAAAGCCCTGCATAGCCCTTGACGGGGCGGTAATTCCTACCTGCATTGCGATGAAGCACAAAGCCGATTGTTTCGCCGTAGGTTTCGCTGCCGCCGTAGGTCATGCCCATAAGTCCTGCAGCAGCCATAAGCCAAAAATTCTCCCTTATTCCGCCGCCTGCAAACCAAGCAAGAATAAGGCCGATGAATGCACCCGGCAGCATTGCGCCCTTTTCACCGCCGATAACCGTGCCGCGCATTCCCCAACTGTAGCTTGAGGCAAGCATTACAAAAAGAATGCATATAATTGAATCTGCAAAGCTCATTTAATCATCCCCTTTTTTCTATAGTATCATAAAAGTATAAAAAAGTACATATAACAAACAAAATATTAAACTTTCTCTTGCACATATCAGAAGTTGAGTGTATAATATATCTACCCGAGTAAAAAATGAGGTATTTTATGGCAGATTCAAACATCAAAGCGCTTATTTCATATGCCGTGAAACACGGGCTTATTGAAGAAAGCGACAAAACCTATTGCACAAACAGCATACTTTATCTTTTGAAAAAGGATGCATATGATGACACCTGCGCCGAAGCAGAGGGAGAAATCAATGTTATCCTTGATGCTCTTTGCGATTACGCTGCAGAAAAAGGCATAATTGAAGATTCGATTACATACAGAGATTTGTTTGACACTGCGCTTATGGGCGCGCTTACTCCCCGCCCCTCGCAGGTTATTGAAAAATTCGGCGCTCTTTATGCCGAGTCACCCGAAAAGGCAACGGATTATTACTACAATTTCAGTTGTGATACAAATTATATCCGCCGTGACAGAATTGCAAAAGACCTTAAATGGCAATATGCAGGCGATTACGGCACAATCGATATAACCGTTAACCTTTCAAAGCCCGAAAAAGACCCCAAAGCTATTGCTGCCGCAAAGAATGCGCCCCAATCGGGCTATCCCAAATGCCAGCTTTGCAGGGAATGCGAGGGCTATGCAGGCAGGGTTGATTTTCCTGCAAGGCAGAATCACAGAATCATCCCCATCACCATTGACAATTCAGGCTGGTTTATGCAGTATTCACCCTATGTTTACTATAATGAACACTGCATCGTTTTCAACGGCACACACACGCCGATGAAAATAGACAGAGCCGCATTTGCAAAGCTGCTGGAATTCGTTACCCTTTTCCCCCATTATTTTGTAGGCTCAAATGCAGACCTGCCCATAGTCGGCGGCTCAATTCTCAGCCACGAGCATTTTCAGGGCGGCCGATATGAATTCGCAATGGAGCGCGCACCCATTGAAAAGAAAATTGCTTTTGAAGGCTTTGAAGATGTTGAGGCAGGCATCGTAAAATGGCCTATGTCAACAATCAGACTTCAGTCAATGAGCAGGGAAAAACTTGTTGACCTTGCAGATAAAATTCTGATAAAATGGCGCGGATACACCGACGAGAGCGCATTTATCTATGACCACACCGATGCGCCCCACAACACCATAACACCCATTGCAAGGCGCAGAGGCGAAATGTATGAGCTTGACCTTGTGCTGCGCAACAACATAACCACCGCTGAGCATCCCATGGGCGTTTATCATCCCCATGCCGAGCTGCACCACATAAAGAAAGAAAACATCGGCCTCATTGAGGTTATGGGCCTTGCTGTGCTGCCCTCCAGACTCAAATATGAGCTCGAGGCACTTGCAGATGCAATAGTCAGCGGCAAGGATTTGCGGGCAGACAATGCAACCGCAATCCATGCGGACTGGGCAGAGAAAATTCTGCCTGCTTACGGCGAAGTAAACGCCGGTAATGTTATGAGCATTCTTGAAGCCGAGGTTGGCAAGGTGTTTGCAACGGTGCTTGAGCATGCAGGCGTTTTCAAGCGCACGGAAGATGGCTTTGCCGCATTCATGCGATTTGTTGAATCGGTTTAAAACGGAAACAATGCCTTAAGGCAAAATTAAGGCATTATTATATTGAAAAGGAGAAATATCCCATGAAAAAAATTCTTGCAATTCTGCTTGCATTTGCAATGCTTCTCGGCCTTGCAGCTTGCGGCGGAAACACAGAGGAAGAAACAACCACAACAACTGCTGCTGAAGAAGTAACAGATGCAGTTGACGCTACTGATGCAACCGATGCTCCCGTTGAGGACACATCAGCCGAAGATGCATCAGCAGAGGACCCCTCCGCTGCCGACGAAAGCTCAACAGAGGCTGAGTCAACAGCACCCGCAATCGAAAAGGTTCCCGAAACAAAAGCTGAAATCCTTGCTCTTTACAACAAGACAATCAACGATGCATATGCAAAGAAGGTTGGCTTCAACAAGGAACGTTACACAGATAACGAAGCTCTTAATGCAGGTTTCCTTCTCAAGACATTCGGCGACCTTATTTACAGCTTTATGGGCATCGGCGCTGAAAACAAGTACACAATGGATGTTACAAAGGGCGAGTGGGAAAGCGACGTTCCTCACCACTACCTCCGCAAGAGCACTCTTTCAGAGGCTGACCTTACAGGCGCAAAGTGCACAGAGAAGGACGGCAAGCTCACAATCGTTCTCAATGTTAAGCCCGGTAACAGCAAGGCTTCAAAAACAGAAAAATACAACAACTCCCCCATTGACAAGTGCGGCATCTGCGTTGGCGATGCAGACAAGAGCTACTTCGACCACAAGACTGCTCCCGTTATCTACAGCGCAATCGGCGAAGTTCTCAGCAGCGCAATTATCGATGAAAGCTACTCAAATGCAGAAGTTGTAGCTGTTATCGATGCTGCAACCGGCAACCTTGTCAGCCTTACTGTTGAATTCGACATCAACGTTGTTATCGATGCAGCTGGCGGCGGTAATGCAACAGGCACAACTCACGTATTCTACAAGAACTTCAAGTATTAATTTCAAAGTAAGCGACCCCTGCAGCCATCAAACTGCAGGGGTCATTTTCATCTTCGCCGCCGCGAATCCTCGCACTGCGCTTTGCAGATAAGGATTGTATCGCTGCCGATAACCTCAATATCCTCCCAACACACTCTTATCCTTTCACGCTTACCGCAAACGCCCCAATATTTAGGCCTGCCGTAGATAATCAGCGCCACTACCCTGCCGCAGCAGGTGTCAACCTCAACATCGCTCACAAGGCCGAGACGGCAGCCGTCGGCTTTGTTGATTACTTCCTTGCAGCGCAGCTCGGTTATGCAGCAATTCATAGGCACACACTCCTTAGTGAATAATGAATAGTGAAGAGTGAACAGTTTCGGACGGGCGTCACCCGTACCCGATTATTATACAATCTATTATCATATATATGTTTCGGACACAAAAAAAGACCGGAAAGCCTACGCCTTCCGGTCTGTAATTTTTCTGTTGCTCTGAGTCGGGCAAAGCCTTCCTCAGATTATATGAAACCACCCGCGGGTGATATTTTTGAAGGGTGATGAGAGAATCAACCCTCTGCTGCCGAATCAGTTGCGGCTGCTGAGAAGTGCATCCAGCTCAAAGATTTTGAAAAGCTTCTTGAATGTAAGAAACTTCTTCTCTCTGCCGATTTCATCAAGGAGCATTTTCTCTGTTTCATAAGTTACTTTTTCGAAATTCATTTACATTCATCCTTTCTGTTTCGTTATGGCTTTATTATACACTGTTTTACGAAAAAGTCAAGTGATTTTGCACAAAATCAAGCATTAATATTTGTGCATGTTTCACAAATAATTGACTTTTTCAAATTATTCAGCCTGAACAGAATTAAAGAAAGGTTGAATCTTATTTTGTATTCTTTGCACAATTCGCAGTGTCCGAATTTGTTGAAAACAGACAAAGTCTGTTGTTTGTCACATTTGCAGGTCAAAAAAGTTTGTTGAACTTTTTATTTAAAAACACAGATTTTTTCAACAATAAATGCGGCGTCGCTGTATTTATCCGCGCAGGATTCAAATATGCCTGCCGCCCTGCCGTTAATATCATCAATACCTTCAAGCAGAGGTGGCTGGCGAAGGGATTCCGTTTTTTTACTGTTTCTCAGGTGATAAACAGGCACGGCAACATCGCCGTAGCTGAGGGTAAAATCGCAATCGCCCTTTGTTACATCCTCGTAATAGCTGAGGGTTGAGTTATTATCCCTGCCGTAGGAAATGCTCAGAGCAAACGTGCCGTCAGGCAGCCTTGCAAATCCCTGAACACAGTTGGGAGTTGTAAATGCCATTGAGGGCACTGCATCGGCGCCGTCGGGAGTAAATTCAAGGTCAGACAGCTTATAGGCGTTGCAGCGTGCATAGGTTGTTTCAAAAAAGGAAATTGCCATGTGGTGGGATTTATCCGTGTCATAGCTGCCGCTGGTTGTGAAGGTGTAAAACTCCCCTGCAAAAAGATATGTGCCGTCGCAGTTGAGATATGAACATTTAACATCAGTTACCGCTTTATTCACAAGGAAAAGGGAGCCGCCGTCGGGAGCGAGCAGCATAAGGTTCATATCAAGGCGAAAAATCTTTTTGCCGTCAACAATATAAAAGAATGTGCCATCCTCGGCAATGCCGCCTGCATGGCCCGTAAAATCCTTACCGTCAGCCTTTTTAAGTGTCAGTGTCTTTATTCTTTCGCCGCTTTCGCCGTCAACAACGGCAATTATCGAAGCCGCATCATCGTGGTAATAAGAAATGAAATGGAGATTTCTGCTTTCGCTGAAGCAATAGCCCTGAGGCACATAGCCGTTTTCAACCTCGGGGATTTCGCAAAGCTCCTCATAATCGCTGTAGCTTCTGACACCAAGAACATTTCTCACAGCCCTTACGGCCATTTCAATATAGCCCTCAACGGTTCTTCTTGCTTCGCTTACCTCGCCCGTCAGGGAAAAGCCCGAAAACAGAAATGAGACCGCAAGAATGAGTGCAATAATTTTTCTTTTATTCATAGTTTTACTCCTTAAAAAAGGCACCTGAAAAGGTGCCTTTTGGTTATTTTAATCAGGAAGTGCATTAAGCATTTCGCAAAGCTCAAGATAAAAGCTCTGTGTTTTTTCTTTGTCTGCAAAAAGTCCGATTGCCGTTCCGTGGTCACCCTCCTGAACAGGCATAACGTTCCAGATTCCCTTTTCAAAGCTGCCGTCAAAATCCTTATGAGGCTCATCGAGGGGGTATTTTGCGCTCTCCGTGTTAACAAGCGCATCGTTGGCAAGCCACGATTCATCATAAACAACACCCGTTGTAGGGTCTGTAAACTTCATAACGCCCATTACCGCTGCCGTAAGGAAAATCACGGGGTTGGTTTTAATACCCGGCACCTGAACGCCTGCAAACTCTTTTGTTGTTGAGAACGGATATGAGAAATAGTAGGTTTTCTCGTTTATATCAAGCATATTGTTGATTTCAACGGAGCCCTCGGGAGTGAGGTCATATTGGCAGGAATCCTCTTTACTGTCAAGAACACGGCTCAGCGCAACAAAGAAATTATCCGCCTTTTCACCGCCGGGCACATCCGTAAGCCCGAACTGCTCAAGATGGAAGTCAACCATGCCGCCGTTAAAAATCGACCTGCCCATTATGCCTGCATAAATATAGCTGAAGGTCTGAACAACAACATCAAGCCCAAGCATAACAAGAGGATAATAAACAGACGAGCTGTTGTGTGGGGTGCAGATTGTTGTTGCGCTTTTTACCCAGTCGCTCTTACCGCCCGTAAACAGACCCGAAATTTCGCCTGCAGGGGTTGCCGCCTGCTCATCCGCCGAGCCTTCGGTTAAAAGCTGAATAAGCATTCGAACGGTTGTTCCGCCGAAGCTGTGACCTATAAGGTGGATTTTCTGTATTTTACCGGTTTCATCAAGCTCGCCCCAATCGGGAACAAGACCGCTGTAATAAGTCCTGCCGTAACGTTCGTGATTATGAGCCTTTGAATGAGCCTCGCCGTAGTCAACAGTTGTTCCCAAAAGCTGGGCATAAAGCTCGCAGGCTCTGTCCCAGGCGCTGCTGAGCGGACCTACAGAGGCGGAGTAGCATTCGTAGCCCTCACCCTGAAGATAGGCCATAAGGTCGCCCGTTGTTGCGCCCCAATAGGGAATAATTCCGTTTATATCCTCTGCGCCGCCCCAGCCGTTAAGACCGTGAACAAACACAAAAGGCTCTGCATTTTTCGGCTCCCATTTGTTATTATCGGTTGCAAGAGCAATTCCCGTTGCGGTACCCGCAAGCAAAGCAAAAACCAATACAAAGCTGATTATTCTGCGAACTTTCATTTTATTACACTCCTTTGCACAATGATAAAAATATAACACATAAAGGGGTAAATAAAAATATCTGCAGTCATTAAAAAACGGACAATAATTTCAGATTAACTGAATCATGCAAGGTTGCCGACCTTGCGGATAATTGCCTTAAGGTCATCAACATCCATAATCTTGGGAACGGGATAAAGAGGATTGCCCTCTCTGTTTGCGCGCTTGGCAATGGTTTCAATATCCTTTTCCTGAACCTCAAGATGCTCGGGAATATTGAGGAGCTTATTGAATTCTCTGATTTTTGCAATGAAGAGGTTTGCCTTTTCAGCCTCGCTCATGCCTGCGGTTTCAAGACCCGCAACATCAGCCAGCTTTGCAAGAGGTTTATGAGCAGTTTCACCGAATGCATCAAGCACATAGGGAAGAATAACCGCATTTGCAAGGCCGTGAGGTGTGCCGTACATACCGCCGAAATTATGGGCGATTGCATGAACATAGCCAACATAAGCTCTTGTGAAGGCAATGCCTGCAAGATAGGATGCCTCAAGCATATTTTCTCTTGCCTCAAGGTCCTTGCCGTTTTCATAAACCTTGAGAATATTCTCAAAAATCATTTTGGTTGCCTTTTCGGCTGCAGCGGCAGTGCCCTTTGTGTTGCTATGGCCGATATAAGCCTCAACGGCGTGGGTAAGAGCGTCCATGCCCGTTGTTGAAGTTATGTGAGGAGGCAGACCTATCGTAAGCTCAGGGTCAAGCACTGCATACTTGGGACGGAGAACAGGGTCCTGAAGAGCATATTTCTCATGAGTTGCAGGGTCTGA
This sequence comes from Acutalibacteraceae bacterium, assembly GCA_045604685.1. Lineage (GTDB taxonomy): Bacteria > Bacillota > Clostridia > Oscillospirales > Acutalibacteraceae > CAG-177. The sequence continues at coordinate 27,435 of JAZUON010000001.1, forward strand.
AACAACGGCTGCAATTGTTGTTTCCGAGCCTGTGCCCGCAGTAGTGGGCACTGCATAAATAGTGGGGAGCTTCTTAAGAATTTTGAGGGTTCCTCTCATCTTTCTGACGCTTGTTTTGGGGCGTGCAATTCTTGCCGCCGCAACCTTTGCGCAGTCCATGGGTGAGCCGCCGCCGAATGCGATAACCGCAGAGCAGTTGTTATCAACATAAAGCTGCCTTGCCTCTTCAATGTTGTTGATTGTGGGGTTAGGCTGTGTGCCGTCATAAACTGCATACTTAACGCCCGACTTATCAAGTCCCTCAAAAAGACCGTCAAGCAGGTGCAGACCCATAAGACCCTTATCGGTTACAACAAGAACGCTGCTGTGGCCGTTTGACTTAACAACCTCGGGGAGCTTTTTAACGCTGCCCGCGCCCTTAACAAGCTCAGGCTCCTTCCAATTAAGAAAGTTAACCGCTACCCTGAAAATGCCCTGATATGTCCTGCAATACATTTTAAAAAGTGTTGAAGCTGCCAATGTGATTACTCCTTCTCTGCATAAATTTTATTTCTTTGTTATTTTACCATATATTTTCTTTGGGTGCAATAGTCAAAGCTGATTTTTGCAACATTATAAAACAGTTGCATTTGTATTATATAGATGATATAATTTAAATGTATAAGCAAAATGAAAGGAATTTGTATTATGCTGAAAATATCCACATTCAGGCAGAAATTCATTGACTCCGAAGGCAGACAGAGAATTTTCAACGGCATGAACCTTTGCGACAAGGGCTACAACAAAACCGAAACAGAGCGAAGAACATACACCCTTGATTTTGACGAAAATCTTATTTCCCGCCTGAGCGAGCTCGGCTTCAACATAGTAAGACTCGGCCTTACATGGGATGCGGTTGAGCCTGAGCCCCGTAAATACAACGAGGAATATCTTGACAAGGTTGAAAAGGTTGCCGATTTATGTGCAAAACACGGCATATACTTCTATCTTGACATGCATCAGGACCTTTATGCAGGCTTTTACAACACTGCTGGCGACGGCGCACCCGAATGGGCATGCCTTTCGGACGGCGCAAAGTTCAAGCCTACAAAACTTGTATGGGCAGAGGGCTACTTCTGGGGCAAGGCTGTCCACAACTGCTTTGATAATTTCTGGGCAAACAAGGAATATAACGGCATACCGCTGCAGACATATTACTGCGATATGTGGAAGCATGTTGCGGAGCGTTTCAAGGACCACCCTGCCCTTTTCGGCTTTGACCTGATGAACGAGCCCTTCCCCGGCAGCGACGGCGGCAAGGTTTTCAGAAAGCTGATTGCAAGCGTTGCCAAAACGGTTATTACGGACAAAAGATGCAAAAAGATTTGGATGATGAAGCAGCTTGTTTCGGGCAATGCAATCAAGTGCCTTGAGCCCTTCAACGACCCCTTTCTTTTCCGCAAGGTAACATCCGCAGCCGACGGACTTATCAGAAAGTTTGACACGGGTCACTATTCGGAATTCATAAACAGAGCCGCAAAGGCTGTGCGCGAGGTTACGGATAACGGCATTATCATTATGGAAAACAGTTATTATTCAAATCTCGGCATTCCCTATTCAGCCCCTGCGGTTAACTATGACGGAAAGCGCGAGGAAAAGCTCTGCTTTGCTCCCCACGCCTATGACCTGATGGTTGATACTCCTGCCTATAAATATGCAAGCAACAGCCGTGTGGGCTCCATTTTTGATGAGCACAGACGCTCGCAGCAAAGGCTGGATGTGCCCCTGCTTGTTGGCGAATGGGGCGGCGCATCCGAGGGCACGGACTGGCTTTTCCATATCAACTATCTTCTTGATAAGTTTGACGGTTATAACTGGAGTCAGACCTATTGGGCATATTACCACGGATTGCTTGATGACCCCATTATGACAAGCCTCATAAGAACATCTCCCGTTGCGGTATGCGGCGAAATAAAAGAATACGGCTTTGACAGGGAAAACGATATTTTCACTCTCACCTATGAGCAGGACAAGGAATACAGCCTGCCTACAGAAATTTACCTGCACAAAGCTGCAAAGAAAATCACCTGCATCGGCGAATACACCCTTGAACCTATGGGCGAAAACGGCGCTGCAATGCTGAAAATCTTCGCAGGCAAGGGTACACACACGGTTAAGATTGAATATTAAAAAAGAAAGGGTAGCCTTTTACGGCTACCCTAAACAAATAAACTTCTGAACTTTTCAAGCGATGCAAGAGAGAGCGCATCTCCCTCCGCAACAATAATATGGTCGGCGAGCCTGATTCCCACGCCCTTCAGCAGGGTGTTCATCTCACCAGTAAGGTTAACATCTTCTCTTGACGGTACAGCAAGCCCGTTGGGGTGATTATGAGCAAAAATAACTCTGTCCGCATTATTCCTGAAGGCGGCTTCAAGAACGCTGCGCTTATCAACCGCAACGCTTGTTGCACTGCCGTTGCCTATTTTGCAGCAGTTTGTGAGATTCCCTGCGCCGTCAAGGCAAAACATATAAAATTCCTCTGACCTGCTGCCGTAGAATTTCCTGACCGCATAATCAATGGCATCGGCAGGCTCGGAAAGGTTGATTTTATTGGATGTTGCGCCGTCTGCATAACGCCTGCACACCGCAGGAATCGCAGAAATCAGCAGAGCTGAGCTTTCGCCCATTCCGTCAACGCTCAGCAGCTCCTCATAGGACGCGTCAAAAACTCTGTTGAGAGAGCCGAAGGTTGAAATCAGGCGGTGAGCAAGCTCATTTGTATCCTTTCTCGGAATTGAATAAAACAAAAGCAGCTCAAGCAGATTATGGTCGGGCATTCCGTCAACACCTGCTTTTCTGAAAGTTTCCCTGAGCCTTGCTCTGTGGTTTTTATGAGGATTTTCAGGCTTGTTTTTCTTTTCCGCCACAAGATAACCTCCCCCAAAAATAAACTTTCTCTATTATACACTATAATTCGGTTTTTGCAAACACATTTTCATTTTCGGAGCGATTATTTTGAAAACATTCACTATCACTAAAAACGATTCCGGTCAGAGGCTTGATAAATTTATTTCCAAAGCAGTGCCTGCCCTGCCCAAATCGCTGATGTATAAATACATAAGAACAAAGCGCATCAAGGTTAACTCAAAAAAAGGCGATATAGCCCTTAAGCTCTGCGAAGGAGATGTTGTTGATATGTATATCAACGACGAATTCTTTGCCCCTGCGGATAAGCACTATGATTTTCTTTCCGCTTCAAAAAAGCTGGATATTGTTTATGAGGATGAAAACATCCTTCTCCTTGATAAAAAGGTGGGCATCCTCTCTCATCCCGATGAAACGGAATATAACGACACCCTCATAACAAGGGTCAAGCGATATCTTTATGAAAAAGGCGAATATAACCCTGCGGATGAGCATTCCTTCACCCCCGCCCTTGTTAACAGAATTGACCGCAACACCGGCGGAATCGTTATTGCCGCAAAAAATGCGGAAAGCCTTCGCATTCTCAATCAGAAGCTCAAGGACAGAGAGATGGAAAAATACTATCTCTGCATTGTTCACGGCTCGCTGAAAAAGAAAAGCGGCCTGCTGACGGGCTGGCTTATCAAGGATGAAAAGAAAAACAGAGTTGATGTTTTTGCATCCGAGAAAAAAGGCGCCAAGGAAATCAGAACAAAATATTCCGTTATTGCCGAAAAGGACGGCCTGAGCCTTGTTGAGGTTGAGCTGCTGACAGGCAGAACTCATCAGATAAGAGCCCACTTTGCAAGCATAGGCCACCCCCTGCTTGGCGACGGAAAATACGGCACAAATGCCCTTAACAAAGCTCTGGGCTACAAAAAACAGTTTCTCTATTCATACAGGCTGGTTTTCACCTTCAGAACCGATGCGGGATGCCTTGAATATCTTAACGGCAAAAGCTGCGAGGTGGCCGATGTATGGTTCAAAAGAGAGTTCCTTGACGGCACACTGACCAAATAGAGCGCAGTGCTTTTGTTAATAACCTATAAATTTATGGCAAAACCCTTGCAAAATCTTTTAAAATAGTATAATATACTGTTATTGTGCCGATTTTGTTCGGTCGGTCACTTAACCGTTCTGGTTAACAAAACATATAAGAAAAGGATGAACAGTAATGGCAAAAAACGAAAGCTCAAAAAGCAAGGCTGAACTTTACCGCGAGGAGCGTAAAGCAAGAATAGCCAAAGCAGCAAAGCAAAACGCCAAGAGCATCGAAAAGAGAACAACAGCAGTAAGCATCATCAAAAAGGTTGTTGCGATTGTGCTTGTTGTTGCAATAGTAGGCTTTGCAGGATTTAAAATCATTGATTCAACCGGCATTATTGACAGAGCAGCAACCGCTCTCACCGTTGGCGAAACAAAGGTTTCCGTTGCGCAGTTCAACTACTACTATTCAATGGCATTCAACGAACTTGCAAATCAGGCTTATCAGTATGAGCAGTATTATGGCTACAATCCCCTCGGCTTTGATTCCTCTCTCCCCCCCGATGAGCAGGATTCAACCCAGAAGGATGAGGACGGCAACGTTCTCAAGTGGTCAGAGGTTCTCAAGCAGAGCGCGGTTTCAATCGCTCAGCAGACAGTAGGCTACTATAACGAGGCTGTTGCAGCAGGCATTACTCTTACCGAGGACCAGCAGGCTGAAATCGACGAAACCGTTGAAACCTACAGAACTCAGGCTGCAGAAAACAACTACTCACTCAATGCATTCCTTAAAACCTACTTCGGCGCAGGCTTCAACGAAAAGACTTTCGTAAAGCAGCTTGAAATGGAGCTTCTCGCTCAGAATTTCACCGAATCAAAGCAGACAGAGATTAACGACGGCATAACAGACGAAGTTATCACCGCTGAATACAAGGCAAACCAGAAGGAATATGACTATGCTGATGTTCGCTACTATTCAATTTCCTTCAAGGCTCTCACAAAGGCTGAGGGTGAAACAGACGAAGCTCTTGCAGCAAGGCAGAAGGCTGAAAACGATAAGCTCATCGCAGCCGCTAAGGATATTGCAGCAAAGGCAACCGATGAAAATGCATTCATCGAAGCTGTAAAGGCTTATAACGAAAGCAAAGAGGATACAACCAAGAAGTCAATTGCAGCTACCTACTCCTCACTCACATCAGCTATCGGTAAAGACGGCGCAGATTGGGTATTTGCAGCAGGCCGTAAGGCAGGCGAGGTTAACACCTTCAGCGGCGAAAAGGCAGCTTACATCGTATTCATGCTTAAGCCCGCATACAATTCAAACAGCGTTTCAGTTCGTCATTGCCTTGTAGCATTTGATGCAAAGGACGAAAAGAATGTAACAGACCAGGAAAAGATGGCAGCTCACGAAACCGCAAAGAAGCTCCTTGAAGGCCTTGGCGATAAGGTTACAGAGGATGCATTCAGCAAGATGGTTAAGGAAAACACCGCTGACGAAGCCTCAATGGAAACAGGCGGCCTTTACGAGAACATCAGAATCAGCAACGATTTTGTTGAAAACTTCGAAGCATGGAGCTTTGACCCTGCAAGAAAAGCAGGCGACACAGGCATTGTTGAAACAGAGTACGGCTATCACATTATGTACTTTGTAAGCGACAACACAGACGACCTTGACTGGAAGAACGCAATCAAGACATCAATGGCCGATGAGCAGCTTGCTGCATATCAGGAAGATCTCTTCAAGGAAGACGGCAAAAACGTTGTTAACGAAAAGGAAATCTGGCTTGACCGCGTTGCAAAGGAATACAGCGACAACATCAGAAAGAACCTTGCTTATTCACAGATGTATAGCTAAATAACAAAGGGACTGCCTCACCAAGCGAAGAACAAAAGAAACAGAATAAAAAAGAAGCGGCTTGCATTGGATTCATGCCTTTGCAAGTCGCTTTTAATTTTGATATAAATTAAGTATATTATTTTAGGTTTCTTTTTAGCCGTTTTTCCGAACTCGACATATACACATAGGTCTATCGTTCGGAGAAAACGGCTTATTCATCTTGTTGAGACAGTTCCCAATTTCTATTGTTTAAAACATTGAAATAATGCTTGAGAAGATGCCTGTGAACTTACCCATAGCCAGAAGGAACTCGCCGAATGCAGTAACGATAACCGCCTCAAACTTGCTTATACCTGCATCTGCGGCAAAATCGCTGTTATCAATTGCAAACTGATTGATTGTTACCATTTCCGTTTCAAAGGTTCCGGGATTGTTCTCATTAACCGTAATCATTCTTACGCCTCTTGTGAAGCCTGAGCCGTAGGAATGATATGTAACGCCGCCCGTGTTGACAATCTTGATTCCGTCAAGCTCGGTAATAAAGGTGTTGGTGTGGTCATGGCCTGAGAAGATACCCATAACATCGCCTCTTTCAACCATTGCATCAAACTGACCGTGGTTGTAATAGCCGGGGCAAGGGAACTCAAAGATGAAGCCTTCCTGAAGGTTTTCCGTTTTGGGAAGGAAGGAATATGTTTTGCCGTTGAAGTTTCTTGAAAGCTCACCCATATCGATTGTGCTTTCATGGAAAAGTGCATCGTAAACTTCGCCAACGATAATGTGCTGGAATGCAAGTGCGGGAACGGTTTTGCCGTTTGTGATTTCAGCAGCCTTGCTTACGCTCTGATACCACTTGATCTGGTCGGGATTTACGCTGTCATATTCATCCTCAAAATCATTGACGGATACATACTGGTTTGAATCAAACATATAAAGCATAAGCTCTGCTTTATTGCTCTGTGAACCGAGAACGGGAAGCGCGTGTGTTGCAGTGCCTGTAAGCTCGGGATGAGGGTCATATGCAAGGCAGTATTTGCCGCCGTGCTTCTGATACATAGCAAGCTGTTCATCATCGGTAAAGCCCTGCTGATGGTCATGGTTGCCGAAAACAAGAGTGAAGTATGTTTCGTTGGCAACAAAAACCTCTGCAAGCTCTTTGATTGACTCATCCTTTTTTTCAGCAACGGTGTTGTCACCGCCGAGAACAACAAGGTCGGGCTGATACTCTTTAAGAGCTGCATCAATAAACTTGAGCATTGTGGTGTTTGCAGGATAAGTATCCTGGCAGTCGCAAATGTGCATAATCTTGAACTCGCCGTTTTCGTCAAACCTGAGCACGCCGCTGTCTGCCGCCGAAGCGTTAAGGGCAAAGCAGGCAAAAACCATTACGAGTGCAAGAGCAAGGGAAAGAATGCGTTTTTTCATTTTTTTCGCTCCTTTAAATATATAATGATAGTATTTTATATCAAAAGCGCTTCAAAGTCAACCGAGAGCGAAAATTATTATTGACTTTATCCGTTATTTATGTATAATAATTTAGGAGTTATTCTCAAATTTGGAGGCAATCTGAAAATGAAAACATATAACACCCATCAGCGCAAAAAGCTCATTGATTTTTTGCAGAGCAACTGCTCAAAGGCCTTCACAATAGAAGAAATCATAAGCGAAATCGGCGAAATAAGCCAAAGCACCGCCTACCGCCTGATGACAAAGCTGGTTGAGGACGGCCTTGTTCACCGAACGGTCAAGGGCAACAGCCGCAGCTTTGTTTATCAGTATATTTCGGATAAAAAGTGCGAAGGACATCTGCACATGAAATGCACGGATTGCGGCAAGGTTTATCACCTTGACAGCAGCATAACGGCGCAGATTCAGAATGACATCATGTCAACAACCAGCTTTGAGGTGGACAGCCACACCGTTTTACTCGGAAAATGCAGCGTTTGCAAATAAAGGAGAAACTTATGAAAAAAATAATATCATTAATTCTTATTACCCTTGCCCTGCTTGGACTTTGCGCCTGCGGCGGCACAAAAACGGATGCACCTGAGGCCACGCTCAGCATCATCTGCACCGCTTTCCCCCAATATGATTTTGTTAAAAATATTCTGGGCACCGACGAGGGGCTCACCCTGCTGAGCGATGACGGCGGCGACCTGCACAGCTTTGAACCGACGGCGCAGGATATTGTTGCAATCAGCTCTGCGGATTTGTTTATCTATGTTGGCGGAGTCAGCGATGAATGGGTTGAAGGCGTGCTTTCCGCTGCAAATAATCCCAACCTTAAATCCGTTGCCCTTATGGACCTTGTTGAAACCTACGAGGAAGAATATGTGGCAGGCATGGAGCATCACGAGGATGACGAGAACCACGGCACAAAGGATGAGCATGTCTGGCTTTCACTGATTAATGCAGGGACAATTGCCCAGCAGCTTTGCGATATCATCTGCGAAATTGATGCCGTAAATGCAGCAAAATACAGAACAAATGCAGGCAAATTCATTGCTGAAACCATCACCCTCGATTTTGAATACAGAAAAATGATTGACAGCGCAAAAAGGAACGTTCTTCTTTTTGCTGACCGTTTCCCCTTCCGCTATCTTATTGAGGATTACTCAATTGAATATTACGCCGCATTTGCAGGCTGCTCTTCTGAAAGCGAGGCAAGTTTCCAGACAATGGCATTCCTCATTGACAAAACAAAGGAGCTTTCGCTGCCTCTTGTGCTGACCATTGACGGCTCCGACGGCTCAATTGCCAAAACCCTTTGCGAATCCACGGGGGTAAAATCAGCTGAGCTTGACTCCTGCCAATCCGTTTCAATGGCGGATATTGAAAACGGCACAACCTATATAGATATAATGAAAAGCAATCTTGAAGTTTTACGGGAGGCACTTAACTGATGGCTCTTATTAATGTAAGCGGTGTTTCCCTTGGCTATGAGGGAAAAGCTATTGTTACAGACCTTAATTTCAGCGTCGGCAAGGGCGATTACCTTTGCATCGTTGGCGAAAACGGCTCGGGCAAAAGCACGCTGATGAAATCGCTGCTGGGTCAGAAATCCGTTATATCGGGCAAAATTGAATTCGGCGATGGGCTTAAGCAAAATGAAATCGGCTACCTTCCCCAGCAGACCGAGGTTCAGAAGGATTTCCCCGCATCGGTTAAGGAAATTGTTTATTCAGGCTGCCTCAACGGCTGCGGACTGAGACCTTTTTATTCAAAAGCACAAAAAAAGCGCGCAACAGAAATAATGGAAAAACTGAATATTTCCGACCTTGCGGATAAATGCTACAGAGAGCTTTCGGGCGGTCAGCAGCAGCGTGCGCTGCTTGCGAGGGCCCTTTGCGCCACCAAAAAGCTGCTTATTCTTGACGAGCCCGTTGCAGGCCTTGACCCCGTAGTAACCAAAAATCTTTATCGTCTGATAACAGATATCAACAAAGAAGGCATAACGGTTATTATGGTTTCCCACGATATTCATGCCGCCATTGAATTTGCATCCCACATTCTCCACATCGGCAACAAGCCTCTGTTTTTCGGCACAAAAGAGGACTATAAAAACAGCGACGGCTGCCACTGCTTTATTTGTGACGGGGGGTGCGAGGAATGAACATTATTGAAACAATAACCTCATATTTCAGCTACACCTTCGTTAAATACGCCCTTGTTGCAGGGGTACTGATAGCCCTTTGCGCCGCGCTTTTAGGCGTCAGCCTTGTTCTGAAAAGATATTCAATGATTGGCGACGGACTTTCGCACGTTGCATTCGGCGCAATAGCCGTTGCCGCGGTATGCGGCGCAGCACCGTTGGCGGTTGCCCTGCCCGTAACAATAGCTGCGGCAATTCTGCTGCTGGGGCTCAGCTCAAGCACAAAAATCAAGGGCGACGCGGCCATTGCAATGATATCCGTGGGCACCCTTGCGCTGGGCTATCTGCTGCTCAATGTTTTTTCCGCCTCATCAAATGTCAGCGGCGATGTTTGCACAACTCTTTTCGGCTCAACATCAATCCTGACCCTTTCAAAAACCGATGTTATTCTTTGCCTCGCCCTTACGGCGGTTGTTATTCTTGTTTTTGTTTTATTCTATAACAGAATTTTCGCCGTTACCTTTGACGAGGGCTTTGCCTCGGCAACAGGCACAAACACCAAGGCCTACAACATACTGATTGCGGTTGTGACAGCGGTTGTAATCGTGCTTGCCATGAATCTTGTGGGCGCGCTTCTTATTTCAGCCCTTATTATTTTCCCTGCCCTTTCGGCAATGAGGCTTTTCAAGAGCTTCCGCTCGGTTATCATCAGCTCTGCGGTGATTTCTGTTACCTGCGCCGTTACGGGAATACTGATTGCCATTCTTTACGGCACACCCGTCGGCTCAACAATTGTTGCGGCGGACATTGCGGCATTTATAATCTGCTTTGCGGCAGGCAAAATCACAAAAAGGTCATAAAAATACCTCCGGTTTTCAGCCGGAGGTTAATTTTTTATTCTGCCGGTTCCTCTGCGGGAGCTTCGGTCTTTTCTTCCATAGCCTTTGCGAATTCCTCGCCCGTCATCTTTTCGTTTTCGAAAAGGTACTGAGCGATTGTATGGAGCTTATCCATATGCTCGGTAAGAATTGTTTCCGTTCTTGTGTAAGCGTTTCTGATGATAACCTCAATTTCATCATCAATCTGCGCTGCAACGCTTTCGGAATAGTTGCGGACATTGTTGTAATCCTTGCCGAGGAAAACCTGATGGCTGTCGCCGCCAAAGGCGATGGGGCCCAGCTTTTCGCTCATGCCGTATCTTGTAACCATCTTTCTTGCAATTTCGGTTGCACGCTCAATGTCATTTGATGCGCCCGTTGAAATATCGCCGAGCACAAGCGCCTCTGCAACTCTGCCGCCCAGAAGGCCTACAAGGCTGTCAAGCATCTCGTTCTTTGAGGTATAATTCTTATCCTCCGTGGGTCTGTAAAGGGTGTATCCCCCTGCCATACCTCTGGGAATAATCGAAATCTGGTGAACAGGGTCCTCATGCTCAAGGTAATAGCTTGAAACAGCGTGGCCTGCCTCGTGATAAGCAGTCAGCTTTTTAGCCTTTTCGTTCATCTTATGTGACTTCTTTTCGGAGCCCACCTGAACCTTGAGGGCAGCCTCATCAATTTCTTCCATAGTGATAGCCTTCTTATCGCTTCTTGCAGCAAGAAGCGCAGCCTCGTTGAGAAGATTTTCAAGGTCTGCGCCCGTAAAGCCAACGGTTGCATGAGCAATGCTGTTAAGGTCAACATCGGGTGCAAGGGGCTTTTTCTTGGCGTGAACCTTAAGAATTTCAACCCTGCCCTTTGTGTCGGGATAATTTACGGTTACCTGACGGTCAAATCTGCCGGGTCTGAGAAGCGCGGGGTCAAGAATATCGGGGCGGTTGGTTGCCGCAATAACGATTACTCCCTCGTTTGCGCCGAAGCCGTCCATTTCAACGAGCAGCTGGTTAAGAGTCTGCTCTCTTTCATCGTGTCCGCCGCCCATGCCTGCGCCTCTGTGGCGGCCTACGGCATCAATTTCATCAATGAAAATAATTGAGGGCGAGCTTTTCTTTGCCTGATCGAAAAGGTCGCGGACTCTTGAAGCGCCTACGCCGACATACATTTCAACGAAATCGGAGCCCGAGATTGAGAAGAAGGGAACATCCGCCTCGCCTGCAACTGCTCTTGCAAGCAGAGTTTTACCCGTGCCCGGAGGGCCTACAAGGAGAACACCCTTGGGAATTCTTGCGCCGAGGGAATCAAACTTTGACGGATTTCTGAGAAACTGAACGATTTCCTCAAGCTCTTCCTTTTCCTCGTCTGCGCCTGCAACATCGGCAAAGGTTGTTTTTCTTTTTTCATCCTTTGCATGCTTGATTCTCGCCTTGCCGAAGCTGAGAGTTCGGTTATTCTCGTTGCTCATTGTCTGATTCATGCGCTTGAACATAACGAAGGTAAGAATTCCCATAACCGCAAGCAGCAGCAGAGTGGGCACAATATTATAGAGCCACTGACCCGTTGAGCCTGCAACATATTTTGCCTTTACGGGATTATCGGGATTCTGCCTGTTATATTCGATAACGCCGCTGTGAATATCCTCAATAAAAAGGTTCACGCTGGGCACGGAAAATGTTTTTTCCGCCGTTTCACCCTCTAATTTATAAACAAGGGCACCGCTGCTCAGGTTAAGCGAATATTCGGTAACCTTGCCTTCATCGAAAAGGGCAACAATCTGATAGTATTCGGTTTTTTCCTGCCTCTGGGCAGTCATGAAATAGGCAATGCCGCTGATAAGCATAATCGGAATAAGGACATATGCCAGAATTGAAGAAATTCTTCTTTTTTGCTTGTTTGAATTGGTGTTTTTCGGGTTCAATTTAAAAAATCACTCCTTAATCTATCTTTCCCTGTAAATTAAGATTTATTTTTCATATACACTTCTTTTAAGGACGCCTATATAAGGCAGATTCCTGTATTTTTCATCATAATCAAGACCGTAGCCGACAACAAATTCATCGGGCACCTCTGCGCCCGAATAATCCGCAAAAATATCGTCAACCACTCTGCGCTCAGGCTTATCAAGCAGGGTGCAGATTTTTATGCTTTTGGGATTTCTGCTGAGCAGAATCTTCTTGATGTAGCTGAGGGTTTTGCCCGAATCGAGAATATCCTCAACAATGAGCACATCGAGGCCCTCAAGGTTAATATCAAGGTCTTTCACGATTTTAACAACGCCCGATGACTCGGTTTTATTTGCATAGCTTGAAACACACATAAAATCAATGGCGCAGGGAACTGTTATTGCGCGCATAAGGTCCGCCATAAACACAACGGAGCCTTTCAGCACGCTGACGAGGAGCAGGTTTTTATCCTTATAGTCCTCGCTTATCTGAGCGCCCAGACGTTCAACAATATTTTTCAGCGTTTCTTCGCTGTAATACACTTTTTCAATGTCGTTGATCATCTTTACACATCCTCAATTCATCTTTCTATCCGTATTATCAGGAGCTTTTCTGTTTCTTTTCCTGCGGCGGCGCGCTTTGCAACGCCTGCACCTTCAACAAGAATAATGCCCTCATCGTCCGCAAAAACCGCAACCGAATTTCTTTTTTCAGGCGGAACGACAAGCTCATTGAAGAGCTTTTTGAGGGATTTTGTGCAATTTCTTGCAGCAAGGGTAACGGAATCGCCGTCAACACGGCTTCTGACAATCACTCTTCCGTGTATTCTATCATAATCAAGGCAATATTCCAAGACCTGATTTGAAATGTTTTGTAAATTATTTATTTCACCTTTGTTAACAATTTCGGAGCTGATTTTTGCGCCGCCGAAATCAAGGCATCCGCAAAGCTCCGCCGCCTCGGGAGCACAGGCTTCATCAGGAAAATCAAGCACTCCCCTGCGCACTCTGAGGGTAACACCGCCGTTAATCTGCATTGAGCCGCCCGTTTCAAGCAGGGCGCAGATTTTATCAACAAACTTATATTCGGGGGTAACTCCTTTTTCAGCTTCAATTATTTTTATAATTGCCCTTTTCTTTACGGGAACGGCCGACGAAGCTAGTAACTCCGCTGAAAAACCGCCGCTGCATTCTGATGCTTCAACCGCAGCCGAAGCAAGGGATGAAAGAAATTCCTCATCCTCATTGAGGGCAGAAATGCATCTGCCGGCGCTGGCTTCAAAGGCGTGATTTATATGTTTGAATTCCTTTATAATGTTATGCCTTATTCTGTTGCGCGAATAGGTAACATCCTCATTTGTGGCATCCGTTACATATTCAATGCGGTTTTTTTCGCAGAATTCAAGGATTTCATCCTTTGTGCAATCAATAACGGGGCGGATAACATTGCCCCTGACAGGCGGTATTGAGCAAAGCCCTCTGAGGGCGCTGCCCCTTGCAAAGTTAAAAAGAAAGGTTTCCGCTCTGTCGCTAAGATTATGGGCAGTTGCAATAATAACATTGCTGCCGATCGAATTGAAGAATTCATAGCGCACGTTTCTGCCGCATTCTTCAAGGCCAATCCCCTGCTCCGCCGCAAGGGCTGCAACATCGGCACGTTTCACATAGAGTTTAACGCCCATCCCGGCGCATTTTTCGCAGACGAATTTTTCATCCGCATCCGCGCTTTCACCGCGCAGGCAATGGTTAACATGAGCCGCGCAGAGGGTGAAATTATATTCGGCCTTCAGTTCATTCAGCGCCCAAAGCATAGCCATTGAATCGCTGCCGCCCGAAACGGCGGCAACAACCGTTGACCCCTCGGGAATCATATTATCTTTTTCAATTCTTGATTTAACCTTATCAATCATCGAGATTTTTCTCCAACTGAAGGAAGAGCGTATGCTCGCCGTCCCATGCAAATTCAACCGTGCCCGTTTCACCGTGACGGTTTTTGGCAACGATTACCTCTGCAATATTCACATCCTGACGGGGTGCCTCGCCCTCATCGTTATCGTCCTTTTCGCCGCTGTAGTAATCGGGGCGGTAAAGCATCATAACAATATCTGCATCCTGCTCGATTGAGCCCGATTCACGAAGGTCGGAAAGCTGAGGTCTGTGGGACTTGCCTCTGCCCTCGGTGCCTCTGGAAAGCTGGGCGCAGCATACGATGGGGATATTCAGATCCTTCGCCATCATCTTCAGGTTTCTTGTTATTTCGCTGACCTCCTGAACGCGGTTTTCAGTGCGCGTGCTGCCCTTGATAAGGCCCAGGTAGTCAATAATAACACATTCAACGCCGCCAAGGCGCCTTGTTTTTGCCTTCATTTCGGGAACGGTAATGGTTGATGTATCGTCAAAATAAAGCTCACAGTCGTTAAGTGCGCTTGTTGCCATGCCGAGCCTTACCCACTCATCCTGCGAAATGTTGCCGTTTCTCATCTTATGGCTGGAAACCCTTGCTTCAGTGCCGAGAACACGCATTGCAAGCTGCTCCTTCGTCATTTCAAGGGAGAAGAACAGCACCTTGCGCTTGCCGATAGCCGCAACATTGCGGGCAAGATTCAGCGCAAAGCTGGTTTTACCCATTGCAGGGCGGGCGCCGATAAGCACAAGGTCAGACTTGTTGAGACCCGTCAGAATTTTATCAAGGTCGCTGAAGCCCGTTGTGTAGCCCTTATAAAGGTCCTTATCCTCACCGGTTATTTTCTTAAGGGTGTCATAAACATTGTTAACAATGATATCCTTGAGCTTTGAGGGCGCGTTTGAGGTTTTGCCCTGACGGATGTTATAAATCTTCTGCTCTGCATTATCAAGCAGGGCATCCGCGGTTTCCTCCTGAGAAACGGCGCTTTCAATGGTTTCGCTTGAAATGCCGATAAGCGTTCTCATATAGAACTTTTCGCGAACGATTTTGGCATACATCTCAACATTTGCGGTTGAGGGCACCATCTGCGCAAGCTCAAAAAGATAGTTTCTGCCCGAGCCGTTATCATAAACGCCCTGCTGAACAAGAAGGTCAAGCACAACAAGGGGGTCAATAGTTCTTCCCGTGCTGTCAAGGGTTATCATTGCGGAAAATATAGCCGAATGCTGAGGAAGATAGAAGGATTCGGGATTTATGTAAACCGCCGCCTGCGAAAGGCAGGAGGGGTCAACAAGAATGCTGCCCAGAACTGCCTGCTCCGCCTCGGCACTGAACGGCATCTGAATATTGTCAAGTGTAAACAATCCGTTATCTGCCATTGTTTATTCTCCGTTCTTATTCCTGCACACTTACATACATTGAGGCTGAAATGCCGTTATAGAGCTTAACCTCAACGGGATATGTTCCGAATGCCTTGATATCTTCAACAACAACCTTGCGCTTATCAAGAGCAATTCCGAATTCCTTTGCAATAAGGCCTGCAACATCCTTTGATGTTACGGAACCGAAGAGCTTGCCGCCTGCGCCGCCCTTGGCTGTGAGCTTAACGGTTTTACCCTCCAGCTTTGCAGCGTTTGCTTTTGCTGCGGCAATTTCAGTGTCAATGCGGTGTTTCTCGGCAGCCTCTCTGTTTTTAAGCTCGCTCATTGCCTGAGCGTTTGCCTCCATGGCCAGCTTTCTGGGGAAAAGAAAATTCCTTGCATAGCCGTCAGAAGTATTAACAAGCTCGCCTTTTTTTCCAAGACCTTTAACATCCTGAATAAGTACAACTTTCATCTTTTTATCTCCTTATATCACTTTAATTATTACCAAAAAAATCATTTATTGCATTCTGAAGGGACTCGCGGGCATCCGCCGCCGAGCAGCCTTTAAGCTGACAGGCTGCCATTGTCTGATGACCGCCTCCGCCCAGAGCCTCCATAATAACCTGAACATTGATTTCGCCCAGGCTGCGCGCGGAAATGCTGACACAGCCGTTGCTTTCAAAAATAACAAACGATGCTTTGATTCCGCTGACCTTCAGCAGCTCGTCCGCCGCCTGAGCAGCAATTATTCTCACATCAGGGGAATCAAAATCAACCGATGAAACAGCGCAGCCTTTATAATTTTCAGCCGCTGAAATAACCCTTGTCCTCAGCTTGTTGACCTCAAGGGAATTGGCAAAGAGCTTTTTGACGCTTATCATATCCGCCTTTTTATCCTTAAGGTAAGCCGCCGCCTCAAAGGTGCGCACGCCCGTGCCCATAACAAAATCCTTTGTGTCAAGCATAATGCCTGCAAGCAGAGCCTCCGCAACTCCCTTTTCGATTTTTATTTCGGGGTTGATATACTGCAAAAGCTCCGTCACCATTTCGCAGGCAGAGGAAGCGTTGGGGTCATGATGAAAAACAACCGCATTTTCAATCTCTGATTTTGTTCTTCTGTGGTGGTCAATAACAACCTTTGTTTCCGCCTTTTCAAGCACCTTTGGAAACTCAACAAAGGTTGAAATATGGGTATCAACAACAACAAGCAGGCTCTTTTTATCCATAAGCTCAAGAGCCCTCTCCTGCCCTATGATTATATCGCCCTTGTTTTCGCCGTCAAGCCTTTCGATAAGGGTTGAGGCAAGGGTCTTTTTTCTGTCCGTTGCTATGTAGGCAGGGATTCCGAAACTTTCCGCAGCGCAGGCAACGCCTACGGCAGCGCCTATTGCATCAAGGTCTGTGTAAGCATGACCCATAACGATTACGTTGCTGCTTGATTTTATTATTTCCGCAAGTGCAGAGCCCACAATGCGGGTCCGCACCTTATTTTTCTTTTCTGCGCTTTTTGAAACGCCGCCGATATAATCATATCCGTCTTTATTTTTGATTGCAACCTGATCGCCGCCTCTGCCAAGAGCCATTTCAAGAGCTTTTCTTGCGCCCTTTTCGCAGGCTCTGATGTTATCGCCGCCCGAAACGCCGATTGAAAGGGTTGCGCCCACCTTTGAATTCTTGTATTCATAATTTCTTACGGTTTCAAGAATTGCAAATCTCGCCTCTGTCATGCGGCTGAAATTCTGCTGTTCCGTAACAATCAGGTAGCGGTCATCGCTGACCTTTTTCATAACGCTGTTATAAGACTCGGCCCAACTGTCAAGCTCGCCCTCAATGCGGCTGCGGATTTCCGCAAGCTCGCTTTCCCTGAAATCGCTCCTTGAATCGTCAAGGTTATCCATTTCAATGAGCACGGCATAAGGGCGGGAGTTGAAATATTCAAGCTCAGTTTTTTTAAGGCTTGTGTTATCGAGATAATGAACGGCAACAAAATTTTTGCCTGACGACACATAAGAAACGGAATAAAGGGTGTAATATCTTCCGTCAACCAGAACGCAGGCGCCGTCACGGTTAACGATTGAGTCAAGGCTCATGCCGTTTGTGAAGGCGGTTATTTTTTCTGCAGAGGTGATTTCGCCCTTTGCAATTTCATTGAGGAACTTTTCGCTGCACCAGCTTACCGTTCCGTCTGCCTCGCAGACCACAACGGGGAAAGGCGCAGCCGAAAGCACCTTCCGGTCGGTGTAATCCAGCTTTTTTGCGGTTTTAATGAGGAATTTTTTATATCTGCTTTTTGCGGAAAGCGCTCTGTAAAGCGCAATAACAATAACAAGAGCAAAGGCAAGGCATTCCGCAGCGGCAAGACGCTTTTCAAAGAAAAAGGTCATGACTATAAAGACCGCAGAAATGCCGGCGGTCAGAAATATCAGCAGGCTGTCATACCAGAAACCCTTGAATTTCATTTAAACCTCCATAATTATGGGCAGAATCATGGGGCTTCTCTTTGTCTGTTCATAAACAAAGTGAGAAACCGCATCCCTGAGCTTGCCCTTGATTGCATTTATGTCGCTGATGTTGCTGTAGTAGCAATCCTCAAGCGCCTTTTCGGCAACCCTTCTTGCCTGAGCAATAAGCTCCTCATTCTCTTTAACATAAACAAAGCCTCTTGAAATAACCTCGGGACCTGCAATGAGCTGACCCGTTTCGTAATCCACCGAGGCGGTCACAACGATGATGCCGTCCTGACCGAGATGCTTTCTGTCCCTGAGAACAACACTGCCCACATCGCCAACACCGTAGCCGTCAACAAAAACTCTGCCTGCGGGCACGGGAGCTGCGCTCTTGATTGACTTGCTGTTAAGCTCCGCAACATATCCGTTATCGGCAATGAAGATATTCTCCGTGCCTATACCCATTCCCTCTGCCAGCATTGCATGCTTGCGCAGGTGCTTCTGCTCGCCGTGAACTGGGATGAAATACTTGGGCTTCACAAGGCCCATAATGAGCTTGAGCTCCTCCTGACAGGCATGGCCCGAAACATGGACATCATACATTTTTTCGTAAATTACCTGAGCGCCCAGCTTGAGCAGCTCATTAACAACCTTGCCGACGGTTTTTTCATTGCCGGGGATGGGAGTTGCTGAAATGATAACATAGTCGTTGGGGCGGATTTCAACCTTTCTGTGGTCTGAAAACGCCATTCTTGAAAGAGCGGACATAGGCTCGCCCTGGCTGCCCGTTGTGATAACAACAACATCCTCCGCAGGATACTTATTGATTAAATCCGCGTTAATCATAACATTTTCGGGGATGTTGAGATAGCCGAGCTGAGCGCTGATATTAACAACATTTTCAAGGCTTCTGCCGATGATGGCAACCTTTCTGCCCAGAGAATGGGCAACGTTGATAATCTGCTGAACTCTGTGGATATTTGAAGCGAAGGTTGCAACGATGATTCTGTTTTTGCCCGCCTTGCGGAAAAGAACATCAAAGGATTCGCCAACCTTGCGCTCGCTCTCCGTATAGCCCGCCCTCTCCGCATTGGTTGAATCGGAAAGCAGGCAAAGCACGCCCTCGTCGCCAAGCTGAGCAAAACGGGAAAGGTCAATCATTCCGCCGTCGATGGGAGTGCTGTCAATCTTGAAGTCACCCGTCTGGATTATTGTTCCGCATTCGCACTTGATTGCAAGGGCGATTGCATCGGGGATTGAGTGGTTAACATGAATGGCCTCAACATCAAAGCCGCCCAGCTTAACAACATCGCCGGGAGCAATTTCATTGAGCTTTGCGCTGCTGAGAATTCCGTGCTCCTTCAGCTTGCCCTGAATGAGGCCGATTGTGAGCTTTGTTCCGTAAACGGGAATGTTAACGGTTTTCAGCAGGTAAGCAAGGCCGCCGATATGGTCCTCATGGCCGTGGGTAATAACAATACCCTTTATTTTATCTGCATTTTTTTCAACATATGAAAAATCGGGGATAACAAGGTCAACGCCGAGCATTTCGGGGTCAGGGAAGGCAAGTCCGCAGTCAACAAGGAACATATCGTCCTTATATTCATAGAGGGTCATATTCTTGCCAACCTCGTTAAGGCCGCCCAGAAATGCGATTCTAACGGGAGTTTCATTTGCCGCAGCGGATTTTCTGTATTTCTTTGCGGAGCCGTTTCTGTTTTTGGAAAAAGTTTTTCTGTATTGCTTCTTTGCTCCGTCCTGCATTTTTTTGCCCTTCTGCTGGTTTTTATTGTTATCCTTTTTAGCATTGTTTTCTTTGGGCTGATTGTTTTTGTTTGTCTTTTTCTGCATAAAATCTCCTTTACTTAAGAGTGGTTGAATATATTCAGTTCATTTTTATTCATATGTTCAGGGCAGCACGCTCCTGCCCCATTGTATCATTATATATTCTATATCTTTATTTATTTAAAGTCAAGATAATTATTATAAATATATTATATCTTATCGGATGCGGAATTCAGGATTTCCTCAATATCGGCACAGATTTCCTCTGCCGCCTCGGTTGAATTTGCCTCTGCAAGAATTCTGACGCTTTCGCCGCCTCTTTCGGGAATAATCAGCAGCCTGCCTTCTTCGCGGATTATTTTTATACCCTCAAAATCGTTTCTGACACCAAGGCTGTTCTCCCCTGCAAGAGAAACAAGGTAAGAGGGGGAAAACGAAATACCTACGGTTTTGCGGATAATATGCTTTTCGGGCAATCGGGCAAGCAGGCGGTCAAGGCCGCAGCCCTTTTCTTTCATTATCGCAAGCAGCTTCACCGCAAGAAAAATCCCGTCGCGCACAAAGGGTTGCTTCGGAGCAAGCTGCCTTGCGGGCAAATCCGAATTATCCGCAGGAGTTGAAAGATAGCGCAAAACCCTTCTGCCGCAGCCCGAGGCAAGCGAATCGAGATAATCGGGCGCGTCATAAGGCACGGCAACATCCCTGCCCTTCTCCATTTCGTCAAGGCAGCAAAGGGCAAGCAATCTTTCATGTTCCGCTTTTCCTTCTGCGGTTGATGCCGCAAGCCCCGTGCCGTCGGGCGTAAGCGTAAAAACAACGCTCTCATCCTCGCTGCCGCCCAGCTTTGACACACAGTCCGCCGCAAGATTTTTAACCGCTTCGTTTTCGCATTCAAACACCGCGCCAACGCCTTCAAGCCCGTCAGGCGCCTGAAGCATAATCCCCTGAATATATAACCGCTTCATTTCTGCCGCATTCGCAGGGTCTCTGATTTCCGAAAGAGCAGCCTCGCGGAATCCGCATTTTGCCATTGCGCCCTCAATCTGCCTTTCAAGGCGGCGGGTCAGGGGCATTCCGCCCTCGGCGCAAAGGGAGAGATATCTTTCTTCACCGTCGCAGGCAAAAACGCCGCCGTCAAGTCCGCAGGCGTTAACAAGAAAATTAAGCTGAGCTTCAATGCACTGGCCGAAATCATAAACCCATGCTCCCGATTCCCCGAGACCTGCCGCCAGCGCAAGGCGCATTATTCTTGAATAAGCAGTGCCGTTATCGCCTATGCCTATTTTTTTACCCTTACCTGTGCTGCCCAGCGCCGCACCAAGGCGCACACAGCTTTCAGCACAAAGCCTCATTCCGCCAAACCTGCCGCCGCTTACATATTCCGCTTTGACGCTACCGTATTTCACATCCGTGCTCACTGCCGCGCCCTTGCCGATGATTTTGCCGGGCCAGACACAAACACCTGAGCCGATGCTCGCATCCTCACCGATAATACAGCCTGCACCTGCAACACTGTTTTCAAACATTGAGCATCTTTTTTTCAGAGCCGCGCCCGGGCAGACAAGAGCACCCGTCACCGCCGCATGGGCGGCAAGGCAACTGTTTTCAAGAATAACGGAATATCTGACCCTTGCATCCGCGCCGATGCTGCAGCCCTTATCAATCACCGCATAGGGGCCGATAACCGCGCCGTCCGCAATCTCCGCATCCTCACCGATATAAACGGGAGGAATGATGCTGTAATTCCCCGAAGGCAGGCCGCCCTGAGTGTAAATATTCTCCGCAGTTTCACCCGAAAGGGGCTTTATTATGCCGTCAAAGGCATCTCTGTGACACTTAAGATAGGCCTCAATGCTGCCAACATCGCACCAATAATCATCCGTGGGGTAACAGTAAACAGGCATATCCTTTTCAAGCATCAGCGGAAACAAATCCGCCGCAAAATCAAAGGGTTTTCCTTTTGGAATAAGGCTCAGGCACTCAGGGCTGATAACATAAACTCCCGTGTTTGCAAGGCTGCTGACCGCCTGATTCCACGAAGGCTTCTCAACAAAGCCCACAATTCTGTTTTCCCCGTCCGCCTTAACAATCCCGTATTCCCTCGGGTCATCCGCACGGGTTGCAACAACAGTCACTTTTGCACCGCTTTCCTTGTGAAACGCCATTATTTTTCTTAAATCGAAATTGCAGAGAGCATCGCCGCTGACAACGAAAAACGGCTCCTCAAACCCCGCCGCCGCAAGCCGCACCCCCCCTGCCGTGCCCAAAGGCTCATCCTCCCTGATAAAATCAAGGGCAAGGTTTTTATAGCCCGTTTCATAGTGATTTTCAATTATGTGGGGCAGGTAACCGAGGGTTACGGCGGCCTTGGTCACTCCCGCCGAGCAAAGCAGGTCAAAAATATGCTCAATAATGGGCTTGCCGAGGATTTTTGCCATAGGCTTCGGCAATGTGCAGGTTAAGGGGCGCAGCCTTCTGCCCTCGCCGCCTGCCATAATTACCGCTTTCATACAATCATCCTTTCAGGTTTGTATGAAATATTATTGGCAAATTTATTCAAAAATAACCCCTTTTGCTATTGTTAATCGGGAAATTTAATGTTATAATTTTATATTATATTTACATCGGAGAATTTTATGGCAGAACTTAAAAAGGTTGATATATTTACAGACGGCGCCTGCTCGGGCAACCCCGGCCCCGGCGGCTGGGGCGCAATATTGCGCTACGGCAGCCATGAAATGGAGCTCAGCGGCGGCGAAAACCCCACAACAAACAACCGCATGGAGCTGACCGCCGTTATTGAGGCGCTGAAAAAGCTGAAGCAAAAATGCGATATCACAATTTACACCGATTCAAAATATGTTGCGGATGCATTTCTTCAGGGCTGGATCTGGAACTGGATGAAAAACGGCTGGAAAAAGGCGGATAAAAAGCCTGTGCTGAACCCCGAGCTCTGGCAGGAGCTCATAACGGAAATCCGCAAGCACGAATATAAAATCATCTGGGTCAAGGGCCATGCAGGCCACCCCGAAAACGAACGCTGCGATAAGCTGGCAACGGCGAAAGCGGCCGAATACGCTAAATAAAGGAAGGACGAACAAAATGAAAAGATTTATCAGCATCATTCTTGCGGCAGTGCTTATGTTCAGCTTCTGCTCACCTGCATTCGCGGCAAAAAAATGCAACTGCGGCCACACACCCGTTATCTACATTCCCGGCTTCGGCGCGCCCATTTACAATGAGCTTGACAGCGAGGAGCCTGTTTCCGTTTTTCCTCCCTCGGGCGACGCAATTGCCAAAGCCGTTCCCGACCTGCTTGTTGCTGTTATGGGCGGTCTGCTTGTCGGCAACGACAAAATCTTCGGCACATTTGCAATAAAGGGCGCCGAAAAAATGCTTGGCGCGGCAGCCTGCAACCCTGACGGCACCGCTATTGAAAACTCAGGCGTTGAGTTTGACGGCATTGAAGAGGATTTGCATAAAATTGCCCATACCCTCACCGACGAGGACATAGACGATAAATATTTCACTTTCCTTTATGACTGGCGTCTGTCACCCGTTGACAATGCAAAGCTCCTCAGAGATTTTGTTAACGATGTCAAGGCAACCACGGGACACAGCAAAATTTCATTCACCTGCCACAGTCAGGGCAACACCGTACTCACCTCATACCTTGCCCTTTACGGCAGCAGAAACATTGATAAAATAGTTTGCCTCTCCCCTGCATATCAGGGTCTTTCCCTTGTGGGCGCTCTTTTCACGGAGCAAATCTCACTTTCGGGCAAAGGCGATGCCCTTGAAACATACCTCAAGGGTATTATGGGCTATGAGGATGCAAAGAGTCAGCTTATCGGCGCGGTTGTTTCACTTATCAACAGCTACGGCATTGTTGATTTTGCTCTCAACCATGTTCAGGATATACTGGATTCACAGCTCGACAGAGTTTTTGACGAATGCCTGATTGATATTTTCGGAACAATGCCCGGTCTGTGGTCATTCGTGCCTGCTGAATACTACGAAGAAGCCAAAGAAGTAATGCTCAAGGGCGACGAAAAATATGCGGGTCTTGTTAAGAAGATTGATTATTACCGCTACAATGTTCAGGGAAAAACAGAAAAGCTGCTTAAGCAGGCAAGGTCAAACGGCACGGCTGTTATCATTACCGCAGGCTACAACATTTCATCAATTCCCGTTACGGTTACGGAAGCAGGCCAGTCCGATTTCCTGATTGATACAAAGTATATGTCCCTGGGCGCAACCTGCGCACCCATTACTCAGACCCTCGGCAAGGGCTACAGACAGGCAAACAGAAAATGCGGCCATAACCACCTTTCACCCGACGGCATTATTGATGCATCAACCTGCGCTTTCCCCGAATACACATGGTTTTTGAGGGACAGCGGCCACGCGGATTTCGGTGACGAATACCTTGCATTTATTAACTGGGCGCTTCATTACAAGGGACAGCCCACCGTTCGCTCAAGCAAAAATTATCCTCAGTTCATGATGCTTACGGCAGACGATGAGCTTAAGCCTGCAAGCTGCGAAATCCCCGTTGAAACCCGCAGCGATGAGGAAGTTATTTTCACCTCGGCGGTTGAAGTTATAAAAGAATCGTTTTAAGAAAAGCAGCCTTCGGGCTGCTTTTTTAATTCACAAATTGTTTTGGTCATACATTGTCCCGAATCCGCATACATTTTACGGAAAACAATAAAACTGTGAATTCGGAGGACTTACAATGACAAATATTTATCAGGACATTGCCGCGCGCACGGGCGGTGACATTTACATCGGCGTTGTGGGCCCCGTGAGAACGGGCAAATCAACATTCATCAAAAGGTTTATGGAGTCAATGGTTCTGCCTCATATTGAGGATGAGCCGCGCAGGGAAAGAGCAACGGATGAGCTGCCCCAATCCTCGGCAGGCAGAACAATCATGACCACCGAGCCCAAATTCATCCCCGAGGATGCGGTTGAAATCAGCCTGCCCTCCAATTCAAAAATGAAGGTGAGGATGATTGACTGCGTTGGCTACATTGTTCCCTCTGCGCTGGGCTACATTGAGGGCGAATCGCCCAGAATGGTTAAAACTCCGTGGTTTGAGGATGAAATTCCTTTCAATATGGCGGCGGAAATCGGCACTCAGAAGGTTATTTCCGAGCATTCAACAATCGGCCTTGTTATTACAACAGACGGCTCCATCAGCGAAATTCCAAGAGCCGAATATGCAGAAGCTGAAAAAAGGGTTATAAACGAGCTTCAGGCGCTGAACAAGCCTTTTATCGTTCTGCTGAACTGCAAAAGCCCCTCATCGCCTGCCGCAACATCCCTCGCCGCCGAGTTAACGGACAGCTACGGCGTGCCCGTTTTACCCGTCAACTGCCTTGAAATGAACAGCGAGGAAATCAGCGGCATTCTTTCGCAGATTCTGTTTGAATTTCCCGTTAAGGAGGTTAAAATCGACCTGCCCGCATGGATAACATCCCTTGAAAAAGACCACTGGCTGCGCTCGGATATTTTCGGCAGGATTGCCGAGCTTGCAGGCAGACTGAAAAGGGTGCGCGATGTGAAAGCATTCACAAATCAGCTTTCACAGGCGGAGCATGTTTGCGCATCGTCAGTTGAAAACATGAACCTTTCCGACGGAAGCGCAAAAATAACCGTTGCCCTCAACCCTGCCCTTTTCTTTAAAATCCTCGAAGAAGAAACAGGCATTGCGGTTGAAAACGAGCAACAGCTTATGAAAAAAATGAAGGAGCTTTCCGCGGCTCAGAGCGGCTATAAGCGCATTCAGGATGCCCTTGACGAGGTTGAGGCCACGGGCTACGGCATCGTTCTGCCCGATGTTGACGACCTGACTCTTGAAGAACCCGAAATAATGAAGCAGGGCGGCAGATACGGCGTGCGCCTCAAGGCAAGCGCTCCATCGCTCCACATCATGAGGGCGGATATTCAGACGGAGGTTGCCCCAATAGTAGGCTCGGAAAGCCAATCCGAGGAGCTGATAAAATATCTGCTCAAGGAGTTTGAGGAAAACCCATCAATGATATGGCAATCCAATATTTTCGGAACATCGCTTCACAGGCTTGTTAACGAGGGACTTCACAACAAGCTCTACCGAATGCCCACGGATGCAAGGCTGAAGCTGCGCGAAACCCTTGAAAGGGTTATCAACGAGGGCTGCAGCGGATTGATTTGCATAATACTGTAAAAAAAATTTGGGGTACGCTCATCAAATGAGCGTACCCCAATAATCATTTACGCTTAATATAAACGGTTATATTTCCGTTAACAAGGGTGATTTCCGTGTAGTATCCGTCATCGCTGCAGGCGGCGTAATAGCCCTCAGCCTCGGAGGCTTTATTTTCAAAGCCTGCATTCTTTACCTTTTCAACATATTTTTTGAATTTGCTTTTTGAACATTTCGCGCTGAAGGTATAGCTGAGGCCTTCTTTATAACTCTCAACAGGCTCGCTGTCAAACGAAAAATCAGGCAAAGCATCCTTGAAATTGTTGTGAATCCTTGTTTCCTTTTGGGTAGCCGATGCCTCAGTCTGCTTAACATCTGCGCTGCCATCTATCCTTTTGCAGGCGGTGATGCTCATTGCAATCAGAAGCGCCGCCATCGCTGAAACAACTCTTTTAATCATAAAATCCTCCGTAAAGAAGTTTTTGCCATTATACCACATCCTGACCTTTTAGGCAAGTGTAAAGATTATCGTTAATATCTATACACCATATTTAATAAAAAATATTGACATTTATAAAATAAAATTGTAAAATTTTAATTAACTTATTTATTGGGAGGTAATCCAATGGCAACAGAACTCAAGAAAAAATACGGCTTGCTCACTGCAATCTGTATGGTTGTCGGCATCGTAGTCGGCAGCGGTGTTTTCTTCAAGGCAGAAAAAATTCTTCAGGTTACGGGCGGTAACCTCAAGCTCGGTATCCTTTCATGGGTTATCGGCGGCATCATCATGATTATCTGTGCATACACCTTCTCCATCATGGCAACAAAATATGAAAAGGTTAACGGCGTTGTTGACTACGCCGAGGCTGCAGTTGGCGAAAAATACGCTTACCTTGCAGGCTGGTTCCTTTCAACTATTTATTACCCCACTCTTACAATGGCTCTTGCATGGCTTTCCGCAAGATTCACTCTCATCGTTTTCAATCAGGAAAACCCCGAAACAAGCGGCCTTTGCTTCGCTCTCGCCTGCTTCTACCTTGTAGGCAGCTATGCAATGAATGCACTTTCACCCGTTATTGCAGGTAAATTCCAGGTTTCAACAACCTTTATCAAGCTCGTTCCCCTGCTCCTCATGGCAGTTGTAGGCACAATCTACGGCCTTTCAAACGGTAACATAGTTAAGAATTTCACAGAGCTTGTTGACCCCTCTGTTTTCACTGAAAATAATATTACTCCTCCCGCATCAGACTTTGACGCTATTTTCAGCGCAGTCTGCGCAACGGTTTTTGCATATGAGGGCTGGATTATCGCAACCTCAATCAACGCCGAAATCAAGGATGCAAAGAAAAATCTTCCCAGAGCTCTTGTTATCGGCTCAATCATCATCGTTGCGATTTATGTTTTCTACTACATCGGACTTGCAGGCGCAGTTGACAACGAAACAATGCTTGTTAACGGCATGACCGGCGCAAAGGTTGCTTTTGCAAACGTTTTCGGCAACATCATGGGCACAGGCATCTTCGTTTTCGTTATCATCTCCTGCCTCGGCACTCTTAACGGCCTTATGCTTGGCTGCACAAGAGGCCTTTATTCACTCTCAACCAGAGGCAGAGGCCCCGCGCCCAAGGTTTTTGCAGATGTTGACAAGAACACAAACATGCCTGCAAACTCCGCAGTTTTCGGCCTTCTTCTCTGCGCAGCATGGCTCTTCTATTTCTACTGCGCATCATTCAGCTCATTCAGCAGCAAGCTGGGCATGTTTGCATTTGACCCCACAGAGCTTCCCATTGTTACAATTTATCCCTTCTACATCCCCATCTTCATCAAGATGATGACAAACAAGGAATTCAAGGGCATCAAGCGCTTTGTTGCTCCTGTTCTTTCAATCATCGGCAGCATCTTCATGGTTATTGCATCGGTTAAGGCTCATGCAGGCGAAATCCCCGGCTACCTTATCATCTTTGCGGTAATTATGATTATCGGCGTTATCTTCATGAAGAAAAAGAATATAGGCGCAAAAGCCGAGGCATAATTTCTTTTTAAGGAAAGATAAAAATGGAAAATAACAACACTCAGCCTGCCGCCGAGCCAACCTCTAAGGAGCTTATTGCAAGCGTAATCCCCGAGGACGGCGGAGTTGAAGCTCCGCAGAAAAAAAGCAAAAGCGACGGCAGCGGCAAGCTGGTTTTCGAATTCAACCGCAACACATTCAAATACATTGTGGGCGCTGCGGTAATAATCATCCTCTTTGCATGGGGAGTTTATAATTCGGACAAGGTTTCGGCCATAATCAGCGGATTTTTCTCCCTGATTTCGCCCTTCCTGACAGGCTTTTGCTTCGCGTTTGTAATCAATGTTCTCATGCGCCCCCTTGAGAAGATTTTTGACAAAATCTTCAAAAAATGCGATGAGAAAAAAAGGGCAAAAGCAAGGCGAACCGTTTGCCTCATCCTCAGCACGGTCATAATCATCGGTCTGCTTTTTGCGCTGGTGTTTATGGTTATTCCCGAATTCATCAACGCTCTGCAAACCCTCGTCAAATCCGTGCCGCAGTATGTGGCGCAGGTTGAGGTATGGGCAGAAAAGCTGATGGCTTTCGCAGAGGGTCACGGCATCAGCCTGCCCGAAATGAGCTTCAATGCAACAAAGATTCTTGACACTCTCAGGAATATCATCAACAGCAGCGGCATTGTTGATAAAACAATCAACTTTACAGGCTCAATCGTTTCGGGCGTTGTTAATCTGATTGTTGCAATCGCTTTCTGCCTTTATCTGCTGGCGCAGAAGGAAAAGCTCTCGGCGCAGATTAAAAAGCTGCTGCAGGCATTCCTGCCCAAAAAGAACGATGTTGACCGACTTGTTAACCTTGTTGAAATTGCAGACAGAACCTTCACCAGCTTCATCACGGGTCAGCTTACGGAAGCGGTCATCATCGGCGCTCTTTGCTTCATAGGAATGCTGATTTTCAAAATGCCCTATGCGGCGGTTATTTCGGTGCTTGTGGGCTTCACGGCGCTTATTCCCGTTTTCGGCGCATTTATCGGCACGGCAATCGGCGCGCTGCTTATTCTGTTTGATAATCCCATGAAAGCACTCTGGTTTGTTGTTTTCATAGTTATTCTTCAGCAGCTTGAGGGCAACCTGATTTATCCCAAGGTTGTGGGCAAATCCGTTGGTCTGCCGGGCATTTGGGTTCTGGTTGCGGTTACCGTTGGCGGCACAGTCGGCGGCGTTCTGGGAATTCTGCTCAGCGTTCCCCTCTGCTCGGTTATCTATAATCTGCTTGCTTATCTTGTTAAGGTAAGGCTTAAGAAAAAAGACGAGCTTGAGGTTGAAGCCGCTGAGAAACACGAAAAGAAAAAGAAAAGATAAAATTTAAAGGGTAGCCTTTCGGGCTACCCTTTTTTAATAAAGTATTCTCTTTAAATCCATTGCAAACTGCTTGGGGTCAATGTTGCAGAGCTTATGGGCATCCGTGCCCATATTGAACGTAACTCCCACTTCCCTGCCGATGTTGAAATAGCGGCGGTGGAAATCAGGGTCGCCCATAACCGCAGGTACATTGATTTCCCATGCAATTTCACGCTCATTTGCTTTTGCCATTATATCGCCAAGCTCGTTATCCGTAAATGCCCTTGTGACATCCTTGAAATCCTCAAAGGCGTGGATATAGCCCGCCATAAAGGGGTGGGCAAAGCAATCAACCCTGCCGCTTTCAATAACTCCGTCGGCAATGGCGAGCATATGCTCAACATAGCCCCTCGGGGTTTTGTTTTCGGGGTGCTCCCAATAATCCTGATGGTAGTGGTTGATGGTGTAAAGCCTGTAATCCAGCGAGCTGTCGCAGGCAATGTCATCCGCAAATTTGCCTATGCCGTAAGCCGAAAGCTCCGCGCCCACATAAACCTTAACATTGGTTTCAACATCCGCAATTTCACGGAGAATATCATACCTCTGCTGGGCAACGGCATTCTGCTTTGTTATGTAGTTATGGTCGGTCATGGCTATCATTTCAAGCCCTGCCGCCGCTGCGGTTTCAACAATATCCTTCGCAAGCATTTCGGGCTTTGCGCAGCGTGAAAAACGGGTGTGAATATGAAGATTATGCTTCACAAGCTCGTCTATATCATAGGTTTTTTCGTGTAAAAACATTTTTACCTCTCCAATCCGAAAAGCGTATTTGCATTTGCCCTTGTAAGGTCAAGGATTTCCTGCGCGGTTGTGCCCCTGACCTCGGCAATAACCTCTGCCGTGCAGGGAATAAAAGATGAATCGCAGCGTTTGCCTCTGAAGGGCACGGGGGTCATATACGGGCAGTCAGTTTCAATCAGCAGCCTGTCCGCAGGCACAACCTCCGCCACCTCGCGGGGCTTACGGGCATTCTTGAAAGTAACGGCACCGCCGAGGCCGATATACATACCCAATTTTACAATTTCCTTTGCCATTTCCGCAGAGCCTGAAAAGCAGTGAACAACGCCCTTGGGCTTATATCTTTTCAGCAGGCTGAGGGTATCCTCATGAGCCTCTCTGTCGTGAATGATAACGGGCAAATCCAGCTCCTTCGCAAGGGTAAGCTGCTGCTCAAACACTTTCTGCTGAATGTCACGGGGCGAGAAATCATAGTGATAATCAAGGCCTATTTCGCCAACGGCAATGCATTTTGCCTCGCTGCAGAGCTTTTTGAGCACGGGCAGATAGCCCTGCTTGCAGCCCTCCGCCTCATGGGGATGAACTCCGCAGGCGGCATAAACAAACTCAAATTCATCCGCAAGCTCAAGGCTTTTGAGGGATGATGCCATATCGCTGCCGCAATTTATAATGCCGCAAACGCCCTGCATGGGCAGGGCGCTTAAAAGCTCTTTTCGGTCAGCATCAAAGGCTTCGCTGTCATAATGTGCATGACTGTCAAAGATATTGTTCATAATTTTATCTTACCTTACTTCCTGCAGGGATTCCGTCAACAAAAATAACCTTAACATCCTCGCCTGCATCGGCTGCAAGAATCATTCCGTGGCTTTCAACGCCGCAAAGCACCGCAGGCTTAAGGTTGGAAACAAGGATAATGCTCTTGCCTATAAGCTCCTCGGGTTTATAGTAAAGCGCAATGCCCGATGCAACGGTTCTGGGCTCGCCCGTGCCGTCATCAAGGGTCAGCTTAAGCAGCTTCTTTGCCTTTTTAACGGGCTCGCAGGCGGTGATTTTTGCAACGCGGAGGTCAACCTTTGCAAAATCGTCAATGCCGATTTTTGCAACGCCCTGAATCTCTTCCTTAAGGGGGTTAACGGGCTCTGCCGCAGCCTTTGCTGCCTCAAGCTCTGCAAGCTCCTTTTCAAGGTCAATTCTGGGGAATATAATATCACCCTTAACAACGGTGTAGGTTGTTTCCTTGCCGAAAACACCGCTTTCAGCCCATTCAAAGCTCTCGCTTACGCCAAGCTGCGCTCTGATTTTTGCAGATGTTTCGGGCATAAAGGGAGCAATAAGAATTGAAATTATTCTTATGCTTTCGCAAAGGTTATACATAACCTCTGCAAGCCTTGCCTGCTTTGCCTCATCCTTTGCAAGGGCCCAGGGTGCGGTTTCGTCGATATATTTGTTTGTTCTTGAAACGAATTTCCAGATATTTGTCAGCGCAACGGAGAAATTCAGCTTATCAAGCTCTGCCTCTGCATCGCCCTTTGTTGCCTCTGCAAGCGCCTTGAGGTCGGCATCAAAATCCCCTGCCTCGCGCTCTGCGGGAATTGTTCCGCCGAAATACTTCTGAACCATTGCAACGGTTCTTGAAACAAGGTTGCCAAGGTCATTTGCAAGGTCGGAATTGATTCTGTTAATCAGATTTTCGTTGGAGAAAATGCCGTCGGAGCCGAAAGCAATTTCTCTGAGCAGGTAATAACGGAGGGCGTCAACGCCGTATCTCTCTGCAAGAATAACGGGGTCAACAACATTGCCCTTGGACTTGCTCATTTTGCCGCCTTCAAGCAGCACCCAGCCGTGGCCGTAAACCTTTTCGGGCAGGGGCTCATCAAGGGACATAAGGAATGCAGGCCAATAAATTGTGTGGAAACGGATGATATCCTTACCGATAAGGTGGACATCCGCAGGCCAGAATTTTTTATACATTGTGTCGTCCTCTGAGCCGAAGCCGAGGGCGGTGATGTAGTTGGTGAGGGCGTCAAGCCACACATAGATAACGTGGTCCTCATTTACGGGCACGGGAATGCCCCACTTGAAGGATGAACGGGAAACACACAAATCCTGCAGGCCGGGCTTGATGAAGTTATTCACCATTTCATTCTGCCTGCTCTGAGGCTCGATGAAACCGGGATGGTCCTCGTAATACTTAAGGAGCTTGTCGCCGTAAGCGGAGAGCTTGAAGAAATAGGCCTCCTCGCGCTCATTGGTAACGGGTCTGCCGCAATCGGGGCATTTGCCGTCTACCGCCTGAGTTTCAGTCCAGAAGGATTCGCAGGGCTTGCAGTAAAGGCCTTCATAGTAGCCCTTGTAAATATCGCCCTTTTCATACATTTTAGTGAAAATCTTCTGCACGGCTTTTTCATGGTAATCATCGGTTGTTCTGATGAATTTATCGTTGGAAATATTCATCAGCTTCCACAAATCCTTGATGCCTGCAACGATTTTGT
The DNA here is from genome assembly GCA_045604685.1 of Acutalibacteraceae bacterium. Classification (GTDB taxonomy): domain Bacteria; phylum Bacillota; class Clostridia; order Oscillospirales; family Acutalibacteraceae; genus CAG-177. The sequence continues at coordinate 59,947 of JAZUON010000001.1, forward strand.
CAACATATTCCTTGGGTGTAACGCCTGCTTCCTTTGCCTTATCCTCAATCTTCTGGCCATGCTCGTCGGTGCCGGTCAGGAAGAAGGTGTCATAACCCTGAAAGCGCTTGTAGCGGGCCATTGTATCCGCCGCTACGGTTGAATAAGTATGGCCGATATGCAGCTTATCCGAGGGATAATAAATCGGCGTTGTTATATAAAATGTTTTTTTATCCATTGTTTTTAACCTCCGTGAGGGTTTTTATTAAAGAAGCGCAGCTGCAGCCTCGTCAAGGAAGATAACAGCATCTGCATGCTGCTGAAGGATTGATGCGGGGCACTGAGGAGTTACGGGGCCGTTAATCATGGCCTTGACTGCCTCTGCCTTTGAAGCGCCCGTTGCGATAAGCACGATTTTCTTTGACTTCATGATTGAGCCGATGCCCATTGTCATTGCATAGCGGGGCATGGGAATATCGTCAAAATAAATTGAGTTTGCCTCAATTGTGCTGTCAGTCAGCTTGATTTTGTGGCTCTCGCCGGTGAATTCATCGGCAGGCTCGTTGAATGCGATGTGGCCGTTTCTGCCGATGCCGAGAAGCTGAATGTCAATGCCGCCCTTTGAAGCGATATCCGCAGCATAGCGTGCGCTCTCTGCCTCGGGGTCGGGAGCGTTACCGTCAAGGAAGCCAACGTTATCAAGGTTAATATCCAGCTTTGAGAAAAGATTCTCGTTCATGAATGTGTAGTAGCTGTTCTTATGAGTTTTGGGAAGGTCGCAGTATTCATCAAGGTTGAATGTTTTAACATCCTTAAAAGTAACCTCGCCTGCCGCATACTGAGCAGCAATGTAATTATAAGTGGGAACGGGAGTTGCGCCCGTTGCAAGGCCCAGAACGCAACCGGGATTTGCCTTAACAAAATCGCAGAAGAGCTTGCCCGCTGCCTCGCCGATTTCTGCTTCATTCTTAAAAATTCTGATATCCATAATTATTTAACCCTTTCTTCAGGAAATTTTGATTTCGCAATGATTCTCGGATGAATCGTAGATTGCCTGCATGATTTTTGATGTTTCAACGGCGTAATCAATATGCTGCTGATTCTTCTCGCCCGTCTTGATGCATCTGATGAAATCGTTGATTTCGCTTTCGTACATAACATCCTCACGGGTTTCAACCTTTGTTTCGGTAAGCATGCCGTTCTTCACGCCCCACATACGGAAGTTGGAGCAGTAATTCAGGCGGATGCCTGCCTTATCGCCCATGAAGTCGATATACATTTCATCTTCGCCAACATTCTGCGCCCATGCGCCGTTGAAGCTGATAACGGGGCCCGAGGTGCGGATAATGCCCGTAACCGAATCGTCAACGTCATAGGTGCCGTTCATATCTGCGCTGTCCTTTGCCCACATGCCGGTGTAGGTATAGTTGGGGATATCCTTGCCCAGCTTGCAGAATGCCTCGCCCGATGCGGTAAGGGGCTTGGGGTCGCCGCAGCAATACATTATGAGGTCAAGGAAGTGAACGCCCCAGTCAATAAGAGTGCCGCCGCCCGATTTTGCCTTGGTTGTGAAATCGCCGCCGATGCCGGGGATTGAGCGGAACTTGCGGAAGGAAGCGTAAACATGATAAACCTCGCCAAGCTCGCCGCTGTCGATAAGCTCCTTGATTTTCATAACGTATGTATTGAAACGGTTGCAAACGCCGATATTGAGCACCTTGCCTGTTTCATGGGCAACCTTCTGCATTTCAAGAGCCTCTGAAAGAATTCTTGCAGCAGGTTTTTCGCAAAGAACATGCTTGCCTGCCTTCATAAAATCAATGGCGATGATTGAATGGAAATCGTTATGGGTGCAAACGGAAACGGCGTCAAGCTCGGGGTCATTGAGGAAATCGTGATAATCAACAACTGCCTTGCCGCAGCCGTACTTCTCAACGGCAGCCTCTGCCCTTTCGGGGATGATGTCGCAGAAATATTTGATTTCTGTTTCATCGTTCTTAATATATGCAGGAATATGCGAGGAATGCGCAATGTTTCCGCAGCCGATAACCGCAACTTTGATTTTTGACATGTTTATACCTCCAATTAATCAAAAGCTATATTTGCCTATTAAATAATATAACACAAATTTAAAAAATGTAAAGTTAATTATAAAAAAAACTTGATATTCCGCTTCAGCTTTGATATCATTATGTTAAAGTTTTTACACATAAGGAGAATTATTATGGGCAGATTTCCTATCGGTGTTATCATCGACAGTTTCAGAACAGATATCCCCACTGCTGTTAAAAAGGCTGCAGCAGTCGGCGCGCAGGGCATTCAGGTTTATTCAACCCACGGCGAAATGGCTCCCGAAAACCTGAACGCCGAAAAGAGAGCAGATTTCAGAAAGCTGGTTGCGGATAACGGCCTTGTTATTTCCGCCCTTTGCGGCGACCTTGGCGGGGGCGGCTTCTGCTTTGCAGACAGAAACCCCGAAAAGATTGAAAAATCAAAGAGAATCATTGACCTTGCAAAAGAGCTTGGCACCGATGTTGTTACAACTCACATCGGCGTTGTTCCCGAGGACAGCAGCAATGACAGATATAAGGTTATGCAGGAGGCCTGCTTTGAGCTTTCACGCTATGCGGACAGCATCGGCGCTCACTTTGCAATTGAAACGGGCCCCGAAACCTCCGCAGTGCTCAAAACATTCCTTGATTCCCTCGGCTCAACGGGCGTAGGCGTTAACCTTGACCCCGCAAACCTTGTTATGGTTACGGGCGATGACCCCGTTCAGGCGGTTTATAACCTGCAGAAATACATTGTTCACACCCATGCAAAGGACGGCAAGCAGATTTTCTTCAAAGACCCCGAAATCGTTTACGGCCTTAAGAAGAGCGCAATCATCACCGAGGATTCATTCCTTGAAGTGCCCCTCGGCGAAGGCAGCGTACGCTGGCCCGAATACCTCAACGCGCTTGAGGATATCGGCTACAAGGGCTTCCTGACCATTGAAAGAGAAGTTGGCGACGACCCTGCAAAGGATATCGGCGCAGCGGTTGAATTTCTTAAAAAGCTGGGGTAAATAAATGAAAATCGGAGTCAGCAGCTACAGCTTTCAGCAGCTTATTTCCGCGGGCTGCGAAAGCCAGCTTACAATAATGAAAAAAGCCAAAGAAATGGGCTTTGACGGCATTGAGTTCATTGACCTTGACCCTCCCGAGGGAGTGAGCGAGGCTCAGTATGCCGAAATGATAAGGGAAGAAAGCGAAAAACTTTCGCTGCCCGTTACGGCTTACACTATATCCGCAAATCTGCTTAAGGATTGCGGCGTTGACGCGGAGGTTGAGAGAATCTGCCGCAAGGTTGACATTGCAAAAATCCTCGGTGCGGCAAACATGCGCCACGATGCGGCATGGGGCGTGCCCGATGAAATAAAGGCATTTGCAGGCTTTGAGCAGGTGCTTCCCACCCTCGTTGACGGCTGCAGAAGAGTTACGGAATATGCCGAATCCAAGGGCATCACAACGATGATTGAAAACCACGGCTTTTTCTGTCAGGAAAGCGCAAGGGTTGAAAAAATCATCAACGGCGTTGGCAACAAAAACTTCGGCGTTCTGCTTGACATGGGTAACTTTGCCTGCGCGGATGAAAACAGCGCAGAGGCTGCAGGCAGGCTTGCGCCCTACATTAAGCACGTTCACGCCAAGGATTTCCACATCAAAAGCGGCAACGGACTTAATCCGGGTCAGGGCTTCTTCAAATCAAGAGGCGGCAACTACCTCAGAGGCTCGGTTATAGGCCACGGAGATATCCCCGTTTTCCAGTGCCTTTCAATTATAAAAGGCTCAGGCTACGACGGCTTTGTAAGCATTGAATTTGAGGGCATTGAGGATTGCCTCAAGGGCATTGAAATAGGCCTTGAAAATCTTCGCAAAATGGCAGAAACGGTATAAAAAAAGACGGCACCTTCGGGTGCCGTTTTTTAATTCGCAATGCACAATCAGGAATTCGTAATTAAGGGTCGCTGCGCTCCGATTATATTATCGGATACGGGAGAAACCTGTCCATGACTTTTTATTGTCTGCTTATAGTATAATCGTAAAGTTTGCCTATAAAAACTCGGTCACAGGCGGAGCCTATCCTTCATTGCGAATTGAAAAGAGCAGCCGCAAAGGCTGCCCTTACAATCAGTTGTTTATATTTGCAAGTTGGGTTTCGGATTGCTCAACCAGCTTATCGCGCCTGAGCTTAAGCTCCTGCTCAATCTGCTTTCTTTGTTCCTTATCGTCCTTAACAAAAACAATGGCCAAGAGATAAAGAACCGCGCCAACCGCAGGGCCGAGGATGAACATGGGCCACTGCCACTTCATAAACACCGCATTCTGCGCTGTCATGGCAATATTCTGATTATAACCGACAAGGGTGAGCAGTTTTCCGTTGATGAAAAGAGAAATTGCCTCGCCCACTTTTGTTGCGAAATTCTGCATTGAGAATGTGATTCCCTCAGTGCGCTTGCCCGTTGTGTATTCAACATAGTCAATGGAGTCGCTCATCAGCGAACGGTGGGCAATATTAACCATGTTTGCAGGGATGCTTTGCAGTCCCATAATAAGCATAACAAGAACTATTCTCCATATGCTCTTGAAGCCGATAAAATAAGAAACTATGCGCAATACTATTGACGAAACCTGCGCCAGAAGAAGAACCTTTTTCATTCCGCCCACGGCATCAACAATCTTTGTTGCCGCAAGCATTGCCGCAGTGCCCGGCAGGCCCGAAACCGCGCCGTAAACAACCTGCGCCGTGCCTCCGCCGATTTGAATGCCGCCCACTTTATAGGACACCTGACTTTCAAAGAAATATGCCCACGGCACTGAGAGCTTGATGCATTCAAGAATTCTTGCAAGCGAAATGAAAAGCAGGGTTTTGTTGTGGCGGAGAACAAAAATTGCCTCCAGCAGGCTTTCATCCTTTTTCTGCTCTTCCTTAACGGATTCATCCATTTTTGTTGCCGCAAGGGTTATGAGCTGACCGCCCACGCTGAGAATCAGCGCACCCACAAAGAAAACGGTTTTATCGGAAATGCCGAAGGTGTTGACCGCAATATCCTTTGCCATAGGGAAAACTCCCGCAACGGTGCAGCCTGCGGTAACGCCCAGCGCAGTCCACTGAGCCACCCTTGCTCTTTCGTCCGAATCGGGCGAGCTGAGGGCAAGCATGCCCCAGAGAGCAACATCCTGCATAGAATAAAACACATCCCATATGAGATAGCAAACGAGGATGTATATTACCGATGTGTTGCCCGTGAAGCCCATATCCGTAAACATCAGCAGGCTGAGAATGCCGATAATCGGCGGCAGGAACCTGAGCAAAGGTCTCAGCTTTTCGCCGTTTCTGAACCTGTGCCTGTCAATCATTGCGCCGATGAGAGGGTCATTCACCGAGTCCCATAAACGGCTGATGCTTGTTATGTAGCCAACCGCATCCGCGCTGATTTTCAGAATGTTGTTGCAGAAATAAAAAAGCCAGCCGTTAAGAAAGCTGTAGTGCATATTCTGGCCTGCAATGCCCGCTGCATAGGCAAACAGCTTGCGGTTCGGAACCCTGCCGTTTGCGGAATTATCAACGGCATTTTTTGCGCTTTCCTGCATTTCATCGCCTCCCGGAATTTTTCTTTTTATCATTGTAGCATACCAAATACACAAAATCAACACACAGCCTCGCCTTTTTTCGTGCAAATCGCAAAATATATTAACGATTCTTTAACACATACACAATATTTAGAAAATTCTTAATAATTTATTCCTTGATTTTTAGTTATGCATATGATAGAATACCAAAGGTTTTGTCGAAATATACTTAAATTTTATATATATCAAAAGAATACAGGGGGACATACGATGAAGAACAACAAGAAGTTCTACAATGTCAGAAAAATCACTGACCTCAGGGACCTTATCAACCAGAGCGTTAAACTTTACGCTGAAAGACCCGCCTTCACCGTAAAAATGAAGGGCGGCGAGCAGTATGACATCACCTACAAGCAGTACGGCGAGGAAATCAAGGCTCTCGGCACCGCGCTGACCGACATGGGCCTTGCAGGCGAGAAAATTGCCGTTGCAGGCGACAACAGCTACGAATGGTGCCTTTCCTACATGGCAACCGTAACGGGTGTTGGCGTTATCGTTCCCATTGATAAGGAACTGCTTTTTGACGACATCAACATGATTCTCAACGTTTCCGACGTTAAACTTTTCTTCTGCGATAAGAAAATCGCAAGAAAGCTCAACGAAAGAAAAGACGAACTTAAAAAAGACCTTACAATCGTTATGATGCACACCGCCAAGGAAGAAGGCGTGCTCAACATCACCGACCTTATCGCAAAGGGCAAGGAGCTGCTTGCTCAGGGCGACACACGCTACCTTGACGCTGAAATCGACCCCAACAAAATGTGCTCTCTCCTTTTCACATCGGGCACAACGGGCATGTCCAAGGGCGTTATGCTCTGCCACAGAAACTTCTGCTACGAGGTTATGGCAGCAATGGGCATCATCAAGATTTATCCCGAGGACTGCGGCATTTCAATGCTGCCCCTTCATCACACATATGAAAGCACAATCATCCTTTTCTTCGCATCCTACTGCGGCGCAAAGGTTACCTTCTGCGACGGCTTCAAATATGTTCTTAAGAACATGAAGGAATTCAACCCCTCGGTTTTCGTTGCGGTTCCCCTCCTTCTTGAAACCGTTCACAGACGCCTTATGAAGAAAATTTCCGAAAGACCTCACGGCCTTACAATGTTCAAGGTAGGCAGCGTTATTGTTAAGGCTGCTGCAAAGGTGGGCATCGACCTCAAAAAGGTGTTCTTCAAGGAAATCATTGACACCTTCGGCGGCAACATGCGCCTTATCATTTGCGGCGCTGCGCCCATCAATCCCCAGATTCTCAAGGACTTTGATGCATTCGGAATTCAGATTATCTTCGGCTACGGTCTGACGGAATGCGCTCCCCTTGCAATCCTTAACCACGACAGACTTCATCTTGCGGAGTCCGTTGGCGAAGTTATCCCCGGCAGCGAGGCAAAGATTCTTAACCCCGATGAAAACGGCATTGGCGAAATCTGCGTTAAGGGCGATATGGTTATGCTGGGCTACTATAAAAACCCCGAAGAAACCGCAAAGGTTATTGACGAGGACGGCTGGTTCCACACAGGCGACCTTGGCTACATGGATAAGAAGGGCTGCTTCTACATTTCAGGCAGAAGCAAAAACGTTATTGTTACAAGCAACGGCAAAAACATTTACCCCGAAGAGCTTGAATATCATCTCGGCACCGACCTGAGAGTCGGCGAAAGCCTTGTTGTTGCCGATGAAAACAAAAAGGGCGAGGTTATAGTCGGCGCAAGAATTTATCCCAACTTTGAGGAGCTCAGCGAGCGTTACCACAAGAGCGCAGATGAATTCACCGACGAAGAGCTTGACGAAATCTTCAAGGAGGTTATTGACGGCGTTAATGAAAAGCTGCCCCCCTTCAAGAGCATTCTCAAGTTCAAAATCAGAAGAACCGAGTTTGTTAAAACCACCACCTCAAAAATTATGAGACACAAGAATAACGAGTGATTCTGAAAATACAACCTAATCACCAAACTCCCGTCACCGCGGCGGGAGTTTTTTGTTATATATAATGTTTTTAATATGTTGAAATAGATATAACAATGTGGTATAATTACAAGGTTAGTTAACTAATTCGGGAGGTAATAAAAATGATTATGGGCGAATCAGCGGAAAACTACCTTGAAACAATACTTATCCTCAGCCAGAAGAAAGGCACCGTGCGCTCTGTTGACATTGCCACGGAGCTCGGATACTCCAAGCCCAGCGTTTGCGTTGCCATGAGAAATCTGCGCGAGCACGGCTATATTACAACCGACGGGGACGGCTTGATAGCCCTGACGGAAAGCGGCCTTGAAATTGCAAAAAACGTTTTCAACAGACACGAAACAATAACAAAATGGCTTAAAAGCATCGGCGTCAGCCCAGACCAGGCGGCTATCGATGCCTGCCGCATTGAGCATGTTATAAGTCAGGAGAGCTTTGAATGCCTTTGCAGGGCGGTTTCGCAATGCGAAAATTGATATGCCCGATTGTATAAATTACATAAATAATTTCGCAAACATTTCGATTTAGCGTGGTAAATCGCTAATTGACTAATATAATAAAGTGTGATATACTTTCTGCATACTCAGATTATCAGGAGAAGATTATGGAAGAATTTCTTGCAACAATGTCAAAAGAGGACAGCCTCAACTATGAGCTTTCAATGCTCTATAAGCAGTGGGGCTACAAAGAATACAGAATGGCTAAATTTGAGGAATACAGCTTTTACAGCGATAACAGAGATTTCCTCAACGCCAAGGGCATCCTTGCCTTTAATAATTCCGACGGCAGGCTCATGGCCCTCAAGCCCGATATTACCCTTTCAATCGTAAAGAATGCAAAGCTCAGCTCCGCGCTGACGAAGCTCTATTATAACGAAAGCGTTTTCAGAATGAGCGACAGCTCAATGGATTATAAAGAAATCAAGCAGACAGGCGTTGAGGTGCTGGGCAGGGTTGACGATTACCTTGTAGCCGAGGTGCTGAGCCTTGCGGCAAAGAGCCTTAAGACCATTGACAAGGATTTTGTTCTTTCCGTTTCACACATGGCGTTCATCCCCTCTCTCCTTGCAGAGCCGGGCATTGGTGAAAATGCAAAGAAGGATATTATCCGCTGTGTGCAGAGCAAAAACACCCACGACCTTCGCGCAATCTGCGAAAAAAACGGCGTTTCAGCCGAAAAAACAGACCTTCTTGCAAGGCTTTCGGGCATTAACGGCAGGTTTGACAAGGCTCTGCCTGAGCTGACTGCCCTTGCCTGCAACGATGCAATGAAAAAGGCCTGCAGCGAGCTTTCGTTCATTGCCGCAGCCCTGAAAAAAAGTCCCCTTGCGGACAGGCTTTATCTTGACCTTTCCGTGCTTAACAACACCGAATATTACAACGGAATTATCTTTCAGGGATATGTTGAAAAAGCGCCCTCAGCAGTGCTTTCAGGCGGCAGATACGATAAGCTGGCAGGCAAGCTGCGCGAAAACACTCAGGCAATCGGCTTTGCGGTTTATCTTGATAATCTTAATCTTTATTACAAGAAAAAGCGCGAGTCTGACAGCGATATTCTTATTCTTTTTGATTCGGCGGAAGGCAGCGAGGGTCTGCTTGCGCTTGTTGAGAGCTTTACGGACAAGGGCTTTTCCGTTCGCGTTGAGCACACAATGCCCGAGGGCTACAGAGCAAAAACCGTTTATGCATTTGAAAACGGCGCATTAAGGGAGGTAACGCCATGCTGAATATAGCTTTACCCAAGGGCAGACTGGGCGACAAGGTTTATGAGCTTTTCGCCTCAATCGGCTATGACTGCAGTGAAATTTACAGCGACAACCGCAAGCTGGTTTTTGAAAATGAAGAAAACGGCGTGCGCTACCTGCTTGTAAAGCCCTCCGACGTTGCAATTTACATTGCTCACGGCGCGGCGGATATCGGCGTTGTGGGCAAGGATATCCTTGAAGAAGGCGATTTTGATATTTATGAGCTGCTTGATTTGGGTCTTGGCAAGTGCAACATGTGCGTTGCAGCCCCCAACGGCTATGTTGAGGATTTTGACAGACCTCTGCGAGTAGCAACCAAATTTGTCAACATTGCAAAGAATTACTATATTTCCCTTAACAGAGAAATTGAAATCATAAAGCTCAACGGCTCAATTGAGATTGCTCCCCTGCTTGGGCTGACGGATGTTATTGTTGACATTGTTGAATCGGGCAAAACCCTTAAGGAAAACAATCTGAGGGTTTATGAGCAGATTATGCCCATCAGTGCAAGGCTCATTGCAAACAAATCCTCCTATAAATTCAAAGGCGAAGATATTGACCGCCTTATGCAGAGGCTCGAAAAGGAGTTGGCAAAATGATTAAAATAATTAACATAGATTCCGCCGAAAAAAGCGAAATCCTGACCCGCGACATAAAGCTGGAAAGCGGCGTTGAGGCAATAGTTGCCGATATTATAAAGAATGTTAAGGAAAACGGCGATGCCGCCCTTAAGGAATACAGCGCAAAGTTTGACGGCGTATGCCCCGAAAATCTGCGCGTTACTCAGGCGGAGATTGATGCTGCATACGAAAATGAGGATAAGGCTCTTATTGAAACTCTTGAGCTTGCCAAGAAAAACATCTGGGCTTTCCACGAAAAGCAGCTCCGCAGCGGCTTTGAAATCAAGGGTGAGGACGGCACGGTATCGGGCCAGAAAATCACTCCCATTGAAAAGGTTGGCATTTATGTGCCCGGCGGCACGGCAAGCTACCCCTCAACGGTGCTTATGAATGCAATTCCCGCAAAAATTGCAGGGGTTAAAGAAATAATTATGGTCACTCCTCCCGATAAGCAGGGCAACATTCCCTCGGCTATCCTTTGCGCCGCAAAGGTTGCGGGAGTTGACACAATCATCAAAACAGGCGGCGCTCAGGCTGTTGCAGCCCTTGCATACGGCACTGAAAGCGTGCCCAAGGCAGACAAGGTTGTTGGCCCCGGCAACGTTTTTGTTGCCACGGCAAAAAGAATGCTCTACGGTCTTGTTGATATTGACATGATTGCGGGACCCAGCGAAATCCTTGTTCTTGCAGACGGCACCTGCAACCCCGTTTACGTTGCGGCTGACCTGCTTTCTCAGGCAGAGCACGATAAGCTGGCAAGCGCGGTTCTTGTAACGGACAGCGAGGCTCTTGCCTATGCGGTGCGCGACGAGCTTGAAAGGCAGATCCCCCTGCTTCCCCGCGAGGAAATTGCAAGGGCATCCATTGACACAAACGGCAAAATCATTATCGCAAACAACCTTGAGCAGGGCATTGAAATTGCCAACGAAATTGCTCCCGAGCACCTTGAGGTCTGTGTTGACGAACCCTTTGCTCTCCTTGATAAAATCAAGAATGCAGGCTCGATTTTCCTTGGCAAGAACACTCCCGAGGCTCTGGGCGATTACCTTGCAGGCACAAACCACACCCTGCCCACATCGGGCACGGCAAGGTTCAGCTCGCCTCTTTCCGTTGACGATTTTGTGAAGAAATCCCAGTATATTTATTACACCAAAGAGGCTCTCGGCGGCGTTAAGGATAACATTGTTCTTTTTGCAAACCGCGAGGGACTTCACGCCCACGGCAAGAGCGCGGCAATCAGATTTGAGAAATAAGGTGACCCCATGAGCAGATTTCTTTCAAAGAATTATGACACGCTTGTTCCCTATACTCCCGGCGAGCAGGTGAATGTTAAAGTAATAAAACTGAACACAAACGAATCCCCCTTTCCTCCGTCGCCAAGGGTTAAAGAGGTGCTGAGCGAGGAAGTTATCGATAAGCTCAACCTCTATTCCGACCCTGAGCTTAAGGAGCTTCGCAATGCCATAGCGGAGCAATTCGGCGTAACGGCGGATATGGTTTTCTGCGGCAACGGCTCGGACGATGTTCTTGCATTTGCAATCATGGGCTTCTGCGGCAGAGGCGGTCAGCTTTGCTGCCCCGAAATTTCCTACGGCTTTTACCCCGTTTATGCGGATATTTTCGGCGTTGAGCTGGAGCAGATTCCGCTGAAAGAGGATTTTTCAATCGATGCAAACGACTACATCGGCAAGGGTAAGAATATTGTTATCGCAAACCCAAATGCCCCAACAGGCCTTGCCCTCAGCTTTGACGAGGTTAAAAAAATCGTTGCCTCAAACCCCGACAACATCGTTATTATGGACGAGGCATACATGGCATTCTGCGGCGAAAGCTGCATGGAGCTTGTTAAAAAATACGGCAACCTGCTTGTTACAAGAACATTCTCCAAAAGCCATTCCCTTGCTGGTCTGCGAGTTGGCTTCGGCATAGGCTCAAAGGAGATTATTGACGACCTTAACAAGCTGAAATATTCATTCAACCCCTATAATATCAACACCCTTTCAATCAAGGCGGCTGCGGCTGCGATTGCGGATAACGGATATTATGACGATAAAATCGCAAAAATCGTTGCCACAAGGGAAAAGACAATTGCGCAGCTTAAGGAGCTTGGCTTTACCTGCACGGATTCAAAGGCAAACTTCATTTTTGCTTCAAGCGATAAAATCCCTGCGGCAGAGCTTGCATCTCAGCTTCGCCAGAGAGGTATTCTTGTAAGATACTTCAACAAGGCAAAAATTGATAATTACCTGCGCATAACCGTTGGCACCGACGAGGAAATGCAGACCCTTGTTGATGCCGTAAAGGAGATAATAAAATGAGAGAAGCCGAAATCAAAAGAAAGACAAACGAAACAGATATTGAAATGACCCTGAGCCTTGACGGCACGGGTAAAAACGAAATTAACACAGGCTGCGGCTTCCTTGACCATATGCTGGAGCTTTTTGCGCGCCACGGCAGAATGGATTTAACCGTTAAATGCATTGGCGACACTCACGTTGACTATCACCACACCGTTGAGGATGTTGGCATTGTGCTTGGTCAGGCATTTGCAAAGGCAATCGGCGAAAAGCGCGGAATTTCACGCTACGGCAGCATTCTTCTGCCCATGGATGAAACCCTTATCCTTGCCAGCGTTGATATCAGCGGCAGAGCATATCTCAACTACGACGTTCATATCCCCACCCCTGCGGTTGGCGGAATGGACACAGAGCTTATTGAAGAATTTTTCATTTCATTCGTTCGCAACAGCGACATAACTCTCCACATAAAGCAGCTTGAGGGCAAAAACAGCCACCACATTATCGAAGGCATTTTCAAGGCGGTTTCAAGAGCGCTCTGCAAGGCGGTTTTTGAGGATAAAACCCTTGGCGGCGAAATTCCCTCAACGAAAGGAATTCTGTAAATGATAGCAATAATTGACTACGGCTGCGGTAACCTTTTTTCACTTTCATCATCCCTGAAAAGCCTCGGCATTGAGTGCAAAATCACGGGTGACAAGGATGAAATTGCCGCTGCGGATAAAATAATTCTTCCGGGCGTTGGCGCATTCGGCGACGCGGCAAAAAAGCTGCGCGAATGCGGAATGGATAAGCTGCTTCGTGACCTTGCGGCAGAAGGCAAGCCCATTCTCGGCATATGCCTCGGAATGCAGCTCCTTTTTGAAAAGAGCTTTGAATACGGCGCCCATCAGGGACTGGGCCTTATCAAGGGCTTTGTAGGCCCTCTTGAGGGTCAGGTGCCCGAGGGGCTCAAAATCCCCCACATGGGCTGGAACAAGCTGAATTTAGCCAAGGCTGACCCGATTTTCAAATATATTGAGCCGGGCGACTATATGTATTTCGTTCACTCCTTCTATGCAAGGAACTGCGTTGAAAACACCCTTGCCTTTGCGGAATACGGCGTTGCCGTGCCTGCAATCGTTAAAAACGGCAGCGTTTACGGAATGCAGTTCCACCCCGAAAAAAGCGGCTCAAAGGGTCTTGCCCTGCTTAAGGCTTTTTCAGAACTTTAAGGAGAATAATTTATGCAGATTTTTCCCGCAACAGATATACTCGGCGGCAAGGTTGTTCGCCTGACCAAAGGCGACTATAATCAGGTTAAGATTTATGCCGATTCGCCTGCCGAAATGGCTCTGGAATTCATGAAGGACGGAGCAACAAATTTACACATGGTTGACCTTGACGGCGCAAAGGACGGCACACCCGTTAACTTTGATGCAATAAAAGAAGCCGCAAAAATTGACGGACTTTTCATTGAGGTCGGCGGCGGAATCCGCAACATGCAGCGCATTGAGGATTATCTCAATCTGGGCGTTAAGCGTGTTATCCTCGGCACGGCGGCAATCCGCAACTACCCCTTTGTTGAAGAAGCGGTTAAGGAATTCGGCAATGCAGTTGCTGTTGGCGTTGATGCCAAAAACGGCTTTGTTGCCGTCAGCGGCTGGCAGGAAACAACAACGGTCAATTCCGTTGAATTCTGCAAAAAGCTGCGCGACACGGGCGTTGCAACCGTCATTTACACTGACATTTCAAAGGACGGTATGCTCTCGGGCACAAACCTTGAAATATACAAAGAGCTTTCCGAAATCAAAGGGCTTGATATCGTTGCCTCGGGCGGAATTACCTTTGCACACGAGCTGGAAACCCTTAATAAAATGGGCGTTTACGGCGCAATCGTTGGCAAGGCGGTTTACGAAGGCAAGCTGAGCCTTAAGGATGCCCTTGCGGCAGGAGGTGCCATATGATAACTAAAAGAATAATCCCCTGCCTTGACGTAAGAAACGGCAGAGTTGTTAAAGGCGTTAATTTTGAGGGCATTCAGGATGTTGCCTCACCCGTTGAGCTTGCTCATTTCTATAACGACAGCGGTGCAGACGAGCTTGTTTTTTATGATATAACGGCTTCCGTTGAAGGCAGAGGACTTTTCACAGACGCGCTTACTCAGGTTGCAAGCGAGATTTTCATTCCCCTCACCGTTGGCGGCGGAATCAACACCCTTGAGGATTTTGACCGTGTGCTCAAATGCGGTGCGGACAAGGTTTCCGTAAACTCAGGCGCAATCAAAGACCCCTCAATCATTGAAAAGGCCGCAAAGAAATACGGCGACCAGTGCGTTGTGCTTTCAATGGATATCAAGCGCGTTGACGGCTCGTTCCATATTTTCAGCAAGGGCGGCAGAATCGACACGGGCATTGATGCCCTTGAATGGGCAAAAATGGGCGAAAACAACGGCGCAGGCGAGCTTGTTGTTAACAGCATCGATACCGACGGTGTTAAGCAGGGCTTTGACCTTGAAATGCTTCAGAAAATCAGCGACCTTGTTTCAATCCCCGTTATTGCCAGCGGCGGCGCAGGCAAAAAAGAGGATTTCCTTGAGCTTTTCCGCGCAGGCTGTGCGGATGCGGGCCTTGCGGCATCAATCTTCCACTTCAAGGAAGTTAATATTATGGATTTGAAGCGTTACCTTAACGAAAACGATATAGAGATGAGGATATAAAAATGGTTGAACTTAAATATAACAGCGACGGACTTATCCCTGCAATCGTGCAGGACCACTACAGCAAAAAGGTGCTTATGCTTGCTTATATGAATGCGGAGAGCCTTGAAATCACAATCAATGAGGGCAAAACCTGCTTCTGGAGCAGAAGCCGCAAATGCCTTTGGAGAAAGGGCGAAACCTCAGGCAACACTCAGCAGGTTGTTTCAATCCGCACGGATTGCGATAAGGATACCCTTCTTATTGATGTTATCAAAAACGGCCCTGCCTGCCACACGGGCAGCGAAACCTGCTTTTTTGAGGATGTTGTTGCACCCGAAGCAGAGGAATTCAGCTATGAGGGTCTTTACGAAATGCTCCTTGGCAGAAAGATTAACAAAAAGGAAGGCTCCTACACCACCTATCTTTTTGAAAAGGGAATTGATAAAATCCTGAAGAAGGTCGGCGAGGAATGCACCGAGGTTATCATCGGCGCAAAGGGCGGCGACAAGGCAGAAACCGTTTATGAAATTGCGGATTTGCTTTATCACGTCACCGTGCTCATGATTGAAATGGGCATCAGCCTTGAGGAAGTTACCGCCGAGCTTGCCAAGCGCCACATTGTTGACCACAAGGTCAAGCAGGAAAAAATGCAGTAAAATGCACAAAATAAAGCACCGATTAACGGTGCTTTTTTTCTTTTTATAAATTGACAAAACCACAGGCTTTATGTATAATAAAAACAGAAGTTTACATGACTGACGGAAAAAGCGGATCACCGCGGGGGAATGTAAATTTATAATATGCCGACCGTCTGGGCGATTCAGTTTTCTGTTAAACTGGATTGGCCCGTTTTTGTTTTATATAGAGTATAAAATAGGAGGATCGAAAACATGGAACACAAGAATTGGAACGGATTTGCCGCAGGTGTGTGGCAGGATGAAATCAATGTTCGTGATTTCATTCAGAAGAATTACAGCGAATATGCAGGCGACAGCAGCTTCCTTGCAGGCGCAACGGAGCGCACAAAGGGGCTTATGAAAAAGCTGGAGTCGCTTTTTGCCATC
Organism: Acutalibacteraceae bacterium; assembly: GCA_045604685.1. Taxonomy (GTDB): domain Bacteria; phylum Bacillota; class Clostridia; order Oscillospirales; family Acutalibacteraceae; genus CAG-177. The sequence goes on from JAZUON010000001.1 coordinate 75,974, forward strand.
GAGCGTCAGTTCGGCGGCGTGCTTGATATTGACACCGCAACGGTTTCGTCACTCACAAGCTACTCCCCCGGCTACATTGATAAAGATAACGAGCTTATTTTCGGCATGCAGACCAACCGCCCTCTCAAAAGAGGCGTTAACCCCTTTGGCGGCATGCGAATGGTTCGCCAGGCCTGCGAGGCCTACGGCTACAAGCTGAGCAAAAAGGTTGAGGAGGAATTCAAATTCCGCACAACCCATAATGACGGCGTTTTCCGCGCATACACTGACGAAATGCGCCAGGCCCGCAAATGCCATGTTATCACCGGCCTGCCTGATGCATACGGCAGAGGCAGAATCATCGGCGATTACCGCAGAGTTGCCCTCTACGGCGTTGACAGACTGATTGAAGAAAAGAAAAAGGATAAGAGCAGGCTTGCAAACGAGGCATTCAACACCGAGCAAATCCGCCTTGACGAAGAGCTTTTCCAGCAGATTGCATTCCTCGGCTACCTTAAGGAAATGGCCGCTATGTATGGCTTTGACATCGGTCAGCCTGCCGCAAATGCAAGGGAAGCGATTCAGTGGACTTATTTCGGCTACCTTGGCGCAATCAAGGAGCAGAACGGCGCCGCAATGTCACTGGGCAGAGTAAGCACATTCTTTGATATTTACATTGAGCGCGATATCGCAAACGGTATTCTTACAGAAGAAGGCGCTCAGGAGCTTATTGACGATTTTGTTATGAAGCTGCGCATTGCCCGCCACCTTCGCACCCCCGAATACAATGAGCTTTTCGGCGGCGACCCCATGTGGATAACCGAGGCAGTCGGCGGCATGGGCGAGGACGGCAGAACCCTTGTTACAAAGAACAGCTACCGAATCCTCAACACTCTTTACACCCTCGGCTCATCTCCCGAGCCTAATCTTACTGTTCTCTGGTCAAACTCATTGCCCGAGAATTTCAAAAAATTCTGCGCAAAGGTTTCGGCCGACACAGACTCAATCCAGTATGAAAACGATGATATCATGCGCCCCATTTACGGCGACGATTATGCAATCGCCTGCTGCGTTTCAGCAATGAAGGTTGGCAAGCAGATGCAGTTCTTCGGCGCACGCTGCAACCTTGCAAAGCTGCTGCTCATTGCAATCAACGGCGGTTACGACACAACAAGCGGCATGCACATCGGCCCTCAGATGCCCGTTATGGAAGGCGACAAGCTGGATTACAACGAGGTTATGGAGCGCTTTGATGTTTACATCGCATGGCTCAGCAACCTTTACGTTAACACAATGAACATCATCCACTACATGCACGATAAATACGCCTACGAAAAAACCCAGATGGCTCTCCATGACACGGATGTTGAGCGCTTCATGGCATTCGGCATTGCGGGTCTTTCGGTTGTTGCGGATTCACTGAGCGCAATCAAATATGCAAATGTATGCCCCGTTAAAAACAGCAGCGGATTTATTACCGAGTTCAAAACCGAGGGCGAATTCCCCAAATACGGCAATGATGACGACAGAGTTGACCTTATTGCAAAGGATATGGCTCACAAGGTTATCACCGAGCTTCGCAAGACCCCCACTTACAGAAAAGCTATCCACACCCTTTCCGTGCTGACAATTACATCAAATGTTATGTACGGCAAGAATACGGGCGCAACGCCTGACGGCAGAAAGGCAAGCGCACCCTTTGCACCCGGCGCAAACCCCATGCATAACAGAGAGGAAAACGGCGCACTTGCATCCCTTAACTCCGTTGCAAAAATCAGCTATGACGACTGCCGTGACGGCGTTTCAAACACCTTCTCAATCACTCCCGAGGCACTTGGCCGCAGCGAGGATGAAAGAATCAATAACCTTGTTTCAATCCTTGACGGCTATTTTGCCAAGAAGGCGCACCACATCAACGTTAATGTGCTCAACCGTGAAACTCTTATGAAGGCATACGAGAATCCCGAGGATTATCCCAACCTGACCATCCGCGTTTCGGGCTATGCGGTTAACTTCAACAAGCTCTCCCGCGAGCAGCAGAGAGAGGTTATCAGCCGCACCTTCCACGAAGCAATATGACGGGCTACATTCACTCATTTCAGAGCCTCGGCGCAATTGACGGACCGGGAATACGCTTTGTTGCATTCACTCAGGGCTGCAACCTGCGCTGCGGCTGCTGCCATAACCCCGACACATGGAAGATGAACGAGGGCATGCAGCACACCGCAGAGGATGTTGTGAAGCGCGCCGCAAGGTACAAGGAATATTTCGGCGCAGAGGGCGGCATCACCCTTTCGGGCGGTGAGCCTCTGCTGCAGGCGGATTTTGCGAGAGAAATATTTGAGCTTTGCCGCAAGGAAGGCATCAACACCTGCCTTGACACCTCGGGCAGCATAATGAACGATAGCGTTAAGGCGCTTTTAAAAGTGACTGACCGGGTGCTGCTTGACATCAAGTACACAACCGATGAGCTTTACAAAAAGCACGCCGGCTGCGAAATGAAGCCCGTGATTGGTTTCCTTGATTACCTTGAGGCAGAAAAAATCCCCGTCACCTTAAGGCAGGTTATAATCCCGAGCCTTAACGATAACGAGGAAAACATTCTTGAATTAAAGCGGATTGCGGCGGCGCATAAATGCGTTGACAAGGTTGAACTGCTGCCCTTCCGCAAAATCTGTCAGGTAAAATACGACAAAATGGGAATTGATTTCCCCTTTGCCCATATTCCCGAGCCAAGCGGAGAATTGATGGCAGAACTTAATAAAATGCTTTGAACGGGCAGCCTTTCGGGGCTGTCCTTTGTTTTTATAGCGGAGGATATCATCTGCCAGATAATTGCGAAAAAAAGACAGCCGAAGCTGTCTTTTTTTTATACTGTGGGAAGGCCTTCTTTATCGTACATGCAGGCGGCTTCAATCATAATTTCAATGCCTGCTGCAATTGCATCCTCGCGGAGCATATCAACATCGTCAAGCCTTGTGTGGTAGTAACGGGGAGGAGTGGGGTCCATTGCGGCAAAGCCCGTTGCGGGAATGCCTCTCTGGGTGAATGCTGCCGCGTCGCAGGCGCCGATATAGATTGACTCAAACTTAAGGTCGTAGCCGCAGTTTTTGCCTGCATTCTGAACAAGGTGCTTTGCGCCCCAATGGTGCTTGATTGTGCCGCTGAGGTCGCGGTCATAAACAGCCATTGTTTCAAGGTCGCGGAAGGTGTCGCAGCCTATAACACAGGTTTCAACCGCCTTAAGCTCATCCTCATGAGCCTTTGCATATGCCTTTGCGCCGCGCAGGCCTGCTTCCTCAGAGCCTGAGCAGATAACAACAAGCTCAGTGTTTTCAAATCTTGTGTCTGTTTCAGCCATTGCCTTTGCAACTGCCATTGCAACATAGCAGCCCGTCAGGTTATCGTTTGCGCCGGGCACGCTCTTGAAGGGATTCTGGAAAAGCAGGAATCCGAGCTGGAAGGGAACGAATATGCAGCCCACAACAAAGCCGAGAATCATAAGCCAGCGGGGCTCGGCCGCTTCAAGTGCGCCGCCGTTGCCTGCAAAAATAATGCCGATGATTGCAATGATAAGGTCTGCAACAAGGCCAACAACCGCAGGGATAAGCACCAGCTTCATTCCTACGCCGCCCAGCAGATAGTTAAGAGTCCATTCAAACTGGCTGTCTGCATGGCCAACAACGATGAAGCGCTTTTTAACCTCGCCCTTGGGCGCTCTTTTTGCAATAACATTGTGGCTGGGATGCCCTTTGAAAAGAGGGTCAATGAACTGCTTATACATAACGAATTCAAGCAGCAGAGGAATAAAGCCCAGAATAACAAGGATAAGCGAGATAATCGGGCTTGCAAATGCATATGTAAATACGCTTGCAACGGCGCAGGCAACCGTAAAGGGAATAAAGCCCATAAATGCCTGACGGTGAACCTTGAATTCCTCAATGTTAACCTCGTCGCAGGATTTTGCAAGTTCCCTTGCCATCAGCTCCTGAGCTTTGAGCTCCTCGGGTGAGCCGGGCTTGCGGGGGCCGATTTCGTTGCAGATTCGGGTTATTCCCTTAACTGCAAAGCGGGAGAGCTTTTTGATGTCGAATTTGTTGCTGTATTCAAGTGCGGTTTTCATTTGGATTCCTCCGATGCGAATATAATATTAGAATCCTACCACAAATTAACCAAAAAATCAATATTTATATTTCTTTTTTTATATATTTGGCTATGCAGAGCGGAAAATAATTGTAATTTCCCCAAATTGGTGGTATAATATATCAGATAATGCAAAAATAAAGTCAGGAGAAGATAAAGATGTTTAAAATCAAAAGTCCTTATGCGGCGGTTGAAGCGCTGATTCCCGATGCCGATAATCACTACAAAACCAATCTTCACACCCATTCAACATACAGCGACGCCAACAACACAATGGCGGATATGATTTTCGGCTTTTACGACAATGATTTTGATATTCTCGCCTTTGCGGAGCACGGAATTCTCGGCAAGGAGTGGGATAAGGAGCCTTCAATCATCCCCCTTTTCTTTTTTCAGTATCTGTGGCACGGCAAACGCCGTTATCTCACAACCCCCGAATACAGAGCAATCCTTGACGGCACATATAAAACAGAAAAGAATTCGCGCTCAAAAAGCAGAGGTCTTATGTGTGTGCCCGACACCATTGAGGCAAATATGTTCACCCTGATGAAAAACCATGTTAACGGTTATTTCACCAACGATGTGCTCGAGGGCAAATACGGCAAGGAAAACGATTTTGAAATCCCCATTGCAACCATTGAAAAAAGCGGCGGCATTTCTCACATCAACCACCCCACCGACTGGCTGGGAGCATATAAAGACCCATCCTGCGCCAAGGTGCCCGAGAACGTTGCTTTCTTTGCGGATTTGCTCAGGCGCTATAAGTCCTGCATTGGCATTGAAGTGCTTAATATGTATGACAGACCCAACCGCAGCGACAGAATTCTTTGGGATGAGCTGCTGATGACCCTTATCCCCGAGGGTCAGCGCACCGTTTGGGGCTTCGGCAACAGCGATGCCCACAGAGTAACGGAAATCGACACCGCATTCATGGATTTCATTCTGCCTGAATACAGCCTTGCAAACCTGCGCGCCGCAATGGAAAACGGCAATTTCTTTGCTGTTGCACGCTATGCAAAGAATGAGCTTGGCGAGGACTTTGAGGGCAAGGGCGATTATCCCCGATTCATGGCCTTTGAGGCTGATGAGGCGGCTCAGAAAATCACCGTTAAGGGCATCAACTGCAAGGCGGTTGAATGGATTGCTGACGGCGAAATCATAAAGAGCGAAGCCGCAGAGGCTGACGGCGAAATGATTTCGGTGCTTGACCTTTCCGCATATGTGGATAAAATAAGCTGCTATGTGCGCTGCCAGCTTAAGGGCGCAGGCGGCATATGCATGAGCCAGCCCGTCACCTGCGACGGCGGCAACTTTGCAAGCCTTGTTAAGGAAATCCCCGAGAAAAAGCCCCTCACAAAAGAGGAGCAGCGCAAAAAAGATTTCGGCGACACCCGCCTTGGCGTTATTGTTAATAAAATTAAGAATAAATAAATGCAAAGAAAGGGCAGCCATCGGGGCTGTCCTTTTAACAAAAAAATCAGCAAAAGACTTCGGTTTTTTGTTGATTTTTATTATTATATTTGATATTATTAGGTAAATGGGTCGTGAACAGAAACGGGCAGGGGCGCAGCCCTTCCTTAACTTTTCACTGTTCATTATTCATTATTCATTCAAGAAGAGGTGTTTTTTATGCATACAATCAAACCCGGTGTGCTTAAGGATATGCACATGCAGCTTAAAAAATATTCAATCCTCGCAAAGCAGGATATCTGCATTTGGGAATACACAAGAGGCATGTTCCTTGGTGACAGATACGAAATGGAGGATTTCAAGGGCGAAATCAAAAACGGCGAATATTGGTATGCCGCATACGACTCGGCCCATTTCTTCAAGGCAAGCGTAACCGTTCCCAAGGAAATGGACGGCAAAGAAATCAGAGCAAAGCTGCAGGTCGGCGGCGAGGCTCTCGTTAAGCTCAACGGCAAATATATTTCGGGTGCAACAACAAGAGACACTATCCCCGACAGAACAGAGGTTTCCCTCGGCGTTCACAAAGCAGGCGAAGTGCTGAACTTTGAAATCGAGGCAACCGTTGACTCAATGTGTTTCTGCGACCCTGCCATGGACGGCGCAAAGTATCAGGAATGCCGCATGGGCGACACATATATTTTCGTTGCGGATGAGCATTGCGAAGGCTATTTCTTTGATATCATGGTTGGCTTTGAAGCCCTTGAATTCATCAAGGATGAGCATATCAAGGCAAAGGTTTATGCCGCCATTGACGACAGCCTGCACATTGTTGACTACGATTTTGACGAGCCTCAGGTGAGAAAATCCATTGCAGAGGCAAGAAAATATTACCTTTCAAAAATCGCTGCTATTGACTGGGCTGCTCAGAGCAAAATTATCCTGACGGGTCACAGCCACATTGACGTTGCATGGCTCTGGAGAATTCAGGAAAGCATCCGCAAGAGCGCAAGAACATTTACGAATGTTACATCCCTTATGGATGTTTACCCTGACATGACCTTTGGTCAGAGCCAGGCTGTGCTTTATCAGATGATGAAGGACCACTACCCCGAAATCTATGAAAAGATTAAGGAAAAGGTTGCAAATAATCAATGGGATATCTGCGGCAACGTATGGGTTGAGGCGGACACAAACCTTGCTTCGGGCGAGGCCCTTATCCGTCAGGTGCTTTACGGCACGGAGTTCTTCAAAAAGGAATTCGGCAAGGTATCCAAAACCTATTGGCTGCCCGACTGCTTCGGCTTCACATGGGCGCTGCCTCAGATTATCAAGGGCTGCGGAATGGAGAATTTCATCACCTCAAAGCTCAGCTATAACGACACAAATAAGTTCCCCTACAGCATGTTCATGTGGCAGGGCAACAACGGCGACAGGGTTAATGCCCATCTTCTGCGCCCCGCATACAACTGCACCTATAACATCTGGGAGCTTATGACCTTTGATAATGAATGCAACAATAAGAGCGAGCTCAACGTTTCAATGGGTATGTACGGCTACGGTGACGGCGGCGGCGGCCCCACAAGAGAAATGATGGAAAGAGGCAAGCGCCTGAAGAATTTCCCCGGCCTGCCCAAAACCGAAATCGGCCATGTTGATGAATTCTTTGACCACTACCACGGCATTGAGGATGAGCTGCCCGTCTGGAACGGCGAAATGTTCTATGAAAACCACCGCGGCACGTTCACAAGCCAGGCATTCGTTAAAAAGAACAACAGAAAGGGCGAATATCTTTTCACAAGGGGCGAAATGCTCAGCGTATTTGCAGAAAAGCTCCTCGGCAAGGAATACCCCAAGGATGAAATCGAAAAGGGCTGGCGCATCCTTATGACCAACCAGTTCCACGATATTCTGCCCGGTTCCTCAATCCATGAAGTTTTCGAGGATTGCCGCAAGGATTACGCCGTAATGAACAAAATCGGCGAGGATATCTATAATGGCGCGCTCAAGGCTCTCTCGGGCGCGGTTACTGCGGATAAAAACAGCATCACCGTCTGGAACCTTACCAACGCCAGAAGCTATGAGCCCATTGAGGTTGAAGGCGTTCCCGAGGGAATGTATGTTGCCACGGCAGACGGACTTTCACTGCCCTGCGCTTACATAAACGGCAAGTTCATGTTCCTGCCCGATGAGCTTGAACCCATGAGCTGCAAGACCTTCGTTCTTAAAGAGGGCGAGTGCATTTACTCCCCCGTTGAGGTTGAAGCAAACCTGCTTGAGAATGCGGTTCTCCGCGTTGAGCTTGATGAAAACGGCGCAATCACAAGCATTTACGATAAGCTCAATGACCGCGAAAGCCTTGACGGCAGAGGAAATATCCTCACAATCAGCCTTGATAAGTGCATCCACGAAACCGCATGGAACCTTGAGCTGAACTATCTCAAAAAGATGTGGGAGCTTAAGGCCGAGAGCCTTGAGGTTGTTGAGAGCAATGCCGTAAGAGGCGTTATCAGAGCCGTTTACAGCTTCAACAAGTCAAAGATTACTCAGGATATTATTCTTTATCAGAACGGTGAAAGCGTTGTTTTTGACACCACCGTTGATTGGCATGAGAGCGACAAGGTGCTCAAGGCAGGCTTTGACGTTGCGGTTATTGACACCGATGCAACCTACGACATTGCCCACGGCGCAATCAAGAGACCTACCCATTGGAACACCAGCTTTGACCTGACCCGCTTTGAGGTTGCGGCTCATAAATGGGCTGACCTTTCCGAGGGCGGCTACGGCTGCAGCATTATCAACGACTGCAAGTACGGCTACGATATCCACAACAGCCACATGAGAATCACCCTCATGCGCGCTCCCACCTGCCCCGACAGAACGGGTGACCACGGCATAAACACATTCAAGTATGCATTCCATCCCCATGCTGAGGATTGGAGATATGACACCGTTCAGCAGGCAATCGCATTTAACGTTCCCCCCGTTGCGGTTTACAATGCTGAAGCAACCGAGGGCAAAATGGGCGGCGAAATCCGCTTTGTTTCCGCACTTGAGGATAACATTGCCATTGATGCAATCAAGAAGGCTCAGGACGGCAGAGGATATATCCTCCGCGTTGTTGAAGAAGAGCAGAAGCGCGGCCAATGCGAAATCAAGCTGGGCTTTGACTTCAGCAAGGTTTACGAGTGCAACATGATTGAAGAGGATAAAGCTGAAATCCCCTGCGAGGGCAACGGCTTCAGCTTCACAATCAAGCCCTTCGAGGTTAAAACTTTCAGAGTTATATAAAAAAAGCGGTCACCCTCGGGTGACCGTTTTTTATCTCATTTTAACCAAATCCATGGATTCCTTGCCGCTGAGGTGTTCAACATCCATAACGATGATTGAAACCGCCTTGAATCTGACATCTATTTTCGCGTCAACCGCCTGCTGAGGGGCGGCGGGCGCATATTTTTTTGTGATAACTTCCATTATCTGCCATTTTTCGGCATCATCCTCAATTATCCTTGCCTTGCCGAAGGCAACAACGCTCCTGAAATCCCCCGAAAACTTTTCGGGCTGAGGCTCGTCAACCGTTACAACGCAGAAAGAAACCTTGGGATTTGCCTTGATTGCATCAATTTTATGGCCGCTTTTTGCGGAATGAAAATAAATTTTGCCGTCCTCATAGAAATAGCTCATAGGCACGGTGTAGGGGTAGCCCTCATCGCCCTGAACTGCAAGGATTCCCGAGCTTGATTCCTTCAGGATTTTTTCGCATTCTTCTTTTTCAATCGCCTGCTTGAAACGCCTTATATCTCTGAACATTGCATCACCTTATCTGAAAGAATATTCATAAACCTTTGCCCATGACTGAACCCTGCGGGGATTCCACTTCTTGGGCATCATTGAGCATACAGCCGCAACCTTACCCATGCTTACGCCGCAGGCAATAATCTTTTTAAGCAGCTCCGTGTCGCTGCAAACCTGCTTCGCCTGATTAACCACTTCCTTGGGGTCAACCTTGATGCTTGCAATGCCCGTAAAATTTGCGCCCATTGTAATAAGGTCATCGGTAAGGATTTCCTTTTCAAAAACATCGTCAACCTCTTCGGGGCTGAGCTTAAGCAGCAGCAGCTTTGCGCAGGCAAGGGGGGCAAGTCCTGCTCCCAGCACCTTGAAATAATTAACCTGATAGTTCCACAGCGTATCTGCGCTGAATGAATTTGTTTTATCCTTAATAACCGCATTTGCGAGGATTTTTGCCGCCTTAAGGCTGTTTGCAATTCCTGAACCGATAACGGGAACGGTCATAAATGCGCTGTCGCCGATAGCTGCATAGCCGTCCGCAACCATAACCGAAAGGGGCTGGCGCACGGGAATTTCAACAAACTGACCGCCGCGCAGCTTCTTTTTGCCCAGTCTCGGATTTTCCGTGCGGAGAAAATCCGCAGATTTCTCGGCTTCCTCAAGGTCAAAATCCTCAAATCTGCCCAGAAGCAGGTCGGTGTGGTCATCCTCGGAGGCAACCCAGCTTATGCCCTGCTTGCCGCCCTTGAAAAGCATAACCTTGAACTTTGCATCAACCTCAACATCCTCGGCAACATTGAAAAATGCGCGGTAAATTGTAATTTTTTCGTTGCGCGCAACATCCTTTTCAATGCCGAAGCTCTCGGGCAGATTGCGGCGCACGGGCGAATTCATTCCGCAGGCATCAATGATAAGGTCGCCGTAAACATCGCCTTTGTCTGTTTTTATACCCACAACTCTGTTGCCAAGCACAATGGGGCCCTCAATCTCGCATTTATACTCGATTTTTACGCCGCATTCAAGGGCGTTTTCAATCAGATGCTCATAAATATCCCTGCGCTCCATTTTGATTTCGCGCTGGTCCTCGGGCACATGCTGGCGCAATGCCTTTTGGCTGGTGGGGCCGAAGAAGGTCATATCTTCTTTATATTCGAATTTATCATCATCGGGCATTCCGATTTCTGCAATCTTAAGGGCATCGGGTGCAAAAATATCCGTCCAGTCGTAGCCCAGAGTGCCTTCCTTTTTCTTTTCATAAACGGTAACGTCATAGCCGGCCTTTGCAAGAAGCGCAGCGGCGGCGATACCGCCGTGACCAAGACCTGCAACAATAATTTTCTTACCCATTTTTGCCCTCCCATGGTGTGTTTATTTAAATCAATTATACCACACACAGCATATAATAGCAATAAAAAAAGCCGCACTGTTACAAATGTAACGGCACGGCTCTATGATTACTTATGATAAAGTTTTTTGGTCTGATATCTGGGCTCGCAGGTAAGATTCATGCCGATTTTTCTGTAAACATCGGAATCAACCTGAGAGAGGATAACCGTTGAATGAGCCTCGCAATCCTTAAGCTGCTCAATGGCATCAAGCGCCTGCTTTGCAAGGGGGTTTGAGTTGGCGCTCATTGAAAGGGCAATGAGAGTTTCATCGGAGTGAAGGCGGGGGTTATGTCCCTTGAGAATGCCCGTTTTAAGCTCCTGAATAGGCTCAATTATTGAGGGAGCAATCATCAGCAAATCCTCGGGCAGGCCTGCTATTGCCTTTGCAGCGTTAAGCAGCGCTGCGCTGGATGCGCCCAGAAGATTTGATGTTTTGCCCGTAACGATTCTGCCGTCAGGCAATTCTATTGCAACCGCAGGCTGACCCTCCGTTGCCTCGCTCTTTTCAAGGGCTGCCTTAATAACCTTGCGGTCATCAACCTTAACTCCCGCCTGATTCATAAGGCTCACGATTTTATCAACTGCCTCCTGCTTGCCTCTGCCCATGCGCAAATCGCACATTGCGGCAAAGTAGCGGCGAACAATCTCCTGCTTTGAGGCTTCAATAACCGCCTTATCATCGCAGATTGCATAGCCCGCCATGTTAACGCCCATATCCGTTGGTGACTTATAGGGGCTGACGCCCTCAATCTTTTCAAAAATGGCGTTAAGCACGGGGAAAACCTCAACATCGCGGTTGTAATTAACCGTTGTTTGGCCGTAGGCCTCAAGGTGATAGGGGTCAATCATGTTAACGTCGTTAAGGTCTGCCGTTGCAGCCTCATAAGCAAGGTTAACGGGGTGCTTAAGGGGCAGATTCCAGACGGGGAAGGTTTCAAACTTTGCATAGCCCGCCTTGACTCCCCTCTGATTTTCATGGTAAAGCTGCGAAAGGCAGGTTGCCATTTTGCCGCTGCCCGGGCCCGGCGCGGTTATAACAACAAGAGGCCTTGTTGTTTCAATATATTCGTTTTTGCCAAAGCCGTTTTCGCTTACGATATGGCTTACATTATAAGGATAGCCTTCAATTGTGTAATGAGTGAAAACCTTGATGCCGAGCTGCTCCAGCTTCGCCTTGAAGGCAATGCATGCCGCCTGACCCTTGAATTGGGACAGAACAACGCTGCCCACATAAAGGCCGTAGGCTCTGTAAGCATCAATAAGGCGCAGAACATCCGCATCGTAGGTTATGCCGAGGTCGCGGCGGATTTTGTTGTTTTCAATATCCGCAGAGCTGATAACAATAACAACCTCAACCTTATCCGCAAGGCTTTTGAGCATCTGCAGCTTGCTGTCCGGCGCAAAACCGGGAAGAACTCTTGATGCATGAAAATCGTCAAAGAGCTTGCCGCCAAACTCAAGGTAGAGCTTGCCGCCGAATTCGCTGATGCGCTTCCTTATCTCCTCCGACTGGCGGCTGATATACAAAGCGTTGTCAAAGCCTGTTCTTTTCAACTCAATTGCACCCTTTCAAACGGTAAATAACTATATTATTATATAACACTAATTTCGGCAAATCAAGTGAAAAGAAAAATTTTTAAGAAGATTTATTGACGGAAAAACTCTGATTTTGCAGGAAGATGAAAGATTTATTGTTAAATGTTGCAAATTTCAGCCTCACATCTTGCGGAATTCAACAAATTTCACAAAATTATGAAAGTTAGCAAATTTTTGTTGCATTTTTCACGCTGTTGGTATAAAATAAATCACATAATTTATTTTTAACAGATTAAAGTGTTAAAAAAACGGATTTTTCCGTATTCTATAGGGCTGCCGACCAATCCCCGACAGCTTAATAAGGAGTGTCAATTATGGATTACATCAAGCGCACTATTGAAGCAGTTGCAAAAAAGCATGCAAACGAACCCGAATTCGTTCAGACGGTTACCGAGGTTTTTGAATCCCTCGCTCCCGTTATTGAGCAGCATCCCGAATATGAGGCTTGCTCACTGCTTGAAAGAATGGCAGAGCCCGAAAGACAGATTTCATTCCGCGTTACCTGGGTTGACGACAGCGGCAAGGTTCAGGTTAACACCGGCTACAGAGTTCAGTTCAACGGCGCAATCGGCCCCTATAAGGGCGGCCTTCGCTTCCATCCCTCGGTTTACATCGGCATCATGAAGTTCCTTGCTTTTGAGCAGACCTTCAAGAACAGCCTCACAGGCCTCCCCATCGGCGGCGCAAAGGGCGGCTCCGACTTTGACCCCAGAGGCAAGAGCGATTCCGAAATCCTCCGCTTCTGCCAGGCATTCATGACCGAGCTTTACAGACATATCGGCCCCGATGTTGACGTTCCCGCAGGCGATATCGGCGTTGGCGGCAGAGAAATCGGCTACCTTTACGGCCAGTACAGAAGAATCAGAGGCGCATTCGAAAACGGCGTGCTTACGGGCAAGGGCCTTTCCTACGGCGGCTCACTTATCAGACCCGAAGCAACGGGCTACGGCGCAACATACTATGCAGTTGAAATGCTCAAGCACTTCGGCGAGGAAATCAAGGGCAAGACCTTTGCAATTTCAGGCTTCGGCAACGTTGCATGGGGCGCAGTTCAGAAGATTACCGAGCTGGGCGGCAAGGTTCTCACAATTTCAGGCCCTGACGGCTATGTTTACGATGCAGACGGCATCAGCACCCCCGAAAAGATTGACTACATGCTTGAAATGAGAGCTTCGGGCCGCGACAAGGTTCAGGATTATGCCGATAAGTTCGGCGCTGAATTCCATGCAGGCGAGAAGCCCTGGGGCGTTAAGGTTGACGTTGCAATGCCCTGCGCAACCCAGAACGAAATCAACATGGCAGAGGCTGAAAAGCTGGTTGCAAACGGCGTTCCCTACTACATTGAGGTTGCAAACATGCCCACAACCAACGATGCTCTTGCTTACCTGAAGGCAAACTGCAAGGCAGTTGCTCCCTCAAAGGCAGTTAATGCAGGCGGCGTTGCTGTATCCGCACTTGAAATGAGCCAGAACTCAATGAGATATAGCTGGACTTCTGAAGAAGTTGATGCAAAGCTCAAACAGATTATGAAAAACATCCACGATGCCTCTGCAGAAGCTTCTGAAACATACGGTCTTGGTTATGACCTTGTTGCAGGTGCAAATATTGCAGGCTTTGTTAAAGTTGCTGATGCTATGATGGCTCAGGGCGTTATCTGATAATATTAAACGTTATAAAAACGGACGGTAACTATTTTAAACAGTTACCGTCTTTTTTGTTTGTTAAATTTTGCCAAACTATTACCAAACTATTTGTGCAACGAAACAATATTATATAAAAGCAACAAAAAATATTTACTTTTTCTCGTTTTTATGCTACATTGGTTACGGAAAAGTTTCGTTTTTGTTTTTTGGGGGTCAGATTATGTATAAATTTATGAGATCCAAAGTTGGTTTTACTCTTGTTGAACTTTTGATAGTTGTTGTAATTCTTGGTGTCCTTGTTGCGGTTGGCGTTCCTATGTATAACTCAGTAACCAAAAACACACGTATAAAGGTATGCAATGTTAAGCAACGTGAGATTACAACAGATGTTAAAAACTGGTGTACCGACAATATGTTTAATGATGATTACTATTTTTGCATAACCTCAGATGGTGAGCAAGGTACACTTGCCGGAAAAAATCGTGCTGCTCTCTCCCCGGATATGATAACCTTACTTAAGGATGATGTATTGGGAGGAAGTGTCCCCTGTTGCCCAGGTGGCGGAACAATTGAAATAACACTTGAAAAGAATCCGACAGGTCGAGTAAAAATTACAGTTACTTGTGACGGTGGTAGTGACGGTGATACACATAAGAAGTAAAAGAGAAAAAAGTCTGTAAAAAACGATGAGTTTTTTACAGACTTTTATTTTTTCCGGAAGTACGAACTGAAGCCGTACAAGAGTACTGCGAGTGTGAGCAAACTCCCGATTTCGCAAATACAGTCATCAATCTTGATTTGTGAACGAATTTTGATGGAGTTGCGTGAATTGCGAACCGAAGCAGTACAAAGGTACTGCGAGTGTGAGCAAACGCGCAAATCCGCAAAATTAGTCACAAATCTCTACTGTACCGTCTTCGTAGACTTTAATCTTATCCCCTGTCTTAACTGTATTGAGGAATTCTTCACCAAGGCAGTCAATTGTGGGCATGGGAGTATCTGTCCAAACAGAACCGAGAATACAGCCTGCTGCTGCAAGAGAGTCAATATGCTCTGAGAAAAGCATACAAGCAGGACTTTTTTCCATAACCTTTGCGCAGTAAAGAACCATACCGCCTGTTGTTGAGCCAATAGTCTGAGGAAGACAAAGAGCTGAACCGCCCATAGGTTTTTCAAAAATGTCAGCGTTGTTCTGGTCACCGCATTTTGCAGTTTTGTCCTCGGGTTTATCAAACTGAAGTGCAGTCTGGAAAGATGCAAGTGTATTGAAACCGCCATGTGAAACGAGAGCAGTTGCTTCTGCTGTACCCGGTACTACGGGACGACCTTTAAATGTTTTCATCTTATTTTGCCCCCTTTGTGATTATATCAAGAATCTCTTCACTTGTGTAGTAACGAGATGTTGTGTATGTACGAAGTTTGTTGGAGTTAGTAATAACTCTACCCATTTTAGCCAAGGGGTTGTTCATATACATAAGAGGACAAATGTAGCTGAGAGTTACACCTGTTGCGGCAAGCTTTGCAGCATATTCAGTTTTGTTGAATTCCTCGCAAACTGCAGGAGCTGCGGTGAATACTGTGGGGATTGTAACTTTCTTTCTGCCACTCTTTTTAAGACCTTCGCAAACATTATCTGTCCACTCTTTGAGCTGACGTAATGAAAGATGAGGACAACCAACAAAGCAAAGCTGAGGAGCCTTGTCAGGCTTTTTCCACATAACAGGATAAGAATTTTTAACTCTTTCAAGCTCTGCATCATCAATTACATAAACCTGAGCGCCTTCAGCAATGAGGCTTTCTCCCATTTCAACTGCTTCGGGAGTAAGACCTTCAATGTGGTAAAGACCAACCGCACCATTGGAAGCAGTAGCTGCACCAAAGTCTTTAAGATATGCCTTTGCATCATCGTCAAGCTCTGTACCGATCCAATCAGTAAGACCCTTAACAAAAGGAACATCTTCCATAACCTTCATACCAATTGCTGAACCGAGAACCTGAGCTTCAGGTTTCTTTTTACCGCTCTTTTTAAGACCTTCGCAAACATTATCAGTCCACTCTTTGAGCTGCTGAAGTGAAAGGTGAGGACAACCGATAAAGCAAAGCTGAGGTGCCTTTGAAGGATCCTTCCACATTACAGGGTAAGAATTCTTAACTCTTTCAAGCTCTGCATCATCAATTACATAAACCTGAGCGCCTTCAGCAATGAGGCTTTCTCCCATTTCAACTGCTTCGGGAGTAAGAC
>JAZUON010000002.1:0-95231 GCA_045604685.1 Acutalibacteraceae bacterium
CTTTGATGTAAGACCTACTGAAATGTCGTTTGCCTTATGTACAGGGTTCTCAGCATTAACAGTACCTGTAACACCAACGGAATAGCCGTTGCTGTTGGGTGCTGTTGTTGTAATCTGAGTTACATCGAAGAATGAATTGTCGTATGACTTAACAAATGTGCTGCCGCCGAAGTAGAAGTCGCCCTTAATGAAGAATCTTTCTTCAAGGAGCTGACCTGCATCTACATAGTAGTCGGTAAGAGCGCTGCTTGTTGTGGCAGTTGAGAGTGTGCCGTCTTCTGTTGTAATTTCATAAACCTCTGATGCAAGGTAAATGAAGTTGTCATATGCTGCATCGAGCTCTGCAAATGACTTAACCTTTGAAGTTCCATCAGCTGCAGAAGCCTTGGGAGCAACAACTGCGCCTAAACAGGAAAGTGAACCAAACGCCATAACAATGGCAAGGAACACACTCAAAGCGCGTTTAAATTTTGACATTTGCTCGTTTCCTCCTTTAAATTTATATGCTATATAGTGTAGGAACATTTTAAAGAGCATCGTCGGATATAAAAAGCCTTTTGGGGCATAGCCTGCACAAAGTGCAAGCTATGCCATAATAATATTTTTAGATTTTAAATTAAGCCAAATAAATTAGATAAGTGATACGTATGAAGCAACTGCTTCTTCAGGGCTTACATCCTGATTGATATAACCCTTACCAACAGATGCATTATAGATCCACTGAAGGTCACCAGCATCGGGAGCACCGTCGTTAGCAACGTCTGCTGCTGCTGCAAGATACTGCTCACAGCCGTCCCACTCCCAGTCGGTCTTACCATTAATGTTATCAAAGAGAGGAGTTCTGTCAGCAACGGTAACCACACTGTCGCAGTCTGTATCACCAATAACAACGATGATGTATGTTGCAGCAACCTCGCCTGTTGCAGCGTTGGTAATCTGAACGATAGTACCTGTACCATAGGTTGCATCTTCTAATGTTGTGATAGTAACATCTGCATTCTCAAGAGTTTCAAATGCTGTAAGAATTGTCTCCTCATCGGGAATAGCTTCACCGACACCTACAAGGTAACCGTCAACGACTGTTCCGTCTTCAAGTTCCTGCATGTAGTAATCGTGGTTACATACGCCCTGTGAAATCTGAGGTGTGAATTCAGCATTGAAACCGCCGTCGATGAACATACCGTTGGGCTCTGTGATGAACTCAATAACGGTTTCGCCTGAAGTTGCGGGTGCAAGGTTTGCATTAGCTGTTGTAAGGTCTGAAGTAAGATCTGCAAGATACTTGTTGTTTTCTTCTGTGTCGCTGAGATCCTTTTCAGCATTTACAGCTGCATAATATGCATCAAGAAGTGCCTGATATGAAGCAACACTATAGGACTTCTGCTTTGAAGCGTCTTCACCTGTGATATCGATGATAGCCTTAGCTTCTGCGATAGCAGCGTCAAGAGCAACATAGCTTGCTGATTCAGCGAGCTTCTTCCAAGCAGCAATAAGCTCTGATGAAGCCTGGTTGATCTTTGAAGGACGAGGATCGCTTTCTGCAAGAACTTCTTCTGCAAATTTAACAGCTCTGTCATATCTCTCTGCTGAGCTGATTGTGTAAGAAAGTGTAGCGTCCATAGCATCGCCGTAAGCATTGTAGATGAGCTGAAGCTTGCTTGTGTCACCTTCAAGTCTGATAAGACGTGAACCGGTGAGGTTGAGCATGTGGATAGCATATGTTGCTTCGATGGAGCTGATAACGTCCATGTTAGCAATTGCATTCTTGTATTCTTCAACTGAAGCAGCGTAGTTAGCCTTATCTTCGTCAGTCAGTTCGTAACCTTCTTCAAAGCCGATAACGAAAGCCTGCTGTGATTCGATAAGATCTTCAACACGGTTTCTTGCTATTCTATACTTATTGTATGTGTGAGGAACATAGTCACGCATGCCGAAGTATGTGTATGCATCGTTGTCATATTCGATGTCAACTCTTGTGGGATAGCCCTGTGCATCGTTAACTGATTTGTAGTTGATACCGCTGTAGTTAGCAAGAGCAGCCTTAAGACCTGTAGTACCTGAGTTAGCTTCAAATTCTTCAAGAGCTTCGATAGCTGCCTGAAGCTCTGTAGCAAGCTTCTCATATCTGTTGGCGTAGCCTGTGCTTGCATCGATTGCGATGTCAGCAGCGAAGTCTGAGCCTACCTTGGGCTTAAGAACAAGTCTTGCAGCTTCCTTAAGAGCAGCTACGTAGTTGTTCCATGCGCCTTCGTAGTCGCCCTGATAGTCTGATGTCTGACGGTTAGCTGAAATAGCTCTTTCAAACATTGAATCAAGGCCGAAGTCATCATAAAGATGGATTGTTGTGGGAATTGTGTATGTGTTGCCGTATGCTGTAACTGAAGTTGTTACATTGTACTGACCGTCTTCAATACCGCCGTTGTTGGGGTTAGTAGCATCGAGAGTGGGCTGGCCATTCTCATCAAGAACAAGGTTGCCTTCTGCATCTACTGCATAGTTCTCTTCAAATCTCTCGTAGTAAGAACCGTCAGCCTTTGTTGCTACATCGAAGGGATAGAGGAAGTAAAGACCCTGCTTACCTTCCATTGAAACTGCAGTTTCGGTAGCTTCAGCGTTCTTTACAAGGAATTCAGGACCGTTGATGCTGTTAACTGTTGCAGTTGCAGCAGCTTCGTCGTCCTTATCCTTAATACGGATGCTGAATCCTTCGATATCATCGAGGTCATCGCCTGAATCAAGGTAGATTGAGGGATAGTACTCAATGTAAGGAGCATTTTCAGCAGTCTTAACTGCTACTGCATCGTCATCAAGGTTTGAAGCACCAACATAGGTGTAAACAGTCTTTGAAAGAACGATTTCTGTATTGTTAGCCTTAAATGCTTCGCCTGATTCGCCCTTAATCTTGTAGTTAACTTCGATTTCAACAAGGTTACCTGCTGTACGAGTACCGTTAAGAGCAACTGTGATGCTGTCACCACCGGTGATGTTACCTGCGGTAACTGAGGGGGTAAGAGCGTTGGTATTTGTACCTGCATCGTTATATGTTCTTACGTAAACATGAGTAATCTCATACTCGTAGAGCTTATCCTGAGTAACGTTGCCGTTTACATCTGTATAAGCAGTGTTGATACCGCTTGAACCGTTAACGATTTCAAATGTGGGAGCTGCTGAATCAGCAGTTGATGAGGGAATTGTTTCTGAGAGGTAGATTTCCATCTCTTCGAATTCCTGGTCATCGCTGAGACCGAGAAGCATACAAGCAAGGGGAAGACCTACAAGAGCAATTTCATCACCCTGTGCTTCAAGGGAGTTACCGAGAGCGTTGGTTGTGTCGTTTGTGCCGAGAGCCTTAAGAAGGTCGCCAACCATTGCACCGAGGAGGTCGTTGTTAAGAATCTGGTCGATTGTGTCCTTGGGCTGGAACACGCCGGGGAAGAGGAGCTCGAATACGTTAGTAAGAATGCTAACGATGATTTCAACACCGTTATCGCTGTTGAACTGGCCCTGTTCATTTACTGCAAAGATTTCTGCAATGTTTGTAGCGTTAAGATAGTAAATGGGCTTAAGAAGGTAATCAAAGATAAGAGTCTTTGAAACGATCGTATCGCCTTCACCTGCGATTTCGCCTGAGATCCAAGCGCCTTCGCCCTTGATGGGGATGAGTGAGTTAACAATAGTGTCAATATCCATCCAAGCATCATCAATTGTGAGATCTCCGATTTCACCGTCATAGTCATCACACTGGAAGCTGAGGTTAAGGAGAGGACCGTATGTTGTAACAGCCCATGCTACGATCTGGATAAGCTTATCCTCATAAGTGCCTTCGTCGCCGCTGTACTGAAGGAGACCTTCGCCTGCAACGGGATCGTTACCTGAAGCGGGAACCATATCGAAGCCCTGATTGAGGTTATAAACTGCAACGTCAAAGAGGATTGTGATAGCCTTATTAACAACTGCATCGTAGTATGCTTCATCTGATGAGAAGTTTGCTCTTACAGGCTTGGTGTATGTGAACTGAGGAATATCCTGCCATGCAAGCTGTTCAACAGCTCTGTAACCAACGTCAGCAACTGTCTGATGTTCTTCTTCAATGTACATCCAATCAACTGATGAGTTGAGGATAGCCTTGAAAACGAATGAAACAAGCTGCTGTTTGTTCATTGTTTCCATTTCTTCTGCAGTGGGAACATCAACGATGTCGCTGAAGAAGAGACCGCCTGTGATCTGAAGGATGAATCTAAGAACTGAGCAGATGTTATCAAAGAGATACTTGTTACCGTTGTTGCGGCCTGTTTCTTCGTCAACAACACCGTCAGTCCAGTTCCATGAATAACCGTCTACTGTAACTGCACCTCTCTCAACCTTGAGAACGTTATCAAGGAATTCGCCGAGAGTGTTGTTGAAGTTATCAACGAAGGTTTCACCTTCAGGGATGGTTACTGTCTGAACAAAAGCATCCTTGTTGAGGAACTTATCATAAGTGTTTTCTTCGTCATATACATATACGCCGTCGTAATCGGGGTCATAATCGGGGTTGGGATCCCATTCGCCGGTTGCTTCGTTGTAGATGGTTCTCTTTGTATACTTTTCATCATATTCAACGCCGCAAAGCTTACGAAGCCATACTCTTGTATCTCTGTTGAGAACGGGAACAAGAAGACGGTTGAAAGCTGCCTGCATAAGGGGCTCAATGAATTCGTAACCTGTCTTATCAGTTGTGATATCAACAAGGTCATAAACGGGAGCAGGAGCATCAGCACCTGAGGCAACTCTTACTGAGCCGCCAAGACCGGTTGTAACCCAATGATTGGGATGAACCCAACCGTAGTAGTCATATGTAGTTGTGTCGGGAGCTGTTTCCTTAGTGCCGTCGGCATTATAGAACTCATAGCTCTCATACATTACATAACTGCGGAGATCATCGAACTCTGCATCAAGCTGCTTCCATTCGCCGAGAACGAGCTCGTTAAGAAGATCCTGAAGGAGAGTGATAGCACCGTTTGTGGTGTTCTGATACTTTGCGGGGAGACCTGCTGCACCGTCATCCATTGCATCGTAATCAGCTGCCTTACCTTCTTTGGTCATGCCATAAACAAGACCGATTGCAAGAGCTCTGATATCGAACTTGAAGCTCGCGATGAATGAATCGAGAATACCAAGGTCGATTGTACCATTAACGAACTTTTCAGCGAGAGGAGAGATCTTCGAGATGAAGTTAAGGAGAGCATAAACTACCTCGAGGTCTGTGTCCTCATATCTCTGAATACCTTCAAGAGGAGTGATGAATGAGGGAAGTGCTGATGCATCACCCAGAAGGGGAAGGAGTGATTCAACACTGTCAACAAGTGAAATAACGCTTGTGAGTGTTGTGTTTACGTTGCTGAGGTCGAGAGTACCGATGAATACGTCGAGTACCATCTGCTCCTTAGCGAGCATACGATCAAGCTCATCGAGAGCCATTGATGCGGACTGTTCGAGGGTGAACTCAACAGCGTCAACATCATTGTACTGGTCTGCGATGGCTGTACCCTTATACTCTTCGTATGCCGAGCCCATTACTGAAAACGAGCCGAGAAGCATAACAAAAGCCATAAGGATTGCGAGAATGCGGGTTGACTTTTTCAAATTTGTACACCTCCAAAAAAATTTGCAAAAATGAAAATTGTAGGGACGGTTCAGACTCCGGACAAAGCATTTTAGCGGCTTTTGGTTTATCTGTTTCGGAACAAATATTTCAAAGCCGAAAAACACACCCGCCGACCTCCTTGTGACCTCATCGCCGAAAAGCCCGTAGGCATGGCGGAAATCTAACAGCAGGGCCCGAAAATGAACGTCCACAGCAGTTTTTCCACCGCGTAAACACGCCTCAGGGCGCAAATACAGATGGAAAACCACCATATGGTCATATTAAATATACTCAAAATCGGAGCGAATGTCAATGTTTTTCAAAATTGAATTAATATTTTGTTAGATTTCAACAATTCAAGCCGTAAATTTTTGGTTAAACTGTCCCGACCTTCCTGCTCCGGTAGGGCAAAACAAAATTTTATCATTGTGTAAAGCAAATCGGCCTTACAAAGAGGCTAATTTTATCTGTTTTGTGAGCAAATAAAAAGCTGGGTCATTCTGCCCTCCGAAAGAGCACATATATAAAAGGTATAACAAATTCAGCATATTATCCTCTTTTATTATTCTGTAAAAGAATTATATTTTTATTGTGTAATGGCATGTACCTTTACATAGCACAGCTTCATACAGTAAAATAAAATTAAAAAAACGCCAAAACTTTTTCTTGAATTTTGCTCTTTTTTGTTTGTTAAAAGAACTCTTAACCCTTTTTTCCCAGCTTGTAATGTGTCAGAACTTTACATTTGCCTTTTTGTCAGGTAATTCTCTTGTCAGAATACCGCAACTGCTTTTGCAGGTTTGTTTGAGGAGCTTTTGTTTGCGGAATAAGGCAAAAACAGCATTTTTTTGCAATTATTTGCCGTTCATTTTCTGCATTTTTATTTAAAAAGCCACATTTTTTCGTCCTGACAGAAGATTATTCAAGCAATGCATCTTTCATAATTTTTATTCGTATGTAAAGTTTATATACTTGTCATACCTTGACTTTTCAAAGCATTTTGCATTTGGCCAAAAAACCAAGTAATTTCAACGATTTAAGCTATTTATAATTCAAAAACACCGAGCTTGTAAAGTTTATACACTTTACAAGCTCGGCTTTTTTGTTGTTGTGTGAATCTTTTCATTAAGCAGGCTTTTCGCGCCATTCATATGACTGTCGCGCATAAATCTTTTCTGCATGCACTGTCCGTTGAGCAAATTTGCAACAGAAATGAAGCTCATTCCCATGTGATGCGCCATATATGAGCTGATAACCGAGAATTCTCCCTTGTTTTTGGGGGATGTGTAATCAACCGCCTCATAAAAGCCGTAATTACCGTACATTCTCATCTTAAGGAAACGGGAAAGGTTTTTCATTGACAGTTCAGGCGCAAGAGTCAGGGTCAGAAATGAAGAATAAGGAGAAACAACATATTCGCGGTCAAGCCCTCTTTTCAAGGCAAGCGACTGAATGCCGTGAGCCTTATAACTGTAATTCATGTTACCGTCAAAGGCATGATATGCGCTTTCCGAAACTCCGAATGGGCGTTTCCCTGCTTTTTTTCGCTGACAGTGCAGGCAAAAACAGAGAGATTCCGCGCTGAGGCTACCCCTCGGCGCAGGCAAAAACAAATTCGGCATAAAATATTCAAACATCGTTCCCGTCCATGATGCAAGTCCCGTGTATCTCCCCTGCCCTACGGGAATTCTGCCCGTTGCGCCCCAGTGATTTTTAGGCACTTGCCTGCGCGCAACTGCAAAATAAGAGGTCATCCTTGCTTCACTCATATATAAATCATAAAAACTTCCGCTTTTTGTGCCGTCATCAGGCGAAACGCTCACATGAAACAGTCTTCTTCGGCGGTTATACATAGGCGAAAGGTCTGCCGCAGCAATAATCCGTTCTGTTTTTTCAATTACAGACTTGAGAGGCGGATATTCAGCCGAATATTCCCTCACCCCTTCCTTCAACGCCGTAAGGCAACAAAGAAAATTACCGCTGTCAACGGTTGAAACAAATCGTGGCTCAACCGTTTTCAAGCTGACCGTATCATACCAATTAAAAAGGTTGCCTTTATATTTTTCCAGCTTTTCAACGGATTCCATGCTTTTGGTAAGCCTTTCGAACAGTTCCTCTGAGCTTATAAAGCCGAAATCCCTTGCGGCGAGAAACGAAACAAGCATAAGCCCGATATTTGTTGGCGAGGTGCGCGCCGCTACTTTCCTGACTGGTATAAACTGAATATTATCCGGTGGCAGGTAATTATTTTTTTCTCCGCAAAGCTCATCAAAATAGTCCCACATTGAGGCGGCATAGGTCAGAAGCCTTTCCCTTTGCTTTTCAGTTATCTTTTTTTCTTTAAATTTTACTTTTCGTGCACCTGACAGGGTCAACGGAATATCCGCAAGAATAATCAGTCCCGCAAGCCGATGCACGGGCAAACCAAACACAAGCAGCATTATGCCAAAAACCGCCGACGGAATGCACAACGCCAAACCAGCACCTCTTGCGCCGTCGCTTTGCGCCGCAGTCTGCCACTCCAGCAGATTTTTTCGGCTTATGAGCGTTCTCCACAATGCAGTAAACGCCGCAGAAAGGCACACAGCAGCCTCCCTTGCCAAATATGCCATACTCACAAAGCCCCTTCCGAGATTACTCAGCGCTTCAGGCGGTGTTTTTGAAAAATACAACCTTGAAAGGGCTGAAAATCCGCCGTTTCGCAGTGAATTGAAGGATGCAAAAAAGCTGCCTGCTCCCGCCCCAAGCAATGAAACCCAAGCAAGGAAAACTCCTCTGTCACCCTGAATGATAACCGACACTGCAAGGGCAGCGAGGCAAAAAGCAGGGGTCAGGCTGCGCCTGAGATTATCCAGCATTTTATATTTAGAGAGAAAATTCAAAGGGTTTTTGCCAAAAATGAAAGACAAATTCTGCCAATCACCTCTGACCCATCGATGAAGCCGCTTATAATATGAAGCTGCAGTTGACGGAAAGCTCTCTGTTATCTGAACATCGGAAACAAAACCTGCCCTCAGGTAGCCTCCTTCAACAATATCATGGCTCAGCACGGATTCCGCAGGCAGGCTTCCGTCCAGCAGCTCATAATAAGCATCAACATTGATAATCCCTTTTCCGCAGAAAATGCCCTCGCCGAAAAGCTGCTGATAGCGCTCGCAGGAAAGGGAATCATAAGCCGTTATCCCCCTGCTGCCTGACATAATTGCCGAAAAACGGCTTGGCTTTTTTTCAATTGCGGTTTCCGCCCTCGGAGCAAGAATTCCGTAGCCCTCAACAACTCTTCCGTTACGAATGATCGGTTTATTCAACGGATGCTCCGCAACGGCAACAAGCTCCCTTGCGGAATCAAAAACAAGCTGTGTATCCCCGTCAAGAGCAATAATGTATTTGGTTTTTTCAAGCCCCTCGGCGTCGCCGTGAATAACGGTAATTTCGCTGCGCTTGCCCTTGATTGCTCTCACAAGAGCGGTTATTGCACCTCTCTTCCGTTCCTTGCCGATGAATTTGCCCTGAGTTTTACTGTATTCTCTCGGTCTGACGGCCATAACAAAGCCGCCGCCATGCCTGTCGTTCAGCCTGTCAATCATTTGCACAGCAGATTTAAGAATTGATTTATCCTCAGGCTTTGACGGCATATCCGCACCCTTGAAATCACCGAGACAGCAGATTTTTATTGCGCCCACACAGTTGCTCAGGTAAAGCTGCTCAAGATGCGCTTCAAGCTCCCTCATTTTTTCGGCAGGCGGCAGAATTGTTGAAACCGTTATCAGGGTTTGCGCCTCTGCTACTCTTTCGCTTTCAACGGGCAGGCGCGGAAATCTTTCGGGCACAACACCCCTGAGAGAAGCCTCCTCAATGGGATACCTGAAAATTTCCCATGCAGGGAAGAAAATCAGCAAGCCTATCCACACATTTGCAGAGAGAACACCTGCCGCAAAAGCTGCTGCAAGAGGCATAACCGCTTCCATAACCAGATATAAATACCCCCTGCGCCGCGGCGGAGAGCTGAGAATAAATCTCCCTGACGGGCGGCGGCTTCTTTTAGCTGTTTCAAGAGCCGCTTCCGCAATTTCTCTTTCACTTTTTCCGCTTTTCAACGCTTTAAGCGCAACAGCACGGCGATATCGGCTTTTTGTTTCGCTGTCAGATAAAATATAATCGCCCGAGGGGTCTGCACTCAGCACATCCCCTGCAGTGAAAAGTTTTTCAGAAATCAGGTCAAAATCCGTTTCGCCCAATCTGCGAAGCGATGCAGACGCATCGGCAACCGCCTTTTCGTCGCCCTCAGCAGCGCCCTGCGACGCATATTCAATCAGCACGCAGGTTATTGCAAGGCAAAGACCGCCTGAAAGAATTCCATTAAGACCGCCATTGCCGAAAAATGCAACTATTTTTTCATCGTCAGGCAGAATTCCGCCTTTGCAAAGCTCCCTGCAATGAACAAAAAGACCGGAAAACAAATCCGTGCCTTTCATTCCCCTGCAATCCTCCGCCGCCTGCTTTGCGCTGCAGGCAAGAGTAAAATAATCGTCGGAGGCGCATTTTTCCGCCTTCTGTTCAAACAAACTTGCCGCTTTTTTCATTTTACGGATAATATTTTCGCTCATAAAACCGCCCTTTTAGATACTGCGCCAGAATTTAACCGCAAGGCAGCAGCAAGCAACCGCCGCACCTGCAACAACCGCCTTTTTGGCAAAATCCATTGCCTTTACGGTTTTGAAGGCAACATTTGCAACCCTGAGCGCATTTGTAAGCTCGTTCATATTAACCTCCCGTCAGCAAAACTCCGTGGGCAACGGCAGGAATGCTCTCGCTCTGCAAAGTAGAAACGCCTGACATCAGCGCACCCGTGCCCACAAACAGAACTCTTTTAAGCTCTCCTTTTTCAATTCTGCCCAGAATATCGGAGCACACAACGGCACCGCTGCATCCGCAGCCCGAGCCGCCTGCACCTGTATCCTTTTGTGTTGCAATATCAAAAATCATAAGACCGCAATCCTCGTGAACAGCAGAAATATCAACGTTTTCCTGCTTCACCATAAGCTCGCAAAGCAGCTCCGAGCCAACCAAGCCCAGATCGCCTGTTAAAATCATGTCGTAATCGGACGGCTTCGTGTTTGTATCGGCAAGAAAATCGGCTATGGTGCGGCAAGCAGCAGGTGATAATGTCAAGGGTACACCATAAATTTGTTCAGCTAATTAAATTGATTAAATAATTGTGAGAAACTACGTTCTTGCATTACAAGTCATTCCGTGTTTAAGCATTTTTATTACCTATATTCATTATACCACAAAATAAAACCACCGAAAGTCGGTGGTTTTATTTTGTCTGATGACAACTTAAGAATACAATTGTACTGTGTTACAAACTATCATTTTACATTGAATTTCTTCACGTAATGTTTATAATCTTTTTTTAAATCAACAATTTCAAGAGTGTGAAAACCACCGTTTCTTTTCTCGGGGGGAGGCGGTGTCATATAATCGCCATATTCTATGGTCAAATATTCATCCCAGTTTTTAGGAGAAGGGAACATATATCCCTCAAACTCCACTTCACACGACTCATTAAACAATGCCGAATTATATTTCGCCTTGAATGTTTTTTGAGCCCAAAGACAATAACAAAAGTGATACTTTTCATGACTTTTAAATGTTGTGAGATACATCACTTTTGCAAAAAGTCGGATGATTGCAAGAGGCACAAGTTTATGTATTTTTTTGAACGTAGGTAAATCTTTCCCTGCTTCTATATAGCTGTTCTTTATTGTTAAAAGTTTTTTTGCAAAACATGCCCTTTTTGCAATTGATTTTAGCCAATAGGCATCTTTTTTTACACCTATTAACGGAAATACATCAACCCATATACCCTGATGAAAAGAGTTTTCGGTTCCTCCTGTTTCTATTGCGGTAGTACCGTTTTTTCTTACTTTAGAATACCAGATACTTGTTAAATCCGTATCATAGCTTTGCAGAAAATAAGATTGATTTAATTCTTTCTTTGAAATCTTTTTAAATTTCCTGTAATCCTTAAGCGGCATACAAATATCTATATCATCATCCCACGGTATAAATCCTTTATGTCTAATCGCACCCAAAAGAGTACCCGCATTAAGAAAGTATCTTATATTGTGCTTCTTGCATATACGATCTATTTCAAGAAGAATATCCAATTCTTCAAGCTGTAAATCCCGCAAGTTTAAATTTTTCATAATACTTCTCCTAACAAATATCAGTATCAGCTTTTTGCCTTAAATTAAAACAAAACTTTTTCAATTTTCCATAACAATATGCAAATAGAATGCTAAAAAACAAAACTATGATATATGGCAAAATCGTTTCTTTTAAAGATGTTTTGTCGTAAATTGGAATATCAAAAAATTTATATATATACCTTAACGAAACCCTGCAAATATAATGAACAGCCATAATATAAAATGAATTTTGTCCGCACCAAGCTAAAAATTTACTTTTCTTTAACAAAGCACTAACAGCGACTACCAACACGGTTCCTATTATTCCTGTTGCATAAAAAACAAAACCATTATTCAATATCTTTGATCCCAAAGACACCTTTCCATTTACCAACGCCAATGGAAATCCTATTGCTATGCTTAAAATAATTATCCCTACAATAATTAAATTCTTGTTTTTATGGTCAGACAACAAAAATATATGCAATTTTGATTTTTGAAACACAAAATTACCCAAAGCATAAAAGCCCAAAGCAAACAAAGCAGAATCTATACTCCAAGGCAACAATTTATTTTCAAACAAGGTAAAATATTCAGATTCTAAAAACCACCCTAAAACAACTAATGCCATACATATAAGAACCGCAAATTTGTCTTTTAATTTTGAAACAAAGAAATATATTATCTCAACCGTAAACAAACACAAGACAAACCAAAGAGGAGCATTAAAAAAATCTGCCGAACCTCGCGAAAGCAAAATATTTATTATACCCTTACAAAACGTTTTCACAAGGTCTACTGAAAAACCGTTTCCGTAAATTATAATGATACACTCAAATAAAACTGACATAACAGCAAAGAAAATATACGGACAAATAAGGTTTTTAACTCTGCGTCTCAAAAAGTCTGCAAAAGACAAATATCTTTTCCTGTCAAACACAAATCCTGACAAAACAAAAAACAGTGGCATGTGAAAAGAATAAATGTACTCCAATAAAAACGAAGTATAGTTAACATGAGCAAAAACAACAAGTAAAATACCGATTCCTTTTGCCACATCTATTTCTGTTATTCTTGGGTTTTCGCTTATGTTCAATAAACTCGTTTTGTAAGACATAATAAATTCCTCAGCCTTAAAATGTGTTTCTAATTTGATTTAGTGTATTTTCTATAATCATTGTTCGGATCAATAATTGAAATTGTATGGCAACCTCCGTTTCGCTTTTCAGGAGGAGGAGGGGTCATATAATCCCCATAAACAACCGTTAAGTATTCATTCCATTTGCTCGGCACGGGAAGCATGAAGCCTTCAAACTCTTTCTCTATGATACCATCAAATAAATCCGATTTAAACCTTGCATAAAATTTCTTTTTTGACCAGATATAATAGCATGAATCATATTTTTGGTGATCTTTGCACGCTGTTTTTAAAATCAATCCCACCAAATACCTGACTAATGCTAACGGAACCAAGGTGTGCAACTTTTTATAAAAAGGCAGCTTATTATGTTCTTCAATCCAGCCAAACTTCTTCTTCAAAAGGTTTTTGGCAAAAAGAATTGTTTGTGTTGTTCTTTTTATCCATTTATCATCATTCTTAATTGCAATAAGCGGGAATATATCTATCCATATTCCCTGATGATATGGTCTTTGTTCACGGCCTTCTTCAATTGCCGTTGTGCCGTTTTTCCTGATTTTTGTAAACAGCATACTTGTTAAATCGGTTTCATAATTTTGAATAAAATAATCTTTTTTCATTTCGTTTTGAGCAATTTTGCAAAATCTTCTATAATCTTTTATTGGCATGCAAATATCTATATCGTCATCCCACGGAATAAAACCTTTATGGCGTATTGCACCCAACAATGTACCCGATACAAGAAAATATTTTATATTATGTTTCTTACAAACCCTGTCAACCTCAAGAAGAATTTCAAGCTCAACTTTTTGTAAATTTTTTAAAAGTTCGTTATCCATTGCAAATTCCACTCACTTTTTTAAACTTTCTTTTATCTGGGTAGTTGAAACGCCTTGTGTATATGAAAGATACTCTATTGCTACGCCTACCTTCGCAAACTGTTCCTCTGTTTTCTTATATCTTTCCGAGCCTTTCCAATCATCTCCCGAAAAGAGGACATCAAATTTATACTTTTCAAAAAGGAGCATCTTGTCATCAACATCTTGAAAAGAAACAACTACAACTTCATCAACGCATTTCAGAGCACCTATTATGCGAACTCTTTCCTCAAGCGAAAATACAGGCTCTTTGTTTTTTATATTTTTTACATAGTCATCATCACAAACCGCCACAATAAGATGATCACACTGTTCTTTGCACCTTTCTAGCAAATTCAGATGTCCGATATGAAAAAGATCAAAAACTCCCGTGGTAATTCCTACTCCGTATTTTTTCATTTTGCCCTCCAAATGATTAGCTTTCTTTTGTTGGTTTGGCCCCTTTTAATCAAGCAAATCCTTATACTGATAAACTTTTACATAATCAACAATAAACTCTGCGCTGTCGGCAGGTTTGTTTTCTCTGCCGGACGGCATGCCGTCTTCGCCTCTCATTTCAACGGAAAGGATGAGATATTCTTCATTCCGGCTTACTCCGCCAAAATCGGTGCGGAATGTTTCAACTCCGTTGATATAGAAGATATATTCGTTTTCATTCCACTCAAGTCCGTATGTGTTGAATTCCTCATACGGATTATTATTAATCAGGAACTTTCGTGCGCCGAGCTTCTGATGCGCTTCATTATAACCGTCAAAATGAAGGTTTGATGTTATGGCGTTGGACAACAAATCCTCATAACAATCGCTCTCAAAAATATCGATTTCAGTACCGTCCCTGCCGTTTCCGTCCTCGTCAAATACACCTTCATTCATAAGCCAGAAAGCGCTCCAGATATCCGAACCCTTCGGCAGAATGCAGCGGCATTCAAAATAGCCGAATTTCTGGCTGAAACCGTTGGGAGCATCGGAATCCGTATCAATTCCTGCGGAATACCAGCCTGCGCCCTTTCCGCCCATACCGTCTTCAAGATAAACAACGGGGATAATCAGGTGACCATACTGGGTTGTTGCAAGGTACTGGTTCCAATAGCTGCCCTTTCTTGCCTCGGTTGTGTTGCCGTACTGATAATGACCCGACCACACGCTTCTGTCAAGTTCACCGCTGAATTCCTCTTCAAAAGTACAGGTGAACTTGCTCATATCAACCTTTTCACCCATAGGGTAGCAAGGAATATCAAGTACAGAACAAATTGATAAAAATATGGACAAAAGAAATGCTGCAACCGTTTTCATAACTATTCTCCTCAGTTTTTCAACTTATTTGTCAATTCCCTTGTACTCTGCTTTTACCTTTTCATAGCTTTCAAGGTTGCCTATGTCATAGCGTTTGCCGGGCATTTCCATTGCATGAACAGCCGTCTGTGTGCACAGCCATGCAATATAACTGCCGGGGGCATCTGTGCCGCAGCCACTTTCAATGCCCTGTTGCACCAATTTTGCATCATTACGGGTGTAATAATAGAACGGTGGGCAGCACCAATGGGTTGCAGGGGTGGGTGATTTTTCCGTCATATTCAGAACTTTATCGTTATCGTCAATCGTTACTACACCGCATTTAAGAAGCTTTTTATCATCGGGCTCATAGTAGCGCATTATGCAGGATGTGTTCTTTGCCTTTGCATATGCAATGAATTTTGTAAGGCTGAAATCAAGCACATTATCGCCTGCAATAACAAGCATATCATCGTCAAGACCGAGGCTGTCAATTGCAAACTGAATGTCCTTTACTGCGCCGAGACGGGTTTCGTTGGTATCCGTTCCGTCATCAACAACGGTGATTTTCTGCGCTTTTGAACTTGCCCAGCTTTCAAAATGATGAGCGAACTTGTGGTTGGAGATGACCACATATTCATCAACCACACCTGCCTCGTCTATATCATCAACCAACCAGTCAAGAATGGTTTTATTGCCCACTTTCAGAAGCGGTTTGGGGAAATTCTCTGTCAAAGGATAAAGTCTTGTAGCATAACCTGCAGCAAGAATCAGACATTTCATAACAACACTTCCTTAATCAAGATTTACACCGTCTGCGCTTTCGCATATGTGCACGGAATATTTACCCTCCAAATGGGGAAATGCTTTTAAATATTCACGGGTCACGGTTTCCACAACGCTCTCTTCATATGCAGGGTCAATCAAAGCCATGCAGCAGCCCTTGAAGCCTGCTCCCGAGAAGCGTCCGCCGTAGATTCCCTCTGTGCGGGTCATAATTTCATAAAGAGTTTTAAGCTCCGGAGAGCCTGTTTCCCAGTTGTAGATTGAAGATTTGCCGCTTTCAAAGGAAAGTCTGCCAAATTCTTCAATATCTCCCCTGCGCCATGCCTCTGCGCCCTCCTGCACACGGAAATACTCCGTATACCAATGCTCGGCACGTTTACGCCAATTTTCGGGCAGCTTGTCATTATACTGAAGATAAACTTCATAGGGAACATCACGGAGATTTGTTTCTTTGAACTTGCCGTATTCCATGCCTGCATAGGCTTTAAGCGCATATGCAGCACTTCTGCATTCATCAACACGCATATTGAATGCAGAGCCTGCAAGGCTGCGCTCAAGACCGCTGAAGAAAATCGCAATTTTATAAGGCTTCATATCGGGATGCTGAGGGATAAGTTCATAGGTATCGTCCTGCAAATCCATATACAGCAGGTGGTCTTTTTTGCAATAAACCTCGCAGGATTGGTCAAGTTTTCCGCAGGAAACGCCCACATACTCATTCTCGGCTTCCTTGGAAATTGTAATCAGTTCATTTGCAGCAAGCGTAATTCCGTTCATTGTGCAAAGTGCGGATAAGAATGTAATGATTACCGCTGCGGAGGATGAAAGACCGCCAATGGGAAGCTCGCCGTCAACAACAGCGCAAAGCCCTCTGCGAAGCGGATAACGCTTGTTCAGCGCAATTGTTGCACCTCTGAGGTGATCTGCCCAATCGTTCTGCACCGTTTCGGGAGTTGCCGCCACGTGCCATTGCGCTCTTTTCTCAAACTGCAGTGACTGAATTTCAACAACTCCGTTTTCTTTAGGACCATAAGCGATATGTATGCCCTTATCGATGGCAAAGCCCGTGATTTTGCCGAGCTGATGGTCACTATGCGCACCTATGGGACAAATTCTGTAAGGCGTGAAAGCGGTGTACTGAGGCGGTTTTTTGTATGTGATTTCAAACACTTCTGCAGATCTCATCCGAAACTCCCCTCACTTCAACAAAATTTTTAATAATTTATTATAACTTAATATATGACTTATTGCAACCAAAAACTTTACGCTATATTTTTCACAGTAAACATATTCTATTTTTGTTACAGATTCAAGACACACTCAAACAAAACTTTTTATACATCTGCTTGTCATTGATAATCTCCTATGATATAATACATTTATTTAAAGGAGATGATAAGTTGGTCCGACAGAAAAAATCACCTATGTTACCTTGTATTCAGCTTATAAGGTTTATCGCTGCTATCGGTGTTATGATGTCTCACGTCGGCTTTGGTGACAGCTATTTAACAGGTATCGGTTTCAGCGCAGGAGTTAATTTGTTTTTCTGCATCAGCGGTTTTCTTATGATGTACACTACGCAAAACGGTGTGCAGGAAAATTTTATTAAAAAAAGACTGATTCGTCTTTTGCCCCTTTACTGGACGTTGACTGTTTTGACTTTTGCCGCATCAAAAATAATAGACGGAATCGCTTCGTCTGACATAAGCTTTGTTGAACTTGTAAAATCAATGCTTTGCATTCCGTATTCCCGCGGCGGTCTTAAAACCGATTTGGTTATCAGACCTATTGTCGGTCCCGCCTGGACAATGGGATATGATGTATGGTTTTTGCCGATTTTTGCTTTATCAATGAAGCTCAGTCATAAATGGAGAGGCGCAATAAGCAGTGCTGTATGTATTGTGATAGTGATTATAGGCAGTATCGCTCCCGACAACCCGATTTTTCATTTTATGGGCAGGCACTATTGGATTAACTACGTTATGGGAATACTTGTATTCTACATTTGGAAATGGGCGGAAAACAAAACCGAGTGGAGAAAAAAATATCTTGTTTTGTGGGCTGCAATTTCTTTGGCTGGATTCCTTTTCTTGTATATAGGCAAAAAGCCTCTAGATATAAATATTTTGGTTTCGTTTGTCATTATTGTTACATTTCTTTTTTGTTTTGGCAAAAAAGAAATGCCCAAATGGATATTATGGTTTGGCAAAATAAGCTTTTCTTTTTATCTCACACATTATTATGTAATTTTAATTATGGGCAAATTCATTGACTTTGAAGCGCTCAATATTACGACCTGTTTCGGCACAATTATAGCGTTCGTTTTAAGTCTTGTTACAGGTTATATCGGATATTACTTATTTGAAGAAAAGATCGGCAATTCACTTAAAAAGCTGTTTATGAAACCTAAAAAACACAAAAATATTGTTTCTGTTTAATATAAAAATTCAAGGAGCTGTCTCTAAACAAGTGAGACAGCTCCTTTCCCATTAATCTTCATATGTTACCAGTCTGCCCGTAACAAGGGTTGTGAATCCTCATTTTTAATAATCCTTAAGGCCCTCCCTTTCACGGAGGATTCTGTTAATAATATTTTTCACAATTCTTATGATTTTCTCAATAAGGTTTTCACCTTCATATTCATAATCCTCACCGTCCGCGCCGTAGCAACCGATGTTGTTGCCCGTTATTTCGTTGCCGAAAATATCGGTTTTAAGGTCATTTCCCGCAACCTCAACGCCTGCTCCGATAAGCGGAGAATCCGCGGAAAGCATAAAGCTCTCCATAGCAGATAAATCCGAGCCGACAAATCCGGGAACGGTATTCAGCGAACCAAGGTCACACAATGGATTTGCGGTGTTGTAATAACAGTTATTCGCAAAAACATTGCCGTCACGGAAGTAATCCGCCGTATCGCACACAACCACACAGCCTTCGGCAGGAACGATAATGTTATTTGCAATAACCGAATCATACATATCTATCATGTAAAAATCGGCGCAATTGATTATGGTATTATTATAGAAATTAAGCCCGTGCTCACCGGGATTTACGGAAAGTCGGCTTCTTCCGCCGTTATCGTTAACCGAAAGGCAGTAGCGCACCGTGTTATTATTGTGGCCGCTGTAATTAGGGCAGTTACAGATGAAGCGCATATTATCGTGGGAATAGATATACTGATAGGTGCAGTTGTTTGAATGGGAGTCAAAATCAACTGCCATACCGTCGCCCACATTCTTCTGACCTGCAATTTCGCAATACTGAATGGTGCTGCTTTCGCTGCCCCAGAACCACATTGCAGCGGTGTAATAAAGGACTTCACCATTTTCGTTTGTTCCGGGTCCCTGACAGCAGTTAATGGCACGGCAGTTTGTGACAAGCGCACCCTTGCACATGCCCACAACAACCGCTTCAGCATCCATTTCGTGGAAATAGCAGCCTTCAATCAGCAATCCCTCGTTATATATGGGGTCAATATCCTCTTCATTTTCGCACCACCAGGTCTGTTGCTCGTTCCAGGAACCCCAGACTATAAAGCCGTTGCCGCAGTTATAAACCTCGCAGTTCTTTATTGTGAGGTCATTGACGGCATATCTTGACCTTGCAGGCAGACCCTTAACCATAACCGCCGCTCTTGCACCTGCGGCACCGTTTGAAAAATTATCACGGCTGTTTACCCTGTAATTCTGCATGTCGGTGAAATAAACATTGTCAATAACAATGCCCTCGCTTGTCTGATTAAGAGTATCTATCCAGATTCCGCCGCCGTTGGGGGCTTTGATATGCAGGTTTGAAACCGTTATGTATGAACAGTCAAAAAGGCGGAAAACCTCGGTTTTCTCGTTGGTGTAAAGCACAGCTTTTTCACCCTTACCATATGATGAAATAACAATAGGGTTATCCTTTGTGCCGTTGCTGGTAAGGGTAACGGCGCACTCATACTCGCCGCCGTTTTTGAAAAGAAAATGCGTACCTGCTTTAATATCAAGATTTTTAAGTCCCCACAAGGTTTTCACGGGGCTGTTTATATCCGTACCGCTGTTGGAATCGTCACCGCCAACGGAATCGATATAGTAATAATTCTTCTC
Organism: Acutalibacteraceae bacterium; assembly: GCA_045604685.1. Classification (GTDB taxonomy): domain Bacteria; phylum Bacillota; class Clostridia; order Oscillospirales; family Acutalibacteraceae; genus CAG-177. Next base: position 19,983 of record JAZUON010000002.1, read on the forward strand.
ATTTTCCGCCGCTGTTGAAATGGCAGAAAAGCCGATCACCGCCGCAATTGCCAAAAAAATTGCAAGAACTCTTTTAAAATAATTTTTCATATATTTTCCCTCACGAAAACAAATTATATGCCAATATTATACCGCCAATTATCGATTTTGGCAACAGAAAAACCGTGCAGATTTTACTCCGCACGGTTTGAGTTTTTTACGCCGTTCTAGCGATGTCTTTATTAATTTCAATGTATTCCGCAGCCTGTTCAAAAGCATCTTTGCATTTGAGGCATATTGTGATTCGGTTGCCTTCGTGAATAAGAATTTCATCAATAAGCTCGAGCAAAAGCGGTCTTGTGAGTTTCTCTATGTTGCCGAGTTTTTTGAAACTGAGAATAAACGAATTATTTTCCATGCCGTTTTCCTGCTCTTCAAGTTTTTCTTTAAGAGCTTTGTTTTCTTCGTCAAGCTTTTCGATTTTCTTTTGAAAATCACTTTTTAACTGCATATACTCTTCTCTTGTTATATCTCCCCTTTTCCAGTCGGGATAAAGATTGAGAACCATTTCGTTGGTAAACTCTTTTTCTTTTTTATTCCTTTCCAATGCTTTTAATATAAGATTAGAGTTGTTTTTTCTTTTTGAATTGGAATTGATTGCCTTTATGATTTCATCATATTCCGTTGCAACTTCAACCATTTTCTGAAGAAAAACAAGCACTGCATCTTCAAGCTTATCAATCCTGATTGAACGCGGCGGGCAAGCATCGCCTTTTGTAACTTTAGCTGTTGTGCATCGGTAATAATGATATTCATTTCCGTTCTGCTTGTTGGACTTTTTGCCCATTCCCTTTCGGCAATCCGCACATTTGACAAGCCCTGCAAAAAGCCCGACCTTTTTCTCTTGCGGCGATACACGTGTATTTTTTTCAAACAAAACCTGCGCTTTTTCAAAGGTTTCTTTGTCAATTATCGGCTCGTGCGTACCTTCAACAACATACCACTCATCTGTCGGCACAGCCACACACTTTTTGATTTTATAGCTCAGCTTCATATTTTTGCCCTGCACCATATTACCGATATACATTTCGTTTTTCAGTATTCGGCGTACAGAACTTTCAGGCCATACGGCATTATTGATTTTGCCTGCGGGATGCTTGTAATTCATACCTTTCTGCTTTTTGTAAGCAGAAGGATTTGGAATTCGCATTTTATTGAGTTCTGTTGTGATTTCCAGAATCGCCATACCGGAAACAAATTTATTGAATATCATTCTGACAACGCTTGCCGCTTCTTCGTCAATAATGAGTTTATGGCGGTCTTCGGGGTCTTTGAGATAACCATACGAAGCAAATGAGCCGATAAATTCGCCTTTTTTACGCCTCATATTCAACGTGCCCCTGACATTAACCGACGTTGCTGCGGAAACACTCTCATTGATAACATTGGTAACACCGATAGTTATGCACTGTGTAAAGGCATTCATATTACTCGAGGTCGTGTCGACACAATTATTGACTGCAATGAGTCTGACTGAGTGGCGCACAAAGAAATCTCCGATGTAGTAACCTCCGTCGGCATAGTTTCTACCGAATCGGGACAGGTCTTTTACTACAACGCATTTTATGATACCGGCCTCGATATCTCTTTTCATTCGTTCAAATCCCGTTCTGTCAAAATCCGTTCCGGTACAACCGTCATCAATATAAAAATCGTAGAATTCAAGTTCGGGATGAAGCTTCAGAAATTCTTTGAGAATCTCTTTCTGTGATGCAACGGAATCACTTTCATCCTTATCGCCGTCTTCCTTTGAAAGACGGATATAAAGAGCAGTCTTGCGGATATCGGAATTACTATAAGCCTGCTCTTTTTCTTTGTTTTTCATATACATAGCAAAGCCACCTTTATTTTGATTTAAGGCAGCACGGTTATCATACAACTGCATTATACCGCGACGCCGACTGAATTTCAACTTGTAATGTTATCCTGCAAGAATTGCATCTGTCAGAATTTCAGAAAAATCTTTTCCGTTTCCGAAAGCGATTTTCACAACCACATCGTCAACCCTAAAAAGATATGGATTCCCCGACTGTGCTATAAAATCGCTTGTACGGCGGTTTAAAGGCATTTTGCGGTTAACCTTAACGTTTCTCAGATCAATCAGTTCTTCGGCGTTACAGGCGGAAACATCGGCATTTCTGAGCATTTCAATGTCATTCAAATCCAAATCACTCCTTATGTTGTGATTTTTGGATAATTTTCCGTTTCTTATTCCTGAAACGGTTGCAGAATTATGATTGCAGTTGATTCTATCGCTCCTTTCGGTAAGTTTTTTCTTTAGTTATGACAGAAAATTAATCCTCAATTTTTTCTGTCACAGCGTTTTTTCGCTATTTCGATGTTTTTTGAAATTTATCTCCCAACAACTATATCTTTGTATTTGGTTATGACAGATTGAAGAAAAAATAAACTGTATTTTTGAATCAAATATTCAGGTACGAGAAAATCGTCGTATCGTTTCTCCAGTGAAACAATTTGAAAATACTTGTTGCGAGAACGGCGATTTTAAGGTATCGACCATCATTACCCAATCGTTTTGCTTTCTCTCTGTTCTTGCCGCGCAACACCCAGTATCCGGTTATCTGCTTCCTGTCAAAATATCTCGGATTTCCTGTTTTGGGATTAATGTTGTATTTGTTCCATCTGGCAATTATTTCTTTTTCCAGCTGTTTGGCATATTCGGGATTTTCTTTGATTTTTTGAACCTGAATCCGATAATACTCTTTTGCCGATTCGGCACGAAGTTTATGAAGATTCAGATGATTATTAAACATTTCAGGCGGGAATATAGGCTCATCGGGGGCTTTACTTTCGAAATATCGGCGGATAAACTCAACATCTTCATCGCTGTTCATTCGATTCAAAGTGTACTTTCCTCCCTTACCCCGCAAAACTTCCACGGCATAATGCCCGCTCTCATCGAGCTTGAAATTTGAGCCTTTCAGCTTTTTAAGTTCATTTTTTCTCAGTCCGACTCTTAAATTGAATTCAACAATTTCGCGCCATTGTTCGTGTGATAAATCAGACGATTTCAGCGGTGCAAACGGCTCTTTGCGTCCACGCGTGTACTCTGCGGTATGCCTGCGGGGCTTGTTTATCTTATTGAGCTCTATCCCATCAAACGAAACGGCTACTGCTGCAAGATACGTATGGATAGTGCTCGGTGTATATCCTTGTTCTTTCAGTAAATCACAATAAGATTGAGCAAATTCCATACTGCAACAGGATACATAATCACGGCAGTCATAAGTTTCTCTGCAGAATTTTACGTATCTGTAACTGTGACGAAGAAATTGTCTGTACATTTTGTGGTTCGGGTAATTTTTTGCCCTCAGTTTTTCATCAACATCCTGCATTATCCGTTGCGTAACACTCAGTCGTTTTTGTCGTTTAGCCATTCAAGCTCATCTCCGTTCAAAGCTGACGAATGCCAGAAATCTTCGAGGATATAATATTCAAACTCATTGCAGAAAACATCGATATGATATTCAACTCTGTCAACAGTAAGTTTTTCAAAACACTGCTCGTTGAATATTTCTGCCGCCTTGTAGTCAAAGAATTTATCCCATACCGTATTCTCACCATCGTCAGAGTAATCAACCACATGGAATTGTTTCTCCGAGCAGTCGCAATCAGGTGAATAATCGTTGTACACCCATCGGGCAAACTCCGTATATCCTGCCAAATAAAATTGTGGCGGATTGCTATGCTCATCGTTTCCTCGGCTCAATAATTCTTTTAATCCGCTGGGACTGCATACAAAAAAATCTTTTTTCATACTCGTTCTCCTTTTTATTATTCTGGTAAATTGTCTTGGCTCTGTTTTTCGCTGTGATATACAGCCCCGAGCATCGGATCTGGCGGAGTCAACACTCCCGTCACGATGTTGCCCGCTGATATAAATCAGCCGTTACGCCGCCGCAAAATCTGGTTACAATCGCAATTTATAGCGCTTGTAACCATTTTTGTGTGAATTTCTCACGCCATTTGCGGCCGCCTTCCTGTTCTGCATTTTGTGTTGTTCAGCATTCACTCCCTATGTCTCTGTTTGACATAGTTATGACATTTTTGAAACGCTGAATTTTCTCTGTCACAGCAAAAATTGAAAAAAATAAAACATTGCAGAATTTCTGCAATGTTTTGAAAAATTAGTTTAATTCAAAATGTTTTTATCAAAACAAAAGCCACCGAAATCGGTGGCTTTACTGAATATTTCATACAATTGATTAAATCACATTTTTATATTATTTGTTCTGTTTCTTATATGCACAAGGAAATGTCAGGTTATAAATTATTCTGTAGAAATATTACTTTCTCATTATAAGATGCTTTATTTTTGTTTTAATCTTTCTAAAGATTTCACACATAATGTAAACAACTTTGTTGTTCAGAAATTTGTATAATTTACAGTTTTTATTATACAAATCCAGAAGAATCGTCTGCCAAAGATATAAACCTTCCTCTAATGCTTTTCTTGTGGAAAAATGCAAAAGTGCACAATCATTGAATTCTTTTCCATTCTTGTCGGTTACATCCAATTTACCTTCAATTATATTTATTTTATTTATTGTATATTTTGAAGGAAGTGCTATGCATTTGGAACTTTTGGGCATTGAATGGCAAATAAACCCATTTATTCCCATAGCAATACTGAATATGGGGTCATCACGAAGTTTGCCGCCACACAGCAAGGGCGCATAAGCACCCAGAATTGAATCTTCGCTTATCTTTTGAGCAATTTCAAGACAATCTTCATACATTTTAGTACATTTTGAGCCTTTTCTGATAAAAATATATCCTGGATTAAAAAGGGGCACTACTGTATCTTCATCAAGTTCCGAAACAATTTCAAACAAACGGTTTCTTGTTTCTTCTGTATTAAACCAACATTCTAAACCACCTTTGTTCCAGCCGAAACTCGAGCAGTCCGATTCGTTCGATAATAAGTCCCAAAAAAAATCAAGGTTTCTATAAATAAGACAATCCGGCTCTATAAATATCGATTCATCGTACGGTGATTTAATAAGCAACGAAAATTTATCAATGTAGTTTCCGCTTGATTGCTCGAGCACAACCACATCATCAAACATATCGGTGTATTCGTTTGTTCTGTCACAAATAATCGCAAACGGATCATCCTGGTTATGAATTTTAAAAGAGGCAAGCATATTAGCCGCCATTTTATAGTATATGAGATTTCCTGTAGCTAATGTCACAAACCCTCTAACCATCTTATCACCTTGTTTCTGAAATGTTCCGACTTTCAAAATATTTATTTTATAATATCACTCTTTCAATCAATTTGTCAACTTTTCGAAATATAAAACAGTTATAGCAAATCCTTAGTATCCAAAACAAACTCTTGCATTTGCACTTATATAGCCAAACTATTTATCATAATTTCTGTTTATATTTGATTATATAAGTTGTTTTTAGATATGACAGATAAAATGCATTTGCAATCTGCAAAAATGATAAAGCTCCGCAGAAAAACTCTGCGGAGCGATTTTTATTACATATTAATTTACAAAATCAATCTATTATTTCGTGGCTGCATAAAAAGGAAAGGAAGTTACACACATCTGTGCGTGCTTCTTCGGCATCCACATCATATTCTTCTGTTATTTTTTCAACGATATATTCTTCGTTTTCAGCGTCGGGAAGTGTCTTCCAGATAAAAGCTGCAGTTTCTGTCAGCATAAAAAGACCGTTTGTGCTGATAACACTTGCGCCGACAGGCACAAGGATATATTCCCCCGCAACCTCTCTTAAAATCATTTTTTTGTTGATTTTCATTCCGTATCTTCACCTTCGCTTTTAATTTTGTTGTACTCCTTAAGAGTGAGGTTATAAACCTCCTCTGCCAGCTTACACACATATTCGGGCTTCTTATTGAAAGCGCCCGTTTCCGCATAGCACATCGCCGCACAAGCCCTGCATATTTCAGAAAATCTGCAGCTGAGACATTCCGACGGCATCCTGACTTCTCTGGTTTTTTGTTTAACCGTTTCCCACGCCGCATCAAAGCCGATTTCAAGAGGCATTGCTTCAAGCTGAGGCAGCATTCCGCAGGCCCTCATAATTCCCTGAGATGTTATCCAAAAGGATGACCTGCCTGCTCTGCACCTGACGGTATCAACGGGCATTCCGTTGCTGGGGGTCAGGTATTTGGCGGCTCTTGTAAGGAATTCCTCTTTTCCGTAGCGGAAAAGCTCGCATTCAACGGTAGCCTTCGCAGCCTCGGAATAAGAAAGCCTTGTTGAATTAAGCCCGTATCCGCCGTTGAGCCTTACCTGCGGATAGGCATAAGCCGTTGTGCTTATCTGCACGCCCAGCTCCCGTGCAAGAGAAATTATTTCTCTGTATTGGCTGGCATTTTTCTCGGTCAATACAGTATTGATTTTAACGGGAATATTCAGTTCCTTAAGTTTTTTTATGTTTTCAACAACAACCGAAAATTTATCGGTTTTGCAAAGGTTTTCATATGTTGCGCCGTCCGCACCGTAAAGAGAAATGTTTATTCTTGACGGCGGATTTTCAGAAAACAAATCAAGGTAATTATGGATAAGGCTGCCGTTTGTGTTAAGGGATAGAATGAAGCCCATTTCACTTAGTTCGGAATAAATTCTGCGGAAATCATCCCTTAAAAGCGGCTCTCCTCCCGTCAGGAGAAGGAAAACCGTGCCTGCATCCTTCGCACGCTTGCCGAGCATAATCCATTCCTCTGCGGACAGCTCATCCGATTTGCAGCTTTCTCCGTGAACATAGCACATTTCACACCTGAAATTGCAGCGTGAAGTCAGCTCAAAAGCACCCGAAACGGGAACACCTTTTTCTATCCCCTTTGAGTGAAGATAAGATATTAACTTTGGCTCTGTGCTCAAAGACATAATTCATTCTCCAGAATTCTGACCGCCGATTCATACGGCAGGCATTCAAGTTTATATGCAGGAACAAGTCCGCAGACTTTTCCGACTGTATCGATAACATTTTCCGAAATTACTGCATTTTCGGCAGGCAGATAACAGCCCCTTAAAACAGAAACGGTTGCTTCGGTTACGGAAAGCCTGCTTAATATATTTTCTTTTGTCTGCGACAGGCAGACAATTGCACGAAGCGGAGCAGCCTTATTTTTGCAGATACCTGAGGAGCCCGAAAACGGCAGACCTCCCGCATAAGCAACACCGCCACTGACAAACACCAACGCTTTATCGCCGTTTATTATTTCCGCATCGGCATATTTTTCCCATAACGCCGCCTGGGTTGATTTGCCCACACCGCTGGGTGCAGTAAAAAGAACTGCATTGCCGTTTTTGATGATGAAAGATGCATGAATAACCGCTTTTCTGTTAACCGAGGCAATTTCCTCAAAGCCCATCAGATCAAAAACCACTCTGTTCCAGAGCTTGTTTCTGTATTCCGAAAGAAGAATTACCTTGCGGGACTCTGCGGTAAAAATCCTGCAGGCATAAAAACCATCTGCACCGTGATTTTTATACCAGCAGAAATAAGAATTTCCGCTTGCAAAAACCGTAACATCCTTGCCGCAGACCGCATCTGCAGGGATTTCGGGTAACGAATCCGCAAAGCTGTATTCAACCGTGAATTCCGCATCACATTCATCGCAGAGAAATCCGGAATACGGCTCCGCATCGGCAACAGGTTCAGGGGTTATCACCCTGATTACCGTATCGAAAAATTTATAATATTTACTGTGCATAGGTAACAAACATCACCTTACTGTCAGAGGACATAAAGTGCTCTGCATCAACCTGAATTTTTTCGTTTGTTCCAAGTCCGTTTATGCGGACTCTGTATGTAGTTCCCTCGGAAAACACGCCGTTTTCAACCTTTTTGTAATAAACGAATATATCTCCCGAAATATCGTTGCCCGAAATGTTTTTTACGGTTATCAGCTTATCGCAGCACATAATTTCAAAAACCTCGGGATAAACAGAAATCTCATTGCCGAAATATGTTTTTTCCTCAATTTTCCAATTATGATATGAAGACTTTTTATCAAATTCAAGGGGTTTGTCGCTTTTAAGAATTGATGTTGAGCCTGCAAGAACAGTTGTCATCGGAAATGACAGAACCTCGTCACCGCAATTAACCGTTAAAAGCGCATACTGAACATCGGCATCCGAGATATTTCGAGCTACAACGCTCACAACACCGTCTGTTTCGCCGATACTGACAATTTTAAGCCAGCTGTCAACAATAAGTCCAACCTGCGAATTTTCGGGCTTTTCAGCCTTGTAATCGCCGATTTCGCTCTCATTTATTTCGTTGGTGCTGACAGGCACGGTAACATCTTTGATGTTCACAAGCTCTCTGTTAAGCTCCTCCTCCTCTTTGCAGGAGCAAAGAAAAAGGACAAAAAGCGCCAGAATGAAAATTATTGAGTTTTTAAGTATGTTTTTCAAAAATCTCAATCCTCTTTTCGGGAAACAGCGGAGTTCAGAAGAACTCCGCTGCCATAATTAATCATGAAGAAAAAACATTGAAGTTTGCAACGGGAACGTCGTAGCAGACGCTGTCATTTCCGTCGGGAGGAATAGTATCGCAGGCATCTGTTGTTTCCGCAAAGATGTAAAGTCCGAGATTGGGGTCTTCAACAGGGCATACATATTGTGCGGACTGTGTTCCGAGAAGCGTGCAGCTGCCCGATGCGCTTGCCGAAAGCTGAATACCTTCATAAATTGCCAAGGGCTTGACATATAACTTTTTCATAAATGTATCCTCCTTTCAACTCACACAAGCTCTACGCCGAAATACGACAGAAGCTGAACAAAGAAATCGAAGATCTTCTTGAAGAATCCGATTACCTTTTCAAAGAATGTGGGCTCGGTTTCTCCCTCCGGAGCAGAAACGGTTACGGTTATTTCAACGGGTTCGTTGTCGCCCGTGTAGCCGTTTACATAAGCGCCAGAGATTGAATAGGTGTATGTTCCGCTTTCGCTTTCGGTAAGAACAACTGTCCATTCCTTGATGTTTTCATTTTCAAGCTGTTTAACAACGCTTGTTACACTTTCAGGTGTTATCACATTGCCGTTTTTATCCTTGATAATAAGCGATGAAACATCATCGGATGTTTTAACGGTGATAACAACATCCTCGCCTGCATTGACGGTTTCGTTCACGGTTACGTCATCTGCACCGATTTCAAGGTCGGCATATCTCATTGCCATTGCAGCGTAAGCAACGCTCTGAGTTTCAACATCGGACATAAGCGTAAGATCTTCCGTGCTTTCATCGTAATTCTCGGCATAATGTCCGTAGGCACCTGCACCCGTAAATGTCCATTTCATATTGGTAAGTGAAAGAACACTTTCGGCATCCGATGTATTCTGAATAACAACAACGCCGCTGGTGTAATATGTTGTTCCGTCAACCTCAACATTGGTCCACGCCAGCTTTCCGCCAACGGGAAGAACAGCATTGAGAGATCTGTTCATTTCAGTTGCGGATGTAATTGTTGTGCTGACGGTGTTTGCTCCGTAGGTCACGGTAAATACGGGTGTTCCGGTTGCGCTCTTAACACCTATCTGCACATCATCAGGCACCGCCGTAGCCCAGATTTCAAAGGCTACCGCCTGATTACGGGCAAGGTAAAGCTCGTTGTTGGGGCCTGCATTCTTATACATATCAAGGTCATTATCGCTTGCGGCAATACCGTCAATGAAGATTATACCCTGAGTTGATGCATCCTGCGAAAGCGAGTTTGCACCGATAAGCATATCCTTGATTTCAAGGTAATTGGGATAGGACTCATCATCATCCTTGAATGACTGAAGAATTGAGTCGTCGCTTATATCATCGTCCTTGCCTGCGGGGTCGTAAATGCGGATAGCGTCAATGTAAAGATTATAGAACTTATTGCCGTCAGCATCGGTTTCATAATGCTTATAAAGATCAGTGAATGCACAGGTGATTACAACTCTGTAATTGCCGTATTCAAGGTCATTGACCTTCATAACGGGAATCTGATAAAGAGCTGCATCCGAGCTGCTTTCAACCCAGCCGTATGCATAATTATAAGCATATGCGGGTGAATCGGTTTCATCCTCGGTAAGCGCACCGTTCTCATCATAATAAGTGGGAGTTTCGGTGTAGCCGTTGCCCGAAACATCATAGTAGGTAACAGTCTGTGTAGCCTTGCCATCGTCAACATCAAAATATGTGGGTGTGGTTGTAACTACGCCGAGAATGCTGTTATAAAGCGGCTTATCTGTTACATCAAGAACGGCGTCGCCGCTTTCATTTGCATAAAGCTGACCGTAGGTGTAGCCGTAATAATTGTCAACTATACGCTTCTTACCGACTCTGACATTGTTTTCATCATAAATATCAAGATAGAAAACACCTGACTTGCTGTCGGTAAGGCTGATGATATCAAAGCCTGTGCCCGTAAATTCAAACTCGGCTGTGGGCCAGCTTGCTCCGCTGCCGCCGCTGATGCTTGACTTGGGATTATTCTTCTGGCTGACGGAAACCATATGAGCTGAATATGCGCTGTATTCCGTGCAGTTATCGTATGCAGGGTCATAGCCGTAGGGATTTGCCGAATCATCATCTGCAAGGTCTGCCGCCTGCGACATTGCCGTTTCGGTTCCTACCGTTTTCCATACGCCGTATTCATAGGTTGAATTATCAAAGCCCGAAGCTGTTGCGCCGTCAGTAAATGATATTCCGTTTGCATAGTTATCTTCAAAGTAAATTGAAGTTGCGGGAATAAACGCCGTTCTTTCGTACTGATAATACTCGGTATCGGAAGAATAGGTCGGGTCATTGGTAACCTTTGCGCAGGAATAGAAATAATCTCTGCCCGTAAACTTAATAGTTGTGGGTGTGAAGGTTAATTCACCGTCTGAATTAACGGTACATTCGCCGAAATTAAGTCCTTCAACGTCAAGCGATGTATTATTTGCATCAAATACACCTGTAAGATTATCAGGCGGATCAAAAATAAGAATTTCATCAAGATCCGTATTTGAGGCTGTAATACCAACATATTCAACGCCGGCGTCATTTGTCTGGGCTGCCTCTGAAATATAGTTGTTATCGGTAATGTTATATGCTACGGGATGTCCGTAGTCGATAACAAGCGTCTGGTTATTGAGCTTAACATCCTCTGAAACCTGCTGAATGTTGAAGGTAATTTCACAGTTTGAGTCTGTTGAACCTCTTTCAAGATAAAAGAAGGTGAAGGTGTGATGATCTCCGTCTGTGCGGACCTCATTAAGCTTTTCAAGCGCAGCGCTGTTATCAGCGCTGATGCCTTCGTTAGCTTCACCGTAGGTATAGGTTGTGCCGTATTCCACGGTGCTCTTAACCTCACCCTCGGTAACATCCATTGCATACTGATAATTCAAGGATGCATCAGTAAAGTTAATGCTTGCGGTACGTGCACCGTGAAGACCGCCGTTATCAAGAACAAGAACATCGTCAATGTAAACGAGAACGTCGTCGTCGCCTCGGAAGTTAAAGATAACATCCTCACCGTCAGCATATGTTCCGGAATTCGGCAGATAGAAATCGGTTGTGAATGACATACCGAAGTGATAAATTGCATTTTCGCCCGTGAAAGTTGTTGTGTTATTCTGATAGTTGAACGGGAAGAAGCCCTTGCCTGCACCCTTGCCCGCAAGGTTTATTGACCAATCATCAACAGGTGTAAGCTCTGCCGTTGCAGAGTTTGTGGCATCATCATAGGTTGCCTGGAAAAGATAGCTTTCATCCGAACTTAAATATTTATATGTGTTTATACCGTATTCATTTGTGCTTACAACAAACGGGAATTCCAAATCCCAATAGAACTTTGAATATCCCTGAGTTTCGTCATTTTCATCAACAAGCACTATTTCTTTTTTGAAAATATCATTGTGATGAACGCTGATACCCTCAAGCGCAGGAAGCGTAATATCTTTCGTTGTATCCGTTCCGTCCGTTGAGCTTACTGTTATAGTTAAAGTAATACCCGCAGAGGTATCGTTTCCTGTATCCGAAGGAATAATATTATTATAAGGAAGCTCAGTATAATCCGCATGGTCAGCAGGCAAGCCGTCAACAAGCAGTGCACTGAACAGACCCTGAACGGAAGCACCTTCTTCATTGGTTTCACCGGCGCCCATTGTGTTTTCCTTCGTCCATCTGTTCCAGGCTGTTTTTGCATAATTTTCAAGGTTCACCGAACCGCCTGTTAATGCATATCCCGTAAACAGAAGCGAATAGATCTCCGCATAGGCATCAACTGCAGCTTCAAGGGCAGCTTCTTTATAGGTATCATCGCCCCAATCAGTTCTTGTGTCATAACCGATAGCCTCTTTAATCTGAGTCAGAAGGTTATCATCTGCAAGAATAGCCGCTTTTAAGGATGCCATAGTCTGCTCATTATAAGCCTCACCGCCGATTGAATACGGTGAATCTGCACCCGGAACATAGCCGTACTTATAGATTGTTGTAGGAATATACTTATATTCAATGGCAAGGCCTGCAACGGCATCGTTGATTGCCTGAGCAGCGGCGGTATAATCATCATCCGTTGCGGTTGCTGAATTGAATGTTTCATAGCCTGCCTCAAGAGCAGCAAACAATGCATTATAGGTTGCTGTTGAATATACTCCCGGAGCGTGAGTTGCACCCTCGCTTAAAGCTGCGAGGAGAGCTGACTGTGCACTTGAAAGATTGCCGCTTGAAATACCCGTTTCGTTTCTGTAAAGCGTCATTTTCTGGTTGTCACTTGCGCTGGTGTAGGTTGAAGTCCATGTATTAAAGCCGCCTTGATTGATATAATGATCGAGAGCCTGGTCGTCAACATATATTACAACATCATTGTCTGTTGTGCCGTAAACATAAACGCTTGTGGCAACATCGCTGAGTGATATTGATCCGTCAGATGAACCGATTGTTAGATATTTGCCCTCGTAGTTTCGAATATAATATTCATTTGTGGTGCCGTCTACGAGAGTAAAGGTATATTCATTTGTTGAGGATGTGGTAATTATATTGTTTGAGGGAGTTTCCGAAACCTGATCCAAGCCCACACTTGATGTTTGTCCACTCATGACAAAGCTTGAGTCATAAATTACATATCCGCCGTTTTCAACGGGAGGAAGAAGCTCATCCGTTGCGGTGGGTACCCATTTAGCCAGATTGCCGGTTGAAGTAACAATTTCATTTACTTTGTAAACATAGATTGAAGTGCCGCTCGTCCATGTTGCAACGTGCTGCGCATGATATGAGTTGCCGCAGAAGTCAACATAATAGCCGTTAGAAGCACCAATTGTAATTGTGCTGCCCGAAGCGGTAACAGTTAATGCCTGCGGAGTTGTGCTGATATCAATAGTGCTGGTTGTAAGGGTCATATACTGTTTAGTACCATTAGCATCAAGATAATAGATATAATATGTACCATCGTCCTGACTTTCAAAATACCACATTACATTATCGGTGGTAGTGGGAACAGCAGTTGCAGATGTTGAGTCAGTCTGCAAGCCGCCCGATGAATGAGCAGTATGTGTAATTGCACCGGTAGAAATATTGCCCCAGCCTGCACCCTTAAGGATATACCAGCCGTCTTCAAGAGCAGCAAGCTCTGCTGAATCGGTTACCTGGCCTTCAATTTCATATGTGGTAACCGTGTTGCCGAGTGTTTCAACTTTATAAAGCGTAAGCTCTGTGCCCTCAGTCCATACGCCAACCTTCTGTGCACTGCCGAAATAGTTAATCTTATAGTCATTATCGGATGCGCCGATAACAACAGCATTGTCGCTGTCATCATCCGTAACGCTGAGCACGGTTGCAGTTGTTGTGGTTGTGATGCCGGAACTGTTCATTGTCATATACTGTTTTGTTCCACTGGCATCAACATAATAAACATAATAGCCGCCGGTTGTCTGCTCGAAAATCCAGATATTATTATCATCTGCATCGGGAGTGCCTGAAGTGTTTGTGGGCAGAAAGCCGCCGCTTACCGTTGTATGGGTCATTGCACCGTAGGCATATGTACCTGTGTAGTTATCCGCACCGGTAATGATATACTGACCGTCAAGAGAAGATACATCAGTAACCTGAGTTACGGTGGTAGTGGTTACGGGTTCATCCGAAACATAATAAAGTGAAAGGTTTGTTCCTGCGGAATAATACCATACTCTGTTGGAATCGCTGCCGTGGAAATTAATATAGGTTGAGCCGAAGCTGATTGTTACATTTCCGCTTGAATCTGTGGTAACCTCAAGAACATAAGGAGAAGTACCGACTGTAACCGTGTTATTACTGAGCGAAAGATACTGCTTTGTGCCATTATCATCCTCATAGTAGATATAATAGCCGCCCGTGGTTTTTTCAAAATACCACTTATCGGAGGTTTCTGCAGGAACACCTGTGCTGCCGTCGGAAACAAAGCCGCCCGATGAGTGCTCGGCATGGGTCATTACACCGCTTGAAACTGTGCCACCCTGGTCATCAGCGCCCGTGATAATATACCATCCGTCGGGGATATCCATATTAACATAGGTTGAGCCGTCAGCGTTTGCGGTGTACTTTACATAATCTCTTTCGCCGCCGCCAAGCTTCTCGATATTAGCCTTAAGGATTTCATATTCATCATAGATTGTAGGTGTATATACAAGCTCACCCTGCTGAACAACTTCTTCAAACTCATCGGTGAGGTCAGCTCCGCTTTCTGCGGCAGATGTAAGAGTTACACCGTTTACGCTGTAGCCTGAGCTATCCGTTGTTGTAACGGATACATCGCCTGCTTCTTCGTTTGTACGGAGAATTGCAACAGCTCTGCCGTTAAGCATCTTAATTGTTGCGGTTTTATCAGAAGTCAGTACAGAAGAATTCTGGAATTTTGCGGTTGTAGTCTGGTCACCGTTATCAACGCCGTTGATTATGAAGCTGTCACCTGTAAGGGTAATCGTGAGAGTTCCATCGTAGTCAGCATCAAAGTTGCCGTTTGCATCCTGCGCCTCAAATTCAATGTAGGCATAGCTGTCACCGTCTGCAGTAAAGGGCTGCGATGTGTTGCCCCACTGTGTTGCAACAATCTGTGTTGCACTGACTGCGGAAACCTTGTTTGTACCAACGGTATCGGTAATTTCAACATAGCTGCCGTTGACAAGCTCATAAGCCTTTACCGCAAGCTCGCTGCCTTCATATTTGACATTGAACTGAGGATAGAGATTCTTACCGTTACCTGTATATAATTCGGTTGTGGTGCAAACGGATGAATCTGTTGCGGTTTCTGTCCATGTCTGGTAGCTGTGGCCTGCATCGGTTGTATTTGTTGTTGCGGTTGCATAACCGATTTCGCTGCCGTCAAGGAGAAGTGAAATCTTATCGGCATTGCTGTAAACTGCAACATCAACATAGCCGCTTGAATCAACATAAAGCTCATCTTCATCCCATGTTCCGGGAACAAGGTGAAGGGTTGTTGATTTGTCATTCCACCAGCTTCTGTAAAGGTAATATGTATCTTTCTCAAAACCCGCTGTATCAATGATACCGAAATATGAAGAGTTGGGGTTGCCGACAGGCATTGATGTGGTGTTGTTATATTCAGTAGGCTCGCCTATATAATCGAATCCTGTCCATACATACTGACCTGAGAACCAGTCATTGGTGATTGTATAGTGCCATGTGCCTGCTGCGGTTGTGCCCCAGCTAACGCTATAATTGTCATAAGCGGTAAATTGTTTTGCTGTTGTGTCCCAGCCGGTTGTTGAATACTTACCTCTCGTTGAAAGTGCAGATGTGGTTTCTGTCATAACAAAGGGCTTGCCTGTTTCGCCCGTAACTGCATCTGCATGAGAAGAAATCTGGCTCTGCATTGATTCCCATGTACCGGGCTGATAGTTGCCGCCGATAACGGTCATATACTGCTCAACATTTGCGGGCCATCCGCTGGTAATATTTCTTTGGTTATTACCCTCACAAACGGGTCTTGTAGGATCAAGAGTGTCAAGCATTGAACGCATATTCTCTGCAATTGTTGCGAAATCTCCGACAGATGCACCCTCGGCAATTTCATTACCAACATCCCAGATAACGATACAGGGATCGTTTCTGTCACGCTTAACGGACTGAGTAAGAACAAATTCATACCACATCTGTCCGTCCTGCTTGCCGATAAGATTGTTATCAGCATCAATTTCCGTATCAAAATATTCACTGAAGTCGTGACTGTTTGAGTTCTTTGCGGTATCCCAACCGTCAAAGAATTCGTTCATAACAAGCATACCCTGCTCGTTACAGATATCCATAAGAATATCGGAGGGAGTGTTATGGCTTGTTCTGATTGAGTTAACGCCCATATCCTTCAGAATTGCAATCTGACGGTAAAGAGCATCATAAACCTGAACCGCACCAAGCGCACCCTGATCGTGGTGCATACATACACCCTGGAGCTTAACAGCATCGCCATTAAGTGAGAAGCCGTTTGTGATATCCCAATTAATCCAGCGGTAGCCGAACTCTGTATCATATTCATCAACAACAGTGCCGTCCTGTGTAACGGTTGTTCTCAATGTGTAAAGATAAGGTGTATCAGTTGACCAAAGATTGGGGTCAGAAAGAGCAGGGTTAAGAGTTACTTCCTGTGACGAAGCACCCGCAACGGTAACATCGACTGAAGCTGAAGTACCCACCTCTGCGCCCGAAGCATCAAGAATCTTTGTTTCAACAGTTACGGTTTGTGATGTTGAATTATCATTTGCAATGGTTACTTTTGCATCAAGAGTACCGTCAGAACCGTTTGTGGACTCAAGATTGGGTGTTGTAACATATGTACCGTAAAGATCAACATGAACAGGATTAATAATCGTCATGGTAACATCACGGTAAATGCCTGATCCCGAATACCAACGGCTTGAAGGGAGATTGTGCTCTACCCTTACACAGATAAAGTTAACCGAAACACCGTTGCAATCAACATAATCCGTTATATCGAACGAAAAAGCGTTGTAACCATAATGGTTTTCGCCAACGAGTGTTCCGTTGACATAAACCTCTGTGTGGTTGTAAGCACCGTCGAAATTAATTATTATTCTTCTGTTCTTGTATTCTGTGGGCAGAATAAACATCTTTCGGTACCAACCTACGCCGCCAGGAAGGCCTCCGCTTTCAGCTTCAGTTCCGTCAGTTGTAAAATCCTGAATAATGCTGAAATCGTGGGGTAACTCAACGGTTTCCCAAGCAGAATCGTCATATGCCTTTGCATAAGCTCCCGATTCTTCGCCGAGATTGAACTTCCAATTATTGTTGAAGTCAAGTTCAAGTCTGGGGTCCGAATAGGACACGCTGTCCGCCGCAAAGGCAGTGTTGATTGCTGAAGGAAGAACCGCCAAAGATGACAGCATAATCAAAAGAGCCATCATAACTGAGGCTGTTTTGACTACACACTTTTTGAATGTTCTCTTGTTCATCAAGTACACTCTCCTTATCAGGTTTATAAATTTATATATTTCTACCTATAAATATTCTGTTTTATAATACCATAACTTTATAGAAATTTCAACAAAATTCTAAATAATAATTAAACGAGTTCCTTTAATTTTATTGTTAATTTTCCCATAAAATTAAAACCCGTAGAAAACTCTACGGGTTTAAACTCAATATTTCATCATTTAATTGCATCGGCATCTTCGGTAACGCTTCCGTTTTCGTTAATACGGTAAACCCTCGTGCAATATCTGAGCATACTTGGTCTGTGAGTTGTGATAATTCTTGTACGGTTGGGATAAGCCTTCATCATATTGGCAAGGACGGTTTCCTCCGTTGATGCATCAAGTGCGCTGGTTGCCTCGTCCATAACGATAACGGGAGCATCCCTGAGAATGGCTCTGGCAATGGACATTCGCTGCACCTGACCTTCTGAAAAATTCACGCCCTTTTCACTGATTTCTGTGTGAATTCCGTTTGGCAGATTCTCAATAAAGCTCCATGCATCGGCGGTTCTGAGAGCAGAAATAAGCTCCTTTTCGGTTGCTTCGGGACGGACAATGCGAAGGTTATCCGCAACCGTGCCCGAGAAAATTGCATTGCCCTGAGGCACATATGAACAGAATCTTCTTGTACTGTCGGAAACGGAAATCTTTTTGCCGTCCTTCGTTTCCAAGGTAATCTCGCCCGAATCGGGCTCAACAAGGCCGAGAATCAGCCTTAAAACCGTTGTTTTACCTTCGCCTGACGGGCCTACAAATGCAATTGTTTCACCCGGAGCCGCGCTGAATGATATGCCACTTACTACGGGCTTTTTGCCGTCAGGGTATGTATAAGTAAGGTCGCTGCAGGAAAGGATTACGCCGTTTTCGTTTGCGGATGTTTCCATTGCCCGTGCCTTATCATCATCTCTACCATCTTCAAGGGGTAAATCGGTAATTTCCATAATTCTTCCCGCTGCGGTTGCAATTGAAATTGCGCTGGGCACAAGGGAAACAAGGGCAGAAAACGATGAGGTAAGCTGACCCGAAATCTGCAGAAACAGCGTCATTGTGCCGTAAGAAATTGCACCCTGCCAGAGTCTGTAAACACCCCAGCCGTAGCAGGCATATGAAACTCCGAGGCCAATGATTGACATACACAGTGTCATAATTATGGTAAATTTATCGTGGTCAAGCCTTATTTTTCTGTAAAGCTGAAGATTTTCTTTCATCTGTTCAACATAGCGTTTGGTTATATTAAACGCCTTTATTGTTTGCAGATTCTGAATTGATTCGGAATAAAATGAAAGAATTTTTCCGTTCATTTCACGGCTTTCCTTGTTATATTTACGCATCATTTTCATTGAAATTCTTGATGTCAGAACAAGGAAAGGTGCACTAAGAAATGCAAAAATTGCCATTGTAGGATCATAGTAAAGCACAACAATGAGGCAGCCTAAAAACTGGGCCGATTTTGTAAATATTCCGGGAATGTAAGAAACGATGCTGCTTGATACAACACCTACATCGCCCTCTATTCTGTTAAGCAGATCACCCGAGTGATATCTTCTTACATTTTCCCATTTTGAATAGGTTATATGCTCGTAAACATTGCTTCTGATTTCATTGCTGATTCTTGTGCCCACAACCGTTGAAATCCTTGAAATAACCGCGCTTACAATCACCTGAGTGACCCCGAGGCTGACAGCAAGCACCGCACTGCTCACGATTGTTTCGCTGTCGTGAGAAACAACGGAATCAATAAGATATT
Organism: Acutalibacteraceae bacterium; assembly: GCA_045604685.1. Taxonomy (GTDB): domain Bacteria; phylum Bacillota; class Clostridia; order Oscillospirales; family Acutalibacteraceae; genus CAG-177. The sequence goes on from JAZUON010000002.1 coordinate 39,219, forward strand.
TTGATGCAACATTTGCGCCGAGACCCATAGCAGTGCTTATAAGACCGATGACAACATAAAGCGCTATCTGCAGGCGGTAGCTTGAAACATAGCGCAGAAGCCACCGCCACTCTTTTCCGAGAGAACGGAAAAGCTCAACATATTCACTTGGCTTCTTCACCTGATCACCTCTTAACCGTAAATAAACCTGTTTACTCTTCTTGCCGCATCATCAATATCAAAGGAAATAATCGCCATTCCGTTGTAGTATTTATAGGCAAATGCATCGCTGTAAGGAACGTGCTGCGAATCCATATTAAGCCCGCTGCCTGCAGCTTTTGAAGCGACCGAGCCTATAACCGACGTAAGCTCCGCAAGGCTTATATTTGTTTTGACAAGTCCGAATGCAAAATCCGTTAAATCATAGATTTCCGAAATGCTTTTTTCGGTAATAATCTTTCGTGCAAGGGTTTCAATAACGTTTCTCTGCCTTGCGGTTCTGCCGAAGTCGCTGTCAATTTTACGGATTCTCATATAGACCAGAGCTCTGTCGCCGTTAAATTTATTTGGACCGATATTATAAGTAACCTTGCCGCCGCTGTAACGGGTCATATAGTCAACCTCGGCCTTGGTAAGATTGATTGTTATTCCGCCTGCTTTATCAACAAATCTCGTTACGCCGTAATAATCAATAACAACAAATCTCTGGATATCCAAGTCAAAAAGCTGATTTACCGTATTGACCGCAAGGCCTACGCCGTCAAAGGAATAGGCGGCATTTATTCTGTTCCATCCCCTGCCCTCAATGGGCACAAGTGAGTCACGCAGGACGGAAACCATTTTGATTGCGCCTGTTCTCTTGTTATAGGACAGAATGATCATTGCATCGCTTCTGCCTCTCTCCCTCGTAACATCTCTTGAATCCGTTCCGAGAACAAGAATATTTTCAATATCGGGGTCTTTTTTTGCGACTTTATAGATAGGAGTCTTTCCGTAAACGCTGATTGCATTTGAGCTGTTTGCAAAGGAAGCATTCCTGTCATAGTTGTCTGCTTTTTTGTTGCCTCCGCCGCTGTTAACATTGTTGGGGAGAGTTATATCCCTGCCCAGATCCTCTTCTTTGAGGGTAACGTCCGCCCATTCGGAGGGCTGGGGGTCGGTTTCCGGCACAACATATTCGTTGCTTCTCTCAACAATATCAACCTCTTCATATGCATTCTGATTGTAGCTGATGATAAGAGGCATAAGAACGCCTGCTGCCGTACCGATGATCAGCACAAACGGGATAAGCAGACAAAGTGCTATTATATTCTTTTTTTTCGATTTTTTCCTCATAAAAAACTCCGATTTTGGCAAAAAGCCGAACTTTCACCTATATATTGTGCATTATAACACACATAAACCGGAAAAACAATAAAAACATTAAAATACCGGATTTGTCTGCAGAAATCACTGCATTTTGCAGGTGATTTTCGGCGGGTTTTTACGGTATTTTTTCTGAAATATACGCGAATTTTCTGTCAATTTTTATTGCTTTCAAGCACTGTTTATTGTTCTGAAAAAGAAAAATAAACAGTGCTTTTTTGCAGGCTTTTTGCCGAAAAACCTTACAAAAAAATGTCATAATCATCCCTAAAATTAACAATTTTTTTAAAAGTTTGTGCAATTTCACAACAAAGAATATTGCCGAAAATATTGACAATCTCTTTATAAAAGAGTAGAATGTTTCATTGGTATAATATAATAAGGTTATTATAATCAACAATGAAAAAATATTATTTTTTATGTAGAAAGCTAATATGTATTGAAGCGGAGAGCTTTCCGGGCGATAATCCACTCTGGGCGCAGTTTGAAGCCGATGAAGGTAATGCAGATATCAGCATCCTCTGCAAGGTGTGTGAGCCATTCCCCGAAATGCTTGGCGAAAGCAAGGGCAGAGCAGGTGAATTTCTCATTTCCGTTGCAGGTGATACAGTCTGCCGTGCGCTGCCTATGGGCACGCTTGACGGTGCGCTGACCCGATACACTCCTGCTGATACTTCTTGCAGCGAAACATTTTTCACACACAGAAGCTTCCCAATCATGATGGACAGCAGGTATATGTGGAGTTCGGTTTCGCTTTCTCAGCTGTTACTTACCAAAAATGCATTTTTCATCCATTCGTCATTCATTGACGTCGGCGGCAAGGCAATTCTCTTTTCGGCGGCAAGCGGAGTAGGTAAAAGCACTCAGGCAGCGCTGTGGGAAAAGCACCGCAATGCAGAGATAATCAACGGCGACAAAGCAGGCATTCTTGTTGAAGGCGGCGTTTATGCATGCGGCGCTCCGTTCTGCGGAACAAGCGGCATCTGCAAAAACCGCAATCTCCCCCTCGGTGCAATCGTGCTGCTCAGCCAATCGGCTGAAAACAGCATAAGGCGGCTGACGGGCCTTGAGGCGTTGCAGGGTGTGCTGCAAAACATCTACCTTGATTTGCTCGCACCGAATGAGCAGCAGATGATTTTTGACTTGCTCATCGAAATGCTGAAAACTGTTCCCGTCTATTCACTGAGCTGCACGGCGGACGAAAATGCGGTAATTGCTCTTGAAAAAGCATTGCAGGACGGAGGTGTTATCTGAATTGGGATTGAAATATGACCTTTTTATATCAAATCTTTTTGCCAAGGCAGATAAAAGCTCCCTTCCGCTGTCAGGAGCATTTGAGCTGACCTCTCGCTGTTCTCTTGATTGCAAAATGTGCTACATTCACCGCAAAGAGAATGACTGCGAGGCAATAAAGCAAGAAAAAAGCACCGAATGGTGGCTGAACCTTACCGAAGAAGCAAAAAACGCAGGTATGTTCATGCTGCTGCTGACAGGCGGCGAGCCCCTGCTGAGGAAAGATTTCAAAGAAATCTACCTCGGAGCAAAGAAAATGGGCTTGCTTGTGTCCGTCAACACAAACGGCATGCTGATAGACGATGCAATGGTAAAGTTCTTTGCGGAGAATCCGCCGCAGAAGCTGAACATCACGCTTTACGGCGCTTCGGCTGAAACCTACCGTGAGCTGTGCGGCAACGGCAAGGCGTTTGAAAAGGTGCTTTCGGCATTGGTCAAACTTAAGCAGGCAGGCGTCAATGTAAAAATCAACTTCACCGCAACTCAATATAACCGACACGATGCGGCAAAAATTTACGAAATTGCCAAAAAGCTTGAAATGTCGGTTATGCCTGTCAGTTATATGTTCCCGCCCGTCAGAATCGGCGGCAAGACAGACAGAATGAGCCCCGAAGATGCGGCAAAGGTTCAGTTTGAATGCAAACTGCTTGGCATGGGTACAGAAAAACTGAAAAAGCATATTGAGCTTAAAGAAAATGCAGTCAGAAAGGTCGAGCTCGGCGAATGCAGCGATGCAAACGGCGAGCGGATTCCCTGCAGGGCAGGCTTAAGCACATTCTGGGTCACCTGGGACGGCAAAATTTCACCCTGCGGAATGATGATGAAGCCTGTGTTTGAAATCCGCAGCTTCAATGAAGCGTGGGATAGTATCAAGAAAGCACGGCAAGGCATACTTCTTCCGCCGAAATGCAAAAGCTGCGAATTAAGAAACTTTTGCGATATGTGTGCGGCGGTTTCATTTGCGGAAACGGGCGAATTCAACGGAGTGCCCGAATACGTCTGCAAAAAAGCGGCACATTTCAAAAAACTATGCGAAGATTTTATGAGCGGATAGAAATAATTACACATCAAAAACACAAAAAATCATTATCCGAAAATAATTTCAAAAATAATTTTTGGATTTAACATAGATTTTTACACGCAAATTTTATGGAGGTCACTTTATGAAAAAACATGCAAAAAAACTGATTACCATGTTGCTGGTAATTGCAATGCTCATTCCGACCGTTGCAATGATTTATTCATCAGCAGCAATAACAGATTATTCCGTTGAGCTTGCTTTCAACAACATCTTTGTTTTTGATAAGTGGGCAAACAACACTCTGTCAACCACTATGGTCAGCGGCGGTGCTCCGGTAGAAAACGAGCTGGATATTGATATTGATGCCGGCAGCTTCACGTTTACCAACCCCTACTCGGGCGAAGCTTATACCGGCCACGGTATGGGTCAGGGCGCAATAGACTCCGCAGGCAACTTCCAGTATTACATGATGGATGTTGAGCCCGGTGCGGCATACACATTCTCATACAACGTTACAAGCCTCACATCAGATCTGGTATTCTCTCCTTATGTGTTCTACTTTGACGAAAACGGCTCATATCTCACTCTTGCAAATCACTCGGTTGCAAGCACAGGCGAAGCAAGCTTTGTTTTCTTCGCTCCCAGTAATGCACATTATCTTCAGGTGCGTTTCACCCTTTCAGGTACGGGCTCTGTCACCGCAGAGGACATTGCAATCCGTATGACAGATATTTCTTCATACGGTGCAAACATCTTTGACTTTGATTCATGGGCAGGCAATACAAATTCAGGTAAGGTCAGTGAAACTGCAGCTTATAGCGGCGGTACTATAGCAAAAGATACCACAAACAACGCCGTTACTCTTACCACAGACGGCAGTACAACATATCTTTTCACAGGCCACACTTTCGGCAGCGACGGTAACAATTATTATATGATACCCGTTGAAGCAGGTGCAACATATAACTTCTCTTATAACCTTTCATCCTGCAATTTTGCCCCCGCTAATTACACTCCTTATATTCTTTACTGCGATTCAACCGGCACTTATAAGAGTCCTCTCACCATATCTGCCACAAATATAGGTTCCAACAAATTTGTATTCACAGTTCCCGCAGGCATCGCTAACATTCAGATTGCTTACGGTATTTCCAATGCCAAGTCAGGATATACATGCACGGTAAAAGACCTTGCAATCCAGAAGATCACCCTTTCAACCGCCGACACAAACGCAGATGTACCTCATCGTCTTGTTTACACATACAAGGGCGACAATGCAACAACCTACGGTGCGCTTCCCGTTCCCTCATATGCTCCCAACGGTTATGTTTTTGCAGGTTGGTACACAGGCCCTAACGGCACAGGTGAACTTATAACCGAAAATACACTTGTTGACTGCACAAGCTACACCGTATATTCCAAATACGAGCCCATTGTTAACTCAATCACAATTAAAACATTGCCTATTAAGACATCATACACTGTTGGCGAAAGAGTTAACCCCACAGGTCTTGTGCTTGAAGCAACAGCTTCTAACCTGACCACCACAATTGAATCAGGTTATCGCTGCACTCCCGAATACCTGACCGCAACGGGCACTCAGACAATTACCGTTCATTACGGCGGTAAAACTGCAACATATACTGTTGAAGTAAGCGCAAGTGCATCAAAATCCGTTGTTGTTAACAGCTCAACCGTTAATGTAAACGTAGCAAACAATGTTTACACATTCGCAAGCACCGTAAACACGGGTGAATTCAACCGCTATGTGATAACCTATAATTCAGATGCTTATTTTGAAGGCATCATCACTTACGACGATGACACTACAGAGCAGTTCTTCCTTGAGCCTTCTTCAAACTTCGGTGAAGGTGAAACCTCCAAGTTCACATCATTTGTTGACGGTTATCTTGAAAAGGTTATTAACGGAGCAGGCGAGACAACTGAAATTAACAGCCACTCATACAGCGGCATCAAATCAATCGCTTTCACTCCCCTTGATAACAAAGCAGGTTCAATTGACCTCCTTTCAATCACAACAAGCAAGGCAACGCAGATCACAAACGCTGCAGACACGCTGAAATCTTTCAGCGATGACCGCTTCAAAGTTGTTATTGACATTCTGAACGGCGGTGTTGTTTCCGGAATTTACGCTCTTGAAGGCGATGTTGTTGCCCGCGTTTATAGGCATTACGATACCGAAGGTAACTATACAGACGAAACCTTGGTTGACTACAAAGAAAACCTTCCCGCTTCCGGCTATATATCCGAAAGCACTGAGGTTAACCTCATCAACACTTACGATACCGGCCGTTACCTTCAGCAGTCATATTATGGCACAGCCGAAAAGCCTTATGAAACAGGTTATTATAACAGAGCAGACTGGAACTACAACCCCGTTCAGGGCGGTAACGTTGCCAACGAAGCAAGTAAGGTTATTGATTACGAAATAGGAGACGACTATATCTACGTCAAAGCCCGTCCCCTTGACTGGGCAAAATGGTCTGACAACCATGCAGGAAAATGTACCCACGAAACCGAAGTCCACACCGAGGCTTGCTGGGGCGAGGAATACATTACCGACACATACGTTGAAGCAAAATATGTTTTTGAAGACGGCGTTATCAAAACATATTGCCGAATGGTTGACTATTCAGGCTATCCCTCAGCTCAGACAACTCAGGAACTCCCTGCATTCTACACCATTGAGCCTCTTAACAACTTCGTTTATAACGACGTAACCGAAGACGAAGCCTGGGTTATCCAGAACCTTAAGTATGACGAAAGTCCTGAATTCTGGGGTATTTCTCAGGATTATAAAAACGCTCATTATGCCAACGGCGGCTTTGACCCCAACGTTGACGTAGCAGAGCATTGGGCTGCATTCATGGCAAGCGAAAGCTCAAACAGCTTCGGTATCGGTCTTTACACTCCCGAAACAACAAACTTCTATTACGGATGTTATCCTTCAATTTACTCTGAAACTATAAACAGCGACGGCACTTTCACTCAGACAAATACACTGAACTACCGCCACGCCGAAACAGTTAATCCCGCAATAGAAGACGACTCTTCTTACATTGCCCCCATCGGCGTAAAAACCTTTGAAAGCTATAAACCCACCGAGTATATGTACTCTCTCACAACAGGTACCGTTGATGACATCCAGGATACCTTCGGCCTGATTTATGACGAAAGATATGAATCGGAACTTGAAAGAGTTCAGATTGGCGTTCCCGAAACAATCTATATGACCCCCTCAGCAACCACATCAACAACAGGTCAGTACTTTGTTAACAACACACTTAACGCAGACGGCGAGTTTACAGCTGACGCGGTAAACAACGCCACAAACGGTATCATCAGCGTTTATGCACCCGGCTCAACAGCTATTTCGTTTAACGTATCGGCTGTTACAGACGGAATCGGTGACCCCGTATTCGGCGACGGTACCGTTGGCAACGGTACCGGTTATGAAAACACACGCTGGGCTCATTCAACCATTTACGGTTATTACGGCACAGGCGCAGCGCAGGATTGGTTCCAGTTTGAAGCACTCGGACTTGCGATAAACGGCACGGGTGTTGCTGCAGGCGGCACAGCCCTCCTTGAATGGGAAATCACCATTTACTACGGCGATGACGACCAAACCGGCGTAAAACACTACGCATACACCACGCTTTATTCACCCTGGCTTGAACCCGTCGGTGCCGCAACAAGAGCACAGTCAGGCTCAAACGGTTCAAAGGTTTATGACCAATCAGTAGCCTGGGTTTCAGGTGTTCACGGTTACACAGCAAACAGCAACGGCTATTATTGGGTTGCCGCTACCAACCAGACTATTGCCGATGAAGGCGAAAATTCAGGCAAAGGCACATACTACGCAAAAACAAGCGACTATGCATTGGTACCTTTGCTTTACGGCATCGGCGACCCGGGCAACACAGGCACAGCCGTGTTGGATTATCTTACATCATCCTCGCCCGGCGGAGGCATCACCTCACCCACCATCAGATATTTCAACCTGACCGCTAGCAGTGGTAACTTCGGTATTCTTGTTTCCGATATCAGCCCCGTTGCAAACATCACGGTTGATACCAGCCGATACACAAACTTCAACCAGATTCCCAACCTCAAAGTCGGATATAATATCACCGACATTGATAACGCTTCAAATGTAATCTGGTATGTTTCCGACTTAACGGATATTGCTAACTCAGCCACAGACGCAACAACCCACGAAGTTAAATTCTATAACTACACAAAGCAGGAAAGCGCAGATGGCATCAATGATAAAGCAAAGGATGAATGGTTTACCGGTAAGGCAACAGGCAATCTCATTTACGGTAGCGCTACAGTAAACAGCGGTTCAACTTATGACGCAGTTTCATCAGTAGAAGAATATGAAGATGCATGGGACAGAGGTATCGTCACAGGTTCCGAAACATATGACTATATGTTCAAGGGTGCTGCTCGCGCTTACGCAAGCAAAGGCCAGGCATACTCACTCAACCACGTTCAGCTCCGTGCAACAAACGTTAACAAAACAAACCTCCGTGACCTTATTGTTCTTGCTTCGGGACTTGATGAATCAAACTACACAGAAGCTTCATGGAGTGCTCTCAAAACAGCTCTTCAGGCTGCCGCAATTGAACTCGGCAACCCCACAGATTCAGATATTTCAGCAGCAGAAGAAGAACTCAAAAATAAGTTGATGGCTCTTCAGACTCCCGTTACTCTTAATGCAAACGGCGGCAGCTTCTCAGGAGGCGCAACAGAAACTACTGTTAACCTGACTTGCGGCCCCAGACTTACTCCCTACTACACCATTTCCGTAGAGAACAATCCCACTCTTGCAGGCTACTCAGTAGAAGGCTGGTCAACAGAGGCAAATGCAACCGAAGGCACAAATCCCGTAATGGGAGGCCTTAAACCCACTTTCTATGCAATATGGACTGAAGGCAGCTACACTATCATTTACAACGCCAACGGCGGTGCAGGTTTCATTGCTGACGTAACGCTCAAACATTCAGACAGCGTTGAGCTTGCAACGTTAGGTTTCACAAGAGACGGACACTCGCTGGTTGGTTGGGCAAAGAGCGCAACGGCAACAAGCCCCGAATATCTTCTCGGAGAAACAGTATCAGGTCTTTCAAATAACACCGCTACAACCGTTACCCTTTATGCTGTTTGGTTGGAAAGCGAATACACAATTATTTACAATGCAAACGGCGGTTCAGGTTCACTCACAGGCCAGAAAGTAGAAATTGACGAAAGCGTCACTCTTGCATCGTCAGGATTCACAAAAGACGGATACACTCTGCTCGGTTGGGCAACAAATGCTTCGGCATCAGCTCCCGAATACCAGCTCGGTCAGACCGTAAGCCATCTTGCTGCCGGCGGCACAATAACCCTCTACGCTGTTTGGGAAGAAGCTATTTTCAACGTAACATTTGATAACCTCATTGACTTTGATGCATATAACAAGTCATTAAGCAGCACCAAAGGCACCGTTACAAATATCACCGACACAGGCTTCACAATCACATCAGTTGACGGCGTAAGCGAAGCAACATTGTCTTCGCATTACTTTGAAGTTGATGCCGGCAAGAAATATAAGATTGATATTGACATTGAAGGCAGCGGCTGGGATGTATATATCTTCTTCCACAATGAAACCAGCACCGGCACAGGACTTGAATTCAAAGATGCCACAAACAGATTCTCAGATAACGGCGGTGCAGGCACCAACGTATTCACAGCTCCTGCAGGTGCAACTAAAGCTCAGATCCGTGTTGACTGTAACGGCACTTATACAGGAACTGTTAACAATGTAAAACAGTATACCTCAAACACAGTAACATTTGATAACATCCGTGTTTACGAAGATACAGGTATTACGGTTTCACCCGTTAACAAGTATGTTCAGTATGACAGCGCATACGGCGAGCTGCCCGTTCCCACAAGAGCAGGCTACGATTTCGTTGGCTGGTATGACGGCGACACCCAGGTAACAGCAACCTCAACTCTCACCACAGCAGGAACCGTTTACCTGACCTCAAAATGGGCAATCAATGACAGCGCTCTTGCTGCAGATACTGTTGTTATTGACTTCGGCACTCCCGTTAAGTTTGATCCCACTGCCAACGATGCAATTTTTAATGCGGCAAGCGGCACCAAGACACTTCTCGGCTTCAGCGCAGACGGCTCCGCAAGCTACACAGGCACATACGGCACATTCACCTTCAGCGGCACAGAGGTTACTTACACACCCACAGCTGTTGTTAACGGCGCAGACGAAGTTTACTACTATGTATCAGACGGCACAGCCACCGCTAAGAGTAAGATTACAGTTGTTCCCGCATCAAACGTACTTTATGAGGACACAAGGTTCGTTGCAGGCAGCGGCACAACAGGCGTTGAATGGAAATCAACAAGCGGCACAGCTCTTAACTTAAGCACATCCAACGACGGCATTTACGGCTATGATGACAGCTACAATTCATACAGCCAGTATTCAAACAACACTGCATTGACAGCTACAATTGACAGCGAAACAAAGCGCTCCAGAATCATGACCTTCACCTTCACAGGCACAGGCTTTGATCTTTACAGCGCTTGCGGCGCTACAACAGGCGTTCAGATTGTTACCGTTAAGAGCCATGCCACCGGTAAGGTTATTAATGCAACCGTTGTTGATACCTACTACAACGATACAAGCTACAGCACACTTTATCAGGTTCCCATCGTAAGCATCAGCGACCTTGATCACGGCACCTACACCGTTCAGGTTGCAGCAACCTACATTTCAAATTCAGGCGCAGTTAAGAACGCTGCCCAGAATGTTTCAACCGAGAGCGTCAGCGGCATAGATGTTTATTCAGCATCCGCTGATAATGCAGCAGTCCGTGAAATGCTTGCAGATGCCGGCATGGAATATGTTCTTGATGCAGAAAAGGTTAACGTTGTCTGGTTTGATGATGATTCAGTGTTCAACGGCGGCAAGGGCGTTGAAACCCAGGCTGACGGCACTGTTTCAACCGCTTCAACAACAGTTACTCTCCTTAATGTTATTGACTCAATCAGAATCTACAATCCCATTGCGGACGGCGATGCTTACTACAACGAAAATGAAGTTGGCGCAAAATATTATAACGTTATGGATAACCTTATGAGCGATGACGGTTCAATTACAGCAGAAAGCCTTTTTGCTTATGTTTCAGGTAACGCCAACTCACAGATCACGATTGATAACTATAATTCAGTCGGTCCCAAGGATGAGATTTACCTTGCAAACACCGCAACAAAGGCTATCACATTCACCGTTGACGGCGTAAACAATGACACAAGAGTTATGATCAGCCTCAGAGCTGCTTACGGCAAGCCCACAGCAAAAATCGGCAATGTTCATGATGAAATCCCCGGCAATACAGAAATGTACTATGACATTACCGATTATATTGACAAGACAACAGGCACTGTTACAATCCAGAACGTTTCAACAGATGCTTCGCTCCTTGCAATCGGCTACGTTAAGGTTACAGGCGCAACAGCTACCGTGCTGAACACATTTAACCTTGAAACCGCAAGTGTAATGATGGCAGCCCCCTCAGAAGAGGTTGACTTCAATTCACCTAAGACAGATCCCGAAGCAACAACTCCCGAAGAGGATGCAGGCGCAGATGACAGTTCAGATGCAACAGAAAGCTGGCTTACAAGGCTTATCAACTACATTGTTGAGCTTGTTAAGAAGATTGTTTCTCTTGCAAAAAGCCTTTTCGCTTCAGTAACTTCTCTTCTCAGCTTTTAAGAAAGGGGTAAAGAAATGAACAAGTATATAAAACCTACAATTACACTTCTTAATGCTACAACAACCACCGCTGCAGCCTCAACCTGCTCCACAAGCACTACAGATGCTAACCGTGTTCTTGATATTCTTGAGGAAATGGGCTATAACAAAGACAATGCTTTTGAGCCCGGCGCTTGCACTGAACCGGTTGTTTGGGAAGATTACTGTAAATTCTCATCAGGCATTCAGATTTTCAACTCATAAAAATTAATTTTTTACCCGTCTGCAGAAATGCAGGCGGGTATTTTTTGCAACACAAATTGTCATATTAGTAGGAAAAAAATAAAAATAAATAAATATATGTTGACTTATATATTGCTAATATAGTATTATTATAATATATAACTATAAATAGGGTGGAGGTGCGCCATGATTGATATTCACTGCCATATTTTGCCCGGCCTTGATGATGGCTCGGACAACATTGAGGAATCCGTTATGATGGCCCAAATGGCGCAGTTAAGCGGCACAAAGATAATTGTTGCCACGCCCCATTGCAATGTTCCACGTTCGTTTAAAAATCAGTGGAGCGCCGACATTGCAAAAAAAATTGTTGACCTTAACGAAAGGCTTGCTTCGGAGGGCATAGATTTTAAAATACTGCCCGGCAATGAAATTTTTGCTTACGGCGATTTTCTTCATCAGATAAAAGAGGGTAAGCTGATTACGCTGAACAATTCGGTTTATCCGCTGGTTGAATTTGATTTTTATGAGCATCCGAAAACGGTTTTTCAGAAACTTGAGCAGCTTGTGGCGGAGGGTTATGTACCTATTGTTGCCCACCCCGAAAGATACGAATTCGTTCAGTATGAAGAAGATGCCGCAAAATACATCAAAAAAATCGGCTGCCTTATTCAGCTTAACAAAGGAAGCGTTATGGGCAAATTCGGCAGGTCGGCACAAGCTGCAGCCCACGGAATACTTGATGCACGCCTTGCGGATTTTGTTGCAAGCGATGCCCACAGCCCCTATGTCAGAACTCCCCGCCTTGAAAATGCCCACGAAATGATAGGCGAAATTTATTCATACGATTACGCTCAGCTTCTGCTCAGCGAAAACCCCATGAAGGTTATCAGTAACCGAAAAATCCAAGGAGAAAAATAATGCGAATTTACAGATTGATTATATCTCTTCTTTTTGTAGTTGTGTTTGCAGTTTTTTCTGTTGTTTTTATTTCAGAAAAAATCAAAGATGATAAAACAATACCAGTCATAACCATTGAAAATGAAATAATTGATGTAAGCCTTAAAGCGAAAGATGAAGAGCTTCTGCAGGGCGTTACGGCATACGATGAGAAAGATAAAGATTTAACAGACAAGGTTATTGTTGAATCAATATCAAGATTCATTGAAAAAGGCGTTTGCAAGGTTACATATGCGGTTTGCGACAGCAATAACAACGTAGCCAAGGCAACAAGAAAAATAAGGTACAAAGATTACAAATCCCCTACCATTAAGCTTAATGGATCCCTTTGCTACTCGCTTTACGAAATGATAAATCTCAACGATACAATTCAGGCTTTTGACTGCATTGAAGGCAACATTTCAAGAAACCTTATAATCACCTCAAAGAATTACACAAGTGCAGTTGAGGGCGTTTTTACTCTGAATATTTTTGCAAGCAATAAAAACGGCGATTCAACGGAAATCACTCTTCCCCTTGTTGTTGAGGACAGAGATATGTACGCTCCGGTAATTGAGCTGAAAGATTACCTGATTTATGTGAAGCCCGGCTCACAGCTTGACCTTGGCAGCTATCTTGTGAGCGCAATTGATAAAAATGATAACGATGTAAAAGGCTCCGTCAGGATAGAAACCGACCTGGACCTTAACAAGGAAGGCACATACACCGTTCATTATTACGTTACAGACGAAAGCGGGCTTCAGGGCCACAGCATAATGGCAGTTGTTGTTAGGAAATGATAAGCTATGAATGAAAAAAACAAAATTACAATAGAATGGCACAGCCTTATAAAGGACATTATCAGGAATATCTGGACCGTGATACTGGCTATGCTTATAGGCTATATGGGCGTTTACATTGCAGCCCACAAGGTATATGAGCCGCAGTATACCTCATCGGCAACCCTTGTTGTATCAATCAGCGGCAACAATACCACATTTTCGCAGTTTTCAACCTCAAGCGACCTTGCAAACGTGCTCACCAATATATTCACCCAGCCCGTTATGAAAGAAAAGGCGGCGGCTTACATTGGCGAAAGCAGCTTTAAAGGCACGGTTTCCGCTTCAGTTTTGACCAACACCAATTTTATTGACCTCAGAGTTACGGCAGATAACCCCGAAACAGCCTATAAAATGCTGACTGGTATCATTGGCGTTTACCCCGACCTTGCGGATAAAATTTTTGACAATGCAAGCATCAGAGTGCTTAAAAATCCGTCAATCCCCTCCGCACCCTCAAATTCCGTGCCTGACCAGAATAAAAACCTGATTGTTACAACCTGCATTGTGCTGTCACTTTTCGCAATTGTGGTTATTTCCCTCACAAGGGATACGGTTAAGGATGAGGATGCATTCAAATCAAAAATAGATGCAAAGCTCATTGGCAGCATTCTGCACGAAAGCAAAAACTTTACCCTGCAGGAAATAATCAACAAAAAGAAAAAAGGCCTGCTGATTCACAGCAACGCATTCATCAGCCTGCGATTTGTTGAAAGCTTCCACAAAATAGCCGCAAAACTTGAATATATGAAAAACAAAAACGACAGTAAGGTTTTTTCAATCACAAGCATTGCGGAAAACGAGGGAAAATCCACCTGTGCGGCAAACATTGCTGTTTCCCTTGCAGACAGAGGCAACAGAGTTATTCTTTTTGACCTTGACGGCAAGAAGCCTGCTCTTTACAAAATCTTCAACGAAGAATATGAAGAAAACAGCGAGCTTTCAAATCTTTTTGAAAAGAAGATTCCCAACGGCAGCTTCCGCCTAAGGAGATACAAAAAAACTTCTCTTTACCTTGCGATAAGCACAAAGCCCTGCTCCGATAACCACAAATGGATTGAAAACGGAGATATTGAAAAGCTGCTTAATATTTTCAAAGAAAAAACAGACTACATTATAATTGATACTGCCCCCATTTCCGTTGATTCATCCGTTACCAATATCATTAAGCTTGCGGACAAAACTCTTATGGTTGTAAGAACAGACACCGTTAAAGTTGCAGCAATTAATGATGCAATATCCACGGTGAACAGAATCAGCGATAACCTTGCAGGCTGTATTCTCAATGATGTTCACCCCCAAATTGCTCCATTCCTGTTCTCGGGCAATGATGAAAGCAGGCATTACGGCAGAAAATACGGCTACGGCAAATACGGCAATTATTACGGGCGTTACGGCCACTATGACAAGCATTTCCATGAATCCTCCTCTTCCGATGAAGCAGAGGCGGATGTTCAATAACACAAAGAAAGAGTTTATAGAATGAGCCAGACACAGAAAAACAATAAAAGCGAAGAACTGATAAAGGTTTATCTGAGCGATATTATAAGAGGCTTGCAGAAGTTCTGGTGGATCTGCGTTGCCGCAGCAGTAATTGCAGGCGGCTTCAAGGCGATCAGCGAAAGAATAAGCTATTCGCCAAGGTACACAGCCTCCGCTACGGTTACGGTAAGCACACAGAACAATTCTTCGGCAATCGGCGGCATTTCGGTTTATAATTTCTATTACGATGCAACCACCGCATCCCAGATTGCAAGCACCTTCCCCCATATTCTTTCAAACAATCTTCTGCAGGATATGATATGCGAAGATCTGGATATGAAAGGTATGCCCGCCTCGCTCAAAGCATCAACCGTATCAGGCACAAATATGGTTACCATTTCCGCAACGGGAGCGGACCCTCAGCTTACCTATGATGTGTTGCTTTCTGCAATTGAGAATTTCCCTACTGTTGCAAAGTACGTTATCGGCGGCATGAGGTTTGAAATAATAACCCAGCCTGAAGTGCCCACATCCCCCTCAAACAAGGTCAATTACTTCAATCAGGCGGTTAAAGGTGCGGCAATAGGCGCGATTATGGGTCTGCTGCTAATTTTTGTCTACGTTATTCAGAGAAAAACCATAAAATCCAAAAAGGATATAAAAAATGAGCTTAATCAGGAAAACCTTGCAGTTATTCCCCGTATGGTTTTCAAAAAACGCTCAATTGAAATTGACCGCTCCCTGCTGTTTACAAACTCCGAGCTCAGCGACAGCTTCAGGGAATCCTTCAGGGTTCTGCGAAACGTATTTGTTTCCACGGTCAAGGAAAACGAAAAAATAATTATGGCAACAAGCTCCGTTCCCGGCGAAGGCAAAACAACGGTTGTTACCAACCTTGCAATTTCCCTTACGGATCTTAACAAAAAGGTGCTGCTTGTTGACTGCGATATAAGGCACCCCAGCATTCTGCCCCTACTCGGAATTGACCCTCAGGAGCTTAACTTCAAAGCCGTTTCGGATAATTACGGCATTGCTTACATTGAAAAGTACAATCTTCACGTTATGATTCCCCAATCAAGCGAAAAGGAAGAAACGGGCTATTTCAAATCAGGAGATATCAAGCAGGTATTTAACGCGCTCAGGGATAAATTCGATTACATTCTTGTAGATACTCCCCCCTGCGGACTTATTTCCGATGCAATGTTTATTGCACAGTCCGTCGATGCCGCAATTTATATAATCTATCAAGATGAAGTCAGAATTTCACGAATCCGAAGCGGACTTGACAGCCTGATGACAACAGATGTAAACATAATCGGCACCGTGCTTAACGGAACTGCCCACGGAGCTTCGGGCTACGGTTACGGCGGCTACGGCTACGGTAAATACGGTTATGGCTACGGTTACGGCAAGTACGGCTACGGATATGGTTACGGATACGGCGAAAACCGCAAGCACAGGCACAAAAATGAAAAGCACAGAAGTTCTCATCACAGCGAAACATAAAAAACAAAGGATTTGATTGAATTGAAGTTATCGAAGTCCCCCTCCGGTAAAAGAAAATTTCATATTGAAACCTGGCACATTAAGGCAATATTTCTGATGGCATACGATATTATGGCTGTCAGCATATCGTATTTCATTTCTCTGTGGATAAGATTTGACGGCGTTTTTTCTGAAATCCCCGAAAAATATCTTGACCCTTATGTTGACTTTCTGCCCATTTATATTGTCATAAGCCTTATTGTTTTCTATGCCCTGCGTATGTATCACAGCGTATGGGAATATGTAAGCATAAGAGAGCTTTTGAGGGCGGCTATAGGCAGTATTTCCGTTTCAGCCATTCACATTATTCTCATAACCCTTCTTTTCCAAAGAATGCCCCTTTCATACTACCTTTGGGGAACTTGCTTCCAGCTGCTTCTTTTGCTTGGCGCAAGATTTTCGTACCGTATTTTCTCTGCCGTTCCTCAACTCTTCGGAACAGATAACGGCGCAAAATCCTATCACAGGGTTATGATAATCGGTGCAGGCGATGCAGGCAGAATGCTGCTTGAAAACATTCAGAAAACAAGAGCAAACAAAGATAAGGTTGTTTGCATGATTGACGATAACCCCGACAAGCAGAACAGATATTTTGACGGCGTACAGATTGTGGGCGGGCGTGACGATATTCTGCACAGCGTTGAAAAATACAACATTGACAGAATCTATATTGCCATGCCCAGCGCATCAAAGGAAAACATCAGGGATATTGTTAATATTTGTAAAGAAACGGGCTGCGAAACAAAAACCCTGCCCGATTTTTATCAGTATGTTAACAGCGGAATTACCGCAGGCGCTCTCAAGGATGTTTCCGTTGAGGATTTGCTTGGCAGAGACCCCATAAACGCCGATATGAACGAGGTTTATAACCTCATAAGGGGCAAAACCATTCTCGTTACGGGCGGCGGCGGTTCAATCGGCAGCGAGCTTTGCAGGCAGGTTGCAGCCCATAAACCCGAAAGACTGATTATATTTGACATTTATGAAAACAACGCATATGCAATCCAGCAGGAGCTTAAGGACAAGCACCCGGGAATCAATCTTGATGTTCTTATTGGCTCTGTCCGAGATTCAAGAAGGCTGGATTATGTTTTCAAAAAATACAAACCCGATATCGTTTATCATGCAGCGGCTCACAAACACGTTCCCCTTATGGAGAACAGCCCCTGCGAAGCAATCAAAAACAATGTTATCGGCACATACAAAACAGCATATGCCGCAATGGTCAATAACTGCGACAGATTTGTGCTTATCAGCACAGATAAGGCTGTTAATCCCACAAATATTATGGGAGCAAGCAAACGCCTTTGCGAAATGGTTATTCAGGCCTTTGATAAAAAAATCAAAGAAAACCGTCAAGGAGAAATTCCCAGACTGTTCACTCATCTTGAAGAGGAAGGCTCTCTTTATTCCGACGGCATTCCCGAAAATGTAAGAACAGAGTTTGTTGCAGTAAGATTCGGCAACGTGCTCGGCTCAAACGGCTCGGTTGTTCCCCTTTTCAAGCGTCAGATTGAAAACGGCGGCCCCGTTACCGTTACCCACCCCGAAATCATCCGTTATTTTATGACCATTCCCGAGGCGGTGTCACTTGTTCTTCTTGCAGGTGCTGACGCTCAGGGCGGCGAAATCTTTGTTCTTGATATGGGATCCCCCGTTAAGATTGACACCCTTGCCCGAAATCTCATTAAACTCTCAGGCCTCAAGCCCGATGTTGACATCAAGATTGAATACACGGGCTTAAGACCCGGCGAAAAGCTCTATGAAGAAAAGCTGATGGAAGAAGAAGGATTGAAAACCACTCCCAACAAGCTTATCCATATCGGCAACCCCATTGAGTTTGATACCGATTTATTCCAGAAACAGCTTGACGAATTGATGCTTGCCGCATACGAAAACAATCCCGACATAACCGAAAAGGTTAAGGAAATGGTTCCCACCTACAAAGCAAATTAAACCGAAAAGAGGTTAACTAATGGCAAACATTCCTTTCAGCCCTCCCGATATCACCGAGGCGGAAATAAATGAGGTCTGCGATGCTCTTCGTTCAGGCTGGATAACAACAGGCCCCCGAACAAAGGATTTTGAGCGCAGGCTTGCAGAATACTGCGGAACCGAAAAGGTTGCATGCCTTAACTCCGCAACGGCGGCTCTTGAGCTTAATCTCCGCGTTCTCGGAATCGGAGAAGGCGATGAGGTTATCGTTCCTGCCTACACTTATACTGCCTCTGCATCGGCGGCAATCCATACGGGCGCAAAGGTTGTGTTTATTGACTCAAAGCCCGATTCCTTCGAAATGGATTATGACCTTATGGAAGCGGCGATAAACGAAAAAACAAAGGCGATTATCCCCGTTGACCTTGCAGGAATAATTTGCGACTATGACAGAATTTATGCCGCAGTTGAAAATAAAAAATATCTTTTCAAGCCTGCCAATGATATTCAGCGTGCAATGGGCAGAGTTGCGGTATGTGCAGACTGTGCTCACGCACTTGGAGCAACACGAAACGGAGAAAATGCGGGACAGATTGCCGACTTCACCTCATTTTCATTCCACGCTGTTAAAAACCTGACCACCGCAGAGGGCGGTGCAGCCACCTGGAAAAAGATTGAGGGCCTTGACAGCGAGGAGCTTTACAAGCAATATATGCTTTACAGCCTTCACGGTCAGTCCAAGGATGCTCTTGCAAAAACCAAGGCAGGTGCATGGGAATACGATATCGTCGGTCCGTGGTACAAATGCAACATGACGGATATCACCGCTGCAATCGGCATAAAGCAGCTTGAAAGATACCCCTCACTTATGGAAAGAAGAAAAGAAATTATCCGCAGATATGATGAAATGTGCGATTCCCTCGGAATAATTCATCTTGAACACTACGGTAAAAATCATTCAGGCTCGGGTCATCTTTACATTACGAGAATCCCCGGTGTTGATGCGGAAACAAGAAACGAAATTATAACCGAAATGGCAGAAAGAGGAATTGCTTGTAATGTGCACTACAAGCCCCTGCCGATGATGACGGCATATAAAAATCTCGGCTTTGATATCAGCAATTTCCCCAATGCATACAGCTTTTTCAAAAATGAAATTACCCTGCCCCTGCACACAAAGCTTTCCGACGATGATGTAAAGACCGTTTGTGAAAACTTTGCAGAAGTTGTTAAAAAATATATCTGAGGTTGTGTTTATGATACTGCGAAAATGGGAAGACCTTCCCCCTGAAATGCAGATACCCGAAGTAAAAGAATACTATGATTTGCTCAACAAAAAAAAGGCTCAGCTTGTTTTCAAGCGTGTTTTTGATGTGGTTTTGTCCTTTGTTCTCCTTGCGGTGCTTTTGCCCGTATTCCTTGCTCTTGCAATTGCAATAAAGCTGGACTCAAAAGGTCCCGTTTTCTACAGACAGACCAGAGTTACAAGGTACGGCGAGAAATTCAGAATTTTCAAATTCCGTTCAATGGTTACAGATGCCGATAAAGGCTCCCTTTTAACCGTAGGCGGAGATTCAAGAATAACAAGAGTCGGCAAAATCATCCGCAAATGCAAACTTGACGAATTGAGCCAGCTTATTGATGTTCTCAGAGGAACAATGACCTTTGTGGGCACTCGCCCCGAAGTTCCCAAATATGTTGAAAAATACACTCCCGAAATGATGGCAACCCTTCTTATGCCTGCAGGCATAACCTCCGAGGCAAGCGTTTACTACAAGGATGAAAACGAGCTTCTTGACGCCGCAGAGGATGTTGAAAAAACATATATTGAGGTTGTTCTTCCCGATAAAATGAAATACAACCTTGCCGCAATAAAAAGCTTCAGTTTTATTGACGATATAAAAGTTATGATTTTAACCGTTCTTGCAGTTCTCAAATAAAGAGGAAACAAAAATGAAAAACAAACACCTTATCGCGCTTCTCACGAATAATGACGACGATATTTATTGCTTCAGAAAAGAACTGATTGAAGAAATAATAAATGCGGGCTATGAAATGCTCATCTCCTGCCCCCACGGCGAAAAATTTGAGCTGATGAAGCACATTGATTACCGCTATGATGACCCCGTAATTGACCGCAGAGGCACAAACATAGTTGCAGATTTAAAGCTGTTCATTCACTATTTTATGCTTTTTGTGAAGCATAAGCCCTCTGTTGTGCTCACTTATACGGCAAAGCCCAATGTTTATGCAGGCATTGCCGCTTACCTGCTTGGAATCCCCGTTATCAGCAATGTTACGGGCTTCGGCAGCGTGCTGAACGAGGGCGGATTGGTGCAGAAACTTGTAATGTCACTTTTCAAATTCTCTTTCAGGCGCTCCGTCTGCATTATGTTCCAGAATTCAACAAATATGAAGCTGGCGGAAGAAAACGGAATGGTCAAGGGCGAGCATATACTTATCCCCGGCTCTGGCGTGAATACGGACCGTTATCCCCTGCAGCCCTACCCCAACGGCGGTGACGGCAAAGATGGTGAAAAAGTAGTTTTCAACTATATCGGCAGAATTCTGCATGACAAAGGCGTTGACGATTATATTGAAGCCGCCAAGAGAATAAAAGCCGAATACCCCAACACCGAATTCAATATGCTCGGCTTCATTGAGCCTACCGAAATACATTATGAAAAGCTGCTTTCGGAGCTTGAAGCAAAGGATATCGTGAAATACAGAGGCAGTCAGAAGGACATAAAACCCTTCGTTGCCGCATCCCACGCCACAATACACCCCTCAACCTACGGCGAGGGAATGAGCAACGTGCTTCTTGAAAGCGCATCAAGCGGCAGACCGATTATCTCAACGGATAACCCCGGTTGCCAGGAAACATTCATCGACGGCGAAACGGGATTTATCTACCACGGCGGAGATGTTGATGCACTCTGCAATCAGATAAAAAAATTCCTTGCTATGCCCAATGAAGAAAGAAAAGCTATGGGTGAAAAAGGAAGAGAATATATAAAAGCAAATTTCTCACGCGAAAAAGTTATAGAAGCTTATCTTGAAAAAATAAACGCTCTGTGCAAATAAGGGAGAAAAATTATGTTTACAAATCTTTACGAAAAAATCATTGCTAAAGAAGAAAAAATATCGCTCGTAGGTCTCGGCTACGTAGGTATGCCTATTGCGGTTGCCTTTGCAAAAAAGGTTGATGTTATCGGCTACGACCTCAATGCAAAGAAAATTGAGCTTTACAAAAGCGGCATTGACCCCACCCTTGAGGTAGGCGACGAGGCAATCAGAAACACAACAGTTGAATTCACTTCGGATGAAACAAAGCTCCGTGAAGCTAAGTTCCATATTGTTGCAGTTCCCACTCCCGTTAACGATGACCACACCCCCGACCTTTCACCCGTTGAAGGAGCAAGCCGCATCCTCGGCAGAAACCTCACAAAAGGCTCCGTTGTTGTTTTTGAATCAACTGTTTACCCCGGTGTAACGGAAGATGTATGTATTCCCATTCTCGAAAAGGAATCGGGTCTTAAGTGCGGTGTTGATTTCAAAATTGGCTATTCACCCGAAAGAATCAATCCCGGCGACAAGGTGCACCGCCTTGAAACAATCGTAAAAATCGTTTCGGGTATGGATGAGGAAACACTCGACATTGTAGCAAAGGTTTATGAGCTTGTTGTTGAGGCAGGTGTTCACCGTGCAGAAAGCATCAAGGTTGCGGAAGCCGCAAAGGTTATTGAAAACAGCCAGCGTGACATCAACATTGCTTTCATGAATGAGCTTTCAATTATCTTCAATAAAATGGGTATCGATACAAAGGCTGTGCTTGAAGCTGCAGGCACAAAGTGGAATTTCCTTAAATTCTTCCCCGGTCTTGTCGGCGGACATTGCATAGGTGTTGACCCCTATTACCTTACATACAAGGCAGAGCAGATCGGCTATCACAGCCAGGTTATTCTTGCAGGCAGACGTATTAATGACGATATGGGCAAATATGTTGCGGAGAATGTTGTTAAAAAGCTTATTGCCGCAGGCAAGAACGTTAAAGATGCAAAGGTTGCGATTCTCGGCTTTACCTTCAAGGAAAACTGCCCCGACACAAGAAACACAAGAGTTATTGACATAATGAACGAGCTTGCTGAATACGGCATCACTCCTGTTGTTGCAGACCCCGTTGCAGATGCAGAAGAAGGCAAGCAGCACTACGGAATTGAGTTCGTTGATATCAGCGCCGTTAAGGATATGGATGCGGTTATCATCGCAGTAGGTCACACAGAGTTTGTGAGCTTTGATATGAACGATATTGACGCAATGTTCAGATGCGGCGAAAACAGCAGCAAGGTCCTTGTTGATGTTAAGGGCGTGCTTGACAGAAAAATATATTCCGAAGCGGGCTATCAGTATTGGAGGCTGTAAAAATGGGTTACAGACATCTTGTTTTCCCCGAAAATTCATTATTTCTGGTTACAGGCGGTGCAGGCTTTATAGGCTCAAACCTTTGCGAAGCCATTCTTGAAATGGGCTACCGTGTCCGCTGCCTTGACGATTTATCAACCGGCTCACAGAAGAATGTTGATATGTTCCTTTCAAACCCCAACTACGAGTTTGTAAAGGGCGATATAAAAGACCTTGACACCTGTATGAAAGCCTGCGAGGGCGTTGACTATGTTCTCAATCAGGCGGCATGGGGAAGTGTGCCCAGAAGCATTGAAATGCCACTTTTCTACTGTGCAAACAACATAAGCGGCACGCTCAATATGCTTGAGGCCGCAAGACAGAATAACGTCAAAAAGTTTGTTTACGCTTCATCATCATCGGTTTACGGCGATGAGCCCAACCTGCCCAAAACCGAGGGCAGAGAAGGCAATCTTCTCTCACCCTACGCTCTCACCAAGAGATGCGATGAGGAATGGGCAAAGCAGTACACAAAGCACTACGGTCTTGACACCTACGGAATGCGCTACTTCAATGTTTTCGGCAGAAGGCAGACCCCTGACGGTGCTTATGCGGCTGTTATCCCCAAATTCATCAAGCTCCTTCTCAGCGGCGAAACTCCCACAATCAACGGTGACGGCAGACAGAGCCGTGATTTCACATATATTGAAAATGTAATTGAGGCAAACCTCAAGGCTTGTCTTGCCACTCACGAAGCGGCAGGCGAAGCATTCAACATTGCTTACGGTGGCAGAGAATATCTGATAGATATTTACTACGGCCTTACAAAAGCACTCGGAGTTGACATTGAGCCCAACTTCGGCCCCGACAGAGCAGGCGATATCAAGCACAGCAATGCGGATATCTCCAAGGCTAAAAAGATGCTGGGCTATGACCCCGAATGGAGCTTTGAAAGAGGAATTGAAGCAGCCATTGAATGGTATAAGGAAAACTTATGAGCAAGGGGACGATAATTTATTACGGCGGATTTACTTTGCCCGATAAAAGTGCGGCGGCCAACAGAGTTGTTTCCAACGGAAAGATATTCAGCTCTCTCGGCTATAACACCGTGTTTATCGGTGCAGCACCGTCAGATGAGTCCTTTGACGGCATAAGACCCGTTGAGGGACACGATAATATGTATGAGCAGGCTCATCCCAAATCTTCTTCCCAATGGCTGAAGCGTATGTTTGATATGAGCCGTATCGAGGAAATTTCAGAAAAATACAGGAATATAAACAGAATAATTCTTTACAATGTCCCTCTTTTTACTTTGCTTAAAGCCAAAAATTATTTCCGAAAAAAGAGCATAAAGGTTTGCTACGACTGCACAGAATGGACAAAGGATACCGACGGCTCATTTCTGAAAAGAGCATTCAAGGCATTTGATGAAATCCTTGTCAGAAATTTTGCTCACAAAATTGCAGACGGTATGATTGTCATCAGCAACATGATGAGAAAAAAATACCGCAAAAATGCAAATCTTGTCCTCATTCCGCCCCTTGTTGATATCAGCGACTCCATTTGGCATCAGCAGAGTGACCATGACGGCAGATTTGAATTCTGCTTTGCAGGCGTGCCTGACGGCAACAAAGAAAGCCTCGATAAAGCTGTTGAAGCATTCTGCTCCATCAACAAAAAGAACACTCATCTGCGCATAA
Organism: Acutalibacteraceae bacterium; assembly: GCA_045604685.1. Taxonomy (GTDB): domain Bacteria; phylum Bacillota; class Clostridia; order Oscillospirales; family Acutalibacteraceae; genus CAG-177. The sequence goes on from JAZUON010000002.1 coordinate 63,750, forward strand.
TCGGCATAACCGAGGATGATTTCAGTCGGATTTATCCCGATTGTTTTATACCGAAAAATGTGCGCAATAAAATAACCTTTATGGGCAGGCTTTCTCACAGTGAAACAATAAAATATGTGCTGGGCTGCGATTGCTATATTTTCATTCGCCGTTCAGACAGACGAAACAACGCAGGCTTCCCAACAAAATTTGCCGAGGCCTTCACTTGCGGTGTGCCCATAATCACAACCGATGTAAGCGACGTTGGCGAATACATCGCAAAAAGCGGCAAAGGCAGTCTGCTTAAGGATATGTCTGCAGAAAGTATTGCCGAAGCAATGCTGATGCAGATTGAAAACAAACTTGATGATAAGGCTCTCAACGCTGCATTTCACTATGAAACATTCATTCAGCCCACGGAAAACTGGCTGAAAAATTAAACTGACAGAAGGAGGGAGAATATGCTCAAAGACGGATTCTCGTACGGACTGATACAGAAGATTGCCGTGCTTTATCTTGTTGTATGGACAATTTCTCCTCCCCTGCAAATCGGAACAATTTACCGACTTCTTGCTCTTGCCTGCGCAGGCGTATGGTTTGTGATATGGTTTATCCGTGAAAACCCCATTGTTCTAAACAAAAATCACATTTTGGCAATAGTCTTTTTGATGATGGTCATTACGGTTGTTTACTTTGAAACATCAAGTGTATCCAACATCATAAAACAGATTGCATTTTTTATGCTTATCATCTGTTTTCTTATGAATCACTTTTATACGGAAAGATGGGATGAACTTTCAGGAGTAATTCCAATAGTTCTGATTCTGCTGATAATATGGAACAGCAACACAATCAAGGCCTTGATTGAGGACCCTACCATTGCAAGACAGCTTGTACGAGACAACGCAGGAAACTATGTCTACCTTGAGAAAGGTATAGGCGGCTACAGCCTTGTTTATCCCCAGGTTTGTATTTGTCCCGTTATTCTGGCTTGGGTAATCAAAGCATACAATAACAACAAAATATATTTTGCTATCGGTGTAGCTTGGCTTGTAACATACGTATGGATGATTTCTATTGCAGGCTATTCAATTGCAATTTTCGCCAGTGCTGTAGGAGCTTTTCTCTTGCTTTTCTACAGAGGAAAAAGCAGCATAGCTGCATTTATTGTAGCCGCTATCATATTCATTGGCATTATGGCTGCGATAATGTACGTTGACAGCTTCAGAAACCGGCTGCTTGAATTCTTTGACGGCACAGCGGTTGCAAAGAAAATCAATGACCTTGTATCAACATCCGAAACCGGTGAAACCGGTGAATCTATCCAGGTCAGAATCAACGCCTATTCAAGCAGTATTATGGATATAATCAAATATCCTATAATAGGATCTCTTTGGCGCGAAAGCGGTGGCGGACACTCGGCTTTCCTGGATACATTTTCCAAATACGGATTGTTCGGGGTTTATATATTCTCAAAAATTTTCTATACCGCCCCTTTGCATTATAAAAACAGCTATAACGATAAATTTATAGTTGCCGCATCAAACGCGACTATGATTACTATGCTGTTTGTTTCTGTTCTTGACTCGTTTAACTACACCTTTACATGTATGATACTTTTGATTGCCCCCCTCTTTTTTGAAGACATAATTAAATGGACCGGAGCTGAAAAACATGAGAATATTATGGACTGTTAATTTAATACCTGCAGAAGTTTCGGTAAAGCTCGGCAAGAATTCTGAGGTGCTTGGCGGCTGGGTTGAATCCATGGCTGCACAGCTCAGAAAAAACAGCGATGTTGAGCTTGGCATTGCCTGCAAATGCGAGGAAAACATAAATTTCATTGAAACAATTAACGGCGCAACCTATTTCAGCCTGCACTATACTCCTTCAACATCTCTATCGGAGCTTGAGGCAAAATGCGATAAAATTGTTTCCGATTTCAAGCCCGACATTATTAATATTGAGGGTACGGAATTTCTTCACGCAAAGGCTATGCAGCTTACAGCAAAAAAACATAACGTACCTGCCGTTGTTTCTCTGCAGGGAATCCTTAACGGTCAGTATGCTTACCAATGCGGTCAGTTGCCGATTGTCGATATGATGTTCTCAACCTCCCTGACCAACATGTTTGCCGCATGGATTCTCCACCTTCGTAAAACAAAGTGGTTCAAGCCCCGAATGAAGCCTGAAAAGGAAATTATAGAAAATGCAGATTTCATTCTGGGCAGAACAACATGGGACAGAGCCCATTCCTATGCAATCAACCCCTATGCAAAATATTATCCCTGCAGCCGCATTCTCCGTGCTCCTTTCTATGAAGAAAAGTGGAGCATTAAAAAAATGGAACAGCATTCAGTTTATGTGGGTAACGGCTACAATGCGCTCAAGGGGCTTCACTTTGTTGTTATGGCTCTCCCCTATCTCATAAGGGAATATCCCGATGTCAAGGTTTATGTAGCAGGCTACAAGCCTTACGAAGAAAATGACAAGCGTTCATTTATAAAAAAAGGCTACGCCGCATATCTTAAAAAGCTCATTTATGACCTGGGCGTGCAGGATCATATTGAATTTACGGGTCCTCTCAAAGCACAGCAGGTTGCTGAAAGGCTTTCAAAAGTCAACGCCTATGTTTTATGTTCTACCATTGAAAACAGCCCCAACACCCTTGGAGAAGCAATGATGGTAGGCACGCCCTGCATTGCATCATATGTAGGCGGTGTTTCGGATATGGCCGAGGACGGCAAAGAGGCTCTGTTTTACAGAAACGATGACCCTAAACTCCTTGCCTGGAACTTAAAACGTATTTTTGACAGCAACGAGCTTGCCACTTCGCTTTCCGAAGCAGGCAAGAAAAAGGCACTCATAACCCACGATGCCGAAAGAAATGCACAGATGCTTATGGATGCATACCGTGATATTTTGAAAGAAGGAAAATAATATGAGCTATGCACCGATTGTAATATTTGTTTATAACCGTGCAGACCATTTTATTCAAGTATATAACGCTCTTGCCGCCTGCAAGGAGGCAAAAGAATCCGAACTCTTCATTTTCTCCGACGGAGCAAAAAACGAAGCAGGTGCATGTAAGGTTAATGAAGTACGTGCAGCTGTTGCGGCAATAAAGGATGCAGGCGACTTCAAATCCGTTACCGTTACCGAAAGCTCCGTAAACAAAGGGCTTGCCGCTTCGGTTATCGCAGGAGTTACAGCGGTAATTAATAAATACGGCAAAGTAATTGTTGTTGAAGATGATTGCAAGGTTTCACCTTTCTTTCTCGGATATATGAACAACGCCCTTGATTATTACAAAGAGAACAAAAAAATCGGCTCAATTGCAGGATATACGCCAATGATTACCCTGCCTGCCGATTATAATAACGATGTGTTTGCCGCATACCGTTCCTGCAGCTGGACCTGGGCAACCTGGGCAGACCGCTGGGAAAACGTTGACTGGGAGCTTAAGGATATAGGCGATTTCTATAAATCGCCAAAACTCATTAAAAAGCTCAACTCCAACGGCAGCGACAGATTTATGCGCCTTTACCGCCAGACAAAAGGCAACGGCAGCTCCTGGTCAGTAAGATTCGGCGCACATCTCGTAAAAAACGATTTGATAACGGTTTATCCCGTACATTCATATAACAGCAACATAGGCTGCGATGAATCAGGCGTACACAGCAAAGCAGACGATGCCGAAAAAATGCGTGTGGATTTATCAAAAGCAATTGAGAATCCCGTGCTGACGGATGTTGAAATTGATAACAGAATCCAGAAAATTCTGAAAAATCACTATTCCTACGGCTTTGTTTCCGAAACAAAGAAATTCATTGCAACGGTTTTAATCGTTATAAAAGAAAGATTAAAGGGTTGAGTTTATGGAAAATCAGGCTTTGATAAGCGTTATCATTCCTGTTTACAATGTTGAAAAATACCTGCACGAATGTGTTGACAGCGTGCTGAATCAGACATATAAAAACCTTGAAATAATTCTTGTTGATGACGGCTCAACAGATTCCTCAGGTAAAATCTGCGATGAATACATTGACAAAGACGAAAGAGTCACGGTTATTCATCAGAAAAATGGCGGACTTTCAGCCGCAAGAAACACAGGCTTTGAATCGTCAAGCGGCGATTACATCTATTTTCTCGACAGCGATGATTATATCGCCCAAGAGGCTATGGAAAAGCTTTACGGAATTATCAGTAAAGAAAACCCGGATTTCATCTTCTTTGATTCCCATTCATTTGAGGATTCCGAAAAAGGCTTCAACATTGAACAACGCTATAAACGAAACAATGTTTATAAAACGGACAGCGGAATAAACACCCTCTCTGCTTTGCAAAAAAACAAAGAATATCACAGCGCCGTTTATCTGATGTTTTTCTCCGCTGACTTTCTGCATAACGCAAAATTATGCTTTGTGCCCGGTATATTGTATGAAGATATAGTTTTTACCTATCATGCATTCTGCAAGGCGCAAAAAGTTGTACAATGCTCGGAGTCACTTTATTTCCGAAGATACAGACCTGGCTCAATCATGACATCCAACAAAAATAAAAAGCACTTTGAGAGCGCCGCAAAAGTATACCAAGAGGTTGTTTCATATTCTTCCGATTCTGCCGTAACAGGCATACAAACCGCAAAGGAATATATAAGCCGCTGCGCTTTTAATGTATTTAACATTTACGAAAAGCTTAACGGCAAAGAAAAAAAAGAATGCCGAAACAAATTGAAAGAATTCAAACAAAATGTAATTCAGAATAATGCTTTTGGCAATACGGCGCTCCGAACGAGATGCTACGGAAAATCATTCTGGATAGCATATAAAATTTTTGAAAAAACCGCAGGTAAACTGCTGAAAGGAAAAAAATGAGCAACCAAAAAAAGCTTATGTTCATAATGCCCGTTATGAAGGGTGGCGGTGCGGAGCGTGTTGCGGCGCTGCTCCTTAATGAATTTAATAAAAACGGCTATGAATGTGAGCTTATTCTCACAAACTCGGACAGAGACGAGATTGTTGACCATGGGCTCAATCAGGATATTGCGCTTACCGTGCTTCGTGAAGCTTTCCACGAAAACGGAGTGTTTAAAAAAATCTACATTGCTATTTTCAGACTTTTTACCTCGCTTATCTGCAAGATGCCTGAAGTTCTCAAAAAAAGAGTCCCTGCCAAATGGGCTTGCCTTTCGTTCAAATCTCAATACTATAACGAATTAAAAGTTCTTCGAAAACACATTGAGAAAAATACCGATGCAAAAATCATATCATTTCTTCAACCTTCTATCCCCTTGACTCTTCTTGCAACAAGAGGTCTCCCCAACAAGGTTGTTGTTTCCGAAAGAGCTGACCCCTACCGTCTGCTGAAAAAACGCTATGGCTATAATTTCATTAAAGAATACTATCAGCGTGCTGATGCTGTTGTGTTCCAGACAAACGACGCACTGGCAGCATATCCAGAAAACATTTCTGAAAAGGGAACGGTTATTTTTAATCCGATAAACGATAAGCTCCCCGAACCATATTTCGGTGAAAGAGAAAAATATATTACAACATTCTGCAGAATTTCGCCCGAAAAGAACCTGACTTTGCTTGCAGATGCATTTTTCTTATTCGTTCAAGAGTTCAAGGATTATCGCTTAAAAATCATAGGAGATGCACTGAACAACGCAGAAAAAAATGCTTTGAAGCAACTAAAAGAACGAATTTGTGAACTCTCAATTTCCGAAAAAGTGGATCTTCTTCCGTTTAGCAATGAAGTACACAAATTAATCATCAAAGATGCCGCATATGTAAACTCCTCAAATCATGAAGGTATGTCCAATGCGATGCTTGAGGCAATGGCAATCGGGATGCCTGTTGTATGTACGGATTGCCCCATAGGCGGCGCAAACGCAGTTATCAGAAGCGGCGAAAACGGCATTTTGACACCCATAGGCGATGCGCAGGCACTGTGCGAAGCTATGAAACAAATTGCAGGTGATAAGGTGTTTGCAGATAAACTTTCACAAAACGCCGCAAATATAAGACACGAACTTTCCCTTGAAAATACGGCCAAGAAATGGATGGAGCTGTTATAAATGAAAAAAAGTCTGTTGATTGTAGCTCATCATATGACCATCGGCGGAGTACAAAAAACTCTGGTTTCCGCATCCAAGGCTTTGGACTACGATAAATACGATATAACTCTTTACTTAAGAAAAAACCGCACGGATATTCTGGATTATGTAGACAAGCGAATCAAAATTGTTATCAACAAAGATCCGCATCACTACTACAGAAAACCCTATGCGCTCTTGCTTCAGTTTAAAATATGGTTAAGCAAGCGCCTTGGTAAAAAGCATCTGGAAGCCGCGTTCAGCAATGAGCTTGCGGACAGAATCCGCGAAGATTCCATGCGTTATGAAAAGAGAAAATATTTCAAATCTAAAAAATACGATATTGCCGTTGCATATGTTCAGGGCTACACTTCGCTGTTTGTTGATAAATGTATTGATGCCGATGAGAAGATTGTTTTTTATCACACCAGCACCGATGAACTCCATGATATACACGAGCTTGTCCTGCCGGGATTTGATAAAATAGCCGCACTCCATGAAGAACAAAAGAAACTTCTTGAAAAGTGGTATCCCAAACATAAATCCAAAATCAGCGTTGTTGAAAATTATACGGATCAGGAAATGATTGCTGCACAGAGCGAGGAATTCGCCCTGCCTGAAACTGACAAAACCGTAATTTGCTCCTGCGGACGGTTTGCTCCCGTTAAGGGATTTGACCTGGCTGTAGAATGTGCAAAAATTCTTAAAGACAGCGGCGTTGACTTTATCTGGTACTTTGTTGGTGACGGCCCCGAAAGACAGAAAATTGAAAAACTGATAAGCAAATACGGACTTGAAGATAATATTACAATCACGGGTATGCAGAAAAACCCCTATCCCTACATGGCAGCTTGTGATATCTATGCACAGCCCTCATATGAAGAAGCAATGCCCGTAACAATTCTTGAGGCTCACAGGCTTAATAAGCCCGTCGCTTCAACCGCAACAGTAGGCGGACAGAAACTTGTTAGCGACGGTAAAAACGGCATTTTGTGCGATATAAATCCGCAATCTCTTGCCGAAAGTATAAAAGCTTTCATATCCGATAAAAAACTGTACTCGGATATGATTGAAAACCTGAAAAACACCGATTATTCGGATGAATTTGAAAAATACAAGGAGCAATGGAAAGCTCTTTTAGAGGGGTGAAAAGCAAATGAAATTCAGCATACTTGTTCCCGTATATAATGTTGAAAAGTATCTTGAGCAGTGTGTTGACTCATTGCTTAACCAGACCTATAAAGGAGAATATGAAATTATTCTTGTTGACGACGGCTCAACAGACTCTTCAGGCAAAATCTGCGATGATTATGCCGAAAAGTTTTCCGATAAGATTAAGGTAATACACAAAGAAAACCAAGGTCTTGTTTCTGCAAGACAGGCAGGAATTAATGTTGCAATAAGTGAATTTTGTTTGTTCGTTGATTCCGATGATTTTGTTGAACTGAATTTGCTTGAAGAGATTGACATAACAATAACCAAGCACCCTCAAACTGAAATCGTTCTTTATTCGTTTAATTATATTAATAACGGAATAAAAAAACAAAAAAAGTATGTGCTTGCAGATATTGAAACCGTATATACATCCGAAAATAAAAAGATTATTTATGAATCTCTAATCAATACAACGCTTGTCACAGCACTTTGGACAAAAGCCGTAAAAACGGAAATTTTGAGAAATGATCCTACCGATTATTCGCTTTACTACGATAAAAACATGGCGGAAGATTGGTTTAGATCAATCCACATTCTTACAGCGGCTAAAAAAATTATTTATATAAATAAATCTCTTTATAATTACAGAACAAATGAACAAAGCATTTCCCGTTCATACAAACTTGAAACTATACCATCCAAAAATATACTCTATGTTTATTACCGGTTCAGAGAGTATCTTCATATATGGGGTATGGACACCGAAGAATATCATCAAAAGCTGAATGCAAGATGGTTGAATGAAGTTATGTATACATTTTCACAATATTATGAAAATGCTCCATCTAAAAAAGAAAGAATGCAAATACTAAATTATAACTGGTGTTCAATGCTTCCGGATGAATGTTTGATAAAATCATCTCCTTTTGACAACTCCACAAGCCGTAATATGCTTGAAATGCTCATTAACAAAAAGTTTCTAAGAATCAAGTCAGTTTTCATAAAGAAGAAAGCATACCGTCTTTATAAAAAAGTGAAAGCGAGATTAAAATCGATATGAGCAACATCTACGAAACAGTTTTTTTAATAAAAGTTATGCACGGCGGCGGAGCAGAACGAGTTATCTCTCTTTTAAGCAGGTCTGCGGTAGAAAACGGACATAAAGTATCGCTTATTTTGACACACCAAAACAAATGTGATGCTGTTCTGCGTGATATTGATAAAAAAATCAATGTAATCTCTCTGCCGGATGAAGCAACAAAACTGAAATTTCCCAATTTTGTACCCAAAATTATTATGCTGTGGGCAAGGCTCTTGGGTAAGCTTGGTTTAAATCATAAATCTTCCGTTCTGAAATATTACTCAAGAAATCTCAGTTCCGTATTATGGCTTAAAAGCTATTTCAAAAAACATAAGCATACATCTGCGATTGCATTTTTATACGATTCTATATTTCTTACGCTTCTTGCCAAAAACAAAACAACCAAGGTCATTATCTCCGAAAGAGGAGACCCCGCACAATCATCCAACAGCAAAACCGTTAAGGCTTTTATGGATACTGTTTTTCCCAAAGCTGATGCAGTTGTTTTCCAATCACCCGATGCTCAAAAATGGTACGAAGAAAACACTCCTGTCAGGGGAACCGTTATCTTCAATCCGGTAAAGTCGGATTTACCGCTCGCCTATTTCGGTGAAAGGCAGAAAAAGATTGTTAACTTCTGTAGGATATCGCCTGAAAAAAATTTACCACTGTTGATTGATGCTTTTAGCTTTTTTCATAACACTCACCCGAAATATAGTTTATATATTTACGGTGATCCTGTCGGGAACTGCACAAAAGAATATATTAATGTAATTTATCAAAAAATCAAAAGTAGCCGTTGTGAAAGCAGCATTCATCTTCTCCCCTCACGAAGTGATATCCATTCAGTAATCAGAGATTACGCAATGTTTGTTTCATCATCGGATTACGAAGGGATGTCTAATTCGATGCTTGAGGCAATGGCATTAGGTCTGCCTTGTATTTGTACCGATTGCCCTGCCGGAGGCGCCCGTGCCGTTATAGAAAACGGTAAAAATGGTATTCTCACCCCTGTCGGAGATGCCCAAGCTCTGTGCAACGCAATGAAAGATGTAATTGAAAACCAGGAACTTGCAAAGAAACTTTCTCAAAACAGCGTAAAAATCCGTAATGAGCAGTCTGTTGATAAAATAACCAAGAAATGGATGGAACTGATAAATGGTTAAAGTCAGTATTGTTGTTCCAATTTACAATGCAGAAAAATATCTTGAACAGTGTCTTGACAGCATTGTTACTCAAACACTTAAAGATATCGAAATAATCCTTATAGATGACGGTTCATCTGACGGTAGTGCACAAATCTGCAAAAAATATCTTTTGGACAGCAGAGTAAGTTATTATTATAAAGAAAACGAAGGTCTTGCAGCAGCGAGAGACGACGGTCTGGTTCGTGCAAACGGTGAATATATTGGTTTTATTGATTCGGACGATTGGATAAAACCGCATATGTACGAAAAAATGTACAATGCAGCAAAATCAAACGACTCTGATATTGTTTTCTGCAATTGCCAAGAAAATGAAAACGGCCATATTTTCACCCCCGAAATGCACGACGGTGCATACAACAGAGAAGAAATTAGAAATGTTATATTACCTAAAACGCTTGCCTACATTGGAAAAGGATACGCAAAAAGAGCAATACGTTGGAGTAACTGCCTGAGAATTTACAAATTGGAATCTTTAAAATGCAACAATATCCGCTTTGATCGAAGGCTGAGAAGAAGCCAGGATTTGCAACTTACATATGAATCAACACTTGTAGCACAAAATTATTATTATATCTCCGAACCACTTTACCATAACCGCATTGTAACAGATTCTCTTTCCAGAGGTTATACAAAAAATATGTGGATCCTTTACACATATCTTATTGAAATCCTTTACAAGGACACAGAGAATTTTAAAGAAATGGATTTAATGGATCAGATGCATCTTCGTACATTTTTCTTTGCTACAGATTGCATTGAAAACGAGATGAAACCTCTTTGCCCCAATGACAGAAAAAAGAAAATTGAACTTATTGAGCAGATTATAAACGACCCCATCTGCGAAAGATTTTACGGACATATACCCGTTGAAAAACTCAGCCCACTTTACCGCAAATATTATGAGCTTATACACAAAAAGAAGGCTGCGAAAATTCTTAGTTTTACAAAAAAATATCGTTGTATGAAAAAAATAAAGAATAATTACATTAATCCCACAATTAATTTTTTGACCGAAAGCAAATTAATCGGTACGATATATAAGAAATTGCGCAAAAAAACAAACTCATAACTCGGGAAGGGATTCTTTTATGAACAAAGAGCTAATTATAACATTTAGTTGGTATGGAATAGGCGGCGCTCAAAGAAGAGTATTTAACCTCGCTGAAGAATTTGTTAAACTTGGCTACAAGGTTTATATTCTTGCCGTCCTTGGCAGAGACGCAACAATAATTGACGAGAATTTCTATAGCTCTGACAACAGAATTAATCTTATTATTGTCCCTGAATTCTACCAAAAAGTAAAGGAGCTCAAAGAAGTTGTTGAATCCGATAAAAAGATTAACCAAAAAATTGCCATCCTCAAAAAAATGCAACTTTTATTTAAACCGTTTCGGAATGTTATAAACTACAAAATTAGTTCTTTAAGAAAAAGCAAAAGTATCAGGTCATTTTTGATATCTCATCCGGAAGCAACAATTATTAATTTTGGTTTTAATACTTTTGACAGAATATTCTTTGCTATCAAAGGATTGAAAAATAAAATAATATACGCTGAAACAAATGCTTCAAATAAGTATTCTTTTGAACGTTACTTCGAATTAACCAAGAAAACCATAAAAAAATCTGATGCCTTTATTTTTCAGACTGAAGAAGAGGCAAACGAACACGGATTAGTTAATCGCAAAAATGTTTATATTATACATAACCCCATCAATTCCAATCTGCCGCTACCGTATTTCGGCGCAAGAGACAAAACTATTGTAAACTTTTGCAGGCTGTCACGACAAAAAAACTTGTTGTTACTTATTCAAGCATTTGAAAAATTGCACTGCACTTTTCCTGATTATACTCTTAAAATATATGCCGATACATCAGATCCAAACAACACAGAATATAAAAAAGAGCTAATATCATATATTTTAAACCGAGGTCTTGAAAATTCTGTTTTTCTTCTTCCACCGTCATCTGATATACACAACATTATTCTTGATTGCGCAATGTTTGTATCATCATCTGATTATGAAGGAATTTCAAATTCAATGATTGAAGCTATGGCAATAGGCTTACCGTGTGTTTGTACCGATTGTGACGGCGGCGGAGCAAGAGAAATGATTACTGACGGAGAAAATGGTCTTCTTGTTCCTGTCGGAGATGCAGAGGCACTGAAAAATGCAATGGCAAGAATGATAGCCGAGAAAGGCCTGGCAGACAAATGCAGCAAAAATGCAGCCAAAATTAGAGATTCTCATTCTATTGAAAAAATCTCTGAAAAATGGCTCAATGTAATTAATAATATTTGAACGGAGAGTAAAAAATGTTAATTTTAGAAACAGCTCACAAAGCTAAAAGAAAGATTGTTAAGTTCTATAAAAAATATTTTTCTGCAGAAGACAGGTATTCAAGTGTATTGCCTGATAAAAAACACATTGAAAAAGTCTATTTTCAAAGAACCGGAAAAGAATTAAATTTAAAGAATCCAAAAACCTTTAACGAAAAATGCAATTGGTTAAAACTTTATGACAGAAAACCTGTATACACCATTATGGCAGATAAATATCTTGCAAGACAGTATATAAATGAAAGAATCGGTAACAGTTACCTTATTCCATTGCTTGGTGTATGGGAAAACGCAGATGATATCGATTTTGACTCCCTGCCGGAAAAATTTGTAATTAAATGCAATCACGACAACGGAGTTATAATATGTCGAGACAAAAAAAATCTTGATTTCGAAGAAGTTCGAGACAATCTAAACTCAAGACTTAAGCGAAATTATTACAAAAAAAACAGAGAGTGGCCTTACAAAAATATACCAAGAAAAATTATATGTGAACAGTTGTTGGAAAACTCAAACGGTGATAGTTTGTTGGAGTATAATGTTTTCTGTTTCAACGGTGTTCCTAAATTCTTTAAAGTAGGAAGCGTATTATCCGATGGTACTCTTGCCAAGGACTTTTATGATATCAATTGGAATCACCTTGATATGACAACAGGCGCATCTGCCGGAGATGTTTTCCCCAAACCCACCCAGTACAATAAACTTTTAGAAATAGCCGAAAAACTTTCGGAAGGAACCACTCATGTCAGAGTAGACTTCTATGATTGCAACGGTAAACTATACAATGGAGAAATGACTTTTTTCTCAAACGGCGGACATATGAAATTCAATCCTGAAAAATGGGATTCTATTTGGGGAGATTGCTTAACTCTTCCTAAAAAACACAGGAGATAATTATGACACAACAAAAATGGACAACGGTTGTTAAATCAACCAACAGCGCTTTCAGTATGGATATAAAAGGACTTAAAAACTGCAAAGACCTTATAATGCTCTTTGTACGCAGGACATTTGTAGCAAAATACAAGCAGACTATTCTTGGACCTGCTTGGGCAGTTATTCAGCCGTTTTTCACAACGGTTGTTTACTCGGTATTCTTTGGTAACATTGCAGGTCTTGGTGCATCGGGTGTGCCTAATTTTATATTCTACCTTTCGGGCACTATTGTTTGGACGCTCTTTGCAAACTGTCTGAGTGAAACATCACACACCTTCACAGGTAACTCGGCAATATTGGGTAAGGTATATTTCCCTCGTCTTGTAATGCCCATTTCAACTGCAATATCTCAGTTTATAGGTTTCTTTATCCAGTTTGCATTTATGCTTTGTTTTATGGCATATTATCTGGTTACCGATGCAGGTCTTAAGCCAAATATTTTCATGCTGATGTTCCCGTTAGTGCTTATTCAACTTGCAATTCTCGGTATGGGATTCGGTATGATAATTTCAGCCCTTACAACAAAGTATCGTGACCTTGCAATGATTGTCGGCTTCGGTGTAAGCCTCTGGTCATATTGCTCTCCTGTTGCCTATGATATGTTCAGCCGTTCACAGCTTGCAGTCGGCAGTATGTTATATAATGTGTATATGCTTAATCCTGTTACGCCTGCAATCAACCTTTTTCGCTATGGGTTTCTTGGATCAGGAGATGTTGACTGGCTGTTCTATGGCATAAGCTGGATTACAACGGCGGTTGTTGCGGTAATCGGCGCAATGATGTTCAGTAAATCTGAAAAAACCTTTATGGATACAGTGTGAGGTGCGGTATGGAAGAATTGGCAATAAGAGTTGAAAATGTTTCAAAAGAATACCGCCTTGGCGCAATCGGCGGAGCAACCCTTAAAGGTGAAATCCAGTCAAAACTGGCAAAGCTTTTTCATAAAGAAGATCCTAATCTAAAAATCGGTGAAAAAGCTCACGATAAAAACGAGCGTTTTCTTGCTCTCAACGATTTGTCGTTTGATATAAAAAAAGGGGAAACTGTTGGTATTATCGGCAGAAACGGTGCGGGCAAATCAACAATACTTAAACTCATCTGCCGTGTTACAGCCCCTACAAAAGGCAATATTTATCTCAACGGCAGAATAACAAGTATGCTTGAGGTTGGAACAGGCTTCCACCCTGAACTGACAGGCAAAGAAAATGTTTATCTCAACGGTGCAATTCTTGGTATGACAAAAGCTGAAATTGACCGTAAATTTGACGAAATCGTTGAATTTTCGGAGGTTGGTCAGTTTATTGACACTCCCGTTAAAAGATATTCAAGCGGCATGAAGGTTAAACTTGCCTTTGCCGTTGCATCTCACCTTGACAGTGAAATTATGATTATGGACGAAGTTCTTGCCGTTGGAGATGTAGCGTTTCAAAATAAGTGCATTGACAGAATGAAAAAAGTTGCAGAGGAAGAAGGCAGAACAATCCTTTACGTCAGCCACAATATGCAAACGGTTAAAAGCCTTTGCAACCGCTGCATTGTTTTATCGCATGGCACAAAAGCTTTTGAGGGACCTACCGATGAAGCTATTGCTGTTTATATGCAGGACGACCTTAACGACACAACATATTTTGATGTTACTTCGTTTAAAAGAAATTCAAAATGCAATTTGCATAATCTAATTGACAGTTTCAAAATTACAGACAGTCCTTCCAACCATATTGAATATGGAAATACATTTAAATTTCTTATGAAGTGGCACTGTCAGAATGACACAGAACGAGTAAAAATGAAAATTGTTATTACAAGCACAGATGGATACGCGGTTGGAATAATCCACTGCGGTGAATTAAATCACACCGAAGGTAATAACGAATCTTATTTCTTATTTGACACAAAATATCTTGTCCCCGGAAGATATGCTCTTCACTTCAAGCTATATGATGAAGATCAATCAGGAAATGCAGCTTATTATGACCAATGTAAAGGAATAGTTTTTGTTGTTGAACATTCAGACAAATCAATTCATTTGAAACACTGGTTCAAGAATTGGGGTAACGCTGTTCTTCCATGCATAGAGCAAATCGATGGAGATGATAAGAATGTATAATTTTAAAGGCGAAACTTTACTTATAACCGGCGGCACAGGCTCATTCGGCAATGCCGTGCTTAACCGCTTTTTAAGAACAGATATAAAAGAAATTCGTGTTTTTTCCCGTGACGAGAAAAAGCAGGATGATATGCGTCACGAATTTCAGGCTAAGATGCCTGAGGTTGCGGATAAAATCAAGTTCTACATCGGCGACGTAAGAGATATCGACTCAATCCGCAATGCAATGCACGGCGTTGATTACGTTTTCCATGCAGCTGCTCTCAAGCAGGTTCCTTCCTGCGAATTTTTTCCCATGGAAGCCGTCAAAACCAACGTTATCGGTACGGACAACGTGCTTACCGCTGCGGTTGAGGCAGGAGTTAAATCCGTTATCTGCCTTTCAACGGACAAGGCTGCATATCCCATTAATGCAATGGGTATCACAAAGGCGCTTGAGGAAAGAGTTGCTACCGCAAAGGCAAGAAATGTTGACCCCAACAAAACCAAAATCTGCTGCACAAGATACGGCAATGTGCTTTGCAGCCGTGGCTCCGTCGTTCCCCTCTGGATTGACCAGATTAAAAACGGACAGCCCATAACAATCACAAATCCCGATATGACACGCTTTATTATGTCACTTGAAGAGGCAGTTGACCTTGTTCTTTTTGCATTCAAGGAGTGCGAAAGCGGCGATATTTTCGTGCGCAAGGCACCTGCCTGCACAATTCAGACTCAGGCAGAAGCTGTCTGCGAGCTTTTCGGCGGCAAGAAGGAAGATATCAAGATTATCGGCATCCGCCACGGCGAAAAGATGTATGAAACCCTGCTTACCAACGAGGAATGTGCAAAGGCAGAGGATATGGGCGATTTCTTCCGCGTTCACGCTGACAACCGCAGCCTTAACTATGATAAATATTTCTCCGATGGCGATGTGAAGCGTGCCGAGCTTACGGAATTCAACAGCAACAACACAAAAATGCTGGATGTTGAGGAAGTTAAAGAAAAACTTATGGAGCTTTCCTATATAAGAGAAAGACTTGAGGAGTTTAATGCACAATGAAATACGATGTTAATTTCAAGAATAACGGCAAGCTCAAGCTGCTTATAATCGTTGGCACAAGGCCCGAGATTATTCGTCTTTCGGAAGTTATCAAGAAGTGCCGCAAATATTTTGACTGCATTCTTGCTCACACGGGTCAGAACTATGACTACACTCTTAATGGCATTTTCTTTGAGGACCTTAATCTGGATGCGCCCGATGTTTACCTCAACTGCGTTGGTGACAATCTGGGACAAACCGTTGGCAACATCATTGCATCATCATATGAGCTTATGGATGAAATCAAGCCTGATGCTCTGCTTATTCTCGGCGATACAAACAGCTGCCTTTCGGCTATAAGCGCAAAGAGGCTTCATATCCCTATTTTCCATATGGAA
This sequence comes from Acutalibacteraceae bacterium, assembly GCA_045604685.1. Lineage (GTDB taxonomy): Bacteria > Bacillota > Clostridia > Oscillospirales > Acutalibacteraceae > CAG-177. The sequence continues at coordinate 80,073 of JAZUON010000002.1, forward strand.
GCAGGCAACCGCTGCAAGGATGAGTGCCTGCCCGAGGAAACAAACAGAAGAATTGTTGATATTATTTCGGATGTCAACATTGCATATTCCGAGCATGCAAGGCGTTATCTTGCCGAATGCGGTCTGCCCAAGGAGCGCACCTATGTTTCGGGCTCGCCTATGGCAGAGGTGCTTAACGCTAATCTGGACAAGATTCTTAAAAGCGACATTCTTGAAAAGCTCGGGCTTGAGGAGAAAAAATATATCCTCCTCTCCGCACACAGAGAGGAGAATATTGACACGGATAAAAACTTCCGTTCGCTGTTCAGCGCATTGAACACTCTTGCGGAAAAATACGATATGCCCATTCTCTATTCCTGCCATCCCCGTTCAAGAAAAAGGATTGAAAATTCTGAAATCGTGCTCGATAAGAGAATTATTATGCACGAGCCTCTCGGCTTTTCGGATTACAACCGCCTGCAGACGGGTGCATTTGCAGTTGTATCTGACAGCGGTACTCTGCCCGAGGAAAGCAGCTTTTATCTCAGCATAGGCAAGCCTTTCCCTGCAGTTTGCATCAGAACATCAACGGAGCGCCCCGAGGCATTGGACAAGGGCTGCTTTGTGCTTGCAGGCATTGATGAGCAGAACCTGCTTCAGGCTGTTGAAACCGCAGTGGAACTTACGGGCAACGAAGAATTCGCAACTCCCGTTCCCGATTATGCCGATAAAAATGTTTCGGACAAAATTGTAAGACTCATTCAGAGCTATACGGGAATAGTTAACAAAATGGTTTGGAGAAAGTTTTAAATGAACATTCTTATCACAGGCGCAAAGGGCTTTGCAGGAAGAAATCTTGCCGCTAACCTTAAGAACATAAAGGACGGCAAAAACCGCACAAGACCCGAAATTGCAATTGAGAATATTTTCGAATACGATATTGATTCCACTCCTGCAGAGCTTGAAGAATACTGCGCAAAGGCAGACTTCGTTTTCCACCTTGCGGGAGTCAACAGACCCAAAGATGTAAGCGAGTTTTCAGGTAATTACGGTGTACTTTCGGATTTGCTTGATGCATTAAAGAAGTGCGGCAGCAAGGCACCCGTTATGCTTTCATCCTCGGTGCAGGCTACCCTCGAAGGCAGATTTACAGGCTCGGAATACGGCAAAAGCAAGCTGGCGGCGGAGAATATGCTTTTTGAATACGGAAAAGAAACTGGCGCAAAGGTGCTTGTTTACCGCCTGCCCAACCTTTTCGGCAAATGGTGCAGACCCAACTACAACTCAGCCGTTGCCACCTTCTGCAACAACATTGCAAAGGATTTGCCCATAACCGTTAATGACCCTTCGGTTGAGCTTGAGCTTCTCTATATTGACGATTTTGTTGATGAAATGCTTAATGCTCTTGAAGGCAAGGAAAGCAGAAAGGATAATTTCTGCACTTTCCCTGTAACTCATAAGGTAACATTGGGTGAAATCGTTGAACTTCTTGAAAGTTTCAAGTCGCAGAGTCAGACTCTTGTTATGCCCGAAATTCCTTACAATTCCTTTGCAAAAAAGCTTTATTCAACCTATCTTTCATATTTACCCGAGGATAAAGTAAGCATTCCTCTTAAAATGAACTGCGATGACAGAGGCAGCTTCACCGAAATATTAAAAACCCCAAGCTGCGGTCAGTTTTCCGTTAATGTCAGCAAGCCCGGCATAACCAAGGGGCAGCACTGGCACAATACAAAGTGGGAATTTTTCATTGTTGTTTCGGGCACAGCCCTTATTCAGCAAAGAGAAATCGGCTCCGACAAGGTGCTTGAATTCAGAGTTTCAGGTGACAAGCCCGAGGCTGTTCATATGCTCCCCGGCTTCACTCACAATATTATCAACCTTTCCGAAACGGAAACCCTTGTAACTCTTATGTGGGCAAACGAACAGTTTGACCCCAATAAACCAGATACATTTTTTGAAGTGGTGTAATTTAAATGGGTATTAAAAATGCCAAGTTAAGAGAACACGAAAAAGCATTGCTGGATATTCTTGCCAACAATCTTTTCAATGCAGGGCGCAGGGTTAACCTTGAAGAGGTTGACCTGAATGCGGTCTGGTGCGAAGCATACGCTCAAGCGGTTACTCTTATGGCATTTCACAATTCGAATGACAAAATTCTTAAAAGTGAAAAGTGCGAATACATCAGAAAAAAGCTGAGCAACACCCTCGCAGGCAATGCCAAAATTGATTTTGAACATGTCCGTATTCACGGCATAATGACTAATCACGGCATTCCCTACACCATTCTCAAGGGCTTTGCATCTGCACTCTATTATCCTGACCCCTTAATGCGCTCAATGGGCGATGTTGATTTTCTTGTTGATACGGATGATTTTGAAAAAGCCGATGAGGCTCTAAAAAACAGCGGCTATGAATCAACGGGTAAAAATCACGATGTTCATGATGTTTATATAAGCAAGCTGTGCCGCTGTGAAATGCATTTCCAGCCCTCGGGTATCCCCAATGGCAAGGCAGGCGTAAAGGTCAGAAAATATCTTTCAAATCTTCTGGACTGTTCGCAGGATGTTGAAACAGAGCTTGGCACGGTAAGAATACCCTCCCGTTTCCACCACGGACTTATAATTCTGCTCCATATGTGCCACCACCTGACGGGTGACGGCCTTGGATTGCGCCATCTTTGCGACTGGGCGGTTTACATTAACGCTATTGGCGAAGATGAATTTATTAATATGTTTGAAAAAGTGCTTAAAGATATCGGTCTTTGGGACTTTGCAAAGGTTATGACACTCATTTGCTGTGAATATCTCGGCTGCCCCGGAATGAAATGGGCTGAGGACGCCGATAAAAAACTGGCAGACTACATTCTCATTGATATTATCATCGGCGGCAATTTCGGACAAAAAAATGCCGACAGAAGCCACGAAAGCCTGCTCATATCAAACAAAAACGAAAAAGATGTTTCCATGCTCAGGCAGTTTGTCATTTCTGCCAACAGCATTGTATATAATAATTGGAAAGCGGCAAGAAAATTCAAATTTCTGCTGCCTTTCGGATGGATTTTCTTCGGCGGAAGGTATATAATCCGTTCCGTTTTCGGCAAACGCCCGAAAATCCGCCCCAATAAAGTTGCAAAAGAGGCTGCGGAAAGAATAGATATTTATTCCGACCTTAAGCTTTTCGGACAACCCGAGGAACAAAAGAATTGACAGGTGATACTATGGCAACTAAAAAGAAATCAAATAAAGGTGCAAAAGCATTTGTGGCAATAATCCTTGTACTGCTTACGATTTTCCTTTCAGGCGTGGTTATCGTAAACCACTATCTTAACAAAATAAACAGAGTGGGCGATGTTGTGCCCATTCCTGCAGATCAGGAGGACTTTGAAACCGATGTTTACGACCCTTCCCTTGAAGTAATTGACCCTGACAGCGTTGACTGGGACGGCGAAGGCTACAACGGCAACGATGACCACCTGATTAACATTCTGCTTGTCGGTCAGGACAGACGTGAAGGCCAGGGCAGACAGCGCTCAGACTCAATGATTCTCTGCAGCTTCAACCCTGAAAACAATCAACTTTCAATGATTTCATTCCTGCGTGACCTTTATGTGCAAATTCCCGGATACTCCGATAACAGACTTAATGCGGCCTATGTTTTCGGCGGCTTCCCGCTTTTAAAAGAAACCCTTTACCAAAATTTCGGCGTTACGGTTGACGGATGTGTTGAGGTTGATTTCAACGGCTTTAAAACCGCCATTGACCTTGTTGGCGGAGTTGATATCGAGCTTACCGCCGCTGAGGCTAAAATCATCGGTGACGGCGCAACAGCAGGAGTTTGCCACCTTGACGGCGCACACGCCCTTAGATATGCAAGAATAAGAAAGATTGACAGTGACTTTAACCGCACATCAAGGCAGAGAAAGGTTCTTAATGCGGTTTTCAAAAAGGTTAAGAATTGCAGTGTCAGCGAAATCCTTGGCCTTGTTGATGAGCTTCTGCCAATTGTAACAACAGATATGTCAAACGGTCAGATAACATCACTTGCAGTTAAATACGCCCCCTCACTTGCAAGCCTCGGCATTGAAACATATTCCGTGCCACCCAAAGGCACCTATAAAAGCGCAATGATAAGAGGTATGGCCGTTCTTGTGCCCGACAGATACGCAATCAAAAAGATTATTTTTGAAGAATATCTGCCGATGTAAACTTTCACGGGTGATTATATGAAAAACAACAAAATCAAAACAATTGTTGCCGTGCTTGTTGCGATTGCCGTTCTTCTGGGTGTTTCTGCATTTGCGGTTAATCATTTCAAAAATAAAGCCGACAATTCCGCAAGCGGCGAAACATCGTATTCAAGTACCAAAGCTGAATCTTCCGTCACTTCCGCAGAGGTTTTAAATCCCGAGGATATTGAGTGGAACGGCGATAAATTCACCGCCGATGACGATGATAACCTTTTCAATATTCTTTTGATCGGTCAGGACAGGAGACCCGATGAAGGCAGACAGCGCTCCGATGCAATGATTCTTTGCAGCTTTAATTATGAAACCAAAGAGCTTGCAATGATATCTTTCCTGCGCGACTTATACGTGCAGATTCCCGGATATGCAGATAACAGACTTAATGCGGCCTATGTCTACAGCGGTTTTCCTCTTATTACCCAAACCTTTGAGAAAAACTTCGGTGTATCAATAGACGGCTGTCTTGAGGTTGATTTTGACAGCTTTGAGCAGATAATTGATATTTTAGGCGGCGTTGATATTGAACTTACCGCAGAAGAAGCGCAAATAGTCGGCGGCGATGCTCATGAGGGGCTTTGCCACCTTAACGGCGAGCAGGCGCTGATTTATACAAGAATCAGAAAGATTGACAGCGATTTTCAGAGAACGGAAAGGCAGAGAAAACTCCTCGGCTCTATGTTTAAAAAAATGAAGGACTGCACCCTGCCTGAACTTATGAGCCTCGTTAACGAGATTCTGCCTCTGATGACCACAGATATGTCTGATGATGTATTGCTGTCATTTGCAGCAAACCTGGCAGCCTCTCTTTCAGAGCTTGAAATTGAAAACTACGGCGTACCCTCAGAAGGCAATTACAAAAATGCAATGATTGACGGCATGGCAGTTCTTGTGCCCGACCTTTACGAAATCAAAAAACTGATTTTTGAGGAATATTTACCCCTGTAAAGATTAAACCCACGAAGTTTTTCAACTTCGTGGGTCATTTTTTAATTAAGTAATCCGTTTTCAATAAGCTGCATGAGGAATTCTTTTAAATCCGCTTCTGCTTCTTCTCGGGAAACAGTGTAGTTTTTAAGCATTGCATCCAGCAGCTCATCAAAGGTTTTTTCCGTTTTAAGCTCGTCCCAGAGGAATTTGCTTACGGGATTCAGAACAATTATATGAGCTCCGCAGGAGGAATCAACTGGCACTGCAATATATTCGCCTGCTATCTCCCTTGCAACATAACCCTGCTTAATGCTGAATTTTCTGTTATCCATTATTATCACCTTTTATTCACATATAAAATTCTTTATACCACTCTGCAAACTTACGCAGACCGTCACGCAATGAGGTTGAGGGCTTGAAGCCGAAATCACGCTCGAGGGCTGTGGTATCAGCATAAGTTACGGGCACGTCGCCTGCCTGCATAGGCACAAGCTGCTTGTGGGCTTCAAAATCATAATCCGCAAGCAAAACCTCTGCACGGATAAGCTCCTGCTGAAGTATATCAACAAAATCAAGAAGATTTTCGGGGTTGTTGTTGCCGATATTATAAACTCTGTAAGGCGGAACGGGAAGCCCGTCCTCTCCGTTTTCCTTTTCGGGGGCACACTGCATAACACGCTTTACGCCCTCAACAATATCGTCAACATAAGTGAAATCTCTCTTACAGTTTCCGTAATTGAAAATCTGAATGTTATCCCCTGCCCTCAGTTTGTTTGTGAAGCCGAAATAAGCCATATCGGGTCTGCCTGCGGGGCCGTAAACCGTAAAGAAACGAAGTCCCGTTGAGGGGATATTATAGAGTTTTGAATAGGAGTGAGCCATAAGCTCGTTGCTCTTTTTGGTTGCCGCATAAAGGCTGACAGGGTTATCAACCTTATCGTCCGTACTGTAGGGAATCTTCTTGTTTGAGCCGTAAACGCTTGACGAGCTGGCATAAACAAGATGCTCAACGGGATGATTGCGGCATGCTTCAAGAATATTGTAGAAGCCGATTATATTGCTTTCAATGTAAACATCGGGATTTGTGATTGAATAGCGCACACCTGCCTGCGCAGCAAGGTTAACAACAACATCAAAGCCGTATTTATCAAAGCATTCGTCAATGAGCTTTCTGTCTGCAATATTGCCCTTAATAAAAATAAACTGACTCCCGTTGAAGCTTTTCTGCACTGCCAGATTAGTTATCTCGGAAAGTCTGTACTTCTTGATTGAAACATCGTAGTAATCGTTCATATTGTCGATGCCTACGATTTTAATTTTATCAACGGTGCGCAGAAGCTCCATTACAAGGTTTGAGCCGATAAATCCTGCAGCGCCCGTAACAAGCACGGTTTTGCCGTTAAGGTTAACATTCTGTGTCAGCATATATTTCATCCTATCAGTATTTCTTAATTATAAATTTTATCATATTCCTGTCGTAATTACAATAAAAACATAATATATTTTATTTTTCAAAGACTGCAGTCGATAATGCAAACACAAATTAATGCTTGATAGTCACATTTTCGTGTGATATAATTTTACAGTTAACTATTGCCTATCAAGCAGAAACGGAGCTGAAAAATGAAAAGAATAATAAGTATTTTTATGATTCTGGCAATGCTGGTTATGATTCCCTTTGAGGTTTCGGCGCAGGATACTTCTTTTGACACGGGAATTGTTGATATTCCCCAAAAATCAAATGAGCCTACAGAAATCAGAACCCGCAAGCAGGTTGACGGACTCCGTATGTACGTTGACGAAGAGAATCCCCTTTTTATGATAAGAAACTGCCCCATATGGGGCGGCCCGCAGACAGGCGAGGCTTTTGCAACCTATGCAATCAAAACCTATTATGCTCTGCCCGAGGATGTCAGAAACTTTGCGGTTATCTATATTGACGAGGGTCCGACGGATATGACACCCCAGCGTCAGCTTGAATTCTGGGATGAGCTGCTGACAATCACAGATGCCTATAATGTGCCCATCGTCTGCCAATCCGAGTGCTTCTGCACCAACAAAACCCGTGACCCCTTCACTCAGGAGGAGCTTTCCGCCGTATTCAAGGAGCACAAGTCCCTTATCGGCTTTGTTCAGGTTGAGCTTTCAACCAACGGCGTTACAAACGAAAAGCTTGCATATGAGGAAGTGACTGAAGATAACGGCGTTAACAAAAACATTCTTGCAAGAATGAAATCCTGCATCAAGGCCTGCGCCGAAAACGGAGGACTTTTCATCTGGCAGGATATGGAATATACCTATTGGAAAAAGGTTTGCTATGTTAACCACATACTTAAAGACAGAGAGCTTTATGACCTGCTTAAAAGCAACAGCGAAAACATAGTTATTATGGATAAGCACAACGGCCACGGCAGGCATTTTTCAAGCCAGTCAAATATCCTTGGCTGTTGGCTTGACGATGTTTGCGGTAACTGGGGCGTAAATCTTGAAAACTTCCTTTGGTATGAAGAAGGCTTTGTTGAGTATGATGACATCGGTATCAGACCGAATGAGCCCGATCCGATTACCACCGCAAAATATCCCCCTGCCCTTTACGGCATAGATATGATTGCCGATCTGGTTGGCGGCGCAACGGTTTATGCCATTGAAGGCACATTCAGCAGAGGCGGACTTTACCACTTCATTGACGGTGAGGTTGTTTTTACACCCACTTTCTACGATGTGCTCTATCCGTTTTATCAGATAATTCTCAACGGTGCCGTGCCCAACAAGGAACAGGTAAAAGAAAAAATCAAGGTTGCCTATAAAATGACCCTCCCTGCATCATATCCCCTGCGCGGCAACGATGCACATATTCTTCAGGGACTTTATTGCGACTCATTTACTTTCTTCCAGGAAAAAATTGACAATGTTTATCTGGATTGCAGTAAGGATTGGGTGCCTTCAACGGGCAGATACCATATAATTCCCATTCTGCCGATTTACTCTGACCCCAAAGAGGTACTTCCCGACAGCTATATTCTCAACGATTTCACATATTATCTCAATCTGCTTTTCATCAATCCCATAAAGGAACGTTTCTTCAACAAGCACTATGAGGAAACCTACACGGGCGATGGTGTACTGTTTGACATAAACGATTATATCTATGTTTTCAACAGCAATGAAAACAAAACAATCAACAGCGAGCAGAGCGTAAGCTACACCCTGCCCAAAAGCCAGAAGAAGCTTGAGGCTACCTTTGTTGCCCATACCTATGCAATTTTCAAAGAGGACAGCAACAAGATAAGCATTGATTTGTGCAACCTCCGCCTTGATACCGATGCGGTATGCAACGGACTTGAGAGCGAGGACCAGTTTATGCGCGCCTATGCCGCAGGCGGCAAAATGGACAATCCGAGAGATTTCAGAACATCGGTTATTACACTTTCAGGGTTTGACTCTCCGCCAAGTGTTAATGCAACAGGCTCAAACGGCGCAAAAGGCAGAGCCGAATGGGACGAAGAAACAAAAACATTGACTCTCACCGTTATTTCAAACGGAGAAGTCAGAATTACGATTGAGTAAAACAAAATTATACAGCAACAAGAAAAAACCCCGCCGATATGGCGGGGTTTCAATCATTTAAGAATATAAACTGTATCTGCCTGTGTTTCAAAGGAAACGGTGTTGCCGTTCCTTGTGTAGGGAATCTGCTTTCCGTCGGATTCTCTGACAACGCTCTTGATATCGGAGCATTCCACATTACAAGTTCTGCCTTTAAGGCTTTTGATTTTAAGAGAAGCTATCTGCTCATTCTTAAGCTCGGCGGAAACGAGGAATGCACCGTCAGCCCTCAGGTTTTCAAATGAGGCAGCTGATTTTTTGTTCCAGCAAGGGAAAAGTCTGATAACGCCCTCATAGCTCTGCATAAGCATTTCGTTAATCGTTGCGGGAACGGTTGTAAGATGCTCAATGCCGCCGCCGTGATGACGGAAAAGCCTGTTTGAAAGCCCAAATTCCTTTATGTTTTGGTGAATACCTTCAATCAGGAAATCGGGGTCAACGCCGATTCTCGCACCTGCGGGAAGGTATGAATTTGAGCCATTATCATCAAGGCGTCTGTCGTTGATGAAATATGTGTTTCTTGCAATTTTAAGCAGCTTTTCGCCCGATGAAAAGCCTATCTGAGAAGCAGGATAAATATGCTGCAGACCAACGGTGTTGTCATCTCTCCAGCGGATACCTCTCTTTGAGTAGCGGAAGCACTTTTTGCCGTGCTTTATAAATGTGGGGAAATCGCTCAGATTCTCAATGATGTCCTCCCAGAGCGCATACTTTTCGGGGTTAAGGTTAAGCTCCTTTGCCATAGCATAAACACCGCTGAACAGCAATTTTACAAGTCCGAGGGAGTTGATGGCGTTTACGGCTTCAATCTGCCCCTTGTGTGTTATGTATCTGAATTTTTCGCCGCGGTAATAAGGGATTTCATGCGCAGCATCATTTTTAATCACATATCTGCCTTTTTCTTTAACAAGATAATCCTCCCAGAAAGCAGCTGTGTTAAACACAAAATCATAGTAGTTTTCAACTGCATAATCCTTGTCATGGGTTGAGAACCAATGCATTATGGGAATTAAGCAGGCATAAGCGGCGTGGCTCTTCTGACCGAGGAAAAGTATTCCGTGCTCCTTGCAATCCGCCTGGCTGTAAACATCAAGTGCTTTCGGACCGAAACTTACGGGGAGCGCATAGCCGTTGCAGCCGAAAAACTTTGCAAATTTCTTTGCATTTTCGCTCATCTCGTTAACGGGAGTCATATAGCCGTCAAACAGCTCGGGATGATTTGAAGAAAAAATGCAATAGTAGGGAGCTTCATAGTTATAATTCATATGATAATCTCCCGCCCAGGGGAAGAAATCATCGGTTATGAAATTGCCGAATAAGCCGGGAGGAAATTTTTTATTGCCCATACAGCCCGCAAGATGATAAAGACTTGAATTATAGAATTTTTCAATTTCTTTATCTTCAAGAGTTACCTTGGATGCCGCAAAAAAGCTCTCCCATTTTTCCTCAGTTCTTGCCTTGTCACGCTCGTAATCACAATGCAAAGCCATATCGATACCTTTGCGGATATATTCGCTGTCATCAAAGCAGGTAACCGCCGAAATGCAGTAGCGCGCGCACTTGAAGCCGTCGGCTGTGTGTGAGTCAATCTCATGCAGGCAAAGAATTACTGCCGACTCTCTGTCAACCTCTTCGCCGTCAAACTTGCGGACACAGCACTTAACATCCGTATCCGTAAATTCGGAATTATTTGAATTGCAGGTGTTCGGCATTTCGATATCAACACATGGAAAATCTTCCGATTCGGGTACTTTTATCTGAAAGTAAATAAGATTTTCAGGTGCAACAAACAGCTCCATTTCGGTGCTGCCGAACCTGCATTCAAGAAGCCCTTTGTCAAAATACTGCTTTATATTATACTCCGACAAATCAACATTACCGATTCGCAGGCTGCCTACAGCTTTTATTCCGCCGTCATTATGTGCACCGGGAGTGAATTTCCAGAAATCACATTTTGATATATGGATAAGAAGCCCCTTGTCATCCTGGTCAAATACAACTGCAAGGTCGCCGTTACCGCACATCGCACCTGCAGGTATTTTATAAAGTATACCGCTGTCATTTATATTAACAGGCTTTGAAGTTATTTCGTTAAAATAAGTATTCATTATATCACCAACATGTTGATATTATAATGGATTTTTATTCTTAAATCAAGGGGAGATAAATGATTTTCCCGAAACAATAAATATGGCTGTTGAGAAAGAAAGCTGAATGGCGTTTTCTTCGCCTGAAGGTGTATACAGATACATCAAAAAGCGAAAAAACGGCAAATAAACGAAATATATTATTACAATCCTCCGTCATTTTCTTGCAAAAATGCCACCTCCTTTCAAAAGGAGACTAACGGAACTTCCTCATTTGTTTTTCGTTTATGTTTCAGCGACTTTATCGACAGCCAAAGAGCTGTTCAATGAACAGCCCCGTTTTTATACCGTGCGCACATGCTCTCCTTTCCTTTCAGTTTTGTGTATGATAACCGTGCGCCGCCGTATGGTATAGGGTTTCTTTTGTTCTTCGCTCCGTGCGCTACCCTATGGTGTTAGTTTAACATCATCGGGTGCCATTGCCGCCCCCATATTATTGGGGTCTTTTATGCCGTAATCCTGAATTCTGCCTATTATCACCTTTTCAATTTTTGCACTGCAATCCTTTGACGAAATAACCGCCGCGCCTGCCGCAGTTGCAGTCCACTGAGCAGTCGGCGTGCGCTGACCGCCGTATTCAAGAGGCATTCTGAACTGCTTTTCAGCGGAGCAGAAATGAGATGAGGTTGATGCAACCGCAGTTTCACAAACTCTGCCGTCAACCCACACAGCAGCCATCGCCATAGATAGCGCCATTGTTGAACAAGCACCGTAAACCCCTGCAAAGGGAATGCCCATTTCGCGGATACCGAAGGTAGTTCCCGTGCATTGATTCAGCAAGTCACCGGCAAAAATAACATCCGCATCCTCGGGTGAAATCCCTGCCTTTGCAAGGGCTCTTGTTACCGCATCGCGATGAATTACGCTTTCAGCCTTTTCCCATGATTTTTCGCCTGCATAAACATCGTCATAAACATAGTCAAACACCTGACCAAGGGGACCCTCACCCTCTTTTTTACCAACAACCGATGCATAGCCCGAAACAGAGGGCAATGACGGCAGCATAAGCGTGTATCTTCCCTGCCTTATCGGCATAAAATCACCTCAAACCAAGTTTTCTTTCGGTTATTATTTGCAGCGTTGCCGTGAATATGCAAAATCGCCGCACAGAAAGGTCGCATAATCGACCTTAGTCCGTGCGGCAGAAATCATTTAATTTTATAAGAACGGTTGCAAAATCATCTCAAGAATATATAATAAATAACCCCGTAAATTACAGCAGCAAGGGTGCCGTAGACGATAACGGGTCCTGCGATTTTGAACATGTTTGCACCCGTGCCGAGGATTTTGCCCTCTGCTGCTGTCAAGTTAGGACACATTAAAAACTGAAAATTTGCAAAAAAAGAACGGCTGAAAATCAGCCGTTCTTAAAGTTTTATTCGATTGTTTCAGTTACAATAGGTTCTGTCACAATTTCAAACTCATTTATAGTTTGTTCCATTGAGTATAACGCAGTTTCATCAAAATTTTCATCCGACTCTAAATTACCCTCAACTTGTGTCGTTTCTGTATAGGTTCCATTAAGCAGATCCGCAATTTTGACAAATTGAAGTCTGGAAAAACAAATTTCAAATTCTTCAATAGTCTCAATATCTTTTGTTCTCATAAAAATATATGTGTCATCCACAAAAACATCCGCAAAAAATGTTTCTTCCTTATCCGTTTTGTAAACTAATGCGGAAACACCATTATAGTTTAATTCCTTCAGCAATAACGCCTTTTCATTATTCGCTCCAAAAGCAGCACACTCATCACGACCGCTTTTTGGTGTATAATTGTATGATGACACTCTGCTGTTTTCATTAAAGAAAATAAGCTGTTGCACTTCATTTCTTTCCCAATAAAAACCAATTTCTGAAAAGTTTTTTTCATTTCCATCAAGCAAAGGAACCGTAGTTGCAGCTAGCTCGTCCAATAAATCTTTTGCGCTTTCATAACTTCTCATCCCTGATATGTAATGTTCATTTTTTTCGTTTTTCATATACTCCACAAATTCATCAGGTTGCATAGAATCAAAAGCAGCTTTAATTTCTTTTAATTCCGTAAGCGTTGCATAAACAACCATAGGTAAACCATCATGATCATACGTTTCTATTGCATTTCTGTCCGATAAAAGCTCTTTTTCGCCCACTTCACCACATGATGAAAATATAAAAAGCAAAACTAAAGATATACACAATATTTTTTTCATATATTTACCTCCATTCAATGATGATCAGCCAAGTGATCCATTATAACCACTCTGCATTCATCACAAAAAACATCTGTGGTATCATCAGGAATCACTTGTTTTGCCATTATGCAGTCAGGAATTGGTTTCTTATTACAGCTATAGCAGTACGGATTTTCGCAAAACTCCTCTCCTGGCGGAATACCAAAACAATATCCATCTTTCGCACCAAATAAATGTGCTGTTTCATGAACAATTTCCGTTATCCTTTGTTGCCAAATCTCATTGACATCAATATTATTGTATCTATTTGATGATGAAGAATATGTTGTAACATTTTTACATGTAAAAACAATCGCATTAAGAAGTTCATTTGACACCGAAGTTAAATGAGGATCTAAAATATGGCCTGTCCAAACGCATTTTCCAACAACATCTGAACCCTCACCCTTATTTTTCAACATACTTTCTCTTAACTTGGCATAAGACAAACATAAATTACTATGATTTCCTGTTTGGGGACAAGTCGCATATAAGTTATTGGTGTAAACAGATCCATAACTCCATATCTTACATTGGTCGGCAGTTGAAGTGTACGCCTCAACATATGGACAAATTTTGAGATTGAAGTTATCCATCATTACATCATTTAAAACCTTGGCATAATCATATATTTTTGAAATCGGCGAGTCAAATCTTACTTCAAACCCTTCATCATAATAATGATATTCTGACATAAGATAGTCAACATCTGGAAAATCGGATAATTGAATAAACCCACTAACAGCTCCAGCAGTAATATGTATCCATCCCAGACCGTTTTCCAAATCACCATCTGCAGTTATATTTGTTCCCTTCGGAAGAGTCGCAACAGTTTTGCCTATAGGTGCGGGAATATCTCTTACATAAACATCTTTTTCAGAGGTTGAAACCTCGGACTCATACCATTTACTTACCGAAACACCATACAATTTAGTGTTTTTGTTCCTACTGTTGCTGAAATTATTGCAGTTCCCGGTCTTTTAGCGGTTATCTTTCCTGTACTTTTATCAAAAGAAACTACAGATTCATCCGAAACACGCCATCTTACGGACCCCTCATAGTTCGTTGTAAGTTTTTCTGTAGAAGTCTCTCCAGAAAAAACCACCATATTGTACGCTGATAACTGTTTAAAAATCTCATCAGAAGCAATATTTGATGGTAAGAATTTATTCCAAATGTATCCACTATGTATCTTATCATTTATTTCGTATGTGATATAAAAGAACGAGTCATAATAGCCTTTAACTGTCACACGTATGCCCATAAACTTTGTAAAAAACATAATGCCAAAAAAATGTTTCATGCTAAAAAAAGATGGTTTTACACCAGACCATGCGAGCGGAAAACTAATCCTTGTTGAAATAGGACTATTCAATTTTTTTGCACAATACACAGTAATAAAATCTTTCGCTTTTCCGTTTTTTGCTTTAACTGTTATAGTGGCTGACCCTTTTTTCATCCCTTTAATCTTTCCGCTTTTTGTGCAAGAAATAACATCAGAATTATCGGACGACCACTCAACAGATCCAGCCATAGTACCAACACTTATCTCCTCTACCGACATCTGTATCTCTTCTCCCTGAAGAATTGCTTGCATTGGTACTATATTTAGTTCTTTTATTTCTCCTGAAACATCAATTTCGTTTCCATTTAAACCATCCGCATATAATGAGTAAAACTCGTCAATAACAAAATCATTTATTGCAACTGATTCCGAACTAAAAACCGCTAAAAAACACATTAACAATGAAATGACCGCAATGACCTTTGAAATAAAACTTCTTCTCAAAGAACAATTCCTCCTTAATTTTAACATCTTGAATTTTAATTGTCAAACAATTAAACCATCGGAATCATCTTCTTTCTTTAGATATCAAGCATAGTTTTTTAAAAGCTTTCACATATATATGACAAAAATCGCAGAATGTTACGCAAAAATTTTTGAAAAATCAAAGTTTCTATGTTTCGCACAAAAGCACCATCTTTAAATTGTACGTTATTACAATAAAAAGAACCGTCAAATGACGGTTCAAATTGAAGCT
>JAZUON010000003.1:0-182517 GCA_045604685.1 Acutalibacteraceae bacterium
TACGCCTTTCTGAGATAATAGTTCACCGTATTGACGGTAACGCCGGTATCCTCGGCGATCTGCTTTACGGTCATGCCGTCGGCATATTTCAGGACCGTCTCGTTTTCCTTTACGGAAAGTCCGTAGGTGCGAAGCGGCCCCTCGCAGGTGTGGACGTTAATGGTCGGCTTATTCTCCGGCTCCTTGCCGTGAAGAAGCCATTCGTAGTCGCAATCAAACTCAAGCGCGATCAGCTTGGCAAGGGCAGGCTTAATGCTTTCGGGACGTGCCTTGGCGTTGCCCGTCAGCAGAAGAACGTACTGCGGTGTCACGCCGATCCTCCTTGCGAATTCTGCCTTGCTGATCTGTCTCTCTTCAATAATCCGGTTTAATCTGTCAGCAAGTATCAAACGTTCAGCTCCTTTCGGTCAGTTATTTCATTGTGCGGTGCTTGCTCACCAGCGCAGCGAGTTCAAGACGGCTGTGAACGTTGGTTTTACGGTAAATGCTCTTGACGTGATCCTTTACCGTGTGATCGGAAATAAACAGCATCGTTGCAATATCCTTGTTGGCATAACCAAGGCAGATAAGCTCGGCGACGTCTCTTTCCTTTTTTGTGAGAACATCCAGGGGATCTCCCGCAGAATCCGCTTCGGCAGTAAGCGCAGGCTCGGTTTTCGTTTCGACATCTGTGGCGGGAACAACGTCTGCTTCTTCCTCTGCTGTAACAGCGGCTTCCTCGTCCGTGATCCTACGGCGAAGGGCGAACATCAGGAACGGCTCGACCTGCATATATACGAACACAAGCACACCCATGATCACCGCATAGAAGATGTACAGCGCGGTAGGTGCGCCGAGGAATATCTCGGCAATCACGGCGTGAACGAGAACCGCCGAGAAAGCAAGACCGATGATAGAGGGTGCTATGAACTTGGATGGATAGGACTTCATGATCGGCACACCGTAAAGCGGCCCGAACATGGCGGCAGCCATACCGAATCCGATCAGCCCGCAGGCAACAGGGACAAAAGCGGGAACGTAATCGGTAACGAGCATCAAAAGGAAACCGAGTCCGCCCAGCCCCACAAGAATGGGCATCAGCCGGAAAGGATGAATGTTCGCTTTTTTGTGGATCAAGTACATGGAAAAACAAGAAAGTGCCACGATCAAATACATAATGGAAACGCTGTGTTCTGCCTTACCGACAATCGCAGGGCCGGCAACGCTCATCAGCGCAACAATGAACATAAGAAGATAGGTGCCCCACATCATCTTTTTAGGTGCGATAATGCCATCGCTCTTTTTCACGAACGGCGGCAGACGCTCCTTGCCTGTGGGCATACGGAGGAAGAAGATAAACAGAAGCACAAGAGCCACCACCATTGCATAGCGGAAGGCAGAGAACGGAATAGATATAACCTCGTTCTGAACCAAAGCGATCAGGAACACCGCTATACCGTAGCCGAAGGTCAGATACTTAACGCTGCTTTTCTCGGAAAAGTAAGTAACCACAAGAAAGGTCTCAAAGCCGATCATCAGGCAGCAGCAGAAGATCTGCAGGTAAATGTTAAAGCGCAGAGCATCCTCCGGCAGAGGTAGGAAGAAAGCGATAGCCGAAAGAAGCGCAACGCCCGTGGCAATGCGCTGAGTATACACGATAATCTTCGGCAAGAATATCATTGTGAGGATACCAAGCAGGTAGCAAACCACCGTAAGTGCGGTACCGTAATCTATGTTAATGGGCAGAGGAATTTTTCCGTCCAATGCTGAGGACGGTTCAAGAAAATAAAAGATAAATCCCATCTGCCATAGGTTGAACATAGCGAAGCAAACGAGCCTCCATAAAGGTATATCCATCCTCTTTTTCTGGTTTTCTATGAGAATAGGGTGATTCATAAACCGCACCTTCCTTTGCTGCGAAAAATCATCGCAAAATCGTAAAAATCATTGAATTCTTTAAAAAACTCACCCGAACAGGTGGTTTTTTCCTAAAAACCCCCCAAACGGGGGGTGCAAAACGGACAAAAAAATCAATATAATCAAATCATAACAGTATCTTTTCTAAATAGAATTATAAATTATATTTTTCTTTTTTTCAAGAATATACGAGAAATACTACCCAAAAAGGTAGTGTGTGTGTCAAATCCCCCTATATTGGGCAGGTTACATCTTCAGCTTGACAAAGTATAATTATCCTTGAAGAGGTGGCGTATGGGAATACTGAATTATTTCGATTATATTGCATTGGCAGAAAACGAACATAAGAGGCTGCTTGAAATTTATCCCGAGCTGGAAAAACTATCGAGGCGTGAACTTGAGGTTTTCGCTCATCTTCTTACCGACAAAACGCAGGCACAGATAGCGGAGGAATTGTTTATTACACATTCTTCCGTGCATTTCCATTGCAAAAACATATACCGTAAACTCGGTATAAAAAGCCGTAAACAAATATTGATAAGATATAAAGATTTATAAGGAGGAACCTTTATGGGATTTCTGGAAAGAATTTTGAGAAAAGGAATAAGCGATGGCGTAAGCAAGGCAGTAGGTGATGCAATCAGCAAAGCTATTAAACCTTCTGTAACGGAATTTGCCAATAAAACCGCACAGCAGTTTGACGATGCAGCCCGTAATGCACAGTCATCGCAGACATACGCCTCTGCTCCTTTTGTTCAGAAAACATACAACACCGATGACAGTTATTTTGCGTCTGTTATCACCGAAGCAAGCTTCCCCGGTTATTCAATCTCAACAAATGTTCACGCCAAAAACTTTGATGCAAGTGCGCATCCGAGCTGCTACCCGATTTCATATCTTTTCTCAAACGGTTCTCAGCCTAAGCTTGCAGTTCTTGTTATGAACAAGAATCAGTACCGTTCTATGATTGCAAAAGGAACTTACAAGGTTCTTGACGATAACGGCATTCCTTACATCCGTTTCTTCAAGGGAATGGAAAACGAAAGCGGATATGTCATTAACCGAATAAGAGAAAACCTCAGATAATTTTTGCTTAAAACAGAGAGAAAAGCTTTATGCGCCTGTGAAGAACCCAGCACGGAACTTTATGAGTTTTGCAGGCAGCCGTTTCGTGTACGGTTTCGTATCGCAAAATTGCGATGTTAAATCATTTTCTCTCTGTTTTTTTATTTAATGATTTATGTGCGTAATTGATAAACTGTTTGAAAAGGAAATATGGGAAGCCTTTTTTATTCACAAAATTGAGCAGGGAAACATAAGTGAAAAGGATACGGCAGACCTTCGGAGGTTTATTGACGGCAAGGAATATCTTCCCGTTGCAGGCAGAATCAGAATCAATCAAAGCTTTTCAGCTCCGCAAAAAACGCTTATCAGCAAATCAAAAGCAGGCAGAAAAAGAACTGTATATACTTTTGGCAGAGAAGAAAACTATGTTTTAAAGCTGATTTCCTTTCTTCTTCGTGATTATGATTATCTTTTTTCACCGAATCTTTATTCCTTCCGAAAAGAATCGGGAGTTAAAAAAGCCGCAGAGGATGTTATGAAAATCAAGGATTTGGATGACAGATATGTCTACAAAGCCGATATAAGTGACTATTTCAACTCGGTTGATGTTGATATTCTTCTTCCGAATTTAAAAAAAGCTTTAAGTGACGATTCCGAATTATATTTGTTTTTTGAAACACTTCTCCGAAATCCGTATGTGCAGTATAACGGTGAATTGCTTGAAGAACGAAAAGGGATTATGGCAGGTGTTCCCGTATCTGCATTTCTTGCAAATTTTTATCTGCGTGAGCTTGATGAATATTTCTTCAGTCGAAATATTCCCTATATCCGATATTCGGATGACATTATTGTTTTTGCAAAGGATAAATCCGAGCTTGACGAAAGCATCAAGGCTATAAAAAACTGCCTTTTTTCAAAAAAACTCACCATCAATCCCGATAAGGAAACAATAACAAATCCGGGTGAAAAATGGACTTTCCTCGGCTTTTCTTATCACAACGGAATAATTGACATCAATGATGTTTCTTTTGAAAAGCTCAAAGCAAAAATGCGAAGAAAAGCAAGGTCGCTTTCACGGTGGGCAAGCAAGAAGAATCTGCCCGGAGAATATGCGGCAAGAGCTTTTGTAAAACGGTTCAACACAAAGCTTTATGATAATCCCGTTTACAGCGAGCTGACGTGGACACGGTGGTTTTTCCCTGTTATAAACACCGATGAAACTCTAAAAAAGATTGATGAATATATGCAGGAGTGCATCCGTTATCTCGCAACGGGAAAAAGAACAAAATCACGCTATAATTTCAGATACGAGGACATAAAAAATCTCGGCTACAGAAACCTTGTAAATGAATATTATAAATTCAAAAATGTTGATAATGTCTGATTAACAGGGAAAAGAGGATGAAATGGAAAATTTTAAAAAACTGACAATTCTTCATTCAAACGATATGCACGGAGATTTTCTTGCCGAGGAAATTGACAGCAGCCTTGTGGGCGGAGTTTCAATGCTTTCGGGGTATGTCAACAAGGTCAGAGCGGAAGCTGAAAACTGCATTTACTGCGTTGCGGGCGATATGGTTGAATAAGCTCATTCCGAGCATTTCATAAAAAACATATTCAAAGAGGAGGAAAATACAATGAAAAAATTTTTGGCATTTTTGCTGTCATTGATTTTGCTGTTATCTGTTTTCTCGGTGATGACATTTGCGGCGGAGGAAAACGACATATCGAAATTTGAACTGCCTGCCCCGAAAGCCCCCAATTACTTCGTCTATACCGACGGGGATGCAACCGAAGGTCATCACGACCATCTGCGAATGATCATGGTCGCCGATCCGGAGGTGGCACTTCTTGCGGCAGAGTACGACCGTGACAGCGAGGCTTTTTACAAGAAATACGGTCTTTATTCCTTTAACCTCGTAATTCAGTACGATGTATCTCTTGACGGCGAGGACAATTGGCAACACAACGAGGAATGGGACACCAACTGGTACACAGACGGTATAGGAAACGGCTATCCGTATGTATCCCTACGAAGTGAACTGATGGAGGACTTTGAGTTCTTCTGGCTGACCTACTATGAAGGCGAGGATGGCAGCGTTTTTGAGCCGTATAAGCCTGCGATCACCACCTATGTATATCACCACGGGGATTGGGACGAAAATATCTATTCCTTCGACGTGGAAAATCACAGTCTTTACATTCGTTGCCGCTACTATATGGAGTGGGAGCCTATAGTAAAGAACGAGGACGGCGAAGGCCCCGGCGAAAAGCAGTCCAAATTCTCCGATTGGTCGGAAAGTGCTGTCTTCGGCAAGAACAGCACGCAGATCACCCCCGACGAGCCTACGACTTACGCAGCTCCCGTGATCTCTGATATGAAGATCGTGCTTTCTGAGGGTGACGAGAACAGCCATATCGAATACGTGCAGACCACGCCCGAATCGGTTTGGATGAACGGCGTGTACTACCTGATGAAAGAAGAAGGTCAGTTTGACGGACTCGAAACGCAGGTCAGCATCGACGGCGGTGAATGGATCGAGTTTGACACCGCAGATGCAGGCGGCGATTGGTGCCTCTGGAACGGCAGCAGAACCGCACACAACTTTGACATTCCCATAGAAGAAAACAGTAATGTTAGGCTCCGTGTCCGCTTCATCGGTACTCACGGCCCCTCCGAATGGTCGAACATACTGGAAATCAATGGCGGCGGTACACAGGAGATTCCCGACAATACGAATAAGCCTACCGACGAGCCGACCATCGACGAGCCGGACGAGGAAAAATGCTCCCTCTGCGGCTTCTGTTCCGTTCCTTTCGGACTGTGCATCTTCATCTGGATTGCAATTGCGCTGGCTGTTATTCTTGTGATTGTGCTCATCATCATGATCGCAGCCAAAAAGAAGAAATGCCCGAACTGCAAGACCAAATGCAAAAAGAAAGACAAATGCTGCCCTAAATGCGGTCAGCAACTGAAATAATATGAAAGTGAGGAATACACAATGAAAAAACTTTTAGCAATCTTACTTGCCGTTGTTATGCTTCTCGCTTTCGCCGCCTGCGGTGACAAAGACGGTGAAACAACAACTGCGGCAAACGGCGAAAACAACGAAACAATCAATGCCCAGGATGTTGTTGATAAGGCTCTTGAAGAAGCTGAAGAACACGAATCCTTCAGTCAGGGTGCGGTTGAGTATTATCTCAAAAAGGCAGTCGGCATCAAGTTTGATGACATCAAGCCTGACTGGGAATGGAAGCTGAAATCAAAATATTCCGCATATGCCGATGACCCTGCTTCGGGCACAGGCCATGCAGTAATCACCTTTACCAAAGCAGAGGGCGAAGTTACAGATGACGAGTTTGATGCGTGGTATGAAAAGTTGTTTGATACAACTGCAAAGGCATCGGATGACGGCTATAACATCAGAGGCTATGAGTTCGCAGGCGACGGAGAGGATGCTCTCGGCGAAGTAACTCTTGATGAAGCTCTTGACAGCTGGCTTATGAAAGGCTGGGCATTCAGAGTTGACGGCAAGATTTATGTTGTTTATGTCAGCGATGAATATGATAACAATAAAGACAGCGAGCTTGGCAAGCTGTTCTATTATGACGGTGCAAAGGTTGATATCGGCGCAGGTCTTCAGAAAAGTATGAGCGATACTATGGATGAAGCTGAAAGCTACCTTGCAGAAAATGAAGATGCAATAAAAGATGCGTTAAACGATTATCTGAATTAAAGGAGGATTTTATTATGTTAACTTGTAAACAGTGCGGCACTCAGGTAGAAGACGGAGTTATGAATTGCACAAACTGCGGTGCACCCATTGAATCACCCGTTCAGCAGAACCAACCCATTGATTTATCAGAAAAATTCAATGAATTCAACAATACGGCAGATACCACTTCCGAATACGATGCACAGGATATCGAAAAGAACAAGGTTATGGCTGTTCTCGCCTACATACTCTTCTTTATTCCTCTTCTTGCCGCAAAGGATTCAAAATTTGCCCGTTTCCACACAAATCAGGGTCTTGTCCTTTTCCTCGGCGGTATCATCGCGTCCGTTGTTGCGGTTATTCCTGTTATCGGCTGGATAGTTGCTCCCATTGCAGGTCTTGTAATTACTGTTCTTGCAGTTATCGGTATTATCAATGCCCTTAACGGCAGAGCAAAGGAACTGCCTGTAATCGGCAAATTTAAAATTTTGAAGTGATTTAAAAAGGTTATTTGACAAGTGTCATAACTAATCTCGCAGGCAACATTTTTTCGATGTTGCCTGCTTTATCATTTATGTTTCTTTTTAGTTTTCCCTCTTTGACTATACGGACTTTTCATATGCTTTGATTTTTTGAGGATATTTATTTGTGTTACAAGCTCCTCCTTGGTCAAAGAGTCGTAGTCTATGCCGAGGGAATTGAGATACATTCTGACCTTCTTTTCTTCGTCGCTGCCTTCAAAACTCAACGCATCCTGCAACTGCTTTTGTGCATCTGCCGCAGGTGAAACTGTGTCTGCTGTTGTTCTGTCAGTTTTGTGTTTATCTCGGATTGTACCGATAATTCGGTCAAGGTCTTTATGTATCACGTGGCTGAAATATTCATCTTCATCAACCTGTGCAAGTTCCAATGTTCTGACGTACAAATCGTTTTCATCGGAACATTTTTCCATAGCCGCATTTCGCACAACACCGAGAACGGCGTTCAAATCGTTGATTCTCATATCGGCGATGCGGTCAACATAGATTTCAATATCGGTCAGGAATCTTCTGAAATCCTCGTGGGTTACGATTTCGCAAAGTAACCTTGTGTTAATCTTACCGCTTTCAAGTAAATCAATCATATCATCACTCAAATGCAGATTGTTGATGTCTGCATTCGGGTGATTTTTTTGTTCAGTCAGACCGAGCAGATAATCTGTTGAAACACCGTAGAAATTCGCAAGTGTGACAAGGTTAAACGGACTCATATCCTTGTATTCTTCTGTTTCATATTTGCCGAGTGCGGATTTGGAAATACCTGTTTTCTCGGCAAGCTGTTCAAGAGTCAGCTTTTGTTCTGTTCTCAGATCCTTCAGTCGTTCTTGTATTGTTAATTTTAAGTACATATCATCACTCCTTTAATTTAATTATATAGTATTTGCTGTCCGTTTTGTGGTACTTTGTGTCGATTTTTCGGTAAATTTACAATTATTGAACGAAAAAACTGCCCTCACAAGGAGAGCAGTTGAATGTTTGATTTTTATTCATTTATAGTTTGTTGTTTTTCTTTCAGCATTTTATTGAGTTTTTTTGTATTTCTCTTTATTACGGAATAAATAACTGCCCAGATTGCCAGATAGCCCACAACAAAAATACCCGAAAAAACGAGAACGGGGATCCAACCCCAATCAAGCCAATCGTTGAGAAGATAAGTGGCCAAATAGCTGACATATAGGACTGCGCCGTGAATCAGAATTGCAATCATCAGAGGCAACCGTTCAATTTGATAGACAGCATTCATACCACCTGCAACAAAAGCAAGGAGAGTTATTGAAAATATGCCGATGCATACCTGATTTACACTCAGCGTTTCAACAGCACCCTTATAATGTAAAATCAGATATAAAACCGCCAGAATGATTGGACCGAAACCGCAGGCTGTTAAACCTCGGCGAAAAAATTCCGAAACAAACCTTTTCATGTTCATTCATACCTCCTTCTTATCTGTGAAAAACAACGTCTTGAAACATATTCACGGTAACCGCATTGAAACACGGCATCAACACCGCCGCTGAACGCAGCATCAAACCGCAGAATACGGTGTTCGTTGGCAAGGGTGGATTTGTTGATACGGATAAAATAGGAAGGCAAAACATCCTCTAAATCACGGAGTCTGTCTTGAATGCGATATTGGTTCCCGTTCACATCAATTGCAATTACTTTTCTGTCAAGAACGGTAATGCACTCTATTTCCTGAAATGTTAATTTACGCATTTCATCGTCCTTGTGCCCCATAATACTGTCCGTACCTGAATAGCTGCAGACAAGGTTTTCTATCTGCTGTGTCAGAGAAGAAGGCTCATGAACGATGGCAATTATCTCTTCATCTGCATTTTTGTCGATAATCAGTTTATATTTCATCGCATCAAATCCTTACTGTTTTTTCATTTGCTTAAGGAAAAAGAACACGGCAACCGCTGTTATAGATATACAGTATATAATTATCGGAAGAATGTGTGAAAACGCAAGCTCAGAGTTTCCTCCGAACAATGCTTTTTCTGCTTCTGCTGCGCGAAAGAACGGCAACGCATTAGCGAGCTTTTCAAAAAAACCACCGACAAGCTTCAAATCAAACCACACACCCGAAAGCCATGCGGAGAGATTGGTAAGCAATGCACCGCAAATGCCGCCGACCTGCTTGACGCCGAAAATACTGCCGCACAAAAGTCCCAATGCAATATTGAATACGGCCATTGGAATTATGCCGATAACGGCATATATAATGTTTGCGCTCACAGTCAATCCCAAAGGAATCGCAAACAGATAGCATATGACCGTCTGGGCGAGTGCAATCGGCAAAATAGGAAGCATATAACCGATGATAAATTCAAACCCCTTAAGAGGTGTTGTATATAATCTCTGCAAAAAAGCGCTTTCACGGTCTTTGGCAACCAGCGTTGCGGAGAAAAGAGTCATAAATGACAGACCGAATACGGTAATACCCGGAGTAAGGGTATCAATTTCAAATAGACTTACGGGAATATTCCTTTGCAATGCACTCAGAAGCACCAGCAATACTAAAGGGAATCCTAGACCGAAGCCGAGATTGAGAGGGTCACGCAAAATCTCTTTTGCGTTTCTTTTTGCAAAAGTCAGCATTCTCATACTGTGCCCTCCTTTACGATTGAAACGAAGGCTGCTTCAAAATCGTTTGTGCCTGCTTTTTGTTTCAATTCTTCTGCCGTTCCCACCGCAAGAAGCTTACCGTCTTTCATAATGCCGATGCGGTCCGAAAGAGATTCCGCTTCTTCCATATAGTGCGTTGTCAGGATAACAGTAGCTTTACCTTTCAGAGAGCGAATCACATCCCAAAGCTCGTGCCGTGCAATAACGTCAAGACCGAGAGTCGGCTCATCAAGAAAAAGTATTTTCGGTTCGCTGATAAGTGCCATTGCAATGCTGACACGCCGCTGCCAACCGCCCGACAACTTTCCTGCTTTTCTTTTCAAAACGGAATCCAATGAAAATTGCCCGCAAAGTTCCTCAATTCTTTTCTTTGTTTTCTCTCTGGGGAAACTATAAATTCCACAGATCAGCTCCAAATTTTCTTTTACGGAAAGATTCGGTGCAACTGCGGTTTCCTGAGGGGAAACACCAATTAATTGCTTCACCTGTTCCGATTGCGTTGTTATGCTGTATCCGCCTACAAACGCATCACCGTTGGATGGCTTTGTCAGGCAGGTTAACATTTTTATTGTTGTGGTTTTTCCCGCACCGTTAACACCCAACAGCGAAAACAGTTCACCTTGCCGTATTTCTAAATTGAGCTTGTTTACAGCAGTCAGATTTTTGTAGTGCTTTACGAGCTCAACTGTTTTTATCTCTTGCATTTATGTTATCCTCCTTTTTGTTTGCAGTACCATCATAGCAAATATAAAAGAAGAAATGCTGAGTTTTGTCTGTTCGGTCATTTTTGGTGTCTAATCGGTTATAAAATGCTTTCACGCCCCGTTATTATATAATATCCTTCTTGAATCGCAGAAAATGTTGCAACTGCACATACCACCGTGGCACTGTGTTTCAAATCAATAAAATGTTGTGTCATAGGTAACAAAAACAAGAACAGTCCTGTAACCTTGTTTGCGACTGTATGATACGATATCAACTTTTTCGTGCGAACAAAGCCCAATATAATGTTGCCTGCTTTAATGATTAATATGATAACAATCCAGATCCATAACCATTTAGTAATATGAATCACCGGAAACAATTTAAATAATGATACGGCTATAAATATTAAGTCAGAAACAGTATCAAATTTTGCTCCGAATTCGCTTATGCTGTTTGTCTTTCTTGCAACAGTTCCGTCTATCATATCAGTAAATCCGCAAATAAGATATGTAATATAAAACTCCGCGGAAAACACAGGAAAGAATATCATTAAAATACTGCAAAAAATTCGGCAACCTGTGATTATGTTTGCAATCTGTTTTTTCATATATTTCCCTCAAAACATTTTTAAATCCAGCTGATTATACCATATTAACACCATAATTTTCAATCCGACTACATGCTCTTGTTACTCTAAAAGTGGCAAGAGTTTTTGTTTTTCCATCCTCTTGGAAATACGGGAAACGGTGAAGTTTTTCGCTAAAATGTAGTCAAGGGTAACGGAACAATACAATTGAATGACCGTCCGACTAGAACAAACCGCCATGACCTCTCAAACGAGAGCGAGCGCAGCCGAAAGACTGACGGCACAGCGCCCATAGAGATATGAGGAATGCCTGTCGGAACTCGAACTTCGGGCAGAACGGCGATTGTTTTATGAAAGGATGTGAAATCAGCGAATTAATTAACGGATTAGTGTGGAAATACACACGGAAGAGCAATACGCCAGAGAGCGAACACGGTTCACGGAAATGTGTGACAATTCACCAAATCGCAAACAAATACACGAAACAGTGAATATGAACGGCACTGATATTGAACGGTGCATCATAAATAAAAAAAGAAAGGGGTGATTTAATGGATATACGAAATGAACTCAAATCTTACATAGTCAAAGAAGGAATGACAATGCGTGAACTTGTTGATATGCTTTCGTATGAATACGGCTGGAGCGACAGTGTACCGAACTTTTCGGGCAAACTCCGCCGTGGCTCTCTGCGATATTCTGAAGCAGTCGAAATGGCTGATGTTATGGGTTATGATATTGTGTGGGTGAAAAGAAAATAATGTTGTTTTACATATATGTGTATGATATAATTATCTCAATAAATTATTTCAAAAGAGAGTTATTATGGAATTTAATGAAAAAATACAAGAACTGCGAAAGCACAAGGGTCTTACTCAAGAAGAACTTGCAGAGTTGCTTTTTGTTTCGCGTACCGCAGTTTCAAAATGGGAATCTGGCAGAGGTTACCCCAATATAGATTCACTCAAAGCCATTGCGAGATTTTTCGGAGTAACAATTGATGAACTTCTGTCAGGCGACGAGTTGCTGACAATCGCAGAAAAAGATACTGAACAAAAAGAAAATCATATCCGTGATTTGGTGTTCGGTTTGCTTGATATAAGCGTTGCGGTTTTCTTCTTTCTGCCGTTATTCGGACAAAAAGTTAACGGGATAATACAGGAAGTTTCGCTTTTATCCCTTACCGGAATCGCATCATACCTGCGAATCGCTTATTTTGTCGTTGCGATCGGTATTGCAGTATTCGGAATTCTTACACTCGCTCTGCAAAAATGTCAACAACTGTTCTGGGTCAGAAACAAGAACAGAATATCATTGATACTCAATGCAGTCGGAGTTACTCTGTTTATCATCAGCACACAGCCGTATGCGGCAATTCTGCTGTTTGTATTTCTTGTAATAAAGGGTCTTATGCTTATAAAAAGCCGATGATACGAAGCGTGTCAGCGTTGTGACGCCTCGTTTCTTGCGTATATTCACACTTGCCTTTAATATTTAATCAGGCGGAAGCCGAATACAGAAAAAGGCAGGTTTAAAAAATGAAAAAGAAAAATCGAAGATACTTGTATTTATCGGTATCTATGCTTTCGGCGTTTGTTTTGTGGACAGTTGCCGTTCAGTTTATTGATGTCAGAGCAATCGGACCAAACGGTTCAAGTGTCGGTTTTGCAACAATCAACGGATTTGTTCATAAGCTTACGGGCGTTCATATGTCGCTTTATAACGTCACCGATTGGCTCGGTCTTGTACCGTTTTTTGTGGCAATGGGATTCGCATTATTTGGATTTGCACAATGGATAAATAGAAAACAGTTAAGCAAAGTTGATTGCAGCATCTTTGTTCTCGGCGGATTCTATATTGCCGTAATGGCCGTGTATGTCCTTTTTGAAATGATAACGGTAAATTACAGACCCGTACTCATTAACGGAATTCTGGAAAAATCCTATCCTTCGTCAACAACTCTGATTGTAATGTGCGTTATGCCAACTGCAATAATGCAGTTTAACAGCAGAATAAAAAACACAGCACTCAAAAAATCGGTGTCATTTTTAATCATCGCATTTACAGCCTTTATGGTTATCGGGCGACTTGTTTCGGGAGTTCATTGGTTTACAGATATTATCGGAGGTACTTTGCTCAGCGTAGGTCTTGTAGCATTGTACCGATATGCAATAAGTTTGAATTTGAAAGGATTAAAATAAATGGATAACTTAACAATACGATTGGAAACAGAAAAAGATTATAGAGCCGTTGAAGAACTTACCCGTGAGGCATTCTGGAATGTATATAAACCCGGTGCACTCGACGGCAGAAAGTGGATTTATATTCCGAGCACCGCCACCGACTGTTGCGAAAATACGGATGCGGTTGAAGCGTTCGATGCAACGTTTCCGCCAAAAGAAAAGAAATGGATGCCGAGTCAGGAAGAATTTTATATTTACAGCCATTCTTCGGTGGTAAGATGATTGTCATTTTTTATTTCAACATATAAGAAATTTTCGAACATCAATCCATATTTTTTTCAAAAGGGTATTGACTCTCACGCTCCGTCATAGTGTATGCTCTTGTTGTGAGGTGATAAAATTGAAAATGAAGATTAAAGAATTTGCCGATTTTACGGGTGTAAGTGTGCGCACACTGCATTATTACGATGAAATAGGATTGTTAATGCCAGCCTTTGTTGACAAAACTACAGGCTATCGCTTTTATGACGAAAAATCTTTTCTTCGTATGCAAGAGATTCTCTTTTACCGTGAACTTGACTTTTCCTTAAAGCGCATTGAAGAGATTTTGTCTTCTCCGAATTATGACAAAAACAAGGCACTGAAAGAGCAAAAGCACCTTCTCACACTCAAAAAAGAGCGGTTAGAGCGGTTAATCTCTGCCATTGACGGTGCCGTGAAGGGAGAAAATGTTATGAAAGCGTTTGACAACAGCGAATTTGAAAAATATAAGGCTGAAGCCAGAGAAAAATGGGGCAAAACGGATGCATACAAGGAACATGCAGAACGGACTAAGAACTACTCCAAGCAGAAGTGGAATGACCTTACCGAGGGAATGGACCATATTATGGCAGAGTTTGCACTCTGCATGAGAAAGGACGAAAGTCCTGATTCCACTGAAGCACAAAACCTTGTAAAAATGCTGCAGAACCATATCACCGAGAATTACTATCTTTGCACAAACGAAATACTGGCAAGTCTCGGTCAGATGTATGTAGCGGACGAGCGCTTTACGAACAACATTGATAAGCACGCTGACGGTACTGCTACGTTTATCTGTGAAGCAATTGCGGTGTATTGCAGTAAGTAAATTCCAATTTGTCGTACCAATTATTGAAGCAAAAACAAAATACATTTCATCAAACCGTTTCACATTTGTGAAGCGGTTTTCTTATATCCTAAAACAGAAAAGAGGTGATAATTAATGTCAAATCAAAATCTCAAAAACAAATCCATTGACGAACTTCGTGAAATGAAAGCGAAGGGCGAAGCTGAACTGAAGGTGTTGCATAACAAAAGCAAATATTATGAGTCACAGATAAATTTGCTGACACGGAAAGAACGCACTTACAGACTCTGCACCCGTGGAGCAATGCTTGAAAAATTTCTCGGTTGTCCCAATGAACTGACTGACGAGCAGGTTGAAACAATTTTAAAAATCGCATTTCACACAGAAGCAGTCGGCAGAGCAATTAAGCAATTCAGAGAGAGCAACGAAAACACCACTTTGTAAAAGTGCGCAATTATACACCTCGTCAGAACAAGCTGCGTATCTTTCGTTTCCGTGCTTCAAACTTTGTTTGCCCGAAAACTCAATCACTCCGCTGTTCTTCCTCTTCCCCAAAAAGTTTTTTGAACTTTTCGGGGACCCCGTATGAGGTGCCATTGCGGTTTTTGCAAAAACACTCGGAACACAGTTCCGCTGATTTCATCAGACAAGGGTTTCACCCCTGCGACTTCGTCTACCCCAATTTTTAAAAATACAAGGAGAGTGATAAAAAATAGCTTGTACTCATTTTCAAATATCAATACAAAAGCGGAGTGAAAATAAATCCGCTGTTGCAGGAGCCGCTTACCAAAGCGGCTCCAAACTTTTCTCGGAATATGATAACCGAATAAAAAACTACACACAAAAACATAATGAAGTCATCCATTCTGAAATTCTTCTTCCTCAGAACGCACCGCAAGAATATCACGACAGAGAAACTCTATGGAACTCTGCAGAGAAAGCTGAAACACAATGGAACTCTCAACTCGCCCGAAAAATTATCATCGCACTTCCGAGAGAAATTCCAACTGAGCAGTATGCAGAGCTTGTCAGAAGTTATTGCCGTGAGCAATTTGTTTCAAAAGGAATGTGTTGCGATTTTGCCGTTCACGATAAAGGTGACGGCAATCCGCACACACATATTATGCTGACAATGAGAGCGATTGATGAAAAAGGAAAGTGGCTTCCGAAATGTAGGAAGGTTTATGAACTTGATGAACACGGCAACCGTATCGGCGAACACCGTGAAGATATTGTTGATTGGAATAAAAGAGAAAATGCAGAAATCTGGCGTCACGCATGGGAAGAAAAAGTTAACGAATATCTTGAAAAGAGTAACCGACCCGAAAGAATTGATATGCGTTCTTATGAACGTCAAGGAATAGATATAGTTCCGACAGTTCATCTCGGACCCGCTGCATCGGAAATGGAACGCAGAGGTGAAGAAACAATTCTCGGCACTCTGAATCGGGACATTGTAAAATTCAACTCTGTTAGAAAACATTTACGAAAAGCGCTTGCGGAATTGAAAGAATGGATTGAAGAAATCAAGAAAATTCTTTCCGAATTCAAAGAAGAAAAAG
Source organism: Acutalibacteraceae bacterium (assembly GCA_045604685.1). GTDB lineage: Bacteria > Bacillota > Clostridia > Oscillospirales > Acutalibacteraceae > CAG-177. The sequence goes on from JAZUON010000003.1 coordinate 15,989, forward strand.
AACCGACCATCGCAGATATTCTCATCGACTATCTGAATTCCCGCCAAGAAGCTCACAGCGGTAAAAGCAGATATTTCTACAATAAAGATCTTGCGGTTGATCTGAAACAAGTTTCACAGATAGTAACATTTCTTCAGCAACATAACATCACTGCCGCAGATTCTTTATGGAAAATGATTGAAGAAGTTTCTGCGGTTCAAAGCCGTATCGACACCGCCGAGGAAAAAATCAAAGAACTCAAAAAGGGAATTAAGTTCCACGGCGATTATGCAAAATTTAAACCAGTTGCAGAAGAATACAGCAAAAAGAAATTCGGCAGAGATAAATTCAAAATCGAACACAGTAAAGAGTTAAATTTATTCTACCGAGCCAAACGGTGGGTTGATGAAAATCCGAAAGCTACAAACAAATCTCTGAAAGCCGAACTCGAAAAACTGCAAAAAGAAAAAGCTGCCGATGAAGCTTTAATCGAAAGCAACTACGGCAGTCTTGAAGAACTCAAACGTGCAAAAACAATTATTTCAAAAGTTCTTGCAAACGTCAAATATCACGAGCAGGAAGAATCACAGCAATCCATACAAAAATCAAAACAAGAAATTATTGAATAATGAAAGGAATTATTTTATGAATAACAACATCCGTTTTGACGATAACGGCAATATCGTCGCAAAAAATCCGTTACCGAATGAGTTACCCAATATATCGGTAACATTTCATTCGGGCAAAACCACTTATGTATTTGTCGCTGAATTTGACGGTGAAAAAAGTTTTACGAAAAAACTTCTCGATAATCTGGAAAAAGAGGTGAAAAATTAACCAATGTATGATATATTGAAATCAAGCAATCCTGTATTGGCAGACTGTCCGCCTGAACAGGAGGAAAATATGAAAAGACAGTCTGACAAAATTACTGCCTTGTATGAACGTCTTTCAAGAGATGATGAAAATCAAGGTGATAGTAACTCGGTTGTAAATCAAAAGGCGATGCTCGAAAGGTACTCACGTGAAAACGGTTTCACTAATCTTCGTCACTTCACCGACGACGGCTATTCCGGAACAAATTTCAACAGACCCGCTTGGCAGGAGTTAATGTCTCTTGTTGATGAAGGCAAGGTTGATACGATTATCGTAAAAGATATGTCCCGTATCGGCAGAAATTATCTTGAAGTCGGAATGTATACGGAAGTCAAATTCCCGAACAACAACATCCGATTCATCGCAATCAACAACGGTGTTGACAGCGCTAATCAGCAAGATAACGATTTCACCCCATTTCTGAACATAATCAATGAGTTTTATGTAAAGGACACAAGCAAGAAAATCCGTGCCGTCAAGAAAAACAAAGGCGAATCAGGAGAATATCTTACATCAACTCCGCCGTACGGATATTTGAAAGATCCGGAAAATCCGAAAAAGCATTGGATTATTGATGAAGAAGCTGCACAGGTTGTCAAACGAATTTTTAATCTTTGCATGGAGGGTTACGGACCTTCACAAATTGCAAATATTCTGAAAGCAGATAAGATTGAAACACCAACCGTACATTGGCATAAAATCGGTGTAAATTCTCCAACCAAACCGACAGAAAATCCATATGGGTGGCACTCACGCACGGTTTCGGGTATTCTTGAAAAATACGAATATGCAGGTCATATGGTGAATTTCAGAACTCGTAAACAGTCTTACAAAAACAACAAGAAGATTGCAAACCCACCTGAAATGTGGAAAGTTTTCAGAAACACGCACGAAGCAATCATTGATGAAGAAACCTTTGAAAGAGTACAGGAACTTCGACAGAACAAACGCAGACCAACAAAGACAGGCAAAACAAATATGTTTTCGGGAATTGCAAAATGTGCCGATTGCGGCAGTAAAATGTATTACTGCACAATGAACAACTATGAAACAAGGCAAGACCATTTTGTTTGTTCCAACTCCAGAAAAGACCCCAATAATCCTTGTGGGTCACATTTCATTCGTGCGGTTGTTCTTGAAGAAGGAACACTTCAAAACATTCAACTTGTCTGCTTGTGTGTTTCAGCTTTTGAAGATGAATTCAGAGAAGCTCTTGGGGCTTTGAAATCAAGCGAAACAAAGAAAGAACTTGATGTCAAAAGAAAAATGCTTCAAAAGGCAGAAAACCGTTGTTCCGAACTTGACCGATTATTCAAGCGTGTTTACGAAGACCTTGTAAACGGTAATCTTTCAGAAACACGGTTTAAAATGCTTTCTGATGATTACGAAACTGAGCAAACCGAACTAAAAGAAAAAATCGAGTTGTTAAACAAAGAAATTCAGGAAATTCAAGAAAAAACGGATAACATTGAAAAGTTTATCCGCACAGCAAAGAAATATGTCGGCATTGAAGAACTGACTCCTGCCATTCTCAACGATATGGTGAAAGCTGTTTATGTTCAAAAACCTGATAAATCGTCAGGTAAAAGAGTGCAGAAAGTTATAATCAGCTACAACTATGCAGGCATATTACCAAACGAATTATTAAATAAGTTTTACAGCAGATGCACACAAAAAGAAACGGCATAACCTAGGTTATACCGTTTCAAAATTGCTTATGCTGTCATATCGGAAGGAGGCTAAATCAGCGTTCCTTAATAACCGTACATTCTTTAATTCCGTAATATTTAAAGCATTTAACTGCCTGCTCCGTTATGGTTTCGCCGCAAACCGCAACAGGCACCGCAGGGGGACAGATAACGTTTGCACGGGCAAGTATTCTGCCGCAGCTTTTGCTTGCATCTATTGTTTCACACGGGCTGAATACCGCTTCTCTTATGGTCATTGAAGCCTTTCCTATGGGAATCATGGGTGGCTTTTCGTTGATTTTTTTCTGCTTTTCAACCGATAAAAGAGCCTCGCGGAGCTTGTTAAGCCCGTCTGTACCTGTTTCAGGTGTAAGCATGAGTACAATAAAATCAGGATCGGAAAATTCGCAGATAATATTTTGATTTTTAAGAATATCGGCAAACTCCGTGCCGTAATATCCGTATTCTTTCGTGCTTATAACTATTTTCAGCGGCTCATCGCCGTAAAGGATAAATCTTTTTTCTGTAAGTTCATTTTTAAATGTTTGAACATTCTTGCAGAATTCCGCAAGCAGATCCGAATAACCGTCGGCAATATACTTGTTTGCTCTGTCAAGAGATTGCAGAATAAGATATGACGGACTGGTTGAGCCGTAAAGCACAAGTGAATCCTTGGCATTCTGAGCAAAAAACGGGTCTGCATTTTTTGAGATGTGCAGATATGCACCGCCGGTCAGCACGGGCAATGTTTTGTGTGCCGAATCGCAGCATATATCCGCACCAAGATCCATGGGGTGACCTGACTCGGGCAGAAATTTAAGATAAGCGCCGTGAGCGTTGTCAACAAGCAGCAGGATTCCGTGCTTTTTGCAAACTTCGGATATTGCTCCGATGTCGGCAGTGTTGCCCAGGTAATCGGGGCTTGTAATATAGACCGCCGTGGGCTTATGCTCTGCTTTTTCTAATGCATTTTCAAGGCTTTGCGCCGTGATTTTGCAGGAGAGATATGAGCCTTCGTCATCGGAATTCAGCCACATAACGCCGCAGTCCGTCAGCGCAAGCGCGCTCATGAATGCCTTGTGTGCATTTCTGCCTGCCGCAATAAAAGGTGAGTTGCCCTTTTCTTTTGCATAGAGCACCGCAAGATGAACCATTGCTTTTATGCATTGCGATGAGCCTTCTGTGGAATAAAATGTGTTGCAGCCGAAAAGTGAGCCTGCATTCCGCTCGCTCATTTTTATTATTCCGCTTGCCTCGTAAAGGCTGTCTGCACCGTCAATTTCCGTTATGTCATGTGCCTCAAAGCCGAGCAAATCTTTGCCCTTGTGGCCGGGCATATGCATTCTTTCGGCGTTGCTTTTTGCATATTCATTCACAAAATCGCAGATTGGCGTTTTCATTTAATCATCTCCGAAGGCTCTTGCAACCGCAACCGAAATTGCACATTCCATTCTCTTTTTGAAAAGCTCGCAGCCGTATTTGTAAACGCCTTTGACCGAGCCGGTTGAGTGGTAGGCATTTGCGGCGCAGCCGCCCGAGCAGTAAAGCCTTGCCCAGCATTCACGGCATTCCTCGCGGGAGTAAACGTTACATTCTGCAAATTCGTTCTGCGCTGCGGTGTTTGAAACGCCGTTCCAGATGTCGCCCAGCTTGAACTTTTCTTCTCCTACAAACTGATGGCAGGGGTAAAGCTCGCCCGTGGGTGTAACCGCCATGTATTCCGTGCCTGAGCCGCAGCCTGAAATACGCTTGTAAATGCAAGGACCGCCCGTCAGGTCAATCATGTAGTGATAAAAGGTGAAGGGTCTGCCTTCCTTATCGCGCTGAAGCATAAGCTCAGCCAGCTTTTCGTATTGTTCCATGATAACGGGCATATCCTCCGCAGTCAGTTCTGAGGGCTCGCCCGGTGCACAGACTACAGGCTCCATGCTCAGCTCCGTAAATCCCAGGTCAAGCATCTGCTGAATGTCCTTAAGAAAATCGGGGTTGGCGTGGGTGAAGGTGCCTCGCATATAGTAGTTTTTGCCGCCTCTTGCATCAACCAGCTTTTGAAATTTGGGAACGATTTTGTCCCAGCTTCCGTTGCCTGCATAGTCAACGCGGTAGCGGTCGTGAATTTCTTTTCTGCCGTCAAGGCTGAGCACAACATTGCTCATTTCTCTGTTGGCAAAGTCAATAACATCATCATCGATAAGCATGCCGTTTGTTGTGAGCGTAAAGCGGAAGTTTTTGCCGTGTTCCTTTTCAATGCTGCGTGCATATTCAACGAGTTGCTTCACAACATCAAAATTCATAAGAGGCTCGCCTCCGAAAAAGTCAACCTCAAGGTTGCGGCGTGTGCCTGAATTTTCAATCAGAAAGTCAAGGGCGCGTTTTCCTACCTCAAAGCTCATCAGCGCCCGCTCGCCGTGATATTTACCTTGGCTTGCAAAGCAATAGGAGCAGTTGAGGTTGCATGTATGCGCAATATGCATGCACAGAGCCTTGATAACCCCTGCTGTTTTCTGCTTAAGATGGCCTGCCATGGGCTCAAAGGTTTCGGGTGCAAAGAGTTTGCCTGCATCCTTCAGCTCGCAGACCTGCTCATAGCATTCTTCAATATCCGCAGCAGAAATATCGGTGTATTTTTCACTCATTACGGCAATAATTGCATCTTTATTATTTTGCTCAAACATCGCTATGATGTCGTAAGCAACCTCGTCCACAACATGAACGGAGCCTGAGCATACGTCAAGAACAATGTTGTAGCCGTTAAGTTTATACTGGTGTATCATATGTTCTCCTCACAGAAAATGCCGCCAATGAAGGCGGCATTTCAGCAATTATAATTACTTGCTCTTCTTCTGGGTGCTCTCACACTGCTGGTTAGCAATACCGCAGCTTGTTTTGCAAGCGGACTGGCATGATGTCTGGCATTCGCCGCAGCCGCCGTTTTTAGCGCTGTCACACAGATTGCGGGTTTCAAGAGTCTTAATGTGTTTCATTGGTGCAACCTCCGTTAAAATTTATTGTAATAAATGATATCACATAATAATTTCAAAGTCAATATAAAAGTCAATATATTGGGTAAATTAATCTTCAATAGCTGCCTTGCGCGAATTGATTTTTCTGAAAATTTCGTTGTCAAACTTGGGCGTGCGGTCATAGTAGTAAAGGCCGTTTTGTTCCTGCTCTATATCATAAAGCTGGGTATAGCAAAGTCCGAAAATAGCTTCGTTATCAAGAAGAATATCGGTCAGCCCTTTATAGCGTTCAATGAATTCCTCTTCTGTTTTCGGTGCATTGCCGTAGCCCCATGCATCGCCTCTGTCGCCCCTTGACCACTGCAGACCGCCGTATTCGCTTACGAAAGTTATGCCGCCGTCAAAAGTCTGTCTGTCGGGGAAATAGCCGTACATTTTGCCTTCGCCTACAAGCTTCTCATAGTGCTGAGCAAAAACAGATACATCCTGCTCATAATCGTGAACGTCAAAAATATCGGTTTCAACGTGATAATGACCGCTTGTGTCAATGCAGGGTCGGGTTTCGTCGAGAAGCTTTGTTGTTCTGTATATGATTCTGAGAACATCGTCACGCTGTTTTCTTCCGTTGATATCCCAGGTTTCGTTGAAAGGACACCAACCGATGATTGAGGGATGGTTGAAATCTCTTTCAATGCATTCGCACCACTCAGGGAGCATAGCGGCAAGTGAGAGAGAATTTGACCAGTCAAGACCCCAGTTGCCGTATTCACCCCATACGATATAGCCCAATCTGTCGCAATGATAGAGGAATCTCTTTTCGAATACTTTTTCGTGCAGTCTTGCGCCGTTGAAGCCCACTGCGAGTGAAATTTTTATATCGTTTTCAAGGTCTGCATCTGTAGGTGCAGTGTAGATGCCGTCGGCATAGAAGCCCTGATCGAGAACAAGACGTTGGAAAACGGATTTGCCGTTGATAAGGAACTTAAGACCGTCAAGCTTCACGTTTCTCAGACCGAAATAGCTCTTGATCTTATCCTCGCCGAATGTCAGTTCAAGGTCATAGAGTCTGCCGCAGCCAACCTCCCAAAGATGAATTTCATCCAGCTTGATTTCGCCCGTAACCGTTGATTTTGCTGCCTTTTTGAAGCAGCCCATGGGCTTGCCTTTATATGAAGCGCAGGCTGTGAATTCACCCTCACCCTCAACAACAGCAGATATTGCAATAACGCCGTTTGCATAGTCGGGGAAAAGTTTAAAGCTCTTTATGTGTGTATTGGGAACAAACTCAAACCATACCGTCTGCCATATTCCCGTTGTTCTTGTGTAGTCACAGCCGTGTGATTTAAGTTCTTCGCTCTGCTTTCCTCTGGGTACAAGGGGATTTCTCACATCGTCAACGGCGTGAACAATAATTGTGTTTTCGCCCTCGGTCAGGTAATCCGTAACATCAAATTTGAATGAAGCATAGCCGCCCTTGTGGGTGCCTGCTTTTTTGCTGTTAATGTAAACCGTTGTTTCATAGTCAACTGCGCCGAAGTGCAGAATAACTCTGCCTTCAAGCTGCTCTGCATTAACTGTTATGTTTCTTCTGTACCACACTGCAGGAATGAAATCCGTGTATTCAATGCCGGAGAGCTTGCTTTCGGGGCAGAAGGGGACAAGAATTTTCTTTTCCCAATCCTTTTTTTCAAGAATACCTGCATCCAGCTTGCTGTTGCCGAAGTCAAATTCAAAATCCCATTCGCCATTAAGGTTAAGCCAATTTGCTCTTTCGCATTGGGGGTCGGGATGCTCATGTCTGGGAATGTTAATCATATCAATTTCTCCTTATATTTCAAAAAAATAATCTTCAAGCATTGCGGCAATGCAGTGGTAAACGGGCAATGTAAGCTCCTGAATTTTAAATGTTTCCGTTTCGGGCAGTCTGATGCAGATATCGCAGATTTCGCTTAATCTGCTTTCGTTTTTGCCTGTGACCGCAATGCTCACCGCTTCTGCTGCCTTTGCCGCCTGAGCGGCATAAACCACATTTTCCGAATTTCCCGAGGTGCTCAGGCAAAGCAGAATATCATCTTTTTTGGCATATGCATAAACCTGCTGAGCAAAAACAAGGCTTGGCACGGCGTCGTTTTCAAATGCGGTCATCAATGCTGAATGAGCGCAAAGGGAAATTGCGGGCAGAGCCTTTTGCAGATTATCCGCAACAAAGCAGTTGCCGAATTTTTCTTTTTCTTTTGCTGTAAGAGGTCTTTTCTTGAGAAAACCTTTCATCAGCTCGCCAACAAAATGGTTGCAGTCTGCCGCTGAGCCGCCGTTGCCGCAGCAAAGTATTTTGCCGCCGCCTTTAAGGCTCTGTGCCATGGCGGTAAAGGTATTGTATATATCATTTTTGCATCCCTCAAGGCAGGGATAACGCTGAAAAAGCTCATGAAATAAATATGCAGTGTTTTCCATATTATTTGCCCTCCGCAAAATCCTTTGCAACGCCGATGGCTGCAAAATCGCCGATTTCATCGCCAAGCATTGCAGGTACTATTTTACAGCATTGTGCAGAAATTTCAAGGGCTTCCTTTTTGATTGCCTCATTCATGCTTTCTGCAAGAAGATGGCCCGAGCGCTGATAAATGCTGCCTATAACAATTCTTTCGGGGTTGAGTATATCTATAAGTATAGAAATTCCGAGACCCAGCTTTTCGCCGCAACGGCGGTAAATGGCATTTGCCAGCTTATCGCCTTTGATTGCTGCATCCGCAACAGTTTTTGCCGTAACATTATCACGGGGAATTACGGTTGAGCCGTTGTAAATCGATAGCATTTTCTTCGCCATTGCAGCAATGCCTGCGCCGCTGCAAAAGCCTTCAAATGAGCCTGCCTTGCCGTATGCCGCAGGGCCGTCGGCATCAAGCCTTATGTGCCCAACCTCGCCTGCTGTGCCGCAGGTGCCCGAATAGAGTTTGCCGTCAAGAATAAGTCCCGCACCCATTCCCGTGCCGAAAGTAAGAAAAATCATGTTTTTTGTACCCTTGCCTGCGCCGAATTGCCATTCCGCAAGAGCGCATGCATCCGCATCATTCCTGACCTTGCAGGGAATGCCCAGTTCATTAAAAACAATATCTGCAAGGGGAACATTATCCCAATCGGGCAGGTTAGGCGGGCGCATAATAATGCCTGTGTCGCTGTTGAGAGGGCCGCCGCAGCTTACTCCGCAGGCAAGAACATCCTCGGCGGCAATTCCGTTGCGGCAGAGAATTTCTTTTGCAGAAGAAAGAAGTTCGGCAGTAATTGCTTGCCAACCCCGTTCAACCCTTGTGTCAAATCTGATTTTGTCTTTTATTGAGTTTCCGCTTTTTTCGCTGAGAACAACGGCGCATTTTGTTCCGCCGATGTCAAATCCGAGGTAATATTTCATTTAATTACCGCCTTTCAACCCACTAATTATATAATTTTTATTTGGTTTAGTCAATGAAAAGGTAATATTATGAAACGTTTTGCGGAAAATAAAGCGGAAAGGTGTGATTTGGTGGCGGTAACTCTTGTCAGAACGCTGATTCTTTACGGTATTATTATATTTTTAATCAGGCTCATGGGTAAGCGGCAGATAGGCGAGCTTCAGCCATCCGAGCTTGTTATAACAATTCTTCTGTCCGAAATCGCTTCAATCCCTATTCAGGATAACAAGGTGCCTATTCTCAACTCTGTTGTTTCTCTGTTTATTCTTGTTGCATTTGAAATACTTTCATCGGTTATCACCCTCAAAAGCCCTAAAATCCGAGCTTATATGCAGGGGCACCCCGTTATTGTTATCCGCAGCGGAGAAATAGATTATAAGGCGCTGAAAAAACTGAGAATGACTCTGAATGACCTTGTGTATGCTCTGAGGGAAAAGGATGTTTTTGATATTTCTCAGGTGTCCTATGCGATTTTTGAAACCAACGGAAAAATCAGCGTTTTGCTCAAGCCCGAGCATAGAAATTCAACCGCGGCAGATCTTGACAAATATCCGAAGGATAAAGGAATGCCCTTTGCGGTTATCTGCGACGGCAAAATTTCAACCGATGTTGCGGCTCAGTCGGGTTACGACATAAGCAAAATCAAAAAGCTGGCGCTTTCAAGCAAAATTCCCGTTGAAAAAATTATGATTATGGCCGTTGATTCCGACGGCATTGCATACATCGTCAGAAAGGATGAAAACAGTTGAAAAGAGTTGCAGCTGCAATTATTTTGCTTGCAATTGCGGCGGGGATTGCGCTGTGGTCAGGTTACATCTTTGAATCGCGGTTGAGCTATTTTGAAAAACAACTCAGTGAAATGCTTGATGCTCCCGATGAAGAGCTGCCTGAGCGCGCAGAAGAAATTGTTGCATCGTGGAAAAAATATGCGGTTTTTCTCCGCTCGGTTTTTGCCCATGACGGAATTGACGAGCTTGAAAGGCTTGTGATTTCACTGCCCATGACTCTAAACTATTCCGGACGGGAGGATTTTATTTCCAACTGTGTTGAGGGAATAAATCTGATAAAAAATCTGAAAGCCTGCGAAAAACTGACTCTTGAAAATGTTTTATAGCTTGAACAAGGAAAATTTACAAAAAATATTGTAAATTGTCCTCGATGATGATAAAATTAAATAAATGGAAGGAGAGTGATTCAATGGCGGAATTTTCTATGCTGATTTTTTGGATTGTGCTGCTTATCGTTCTTATTGTGGTTGAAGCGGTAACGGCGCAGATGGTAACAATCTGGTTTGCTGCAGGCGCAGCGGCTGCATTAATCGCGGAAATGCTTGATGCGCAGGTGTGGCTGCAATGGGTTGTTTTCATTATTGTGTCCGTAATTGCTCTTATCGCCACAAGGCCTCTTGTGCGCAAACTGACCAAAACAAGAGTGCAGCCTACCAATGCAGACCGGTATATAGGCATGGTTGCTGTTGTTACCGAGGAGATTGATAACATAGCTTCCAAGGGTCAGGTCAGCGTTGACGGATCGGTGTGGACTGCCCGCTCGGCGGACGGTACGGTTATTCCTAAGAATGAAAAAGTTACGGTTGAAAAAATCGAAGGTGTAAAACTTATTGTAAAGAAGAATTAAGGAGGAAATATTTATGGAATGGATTATTTTTGTTATTCTTGCTGTGGTTATCATCGCGCTTGTTATTGCAAACATCAAGATTGTTCCTCAGTCAAAGGCTTATGTTATCGAAAGGCTCGGAACATACAATGCAACCTGGCAGACGGGCCTGCACCTTAAAATTCCCTTTATTGAGAGGGTGGCAAAGCAGGTTTCACTTAAGGAGCAGGTTGTTGATTTCCCGCCTCAGCCCGTTATCACAAAGGATAACGTAACAATGCAGATTGACACAATCGTGTTTTTCCAGATTACAGACCCCAAACTTTTTGCTTACGGTGTTGAAAGACCTCTTTCGGCTATTGAAAATCTGACGGCAACAACCCTCAGAAATATTATCGGTGAAATGGAGCTTGACCATACTCTTACTTCAAGAGATATTATTAATGCAAAAATCAGAGGTATTCTTGACGAAGCAACCGACCCTTGGGGCATTAAGGTTAACAGAGTTGAGCTTAAGAATATTCTGCCTCCCAAGGAAATTCAGGATGCAATGGAAAAGCAGATGAAGGCTGAACGCCAGCGCCGTGAGGCAATCCTTACCGCAGAGGGTGAAAAGGCAAGTAAGATTCTTGTTGCAGAGGGTCAGAAGGAAAGCAAGATTCTTGCAGCAGAGGCAGATAAACAGAGCGCAATCCTTGCTGCAGAAGCTATCAGAGAAGCTAAGATTATTGAGGCAGAGGGTGAAGCCGAGGCAATCCGCAGGGTTGAAGAGGCAAGAGCGCAGGCAATCGGTCTTATCAATGAGGCTGCTCCCGGCGAGGGTTACCTTACAATCAAGAGCCTTGAAGCATTTGAAGCTGCTGCAGACGGTCAGGCAACAAAGCTCATTATTCCCAGCGACCTTCAGGGACTTGCAGGACTTGCCGCAAGCGCAAAAGAAATTCTTTCAAACAACTAAACAAAAAAGAAAGCTGTGCATCCGTGCACAGCTTTTTTTGATGTCTATTTTATTATTTTCCACGTCTCAACAAGTTTTTCAAAGCTCCATGCTGCATTTGCAGGGCTTGTTGACGGCAGGCAGATTGCTTTTATACCCGTTTGCGGCAGGGTATATTTATTGTAATATTTTTCGGCGGTTTTGCCGTTTACAAAAATCCGTTCAACAGCACTGTTCTGAAGAATAACGCTCAGATCGTTTGCCTTAACATTTTTTATGGTGCTGTCGGCGCTGCCTTCAATTTCGCACTCTGCTATAACATCCCACAATGCAAGCCCGTTTTCAAGAATAAGCAACTTCTTCTCTTCAACTGTTACGGGCTTTTCATATCCGTAAACAGCAGCAATAACTGCCCAGAATCTGTTCTGAGGGTGACCGTAGAAAAACTGAGTCTCTCTTGATTTAACAGACGGGAATGAGCCTAAAATAAGGACTTTTGAGTTTTGGCCGAACAGAGGCGGTATGGGATGAACTGTCATTTTTTCTCCGCCTTCACAAATTTCTTAAGTATCTCCTTTATCGGCGTGAACACGGCAAAGGTAACGGCGGAGTTTATACCTGCCTTAAGCAGGTTAAAGGGGATGATTGCGGGGATGAGCATTCCTATAACCGTCTGTGTGCCTGCGCCGAGGAATATGCCCGTAAACACAATGTTAAGCGGAATCATAATCGCCGTCATTGCAAGTGAGCCGAGCACAAGTCCTATGATAAGACTTAAGTGAGTCTTTTTGCGGTTGTAAATCCCCGAAGCAACAAGCACAAGCACGCTTGATGCAATAAAGTGCATCAAAAAGCCTATCCAGCCGCTTGCGGCGCTTACGGTGAGTGCCTGAATAATACAAACGGCAAGCAGGATGATTATACCCGATACGGGGCCAAGCATCATTGCACCAATGAGCACGGGAATATCCGCCGCATCATATTCAAGGAAAGGTGCGGCAGGAATAAGCGGCATGCGCACGGTGTAAACAAGTACAATTGAAAGTGCGGTAAGCATTGCCATAATGCAAAGATTCATGATTTTGTTTTGCTTTTTCATAAAATGCAACTCTCCTTTGCTCGGAGTGCCGATGAAAACAAAAAGCCCTGCAATAAATGCAGGGCGTAAAATGCAATAACATCAGCATTCTCTTTCATCCGGACTGTACCGTCGGTTACGGAATTTCACCGTATCAGCCATCAAAGGATGGGTCGTGGACTTTACCACCGGTGGGGAATCTCACCCCGCCCCGAGAATTCATATTTATATATATTATAATCCTGCTTGCGGATTTGTCAATAAAAAACACATAAATTTAAGGTTTGTAATTTTGCGGCACATATGATACAATAAAATATATATAATTAAAACGCCGAAAGGAGATATATATGAATTTCACGCAACTTGGCTCAACGGCATCCCACGAGGGCTATTGCCTCATAAAAGCCGTTGAAAAAAAGCTGACCGCAAAGGGCGTGCCTTATCTTGATATGACCCTTGCGGATAACAGCGGCGAAATAAATGCAAAGCTGTGGGATTATAAAGAAACTCCGTCTAATCAGTTCAAGGCGATGGATTTTGTAAAGGTCAGAGGCTCTTATGTGCCTTTTAACGATACGATGCAGTTCAGGGTTGAGCGCATCCGTGCCGTTCTTCCCGAGGATAATGTGGCTATCGAGGACTATGTGCCCTCTGCCTGCCTTACGGGCGATGTTATGCTTGCTGAGATTGAAAAAATTATTGGTTCCTTTGCTGACGAGGAGCTTAAAAAGCTGGTTTTTGCCGTTGTTGAGCAATACAGAGAAAAGCTGCTTTACTGGCCTGCGGCAAAGAATCTTCACCACGCGGTACGAAGCGGACTTCTGATGCATACCCTTTCAATTTTAAGGCTTGCAAAGTGTGTTTGTTCAATTTACCGTTTTGTCAATTATGATTTGCTTTGCGCAGGCGCAATTCTCCATGATATTGCAAAAATTGAAGAAATGCAGGCTTCCGCAGCAGGCATTGCAGCAGAATATACCGTCAAGGGTAATCTGCTTGGTCACCTTGTAATGGGTGCAATAAATATTGACAGAATAGGCAGGGAACTTGAAATAAGCGAGGAAACGCTTACTCTTGTTGAGCATATGCTTATTTCCCACCACGGCACACCTGAGTTCGGCGCGGCAAAGCTGCCTATGTTCATTGAGGCGGAGCTGCTTTCTCAGCTCGACCTTATGGATGCAAGGCTTTATGAAATGCATTCAGCCGTTGAAGCTGTTGAGGAAGGCGCGTTTACACCCCGTCAATGGGCGCTTGAAAACCGCAATCTTTATAATCATGGCAGAGCAGGCGATGGCGGTGTTGAACTTATTAATGAAGAAAATTGAGGAGGAAATGTTATGAGAAACCATGAAGTTACAAAGGTTCAGCCTTTGCTTAAAGAGGACGGCAGCCTCAGAGAGCCGGGCTGGTCAAAGCAGCTTGTTCAGGTTTATGACCGGAATGCAATCAAAGCTCCCAAATTCAGAATAAAAGAATGGGACTATTATCTCGTAATTTCAGAAAAGAATAATTTTGGCGTGGCATTCACAATTTCGGATGACGGTTACATAGGCCTGCAATCCGTAAGCCTTCTTGATTTTTCAAAGCCATGGGAGCATACGGAAACAATTCTCAATGCATTTCCCATGGGTAAACTTAAGTTGCCTTCAACAAGCGAAAAGGGTAACACCGTTTATCACGATAAGCGCCTTGATATGGAGTTTCAGGTGTCCGGGGGCAAGCGCAGAATTGTTTGCAACTTCAAGAATTTCTGCGACGGCAAGCCTTTCAGCTGCGATATAACTCTTGAGCAGCCTCCCATGGACACAATGGTTATTGCAACCCCGTGGAAGGAGAAGAAAACTGCTTTCTACTATAATCAGAAAATCAACTGCATGAGGGCAAGCGGCAAGGCAACCTTTGACGGCAAGGATTATGTTTTTGACCCCTCAACGGATTTCGGCACTCTCGATTGGGGTAGGGGCGTTTGGACTTACGATAACACATGGTATTGGGGCTCAGGCAATATGGATATTGACGGTCATTCATTCGGCTTCAATATCGGCTACGGCTTCGGTGACACAACCGCCGCAAGTGAAAATATGATTTTTTATGACGGCAAGTGCCACAAGCTGGACGATGTAAAGTTCAACATTCCCAAGACGGGCTATATGGATCCATGGACATTTACCTCAAGCGACGGCAGGTTTGAAATGGAGTTTACTCCCATTCTGGACAGAGCTGCAAAGATTGACGTTAAGGTTATTATTACCGACCAGCATCAGGTTTTCGGCAAAATGAACGGCAAAGTAATTCTCGATGACGGCACGGTTATTGAGGTTAAGGATTGCCTCTGTTTTGCCGAGGATGTTCATAATAAATATTAAATTTGGAGATAAAAAATGGATTGGACCGAAATTAAAATCACGGTTAACGCCGATGATGTTGACAGAGCAGGGGATATTGCCCATATGGCAGTGCCCTACGGAATTTATATTGAAGATTACCGAACCCTTGAGCAGGAGGCGTGGGAGATAGCACGAATTGACCTTATTGACGAGGATTTGCTCGCTAAGGACAGGTCAAAGGGCATTGTGCATATCTATATTTCACCCGAGGAAAATCCTGCGGAGGCTGTGTCATTCCTTACAGAAAGGCTTGCTGCCGAGGGCATTGAAAGCGAGATTGACGAATCCGTTTGCAAAAATGCAGATTGGGAGAATAACTGGAAAAAGTATTTCAAGCCTATGCCCGTTGGCGAAAGGCTGCTTATCAGACCTATTTGGGAGCAGGAGTTTGATGCGGGCAACAGAGCTGTGCTTCACCTTGAGCCGGGTCTTGCATTCGGCTCGGGTACTCACGATACAACAAGGCTTTGCCTTGAAACCCTTGAAAAATACGCTGAAAAGGGCAAAACCGTTCTTGATGTAGGCTGTGGAAGCGGTATTCTTTCAGTTGCCTGCCTTCTTCTCGGTGCAGACAGTGCAGTTGGCGTTGATATTGATGCTCTCGCAGTTAAAACTGCAAGGGAAAACGGCAAAACCAACGGCTTTGATGAGCCTGAATTTACCGTTCTTCAAGGCTCAACAACCGATAAGGTAACGGGTAAGTTTGATATTATTGCTGCCAACATTGTTGCGGATATTATCATCGGTCTTTGCAGCAATGTTAAGGACTATATGAATCCCGATGCGGTGTTTATTACCTCGGGCATAATCGAGCCCAGGGAAAATGATGTTCTTGCAGCCTTTGCTGCAAACGGACTTGAGGTTATCGCACGCCACGAAAGCGGCGGCTGGCTTTGCTTTGAAACGAAGGTGGCAAAATGAGCATTCAGCAGGAAATAAAAGATTTTCTTCTTGAAAAGGGCGTTGCCGATGTAGGCTTTTTCAAGGTTGATGAGGGCGAGGAAGCCTTGCCCTACGGCATCAGCATTGTTGCTCGCCTTTCGGAAAGCATAATTGACGAAATTGAGGATGAGCCTACCCACACCTATTTCAACCATTACCGCAATGTAAATGCGTTTATTGATGCAATGCTGCTGCAGGCAGGTATGTTTCTGCAGCGCAAGGGCTATAAGTACATAACCGTTGCAGCTTCACAGAGCATCAACAAAGACGGCTGGAATTATATGGCGCGCTATTCCCATAAGAAAGGCGCCTGCCTTGCGGGGCTTGGCTCAATCGGCAGGAATTCGCTTTTTCTTCACAATGAATACGGCAGTTATGTGCGCCTGGGAACAATCTTTACTGATTGCCCCTTTGAATGCGAAAACAATCTTTCTGAAAGTGTGTGTACGGGCTGTGATATCTGTGTTAAGGCCTGCCCTGCAAAAGCTATTAAAGGCGGCGACTGGACGCCTGACACTCCCCGTGAGGAAATTTTTGACCCTGAGGCCTGCAGCCGGTATATGAAATCAAAGTTTCAGAAAATCGGCAGGGGAGCAGTCTGCGGTATATGTATGAAGGTTTGCCCCATGAACAAACCCAAATAAGAGGTGTAAATATGAAAGTTTTTGATATAAAGCTTACCAATGAGCTTGCAAAGCTTACGGCTTATCTTCCCGATAAATCAAGGGAAATGGGTCATATGGATATCCGCAGAGCGGTGCTTATCATTCCCGGCGGCGGTTATTTTATGTGCTCCGACAGAGAGGCAGAGCCACTTGCACTCGCGTTTCTTTCAAAGGGATATTCGGCATTTGTGCTGCGCTATACCGTTGGAAAAGAGTATGATTTTTCAATGCCTATGGCAGATGTCAACGAGGCAATGAAAATAATTTGCGACAATGCCGAGGAATGGAGCGTTGACAAAGAAAAAATTGCCGCAATCGGCTTTTCTGCAGGCGGTCATCTTTGCGCCGCACTTTCAACAATGGGCGATATCCGTCCTGCGGCAAGTATTCTTGTTTACCCCTGTATTCTTGAATCAATGAGTAATATCCTTACATTCCCCGTACCGGGTCTTGACAACAAGGTGGATGATAAAACTCCTCCCGCATTTATTGTTGCAGCCTGCGCCGATGACCTTGTGCCCATTGAAAATTCACTTGCATATGCATCGGCACTTGATAAGGCTAAAATCCCCTTTGAAATGCATATTTATGAAAAGGGATATCACGGCTTCTCTCTTGCGGATAACGTTGTTTACGGCAAGGCTGAGGCGGATTATTGCGCACATATCAAAGGCTGGTTTGAGCTTTGCGCAAAGTGGCTTGAAAAAAGATACGAGTAAAAAACATCTCTTAACCGCACATTTCTTAACTCGGAAATGTGCGGTTTTAAATTTGTTCTTGACAAATCCGTTCTAATGCATTAGAATATAATTGTTCTAATCGATTAGAATAAAACGAAAGGGGGAATTATAATATGTCTACGCCAAAGATTTTTGAAAGTGAATACCGTTTTTGTCTGATTTTGTGGGAAAATGAGCCCGTAAGCAGCAGGCAGCTTTCCGATTTGTGCAAGGAAAAGTTGGGCTGGTCAAAAACAACAACCTACACCGTAATCAAGCGACTTTCGGACAGGGGAGTGCTGAAAAATGAAAATGCAACAGTAACTTCTCTTATTTCAAAGGATGAGGCGCAGGTTTCAGAGATTGACGAGCTTATGGAAAAGAAGTTTGAAGGCTCAATCCCTGCATTTCTTGCCGCGTTTGCCCGCAGCCGCAAACTGTCCGAAAAAGAAATTTCGGAAATCCGCCGGATTATTGAAAAGGGGGATGAATGATGGGTGAAATTTTTACAGGTTTACTCAACATAAGTGTAACTGCAGGCTATATTATTCTTGCAGTCTTGCTTGTGAGAATGATTTTCAGGAATATGCCCCGAAAATACATATGCCTGCTGTGGGGAATTGCAGGCGTAAGGCTTGCTTTGCCGATTTCAATCGAAAGCGCGTTGAGCCTTATCCCGAGCCGAGAAACCTTCACGGTTGACCCGTATTCGGGTAGGGCTGTGCATATAAATTCGGGCGTTCCTGCTGTTGATTCAGCGGTAAACGAGTACATTTCAAATGTTGAGATAGGCTGGGTGCATGTGCCTTTTGATAATCCTGAGCCTGCGATTACTTCAATGTGGGATGAACAGGCTTTTATCTGGCTTGCAGGTGCGGTAATAATTCTTCTTTACGGAATAATCAGCTACATCCGTGTAAAAAGAAGTGTTTCAACCGCAGTTTTGCTTGAGGGCAGTATTATGCAGTGTGAAACTGTAAAATCGCCGTTTATTCTCGGCATTTTCAAACCTAAGGTTTATATTCCGTTCGGTCTTGATGCCGAAACACAAAGCCATGTTATAGCCCACGAAAATGCTCATATCAGCCGTTTTGACCATATCACGAAGCCTCTGAGCTTTCTTGTTCTTGCGGTTTATTGGTTCAATCCTTTGGTATGGCTTGCCTATATTCTGTTTTGCAGGGATATTGAAAAAGCCTGCGATGAAAAGGTTGTTGATTCAATGGATGGTGAATCACGCAAGGCATATGCAACTGCACTTCTTGAATGTGCAGTTAACTGCCGCAGAATAACCGCAAGCCCTCTTGCATTCGGAGAGGTCAGCGTGAAAAACAGAATCAAGGGTGTTATGAGCTATAAAAAGCCTGCATTCTGGGTGGTGATTATATCGGTTGTTGCTTGTATCATTGCTGCAGTATGCTTCCTCACAAGCCCCGAAACGCCCAATGAAAAATTCTACGATAACGGTCAGAGAATTAAAATAACTGCCGAAACAAACGGCGTTATTACCGAAGAGAAATATATTATTGCAAAGGAAGGGCAGAATACCACCCTTTCAAACGGTACGGAGTTTACCGTTACTTTTGTTAATCTGCAAACGGGTGAAATTACCCTTTATTTTGACGGAACACCTCTTCAAAATGAAAAATTTGGTAAATATCCGGGCTCGGTAACTTTTTACACCACCGACAAACTTAATTATTTAACCGAGGACGGCAAAACAAAAATCACCGTTTCCTGCATTGGTGTGAAACCTCTTGATGATTTGATTTCCGAAGCCATAATTGAGAAAAATGCGAACAATTACACCGACGGAGAATATGTCTGTTCTGCTCACGAAATTCTTGCAACGGAAATAACGAAAAAGGATAAAAACGGCAATATCAAAGAAATTACCGTCTACATGCTTGCGGCTTACGGTGAATATAACTACGTAAGTGGGGTTGTTGAAGATGCAGGCGGCAACGGAAGCGCTCTTGCTCTCACTTTTGAGCTTACCGAAACAGCAAGGTTTGTTCTGAAAGAATATTGGGAGCCCAGGCTGGGCAGAGGCTATGCGGAATCAATCCGTGAAAAGTTTCCTGCGGACTGTGCGGATATTGCAATCAGAAGCAATGAGCCTTTTGATGAGTGCGACAGACAGGCGGAAGAACACTATAATGCCGAAATTGTCGAAATGTCAACCACTCCTGCCACAACAAGAGCTCATATTATGCAGGGTGTTGAAATCAAGGCATCCTCTGTAAGTGCTGTAGGTTACAGCGAGGAAGGTTACAATTTTTTTAAAAAGCACGGAATTGATAAATATATCGATATGGAGTATTCCGAGCCTGATTACAGCATTTTTTCTGTTGTGAGATTTGACACAAAAGAGGATTTTGATAAGTTTATGGCGGATGCCGAAAAGCATTTTGATTTCTCAAACAGTTTTGACGGCGGAGTGCCTTTTGAAAAGACCGCAAACCGCTATACGGAAAAGTATTTTGAGAATAATTCCCTTTTCCTCGGCTATATTGTTGACGGCAGCATTTCTTCGGAGTTTGATTTCCATAATCTGTATGAAATTGAAACTGACCATGTTAATGTTATGCGGCTGAATGTTGTGGAAACAGGTCCCGAAGCGGGTGACACCGCAATGGGTGGCTGGATAGTCAGCGTTGAAGCTGAAAAATCTGCCCTGCCCGATACATATCTTGTTGTAGGGAAAATTAACTGAAATCAAAAACGCTTCACCTGCAAATTGCAAGTGAAGCGTTTTTTATAACTCTGTAGTTGTTATTCTCTCAATTTCAATTGATTCGGTTTCGATTTTTTCTGGGTTATTTTCGTCAAGGATAATCAGTCTGCCGCCTCTTTCCTTGCCGTAGGTGAAATAACCTGCACCAAGAGTCTGGTAAAGATCGATGCCGTCAATGTTGATGTGAAAATCGTTGACGTGATCGTGACCGAAGAATGCTGCAACCATTCCGCCTGTCTTTTTCCAGCTTTCAAACTGCTCTCTGTGGCTGTTTTCAAGGTTTGGAGGGCAGGGACATTCTCTTATCCTGCCTTCAAGTATTTTGTGGCCGAATTTAAAATATTTTCCGTCACGCTCAAAGGTGTAATCATCATTTTCGTTTACCTGCTCCATTCCGTCGCACATCTGCTGAACGGGCATATGCTGGAACAGAATTGAGGGCAGAGGTTGGCCTCTGTTTGCAGCCTTAAGCTGCGCTGCTTTGGCTTCATACCATTCAATCTGATCCGCATGAACACAGTCGTAGGAAAGACCGCCATTGGAATTGCGCTGATAGTCGTTTGAGTCAATAAGCCATATTGCAAAGGCATCCTTTGCACCGCTGCTGCTTTTTATTGTTATGCAGCAGTTGCCGCAGCCGTAAACATCCGCATCATTTAAATTTGAACGGCAGTTGGGATATTCCATATACTGCATCATCTGGAATTCCGTGTGGAAGCCTTCCTCACCGTCATGGTTGCCGAAAACAATGCAAAGGGGAATATTGCGCTCTCTTATGGGTGCGGTTATCTTTCTGATTGTGCTGCAAATAAGATCATATGTAAATTCTTCCCAATATCCGCTTATGTTGTCACCGCCGAAAACAACAAGGTCAGGCTTGGTTTTCTCAACCAGCTTTTCAATAACATTGATTGTTTCTTTATCTCTGCTTTCGGGGATTTCTCTGTTTTCGTCGTCATCCATTTCAGGCTCAACATCGTGGATATCCGTAATGTGAAGAATTCTGAATTTGCCGTCCGTGCCGAATTTCAGCGGCTCGGGCGCTTCTCTTCTGAATTTGGCGCTGCTCCATTTATGGGGTGTGCCCATTGCGGAAAGGCAGGGGAGTGCAAGCCCTGCAAGGAATGACCTGAAAATTTTGCCCATATTTTTATACCTCTTTTTCGGGTGTTTTTTATTTAATATACCATGTTTAACTTTTTGTGACAAGTGTATAAATTATTTGTTGCTTAATTTGTTGTTATGTGTTATTATAAATAAAATAAGGAGGTCTGATACAATGAGCAAATTATCGGGAAAGGTGCAAGCCTTTTTCAATGAAGTAAAAACCCATTGGAATACCCCTGCCGAGGGTAAATATGTTCCTTACAAGGAATATAAAGATGTAGTTTTTGCTGTCGGCAGCAACTATGCAGGTTCAAAGGTGCTTGAATATATCGGCTTTTTCTCAGCTTGCTATCTCATCATGCACCATTACAAGCTGCCCTACCTTACCTTTTCGGTTATCGGCATTCTGAATATGCCTCTTGGCTATGTTTCGGCGCTGATGTGGTGGTTTGTATGCGATAATCTGGGATTTCTGCCCAAGAAAACCGAGCGCAAATTTTATTTTGTTTATGTGCTGATGATGATATTCGGCATATCTACCATTTTGTTTGATTATTCGCTTTTGTTTAATCAGACGAGTTCGTTCATTACATATCTTAACGGTCTTGAGGGCATGAATGCAACGGCCTGCTTCAAAACCTTCGGCACCCATTTCCTTTATACCGGATGGGTAGGCGCGCGTAACATTTTCTGGCGTAAAAAGCTGCTTCCCAAGTTCGGCAGATATAAGTATTCCCTTTATTGCGACGTTGTGCCCAAGTGCATAATGGTTATCCTCATCGGTTGGCTTCCTGTCTATAATATTCCCGATGTTGCAACAAGAGTCTGGGTTGCCAACCTGCTGTTTGCAACCTATAATGTTTTCGGCTTTGCCAATAACCTTGAGACTTGCACAAGAAGCATCAGCCCCAACCTGCAGGAGCGTATTCTCGTTCGCAGCTATCCCGTTAAAATTTCTCATTTCTTCAATACTATTGTGGGTATAATTATACCCGCAGTTATCGGCATGCTCAGGTATGAATGGGCAGATATCAATGTTTACAGATATGTTATTCCCATAACGTTCTGTGTGCTCGCTGCAATGACAATGATTTTTGCAGGCAGGGTTAAGGAAAGAATTCCTCAGCCTCCCGTTGAAAAGAAGGTTCAGATTAAATTCTGGGACGGTATGTTCGGTGTGCTCAAGAATAAGTACCTGCTTATCAATACCATTGTAGGTCTTATTGACTCTCTGGGCAACGGTATGCTGCCCTTTGTTACCATCCTTTATTTCTATACCTTCCGTTTAAGCGGCTTGCCCTACAGCCTTATCGTTATGCTTATTTCCTTTGCGGGAACTCCTCCTGATTTGCTTTCCCCCTATTTTCTTAAGAGATTTTCTTATAAGCAGATTATGATTTTCTATCAGCTTACAAGAGCTATAGGCAACGGACTTATTGCCGCCGCTATGTGGTTCTGCGGCGATAATGTTAATCTTTGCGGTGTAATCTGTGTTGTAGTTCTGTTCTTTATGGAAATGACAAAAACCGTGCCTACAACCGCAGGCCACGATATGAATGTCCGTATCGGTGACTATCAGATGTATCTTTCAGGCGAACGCCTTGAAAGTTTTTCTGGCGTTTTCGGTTGGTTTACGGGTCCAATAACCTCATTCGTAGGTCTTATTATTCCTCTTATGCTTCTCAAATACGGCTTCAACAGCAACTGGGATGTTCTGTTCATTGACGACTCAAGACGCAACATAATCGTTATTCCCATTCTTGTTGATGTTATCGGCTTTGCGCTTATGACAATTCCTTACCTGTTCTGGGATTATGACAGCAAAAAGCAGAACATGGTTATGGAAGTGCTTAAACGCCGTGCAGAAGTTACGGAAAAGAAGGCAGAAGAAGAAGGCGTATCCGTTTCAGGCGGATATCTGGGATAAGGGGTGATATGTATGAGTAAGAAAGAAAAGAAAATTCAGGTTGAAGAACCCATTTATCTTAATATTCCCGAGGATGAAATATGGACCTATCAGGTTGAAGGGCTTGCTGCACCGCATATCAATAAGCCCTATAAGCATTTTGGTATCAAAAAAGTCATTTTTACCCTCATAATCATTGTTGCTGTTTCAATTTCCTGCTATTTCAGTGTCAGAACAGTTCAGAAGGATACCTATGAATATGAGCAGACTCAGACGGGCTATGAACTTTCAAAATTCAGCAACACGGGCTATATAACCGTGCTTGATATCGACTATGTGTCTTCTGTTGAATATGACCGCGAGAATGCAGATGTCAACACAAACTTTGAAATTATCAAGGATGAAAGCAAAAAGGTAACTTCGGTTGGCAGCTATGCCCTTAACTGCGATGAAAAGGTTAAGGTTATCAATATCGGTGCGGGTGTTGATTTTGTTGACCCCAAAGCATTCTATTCCTGCTGGGCTCTGCAGCAGATTGAGGTTGATGAAAACAACCCCAATTACTGCGATGTTGACGGCGTGCTTTATAACAAGGATAAAACAGAAATTATATGCCGTCCTTGCGACCACGACACATATCTTGCAGAAAAATACGGCCATGCAAAATATGACGAAAACGGCTACAGAATTGAGCCGACTGCAGAAGATGCAAACTATGAGCAGTATGTTGATGATGTGCTCACCTTTGTTGTGCCCTCATCGGTTAAAACAATCGGCCAGCTTTGCTTCAACTATGCCAACATGAAAACCGTTTACATTCCCGAGGGCGTAACCGTTATTGAAACTCTCGGTTTCTTTGAAATTCCCTTGCTTGAAAATATTTACAGCTATAAGCCTGCCTCAGAGGTAACGGACTCCCATTTTACCTCGCAGGAAGCTCTTGGTGAGGTTTATAATTCGCTTCCCGAGGGTCTTGAATACATAGGCTCCGATGCTTTCAGCTATAATCAGGCCATGAACTATGTTTATATTCCCGCAAGCGTAACCCATATCGGTCACCATGCATTCTGGGATACAATCTATAAGGACGGCGACGAGCTTAAGGGTGTAACCGAAATTTATGTTGCACATTCCGAGGAGGAGTTTGACTCCGCTGAAACGGGTGACAGTTGGCGTCCGCAGTATGATTATATGCTATTCAAAAAGAGCGTCGGCATTGTGTACGGAGCAGAAAGAATAAAATAAGGTGAACTCATGACTCATATAGAAAAGATGATTTCAGGGGATTTATATCTTCCCAATGATGACTCAATAATGGAAGAACAGCTTAAATGCCTTGATATGCTCTATGATTTTAACCTGACAAGGCCCACGGAGCTTGATAAGCGCGAGGCTATGCTTAAGGAAATGTTTGCCGAAATCGGTGAAAACTGCTATATCGAGCCTCCTCTGCACGCCAATTGGGGCGGCAGGCACTGCCATTTCGGCAAAGGTGTTTATGCCAATTTCAACCTTACCCTTGTTGATGATACTTACATTTATGTGGGAGATTACACAATGTTTGGCCCCAATGTTGTTGTTGCAACCGCAGGTCACCCCATTCTGCCCGAGCTGCGTGAGCAGCAGTATCAGTATAACTTCCCCGTGCTCATAGGCAGAAACTGCTGGATTGGCGCAGGCGTTGTTATCGTGCCCGGTGTAACAATAGGCGATAATGTTGTTATCGGTGCAGGCAGCGTTGTTACAAAGGATATTCCTTCAAATGTTATAGCGGTGGGCAACCCTTGCAGAGTGCTGCGCGAGGTTAATGAGCATGACAGAGAGTTTTATTTCAAGGATAGAAAAATAGATTGGAATAACCTCTGATTTTGTGCATATTTATTCAGATTATTGTTGCAATTATCGGATAAACAGTGTATAATATTTTGCAAATTACATTAGCAAAGAAGTGTCTGAAATGAGTATGATTTTTGAAAGAAAGCTGCCTATCCCCATGGAGGTCAAGGAGCGTTATCCTCTCACATATGAGCTGGAAGCTGTTGTTAAAAACAGAGCAAGCGAAATCAGTGATATTTTTACGGGCAAAAGTGACAAGCTGGTGCTTGTTATCGGCCCTTGCTCTGCGGATAATGAGGACAGTGTTATTGACTATATTTCACGCCTGCGCACCGTGCAGGATAAGGTCAGCGACAAAATTTTTATAATCCCTCGCATTTATACCAACAAACCCAGAACAACGGGTGACGGCTATAAGGGAATGCTTCATCAGCCAAACCCCAACGAAAAGCCCGATATGTATAAGGGTATCGTTGCCATCAGAGAGCTTCATATGAGAGCACTCAAGGAAACAGGTTTCTCCTGCGCGGATGAAATGCTTTATCCTGAAAACTACAGATATCTCAGCGATATCCTTGCCTATGTTGCAATCGGCGCACGTTCTGTTGAAAATCAGCAGCACAGGCTCACCTCAAGCGGACTTGATATCCCCGTCGGCATGAAAAATCCCACAAGCGGTGATATTTCCGTTATGATGAATTCAATTACCGCCGCGCAGCATAAGCATACTTTTATTTACCGCGGCTGGGAAGTTCAGTCCGAGGGTAATCCTCTTGCCCATGCAATCCTCAGAGGCTATGTCAATAAACACGGACAGTCACTGCCCAATTATCACTATGAGGACCTTGTTCATCTGGCAGAGATTTATGCAGGCAGCGGCCTTGCAAACCCCGGCGTGATTGTTGACACAAACCATGCCAACTCGGGCAAAAAATATCTTGAGCAGATAAGAATTGCAAAGGAAGTTCTTCATAGCTGCCGCCATGATGCGGATGTTAAAAAGCTGGTCAAAGGCTTTATGATTGAAAGCTACATTGAGGACGGAGCTCAGAAGATCGGCGAATGCATTTACGGTAAGTCAATTACCGACCCCTGCCTTGGCTGGGAAAAGACCGAAAGGTTAATTTATGACCTTGCGGATTTAGTTTAAATCAAAGCCCTTTTTACGCGTAACCGTAAAAAGGGCTTTTTTGGAGAGTGTTATGAATAACAGAGAATGGTTTAAAAATGCAGGCTACGGCATGATGGCCCATTGGGGTCTGTATTCATTGCTCGGCGGAGAATGGAAGGGCAGGCGGGTGCGCGACTATGCGGAATGGATTCAAAGCTGGCTTGCAATTCCCAATGAGGAATATTCAAGGCTTGCAGGTGTGTTTAATCCTGTTTGTTTCAGCGCAGATGAGTGGATACGCCTTGCCCGTGACTGCGGAATGAAATATTTCGTTTTCACTTCAAAGCATCACGACGGTTTTGCAATGTTTAAATCCGCAGACCCGTTCAATATTGTTGATGCAACACCCTTCGGCAGGGATGTTACGGCAGAGCTTGCCGAGGCTTGCTACAAGTATGGACTAAAATTCGGCCTTTATTACTCACAGGAGCTGGACTGGCACCATCCTCACGGCGGCGGATACACAAATCTCAGCGGTTGTTCAGGCTCATCGTGGGATAACAATTGGGATTTCCCTGACAGAGAAGGTAAAGATTTTTCAATCTGCTTTGAAGAAAAAATCAAGCCTCAGGTTAAAGAAATCCTTACCGGTTACGGTGATTTGTGTCTTATCTGGTTTGATGTACCCCACACAATAACAAAAGAGCAAAGTCTCGAGCTTAACCGGCTTGTCAAGGAATATCAGCCCGACTGCCTGATTAATTCAAGAATCGGTAACGGCGCATATGATTATGTTTCGCTGGGTGATAACGAATATCCCACGGAATTTAAAGTGACTGAAAATTCAGACCCTAACAGCATTGACGGCATTAAGTATTCGCCATACGGGCTTTATGAAACCGCAGGCACCCTCAACAGCTCGTGGGGATATAAGTACTATGACCAGAATTGGATTACCCCCGAGGAAATAGTTGAGCGAAGGGAGCGTCTCAATTCAATGGGAATTAATTATCTGTTGAATATCGGCCCCGACGGTCTGGGCAGAATACCGTCGTTTTCGGAAGAAGCCCTGCGCAAAGCCGCAACCATATGCAAAAAGTCCGATTGACAGCACGAGACTTAAATGATAATATTTATAAAAACACTACGGAGTGATAATTATGTACGAAAACAACTGGGAATCTCTTAATAAACGTCCTGTGCCCGAATGGTTTGGCGATGCAAAATTCGGAATCTTTATTCACTGGGGTCTTTATTCCGTGCCTGCTTTCACAAGGAAAGGTGATTATGCCGAGTGGTATATGAGGCAGATTGAGGATAAGGAAACCGAAGCCTATGCTTTTCACAAGCGCGTTTACGGTGAAAATACAAAGTACGAGGATTTTGTAAGCGGTTTTACCGCAGAACTTTTTGATGCAAATAAGTGGGCAGAGCTTTTCAGAAAAAGCGGTGCAAAATATATAAATATTGTTTCAAAGCATCATGACGGCTATTGCCTTTATAAAACGGATTATGCATGGAATTGGAACAGCGTTGATGTTGGCCCTCACAGAGATTTTCTTCAGGAGCTTAAGGATGCCCTTGAGGGCACGGGAGTACGCTTCGGTGTTTATCATTCCGTTTATGAATGGTTCCATCCCACATATCTCAAAAACCCCGAGCAGTATGCTCTTGAGCATCTTATTCCCATGCTTAAGGAGCTTGTTGAAAAGTATCAGCCCAACACTCTGTTTACCGACGGCGAGTGGGATCAGCCTTCGTCCGTGTGGCATTCAACGGAATTCCTGCAGTGGCTTTATAATGAGTCAAGCGTTAAAGATATAATCGTTCCCAATGACCGCTGGGGTAAGGAAACAAGAGGCCATCTGGGCGGTAATTTCACAACGGAATACGGCTACATTGAGGCGGGTAAGAAGATTGAGGATATTGAGCTTGACAGACCCTTTGAAGAGTGCAGAGGCATAGGCCGTTCCTTCGGTTTTAACCGCAACGAGGAACTTTCTGATTACCTCAGCGCCAAGGAGCTGCTTGAAACTCTTTGTGACCTTGTTTCGAAGGGCGGCAACTTCCTGCTTAATATCGGCCCGGCAGCAGACGGAACAATTCCCGTTATTATGGAAGAAAGACTTCTGCAGATGGGTGATTGGCTCCGCGTTAACGGAGAAGCGATTTACGGAACAAAGGTTTATTCAAAATCTGCTCAGCAGGGTGTTTACTACACCCAAAAAGGCGATGATGTTTATGCAATTATTAACCGCTTCCCCTTCGGCTCGCAGGTGCTTGAGCTTGTTGATTATGACCCGGCTCTCAAAGCGTGCCTTCTCGGCAGCGATGCGGCTCTTGAAATTGTAAATAACGGCGGAAAGGCAGAGGTTGTTTTCCCTGCAATTAATCCTGATGCAGTGGACAGTAAGTGGCTCTATGCAATCAGGCTTTCAAAATAATTGTAGACTTTTAGCTTGATTTGTGATAAACTGAAATTAACAAATAATAAATGAGGTGTTTGAAATGAAAAAGATTATCAGCGTTGCACTTGTGCTTTGCCTTGCGCTTGCTCTTTTTGCAGGCTGCACAAATGAGCAAAAGATTATCGGAACATGGAAGGGCACTGTTGAAACCGGCATTCTCAACACATCCGTTAATGTTGAATATACCTTCAATGAGGACGGAACGGGAAGCATGCCTCTGCTCAGCAGTGGAATTGATGTTGATGTTAATTTCAACTACACGATTGAAGAATCAGTTCTTACAATTGTTACCGACACCGCCTTCCTCTCACAAACAAAAACATACGGTATTTCATTTGAGGGCAAAACTCTTATCCTTACCGATGAGGATAATGAAAAAATAATTCTGACCAAAGTTGAATAAAAAATGGGGCTGTTGATTGCAACAGCCCCTTAACTTTTTAAAAATTACAACACAAACAGAAGGTTGACAAAAAATTAACGGCTCAATTTACTGAGCCGTCTTTTTGCATACTGAACAAATATAGCCTTTTTTTATTTCCCAAAATGAAAGCTCAAAGCCGTTTTCAGAGCAGGTTATTTCATCGCCGGAAATGCTGAAAGAAACGCTTTTTATATCTGCGCCGAGACCTGTGCCGATGCATTTGAAATAAGCCTCTTTCAGAGTCCAGATTTTGAAAAAGCCGTTTTCATCGGATTCGGCAAATTCTTTTTCATCTTCTGTGCAGAATTTTTCGCTTGCGCGGGGATGCACGGTGCGGATTTCCTCAATATCAATGCCGATTTCCGTGTCAGCTATGGCGCAAACGGCATAATCGCCGCTGTGACTGATGCTGAAATAAACAGGAAGGTTTTTTGCATAGGGTTTGCCGAGAGGTGACATGCCAAAACTGATTTCACGGTGAGAAACTCCGCAGAATTCGGAAATTGCTTTTCTGCAAAGCCAATCCGCGCAAATGCGCAGATTCCTTTTCTTTTCATTCTGCATTTTCATAACCGATGCTCTGCGCTCCTCGCTCATTTGCTCAGACCACAGATGAAGCTGCTCGCTGCTTGCATCGTTAATGTTAAAGCTGCTGATTCTCATTGCAGATTAAAAGGGAAAAAGTTAAGCTCCAGCTCAAAAATACCGACAACCTTAACCATAAACAGTGCAACGGAAAGGCCTACGATAAAGCCGCCGATGATTTCGGGGATTGTGTGACCCTCAACCTTTTTAACGTCTTCAGCATCGCCGTGGCAAACCTTTGCCTGAATGCGGTTAAAGGCGTCTGTAAGCCTGCTGATTGGCAATCTGACTTTGAATGCATCAAACATGGTGATAAATGCAAAAACGCCGCTGACGGCAAAAATATCGGAGTTGAAGCCGCTGTGAAGGCCTACGCAGCCGCAAAGTGCAATAACCGTTGCGGTGTGGGAGCTGGGCATTCCGCCGAGCTTGAAAAGGGTTTCAAGAGTTACCTTTTTTGCCTTGCGGCCCTTCTTCTTATCAATGACATATTTTGTGAAATTTATAATAACCTTAATAAGCTGAGCAATAAACCAAGCTATGAGGCAAACAATAAAAATTCTCATTAATCTTCTCCTTGTTGAGACTACATATTTAGATAATCATACAACATTGACTAAAAAAAATCAATACTTTTTCGTTGAAAAAAAGAGACAATTGTGTTAGAATGTATGACAAATGAATATAATTTGTCTAAAAAATATACAATGGGGTAACTGCTATGAAGAAAGAAAAGAATATGGCTAATACAAATTTGCCAACTTACAAAACAATCAAGGAAATTGTTGTTACCGGCACTAAGAAGGGCGGCGACAAAAGGCAGTATATGTTCCTTGATAAGAACAAAAAGGAATGCATAAGGAGCTTCAACGATACTTGGAACGAAATGAGTGCTCTGGGCACTTGCTTTAACCTCAGAGGTCTCAATGGCGGCAAAAAAATCGCAATAATCGGCGAAAACTGCTTTGAGTGGATGATTGCTTACTATGCAACCCTTGTTGGCGGCAACATCACCGTTCCCATGGATTGCAAGCTGCCTGCAGACGACCTTGCAGATCAGCTTATCCGTTGCGGATGCGATGCGCTTGTTATCACATCAAAGTTTGTTGAAATGGCCGAGAGTTTCAAGGCAAACCCCGATATGCCCGAAATGGTTTATTTCAATATCAGCGATAATTATGAGGATTATCTTAAGGAAGGTCAGGCTGCTCTTGATGCGGGGGACACATCTTTTGCCGATGCAGAGGTTAAGCCTGATGACCTTGCCTGCATTGCTTACACATCAGGAACAACCGCAAAAAGCAAGGGTGTTATGCTTACTCATTTCAACATTGCAAGCAACTGCTCATCAGCTTGCCGCGCTCACACGGGCAAGCATGCAATCGGCTTCCTTCCCCTTAACCATACATATGCATGGGTAAGCGCACTTTTCTCGTCATACATTCTCACAGAATGGGGATATCTTTGCGACGGCATAGGCAATATTCAGGGTGACCTCAAGAAGATTCAGCCCTATAATTTCTCTGGTGTACCCCTTGTTGTTGAAACCATTTATGAGCGTATCTGGAAAACTGCAAGAAGAACAGGCAGAGAGGATATCCTCAAAAAGGGTCTCAAAATCAGTAAAACCCTTATGAAGCTGGGTATTGACAGAAGGCGTAAGATTTTTAAAACAATTATCGATAATCTCGGCGGAAACCTTAACATGATTGTTTGCGGCGGCGCAAACCTTGACCCAAAATACGAAGAGGGTATGCACGATTTCGGAATTGAAATTTACAACGGCTACGGTATGACCGAGTGCTCGCCTGCAATCACCTGCAACAGACCCGGCAAGCGCAAGTTCGGAAGCGTCGGTGTACCCCTTGATTGCTGCGAAATAAAGATTCATAACCCTGATGAGGACGGTGTTGGCGAAATTTATGTAAGAGGCACCAATGTTATGGTGGGCTACTACAATGACCCCGAGGCAACTGCAGCGGCTTTTGACGGCGAATGGCTTATTACCGGTGACCACGGAAGAATTGACAAGGACGGCTTCCTCTTTATGGTTGGAAGAAAAAAGAATCTTATCTGCCTTTCAAACGGTAAAAATGTTTCACCCGAGGAGCTTGAGGACAAGCTCTCAAGAATTGATTATGTCAAGGAAGTTCTTGTATATGAGGAGGACGGCAAAATAACCGCCGAATTCTTCTTCAATGAAGAGGATTATCCCGATGCAAGGAGCAGAATCAAGGCTGATATTGACGAGTTCAACCGCAATATGCCTCTGTTCAAGAATATCGGCAAATTCAAGGTGCGCGATGAGGAATTCCCCAAAACCACCACTCTCAAAATCGCAAGAAAATATAACTGATAAAAACGGCTGCAGCAATGCAGCCGTTTTTTGACTGTGCCTTCAGCTGTGTGAATATCCCCACTGACAACAGAGAATTTTGCGGATTTTCAATAATTAAAGAGGTTTCAATCGGTTGATTTTGCATTCGGGAATATGGTATATTATTCTTATGATATTTTTCGAAGGAGACGGTTTAAATGAAAAACGATTTGGAAATTACCTTCATTGTTTCAATAACGGCCCACACGGGCTGCGAAGAAACGCCCGATAACTCTCTTGAATCCATTGATAAAGCCTTTAACAGCGGAGCAGATATTTTTGAGGTTGATGTAAGATTTGATAAATCCGGAGTTCCCGTTCTTACTCACGATGAGCCCGTCGGAGGTGAGCCGACCCTTGAGGCTGCATTTGAAAGGCTTGCCCGATATAAAAATATGCGCTGCAATATAGATGTCAAATGCACCGATAACATTGAAGCTATTGTTCCTCTTGCGAAAAAGCGCGGCGTTCTTGACCGAGTGTTTTACACGGGAATTAATGAGAGCTTTGTTGAATCGGCAAAAAGAACCCCTGAAATTCCTTATTATCTGAATGCGGAGATTTCGGCACCCGAAGAGCAAAGTCCTGAATATCTTGCTTTGTTGGTCGGCAAGGTCAGAGCAAGCGGCGCAATCGGCATAAATTGCAGATATGATAATGCAACAAAAGAGCTGATTTCTGCATTCCGTCAAAACTCATTGCTCGTTTCTTTGTGGACTGTCAATGAGGAAGAGGATATGCAAAGAGTGCTGAGCCTTGCTCCCGATAACATTACAACAAGAAAGCCCTCCGCGCTGAGAAACTTATTGAATGAAGCTGAAAACCAGTGAGAAACTCCTTGATAACACAAATAACAGAAATTTTAATGCTGACATAACAGGTGAAAAACATGCTTTTTAAAGAAACGGGCCTTTCGGGCATTAATTTGAAAAACAGAATAATCCGCAGTGCCACCCATGACGGTCTTGCAGATGAAAACGGCGCGCCGA
The DNA here is from genome assembly GCA_045604685.1 of Acutalibacteraceae bacterium. GTDB lineage: Bacteria > Bacillota > Clostridia > Oscillospirales > Acutalibacteraceae > CAG-177. The sequence continues at coordinate 48,832 of JAZUON010000003.1, forward strand.
GCGATAAGCTGATTGCAAAATACGAACGCCTTGCAAAAGGTGAGATTGGCTGTATTATCACGGGTTATGCCGCCGTCAGCAGAAACGGTGTTTCGCCTTATCCGAGAATGATGAAGATTTATGATGACAGCGTTATAGAAAAATACAAAGAGCTGACAGATGCCGTTCACCGAAACGGAACGCCTGTTGTTTTGCAGATTGCTCATTGCGGCAGACAAACCTCATCAAAAGCAATCGGAATGCAGAAGGTTGCGCCGTCAGATGTTCTTCATGCATTCTATCCCGACAAAGCAAAAGAACTCACCGATGGTGAAATTTACGGAATAATAAATGATTTTGTTTCCGCTTCCGTCAGAGCCGAAAAAGCGGGGTTTGATGCCGTTCAGCTTCACGGCGGTCACGGTTATCTGCTCCATGATTTTCTTTCGCCTTACGGCAACAGAAGAAAAGACGGTTGGGGAGACTCTTTGGAGAATCGCTGCAGAATAGTTGAGTTGATAATCAAAGGCATCAAAGCGAAAACCAAACTTCCCGTATGGATTAAACTGAGCGCAGAGGATAACAGAAGGGGAGGAATGAACATTGAATCTTCTGTTGAAATCTGCAAAAGACTTGAAGCGGCAGGCTGCGATGCAATCGAGGTTTCCTGCGGTACCGTTCAGGACGGAATGAACACAATGCGAAGCGAGCTTCTGCCTATGGATGCCGTGTTCAGATACAGAGAACCATGTGCATCTTTCCCGAAGATTCTCAGCAAAATTGCATTGCCTGCTGCGAATTTAATCAACCCCTTAATCAAACAGCCGAAGCCGCTTGAAAATTTCAACGTTGACAATGCGGCGTTAATCAAGAAAAATATTTCGATTCCCGTAATTGCAGTCGGCGGAATACATAAGGTCAGCGATATGGAGAAAATCCTGTCCGAAGGAAAGGCAGATTTTGTTTCAATGTGCAGACCGTTCATCTGTGAACCCGACCTTGCATTGAAACTCAAAAACGGTCAGCCCGAAGCGAAGTGCATTATGTGCAATTACTGCGGATTGGTAATTGAAAAAGAGCCGACAAGATGTCTTTACGGCAAGGTAAAAAAATGAAAAAGAAATTCAAAATTATTTCTGTTTTTTGATAATTGTATTTCTGCAGGAGGCTAAACAAAGCCATGCAAGCTGATTTTAAAGTCAACTTGTATGGCTTTTTTATTATAACTAAATTAAAATGCTGATTTATAATACGCTTTCTGAGCATACTAAAATCAAGAAAGGACGGTTATAAATGAGCAAAGAAAAAGATACAAATAAGCAAGATAAAAAGGATATCAGACCGAACGATATTAAAGGTAAAATTGAAATTCCCGACAAGCGTGAACGCAAAGACGGTCCGGGCGGAAATTAAAAGGAGATCAGATTATGTTTAAACACGAAAAAATTCTTTTTCATCCCGTTGCCGTTGAAAAACCCAATCCGCAGTATGCGGCACTTCTGCAGGAACAGCTCGGCGGTGCAAACGGTGAACTCAAAGCCGCAATGCAGTATATGTCACAAAGTTTTCGCATTAAAGACCCGGAAATCAAGGATCTGTTTCTTGATATCGCCGCAGAAGAACTCGGTCACATGGAAATGGTAGCTCAGACAATCAATCTGTTAAACGGACATGATGTGTGTGCTGAATCTGTTCCCGCAGGTGAAATTCAGACACATGTTCTTACGGGACTTAATCCCGGACTGATTAACGCTTCGGGCTATTCGTGGACGGGCGACTATGTTTCTGTTACGGGCGATTTGTGCGCCGACCTTCTTTCAAACATTGCATCCGAACAAAGAGCTAAGGTTGTTTATGAATATCTCTACCGACAGATTGACGATAAAAAGGTAAGAGAAACCATTGATTTTCTGCTCAACAGAGAAGAAGCTCATAATGCCATGTTCCGTGAGGCATTCAATAAGGTTCAGAACAGCGGCTCCAATCAGGATTTCGGAACAACCAAAGCCGCAAAAATGTATTTCAGTTTATCTGAGCCGTCTCCGAACAACAATCCGTTTTCAGAAACAAAAGTTAATCCTCCGTCATTTAATTAAATTTCAAACAGTTATGAAAAAACTCCCCTGAGCAACAGGGGAGTTTTGGTGTATTATTTAAGATTTCCTGACTTTCGTGATTTTTAATAAGGTCCCCAAATGCGCAAACAAGTTTCCGTTTTTTAAAAACAGAAATTTTGCACAAAATTTGTTTTGTGATTCCAAGGATTAATCTTTGTTAATTTATCAGCAGTTCAAAAACTGCCGTGCCGTATTTTCCTATATTCAATGTGATTTTATCTGTTTCGCCTTCGGGCAAGGTGGTTGCGCCAAGCAAAGGCTTAACCCTGTATCCTTCGGGCAGATTTATGCAGATGTCGCCGTCGGTGATGCTGTGTATCCCAAGATATCCACCGCCGGCATAAACAACACAGCCGTCGGAATTATAGCAATGAACTCCCGAAGAAACAAGGAAATCACGAAGCTCATCGGTATCGCAGAAGGGTTTGGATTCACTTGACTGAATATATGGGAGATTCATATTTTTGCATAATTCAACCGCCGCTTTTCCGCATTCCGAGGGTATGGGTGCGGTGAAAATTGCGGCGCGGTATTTGTTGAGCACCTTCGGCGCATCCTCAACCATACATATATCAAACGGAATTCCCGTGTTGCCCATTGCAACTCTTGTTTTGTTCACCGAATCGCTCAGCGGATTGCCTCTTGCAATGTTGGCATACGCCGTTTCGTCAATAAACAGCACGGTTTCCGAACACGGAAAATCAGCAGAATTTTTACTCATCGAAGATTCCGCGATGTTTTTTATCCGCTCAATTTCCGCCATGATTTTTTTATCGTGATACCATCCGCCCCACATATCAAACCACCATATGCCCGAACCTTTGGTGAGCTGGTGAGCAAAGGCTTTGCGAATGGCAGAAAGCGAAAGCTCAGGGGTATCAGGGCCACTCCACACGGTTTTGTTGCCGTTCCCGTCTGTCAACGAATAAATATCATCGGGATATTCATTCGGACGTGATACCTGCATTCTTTTGGTGAGATGTGTTCTGATATCGCATTCTGTAAAGCAGAGTTTTTTGTGTGTTTTAACGGAATCAACGGGTATCATATCGCCCCAGTCAATTCCGAGATTTCTGCTTTTGTCATAGCAGCAGGGCGATGAGAAAAAGTCAATATATGGCGAATCGATAATATGACGCAGACCGTGCAGACCGAGAAGATAATCGCTGACAAATGCGCTGTAGCCGTAGAAAATACCGACTATCTGCTCGAGGCCTATATATTCCTTTAATATTTTGGCAAAATGCTCGGCGGTTTTTGCTGCCATCTCACAGCAGAATTCGCCGTATTTGCTTGTTGCTTCGGTCAGAATTCCGCTGTCAAAATCTTTTCTTTCGGGAATAGGCGCATCTGCATCGCCGTATTTATGGGATATCCATTCACGGAATTTTTTAATCCCCATATCGGAAAACGAGCCGAAGAGGTCGTGATGCATCCATTCCTGTGTTGTTCCTCCGCAAAGCTGATAGCCAGCGATTGAGCCCGAGTATTCGGCAGAACGGATGTGAGAAACGAGCACTTCCAAAAGTTCTGCACCGTCATGCAAAAAAGCGTTAGAACAGAGCGATTCCCTTGTGCCGCCGTTCTTTGTTTCAACCGTTTCATCGGGGTTTTCGGCTATCCACTTTCGGGGCATTGCAATGTTGATTCTCGGAAAAATCAATGCATCGGGGCATTCGGAAAGAATGCGATAAACATTGTTATCAAATTCGGAATAATCGGGTTCATCATTCTCGAACACACCCGTTCTGAACGGAGTAAAACCCGTGACGTTGTTTATAGGTAAATCTGTGAATGAAACATTCACAAAAAACATCTTATATCCGCTTTTAATGAAATCGGAGTATTCACCGCACTCTTCAAAATATGTTGTGTAAGCAAGCGGAGAATGCAGCTCGCCGTTAACGGATATCAGAGGTTTACCGTTTTTGAATTCGATATGACTTCTCATTTCATCACCAATATTAAAATCAGAATTTAATGTATTCACTTATCTGTTAAAAACCAGTGTCTTGGTTTCATTTGCGGCAAACTTAACGGTTTTTTCTTCTCCGCCGTACACACTGACGTTAATTGTCTGTGCCTTGTCGCTTGTAATTGTAACCTTAACGGTGTCGCTGTTCCATTCAATGTCAACTTCTGCATTTGTTCTTGCTCTTAAGCCCTTGATGCTGCCTTCGCTCCATTCATCGGGCAGAGCAGGCAATGCTTCAATCACTTCGTCATTTGAATATAAAAGCATTTCGTTTATGATGCCGATGGCACCGAAACTCGTGTCGGTGCAGAAAACGCCCCAACCGTCATGGGTGTTGTGGTCGGTCATCATAGAGGTATAATAGATATTATCGCTCATAAGGGTATAAAGGGAGTTGTAAACAGAATCTGCATTTTTGAGTCTTGCGGCAACAAGTGCTTTATGTACCCAGCCGTGAGATGCAATATCATCTTCACCTTCATTTTCTCTGTTTCTGTTTTCTATGGCTTGATTGCAAGCATCGGTGAGCGCCTGATTACCCTGAGTTTCGAAGGCAGGCCATGCCACATAAAGATGGCTGATATGGCGGTGCTTGTTGTTTTCTTCATACTCGTCCATCGCCCATTCACAAAGCGCACCCGATTCATCGTATTCATAATCGGGAAGAAGGGCACTTAATGCTTCCCACTTTGCGATTCTTTCCTCAAAGCCTTCTGACTTCACAACATTTTCCATGTTGATTGTCATTCGCAGACCGTCTCTTGCGGCTGATATATCCATTGTTGCATTGGCTGTGATTGTGGAAGTGTAACCCAAAGGTGCATTTTCGGGTGAATACGAGGGAATAATAATGTATTTTTCGCCTTCATTCAGTTGTGTCTTGCCCTCTTCATAACGGGCTTTGCCGTTTGTGTCGGTATAGTATTCGGGAGTGCAGAGCTGATCCCAGAAATTAGCCTGTTTTGTAAGCAAAGGAAAAAGAATATCTTTTTCAAGGTCGAGGTTTTCACCATTGAATTCTATTGTTGTGTTGCCGTAGCACTGCCAGAATTCATAGATGGGCATGAGCATCCAGCTTGCACCTGCATTCCAATACTGGAACGGATACCACTTGTCATACTCAACCATCATGGCACGGTCGCCGTCGGTATTGACGGGTACTTGAATCGCATCGGTCATACCGTAAGTTTTGGCGGCATTTTCTTCCCAGTCGGGAATCTGTTTGATCACAAATTTAATATATCCGATGCCTGCATCGTAAATGTTGCCCGTGTTCATACCTGCTGACTGCAGATTTACATTGGCATCCATTGTGTATATGCCTCTCCAACCGGAGTTCCATTCACCGGTCCACATACCGCAAAGCCTTGAGAATGTTGAACCTGCGCAGCAAATCTGAGCGTATCGGCCCTGATTGTATGCACGCTCAATCATTGCTGTTTCAAGTTTTTCGCTCTGCTGCTGAAGAGCAATAAGATGCTCGTTGGAAAGGTTTTCGTGTTCGCTGTTGCCTAAGTCAAACTTAACCGCGTTGAATAAAGCTGACTGCTTTTTGGCGTGGGGTGCAAGAGCTTTGTCATAGCTGAATTCTCCGTCGACGGTGTATTTTTCGGCAACGGCAGTTGCATGGACGTAAAGCTCATCTAAAAGAGCATAGTTTTCCGCATCCTTGAAGTCCTCAAACCTGCCCATACTGTGAGTGCGATCGGATTTTGTTATAAGATAAACCTCAGATGCATCGGAAATTTTTATAGCCACATTCTCTTCCTTGGCAACATTTTCAGTGTCGTTTGTTTCGTTAAGCACAACTCTCTCTTTTTTTCCGTCAACAACAATTACCTTTGTCAGTCCGCAGTAACCGCCGTCTTTGAGTTCGCTGTTTTCGTAAGAGGGATAATGAGCTATCTGAGCAATATAGTTGCAGTTTTCGTCAACGAGCTTTTTATATTGCATATTTACTTCATCCCCACGGCCAAAGCCTCTCATTGAATAGCAGTCGTCCAGAGAAAGTGTCATATTAATCTTTGCGCCAAGGCTCGACTTTGAAATTCTGGTGATTGTAACATTATCTTCTCTCGATGTGAAGGTAAGTCTTTCCCAGTTGCCGAGAATATCGGTATATTTCACACCGACTTCTGCCGTTTCATAGTCGGTCCATCGGATGTAATTAAAATAGGGGAGTTCCGTTGAATCGAGCCTTAATACATGAGCAGGATGGAATGCATAGGAAAAGGTTCTGTTTCTGCCGTTCACATCCCATGTGTCATCGTAATTGATAACAGCTTGTCTTGCATCGTGAAGCTCACCCGTGACCTCATCGGGAGTGTATCTCGGGTCATTTGAAGGCATAAGAAAATTGATGTTCTGATAAATATGAGTGTCGCTGTAAGGCGAGCCTGAACATACAACGCCGTTTTCTCCGTTACCGCTTATCATACCGTCAAACCAGCTTATGCTGTCCTTAAAGTCTTTCGCATATCTGACAAGCTCCGTGTATTCTGTTGCAAAACATTTTGTGTGGTCGTTTTTTATCATTTCTGCATCACCTGCTTTCATGTAATTAAGTATTCCCGGGAAGAAGTTGCCGCCCGTTATAAGACAAATCAAAATCGTTACAGCTGTTTTGATTTTTGTAAAAAAAGCCATTCACATACCCACCTTTCTTTCTGCTGATTATATAATAGCATAAAAAGAGAGCACTTAACACGACATAATTATTTACAATATGTCGTGTTTGAGATATAATGCAAGTGGGTGATGATTATGATTACATTTAAATGGAATGATTTCGATTTTACTTTGATTCAATTGGACAAGGGTGTTTTTGAAAATGATATGGCAGGTCACAGTCATTCAAAAAACAGTTATGAGCTTCATTATGTAATTGACGGAGAGGGGATTCTTTCAACTGACAGCAAAGAGTATTCCCTTTCAAAAGGCGATTTTTTTGTGACGGGGCCCAATGTTTATCATCAGCAGTCAACCAACCCGGAAAAGCCCCTAACAGAAATATTCATTTATCTTCAGGCATCAGAAAAGAAAGCAAAGGATGCTCTTGTTTCATCATTTTTATCAACTCACTTTTATTTTTCAAAAGATGAAGAACTGCAGAAACTTTTTGAAGAAATTCTTAAAGAAAAAAATAATAATCTTTTAGGCTACACAAGTGCAGTCGGCTCATTGCTGCAGTTTTTGCTTCTCAGAATTACACGGTTATATATGCCGGATCTTGTCTCAATTACCGATAACAAAGATAATCTAAATGACCGGAGATTTATAACTATTGAGCATGCATTTATAAACGACAACGGTTCACTGACACTTTCAGAGCTTTCTGATTTAATCGGCGTTTGCGAAAGACAGACACAAAGGCTTCTGCGAAAGTATTACGGAAAATCTTTCAGGGAGAAAAAAGCAGAGTCATTAAAAACTCGGTTAAAAACAAAGATTTAATAGATACGAATAATAATTATGATTACTTGTCGTGCAAAAATACAAAATAAAAATGCCCGATAAGACCCACGCAAAAAGCCGGGAGGCCTTGATACTTAAGGCTTCCCGGCTTTCGTGATTTTTGAAATAAGGACCAAACAAGGACCATTTGCGGATTTTTGAAGAAAAGGAAAAAGCTGAAACCGTTGTATATCAACGATTTCAGCTTTTCTGAAGATGGTCCGAGTGGCGAGACTTGAACTCACGGCCTCTTGACCCCCAGTCAAGCGCGCTACCAACTGCGCCACACCCGGATATTCGGTTTTTGTGCTGAGCTTTCGTGCTCAACGAATGCTATTATAACATAGAATTCCGAAATGTCAAGACAAAATTTTAAAAATTTCAATCTTTTTTATGATTTATCAATGACGGTGGTAAGCCGATACTTTTTCGGTTGCTTTTTAGGGGTCAAACGCTTTTTGGCACGGCTCCTCTGTTGGCAACAACAAATGCACTGAGCCTTGCGCCTGCTTCGGCAGCATCAGAGATATTGCCGCTTTTGAAATATTCACAAAGGAAGGCTGCGCTGTAGCTGTCACCTGCGCCTACGGTTGACACAACATCTGCCTCGATTGCAGGAATATTATAGAACTTATCATCGGATTTATCGTAAATCAATGAGCCGTTTTCTCCTTTGGTGAAAAGCACAAGCCGTATATTGCGGAATGCGCTGCAAATTGACTTTATGTTTTCCCGCTCATCTTCTTTGTTTCCGTAGAGCCTGAATCCGTGGAGCAGAGGCTCTTCCTCTTCGCTTATTTTTAGTATGGTTGCATTCTCAAGGCAGAGACGGCATGAAGCTGAGTCATAGCAATTCTTGCGCAGATTTATATCACAGAATATTTCGCCGAAGGTTCCGCTTTTGAGGATGCTTTTAACTGCATTTTGTGATGTTGGGTCACGCTGAATAAGCGTGCCGAATGCAAAAACATCGGCAGTGTATTTTTTATCGGCTGATTTGATTTTATCATATGCAGCAGGGCGCAGTACATTATATTTAGGGGTGCCGTTTTCAATCGTAACGATGCATTGGCCCGTTGCGAATTCATTTTTCTGAATATATTCTGTGTTGACTCCGAATTTTATCAGTTCATTGAGTGCGGCATTGCCCAGATCATCGCTGCCTACAGCAGATATCAGTGCGCTTTCCGCACCGAGTGCAGCGCAGTGAGCGCAGAAATTCAGCGGAGCGCCTCCGATTTCGGCATCTCCGTTAAAAATATCAAAAATAATCTCTCCGATGGCAAGAATCTTCATAAAACACTGCTCCGTAAACATATTATTTAAAGTATACCGCCTAATTTGCATAAAGTCAAACCAAATGATATTGAAAAATATTTTTTTGTGTGTTATTATTATGCGGTAAAAAAATTGCGGAGGTATTTTATGCTTTTTAATCTGTTACCCGAAAAACTTTTTTATATCATTATGGTTCTCGGTTCTGTCGGTCTCTGCGCGGCTCTGCTTGCATTGTTCAAGAATAAGCTGCCCAAGGATCAGGGCAGGGAGTTTGCGTTCAACGGCAAGCTCTCCGCGGGCAAGGTCAGAGGAGCTGGCATTATTTTTGTTTGCGCTTTCATAGTTGCCGCGCTGCTTTTTGTTCCTGTAACGCTTGAATATCTGCTTTATTACATACTTATATTTTTCGGAATGCTTTCGGGCTATCTTGATGACCGTGCCGAAAAGCCTTGGGGAGAATACAAAAAGGGCGCAATAGACCTTGTTATTTCTGCTCTTACTGCGGCTAACTTTGTTTATTTCAATCAGAATCTGACGGGTGTTTCATTCTTCGGTCTGGAGCTTAATATTCATCCTGTTATTTTCGGCGTTATTGCAGCAGTTCTTGTTTGGATGCTTATCAATGCGGTTAACTGTTGTGACGGAATTGACGGCTTCTGCGGAAGTCTCACAACCGTTTCTCTTGTTTCCGTTATGGCGGCGGGCACAATGCTTGGCATGGACACCAGAATTCATTCGCTGACGGTGCTTATGATTCTTGTTCTTATTCCCTATCTCTGGAAGAATGCGGAGCCCAGCACAATGATGATGGGTGATGCAGGCTCAAGGGCTTTGGGTCTTTTCCTCTGCATCTGTGTGCTTAAAACGGGCAATATTCTGCTTGCGATTCCTCTTTGTCTTGTTATCTGCCTTGACGGCCTTCTGGGCATTGCAAAGGTTTCGCTCATCAGATTCCTTAAAATCAATGCTTTCAAAAATATCAGAACTCCTTTGCATGACCATTTCAGAAAGAATAAGGGTTGGTCAAACACTCAGGTTATTTTCCGCTTCTGCATGGTTCAGGCGGTTATTTCCGCAGTTACCGTTATTGCGATGATTAAATAAAATTTACCTCCGTTGCCGCAGGGCCACGGAGGCTTTTTTATACTATTGCGAGAGTGGTGTCCTTATCAAAAAAATGCACATCCGAGGTGTTGAAGGTAAGGCTTACGGTTTCGCCGCTGTTTATCTTTTGCTCTGATTTTATGCAGGCGATATGCCTTTTGCCCTCAAGTTCAAAATAGATATTTACTTCGCTGCCCGTCATTTCCGATATCTCTGTTTTTACCGTGATTTTGCACAAGCCCTTGCTTTGCTTTTGGCTTTCATATGCAAAAAAATGCTCAGGTCTTATACCGATGATTATTTCTTTTCCCGAATAGCTTTTGAGCAAGTCTTTTTTTTGATCGGTTACATCAAATTCATAACCGGAAAAGCTGATTTTTCCGCCGTTTACGTATGCATTGAAAAAATTCATGGCAGGGGAGCCGATAAAACCTGCAACAAACATATTTGCAGGCTCGTTATAGAGCTTTTGGGGCGTATCAACCTGCTGAATAACACCCTTGTCCATAACAACAATTCTGTCTGCCATTGTCATTGCTTCAGTCTGATCATGGGTCACATAAACAAATGTTGTTTGCAGTCTTTTGTGAAGCAGGTTTATTTGATTGCGCATTTCCGTGCGCAGCTTTGCATCAAGGTTTGAAAGGGGCTCGTCAAGCAAAAACACCTTGGGATTTCTTACCATTGCCCTGCCAAGAGCAACTCTTTGGCGCTGACCGCCCGAAAGGGCCCGGGGCTTACGGTTCAGATAAGGCTCTATATCAAGAATTTTAGCTGCCCAATGCACTTTTTTGTCAATCTCGTCTTTGGGCGTTTTCTTGAGTTTCAGCGCAAATGCCATGTTCTTGTATACGCTCATATGAGGGTATAAGGCATAGCTCTGGAACACCATTGCGATATCTCTGTCTTTAGGTGCAACGGTGTTCACCATACGGTCATCTATATAAAGCTCGCCTGAAGTGATTTCTTCAAGCCCTGCAATCATTCGCAGCGTTGTTGATTTTCCGCAGCCGCTGGGCCCTACAAGCACAATGAACTCCTTGTCTGCGATGTCAAGAGAAAGGTTCGGGATAACCGTTACCTTGCCGTTATCAAAGGCTTTTACAACATTTCTGAATTTTATTGTTGCCATTAGTTATCCTTTCACGGCGCCTGCCACAACGCCTTTGATGATATATTTCTGGCAGAACAGATAAAAAATAATAATCGGCAGTATTGCCAGCACAAGCATTGCCATGAGCGCACCCATATCCTTGTTGCCGTAGCCGCCTGTAAGAGCCATCTGCACAGCAACGGGCAGAGTTCTGCTCTTGCCCGAGCCAAGCAGGAGATAGGGGAGCAGATAATCGTTCCATATCCACATTGCATTGAGTATCGCAACGGTTATTGCTGTTGGCTTGAGTATGGGAAAAACTATAAGAAAAAATGTTTTTATCGGGCTGCAGCCGTCAATGGTTGCGGCCTCTTCAATTTCTGTGGGAATACTTTTTATGAATCCGCTGAAAAGGAAAACCGAAAGACCTGCCCCGAATCCCAGATAAATGATTACAATACCTGCAAGGTTGTTAAGGCTCAGCTCAAATGCAAAATATGTCATTGTATACATAACCATCTGAAACGGTACTATCATGCTGAAAACAAAGAGGTAGTATATTGCTTTTGTTAATTTGCTTTTAACCCTTACTATATACCATGCCGCCATTGAAGTGAGCACAACAATTCCCGCAACTGAAAACACCGTTATAAAAAGAGAATTTGCAAAAGCTTTTGCAAAATCTGATTGAGTAAAGCCTTTTATAAAGTTCTGCAGTCCTGCATAGGCTTCGCCCGAGGGTATTGAAAACGGTTCTTCGGAAATATAAAAATTGGTTTTTACGGAGTTGAGCAGTATTATGAATATAGGCGCAAGAAAAGCCGCTGCAAGCAAAACAAGCAGGGCATAAACAGCGGCACTTGCTCCTTTTCTTTTTGTTTTCATCAATGTTCAATCTCCTTTTGCCTTGTTGCATGCAGCTGTATGAATGCAATAACCGCAACAAGCAGAAAAAATATAACAGCCTTTGCCTGACCCGTTCCGTGCCATTGGGGGAGCTTAAGTCCCGTATGGTCATAGAAGGTTTTATATATATCAAGGGCAAGCAGCGAGGTTTCGGCAGCTTTGCCGTTGAGTGCAAGGTTCTGGTCAAACACTTTGAATGAATTAGTCAGGGTCAGAAAGCTGCAGATTGTAACCGAGGGCATAACCATCGGAATGGTAATTCTGAAAAGGGTCTGGGTAGGGGAGGCACCGTCAATTGCGGCAGCCTCATTAAGCTCATCGGGGATGTTCTGTATGCCTGCAATGTAAATAATCATCATGTATCCGATCAGCTGCCAGTTCATCAATATAACAAGTCCCCAGAAGCCGTATTCGCTTTTATAGGTGATATCAACGCCAAAATAACCCAGCACGCCGTTAATTATAAGGCTCCATATATGCCCCAGCACAATACCGCCTATAAGGTTAGGCATAAAAAATACCGTGCGGAAAAAGTTGGTGCCCTTCAATCCTCTTGTCAGCAGTAATGCGAAGGTGAATGCAATAACATTTATTGTTATAACCGAAACTACTGTAAATCTTATAGTCAGCCAAAGAGAATCGAGAAAGGTTTTATCGGTTGTGAAAATTCTTATATAGTTTTCAAATCCTACCCACACGCTGTCCTTTACGGTTTTGAACTCCGTAAAGGACAGATAAATTCCCATGGCAAACGGCACGAGAAACGAAACCGCAAACGCTGTGAATGCAGGCAAAAGGAAAACGGGAAAATATTTTTTCAGGCTTTTATGCATTGAATCAACTCCGTGAATGTTTCACTGTCACAAGGGGTATATGCCCTTTGTGATTATGCCCCGAACTCATTTTTCCATTCGTCAGCAGCAATCTTTTTGACTTCATCCCAGGATATGGTGCCTTGTGCATATTTAAGCAGAGCAGCGCCAAGCGTGTCTTTGTAGCCCGTGCCGGGAAAAACTGTGAAATTCCAGGGAATGTTTTCAACATTGTCCTTGTTCATCCATTTCACAACCTCCCTTGCGAGTGGGTCGTCGGGCACTTCGTTTTCCGCAAAGGTATCAAAGGGGGAGATAAAACCAAGCTCCTCAACTACAAATTTTTTGCCCTTTTCGGAACTGAAAAGCCAGTAAAGGAAATCGGCGGCGGCTTTTTGCTCTGCATCTGTCGCATTTGAATTGATGCAGATGAAGTTTTCCGTGCCGATGCAAAGACCCGTGTTTTCTTCGCCCTCAATTCCCATATAAATCGGCAAAAATATAATATCTTCCGATGCAACAGTGTTGCCCGTAACGCCGAGAATCTGTGATGCACCCCAGTTGCCGTTCTGCACCATTGCACACTTACCAAGAGCAAATTCAGCCATTGATGCGGTTACGTCAACCGTGCCCAGCTGCTTTTTATCGGTTACGGAATTGTTGAGGTACAGGTCAAAAATATTTCTGAAATTTTCAGCATATTTAAATTCTATTTCTTTGTAATCCTCACCTGTAAGGTTGATGTTTTTATCACGGAATTCAAGAGTTACGGGAATATTCATAAGGTGAGTCTGCCAGCGCCAATCCTCACCGGTTTTGAGTGATGTTGAGGCGAAAACGCCTTGAATTCCAAGCTTTTCACGGTTTGCCTGCATGTCCTCAACAACTGCTTTCAGGGTTGCAAAATTGTTTATTTCATCTGCTGATTTAACGCTTGTTTTTCTGTTTGGCAGGGCAAAATATGCATCGAGGATTTTTTTGTTGCAGATAATTCCGTAGCCCTCCACAACATAGGGGATGCCGTAAACTCCGCCGTCAGCGGTGATTGCGAGTGACTTATCTTTAAGGTGTCTGTAAAGCTCCGTGCCGCTTAAATCGGCGCAGTATTCCGCCCAGGATGCATAACCGATAGGGCCGTTAATCTGGAAAATTGTCGGTGCTTCATCGGTTGCCATTCTTGCAGTAAGAGTTGATTCATATGTGCCGGATGCCGCTGTTTCAACAATCAGCTTAATTCCTGTTTCTTTTTCGTATGCATCGGAAATTCTTTCATAAACCTCGGCGATTTCAGGTTTGAAATTAAGGTAGCGTATTTCCTTAACGGTTTGTGAATTGTTGCCCGCGTTTGTTGAATTGCCGTTGTCTGTTTTATTTGTGCAGGCGGCAAAAATACCCGTGCAAAGCAAGGTTGCAAGAGCGATTGAAATGATTTTTTTGAACATTTTTTCATTCCTCCTTGCTGATATTATGCACCTGAATTTCGGCAATAATTCACAAATCAGTCAGATGAATTTTGTAATGAAAGTCGAATTTAAATTTAGGGTTGAAATTTTTGCTGAATAGATATAAACTAATAGTGTATAATTTTGTCTTAAAGATAGCAATTTTCTGTAGGTTCGGGAGGCTTTTTGATGAATAAAAAATTTAAGAATATCATTGCACTTGTTCTTTCTGTTGTTATTTTGGCAGGAGTGCTGCCCTTCGCCCATGCGGCAAGCAGCGGCGAATGCGGCGAAAATATTTCATGGACTCTTGACGGTAACGGAGCTTTGAGTATTACAGGAAAAGGTGATATGGAGGATTATGCAGTATCCTTTGCTCCGTGGTTTAACGAACGTGCATCAATTAAATCCGTCAGCATTTCAAGCGGAGTTACAAGCGTAGGCAATAACGCTTTTTATGATTGCGACGCCCTTGAATCCGTTGAGTTAGCTTCTGATGTTACGGATATCGGTAACGGTGCGTTCCGTGACTGCGGCATGCTTGAAGAAATAACAATTCCCGACGGTGTAACAAGCATAGGTGACGGCGCATTTTACGGCACTGCCGTTTCGGAAGTTAATATTCCTGCCGCCGTTGAAATGATTGGCGCAGATGCTTTCGGATGGTGCGGTTCTCTTGAGAAAATTTTCGTTGCTCAGGGCAATAAAAGCTATTCAAGCGACGCTTTTGGTGTGCTTTTCAACAGTGATAAATCCATTCTCATAAAGTTCCCTGCAAGCAATTCTCAGGCAAGCTATGAAATTCCCGAAAGCGTTGAAATAATTGAAGATTATGCTTTTGAAAACTGCTCGGCTCTTGAGCTTTTGGCTATTGCCTCAGGTGTTGCGGAAATCGGTTACGGAGCATTCTTTAACTTCGGCGTAAACAAATTTGAAGTTGCAGTCGGAAACACCGAATATTCAAGCGAAAACGGAGTTCTTTTTAATAAAAACAAGTCGGTTCTGATTCAGTATCCTCTTTGCAGTGAGGCGGAAAATTACACCGTTCCCTCGGTCGTTGCGGAAATTGCAGACGGCGCGTTCCATAACAGTCTTAACCTTAAGTCCGTTATTCTTTCAGACGGAATTGAGGCTCTCGGCGATGAGGTGTTCTACTACTGCGAGGGCCTTGAATATGTGCATATTCCCTCAAGTGTTACAGAAATCGGTGCGGATATTATTGACAACACAAATGCATATATCTGTTCGGACAGTGAAAATTCTTATGCTGCAACATATGCCGAAGAAAACGGCGTTGAGTTCAGAATTTGCAGCGGTCACAGTGTAACCGAAGTTGAAATTTCCGAGTCGGAAATCGAAATTGAGAATAAAAAGTCTTATGAGCTTACCGCAACCGTAATTCCTGAAACTGCAACAGATAAATCTGTTGTCTGGACATCGGATAATGAAAGCGTTGCAACCGTTAACGGTGGCATTGTTACTGCAGTTTCGGCAGGCACCGCAACAGTAACCGCAACTGCAGGTGAATGCTCGGCAAGCTGCAGGGTAACAGTAACTCCCCGTTACTTTGAAGTCACTTGGATTGTTGATGGTGTTGAAACCGTTGAGCAGGTCGCTGAGGGGGCAACTGTTCCGGCTCCCGATGCTCCTGAAAAAGCAGGCCACACCTTTGCTGGCTGGAACCCCTCTGTTCCTGATATAATGCCCGAAAAGGATATGAAATTTACCGCCGTCTGGACGGCAGAGGGCTATAAAACCGTGTTTGATGCAAACGGCGGAAAATGGGCCGACGGTGCAAAAATAAAGAATGTTTATTTCCTTTACGGCGCAGAAATAACCGCGCCCGAAGCTCCCGAAAAAACAGGTTATTCATTTGTGGGTTGGACTCCCGAAATCCCCGATGCAATGCCTGCGGAAACTCTGAATTTTGCGGCTGCATGGGTGGCAAACAGCTATGATGCGGTGTTTGACGCCAACGGCGGCAAATGGGCGGACGGAGACTTGATAAAAACCGTTCCGACGGCATATGATTCGCAGATTTTAGCTCCTGCAGATCCTGAAAGAACGGGCTACACCTTCACCGGCTGGGCTCCCGAGGTTGGCATTATGGATAGCGTTGACGGCAAGTTATACGCTGCAAAATGGGTTGCAATGACCAATATAACTTACACCGTTGAAACCTACATAATGGGCACCGACGGCGAATACACCGTTGAATCAAAAGAATATAAAGGCACGACTGATACAACCGTAACTGCAGAGTATACCGATATAAACGGTCTTGTTTTCAATGCCGATAAAAGCGTTCTTTCGGGCGTTGTTGCGGCAGACGGCTCCCTTGTGCTCAAGGTGTACTATGATCGGGTAAAAAATACTGTTGTCATTAACGGCATTGCAGGTGAATACTATTACGGCGCAACCATTGACGAGCCCGCAAAGCCTGAAGCTCCCACGGGCTATGAACAAAGCGGCTGGGTTGACGGCAACGGCAATCCCGTTACCTTCCCCCTCGAAGTAAATGACAGTATTCCTTCTCAGATTAAGCCTTATTTTGTTAAATGCTCGTTTACAGTTGCGTGGACTGTTGACGGCGTAGTTTCCGAGGAAACCTATGAGTTTGAGGCGGAGATTAATAAGCCTGCAGATCCCGAGAAAAAAGGTTATATTTTCAAGGGCTGGTCTCCCGAAATTCCTGATAATATGCCTGCATATGATCTCGGATTCACTGCGGTGTTTGAAAAGATTATTTATACTTGTCAATGCGGTGAACGGTTTGATGACGAAGCGGCTTACAATGCTCATGTGGCTTATGAGAACGCTTTGAAATCAACCGGAATTTCAATTAAAAATAACCCCGGAACAAAGAAGATAAACTACGGCGAAACCCTCAGGCTTACAGCCGTTATAACCTCTGAAATTGATGATATAACCGTTTATTGGTATGTTGACGGTGAAAAGGCAGGGGAGGGTGAAACCTTCGAAATTACCTTTAACAGCGGCGAAAAAACCGTAACTGCAAAGGCGGTTGATGCAGACGGCAATGTGTTGCTTGATGCGGAGGGCGCCGAAATATCCGATGAACAGAAGGTTTCCGTTAATTCGGGTATCTGGCAAAAGATTGTTTCGTTTTTCAAAAATCTTTTCAGAATGAACAGAACGGTTATCCAGACAATTTTTAAATCATAATTTACGGCTGTCTTACCGAAAGGTGAGGCAGCTTTTATATTTTTTATACTTATGGACTGTTTGTTTGGTAAAAAGTTAGGCAAAAAAGAATAAATATTATATTTTATATTGATTTTTTATTAATAAATGCTATAATATATTTTGTGTTAGTATAAATCAAGAATTCTTTTAGAATTTAATTTTGGTTAAGGGGAGATAACAACAAAATATGGAACAGAGAAAAACAGATGCTAACTCAAGGGAATATTATGTCGTTGATATGGCGCATATTGTGAAAAGTGTGTGGCACAGAATATGGGTGGTTGCAATCTGCGGTGTTCTTGCCGCGGCAATAGGCTTTTCAATAGCTGCCTTTGCAATAACTCCAACATATTCCTCGTCAATTATGCTTTATGTCAATAACAGCTCGTTTACCGTCGGCGATCTGGGCTTCAGTATCAGCTCATCTGAAATCAGCGCCGCACAGAGCCTTGTTAAAACCTACACGGTTCTTCTGAAGAACAGAACAACCCTTGAAAAAATCATTGACGAAACCGAGGTTTCATACACATGGGAAGAGCTTTACGAAATGATCGAAGCTGCTCCCGTAAATGAAACGGAGATTATGGAGGTTACCGTCACATGCACGGACCCTTATGAGGCTGAAAAGCTGGCAAACGGAATTGCAAAAATTCTGCCTAAGCGTGTTTCGGAAATCGTTGAAGGCAGCTCAATGGAGGTTGTTGACTCGGCTATTGCCGTCAACGAAAAGGTGGCGCCCAACATAACGCAGTTTACGGCAATCGGCTTTATTCTCGGAATTTTCCTTTCGGCTGCGATGCTTGTTGTTTTGGCTCTGATGGATAACACAATTCATGATGAGGAATATATCCTCAACAACTACGGTTATCCCATCCTTGCCAAGATACCTGACCTGCTGAACACCGGAACAAAGAAATATGCATATTACAACACTTATAAAAAGCAGAATTAAGGGGGCGGTGAAAGAATTATGAGTAAAGCAAAAAGCAATTTCTTCTCGGGTACCGAGAGCAAAAAAACACTTCATAAAAATCTTGATTTCACTGCCGTTGAGCAGTATAAGCTGCTGAGAACAAACCTTTCATTCACTCTTCCGGAGGACGAAAAATGCTCAATCATCGGCGTTACAAGCGCGATGAGGGGTGAAGGCAAGAGCACAACCGCTGTCAATCTTTCTTATGTTATGGCTGAAAGCGGCAAAAAGGTTCTTCTCATTGACGGTGATATGCGAATCCCCAGTGTTGCGAAAAAAATGGGGATGGAAAACACATTCGGCCTGACGGATTTACTTAAAGGTGTCGGAACGGTGCAAATCAGTAATTTCAAATCAACTGAATACAGCAACTGGTATATAATGCCGTCTGGAGCACTTCCTCCCAATCCATCGGAGCTTCTCGGTTCGGTGAGGATGAAAAACGTTCTCAAGGCTCTGTCAGAAAATTTTGACTGCATCATCATTGACCTTCCGCCCGTTAACCTTGTTTCAGATGCTCTTGCGGTTTCCAAGTACATAAGCGGAATGATTGTTGTTGTCAGAGAGGATTATACAGAGAAAAAAGAGCTTGAAAGCTGCTTCAGGCAACTCAAGCTGTCCGATGTAAATGTTCTCGGCTGTGTTATCAACGAGGATAAAAAAGGTAAGGGCTCTTACAGTAAATACAGATACAAGCGCTACTACAAGTACTATAAGACCTACGGCGATAACCCCAAGAAATAAGAAGGTGAATGTATGACTGACTTTCATTCACATATTCTTCCTAAGATGGATGATGGCAGCCGCAGCCCCGAGGAAAGCGCGGAAATGCTCAAAGAGCTTTCGCGGCAAGGAATAAAAAGAGTGGTAGCAACCCCTCATTTTTATGCAAACGATGAATCTGTTGCCGATTTTCTGGGCAGGCGAAGGGCTTCGTTTGAAAGACTTTCGGCTGCTATGACTGCGGAAATGCCCGAGGTTGTGCTTGGCGCAGAGGTCAGATATTATGACGGCATCAGCCGCCTGCAGGAACTTAAATCCCTCTGCATTCAAGGCACTGAGCTGCTTTTGCTCGAAATGCCTGAAAAGAGGTGGACGGAATACACTCTGCGCGAACTTGAGGATATCGCCTGCGCAGGCAGAGTTACCCTTGTTCTTGCGCATGTTGACAGATGCATCGAATACCAGAAGGCAGATACATTCTTCAGGCTGCAAAGCAGCGGAGTGCTGATGCAGATAAACGCGGAATATGTCAACGGCTTTTTTACAAGGTTCAAAGCAGCTTCTCTGGTAAAAAAAGGAACGGTTCATTTTATAGGCTCGGATTGCCATAATATGGCTGACAGAAAGCCCGACATAGGAAGAGCATACAAAATTTTGAAAAACAGGCTCGGAGCAGATTTTCTGCAGAGTCTGGAAATATACACAAACGAAATTATAAAAATAAAAATCTGAAAGGATGATTTTTCATGAAAAAGGTTTTAGCAATTTGTCTGGCAGTTATTCTTGTTGTTTCGGCAGGTGTGCTTGCGTTCGCGCAGGGCGGCTTTGTTTCAAGCCCATCGGGCAACGATGCTCCCACCATTGTTGAAATTATCTATGAAGACGGCTCCTGCAAGCCTAAGGTTATCGTAACTCCCTACTCCGAGCGTGAGGACCTTGAAGAAGAAAAAGAAGACGACCTCAACAAAGCATATGATGAGATTTCAATGAATGCTGATCTTTCAAAGCTTTGCCCCGCACTTAAGGATATTTCCGTTTCAATCGGCGTAAGCCATCTGAGATTTGCGGTAAGCGACCTTTTTGATGTCAGCCTTTATCACACTCTTCCTCACGATTACTGCGGAAGAATCACAATCAGGCTCTCCGCAGAAACACTTAAGAATTTCGTAGCTCTGCTTCACAGAAATTCACAGGGTATCTGGGAAGTTGTTCCCGATGTTGTTGTTGACCATGCAAATCAGACAATAACATTCTCCGCAATGGATTTCTCACCCTATGCGATTGTTGTTGATAAGGATGCATCCTCACTTCCCAACACAGGCTCAATGCTTTACATTCCTGCTATTGCAATGGTAGTTTCGGCGGTTTCTCTTGTTGCTGTTCTTATCAGCATTAAGAAGAAGCAGGAAGCATGAGTAAGGTTTACACCTCAAAAGAAAAAAGAACCAGAAACCTGAAGTATGCTGCGGTGATTCTTGCTGCAGTGCTTCTGGTTTCGTCAGCGCTGTTTATGGTCAGGTTGTGGGAAAACAAGCAAGCGGAATTTCCTGCGCAGGAAAGCATGACCGTAAGTGAGAATATGAAATACAAGGGCGATGAATACCGCCTTAAGGACGGTGTTGAAACCGTTCTTATCCTCGGCCTTGATAAGTTTGAGGGAACTCATACTGAGTCCTACAATAATGACAGGCAGGCGGACTTTCTTATGCTGCTCGTTGTTGATAATGAGAATGAAAGTTGCACGGCGCTTCATATAAACCGTGATACTATTGCGGAAATGTCAATTCTCGGCGTTGCAGGCGATAAGGTTGGCACGGTCAAAAAGCAGCTTGCTCTTGCGCATACCTACGGCAACGGTCAGGAGGTAAGCTGCCGCAACACTGCAGATGCGGTTTCAAAGCTGCTGTTGAATGTTCAGATTGACCGTTATGTTTCTGTTACAATGGATGCTGTGTCGGTTTATAATGACCTTATCGGCGGAGTTGAGCTGACTGTTCTTGATGACTTCAGCGGGATTGACGAAACTCTTGTGCAGGGCGAAACGGTAACCCTTTACGGTGAGCATGCGCTCAATTATGTCCGCACCCGTTACGGCCTTGATGACAGCACAAACTCAAGGCGAATGGTGCGCCAGCGCCAGTATCTTGAAGCGCTTTATGAAAAAACACTCAGCATTGCAGGCAACGATGAAAATTTCATTGTTGATGCAGGAGCAAAGCTTGCTGAATTCCTTGTTTCCAACTTCACCGGTAACGGGCTTCAGAGCTTTGCTGAAAAAATTTCAGGCTATGAATTCACCGAAATATGCGAGCTTGAAGGCCGGCTTGTCAAAGGCGATGAGCATATGGAGTTCTACCCATACGAAAGTTCGATAGAGGAAACGGTTATAAAGCTGTTTTACGAACCGAACATTTAAGTGCAAGAATTTGAGAAGGAGCAATTACCGATGTTTAATGCAAATGCAGAAAAAAATGCACAGAAATCAAATCAGCCTGCAACAGTGCAGGTGCAAAGCAAGCCTGTGTATGATTTTTTGAAAAGATGCTTTGATATTGTTTTTTCGGTTATTGCCCTTCTTGTGCTCTTTGTTCCTCTTTGCATAGTTGCTCTTGTTATTGTTATTGACAGTCCCGGCGCATCGCCCATATATGTGCAGAAGCGTGTTGGCAAAAGGGGACGCGAATTCAAGTTCTATAAGTTTCGTTCGATGGTACCTGATGCGGAATCAATGCTTGATTCTCTCCTGGATAAAAATGAGATGGAGGGCCCTGCATTCAAAATCAAGGATGACCCCAGAATCACAAGATTCGGCAAATTTATCCGCCGCGCCTGCATCGACGAGCTGCCTCAGCTCATCAATATTCTTAAGGGTGATATGAGCTTTGTAGGCCCCAGACCTCCTCTTCCCCGTGAGGTTGCAATGTATGATGAATACCAGATGCAGAGGCTTTCTGTTACTCCCGGTCTTACCTGCTATTGGCAGGTGCAGCCTGAGCGCAACAGCATTTCTTTTGACGATTGGATGAAATGCGATATCCGCTACATAGAAGAGCGCAGCTTTAAGACGGATATCAAAATAATATTAAAAACCGTCGGAACTGTTTTCGGCATGGAGGGAATATAATGGCTTCTTGCAAAAGCGGAAAGCTGCGCATTGCCATACTTGGCCACAAAAGAGTCCCTTCCCGTGAAGGCGGCGTTGAAATTGTTGTGGGCGAGCTTTCGTCAGGAATGGTTTCCCAAGGTCACAGCGTGACCTGCTATAACAGAAGGGGGCATCATGTCAGCGGTGAGCAGTTTGACGGCGAAAAAATTGCCGAATATAACGGCGTAAAAATAAAAAGCGTATTTACTGTTCAGAAGGGCGGCTTTGCGGCTGCCTCATCGTCTTTTTTTGCGGCATTGAAAGCTGCATTCGGAAGATATGATGTTGTTCATTTTCATGCCGAGGGTCCATGTGCAATGATGTGGATTCCCAAGCTCTTCGGCAAGCGCTGCATCGCAACTATCCACGGGCTTGACCATCAGCGCGCCAAATGGGGAGGCTTTGCATCCCGTTACATAAAGCTGGGTGAAAAATGCGCAGTGAAATTTGCGGATGAAATAATTGTGCTGAGCGAAAATGTCCGGCAGTATTTCCGCGATACATACGGCAGAGAAACAGTTTTTATACCCAACGGAGTTTCTCGGGCAGAGAGATGTGCGGCCGATGAAATAACCCAAAAATTCGGTCTTTTTAAGGATGAATATATACTTTTTCTCGGCAGACTTGTTCCTGAAAAGGGAATTAAATATCTGATTGATGCTTACAAGGGTGTCAAAACAGAAAAAAAGCTGGTTATTGCAGGCGGTTCATCGGATACGGATGACTTTGAAAAAGAGCTGAAATCCTTGGCGTCGGGCGATAACAGAATCATTTTTACGGGCTTTGTTCAAGGCAGGATCTGGCAGGAGCTTTACAGCAATGCATATGTATACGTGCTTCCGTCGGATGTTGAAGGAATGCCCCTGAGCCTGCTTGAAGCAATGAGCTTCGGTAACTGCTGCCTTACCTCGGATATTCCCGAGTGTGCAAGTGTTATTGAAGGGCACGGTTTGACTTTTGAAAAAGGCAATGTGGCAGATATGAAAATGAAGCTGCAGCATCTTTGCGATAATCCGGAAATTGTTGCCGGATTCAGCGCTGCAAGCGCAGAATATATCTGCGGCAGATATAGCTGGGACGGCGTTGTTCAGAAAACACTGGAAATTTACAAGAGGAAGTAAAGAATGAAAATTTTGTTGGTTAACAAGTTTTTATACCCCAAAGGCGGCTCGGAAACGTATGTTTTCGGGCTTGGAAAAATTTTAACCGACAAAGGCCATTCTGTTGAATACTTCGGACTTGAAAATAAAAAAAACATTGTGGGCAACAGTGCGGGAGCGTATGTTTCCCATATGGATTTTTCCGAAGGAACAAAAAAGAATTTAACCGCACCGCTGAGAATTGTTTATTCGGCGGAGGCGAGGCGGAAAATCCGCAGAGTGCTTGATGAGTTTCAACCTGATGTTGTTCATTTTAACAACATCCAGTTTCACCTCACACCAAGCATGATTCTTGAGGTTGAAAAATACAGAAAAGAAACCGAGAGAAAGATAAAAATTATTTATACGGCACATGATTATCAGCTTATATGCCCAAGCCATGGGCTGTTTGATGCTGATATTAACATTTGCGAAAAATGCCTTGGCGGGAATTATATACATTGCCTGAAAACAAAGTGTGTGAAGAAATCCCGTGCAAAAAGTCTGCTTGCAACGGCAGATGCATATCTGTGGAAACACAGCAAGGCTTATTCATATATTGATGCAATAATCTGTCCGTCCGAGTTTTTGAAGTCGAAGCTGGACATGCAGAATAGATTTGCATCAAAAACGGTTACAATTCATAATTTTATCGAAAAACAGACAAAAACGACGGCTGAAAAAGAAGGCTATGTTCTTGAATTCGGACATCTTTCAAAGGATAAGGGGACTTTAACCCTCCTTGAAGCGGCAAAGCGTATGCCGGAAACCCGTTTTGTGTTTGCTGGCTACGGTCAGGCAGAGAAAGAAATTGCAAAGGTGCCCAACGCCGAATTTGTGGGATTTAAAACAGGTGAAGAACTTAAAACGCTTATTCAAAAGGCTGCGGTCAGTGTTTATCCGTCGGAGTGGTATGAAAATTGCCCGTTTTCGGTAATAGAATCCCAAATGTACGGCACGCCTGTTATTGGCTCCCGAATGGGCGGTATTCCCGAGCTTGTTGATGAGGGTAAATCAGGTTTGCTTTTTGAAGCAGGCAATGCAGATGACCTTGAAGAAAAGCTGAGGTTTCTGCTTGAGGATCCGGAAAGGCTTGTTGAATTTTCGGAAAACTGCGGTGAGGTCATTTTTGAAAATCCTGAAACATACTATGAAAAAATAATGGGTATTTATGGTGAATAGATTATGAAGATTTATGAAATCGGAACGGGATATACGCCTATTCCTGCCCGAATGGGCGCAGCAACGGAAATAGTTGTTGAAGAACTTACCCGTTCTTTTCTTGATTTAGGGGAAAACGTTGAAATCCTTGATATTGCATCCGCTGACAGACCTGAAAATGACCTTCCGATAACTGAGGTGAAGGTTCCTGCTTTTTTTGCAAAAAAAGATGTAAGTCTCGGGCTGATGCACAAAATAAAAAGGGTGGTTTATTCCGTTTCCCTTGCGCTGAAAATTAAATCGTTGCTGAAAAAAAGCAACGAAAAGATTTTTCTCCATTTTCATAATCAGTATAATATGTTCTTTTATCTCAGAATTGTGCCCGAAAAGCTCCGAAAAAAGGCAATTACCGCCTATACGGTGCATTCATACATATGGGGAACTGAATGGGAACAGATTGAAAGCACGGTCAAAAGCCGCTATTTTCAGGAAATTGAGTGTGTGAAAAACGCCGATGCGGTTCTCGTCCTTAACGATATAACCGCTGAACATTTCATGAAAAAATTAGGTGTTGAAGAAAATCGGATTTTCAAAATAATCAACGGTGTCAGCCTGAAAAAATACAGAGAGCTTTCCTCGGAAGAAATAAACCGTCTTAAAGCGGAAAAAGGTTTTGAGGGCAAAATGATTGTTTTTCAGGTGGGTTCTGTGTGCGAAAGAAAAAACCAGCTTGGTGCCGTAGAGATGCTCACCAAATATCTGAAGGAAAACAGAGACGTTATCTATCTTTATGCAGGCGGCGTAATCGACTCGGAATATTATCAGTCAATAGTGCGTCATGCATCGGAAAATGGAATCGAGAATCAAGTTGTTTATGCAGGTGAGCTTGCTCCCGGAAAGACTCTGAATGAATATTATAATATGGCCGATTGCAGCGTTTTCACATCAAAGCTGGAATCCTTCGGACTTGTCATAATTGAGGCCATTGCATCGGGAACGCCCGTTATTGTGGGCAGCAGGCCGCTGTTTGATTTGAAAAGCGGTTATTTGATTTATAACGATGAAAATCAGTTTGTTGCTCAGGTTGATTCCTGCCTGAGAAGCGAGTTTTGCACGGGCTTTGGCAGCGATGAGGTTCTCGGTAAATACAATTGGGAAACGGTTGCAAAAAAGCATCTGGAAATTATCCGAAATGTTTAAAAGAAAGGCAGTAGTTGAATGGCCAAAAAACTTAACGGAACGGTTATCGTAACTTATCGTTGCAACGCGAAATGCACAATGTGCAACAGATATAAGGTTCCGTCAAAACCCGAAGAAGAAATTTCAATTGAAACAATCCGCAAGCTGCCTGAGATGTATTTTACCAACATCACGGGCGGGGAGCCCTTCATCCGCGAGGACTTGAAGGATATCGTGCGGGAGCTTTATAAAAAAAGTGACCGTATTGTTATATCAACAAATGGTTTTTTTACCGAAAGAATAGTTGACCTTTGCAAGGAATTCCCTCAGGTTGGAATCCGTATTTCCATTGAAGGTCTTGAACAGACGAATAATGAAATCCGAGGTTTGGATGACGGCTTCAACAGAGGCTATACAACCCTTAAAACCCTTGTGAATATGGGAATGAAGGATGTAGGCTTCGGTATGACCGTGCAGGATAAAAACGCTTCTGATCTCGTTCCTTTATATGATATATCCAATGAGATTAATATGGAGTTTGCAACTGCATCGCTTCATAACAGCTTTTATTTTGTGGAGTCAAATAATATTATTCACGACAGGCTCGAAGTTGCCGAAAATTTTGAAAAGCTTATCAATAAGCTTCTTGATTCCAACAGCCCCAAAAAGTGGTTCAGGGCATATTTTAACCACGGGCTGATTAACTATATTTTCAGCCAGAAGCGTCTGTTGCCCTGCGATATGAGCTTTGATACATTCTTTATTGACCCCTATGGTGATGTTATGCCCTGCAACGGCACAAAGGAAAAGGAGGTTATGGGTAATCTTAACGAGCAAACGTGGGACGAGCTCTGGAGCAGCGAGGCAGCGGAAAGAGTGCGCAATAAAGTGCGCTGCTGTGACCGTAACTGCTGGATGATAGGCTCCGTTTCGCCTGCAATGCATAAATATATTCATAAGCCTGCCTTGTGGGTTATTAAGCACAAATTCCTGCGCTTCTTCAAAAAGAAAAAGTATTCGATGTATGAAAACAAAATTATCCGAGACTACCGTGACGGCAAGGTAACCAAAGAGCAGCTTGATGCCTGCTCAACCTGCGAGGCGTGCATTGCCAAAAAATAAATCTGTGGTTTCGGATTTGAAAGTGTTGATTTGAATGTTGATTATTACAAACTGTCTTACCGATACCGCCGATGAAGGTTGCCTTAAAACGGCAAACAGCATAATCAAAAGAATAAAAGCTGCCCGACCTGATACAGCGGTAGCTTCTTATGTGCGAAAGACAGAAATGACGGATTATTTTCTGTCGCTTAACAAATTATTTCTTAACCGAAAATTGTTTTCTTTGATCAGAAAAAAAAATGAGCCTGTGCTGTATATTCCGTTTCCGTCCAAACCGATTGCAGCTGCTCTCAGGATTTTTGTTTTGTCAGTGTTTTCAAGAAAAAAAGTGAACTCTTTGCTTGTGATGATGGGGAAACTCAATGTTGTTGCAAAGATGCTGCTGAAAATAAGCGGAACAAATGTTGTTGTTATTTCAAAGAAAGCAGAAAATATGTACAAAAGCTTTTTGCCGGCTGACAGAGTTAAACACATAAAAATGGGTGTTGATACAGAAAAATTTGTACCTGTTACAGCAGAGAGAGTTGAAGCACTGAAAAGAAAATATGGATTTAACAATGAAAAACCTGTTGTTCTCCATGTCGGCCATATGAAAAGAGGACGCAATATCGGAAAACTTACTGATATTGATGATAAATATAATGTTCTTTTAGTTACAAGTACATTGACAGAAGATGAAAGCGATTCTTCACTGGTTAACGAATTGTCAGAACATTCAAATATATATGTCATAAATGATTATATTGATAAAATTGAAGAAATCTATCAGCTTGCTGATGTTTATTTTTTTCCGACGGTTGAAAGCGGAAATTGCATAGATGCTCCTTTGTCCTGCCTGGAGGCTGTTTCCTGCAACAAAGTAGTTGTAACAACAGAATACGGAGCAATGAGCGAATTTATCGATTGTGACGGTTTTTATTTTTTGAAAAATCTTGATAAGGAAGAAATAAATCGGTTGATTGATGAAGCTTTAAATTGCCAGATTGAAACAAGAAACTTTGTTCTTGATTATGACTGGAAGAATGCAATATCATCTGTGTTGAAGTTCTGTGAATCATAAAAATCCATTGTTTAAAGAAAGGGGACAGGACAATTGAACATTCTGTATATTGCTTATTCGTGTTCCCCTAATCACGGCAGTGAGGATCGAATCGGATGGAAAATTCCGAATGAATGCGCAAAAAATCACAAGGTAACTGTTATTACCAAGAAAGACCACGAAAAAGTTATTAGAGAATATCTGAATAATAACCCGATTAATATAGATTTTTGTTTTGTCGATATCCCGCAGAAATACAAAAAACTCTTTGCCGGTTTCTTTTACCTTGGCAGATTGCATATTTGGCAAAAGTATGCCTTGAAAAAAGCAAAGGAACTGTGCGAAAAAGAAAAATACGATATAATTCATCAGATAGCTCCGATTGAATTCCGCAGCGTAGCAGATTGTGGTGAAATTCAGGGTGTTAAATTTATATGCGGACCCTTAGGCGGAGGAGAATTTATTCCGAAAGGTTTGTTCAGATATGCAAGAAGGGATTTGCATGCTGAGTTTGTCAGGCGTATTGTTAACCGTTTCAGCTTGCTCAAACTGAAGCGCAAAGGTGTTTTTCAAAAATCACATTCCGTTATGTTTGCAAATGCGGAAACAAAAGAATATATGAGCAGTGCGGTTCCGGCGAAGAAAAACATAGACGGATTTGTTTCGGAAATTGCAATTGATGATAATGAGATTACAAACAAGAACAAAACTGCAGCGGATTTTGAAGGTAAAAGAATCTTTCTGGTTTCGGGAAGATTGGTTTACAGAAAAGGACACAACCTTCTTTTGAGGGCGCTCAGTGAGATTCCCAAGGAACTTGATTATGAATGTTATGTTGCCGGCAACGGCAAAGAGATGAAACGCCTTAAAAGAATCTGTCGGAAATTTGGCCTGGAAGATAAAGTGCATTTTCTCGGCAGGCTTCCGTTTGAGGAAATGCAGGAAGTGTATGAAAAATCACAGGTGCTGATTATGCCTTCAATAAGAGAAACAACAGGGTCGGTTCTTTTGGAGGCAATGGCCAAGGGTATGCCCGTCATAACTATAGGAAGATTTGGCGGTATGCATTTTCTGAATGAGCAGAATTCTTGGTTATATGACGGGAATACGCACAGAGAATTTGTGAATGGCTTGAAGAATGCGGTTGCTGAATGTATTCAAAACAATGAGAAAACTGCAGATAAATCACGCTGTGCATTGTTAACGGCAAAGAACAACACTTGGGATAAGAAATTCTGTTTCTATGAAACAATTTATGAGGAAGCATTATCAAAGAAATAAAACTTGGAGGGAATATGGACAGTTTGGTATCGGTTGTTGTTCCGGTTTACAATGTTGAACAGTACCTGGACAGGTGTGTTAACAGCATTGTATCTCAGACATACTCTCGCCTTGAAATAATTTTAGTTGATGACGGTTCTTCTGATAATTCCCCTCGTATGTGTGATTCGTGGGCAAAAAAAGACGGTAGAATAAAGGTTGTCCACAAGGAAAATGCAGGCGCAGGTTTTGCAAGAAACACAGGCCTTGAAAACGCAGAAGGTGATTATATACTGTTTGTGGACAGCGACGATTATCTTGATGTAACAACGGTTGAAAAATGTGTTGCCGATGCAGAAAAAAACGGGTCTGATGTTGTGATGTTCGGGCGAAATAATGTGTTCCCTGACGGAAAAATAAATAAAAAGTCTCTGGAAAACAGGGAAACATACTTTGAAAAGGAAAAAATATTAAATGATGTTTTTCCGGGCTTGTTTACCTATGCCCGCGGTATGGGCGTAAGTGTTTGGGGCAAAATGTTTGATTTAAGTATTATCAAGTCAAACAATATAAGATTTAAATCAGAAAGAGAAATCATTTCGGAAGATGCTTTTTTTCTTCTTGAATTGTTTAATTATATTAATACATTATCAATTATACCTGAGAATCTTTACTTCTATTATAAAAACGATAATTCTTTTTCTAGAAAGTACAAGAAAGATCATCAGAAACTGAATGATAATTTTTTGATTCAAAGTAAAACGGTATGTGAAAATCTTAATTACCCCGAAAAAATTCTTGATTATCTGATGGCAAGGTATCATACATATTCACTTGTCGGTATGAAGCAGATTTTTATGTCTGGCTTGCCGAAATCAGAAAAGAAAAAAGAGTTGGAATCGGTTTATAAAAATGAGGTTTTGCGCAAAACGCTTACCGGAAATGCAATAGGCTTAGCGATACCTCAATCAAGAATTTTCTGGAATTTATATAAGATGAGGCTTTATAAATTGTGTTCGTTTCTTCTGTGGTATAAGTCAAAAAAACATTGAGTCAGGTGAAATTTAGTGGGTAACAAAAAACTTACAAATATATATATAAGAAAACGTACGGTGCCCGAATGGTTTACGAGTTACCTTGCGGTGTTTCCTCTGTTTATTTCGTTTCTGATTGATTTTATCAGTCTGCCCTCGTTTATCAAGTATACAGCGGATGTTGTCTGGATTCTTGTGCTGGTTATTATGCTTTTTCTTAAGCGTAATGTAATTTTTGAAAAAAAAGTTACGCCGTTTATTATTTACATCACAGGCTTTTTTGTGTTAGTGTCGATTACGTATCTGTTCAGATTTCAATCCATTGCATATTTTTTGTGGGGAATAAGAAATAATTTCAGGTTCTATGTTTCATTTTTAGCATATTCAATGTTTTTGGACAGCTTTGAAGTGGATGGCATTCTTAAATTTTTTGATTATATGTTTTGGATTAATGCAGTTATATCTTTTTTCCAGTTTTTTGTTTTAGGGTATAATCAGGATTATTTAGGAGGCGTTTTTGGTGTCGACCGCGGTTGCAACGCCAATTCACTTGTCTTTTTCAGTATTGTAATAAGCAAATCAATACTATCCTTTATCAATGGCAAAGAAAAAGCGTGGTTGTGTTTTCTAAAGTGCGGTGTTTCTTTGATAATTGCCGCAATGGCAGAGCTTAAATTCTATTTCATTATTTTTGTAATCATTCTCGTTCTTGCAGCTATAGTAACCAGATTTTCTGTCAGAAAACTAATACTTATTCTTTCTGCATCATTTCTCTTTATGTTAGCCAGCACTTTTATGACTGCGGTTTTCGGCGAGGGAAGCTCTTTGTCGCTGGACAGAATATGGGAGCTTATGACAGCTACAAGCTATGCTACATCTAAGGATTTAGGAAGATTTACGGCTATACCGACTATTTCTCAAGCTTTCTTTGATGATATAAATGAAAAACTTTTCGGGTTAGGTATCGGTAACTGCGACACCTCAACTTTCCCTGTATGCAACACACCGTTTTATCAGACTTATTATTATCTTCACTATACTTGGTTTTCAAGTGCTTTTCTTTTTCTTGAAACCGGATATATCGGGTTGACCATGTATCTGGCATTTTTTGTGCTTTGCTTTTTTTATGCAAGAAAACAACTTAAATCTGTTAATGTAAACAGTATGTATTGTCAAATCAGTATGATTATTTCTGTGGTTTGTGTGATTCTCACTTTCTACAATTCATCTTTGAGGATGGAAGTTTCATATTTACTTTATTTTGCATTGTCATTACCGTTCATAAGAACAGATTCAATTGCGGTTTCTGATTGAACGGCATACATGTAGATTAATATCAAGTATGAATATCATTAAATGTTTTATCATATTCCGGAGGTTTTGTGCTATGTTCAGAAAAACAGGTAAACGCTTATTGTCAATGGTTCTGGCAGTGCTGATGATCATTTCTGCTGTGTCAGTCCAAAGCCTTGTTATGGGCGTTGATATAAGCGATAAGGAGAGCCTTAAAGCGCTTTTCGGCATAGAGGAGGGCGACCCTGCATGGGATGCGCTTCTCGAAATGAACGAGGTGCTTGTGCGCTATCTTGGCACAAGCTCTGCCACTGATGAAGAAATTGCTCGGGTTGTTGCAAAAATGGATGACGAAACGGTGCAGTATGCTCTGGATGATATTGCAGCAGTTGAAAAATCCCTCAAAAAGCTGTCCAAGGATGAGCGTGAGGCGCTTCTTTCAACTCAGACAATGTCAACTCTGGGCAGGCTTCATTCTGCACTTGAGGCCGCCTCCACTCTTTCAACAGCCGCAACAGCAACCTGCAATGTACTTGGCGGCAAAATCCTTGTTACGGATAATCAGGGTACGGGCAGTGTTTCAAATGATACGGTAACAATCACCGTTAAGGGTGGCCTTGCATCAACAAAATCCAATACCATTGATATATATAATAACACCGATAAAGCGGCTACAATCAAATTTGATTACAGCGCCAAAGATTATAATGAATTCACCCTGGGTGCCAGCGGAACATATTCTGCTCTTATCTATCCCGATAAAAGCATAACCCTTACCCTTACCGCAGGCGCATTTTATCAGAACTCAACACTGGTTTTAAGAAATTTCAGCTATATTGAAGCACAGGAAAGCTCTGCTGTTACCGTTGCTTATGACTCTGCATACGGCAGCGTTACCGTTGACGGCGCAGCAGTTGCTGCAGGCGGTAATACACAGATTACGCTTGCGAACGGCGCAACTCTTACTGCAACGGCAAAAAATTCGGGCAAATTCCTTGGCTGGATTGACCCTGAAACCAACCATATTTATACAACATCTGCGAGTTTTAAGCTTAATCCCGTTAATGATATGACGGTAAAGGCTGTTTTTGTAGGTGCAGATTCAGCTGCATATTTTTCGGCAGGTACCGAAAATTATCTTTTTGATGACCTTAACAAAGCTGCTGCGCTTGCTGCAAATTCAAGCAATAAAACCGTTGTTGTTCTTAATGACGGTATTCTTTCTGCAGGGAATTATACAATTCCTGCGGGCGTAACCCTTCTTGTTCCTTTTGACAGCGCAAACACATCCTACACAACAACGCCCGAGGTTGTTGGTGAAACAAGAACCACGCCGACGGCTTACCGCACGCTCACTATGGCAAGTGGCGCAAATATTACAGTTAACGGTGCAATTTCCGTTCCTGCAAAGCACTATGCCGCAAGGGGCAGCAAGTTAAACGGCGGCTCTCCCGACGGACCCTGCGGATTTATTAAAATGCAGAGCGGCAGTAACATTACTCTCAACAGCGGTGCATCGCTTTATGCATACGGATTTATTATCGGTTCGGGTAATATTGTTGCAAAAAGCGGCTCAAATGTTTATGAGTATTTCCAGATAATGGACTTCAGAGGCGGTACACAGACAACGGAAATGGAAAACGGAGTTTTCCCTCTTTCGCAGTATTATATTCAGAATATCGAAGTGCCTCTTACCCTTGAAGCTGGCTCGGTTGAGAGCAGCTACACAACGGTTTATATTTCAAAAATGAATATGGGCTCAGCTGTTTCCTTTATTGCAAAGGAAGGCGCAATGTTTAACCTTACGGCAGGCTCTGTAACAAAGCGATATGACCCCGCAACAGACAGGCTTGTTGTTGAGGTTGACGGCAATATTTCAATTAACCCCATTGAAATGAAGTTCGGAGAGGGTCTGCTTTCCAAAACCATTAATTCCAAGAATTACGAGCTGCCCATTAATGGTAATATTACAGTTAAGGTAAACAGCGGAACAATTGCCCTTAATCAGGACATTTCAATGCTACCGGGTGCCGAAATCATAATCGGTGAAAATGCAAGGTGTGTTGTAGGCTCAGGTGCCAATGTTTATCTTTATGATGCGGATGAATGGGGCAATTTCTGCGGTCCGGGAAATAAAAAGTTTATTCCCGTGCAGTATGCACCCGGCAGAAAATACAACAGAAAAGATTCGGACCTTAAGGATGCAACAGTTCTTGTAAACGGTACTCTGGATGCATCACAGGGCTATGTTTACACTACTGCAGGCGGCGCAAATATTTACAGTACGGGTAGCGGCGAAGCAATTATCAAAAAGGGCTCGCAGTCAACAACCTATCAGCTTGTTCAGAATTCGGGCTATTCATCAATACCTATTACCCCTGCAAAGCTTAGGAATGCAGACGGAACATACAAGGTTGTTACAAGTGCAAGTGCATCATATTACTATATGAACGGTGCGTGGGTTGAGCACACAGGCCATATGTATACCGAAACGGTTACGGTTCAGCCCGACTGTGAAAACACGGGTCTTAAAACCTTTACCTGCCCCTGCGGCAGTACATATACAGAGGTTATCCCTGCAAAGGGCCATAATCCGAGTGTGGCGGCAACCTGCACAAGCGCACAGGTATGCCTTACCTGCGAAAAAATTCTTGTTGAAGCCCTCGGTCATAATTATAAAACAGCGGTTACCGCACCTACCTGCACAGATAAGGGTTATTCAACCCACACCTGCGAAAGATGCGGTGATACATATATGGACGGTGAGGTAACGGCAAAGGGTCATACCCATGGTGCGGCGGCAACCTGCACATCAAATCAGGTTTGCACCGTCTGCGGAACGGAACTCGCTCCCGCAAAGGGACATAATTACAGCGTATCCGTTGTTAAGCCCACTTGTGAGAGTGCAGGTTATACAGTCCACACCTGCGCAAACTGTGGTGATACATATAAAGATAATGAAACTGCGGCTTTGGGTCATACGGCGGGTGCGGAAGCAACCTGCACAAAGCCCCAGATCTGTACGGTCTGCGGTGAAGTGCTTAAATCAGAAAACGGTCACACACCCGGAGCAGAGGCAACCTGTACAGAGGCGCAGAAGTGTCTTGTGTGCGGCGATGAGCTTAAAGCAGCTCTCGGTCACGACATGGTGCACGATGAAGCACAGGATTCAACCTGCACCGAGGACGGTTACAGCTCCGGCAGCCGATGCACACGCTGCGGTCACACAGAAGGCAAGCAAATTATCCCCGCAAAGGGTCATACCCACGGTGCAGCGGCAACATGTACTGCAAATCAGGTTTGTACCGTATGCGGTGAGGTTATTGAATCTGCCCTCGCTCATAATTATACGGTAACCGTTTATGAGCCCACATGCACCGAAAAGGGCTATACAATTCATAAGTGTAAAAACTGCGAAGATTCCTATACAGACAATTATACTGATGCAAAGGGGCACACCCACGGTACGGCAGCAACCTGCACCGAAGCGCAGTATTGCACCGATTGCGGAGAGATAATTGCTCCTGCAAAGGGTCACACGGCAGGAGCTGCAGCAACCTGCACGGATGCACAGACCTGCATCGGTTGCGGCACGGTGATTGCGGCGGCAACGGGTCATAAAGCAGGAAAGCGCGCAACCTGCACAAGCGCACAGACCTGTACGGTTTGCGGCGATGAGCTTAAAGCAGCTCTCGGTCACAGATTTGTAAAGGCTTCAACGGATGCAACCTGCACTGAAAACGGCATCACCGTTCATACCTGCTCGCGCTGCCGCTACAGTTATATTGAAACAGAAAGCCTTGCAAAGGGTCATAATATGTCGGCAGCAACGTGTAGTGCTCCTGCAACCTGCTCCGATTGCGGACATACCGAAGGTGCAGCCTTGGGTCACACAGAGGTTGTTGATGAGGGTATACCTGCATTCTGTACCCAGGACGGCTATACAGACGGCAGCCATTGCTCTGTATGTCAGACAGTAATTGTTGAGCAGGAGGTAATCCCTGCGCTTGGCCATAATATTACATATGTTGAGGCTAAGGCTCCTACATACACAAGCGTAGGCTGGGAGGCATATGAGGATTGCTCACGCTGCGCTTATACGACCTATGTTGAAATTCCCAAGCTTGAAGCTCCCACAACAACAGATTTTGCAACCTTTATGGAGAATCTTGCTATTCTTGAGGAGCTTGCAAATTCCTATGCATCAGAGGTGCCCGGTAAGGATCCCGTAAACCTTATAATCAAGTACATCAGAACGGGTGTTGAAGATTACAATGAGGGTTCATGGGGCATTATGGCAGGCTATGAGGATTCAGGTTTTGCCGAATATGTTGCAAGAATTGAGGATGAATATAACTCAATGAGCGGCACGGTAGTGATTTCTGTAAGTGCCCTCAAAAACATTGAACTTTTTGAGCTTCCAAACGGTGACCTTGTTGACTTTGGCCATATGTTTGGCGCATTTGATATTACCTATCACAATAAAGCAAGTGCCAACCATGCAGATGTTGCAGGTTGGGCAGGCGATATTGTTGACCTTATTGAATTCTCCGATTACGGCGGAGTTGAAGGTACACTTGATGAGCTTATGTCACAGGTTGCCGAAAGCTATTTCCTCAAGGATAACCCCGATGAGGTAGGCGGCTTTAATCAGCAGGATGTTTATGCAGACCTTGA
Organism: Acutalibacteraceae bacterium; assembly: GCA_045604685.1. Taxonomy (GTDB): domain Bacteria; phylum Bacillota; class Clostridia; order Oscillospirales; family Acutalibacteraceae; genus CAG-177. The sequence continues at coordinate 84,943 of JAZUON010000003.1, forward strand.
TTCCGTTTACCTTATGCAGACCTTGATTGGCTCTGTTTATGAAAACGGATATATCACTCAACTCTTTGAAGAATATTTCACAGAGGAGCTCAGCCTTGTAACCAGAGCAGATTATTTCCTTAAAAACAGGTTGGGCGGTGCAAGCACCCGTGCAGATGTGAGGAATGCCGTTTACAATGCATATACGGGCAATAAACTTATAACAACCCTTGAAAGCACAAGGGAATTCAATACACAGGATATTACCACTCTCAGAAAGGCTTGCTGCTATGTTTTTGCGGATTATATCTGTAAGCTGGCAGGTGACTATGTTGAGGTAACCGAAAATCCCTATTTCACGGTATTTTCGTCACAGACATCAACTCTTGCACCGGGTGTAATCCAGAGCATCAGGCAGGCAACAACTGCTGATAACAAGCAGATGGTTTATTACACCGCTACTGCCGACCTGAGCAGAGACGATGTTCACATTTATGCAAACTACAGGAATAACAACCCCTCAGAATGGGGTATGCAGACAGTTCTTGCTCAGGCGACTGCTGCGCAGAATAAATACGGTGACCCCGAAAGTGAGCATTACATTGAAAATTATAATGTAATCGCAAGCATTAACGGTGACGGATTTAATATGAGCACAGGTGAGCCCGGTGGTCTGCTTGTTATGGATGGTAAGGAATACCACGGAATTGACAGCGACGGCTTCTTCGGTATTACCAAGGACGGTAAAGCTGTTATAGGCACTATGGCAGAATATAACACCGTTTATAAAGATCAGGTTGCGGAGGGTATAGGCGGCTTTGGCTCAAAGTTGATTGAAGACGGAAAAATTTCAATAACCGGCACAAGTAATTATTTTACAAACCGTGCAAGCCGTACTGCAGTCGGCATAACAAGAACAGGCAAGGTTGTGTTTATGGTTCTTGACGGCAGACAGGAGCCTATCTCCTGCGGCGGCAGTATGATTGAAATTGCCCAGATTATGTTTGATGCAGGCTGTGTTGAGGCAATTAACCTTGATGGCGGCGGCTCAACAACATATGTTGCAAAGGTTGAGGGTGAAGATGAGCTCAGCGTTGTCAGCAGACCTTCGGACGGCGTTCAGCGTTCAGTCAGCACATCGCTTATGATTGTTTCAACAGCACCCAGCTCAACAGCATTTGACCATGCAATTATTGAAGCTGAAACAGATTACCTCACAAAAGATTCATCTGTTCAGCTTACCGCATCGGGCGTAAGTGCAACTGGTAATGCAGCAGAAATTCCTGAAGGCGCAGTATGGGCTGTATCCGATGAAAAGTGGGGCACTGTTACCGAGGACGGCTTGTTTACAGGTCTGCGCAACGGTGTTGTTGAAGTTTACCTTATGCTCGAGGATGAAATAATCGGAAGCAAAACTATGAATATTGTTGTGCCTGACCGTATTTATTTCACCAAAACAAATCTTGATGCGGTTTACGGTTCGCCAACCGCGCTTCCCATTGCAGCGCTTTATGAAAATAAGCCTGTAACAATCAGACCGGATGATGTTGTGTTCTCACTCAGCAATCCTGCAGCAGGTATGGTAAATGGATTTGCATTTACGGGCACTGAAGGCACAGGGATAAAGAATGTTGTTTTAACTGCGGCGCTTGCAACGGATGGAACTGTTAAGGCGGAGCTTAATATTTCGCTTTATAATCAGGGTGAAATCACCTTTGATTTTGATAAGGCAACGGGCGGCAGCAGAATCCTTGCCTGGGACCGTAAGGTTTCCAACTCAACAACGGATGATAACTATACTTACGAAATTGTAAATGCAGATGAAGCGATGGAAACATCATATGTATTTGCAATCGATATGACACAGATACCCATTCCCGAGCAGCTTGCAGACCTCACAACAATGTTGCCGGGTGCAGAGCTTGAGGGTGCATCAGCGTGGACCTTCCTGCTTCAGCTTGCAGAGCGTGTCAGTGTTCTTACCGAGGTTAAGCCCACAATTAAAATTGATGAAAACTTTGATGTGGATTATTCTGAAATCAAGGTTGTAAACGACTACTTTGAACTGACCAATACTGAGTTTGATGAGGCCACCAATACCCTTACACTTACTCTTAATTGGATCGATCAGACACAGGCCATTGACCCTGCAATGGCAAATCCTCTTTGTATTCTTAACGGAATAAAGCTTACTCCCAAGGAGGGCGTTGAGTGGCCCAAAGACAGGCTTACGGTTGTAAACTCCGGTGAAGTAAGCTACAAAATGTATATGCGTGCAAATGCACTTTATTCGTTTGCACAGAAGTCTGAAAATCAGCAGACCTACGGAATCATGCCTTTCGTTAACCCCAATGATGAAAACGAAAAAGGCGGCTGGTTCGGCGACGTTTATGCACAGTTTGAGGATACCTATGTTCTCTCAAAAGCAGTCAAGGACGGCTGGGTCAATGAGGACGGTGGTTTCGCATATTATGCTGACGGCATTAAATATACGGGCGTAAAGCTTGTTGATGGCTATTACTATGACTTCGGTGAAAACGGAATCAATATAGGTCAGGAAAAATATACGGGTCTTTTCCTTGATGAGGCTGAGAATGTTTATCGCTATGCAAAGTTCGGCGAGCTTCAGTCAGGCTGGCAGATGATAGGCGAGGATTGGCATTATTTCAGCCCCGAAACAATGGCTGCCTTAACCGGAACATTCAATTACACAAGTGAGATAACTTATGAACTTGATGAAACAGGTAAGGTTATAAAGGGATTCTGGGCGGAAACTCTTTATGGCACAAGGTATTACTACGGCCCCGGTTATCGCTGGAAAGGTTGGTATACCATTGATGGAAAAGAATATTTCTTTGATAAGTCATACCGTCTTGAAAACGGATATGAGCTTATCATTGAGAATAAGGAGTTCAATTGGTATTATTTTGATGAAAACGGTGCCTGCGATAAAAATGCAGAAATTCCCGATGGCTTTTATACAGACAGAAATGGCTACGGATATTCAAAGGACGGTAAGGGCTTAGAAGGTCTTCATCTTATCGACGGAACATATTATTGCTTTGATTATATGGGTTATGCCAAGAAAGGAACACATGCAGGTCGTCTGTTTGGTGACGACTATAAGGCGGTAACGGGTCTTCTGGAAATTGACGGTGTTGTTTATTTCTATGATAACGGCAGAACAGGCAGCTACGGTCTTACAAAGTATAACGGCGACTACTATTATGTATATTGGGGCGGCGTTATAAAGACAGGTAAACATTACGTCAGTAAAACAAACTGTGATCTTCCTGTCGGAGAATATATATTCGGAGAAGACGGCAAAATGCTTCGCGGTATTGTTGAAAAAGACGGGGTGCTTTATTACTATGCAAATGGTAAGACAGGACCGGTCGGACTCATTGAATATGAAGGAGATTATTACTACGTTTCCTCAGGCGGTGTAATTAAAACCGGAAAATGTTATGCCGAAAAATCGTATTGCGACCTGCCGGCAGGCATGGATTATGAATTCGGTCCGGACGGTAAGATTCTTCAGGGTATGGTTGAAAAAGACGGTGTTATTTACTGTTATGTGAATGGCAGAACTGCTCCTGAAGGTCTCATTGAATACGAAGGTGAACATTACTATGTAAAATGGAATGGCACCCTTGCAACAGGCTCTCAGTATGCGGGAATTACACATTGCGATATTTCTGCAGGCAGAGAATATGAATTCGGCTCGGACGGCAGAATGCTTCAGGGTATTGTAGAAAAAGACGGAGTTCTTTATTTCTATGTTAACGGCAGGCTGGGTTCTGAAGGTTTGATAGAGTATAACGGCGATTATTACTATGTAAGATGGAACGGAGTTCTTGCAACAGGCATTCAGTATGCCGGTTACACATCCTGCGATATTCCTGCGGGAAAAGAATATGAGTTTGGCTCAGATGGCAGGATGCTTCGCGGTGTTATTGAAAAAGACGGCGTTCTCTATTTCTATGATAACGGCAGAACTGGAACTTACGGTCTTACAGAATATAACGGTGATTACTATTATGTTTACTGGGGCGGAACTATCCGTACGGGTAAACAGTATGTCGGAAAAACTCTTTGCGATATTCCTGCCGGCAAGGAATATGAATTTGCCGAGGACGGTAAAATGCTTCGCGGCGTTATAGAAAAAGACGGAACCATGTATTTCTATGATAACGGAAGAGCAGGAACATACGGCCTTATTGAATATGAAGGCGATTATTATTATGTTTACTGGGGCGGTGTTATTAGAACAGGTAAGCAGTATGTAGGCAAATCCTACTGCGACCTTCCTGCAGAAAAAGAGTACGAATTCGGTGAAGACGGTAAAATGAAGCAAGGCTTTGTTACCAAGGAAGACGGCAATCTTTATTACTATAAGAACGGCAGACTTGACGAACTTGGTCTTATCTATCTTGACGGTTATTATTATTATGTCAGAGGCGGCGGACAGGTTATTACAAACAGAACGTATTATGTAACAAAGACCAACGGCCTTTCACTTAAAATGGATTACACCTTTGACGAATACGGACGCGCAATAATCTGATAAAATGAAAACCCTGACTCTCTTTTAAAAGGGAGTCAGGGTTGTGTTGAGAAAATATCGGCAGAAAGGAGCTGTGATAAAAGTGTCAGACATCAAAGGAAAGCAGGTTTTTAATAATGCAAAGTGGATTATCGCCTGCAAAATTATTCAGTCACTGTTGCAGCTTATTGTCGGTATGCTCTGCGCCAGATATCTGGGGCCATCAAACTACGGTCTGATAAATTACGCGGCGTCAATTATGGCATTTGCTCTGCCGATTATGAAGCTGGGTCTTGATTCAACAATGGTCTATGAGCTGACGGAAAACCCTGAAAAAGAAGGGGAGATTCTCGGCACATCGCTGGTAATGAATGTTTTTTCAAGCATTGTCTGCTTTGGAGGAATATATCTTTTCGTTTCTGCATTTAACGGAGACGAAAAAATAACGGTTGCAGTTTGCCTTATTTACAGTATATCGCTGTTTTTCGCTGCAATTGAAATGGTTCAATATTGGTTTCAGTATAAATTGCTGTCCAAATATTCTTCGATTGTAATGCTTTGCGCATATGTTATTGTTTCCGCTTACAGAATATATCTGCTTGTCAGCCATAAAAGTGTTTATTGGTTTGCGGTAACAAATTCAATTGATTTCGGACTCATCGGCTTATCTCTGTTGCTGATTTATTTCAGAATGAGCAGTTTCAGATTGTCGTTTTCTTTTAAAAGAGCAAAAAAAATGTTTTCAAAAAGCAAGCATTACATTTTTTCGTCTCTTATGACTGTGGTGATTCATAATACAGACCATATTATGCTCACTACCATGGTTGGCAAGGAAGAAAACGGCTTCTACACGGCGGCAATTACCTGCGCAACTGTAGCGCAATTTGTATATACGGCAATAATTGATTCTTACAGACCGTTGATTCTTTCGTGCAAAAAGAGTGATGAAGCACAATATCGTAAAAATGTTTCGGGTCTGTATTGCATTATTATCTATTTAGCATTTGCCCAAAGCATTGTGTTCACCGTTTTTGCAAAGCTGATTGTCGGCGTTCTTTACGGTGAGGAATATATGATGTCGGCAAAAATCCTGCAATTTTTAATATGGTATCTTGCCTTTTCCGTTATGGGAACGGTACGAAATGTCTGGATTCTTGCAGAGCAAAAGCAGAAATATTTGTGGATAATCAATCTTTCGGGTGCTTTGATAAATGTTGTTCTGAATGCATTTCTTATTCCTGAGTTCGGAGCAATCGGTGCGGCTCTTGCATCCTTTGTAACCCAATTCACGATAAACTTTGTTCTCGGCTTTATTTTAAAGCCTATCCGTGAAAATAATCGTCTGCTTTTGAAAGGGCTGAACCCTGAATTTGCAGTAAAAGAATTTAAGAATATAGTAAATATGCTGATAAAGCCAAAAGAAAACTAAGTGAAGGAGGATGTGTATGGAAAATAATGAGAAAATAGTAATTAACAACGATGGTGAAAATGAAAGCATTGTGGCAGAAGCTGAAAAAACATCGGAACATCACCACAGCCATAGTTCTCACCACGGGCACAGTCATCATCATTCCCACAGAAGACGCAGCACAAAGAAAGAACGGATGAAGCGGTTCCTAAAGAGATATAAATACAGAGTTCTTAATATCGTTATTGCGGTATTTTTTGCCGTGATATTGGTTGCCCTTGGCATAACCCTCGATAAACGTGGCTTTTCGGATGGTGGGGCAGCTTCAACCGATCCGTCGGGTGGCTTCAACATAACGGATTCTTCGGTGGAGATTGAAATTCCTTTCTTTGGCGAAGATGTGGTGCTTGTCAGCACGGGAGTTGAAAAATATATCGGTTCTCCAGATGTCTCATCAGCCAAATCTTTTTACAAGGATTATTCTCCTCTGGGCAGGCTGGATATCGGTAAACCCGTTACGCTCTGGTATGAGCTTAAGGGTATTCCTTCGGGATGCTCGGTGAAAAGCGCGGAGCTTCTTGTTTCTGAAAAAGAGGATTTTTCATCACCTCTTATATACTCACTCTCATCAAGTGAAACAAGTGTTGATGTTTATAATTTAAAAACAGGAACAAAGTATTATTACCGCTTTATTTTCAGTTTCACCAACGGTACACAATCGGGTACTGACGGCAGCTTTAAAACCGCAATCACACCCCGTATACTTAATGTTGACGGCATAGGAAATATTCGTGATATCGGAGGATGGACAACCCTCAGCGGCAAAAGAGTTCGTCAGGGTCTGCTTTACAGAGGAACTGAAATAGACGGTCTTGTTAATAAGAAATATACCGCAACTGCAGAGGGAATCAATACTCTCCTTACCGTTCTCGGAATCAGAACTGAGATGGACTTGCGATATGAAAACGATAATCCGACCAAAATAAATGCTCTTGGCGCAGGTGTTAAGCATAATTACTATGGCTCATTAATGTATTCCGATGTGTTTACGGATAACGGCAAGGCAGCTATACGCCGGATTTTCTCTGATCTGGCAGATAAAAATAACTATCCTGTCTTTATGCATTGTACCCACGGTATGGACAGAACAGGAACGGTATGCTACCTGCTTGAGGCGATTCTCGGCATGAGCGAGGACGATATGATGCGCGATTATCAGCTTTCTGTGTTTTATCACGGTGATTTGTGGAGCCTGAATGAGATGAACGAATTCATAGGAAGACTTAAGGCTTATGATGGTGCAACTCTTCAAGCGAAAGCCGAGAAATTCCTGCTTTCGGCAGGTGTAACATCAGATGAAATAGCAAGTATAAGAGAAATATTCCTTGAAGGCTGATTTGGAATTATTATTTTGGCTGCTATTGACGAAAAAACAAAAAATTGTTATACTTTACAATATACATTAAATGTAAGGAGTGATTCCCTTGGCAAAATCAATTCAGGATATTCTGGCAATTATTGAAGAAAACGGCATAAAAATGGTTGATTTCAAGATGGTTGATATCAACGGTCAGTACCGTCATGTAACAATTCCTGCTGAAAATTTTTCGGAGGATACCATGAAAAGCGGTATCGGCTTTGACGCTTCAAACTATGGTTATGCCGTTGTTGAAAAGAGTGATATGGTTTTCATTCCCGACCCCGACACGGCAGTTATTGACCCCTTCTGCGATATTCCCACTCTGTCAATGACGGGTAATGCAATGATTATTGATTCTCCCGAAAATCGCCCCCTTGCACAGTATCCCAGAAACATCATCAAGGCGGCTGTTGAATATATGAAAAACAGCGGTGTGGCCGATGAGATGAAGATTCTGCCTGAGTTTGAGTTTTATCTTTTCGACGAAGTAGCGTGGAATGTTGACGGAAAACACATCGGAGCTACAGTAGATGCCAGACAGTCCTATTGGAATTCAAATAATGAAGGTCTCGGTGTTGTTGTTGCAAAGCAGAAGAACTACCACATTGCAAAACCTTTTGATACCTCTTATGAATGCCGCAGCGAAATGTGCATGCATATGAAGGATGCAGGTATTGAAATCAACTACCATCATCCCGAAGTAGCAGCTTCCGGTCAGTATGAAATTGAACCTCAGCTCGGTGAAGTTGTTCATATGGCAGATGCTTCAATGATGATTAAATACATCATCCACAACACAGCTCTCAAATACGGCAAAACCGCAACCTTTATGCCCAAGCCCATTTACGGCGAGGCAGGCAGCGGTATGCATGTTCACATGCTCCTTTTCAAGGATGGCGAGCCTGTATTCTCGGATGATAACGGATATTCACATCTTAGCGAAACAGCTCATTACTTTATGGGCGGTCTGCTCAAGCATATCGGTGCGCTCTGCGCTATCACAAACCCCAGCACAAACTCCTTCAAGCGCCTTATTCCCGGCTTTGAGGCTCCCGTAACCGTTGGATATGCAACCTCAAACAGAAGCGCGGTTATCCGTATTCCTGCTTATGCAAAGAGCCCCGATAAGCGCAGATTTGAGCTCCGCAACCCTGATGCAACCTGCAACCCCTATTTCTGCTATGCAGCAATTCTTATGGCAGGTCTTGACGGCGTTAAAAATAAGATTGATCCCCATGCAAACGGTTGGGGTCCCTACGATGTTAACCTTTATCACCTCAGCGATGAGGAGAAGGCAAAGCTCCAGCATCTTCCCGTATGTCTTGAGGATGCCCTTGATGCACTTGAGGCAGACCACGCTTTCCTTACCGAGGGCGGCGTATTCCCCGAAGAGCTTATCAAGAACTTTATCAACGGAAAGAGAGAAGAATGCCGCCAGCTTTCAGCGATTCCTCACCCTGCAGAGTTTGATAAGTATTACAACCTTTAATCAGAAAAGGCTGGCCGTTTTTTCGGTCAGCCTTTTGTAACCTTTGAAATATGGTTATAATAAAATCGAAAGGGAGATTTATATGTCAGTTTTAAGCATAAATAAAAGCAATTTTGAGCAGGTTATAAGCACAGATAAGCCTGTGCTCATTGATTTCTATGCAGATTGGTGCGGTCCTTGCCGCATGGTTTCTCCTCTTGTTGACGAAATCGCTGAGGAAAATCCGCAGTATGTTGTCGGCAAAATAAATGTTGATAACGAGCCTGAGTTGGCAGCGGCTTTTGCAGTTTCGAGCATCCCTATGCTTGTTGTCATCAAAAACGGTAAAATTGCAAATCAGGCTGTAGGCGCAATGCCCAAAGCAAAGATTCTTGAAATGCTTGAGGGCTGATTTATCATCGGGTATAAATATGAACGAGTTTAGCAGAATTTTTGAAAAGGTTAAGAGCGGTGACTCTGTCACCCTTGAAAAAAACAGAATATATGATGTTCGGCAGGATGATTCTTTTGAAATTGAGGGCTATTATTGCTCCAACACCGCCAAAAGGGATGAAAACCCCAACGGATTGCGCCGGGTTGCAATTTATCTTAAAAACAAAAAGGATATTGTAATTGACGGCAACGGCGCAACTTTGCTTGTTCACGGCAAAATGACTCCCATTCTGCTTGACCGATGTGAAAATATAACCGTAAAGAATCTTACGGTTGATTATGCCTGCCCTACTATGGCGGAATTTACGGTTTTGTCAAATAACGGCGGCGAATGCATTTTTAAAATCAATGAGGAATGTCTTTTCAGGCTTGAGGGTAAGGAAATAATCTGGCAGGGCGAAACAGGCGCAGACGGCAATCCCTATTGGGAGCACGGCTGCACAGCCAACAAACGCCATGTAAAACTTCATAATCCCGAAACAAAGCTTAACCGTGATTTTAATCGCAATAATCTTGCTCTTAAACGTGCAGAAATGCTTGACAAATCAACCCTTAAGGTGCAACTTAAAAACAAGGGTGTTTATCTGCCCGAGGGCAGCGTTATTCAGAGCCGCAGTATAGTCCGTGACCAGACAGGCAGCTTTTTTGAACGCTGCAAAAACCTTGTTTTTGAGGATTGCAGAGTTATGTTTATGCACGGTTTGGGAATGGTTTCTCAATTTTGCGAAAATGTAACATTTAAAAATTGTGACTTTACCCCGAAAGAGGGCAGAACTGCCGCAAGCACAGCGGATTTCTTCCAGTTTTCGGGCTGCAGAGGCAATCTTGTTATTGATTCCTGCAAGGCAGGCGGTGCACATGATGATTATGTGAATGTTCACGGCACACACCTGCAAATTGTTAAAACCGACGGCAAAAACAACATTACCGTGCGCTTTATGCATCCCGAAAGCTGGGGCTTTCAGGCGTTTGAGGCAGGGGATGAGCTTGATTTTATCAAATGGGATACCCTTATGCCTTTCGGCAGTGTGAAAGTAACTGCATATGAGCGACTGAATGATACAGATATCAGACTCAGCCTTGAGGGCGAAATTCCGCCCCTTGAGCTTTGCAAGGATGTTGTTGAAAATAAGTCGTGGGTTCCAAACCTTTATGTGCGCAACTGTGATTTCGGCCCAACATCAGGCAGGGGAATTCTTTGCACAACCCGAGGCGAGGTTATAATTGAAAATAACCGATTCGAAAAGCTGTGGGGGCCCGCCTTGCTGATTGAAGATGACTGCAACTTCTGGTTCGAATCGGGTTACACAACAAATATTATTTTCCGCAATAATATTGTTTCCTGCTGCGAATATGCCGCAATGTGGGAGGGTTCTCCCGTAATCCGCTGCACACCGAAGGTTATGGATGATAAGTCCAAAGCATTCGTTCACGGAAGGCTTACCGTTACGGGCAATAAATTTGAAAACCCGCCAACGGGTGAGCATCTTATCCTGCTTGAATATATGCGCGAGGCAAATATTACGGATAATATTTTTGATGCACCATATTCGATAAAGACAAGGTGTGTGGGTGCGGTAACGGATAAAAACAACATAACAATATAAAACAAGGCAGTTTTGCATTTGAGCAAAACTGCCTTACTTTATTTATAATTTACTTGTTAAGCTCTGCTTCAAGCATTTCTCTGATAACATCGGGCGAACCGTTGCCTCTGAGCTCCTTCATAACGCTGCCGAAAAGTGACTGCATAGCCTTAACCTTGCCGCTCTTGTAGTCCTCAACGGCCTTGCTGTTTTCAGCAATAACTTTGCGGACTGTTTCAAGGATAAAGCTGTTGTCAATCTTGGCGTTGAGAGCGTTTTCTTCGCAGAACGCGTCAACCTCAACATCCTTTTCAAACACTGCCGAAAGAACCTTTTTGCCTGCCGCACGGGTAATTTCGCCGCTTTCAACAAGCTCAATAATTCTTGCCAGTTTTGCAGGATCAATATCGAGGCTTGTAAGCTCAAGGCGCTTCATCTGACCCATGCATTCGGTCAGAATCCAGCTTGCAGCCGTCTTTGCATTGCATCCCATTGCAACAATTTTGTCAAAGGTGTCGCTGAGCTTTCTGTCGGAAGCAAGAACGCCGGCTTCTTTTGCAGCAATTCCCATTTCCTCGTAGTGGCCGCTCTTTTCCTCTGCGGTTGCAGGCATGCTTGCTCTGATTTCCTCAAGCCATGCATCGTCAATTACGATGGGCATAAGGTTGGGGTCGGGGAAGTAGCGATAGTCAGCCGCAGTTTCCTTGTTGCGCATGGGGAATGTTCGTCTTTTAACATCATCCCAGCGGCGTGTTTCCTGAACAAGAACCTCTGTGTGGCGCTCAATGGCGTCAACGTGGCGAACCTTTTCAAATTCAATTGCATCCTTGATTTCGGAAAGTGAGCTCATATTCTTGATTTCCGAACGAACACCAAGCTCATTTGAGCCCTCGGGGCGAACGGAAATATTAACGTCGCATCTCATTGCGCCTTCTTCACACTCGGAAATGCCTGCAAACTGAAGGCTTGATTTGAGTTTTTTAAGGTATGTGATAACCTCGTCTGCGCTGCGGAAGTCGGGGCGGCTTACGATTTCGATAAGGGGCACGCTTGTGCGGTTGAAGTCAACAAATGAAGTGTTAGTAGCCTCGTCGTGAACGAGTTTACCCGCATCCTCTTCAACGTGAATCTGTTTGATGCCGATTTTTCTTTCGCCAAGGTCAACACATCCGTCAACACAGATGGGGTGGAACCACTGGGTAATCTGATAGGCGCAGGGAAGGTCGGGGTAATAATAGCTCTTTTTATCAAAGGTTGTGTACTGATTGATTTTGCAGTTGAGCATGAAGCCTGCCTTAACTGCAAGCTCAATTGCATGCTTGTTTGTTACAGGCAGCATGCCGGGCATACCGCTGCAGGCAGGGCACACACAATCGTTGGGTTCCTTGGGGCTTGAATGGCCGCCGCAGGAGCAGAAGAGCTTTGAATCTGTTGAAAGCTCAACGTGAGTTTCAAGACCAATAACAAGTTCGTATTTCATATTTATGCCTCCGTCCTTTCAACGCCGTGAGCAATGCTCAGAAGAACGCTTTCCTTGAATGAATCAGCAATGAGCTGAACGCCCTTTGCGGCCATTGCGGGCATACCCGTGATTGAGGGGATAGCGGTGAATACGCTTTCCTCATAAACCTTTTCAAACGCTTCAAGAGCATCGTAGGGTTTGTATTCGCTCTTGCTGCAAACGGGGGTAAGAATCGCATCGTATGATGCAAGAAGCTCTCTCACCTTTGTGCAGATAACTCTGCGGATGCGAAGTGCCTTGTCGTAGCAGTTTTCGTATCTGCCCTTGGAGAGCACATCGGAGCCGTAAATAACAGTTGATTTTGTCAGGAAGCCGAATGCTTCTGTTCTGCTCTTGACATAAAGTTCATCAATGTTTTTATATTCAGGTGTGCGGTAGCCGTACTTAACGCCGTCAAACCTTGAAACGTTGTTGCAGGTTTCTGCTGCCATAAGAATCTGCCATGCGGTCTGCGCCTGCTCAATGAAGTCAAGCGAAACGGTGTCAACCGTTGCACCGAGAGCCTTAACTGCGGCTGCATAAACATCAACCTGAGCCTTAACCTCATCGCTTGCTTTATCATAAAGCTCCTTAACTATGCAGATTTTCATTGCTGAAACATCTTCGTCAAGTGAATATTCATATTTCTTTTCGGGCAGGCTTGTTCCGTCCTTACTGTCATTACCTGCAATAACACCGAGAATTTCCTTTGCATCAGCGGCATTTGCGGCGTATACGCCAACCTGCTCGCCTGATGCAGCGCAGGAGATAATGCCGTAGCGTGAAACCGTTCCGTAGGTGGGCTTAATGAAATTAACGCCCGAAAAAGCCGCGGCACGTCTGGGTGCGCCGTTAAGGTCAACGCCGATTGCTGCTTTAACTTCGCCCTTTGCAACAAGCTCTGCTGCTGCGCCCTTAATGCAGCCGTTTTCGGTTACAGGCTCAAAATATGAGGTTTCACCTGCAAGGTCAAGTCCGAATTCGCCAACATTCGCTTTGCCTGCGATTGAGTAGCCTGCAGCCTCCAGCCTTTCAACTGCTTCGGCGCTGAAAAGGGGCTTAAAGCCTTCAAGCATACGGGAGCCTGCTGTTGAGGGAACACCCTTAACAAGAATTGTATCGTCAACGGCAATATTGCCTGACTTGTTGATTGAATTGATATAATATCCCACTTTTAACACCTCACTTTACAAGTCTGGGAACCTGCCAGCTGTCCTCTGTGCTCTGGGGAGCGCCTTCAAGGAGAGCTTTGCGCTCAAAGGGCTGTTCGCGTTTGTCGCTACGAAGAATGTTGGTCATGGGCATAACATATACCATAGGCTCAACATCAGCAGTGTCAATTTTATTGAGAGCAGCTTCCTCTTTAAGCATATTTTCAAAAATCTTTGCCATCTTTTTCTTTTCATCGGCAGTAAAGCAAAGCTCGTTAACCTGCTCAAGGCTTTCAAGTCTGTCCTTCTTGCTGCTGATTGCTTTTGCGCCGCTGACTGCGGAAGCAAATGAGCCGTTGCTTGCGCCGTCGCTGCCGAGGGTTTCAACGCCGCCCTTGCCTCTGATGCTTACGTTTGCTTCATAAAGCTGAAGCTCCGTAACCTCTCCGGGTGCGCCAAGCATCTGGTCCTGAGCTGTGCCGTCAAGGGGGAATGCAATAACATCGCGGATTGTTTCGGTGTCTGCAAGGAGCATAACAATTCTGTCAACGCCTGGTGCCATGCCTGCATGGGGAGGCGCGCCGAACTGAAATGCATTGTAAAGTGCGCTGAAGCGTCTTTCTACCTCGTCCTCGCTATAGCCCGCAATTTCAAAGGCCTTTCTCATGATTTCGGGGCTGTGGTTACGAACTGCACCCGATGCAAGCTCAATGCCGTTACATACAAGGTCATACTGGTATGCAAGGATTTCTGTGGGGTCCATTGTTTCAAGAGCATTAAGACCGCCCTGAGGCATTGAGAAGGGGTTGTGGGTGAATATAATCTTATCTGTTGTTTCGTCACGCTCATACATGGGGAAGTCAACAACAAAGCAGAATTCAAATGAGTCGTTTTTGATAAGCTCAAGCTCGTTGCCCAGCCATGTGCGGATAACGCCTGCATTTTTGCTTGCAACCTCAGGGTTTGTGTCGCAGATGAAGAAGATTGTTTCGCCTTCCTTAACGCCTGTGAGCTCAACGATTTCCTTCATTTCCTCGGGAGTCATAACCTTGCTGATGGGGTCATCCTTGAAGCCGTAGTTAGCGGCATCAAGCAGAGTTATATGAGCAAGACCTGCCATTTTTGCCTGCTTTGTTGCAAATGCAAGTGACTTATCAAAGAACCATCTTTCATTCTTGCAGGGTGCAACAATGGCTCTTACATACTTGTTCATAAAGGGCTTGAACTTAACTCTCTTGAACAAATCGGTAACATCGCAGATAACAAGGGGGTTGCGAAGGTCGGGCTTATCGGATCCGTATTTTGCCATTGACTCTGCAAAGGGAATACGTCTGAAGGGGGAGTCCGTAACCTTTTTATCTGAGAATGTTTTGAAAATGTTGCTTACAACGTCTTCACAAACCTGCAGAACTTCATCCTGAGTGGAGAAGGCCATTTCAAAGTCAAGCTGATAGAATTCGCCGGGCGAACGGTCAGCTCTTGCATCCTCATCTCTGAAGCAGGGTGCAATCTGATAATATTTATCGAAGCCCGATACCATAAGCAGCTGCTTGAACTGCTGGGGAGCTTGGGGCAGGGCATAGAATTTGCCGGGATGCTTACGGCTGGGAACAAGGAAGTCTCTTGCACCCTCGGGTGAAGAAGCGGTGAGAATGGGGGTCTGAATGTCAAGGAAGCCCCTTTCCTCCATAAGCCTTCTCATGTGGCCGATAACCTTTGAACGGAGGAGGATATTATTGTGGAGAGCAGGATTCCTAAGGTCAAGGAATCGGTGCTTAAGTCGGATGTTTTCGTTGGTGTCGTTTGAGCCGATTTCAAAAGGAAGGTCTCTGCTGCAAACGCCGAGAACCTCCAGCTTATCAACAACAAGCTCAACAAGGCCCGTTTCAATTTTGGGGTTAACCGTGTTTTCGTCACGCTTTGTAACGATACCCTCAACAGACAGAACGGTTTCTTTGCTGATGCCTTTGAGCAGGCTTTCGTCGTGAACAACAACCTGTGTTACACCTGTTTCGTCACGCAAATCAACAAAAAGAACGCCGCCGTGGTCACGGATAACGTCCACCCAGCCTGCAAGCATTACGGTCTGACCGATATGCATTTCTCTTATTTCGTTGCAGCGATGAGTTCTGTACATTTTATCATACCTCCGTTTGCCGAACACTGTAATTTATTATAGTGTTGATTACTTACAAATTAGAATGCGCAGAAAAATAAAAAGCCCCGAGAATTTTAATTAAAAAATTCTCGGGACGAGTTTATTTACCCGCGGTGCCACCCGTGTTGATACATTCAAGTATCCTCTCTTTTTATTCAGTTCAGGGTGTGCCGTTGAAGTGTTGCTGTTCTTACTACTCATCTGAAGCGCGCTTTCAGCCCATGACGCGCAATCTCTGGCAGATTTTCCAAAAAAGACAGGTCTTCGGTTAAATATTATATCAAATATATTTTTTATTGTCAACAGTGATTTATGCACTAAATCAATTAATTACAAGCCGTTGTTTTGTATCACGTTTCACAGAAATGATTTCACTAAGATTATCAAAAACAGGAAATTGCCGTATTTACTTATTAAAGGAAAGGTGATATAATAGGGCGGTAAAAAATATAGGAGATGATATAATGAAGTATGCAGGTTTTGCTTTGCTTGTTGTTCTGGCAGTGATTTTGCTTCTGATTGCAGTTGCGGCAATAAGAGCTGTGAAAATAAAGGCAAAGCCCAACACAAATGCCCCTGCCATCAACCCAACCGAGCAGGAAGCTGCGGATTATGCCCGTAAGCTTTCCGAAATGGTTAAAGTGCCTACCGTTTCACTCAGAGGCAATACCGACCTTACACAGTTTTACAGGCTCCATGAGGTTATGAAAAAGAATTTTCCTCTTGTTTTTTCAAAGCTGGAATGCACGGAGATAGAAGGCAACCTTATTTTCCGTTGGCCCGGCAAGGATGCAAAAAGAAACGGCATCCTTCTTATGGGTCATCAGGATGTTGTTACGGCCGATGAGCCTAACTGGGAGCGCGACCCATTCTCAGGCGAGATTTCAGGCGGCAATATCCACGGCAGAGGTGCAATGGATTGCAAGTCAACCTTCTTTTCAGAGTTTCAGGCTGTTGAAGAATTGCTTGCAGAGGGCTTTGAGCCTCCCTGCGATGTTTATCTTGCAACTGCGGTTGATGAAGAAATTTCAGGTGACGGCGCTCCTAAGCTCGTTAACTATCTGAAATCAAAGGGCGTTCACCTTGATGTTGCAATGGATGAGGGCGGCGCAATTCTTAAGGATGCACTGCCTACCATGGCGGGCTGGTGTGCCGCTATCGGTGTTCTCGAAAAGGGTTACATTGACCTCAAGGTTATTGCAAAAGGCAAGGGAGGTCACTCTTCAACACCCAAAAGCAACACTCCGCTTGCAAGGCTTTCAAAGTTTGTTGCGGATATTGAAAAGGATAAACCTTTCAAAGCAGAAATATCCGGACCTGTTTACGCTATGCTTGATCAGGCGGCGCCTCTTCTCGGATTCCCTCTGAGAATGGTGCTTGGCAATATGTGGCTTTTCAAGGGCTTGCTTACAAAGGTTTTGCCCGTGGTTTCACCAATGTGTAATGCATTTGTCAAAACAACCTTCTGCTGCACAATGGCTGGAGGCTCTCATACGCCCAATGTTATTCCCTCTGAGGCTTACATAGTCTGCAATCTGCGCCCCTCGCCTCATCAGAATGCGGAGCAGTCTCTTGCAGTGCTCAAAAGATATGCAGATAAGTATGACCTTGAGTTTGAAGTTATCCATGCAAGGAATGCATCAAACTGTGTTGACTATAATGGTGAAGAATTCGGATATCTCAAAAAGTGTCTTAATGAATGCTATCCCGAGGCAGGTGTTATTCCCTATCTTATGACGGGCGGCACGGATTGCCGTCATTATGAGGAAATTGCGGATAACTGCCTTCGTTTCTGCCCCATCAAGATGAGCAATGAACAGCTTGCTGCAATGCATGCGGCAAACGAAAGCATCGGCGTAACCGAGGTTGCTTACTGTGTTAAATTCTACAAGCATTACATTAAAAATCATAAATAAAAAAGGGGACTGTTTCACGGCGAAACAGTCCTTTACTTATTTTTTGTATGCCTCAAGTCTGTATATCGGCATGCCGAGCGAAGCAAATTTGTGCTCATATTCGGTTTCAATGTTGCCCTCAAACTCACTGTTGTGAAGGTCAAGAGACACATTCTTAAGGCTGAAACCGTAGCCGGTAAGCTGCTCTATTGAATATTCAAAAAAATGCATGTTGTCCGTTTTCTGATGTATTTCCGCACCTTTTTTGAGAATAACATCATAGCTTTTCAAAAATCTGGCGTTGGTCAGGCGGTGGTTTGCATATCTGGTTTTGGGGTAAGGACATGAAAAATTGAGATATATACGCTCAACGGATTGAGGTTTTATATATTTTTCAAGATATTCTGCGCCGCAGTGAATAAACCTGAGATTTTCAATGTTTTCTTTCATTGCATTTTCGCCGGCAATAACCAGCACATTTGCGCATTTTTCAAGGGCAAGAACATTTATATCCGGATTTTGTTTTGCAAGCTCGCAGGCAAATTTGCCCTTTCCGCAGCCGACTTCAAGAACAATCGGGTTAGAGTTGCCGAAAAGCGCTTCTGTGTCAATATATTCTTTCTTTTCAATAGCGGTAATGTAGTTACAGTCTTCGCTGTGAAGCATCATGACATTGTTGCATGCTTCAAGGCGTTCTTCAAGGTGCTTTTTCTTCCTCATTCTCATGAATATCACTTCTTTCAACTTTAAACGCCTTTGATTATACTACGCTGAGCAAAATTTTTCAAGGAAAAATTCTCCTATAACCGTTACAGGAGAACCGAAAAAGAGCTGACCGATCAAAAAAATCAGTCAGCTCTGAATTTTTATTACAGAGTGGAGCCGAAGTCAGTGACGATTGACTGGCCTGTGATTGCGCGGGATTCATCCGAAGCAAAGAACAGAAGCATGTTTGCAACATCCTCGGGCATGCAGGGTTGAACCTTGAGGTCGTTGTGCTTCATCATCTGGCCGAAAATGTTCATGTCAAGATTTGCGGGATTCATGTCTGCAACCATGGGAGTAACAATTGTGCCGGGGCAGATGGCGTTGCAGCGAACGTTGGTGCCTGCAAAGCGAAGAGCCGTGTGGCGTGTCAGACCGATAACAGCAGCCTTTGATGCTACATATGCAGCGCCGCCGCAGCCCATAACGCCTGCAACCGAAGCAACATTAACGATAGAGCCGTAGCCTGTTTTGGCCATTTCTGAGCTTACCTCACGCATCATGCACATTGTTCCCTTGGTGTTGATGTCAATAACGCGGTTCATATCCTCGTCGGTGAAGCTGTCAATAGCCTTCAGACCGCCGTCAAGAACGCCTGCATTGTTGATAAGAACGTCAATTTTGCCGAATGCCTCAAGCGTTTCGGCAACAACCCTTTTTGCATCATCGTCCTTTGAAATGTCGCTCACAACGGGCAATACCTCGCCGCCTGCTTCGCGAATCTGTGAAGCAACCTCCTGAAGAGGAGCTTCGCGTCGCGCAGTAATAACAACCTTTGCACCTTCTGCAGCAAACTTAACTGCCGTGGCAGCACCAACTCCTGAGTTACCGCCTGTAATGATTGCAACCTTTCCATCTAAACGACCCATAATTATAACCTCCGATACTAAAACTTATTTTTCTATATAGTACTAAAATATTGTTAAGATGTCAAGAAATCAGATGTTAAATGAAGAAGAATAGAAGATGTGATGGAAATTTCAGAATTTCAGGCAATCATTATCAATTTCGTATCAATGTAGTACTATCTATATTATGCTTGTTATTGACTTTTATAGAAAACCTGATATATACTTTATTTATCACCACAAAGGGGGTTTTTGTATGACGAAAGTTCAGGCAAGACAGAAAGCAAAAGAATTAGTTGCAAAAATGACGATTGAGGAAAGGCTTTCTCAGCTTGTATATAACTCACCCGCAATCGAAAGACTCGGCATTGACGAATACAACTGGTGGAACGAAGGTTCACACGGCGTTGCAAGAGCAGGTACGGCAACCGTGTTCCCTCATGCAATTGCAATGGCTGCCACTTTTGACCCGGACCTTGTGGGAGAGGTTGCAGATGCAATTTCAACAGAAGGACGTGCAAAGTATAATAAGCACATAAAATACGGCGACCACGATATTTTTAAGGGTCTTACCTTCTGGGCACCCAACATCAATATTTTCCGTGATCCACACTGGGGCAGAGGTCAGGAAACGTTCGGAGAAGATCCGTTTCTTACTTCTCAGCTCGGTGTTTCATTTATCAAAGGCATTCAGTGTAATAGTGAATTTTTTAAAGCAGCTGCCTGTTCAAAGCATTATGCCGTGCATTCGGGTCCCGAAAAGAACAGATACGGCTTCAATGCTGTAACGGATATGCACGATCTGTGGGAAACCTATCTTCCTGCTTTTGAAAAGACTGCAGAAGCAGGTGTTGCAGGTGTTATGGGTGCATATAACAGCATGAACGGTGAACCCTGCTGCGCTCATTCATATCTTCTTGTTGATGTTCTTCGCAAGAAATGGAACTTTGACGGCTATGTTGTTTCTGACTGCGATGCAGTAGGTGATATTTATAAATTCCATAAATATGTTAATTCACTGACAGAGGCGGCTGCAGTTTCGCTTAAGAACACCTGTGATCTCAACTGCGGCGGAACATACGGGGCACTTGTTGATGCATATGAGCAGGACCTTGTAACAGAGGACGAAATCACTGCAGCGGCAGAAAATGTTTTTACAATCCGCTATCTTCTCGGCGAATTTGAAGAGGTAAGACCTTACTCGGATATCGGTCTTGATAAACTTGACAGCAAGGAGCACAAGGCACTCAACCTCAGAACAGCAGAACAATGTATCACTCTCCTTAAAAATAAGGATAATTTCCTTCCTCTCGACAAGAATACTGATAAGAAAATTGCAGTTATCGGTCCTAACGCACTCTCTATTACTGCTCTTGAAGGTAACTACAACGGATATGCTTCCGAATATGTGACCGTTGCCGACGGTATCCGCAGAGTATTCGGAAATGCGGATATATCGGTTGAAAAGGGTTGTAACTACTGCATGGAACATCTCAACTACTGCAGCGGTTTCGGAAATATGATAAGTGACGGTATCGCAATTGCCGCCGAAGCGGATATAACTATCCTTGCACTCGGTCTTGACTGCTCAATTGAGGGTGAGGATACAGGCTTTGACGACGATTACACAACCTGCGGCGATAAGCGTTCGCTTTATCTTCCCGCAACCCAGAAGAAACTTGCAGAGGCAATATGCGATGTTTGCGAAAACGTTGTTGTTGTGCTTCTTTGCGGCAGCTCGATTGATGTTGGCGAAAAGGTGAGAAACCACGCAAAAGCAGTTATTCACGCTTGGTATCCCGGCTCGCTTGGCGGACTTGCTCTTGCAAATATTCTTTCAGGCGAGGTAAATCCCTCGGCAAAGCTTCCCGTTACAATCTATAGAGGCGACCACGATATGCCCGATTTCGAGGATTACAGCATGAAGGGCAGAACATACAGATACATTGACGGTGATGCACTCTATCCTTTCGGCTTCGGTCTTTCATACACAAACTATAAGTATGACAATGCAAAGATTATTTCGGCAGACGGCGAAAAAATAACCGTAAGCGCAGAGGTTGAAAATGCAGGCGGTGTTACAGGCAAGGAAATCGTGCAGGTTTATGCCGCATATACCGACAGCCGTGTTTCAACTCCTCATTGGCAGCTTTGCTCACTCAAATCCGTTGATCTTAAATCAGGTGAAAAGAAAGAAGTCACGCTCGATATCGACCGCTACTGGGTAAAAGCAGTCACAATGGACGGCGAAAGAGTTGACCCCGACGGCAAAATCACACTTTATATCGGCGGACATCAGCCCGACAGCGTAAGCGATAAACTTCTCGGCTATCCGTGCCTTAAAATTGAATTTTAAAATATAAACTGAAAGCTCCGATCATCGTGATCGGAGTTTTTGCATATTTACATACCTAAAGGCAAAACCTCTGCAGTTTACATATCTGCAGAGGTTGTTTTTTATGATTAAAATAAAGATAAATATGATTTTGATAAAAAAATAAATTTTCGGTACGCTTTTAGTACGCTTTGGCATAAGAATAAACCCGAAACCGTTGATATACAACGATTTCGGGGCTTGTTGATATTATTCCCACTCGCTCCCGGAAACTTGTCACTAAACATATTTGTATAGATAATTTAGCAGGAGCTATCGGTATAATCTGAATTATCCGCAAATTACGGACTATCCGATTTTTTGTTGCCAAAATGTTGCCACGAAAATAAATGATCTTAAATTTTGCAATTTATACCTAGAGATGATTATAATTATAACATCAAATAATAAAAAAATCAACATGCAAATTACGATTCCGTTTAATAAATCATTATATTTTTTTAGTGGTTTTAGCGTCTGTGTGGTCTTATGCTTTTTATATCATTTGTTCAAGTGATTCCCAAAAAACATTTGTATTTTCATTCGCAAAATCACTAAAAGATATTATTTTAACATTGGTCATAGCAATAGGTAAACCTAAAGCTAAAAAAGGTAAATTTTCTTGGTCTGATATTATTATTATTTTTTTCTCAATTGCTATAGCATATCCAAGTTCGATTAAAGAGCTCGATTGCATCCGTTGAGGGTGAAGTATAATAAAAATATCTGAATCGTATATTTGCCTAAAGTCATTTATAACTGCACTTTGTGCATCGTCATATGAATCTAAATTTGAAATGTTTTCCAATTCAGAATACACATAATGTTTTTTTCTCAACTCTTGAATAAGTTTTAATACTTGTTCTCGAGTTTTTTTGTATTTGTTTTCATCATTAAAACCAGAAATTGGTGCGGATATAAAAATCTTTTTCTTATTCATCATTTTCTCCTTCAAATAATGCAAAACCATTTGCTGATATATGTTTTCCTATATCTGAAAGTTTGGTGATTTTTTGAGTTGTTATATGTTCAATAGTTTCACCTGCTTTTTCAAGAATATATGGTAATCCTTCTTTGTAGAAGATAACCATTCGTTTTGATAGGGCTAGCCCATAACCTATTTCAACCAGAAGGCTTGAAGGCGTTTTTTGAGGATATATAACAATCATACAATCAACCTTTTTTAAATTTGAAAAATTGTCTTTTATTGCTTTAGTTTTTCCATCAAATTTTTTAGGGCTTGCTTTATCTATCATTGGGCAAACTACTTTTAGAAATCCAATATCAGTAAGAGTCTTTTTTAAGTTGATTAAATACTTCCTTAAATCAGTGTAATCCTTACTGTTGATACTTGCCATTGGAGCACTAATAAAAATTGTTTTTTTCTCTACTGTTGTAATATGTTTTGGATAAACATATTTATCGTTAAATATACGCAAGTTTTTTAGTTCAGTCAAAACAGAAGAAAGAGTGTCTCGCAAATATATATATGATTCTTTTGCAATTGGCTCGAGTTGAGCGTCTTTCAATTGTAGTAAATTAAGTCTTTTGTTTATATCTAATATCATTTTTATGAATTTTTGCTGATCATGAAAATCAACGCATTGATTTCCTTTTAATGGGGTATCGGCGATGGTTTTTGTATTGCAATTTATCAATAGTGGTATAACAGGTATATCATGTGTTATCATTGCGCCTGCTTCAAAGTATATCCATGGTGCATTAATGTTTTCTTTTGTTATACATATTATGCCTAGTTTTGATGAATTTAATTCTTCCTTTATTTTATTCCACCAATCTGAACCGGAGGAAATATCTATATCAGATACAAAGCAAGTTAATTCATCTGTAAATATTTTATTTTCAAAAACAGATTTTATTCCTTTAGCTATCTCTTTGCTATTTTTTCCTGACCAACTTATAAATATTTTGCTTTTTTGTTCGAGTTGTTGGGCTTTGACTTTGTTTTGTGCCATTTTATTGCTCCTTTGTGTGTTCCTAAATAATAACGAAAAACAATTTGATTATATATTCTTAATTGCATTTATGATTGAAGACGACTGCCATTTTACTATTCTATCAGCATTGCTTTTTACAACAACTGATGTTTTTTCGGAACCCCATGGTTCGATTGCTATAATTTTCTTGTTCATTTCATTAGCAATCTGAATTTCTATATTTATCCATTTGCTATAAGATGCATATACCCCGGCTAATATTAGCACGCAACTTGCATGCTGCATTTGATTTTTTATAGCTGCTTTAAGTTGGTAATCATAAATAGCATCATGAATAGGATCGTTTTTGGGGACGGAATAGTTTTTATAGTTAAAATTTGAATCTGAGTCTAACATTTTGACAAGTTTTTCATAAGCATCGCTATAAGACCAGGAGTGGCTAATAAATAAATTATAAATCATTAACAATCACCTTAACTCTCTTTTCAGTGTTTCATAAAACAGATGAACTTCTTCTTTCTTTCTGTTTGATAATCCATAACGTGACACAATTTCGGCAGATACTTTTTTCCTTACAGAAATATATTTTTTTACATCTTCTGTAGTTTTCAACCTTGGCCAATAATTCAAATAATCCGGAAGCAAAACATCACTACTTAAAAACGTGGCTGTAGGCATATCAACTTGTGCGGACATTCCAATTTCAAAAGGAACCCACCAAGAAAACTTTGTTCGTTCGCTCATAATAACAATAATATCTGTACAGGAATTCAGATTAGCTTTTATATGTTCCGTTAATTCTTTTCCGCCTAAAATAATACTGCTATCGAGAACATCCAAATAAGCATCAACGGAGTTGCGTTCAAACTCTGCTTTCAACCGAAGTGCTTGTGTAGAATCTTCTTTTTTGTGTGAAATAAAAACTTTCATATATACTACTCACTTCCTTTTATTTTATTAATATTTTCAAGTTATCCCATGACCATCTATAAATGCAATCTGTTGGTTTGGCGGATAAAGGTTTAACACATTTTTGGGTAGCTCTCCCCCATAATAAGAAATACGGAACACTTTCTTCCTGAGCAATTTTCAACTCAGCACAAACCCCTGAAGCAGAATTTGTATGTTTTCCGCAAATTACAATCACAACATCACAAGATTTGATTCTTCTTCGTGCATTTTCTTTCCAATTGTTTTCGATGGTTTGTTTGATTGACATATCCGTTATTTCAAACGGAGAATCAGGATTTTTAGATTGACCAACAAGCAAATTTTTGAGTTCAACATCATTGTCGTAGTCGAAACTAATAAATACTCTTTTTTTCATTGTATCCTCCTCAAATAATATTATTTTGTACTAATCGCCAATATTGTTTTCCTATTGAAGTTAGTTTACACGTTTTAGATTTCATAGCTGCATAGTACATATGTTGTTCGTCTACAGGCACAACTAAGCCTATGCTCTCTAATTTTTGTAAATCAGCAAAAATAATTGTGTTTGCAGTATTAACATAAGGTTGTATAATTTCGTGTGTTACTTCAGGAGAATTCGTTGGTTCAAAAGAGGGATTTAGTTGTAATGCATCATCTTCTCTATGAAAATATGTGCATATTTTACGAATCGTTGAAATGTCGATTTGTGGAACAACTGATCTTATAGAAGTAAAACGTGTAACATTGGTTTTAAATACTGGACGCTGATCCCATGGCCCAAGAGCCTTATCAATATATGAGTACAAACCGCCAGGAGTTATATGACCTGTAATATCTGCGGCACCTCCAGATAAAGCCTCTATAAGTAATGATGTGAACACACCGTGACCATTGATTTCTAATGAAGTTTCATAGGCGCGACTTGCTGTTAGAATTGTAACCCCTTCACTAATAACAGAGGTGTTTTGACCAAGAGTTTTGATTGAACCCATAAAGCCAGAGAAACAACTATCTAGTATTATTATTTTGTTTTTGCATTGTGAATTGTTTGCGATTGTTAACACATCTTGTAGAGAAACTCCAAAATTATAGTCCGAATAATCAGGTGTTACAAGATAACCGCCCAATTCATCAACATGTCCATGACCAGAATAATAGAACAGAGCCACGTCTGAATCTCCAGAAAAACAATCGTTTATTAATTCTAATAACTCTGGTTTTGTGGCAACGTTTTTAACTAGTTTTGTAACAAAATTTGGAGAACCATCACCGTTCTTTTTCAATAATACCTCCATAGCATCAGCGTCATTGCAACACCCACTTAGTGGACATTGGCAATAATTATCAATGCCAACAATTAATGCTTTCCTCATATTATCCATCCTTTCTTAAACACCTTGTTTATTATTCCTAAGGGTTATAAACATAATTGTTATACAATTTTGCTTACGTATATATATGATAAAAATCGCTAAATATCACGCAAAAAAATTTAGGTTTTTTCAAGTTTCTACCTTTTGCACAACATGAGTAACTACGAATTGTGCAGTATTACGACACAAAACAACAAAAATCACATTATAGTTAATAAAGTTACTCTAATGCGATTTAATATAAATCTTTTCTTTGACATAACCATATTAAACTGTTATAATTAGACAAATATGTAAATAATTTGACAAAAAAGGGTGATATATGTTGATAAGTTTTGAAAGAGCGACTGAAATTGCTAATTTATACTACAATGACATATATCATCTTTGTCTTTCAAGACTCAAAAAAGAAGAAAACGCCGCCGATGTTACTCAGGAGGTTTTTCTTTTCTTTCAGGAGAAATACGACGAACTTGAAGATGATTACATAAAAGCATGGCTCTATAAAGTTGCAAATAACAAAATAAAGGAGCAGTTCAGAGCTATCGCTAAGAGGGAAAAAGAGTTTATTTACGGAACGGTGTTCGGTTCGAAGACAAGCACGGATATTCTCTACGAAATGGAAGAAGATAATAACATTACGCCTGAAGAAATTGAAGAGAAAAAGAAAAGCATTTTGGACTCCTTAACCGAAAAGGACCTTGAGCTTTTTGAAATGGTTTACACCAAACATATGGAATATGAAGAATTGGCAAAGGCTTTTAATATTTCTGAACACGCAGTCAGGGCAAGAGTTTACAGACTGAGATTGAAAATAAAAGAAAGAGCAGCCTTCATATTCATGGCAATTTTGCTTCTTTTTATGAGATTTTAAAAAATTTTCAAAAATTTTTGATTTTTTTTGCGTGACAAAATGCAATTTCCGTCATATATACATGAAGGGAGGTATTGCATTTATTGAACCATAATTACAGGAGGTGAACAAATCCATGGGAAACAAACATGATATGACCGCTGCGAAGCAGACATTAAAGGACAAGCTTATGGCAATAATTCTGCTTGAAACTTCAAAGGACTACAAGGAAATGGACAGCGATCTTGTAACAGAATGCGTTGATTTTCTCATGGAGCTTGAAGGAAAACAAAGACTTACAAAAGCAGAAATCGAACAAAGAGTAAATGAAATACCGTTCAAGGGTAAGGTAACAGCCATAGGCTCATATGCTAAAAAGAAAATAAAAGCAAAGAGATTTGCTGTTATAGCTGCTATTCTTGCGGTTATTATTGCACTCTTTGGTATAATAGCTATTGCATCGGGTAACACCTTTAGCGAATTATTCAGACAGATGGGTAGTTCCATTTATGAATTGCTTGACGGTGGTCCGATGGAACGTGATAATATAACACTCATTAAACCAGATGAAACCAAGACGTATTCCTCAATTGAAGAGCTTGCAGAAAGTGAAGGAATTGAGATTTTATATCCGAATTGGTTACCTGAAAACGAAAAGATTGTCAAGGTTTGGTATCTGATTTTAGAGGATACTGAAAGATACATTTTTCAGTGTAATAATCCACAGTACAGTATTGAAATTGAAGTTCACGGTGTACTAACAGATAATCTAAAAAAAGATTGTTTAAAGAAAGAAACCAGTGAATATACGGTGTATTTTAGTGAAAAAAATCAACAAATACAAGCAAAATTTATTTATGGTAATGATTTATATTGCGTAAAATCAGATACAGAAGATAATCTTTTCGAAATTATTGAGAATTTAGAGGAGATTAACTGATATGAAAAAAATAATCGCACTTATTTTAGTTGTTACATCCATCTTTTCCATAATGTCTATATCCGTTTATGCTGAGGATGCAAACGAAAACACAGTTACCGTTACGGTGGATGAAACTGACTTTATTTTTAGCGCAAACACCTCTGAGGATTTCCGCAACAGATTTATTGCTCATTACTTTAACCATGATGATGACGGCGCAGCCGCCTATGGACTTACTTGTACTCTTTTCGGACATAAACTTGAATCCGAAGTAATCATAGCTATAACACACAAAGTTAGTTCAACAGATCCCAGATGCTTACGTGAAACATATGACACAGAAGCCTGCACCAGATGTGACTATACTAGCAGCACCTTGATTAGCGCTACATACATCAGCTGCTGTTAAATCTTAAAACGCAAAACAAACTTCAATTCTTGCCGATGTGCTTTTGTGCATCGGCAAATACCTTTGGGTGAGAGAAAATGAACGATAAATTAGCCGTCAGCCTTTTCGGTCACAGAATAATTGAAGATTATAACACCGTCGAAAACAAGCTCTATGAACTTTTGCGCATTATAATACAAAAAGAAAACAGAGAAATCGAATTTCTTGTCGGCAGAAACGGCGATTTTGACCTGATGGCGTCTTCGGTTATCAGAAAACTGAAAAAAGAAACGGGAAACGAAAATGTTTTTCTCACCCTTGTTCTTCCTTATGAAACCGCTGAACTTAGAAACAACACAGAGGCGTTTGAAAGCTATTATGATTCAATAGAAATCTGCGAAGCATCTGCCGATTGCAATTTCAAATATGCTATTGTAGCAAGAAACAGAGATATGATTGACCGTTCTGATATAGTTGTTGTTTATGTTAAAAACGAATCAGGCGGTGCTTATCAATCTCTCAAATATGCAGAGAAAAATCAAAAACGAATCATAAATCTTTATCACCCCCAAAACGAAAACTAACCGAGTTTGCAAAAAGCAAGCTCGGTTAAAATTTTTTGCGTGACAAATCCGATTTCTTGTCATATATAGATATAGACAAAAATCAGAGGTGATATTTTGAAAGAGTATAAACGCTGTCTTGCCATAATAAGAACATATCTGAATGACAAAACCCTTAAGCTTAACGAGAAAAAACTGGACAAGCTTATTAGCGAAGAACTTGAGAAACCGATAAATGAAATGGATACACATTTAATCGACCTTTGCCTGAATGCCCTTGTTGCATACAGAACATATAAGACCGAGCGTGAAAAGAAAAAATGACTTACCTTCTGTGCCGTTTGCTTGTAATGGCTATGTCTGTTTACTTATAGAATTGACTTTATAACGATGAACAAATATAATTATATTTGAAACAACAATTATAAAGGAGAAGAATATGTCAAAAGAGATTATAAGACTGATATGTTTCGGACTTTTTGTTCCTATTACGGCTTTAAGCCTTAAATGGATATGGAAAGCTGTATATCGTTCATCTCACAAAAGAGAAAGCGATGTTGAAAGATACCAGCAAGAAAACTTAAGAATGCACAGGCGACACAACGGTGTAAATGCTTGGTTGATTGACACTTCCCCAAATCCGCATAAAACTCAGCTTATTATATGGACTTATTATATTTTGCTTTTACCTTCTATTGCGGGCATGGCATTAAGCAATTTTGGATTGTTCACTAATGCTTTTGATTCAATTCTGAATGTTTTAAAAATTGTTGTTCCCGTTATCTTTGTTGCTTCGCTTATTATCGGTCTGATTTACAAAAAAACAGCAAAGGAACTTGATTTCAGCGAGATTCAAAATGCAGAAATAACAACCCTTGAATCTCAACAGCTTGCAGATTATGCAGATAATTGGGAAACCGGCGAATTTAAAAACAAAACAAGATACAGACCTTCCGCATTGCCTCAATATATCTTTTTGATAATTTGGTTTGCAGCCCTCATTTCGATGCTTGTTTTTGCATTTACTCATAACGCAAAAAACAAAAATATATCGGAGCAAACAACAGAATCTGTTTCCGAATCGCTTGAAAAGGCAAAAATCAAGGAATTGCCGTTATCTGATTTTGACGAAATATTCGCAGAACATAATCTTTCTGTTAGCGATGAACCATCTTATCTTGATGGTGTGGCAGAGGGGTTTGTTGACAGTGTTACCTACAAAGGAGAATCGGTTTCATTTATAATTCATTTATTCAGCAGTAAAGAAAATGCAACGGATGCTTGCTTAGAACGAATTGAATATAACGGAATACAAGGAAGCGAATATACGGAAACTCCGAACGGTATAGTTTACGAGCATGACCACAAAACGGTTTATTATAAAACACTAAGCATCGACAATGTTCTGATTGAAATATGGAACACAGGGGCTGCTGATACAGAGAAAATGCTTGAATCTGTCGAGAATGTGCTGCAGAACAGTTAAATAATAAAGTTAAGCCATACAAGTTAATATAGACAAAGTCTACCGCCAACCTGAAATAGCTGACGGTAGACTTTTGTTGTTTATGCTTTCAAATAATCAATCGCATCAAGGATTTTTTGAATTTCAGCTTTATTTTCCGAATCACAATATGCATATACAGCAGTATGACCAACATAAATTGCTACATTATATTTACCCAAAGAATCTAAGGTGTAAATAGTGTAATTAGCTATTTGTGTTTCTATTTCAATGCTGTGTGCAGCATTGTATTTATAACTAATTTTTTGATATGCTTGTTGAAACAACTCAATTGCACTATTATCATTGTTAAACTCAAAAAACTCAAAATGCAAATCATCTTTTTCAATCGCAATACATTTATTGAGAACTCTTTTGAAGTCAACATCTTTATTATAATAGAAATCTGATATATCTTGTGGTTCATATCCTTGCGCAGTCATTACTGATTTTACCTGCTCCAAAGTAGCGGGTGTTTTGGGAACCGCAAAAAAGTTAAAAAACACAACTGCTAAAACGATAAAGAAAATAATGACAAGTGCAAGTTTAAGATACCCTTTCCAATCGGGTTTTACATAAGAGCCCGCAGGTTTGGTTCTGTGCGGTCTTGATGACAAATTTGCCAAAATTAATTCCTCCTTAAATCAAGCCTTACTTTGATAATATTATACATAAAAGATATTTGTTTATCAACAACTAACAAGAAGATTATGGAACTACCCAAAACGGCAGCATTATAGCACCGATACCTGTGAAGATTAAGAATATTTGCCACCAAGTAAAGCCAACTTCAACTTCCCAAGAAAGTTTCGCTCCGCCTGAAGTAACAGCGGTTATTGTAGTAGTACCTACTTTCTTGCCGGTTACAACACCATTACCGTTAACAGAAGCAACTCTTTCATCACTCGAATACCAATAGCTGATTTTTAATTCATCAGGTATCTTAGATGAAAGATCTAAAGGTTTGTTCACGGTGATTTTGTAAAGAGATTTTATTCTTATGGTTTTCTCATATGTAGCAATATTTCCTGAAGAATCTTTTACTTTAAAAATAAAGGTATAGTTTCCTTCTTTTTCTGGCTTGTACTTAAATGTGTTATCTGTTGAATCTAATTCAGATGAAACTGACTTGCCATTATGTGAAACATAATAAGACCAACTATACGGCATTGTTCCGCCATTTGTTGTAACTGTAAACTCTATATTCTTTCCGGTTTTCAGTTCACCTGATATTGAAACTTTTGATATTTCAAGATTTGTTTTTTCAAATCTTGCTTCAAGTGCTCGGTTACGATTAACAGCCAACTCGCAGTTTTGAGGTAATCCTGCAATAAGCACTCCGTCTTCATACCAACCTTCAAATTGATAACCCGATGAAGGAATTGCACTTATCAAGGCATATGAATCGTTTGCATATATTCCCGAACCTGACACACTACCACCAATTCCGGCTGTAACCGAAACTAAATAATCCGGATACATTTCGAATGACATACTGTTGTTACTATACTCATTTTCTTGGCATTCGGATTCAATAAGAAGATAAAATGGATAAACATCTTCCGAAACACTTGAATCCAACAAATCACTGCCAATAACAAAAGTAATTTCTGTACCTGCTCCGCTTTCTAATTGTGTAATTGTTTCGCAAGCTAACATTTCTCCGTCTTTGTTATTAGAGAACAACGATAAAGTTGCATCGGAAACGGTATCTGAACCTTGGTTATGAACAGTAACAACTATTTGTCGTTCATTATTTGTTCTTTCCTCTCTGACATCTTCAATTAAAATATCCGCATATCCAAA
Source organism: Acutalibacteraceae bacterium (assembly GCA_045604685.1). Taxonomy (GTDB): domain Bacteria; phylum Bacillota; class Clostridia; order Oscillospirales; family Acutalibacteraceae; genus CAG-177. Next base: position 116,795 of record JAZUON010000003.1, read on the forward strand.
AGAAAAGGCAGCTTCATTATCTGTTAATTCTATATCATCTCCGTCTACAGGTAATATAACCACACTGTAACTTGTGGATTTGATTTCACTTGGCACTACAAAAGGAATTTCCAAATCAACTGTTTCACCAACTGATAATTCTTGTGAAATCACAGAAGAACTGTATTGATTCCCATCTAAATCAGAAACAATAACCTCAAACTGATTTATCGGTTTCGAACCGTTATTGTAAATGCTTGCAAATAATGAAATTTCATCGCCTGCATTAAAATCGCTTTCATAAGCTATCATAGAATCAACAGAAATATCATATATCTCATTTGATGTTTTCTGTATAAGATTTAATGCTCCATAAGAAATGGTATTACTTCTTGTGTTAGATTGATAATCACCGTAACAGTAAACCATCTCTATCTTTCCGCTGTCATTCAGGCAAGCATCCCATCCACGGACTACACCATATTTCTTTTCTATCGGTGCTATTTCTCCGAACAAACCTGTTTCGCTATTATAGTTCGAACTATAGAAAACCATACCCGAATCATCTTCACATTCCCAAACAACAGATTTATCTCCGCTATTGTTTCCTGTCACCTTGATTTCAGAGACGTTCATTCCCAAATCATTAATTATAGCTACAGGTGAATAAAGATTGCTTGCTGATACGGACATCACGGAATTGTTTCTAATCCAATAAAGATTATCTTCGCAGAAACACACCGAGTAATCTGCGATATCATTATTCGTAAGTTTAACAGTCTGAGCATCATCTATATAGTAGATTTCCAAATCGGAAATAGTGGTTGTGTCTGTTCCGCTCTTTGTAACATAGGCAATTACATTTTTACCATTGCAATATGATGTGTCTATTGTAGGTACAACAGATAAACCTGACTTAACAAGTTCAACTTCGCTCCAAGAACCTGAAACAAATTGTTTTCTGTGAATTGAATTGGTTCCTGTTAATCCAAACACATCATTATCTGAATTTTCTTTCCATACAACAGAGATGTTATCACCATAAGACACTATTTTGTGATTCATTTCCAAATCCTGATCGTTGTTTGTTATTGAAACCTTTTCTTCAAAAGAACCGCCGTTCCAATGAATATAGGATAAATCAATTTTCGCCGCCATTTCCTCTAATGTAATGCCTTCGCTGAAAACTTCAGTAGCATCTTGCCATAAGATATGTACACCACCGTTTCCGTCAGAACATATTGAAGGCTCAAAATCAGCAGTAAGATTGTCTGATACTTTTTGAGGCTGAGTCCAAGAATATCCGTTGTAAACCGTATACATTAAAACAGAACTGTTTTCTGCTGTTCTGTCTGCAGCATCGTCGATATATGCCATAAACATCTTACCGTTACCCAAATTAATAATTTGAGGTTTTGCATAAAGTTGAATATTGGATTTAAAAACATCATAATCGGTTGCTGCCACCATTTCTTCTTGCAAATAAGGTTCTATAAGTTTCAGATCACTTTGTGAAATGGATAAGGTCTGTGGCGAATTTTCACGTGGATATATGGGGTACCTCCAAAATGTCCACTCGTATCTCTCGCCCCATTTTAGAGCATTGTATTCAAAATATCCAGATACATTAAGCTCCATTTCCAAGCTCTGTTCTAATGAAACAACCGGAAACTCAAGATTGCAATCTACGGTACCAGTAGCACCCGCATAAACTCCTGCAATAATTGCATCTACACCAACTCCCAATCCGAACTTAGGACTAAACCCTATTGCACCTGTCAGATCTATTTCGCCTGTTTCTCTCAAAATCATTTTTAAACCGGCTTCTACATTACCACTTAACTCGACCCTAAGAACAACTGCAGAAACAATAGGATATACCCGACTATGATAAAGTTGTCCTATAAGTCCTATTTCCCCCTCCTTTAATACCAAATTTCCGTTTACAACACCAATCGTCATATAGCCCACAAATGTGACATCGCAATCAAGTCCTAATTTTTTACCTTTATCAAACATACAACCTTTAAGAGATTTATAACGATTTTTAAACACTTGGTCATTTCCTTTGTTTATAGATGAGACCATAGATTTGACTTCGGTATAAGCTTGTGTGCGCTTTTCTCCTTCAGGCTTTTCTCTTATTCCATATTTTTGCCATGAGTATTCATATAAATCAACACCAACAAGGACACTTATTTCTTTTTTTATTGCGTTGTATTCGGTTTCAATTGTCAAGTTTTCAGGTAAGTTAAAAGTAGCATCAAAAGAAAACAAAGGAACTTGATGTCCTAAAACATCAACGGTTGGGCCTGTAACAGTATCACTATCTGAATTGCCCATATTAAAATCATCTCCGTCAATACTCATAGAAACAGCTGGATCCAACCTCCTTACGCCTTCATCTCTTCCCGAAAAACCATCTTTGTCAATGCTTATTTCACTTGCACCTTCACCAATAGTAACGGTAGCAAATTGGTCAAATGCCCAGTTGCTTGGCATAGGAAAGCCAAGATTACCGCTAAAACCCGAAGATAAATTGCTTACGAAACTGCTTTCAGCATATCCTTTATCAGAAACACGAGCACAAACATTTCTTACACCATAGACACCTGTTTTATAAATGCTTTTCTCCATTGTTTCGTGCACCTTAGCAAAATACGGTATAACATTGTTTGTTATATCGACATCAAGAGCATCGAAATCAACAGCAAAATAAATAATGGTTCCGTTAGGAACACCGAGTTTTCGAGCAGCTTCTATAGCAGTATTTGCATCCGAAGCACCTTGTTCAGCGGTGAAATATTCTTTTTTTGTTCCAACTGTTTGATATATAGGGAAAAAGTTAAGACCGGCATCAAGAATTATCTGAGCTTCTTCGAGCGTTATATCTTTATCAAGACCGCCGGGAACCTTTGTCAAATATCTACCTACATATCTGTAACCATTATCATATAATGTTTTTGCTTTAGCCGCAGTTAATTTTGTAGCACAGTCACAGGCTAATGCGGTTCTGTTTTTGTCACCGTAACTTACAAATAAAGACAACCAAGTTGTAAGATCTACCTTCCCGGTAACCGGTAATGCAAATTTTTTCTGGAATGTTGTAACGTTTTGTTGCGTTTTAGTGTCAAAAACACCGTTAATCGTTCCGTCACCAACACCGTTAACATACATGCCAAATTGCAGCAGTTCAATAAAATCAGATATTTGCGAATCTGTGTAATATGAGCCCGAATAACTCTTAGCCGCAGATGAGGTTCTTTTATATGGTATATCCGGACAACTTGCTTGTGTTTTCGAAGCAAAATTTCCGGTTGCAACATCAGGTAACATTCCTTCAATAGCCTGCAACACATAGATTACTGCTTTATTTGTGCTTCTGCCATAAACACCATCACACGGCATCAACCCGATGTATTTCTTCATATTCTCTGTTGAATTTCTGTTGCATTTCTCGTACAACTTCTTTGCCACCGTATGATTTTAGAAGCTTGAATGCATCCATAGATAACAGAGCCTTCATTGTATTTACAGTTACTATTCCGTCAGGGTTAATTAATCCTGCATCAGTTTTCATTTCAATAACGGCATCTTCAACATCTTCATCAAAAACAGCATTAACTGTTACAGTTTCAGTAATTGGATTATAATCAAAATTGTATCCGGGTGAATACCCTTTGCACCATAAAGCGCCTTGCAAGATAGCATACATATTATCTGTAACACCATCTTGTCTTTTAAGAATATTGTTCTTGTATGCTGCTTGAGATTGAGATCCAAAGTTATTAGCAAGGCTTGTTATGCCAAGTTCATGCTGCAAGGCACGGGTTAAACCGTAGATTGTATTCCATCCGGTTTTTCCGTTTTCGGTAACTAAATTAAATCCAACCACGTCACCATATTCTTGATTTAGCCATTTTTGAGTAAGATAAACCATATCATCTCCTGGCAAATCCACACCAAGTGGCATAGGATCATTTGCAACCGCTTGTGCATAAAGTTCACTGAAATAGTCGTAGTCTGATTGAATGTTGCCAAGTTCATCCCAATTCACATCACTCGTTCCATCAGAAAATTCATCTTCCTCATCAAGAACAATCTGAGCATTACTGAGAGCTTCTGCAATCTGCTCATTGGTTATCGGTGAGGTTTCTTCTACAGTGGTTGCCAATACAGGCATATTCGCTGTGTCTAAAAATATGATAATCAGACACAATGAAAATGCGATGAACCTCATAAGATGTTTTTTCGTTTTTACCATAGTTTTCTACTTCCTTTCATTATTTTCAAGGAGTTGAGCTCCTTTTTAGCTAATAAAATGAAAATAATTAAATAGTATTCCTATATACATATGACAAAATTCGCGAAATGTTACGCAAAAAGTTTTGAGTTTCTTGAATGTTCTACTTTTTACACAATGTAAATTACTATTATTTGTGCAACATTGCGGCATAAAACGACAAATGCGGCAGAGAGAATTTTTCTCCCTGCCGCTTATCTATATTAGTTATAAATTAATTCTGCATTGACGATTTCTTCGGCTCGGTTGCGGATGTTGTTCATTCGAGCAACCCATAACATCTGGTCTCTGATTTTCAGCCTTTCGTTTACGCCTTCGGCTTTTGCAATTTGCTCAATGAGTCGGTCAAGCCTTTCTGTTGCCTGCTCATTCACATCGGCAAGATGGCTGTGCAGTTTGCAACGGAGAACGAGTCTGTTGTAAAGCGCCGGGCGATGCTCTTTGAGATAGGCGAGACGTTTTCTGCCCCACATTCCGATGGGACGTTTTTCGGGTTCGGGAAGAGTTATGTTCGGGATATAATAATCACCGACGAGAGTGTATGCGAGACCTGTTTTTTCATCAATAATAAATTTTTTCATTATAAAATTACCTCCTATGTATTCCGTTCTGTTTTGCATTTTCGCTTGATTTTGTTCTCCGTTCATCGGAGTAGGGTGCAGTCAGTCTGAAACCGAATCTGCCTTTATCAATTTCAAATCTTAAACCGCCTTGACCGTCATCATCAAACTGTCGGCAATGCTCGGGATATTTTTCTGCGTATGCAGTAAGACGATTTTTCAAGTTGGTGTTGTGAGTGTAAATTTCGATGATCGGACTTTCTTCATTGAAGTAGATTTCCGTGTGTTTCTGACGTTTTTTCAAACCTGTTTTCATAAATGCCTTCTTTCAGTGAAAATAGTGTGATTTTTATAAATTTCTTTCGGCTCTACAGCCGTAAAAGTGAGGTCATTATCCAATAGAAACAGTCCAAATGATGCAGAGTTCGTTTGAACTGCTGCTATTTGGAATTTTGCGTTTTTTACAGCTCTTGCAAATCAATGTTCAACATCATTTTTATGTTTTTCACGGGGAGTGTGAGCTGAAACTTTTTCTGTATGCAGAATTTGCTGAATTACCGTTTTGATTTTCTCAGGCGCACGTTTTATCGCTTCAAGAAATTCTTTTGTTTGTTCCTGCAGAGCTTCGTATCGTTTCTTCCAGATGCTGATATCTTTTTTTGCTGAACTGAGTTTGTTGTTTAAATCCGTGATTTGCGATTCCTGAATTATGCTTTTCTTTGCACGTTCTTTAAGATAGGTGCATTCGTCAGCGGTCATTTCGACCTTGCCGAAAAGATTTGTTTTTCCGATTTTTTCAATATCGTCAAATCCCTTTTTGACAGTTTTACGAACCTTGGTTTTATCTTTCAGAGATTGCAATTCTGATTCGCTTTTTTCAATCTGACTTTGCAGAGTTTCGAAACGTTCTGTTTCTTTCATAACCTTGAACTGTGTAACGGTGAGATGTTCTTCCGTGCTTCCTCGCTCACCACGCTGTACATCATCGTAGCCTGCTTTTTGCATATATTCGTAGAAATCATCTTGCAGAACGCTGTAAGATTTTTTGAGAACGGGTTTTCCGTTTTTCTGTAAAATCGGATTGCCGTTATCATCGAAAGCCGGTTTCGAAATCCATTTTTTACTGCTGCTTACTTGCATGATTTTTTCTTTCACTGTGCCACGGAGGTTTTCATCTTTACACCGTTTTGACCAGAGAACTTCTTTTTCGACTACGGGGATATAAACGATGTGCAGATGATAGTGGTAAACATCTTGTCCGAGAGCTTCGGACATCGCTTTGTTTCTTTCATCGGCGTGCATTACTGCGGAGATGATATACTCTTCACCGCCGACAATTTCGATTGCCGCTTTGTAAGCATCTTCGTAAAATTTCTTTGCGAACTCATAACCGCCGTGATTGAAAAAGTAAGCGGAGTTTACATCAAAAATCAGTTCGCCGTATTTCTTTGCATCGGCTTTCAAACCTCGGGTTGAGATAATTTTATCTTCAACCATTTTATTAAAAATGTTTTCGTAAGCATCGTTTGGCTTTTTAAAGTGAACATTGAACGGAGTCATTTCTGTGACGATATCGGAATTCACATATGACTCTTTTTCCCGTTCGTTGTGTCGCTGAACATTTGCGATTTTCGTGTCAGCAAGATTAACATTTCGGGCGGTGACCCGGTCAACGCCGTCATTTCTTGCCATATAGAATTTTTCTCCTTTCTTCGATTTGTATATACACTGCGAGCCACAGGGGATACACTTCTGCGGAAGTGTAATAACCCACTATAACACTTTCATCCGTACCGTCTGCAAAGTGCCGTGGGCTGTCTGCGGACAGAGGGTTAGTTTGCGGCTCTTGCGAGAGCCTCGACGAATTTGCCTCATACATTTTTGTTGCAAATCCGTGAGCCGATGAAACTTTCTGACCTGCATTTTTCATCAGCTCTGTGACGGTTGCATTGTTGATTTCTGCAACTGCAACCGCCACTTTTTCCGAAATCAATCAGTGAAATTTGTGTTGATTTCAGAAGCAACTGCTGTTATACTTGAATTACATTTTTGTGGTTGACTGTTCAGCGTCTGCGCCAACAGACGGATTTCTGAACAGTCGATTTTTTATTTTAATCCGTTCATTATGTTTGCTATCATGGATATGATTTCTATCAATTCTCCGTTGATTTGGTCTCCTGATTCGATTCGTTTCAGTTCGTCAAGAACTTCTGAAAGCTGGTCTCTGAGTGCTTTATAAACCCTCGGGTTAGGCTGAACTGTCACATCGTGATTCAACAGTTTTCTGATTATATATTCTTGCTTCGTCAGTCCTGAGAGTTTTACGAAGGTGTTTATCATTTCGCTTTCTTCGGGTGATGCTCTGAACGATACACTGATACTTCTCCATCTTTCATAGCGGTCAAGATTTTTAGCTGACATTTTTGTTTTCTTCCTTTCTGATATCATTTAATTTATCTGCCATTTCCGTCTGTGTTGTCGGGAAAAGGTGAGCATATCTGTATGTGATATCAATGCTTTCGTGTCCGACTCTGTCTGCTATTGCAACAGCAGAGAATCCCATTTCTATCAGTAGTGAAATGTGTGAATGTCTTAAATCGTGAATTCTGATTCTTTTAACTCCGGCTTCTTTTGCACCTCTGTTCATCTCGTGGTGAAGATAGCTTTTTGAGATTTCAAACATTCTGTCATTCTCATCGATTCCGTAAAGCTGACTTATGAAATCTTGTATTTCTTCTGCGAGAAAATCCGGCATTTTTATTACTCTGTTACTTTTCGGCGTTTTAGGATCTGTGATAACATCTCTGCCGTTTATCCGCTGATATGATTTTGAAATTGAAACTGTTTTTCTTTCGAAATCAAAATCTGCGGGAGTCAGAGCTAACAATTCTCCTTCTCGTATACCGCACCAATAAAGTATCTCAAACGCATAATATGAAATCGGTTTGCTCATCATCGCTTCTGCAAATTTTTTGTATTCATCCTGTGTCCAGAAAAGCATTTCTTTGCTTTGTGCCTTACCCATATTGCCAACCTTTGCGGCAGGGTTCTGTGATAATCCGTAGTATTTAACTGCGTGATTGAAAATTGCACTCAGCTGATTGTGTAATGTTTTTAAGTATGTGGGAGAATACTTTTTACCGTTTTTGTCTTTTTGATTCATCATCTCATTTTGCCAAGCGATGATATCTTTCGGCTGGATTTCATTTATTTTGCGGTTGCCGAAGTAGGGGATAATCTTTGTTCGGATAATATGTTCTTTTGTTTGCCATGTGTTTTCTTTCAGCCTGCTTTTCATATCTTCTGAGTAGGTTTCTATGAAGCTGCTGAAATTCATATCCAAATCGGATTGCAGTTTACTTAACTGCTCCCGTTCCCAAGCCTGAGCTTCGCGTTTTGTTGCGAAGCCTCTCTTTTGGGTTTGTTTGCGTTCTCCACGCCAGTCGGTGTAGCGGTATATAGAACGCCAAGTATTTGTTTTAGGCTCCTTATATACTGCCAAATTAATCCTTCCTTTCTTTTGTACCGTAGCAGGTCTTTTCCATAAAATACTGTTTATTGACTCTGCCTGAAATTGTGATATAGCCCATTGATTCGAGTTCCTTGTTAAGCCTCTGAACTATTTTATAAGCGTATGATTTTGAAACATCCAATATTTTGGCTACATCATCAACTCTTAAAAATGAGTTGGTCATTTTATCCTCCTTTCGCAATTATTTTTGCCGTTCTGCCTGAATGTCGTTCCTGCCCCCGGTTTTTCAACGACGTTTTCCCGCAACTCTTGTTTAATAACGAAGTCCTTTACGGCGTATCCCATTCAGACGGTTATTCAATTGTGTTAAACAAAAATGTTTAGTGCATTTCATATTATACTAAACAAATTTGCTTATGTCAAGTCAAATTAAACTAAAAGTTAAACAAATATGTTAATATTCTGTTGACAAACCTTAAACAATTATGTTATACTCCTCGCATAAGAAGAAAAAGGAGCAAAAAACTATGGCAACAGGTGAAAGAATCCGATTTATCCGTAATCTCAGAGGTATGACACAGAAGTGGCTCGGAACAGCTGTCGGTTTTGATGAAAAGGCGGCTGATGTCCGTATGGCACAGTATGAAAGCGGTGTCAGAACTCCGAAAGAGAATCTGCTCAATGATATTGCAAAAGTTCTTGAAGTAGCTCCCGAAGCTTTGGATGTTCCTAACATTGAAAGCTATATCGGACTTATGCACACTCTTTTTGCATTGGAAGATATTTACGGTTTAAAGATTGATACAATCGAGGGTGAAGTTTGTCTGCGACTTGATAAGAGCAGAGGAGTAAGCTATCTCACAATGTTTGATAATTTCTATGCTTGGCAGCAACAAGCTGAAAAGCTCAAGAACGGCGAAATTACCAAAGAGGAATATGACGAGTGGAGATATAACTATCCGAGAGTGTAAGGTGCTGATTATATGAATGATAAATATAATTCAATAGGTAAGTTAAGAAATATGGCATCGGTTTTCCTTACCTGCGGAGACAGTGTTCTTTTGCTTTACAGAGAAAACTCGAGTGTTATTGATGATTCTTGGATTGCATCTGCGGGCGGTCATTTTGAGGAAAATGAAATTAATGATGCCAAAGCCTGTGCAATGCGTGAATTATATGAAGAACTCGGAATCAACGAAAACGAGATTTGTGATTTATCATTGAGATATGTTACGCTTCGCAGAACAGATAAGGAAATCAGGCATAATTACTATTTCTTTGCCGAACTTAAAAACGGAACTGAAATGAATCTCGAATCAAACGAAGGTCAGCTCAAATGGTTTTCGTTGGATGAAATTAATGACTTGAAAATGCCGTTTACCGCAAAGTATGTTACGGAACATTGGCTTGATATTGGCAGAAATACAACCGATATTTACGGCGGAATCGCTGACGGTGAAAAGGTTGTTTTCACAGAAATGCGTGCGTTTTGAAATTAAAAAGGAGTTGTTTCAATGATTAAAAATGTTATCTTTGACATAGGCAAAGTTTTAATCAACAACGACCCGAGCGAATATTTAAGAAAATACGGATATGATGAGGAAAAATATCAGGCTCTGCTCGATGCAATATGGACAGATTCTCTTTGGGGAGATATGGACATAGCAAAGTATGAGAGCTTCAAGGATATTATCGAAATCTATGTCGAAAAACATAAGGAATTAGAGCCTGAACTCAGAAGATTTTTTGCCGAGGATTGGATGGCGCTTTATGTTACATACGAAGATACGGTGAAATTCTATGATGAGCTTTTTGAGCAGGGTTATGATATTTATTTGCTGACCAATTTCTCAAAAGACGGATATGAATACATCAGCAATAAATTTGATTTCTTCAAAAAAGCAAAGGGTGCTGTTGTTTCGTCATATTTAAAAATTGCAAAACCCGACATGAGAATTTACAAATACCTCTTGGAAACATATAATCTCAATCCCAATGAATGTATTTTTATTGATGATTCTGCCCCTAATATTAAAACCGCAAAAGAACTCGGCATACATGGGATTGTATATACGGATATTGAGAATTTGAAAAATATATTCGGTGAAATTATAAAATTACAGAGTGTATGATTTGTTGTTATTAAATAATTTGAGGTGTTATATTATGGTTAGTCCACCAAGAAGTCATAGAATGATGTTGAGCGGTTGGAAATCACCAACTCCTAATCTTAAATCTAACTTCAATCCACTTGGTATAATTCTGCTTATTCTTCTTTTTTTGATAATGTTTGGTGTTTTTATTGGTGTAACAGGAACCAAAAAGACACCTGTTACAGCTGAACAAATAAAATCAGTTATTGTCGAGCAAGGATATGAGCCTCAAGATATAACAGAGGCATATTATAAAAATGACGCATTATCAAAAGAATCTCTTAATAAATGTATCGCCTTTTCTCACGAAGACATTCATTTTGAATATTTTGAACTCAAAAATGACAATGTAGCTGCAAATATTTACTCTCAATTTCACGCCAAAATTATTGCTAATTACAATGCCTCACATATAATTGAAACAGAAAACAAGCAGGCAAATTTTGTTATATACACTTTAGATAATGGTGAAAGATATAATGTAGCAATTTATGTTGGCAACACTGCTATATATGGCTATTGTAGTTCAGCAAATAAAAATGAAATTAACAAAATCCTTGATGCAATAGATTATCTTGAACCTTAATCAAGACTGTGACAATAATAATTACCATCATGATAACAGTCAAAGCATTGAGTTTTGAAATGGAGACCAAATATGAATAATTTAGAATATGATAATCTTTATAAATTTTTTGTTTCTCTTGGAATTGTACTTGTCGTACTACCGGTTGCTGTTCTTGCTTTTTTGTTTAATTCTAACCTGATTTTAATTAGCCAAGTTGAATTTGATTCTCTTTCTGATTTTTCTTTGCAAATGGTTCAGCAGCGCGAACGATTAACGTCCTATTTTTTTGTTGTATTTCCTTGGGTTGCCGCCGCTTTAGTTCTACTGGGGCTTTTTCTGATTATATTCGGTATATGCAAGTGGATTGGTGTTCAAAAAAATCTTGATAAAAAACTTGATGCGGAAACCACATTGCAAACACTTGCGGTTTTAGAAATGAATAACAAGGAAGTAACGGCAAAAATTGAAGGCGAGACCGAGGAGAATATTTCTACTGAATCTGCCAATATTGAAATCGCAGATGCGGATAGTCATTTAAGTCGAATGAAAAAATACATAGAAATTGAAGAACTATGTTTCAATTATTTCACGAAAAAGTACGGAAGAAAATACAGCTTTAAGCGCAACATTGGAATCGGACAGTATAAATATGATTTTATTGGTGTTTCCCAAAGAGATAACATAGATTTGATAGTTGAGATAAAATATTGGAGTACTGCCTCAGGTATCGCAAGACGCTTATATGATTTCTTGGATAATTTTTATGAAGCAGGTATTAATTATGAAACGATAGCACATCGTAATTTTAGATGCATAGCCGTTTTAGTTACCACTAAAGATCAACTACCAAGATTAGAATCAAATATTGAGACATACTGCCAAGCACATAGAGAAAATGCAGGCAAGATTGAAATACAGTGCTTTGCAGAAGAAGCATTATAATAAAAAAGAGCTAACTGACTATAAAAATCAGTTAGCTCTTAACTTTTAGATAATTCAAATGTTGCCAAAACGTTGCCACAGAGCATTGTTGAAACCTCAAATCCGAGGTGTATCAACGCTTGTGCCGTTTGGTTGTATTATTCCCACTCAATTGTGCCGATGGGCTTGGGAGTGAGGTCAAAGAGGACACGGTTAATGCCTTCAACCTCGTGGGTGATTCTGTCGGTAATATGATGAAGAACTGGGTAGGGGATTTCCTCAATTGTTGCTGTCATAGCGTCCTTTGTGTTGACTGCTCTGATGATTGCGGGCCAGCCTTCGTAACGCTTGTCATCTCTTACGCCAACGCTCTTAACATCGGGGATTGCGATGAAATATTGCCAAACCTTTTCAGCAAGGCCGCAGTTATCAAATTCTTCGCGGAGAATTGCATCAGCCTCGCGGAGAGCGTGAAGTCTGTCACGGGTAATAGCGCCGAGGCAGCGAACGCCAAGTCCGGGGCCGGGGAACGGCTGGCGGTAAACCATGGCATGGGGGAGGCCGAGAGCTTCACCAACTACTCTTACTTCGTCCTTGTAAAGGAGCTTTACGGGCTCTACAAGCTCAAGCTTCATATCCTCGGGAAGGCCGCCTACATTGTGGTGAGCCTTAACGCCGTCGGATTCAAGAATGTCGGGGTAAATTGTGCCCTGAGCGAGGAACGCAATGCCTTCGAGCTTCTTTGCTTCTTCGTTGAAAACTTCAATGAATTCGTTGCCGATGATTTTGCGCTTCTTTTCAGGCTCGTCAACGCCTGCGAGAAGGTCAAGGAAACGGTCTGTCGCATCTATATAAATGAGATTTGCATCAAGTTCTTTACCGAAAATTTCAATTACATTTTCACTTTCGCCCTTGCGCATAAGGCCGTGATTAACGTGAACGCAAACGAGCTGCTTTCCGATTGCTTTTATAAGCAGAGCGGCAACAACTGATGAGTCAACACCGCCTGAGAGAGCGAGAAGTACTTTCTTGTCGCCAACCTGAGCTCTTACTTCTGCAATCTGCTCTTCAATAAAAGCGTTTGCGAGCTCGGGGGTGGTGATGCGTTTCATGGTTTCGGGTCTTACATTTGTGCTCATTTTACATCCTCCGTTCAACAATCAGTTTGTATAGTTATCAAAGTAGCCCTGAACAAGAACAACGGGTGTGCCCTTGTCGCCTGAGCCGCTTGTAAGGTCGCAGAGAGAACCGATAAGGTCGGTGAACTGTCTGGGAGTTGTGCCCTGAGATGACATGTCGCCTACAAGGCTGCTGCCGTCCTTTGCTTCAATTTTCTTTGAGATTGCTTCCTTAAGTGCATCGCCGCTGAGATCCTTGAAGTCATTATCTGCAAGATATTTGAGCTTAAGTTCGTTGGGTGTGCCCTTAAGACCTTCAGTGTAAGCAGGGGATACACAGGGGTCTGCGAGTTCCCAGATTTTGCCCTGAGGGTCTTTGAATGCGCCGTCACCGTAAACCATAACTTCAATATGCTTGCCGCTTGCCTGCATAAGAAGCTCCTGAGTTCTTTTGACAAAGGGGAAACAGTCTCTGGGGAAGAGCTTGATTGTGTCCTCGGTTGATTTGTTTGAGCCGAGAAGGCCGAAGGCTTCGTTGCAGCCGCTGCCGTCAACGGGGGCAGTAAGGATGTCATCCAGTCCGCAAACAACCTTTGCTCCTGCTGTCTTGAGCAAGCGCTTTGTTCTTGCTCTTGTATGAATATCGCAAGTCAGAATGCAGTCTGCATAGCTGAGAATGCTTTTTGCCTGATTTGCAAAGATGATTTCGCATTCAGCGCCTGCATCTTTGATTATGCTTGCATAGTAGTCAACATAGTCAACGCCGGTGAATTCGTGAACGTTTGCACCGAAAAGTTCACGGTATTTTTCGAGGGTGAGAACATCGCTGTAAGGATTAACGCCTGCTTCGTCAAGCTGGTCATAGGTGAGAAGGTGGTTGCCAACCTCGTCGCTGGGATAGCTGAGCATAAGAACAACCTTTTTAGCGCCCATTGCAATGCCCTTGAGGCAGATTGCAAAACGGTTTCTTGAAAGAATGGGGAAAATTACGCCTATTGTTTCGCCGCCGAGCTTAGCCTTAACATCCTTTGCAATGGCGTCAACGCTTGCATAGTTGCCCTGGCTTCTTGCAACGATTGATTCTGTTACGGCAACAACGTCCTTGTCACGAAGTTCAAAGCCGTCGCCTTTTGCTGCTTCAATAACACTGTCGCAAACGATTTGCGCAAGGTCATCGCCCTCACGGATGATGGGGCAGCGGATGCCTCTTGAAATTGTGCCTGTTTTTCTTTCCATTAAAAGACCCCCTAAATGAGTTGCGAATTTAAAGAATAATTTCACATTCTGTATTTTATCACCGTAAATAAGAGAAATCAATAGTAAATATGAATATTATTCGGCAAAATATACATTTCTGTTTTGTGTTATTTTTTACATTATTGTCTGTAACTTTCAAGGAAATCTGCGATTTCGTCCGTGGCGGTTTTTAACGTGCGGATTTCGGGGAGAAATACTATCCTGAAGTGGTCGGGTTTTTCCCAGTGGAAGCCTGTGCCGCAGGTAAGCAGAATCTTCTTTTCGCGCAGCAAATCAAGGGTAAATTTTTCGTCATCGGTTATATTGAACTTTTTGATGTCGATTTTTGGAAAAATATAAAATGCTGCCTTGGGCTTTGTTGCCGATATGCCGGGAATTGAGTTGAGTGCTTCGTATATAAAGTTTCTTTGTTCAAAAATCCTTCCGCCGGGCTGAAGCAGGGCGTCGCCGGACTGAGTTCCGCCAAGTGCGGTCTGGATTATGCTTTGGGCAGGCACATTTGAGCAAAGGCGCATTGACGAAAGCAGATTAAGCCCTTCAATGTAGCTTTTTGCCTTTGATTTATCGCCTGCAAGGCACATCCAGCCAACTCGGTAACCTGCAACCTTGTGGGATTTTGAAAGTCCGTTAAAGCTGACTGTGAGCAGGTCGGGTGCAAGGGAGGCGAGAGCAATGTGATGTTCGCCGTCCATAACAAGGCGGTCATAAATTTCGTCGGCAAAAAGAATCAGCTCATTTTCACGGGCAACCTGAACAATCTGTTCAAGAATTTCTTTAGGATAGAGTGCACCCGTAGGATTGTTGGGATTGATAACAACAATGCCCTTTGTGTTGGGTGTGATTTTCTTTTTGATATCGTCAATATCGGGGCACCAATCGGCTTTTTCGTCGCAGATGTAGTGCACTGCCGTGCCGCCTGCAAGGGTAACCGAGGCTGTCCACAGCGGATAATCCGGCATGGGTACAAGGATTTCGTCACCTGAGTTAAGCAGACCCTGCATGGACATTGTTATTAATTCGCTAACTCCGTTGCCCGTATAAATATCGTTAACGCCCACATTGGGAATGTTCTTAAGTTGGCAGTATTGCATAATTGCTTTTCTTGCGGAGTAAAGACCCTTCGATTCGGAATAACCTTCAGAGGTTCGCAGGTTGTATATCATATCAACAACAATCTCGTCGGGCGCGGTAAGACCGAAGGGGGCAGGGTTGCCAATGTTTAGCTTTAATATCTCAATTCCGTTATTTTCCATGCGGTTTGCTTCGTCCATAACAGGGCCACGGATATCGTAGCAAACATTATCAAGTTTTTTTGATTTCTCAAATTTCCTCATACTATCACCTTGGGATTTTTTATTTGAAAAGTATATACCATATCTAATCGTAATGTCAACAATTAAAAAATCGGCTTGCTTTACATGCAGCCGATTTTTTGTTATAGCTTTGCTGCGAGATATGCAGCGCCGATTTTATTTGCATCGTTGCCCATAAGGGCTTTGAGAACCTTAACATTACCGTAGCTTGACATAAGCTCAGCCTGAAGGCGTTTATTGATTTCGTCGATAATGTACTTCTGACTCATAATTCCGCCGCCCGCAATAATAACGGGTGGATTGAAAATATAAACAAGTCCTTTAAGGCCGATAACTATTTCGTCAATCCATTCATCAATGATGCTGCGGATTTCGGGATTTTCAAAATTCTCGAAAATATCTCTGCCGTTCATCGGTTTGCCTGTTTTTTCTTTAACTGCATCGGTCAATGCGCGCGTAGAGGCATATGCTTCATAGCAGCCTGAACCGCCGCAGGTGCAGCTTTTGCCGCCTGCATGTGTTACTATATGGCCGAATTCGCCCGCTGAAAAAGAACTGCCCGTGAACAGTTTGCCGTCAAGGTAAATTGCTCCGCCTATGCCCGTGCCGTAGGTAAGGCATATAAAATTCGGATAGCCTTTTGCGGCTCCGAAAACCGTTTCTCCGATTGCAGCGGAGTTAACGTCGTTTTCAACTGCGGTGGGTATGCCGGTTTCGGTCTCAATTATCTCTTTTATCTTTGTGCCTGTGTAGCCGGGAATGCTGTCTGTGGCAAAAATGATTTCGCCTTTTACGCTGTCAACCTGCCCTGCGGTGGAAATTCCCACGCGGTCAACGCCGCTGCTGCTTTTGATAATCTCAACAATTCTTTCGATTATTCTTTTGCCGCCCTCACAGGCGTTGGTGGGGATTGTTTTACATTCTGTCAGATTAAAGTTTTCATCGCAAAAAGCGTATTTTATTTCCGTGCCGCCAATGTCAAATGCGAGGATTTTCATTTGCTTTCCTCCAAAGCCTTTACAAAGCGCTTTGTTATATCCATAGGCCTTGTTATTGCTGTACCTACAACTGCTGCATATGCGCCGCTTTCAAAGGATTTTACGAGCTGGTCGGGGGCCCAAATGCCGCCCTCTGCAATAACCGTTGCTCCCAGCTCCTCGTTGTATCTCTTCATGAGGGTATAGTCGGGCAGGGGAGTGCCTTTGGTATAAGGCGTATAACCGCTCATGGTTGTGCCCAGCAGGTCAAAGCCCAGCTCAAGAGCCAGCTTACCTTCTTCAAAACATGATGTGTCCGCCATGAAAAGCTGGTCGGGGTATTTTGCGCGCACTTCTTTAAAGAAATCCTCAAATGAAATGCCGCCCGGTCTTGTTCTGTTTGTGGCATCAACTGCAATAATGTCGCAGCCGATTTCAACCAGTGCATCAATCTCTTTCATTGTGGGAGTGATGTAAACATCGCTGTCGGGATATTCTTCTTTGATAATGCCGATGATCGGAAGGTCAACTCTTTCCCTGATAGCCAGAATGTCAACAACAGTATTTGCTCTTATTCCCACGGCACCGCCGAGAAATGCAGCATAAGCCATTTTGCTCATTATGTAGCTGTCATATAATGGCTCTGTTGACAGGGCTTGGCAGGAAACAATAAGTCCGCCTTTGATCTGTTCAAGAATTTGTTTGTTAGTTTTCTTTTCCATATGTGTGATTATACCACAGAATTTTGGTTAATTCAACAGAAATTAAAAAAGTCTTGTATCTTTCGCTCTTTTATGATAATATAAACTGGTGGTGAAATGCCGCCTGAATTCGGAATTGTCGGAGGATAATATGTATGGAAGAGCCGAGAACATATAAAGTGATGAGAGGAACGCTTAACTTTCTTTTCAGAACTTTGTTCAGACCAACAATTGAAGGCGCCGAAAATATTCCTGCAGACGGCAGGATTGTTATAGCAGGCAATCACACTCATTTTATGGATTGCATAACTGTTGCGGCATCAACAAAAAGGTGTGTTCATTTCCTTGCAAAATCAGAGCTTATGGAGCCTCCTCTTAAGTTTTTCTTTGCACCCTTCGGAATTATTCCTGTCCACCGTGAAACCAAGGATAAAGCCGCGTTGGAGAGTGCAATCGAAGTTCTCAATGATGATAAGGTCATAGGCATTTTCCCTGAAGGAAAGGTTAACAATGCAACGGGCACCGTTCTGCCTCTTAAGTTCGGTGCGGTAAAAATGGCAAGTGTAACAAATTCAAGGATTGTTCCCTTTGTTATTTCGGGTAAATACAAGATTTTCAGAAAATCAATAAAAATCCGTTTCTTTGAGCCGATAACAGTGGGTGATAATCTGGAGGAAACCAACAATATTCTTTGGAATATCATCAATGACGGGCTTCAGGAAGAAATAAAGCTGCTGAAGCGATAAGTTTACAAATTGTTCACAACTCATATATCACATTTCGACATTTTACGGTGTTTTAAATATAGAAAGGTTTTTGCCTTTTGAAAGGAGCGTTACTCATGTGTGCGGTAACACCCCAATATAACGATGAATTGCGCCACATTGAATATGCGGTTGAAAAATACAGCAGAATGCTTTTTCGCATTTGCTACAGTATTCTTTGCAACAAGCAGGATGCGGAGGATGCACTTCAGGAAACCTTTTTGAAATATATGACCAAAGCGCCCCTTTTCAAGGATGATGAACATGAAAAGGCGTGGCTTATCAAGGTTGCAACCAATATCAGCAAAAATATGTGCCGCTTTAACAGCCGCCATGCAACAGAAAATCTTGATGAGCTCCGTGAAATCGGTATCAGCGATGATGACAGAGGCGTTTTTGACACAATAATGCATCTGCCTGTCAAATATAAAGTTGCGCTTACCCTTTATTATATCGAGGGCTACAAGGCAAATGAAATTGCGCAGATAACAAACACCTCTCCCGTAACGGTCAGGAAACGCCTGCAATATGGGCGTAAAATGTTGAAATCAGAGTTTGAAAGGGATGATTTGTAATGAAAAACAAAAATTACCGCCAGGAATTCATTCGTGTAATGAGTTGCATTGATGTTGAAGAATCGGTGAAGCAGCAAATCATTCATAACTGCGCCCGTTACGGCACCCTCAAAAAAATCAGGGCGGGCAAATACAAGTTAATTGCCGTAAAAAAAGACAGAGCAGTTGAGGAAGTTTAAAAAAATAAAAAATGCGGCGAGGCTTTTTCTGCCTCGCCCCTTATTATGCTATAAAGCTCAGGTGTAAAAAAATCAGCCTGAAATTTGTATAATTTTACCAAACGGGACGAAAAAACACAAAAAACGGAGGACAAAAGAATGAAGGAACCCCTCTTTTACCGAGCTGTCAGAGGGCCTGTTTCGGCCTTTGTTAAGGCCGGTCTCAGACCTACGGTAATCGGTCAGGAGAACATACCCGAAAGCGGCAGGGTGATTCTTGCGGGCAACCACACCAATTATCTGGATTGTCTGCTTATAGCACACACAACAAAGCGTTGTGTTCATTATCTTGCCAAGGATGAGCTGATGAAAGGTCCGCTTAAGTATATTTTCAAGGGACTGGGAATTATCCCCGTTAACCGCAGAGAAAAGGATAAAGCGGCACTTGAAACAGCTGAAAAGATGCTCAGGGATGAAAAGCTCATCGGAATTTTCCCTGAGGGAACAATCAACAGAACGGAAGATATTATCATGCCGTTTAAATTCGGAGCTGTAAAAATGGCAAGGGATACCGAAACACCCATTATTCCCTTTGTTATTTCAGGTAAATACAGTTTTTTAAAAAAAGGTATTAAGGTACGTTTTTTTGAGCCGATGACAGTCGGCGAAAACCTCGAAGAGGCAAACAACAAATTAATGAATATAGTAGCAGAAGAGCTTAAAAGAGAAGGAGTCAAGCAATGAACAAAACAGAAAAAAGACCTGAGGAAAGAGAACTTGGATATAAATTTCTGACCCCATTTATGCGCCCTCTTTTCAAATTTTTCTATTCACCCAAAATTATTGGCGCAGAAAAAATTCCCAGCGATGCGGCTGTTGTTATCGCAGGTAACCACAAGCACGTTTATGACCAGTGCCTGACCATTATGGCAACCAAAAGAGTTATTCATTACATGGCAAAAAAAGAATATTTTGAAGGAATGCTTGCTCCTTTTTTCAGAGCGGTAGGCTGCATTCCCGTTGACCGTTCAAGAAGAGACCTTTCATGCGCTAAATCGGCAATGAGAGTTCTTAAGGATGGCGGCGCAATCGGAATTTTCCCTGAAGGCACGCGCAATAAGACTGATAATTTCCTCCTCCGTTTTAAGACGGGTGCGGTTTCAATGGCAAAAAGGTCGGATGCATATATTGTTCCCTTCGGTCTGACGGGTGATTATAAATTCCGCAGCAAAAACCTTACTGTTCGCTACGGCGAGCCCTTCAAGGTTGACGACATGACCGTTGAGGAAGCAAATGAAAAGCTCTATCACGAGGTTGAACGCCTTATGCGCGAAAACCTTGAGGAAGAGAAATCAGCATAAGTTTAATCGGGAGAATGAGATGAGAATAGGTATGGATGTCGGTTCAACAACCCTTAAGTGTGTTGCAATCGACGATGAAAATAACATAGTTTATAAAGCATATGAGCGCCATTATTCCAAAATTGCGGAAAAAAGCTCAAAAATGCTTTCACAGATAATTGAAGAAAACCCCCAGTTCAGAAAGGCAACCCTTTCCGTTTCGGGCTCTGCGGGCATGGGCTTTGCCAATGCTCTCGGTCTTGATTTCATTCAGGAGGTTTATGCAACGAGAGTCAGCGTTTCAAGGCTTCTTCCGGGAACGGATGCGGTTATTGAGCTTGGCGGTGAGGATGCGAAAATTCTTTTCTTCACAAATGGTGTGGAGGTTCGTATGAACGGCTCCTGCGCAGGCGGAACGGGCGCTTTTATTGACCAGATGGCATCGCTTCTCGGCGTTGAGCCTCTTGAGATGAACACCCTTGCCCAAAGCCATGAAAAGATATATTCGATTGCTTCAAGATGCGGCGTTTTTGCAAAGTCGGATATCCAGCCTCTGCTTAATCAGGGCGCAAGAAAAAACGATGTTGCTGCCAGCATTTTCACAGCGGTTGTTAACCAGACGGTTTCTGGTCTTTCGCAGGGCAGAAAGATTGAGGGTAATGTTGTTTATCTCGGCGGACCCCTTTATTTCCTTTCTGAGCTTCGCAAGGCATTTGATGAAGGTCTCGGCGTAAAAGGTGTTTGCCCTGAAAACGGACTTTATTTTGTTGCTCTTGGCGCTGCTTATTCGGCAAACGGCGAAGAGCTCGACATGGAAGAAGTAACCGAAAAAATCAGAAATGCAAGGGAAAGCGGCGAATACCTCGGCGCAAAGCCTCTTTTTAAAAGCGAGAGTGAATACAAAGAATTCTCCGAAAGGCATGCAAAGAATTCCGTTGAGGAAAATTGCCCCATTTCAAGCGGTGAAAAGGTATACATAGGCATTGATGCAGGCTCAACAACCGTTAAGGCAACTGTTATCAACAAGGATGGCAGAATTGTTATGAGCCGCTATATGTCAAATAACGGCGACCCCGTTTCGCTTATCAGGGATTTTATTGCTGATTTCTATGCAAAGTATCCCGATGCTGTTGTTGCTTCAAGCGCGGTTACAGGCTACGGCGAGGATATCATCAAAAATGCATTCGGCATTGATATCGGCCTTGTTGAAACCGTTGCTCATTTCACTGCTGCAAAGAAATTCAAGCCCGATGTTGATTTCATTATTGATATCGGCGGTCAGGATATTAAGTGCTTTAAAATCAGAAATAATGCAATTGATAATATCTTCCTCAACGAGGCTTGTTCCTCAGGCTGCGGCTCTTTCCTTCAGACCTTTGCTGCTGCATGGGGATATGATATTGATAAATTCTCAAAGCTGGGCATTTATGCCGATAAGCCCGTTGACCTTGGCTCACGCTGCACGGTATTTATGAATTCATCCGTTAAGCAGGCTCAGAAGGACGGCGCTTCAATTGAAAATATTTCGGCAGGTCTTTCAATCAGCGTTGTAAAGAATGCTATTTACAAGGTTATCCGTGCCGCAAGTGCCGATGAACTTGGCAAGAATATTGTTGTTCAGGGCGGTACCTTCCTTAACGACGCTGTGCTCCGTGCCTTCGAGCAGGAAATTGGCAGAAACGTTGTAAGGCCTACAATTTCGGGTCTTATGGGTGCTTATGGCGCAGCTCTCTATTCAATGGAAAGAGCTCCTGAAAAGAGCACGATTATCGCTCCCGCTGAGCTTGAAAATTTTGTGCATGAGGTTAAGGCTGTAACCTGCGGAAAGTGCAGCAATAATTGCCGCCTGACTGTTAATAAATTCTCAACCGGCAGGAGCTTTATCGGCGGCAACCGTTGCAGCAAGCCTATTGCAAAATCAGATGCCGTTAAGGGCGAGAATATGTTTGATTATAAGCGTGAGCTTCTTTCAAAATATCAGCCCGTAAAGGGAACAAAGCCCGTTATAGGTCTGCCTATGGGCCTTAATATGTTTGAGCTTCTTCCTTTCTGGCATACATTTTTCACCGAACTCGGCTTTGGCATTGCCCTTTCGGAAAAATCCTCAAGGGAGCTTTATGTCAAGGGTCAGCACACAATTCCTTCGGATACGGTTTGTTATCCTGCAAAGCTGCTTCACGGTCATATTGAGTCGCTTATTGATCAGGGAGTTAAGGATATATTCTATCCTTGTATGACATATAACCTTGATGAAAATCTTGGCGACAACAACTACAACTGCCCGGTTGTTGCTTATTATCCTGAGGTTATCCGTTCAAATGTCGGCGAGCTTAAAAAGCTTAACTTTATGTTTGATTATGTTGGTCTTCACAGACCCAAGGATTTTTCAAAGAAGATTTTTGAAATTCTTTCTGCGAAATTTGACGGAATAAATCTTAAGGATGTTAAGAAAGCTGCAGAAAAGGCATATGAGGAATATTATTCCTTCATGAAGAAAATTCATCTCAAGGGAATGGAATACCTGAGCGAGGCAAAAAAGAAGGATATGCCCGTAATTGTGCTTTGCGGCAGACCCTATCATCTTGACGAAGAAATCAACCACGGCATTGACAAGCTCATTTGCGAATGCGGTGCAACGGTTATTACCGAGGACAGCGTCAGCCCCCTTGTTGAAAAATTCCCAACAACCGTTCTTAATCAGTGGACTTATCATTCGCGCCTTTATGCAGCGGCAAAATACGTTGCAAAGGCAAATGATAAAGACCTCAACATTGTTCAGCTTGTTTCTTTCGGATGCGGCGTTGACGCCATTACAACCGATGAAATGAGAACAATCCTTGAAAAGGACGGCAAGATTTATACTCAGATTAAGATTGACGAAATTTCAAACCCCGGTGCGGTTAAAATCAGGCTCAGAAGCCTCTTTGCCGCAACAGGCAGATAAGGAGGTGCAGGAATGAGCAAGAAAATCGATACCGACAGAGTTGAATTTACCAAGGATATGATGGATTACACCATCCTTGCGCCCAATATGCTTGATATCACTTTCAGGCTGTTTATCAATATTTTCGGCCAGTACGGCTACAAAACGGAGCTTTTGCAGAATGACGGCAGGGCGGTTGTTGACAAAGGCCTTAAATATGTTCATAACGATACCTGCTACCCTGCGCTGCTTGTTATAGGTCAGCTTATTGACGCTCTTGATACAGGTAAATATGACCCTGATAAAACCGCTTTGCTGATTACACAGTCGGGAGGCGGCTGCAGAGCATCAAACTATATTCACCTTCTCAGAAAAGCGCTGAAGAAGGCAGGTTACCCCCAAGTGCCCGTTATTTCACTTAACCTTTCGGGTCTTGAGAAAAACAGCGGCTTCAAAATCAGGCTTTCAATGGCGCTGAAGATGCTTTCCGCCGTTATTTACGGCGACCTTATAACTCTGCTGAAAAATCAGATTGAGCCTTATGAGGTAAATAAAGGCGACGCACAGAAACTTACCCAGAAATGGATTGACAGTCTCAGCGCGGAAATGCAGAAGGGCAGAGGATATTCATTCTTTGCAGTTAACAAGAGACTGCCCGAAATAACAAAAACCTTTGCCGAAATTCCCGTTAAGAAAACGGAAAAAACAAAGGTTGGCGTAGTTGGCGAAATTTATGTTAAATATTCACCCCTTGCAAACAATCACCTTGAGGAGTTCCTTTTCGGTCAGGATTGCGAGGTTATGGTGCCCGGCCTTTTAGGTTTTATTAATTTCAAGGTTGATAACCGCCTTGAAGATATCAAGCTCTACGGCGGCAATCCCTTCAAGAAAATTGCAATGAGGATTGCAATGTGGTATCTTTCCAAGGTTGAAAAGAATCTTATTTCCGCTGCAAAGGCTTACGGTGATTTCAATGTCCCTGCGCCTTATGCGCATATCAAGGAAATGTGCACAAAAATCATCGGCCCGGGCTGCAAAATGGGTGAGGGCTGGCTGTTGACGGCAGAGATGATGGAGCTTATTGAAAGCGGTTACGGCAACATTGTTTGCGCTCAGCCCTTCGGCTGCCTTCCTAACCACATTGTAGGCAAGGGTATGATCAGAAAGCTGAAGGAAATGTATCCTCAGTCCAACATTGTTCCCATTGACTATGACCCCGGCGCAACTCAGGTTAATCAGGAAAACAGAATCAAGCTTATGCTTGCCATTGCAAAGGAAAATGCAGGCTGCACAGGCAACTGCTGCTCTTGCAGCTCATGTGAATAATAATTTACCCCGATATTTGTTTTGCAAATATCGGGGATTGTTATTTTACTGTTCAATTTTCATTGAGTATGCGGTGCCATCCGTGATTTCCGTCAGATCAATGCCTGCCTGCGCATATGCGCCGTCA
The DNA here is from genome assembly GCA_045604685.1 of Acutalibacteraceae bacterium. GTDB lineage: Bacteria > Bacillota > Clostridia > Oscillospirales > Acutalibacteraceae > CAG-177. The sequence goes on from JAZUON010000003.1 coordinate 141,330, forward strand.
ACATAGAAAGCCCAGTAGGTGCCCGTTACCTCATATTCGGCGTAAATGCCGTTAACTTTGTTAACATATAAGCCGTAGTCGCCTTCTGTGCCTTCAAGCAAACCAAGCTCCTCAAGTGCTTCGCCCACATATGTTTTATCTGTGTGAATATGGAATTTGTATTCTGTGCCGTTTGCATCAACAGCGGTAAAATCAAGATGCTTTGAGCCGTTTCCAAGTGAAACTGCCTCGTTTGCGGCATCGGGATAAAGCGCGCCGTTTTCATCAGCTTTGTTTTCTGCGCCGCAGGCACACATAAGCAGCGTCAGCATAGCTGCAAGAACAAGAGAAATAATTTTTTTCATTCTGCCACTTCCTTTCAATGCAATTATACACTCCGAATTCCGTAAATGCAACATAAAATACCTTCAACGGAAATAATATTTAATGAAAGAGAGTGAACATCATGGTTATAAGAATAAGAAAATCCGTTGTTTATTTTTTTCTTGCCGTAATGCTTGTTCTTCCCGTTGCTTTGTCAGGCTTCGGTGCAGTTCCTGCATTGTCGGAGCAGGGAGGCGAAAGGCTACCCATTGTTATGTATCATCAGCTTACATCTGATAAATCAAAGGCTGGAAAATATGTTCTCACGGTTGAACAGTTTGAAAAGGATTTGATTTATCTGAGTGAAAACGGCTATTCATCCGTAACAGTAAATGAGCTTCTTGATTTTGCATCCGGGGCAGGTGAGTTGCCTCAAAAACCTTTTTTGATAACCTTTGATGACGGATGCGAAACGGTTTATTCTTATGCATTGCCTCTCCTTGAAAAATACGGCTTTACTGCGGTTTGCTTTGCAATCGGCTCAGTTGCGGATAAGTACAGCGGGATTAATGACCATAACCTTGCCTATTCAAATCTTACATGGGATGAAATAAGGGAGCTTTGTGACGGCGAAATTATTGATATTCAGAGCCATACCTTTGATTTACACAAGAATACATCTGCACGGTCGGGTCTGAAAAAAAGAAAAAGTGAAACTTTTGAGCAATACAGTGAATTTTTAACCGCAGATTCGTTAAAAATGAAAGAGAGGATGATTAATTACACGGGCAAAGCCCCCGTTGCAATCGCATATCCCTTTGGCAGCTACAGTAAGGAGAGTGCGGCAATACTGAAAACCTGCGGAATCGAAATGGCGTTTACCTGCGAGGAGAAGGTGAACATAATAAAAAAAGCCGAGTCCGAATGGCTTTTCGGGCTCGGCAGATATAACAGACCTGAGGGCTTAAGCTCAGAGAGCTTCTTCAAAAAATGGGAAAAAGGTTAATTTGATTAACCGAGAATCTTTTCTATTGCGGAGATTTCTACGCAAAGGCAAAGAATCTCAACCGCCTTGCAGAGTTCGTCCCTTGACGGGAAGGTGGGGGCAATGCGGATGTTTTTATCTTCGGGGTCTTTACCGTAGGGGAAGGTTGCGCCTGCGCCCGTGAGGGTAACGCCTGCCTCCTTACAAAGCTGAACTGTTCTTTTTGCGCAGCCGCCGTAAACATCAAGGCTAATGAAATAACCGCCGTTAGGCTTTGTCCATTCGGCAATTCCCTTGCCTGCAAGTTTTTCGTCAAATGCATCAAGCACAGCATCAAACTTAGGCTTGAGGATATCGGCATGGCGCTGCATATGAGCTTTAACTCCGTCAAGATTTTTAAGGTAATTTGCATGGCGGAGCTGATTGATTTTGTCGTAGCCGATTGTCTGCACAGTCATTCTGCTTTTGATTGCGGCAATGTTTGCATCCGAAGCGGCAAGGGCTGCAACGCCTGCGCCGGGGAAGGTGATTTTTGATGTTGAGGTAACTTCAATAAACATATCCTCGCTGCCAAATTCTTTCGCAGCGTCAAAAATGTTCAGCAGGCTGTCGTGCTCATCATTAATGTGGTGCACACAGTATGCATTGTCCCAGATAACCCTGAAATCCTTTGCAGCAGGCTTGAGGGCCGCAAAGCGGCGTACGGTTTCGTGGGAATATGTGTTGCCAGAGGGATTTGAATACATAGGCACACAGATGATGCCTTTAACCTTTTCGTCGGCGATAAGGCTGTCGATAAGATTCATGTCGGGGCCGTTTTCATCTGTGGGAATGTTAATCATTTCAATTCCGAAATGCTCAAGAATTGAAAAGTGTCTGTCATAACCGGGCACGGGGCAAAGAAATTTGATTGCGCCCTGCTTTGACCAGGGCTCTGCACCGCAGCCGAAAAGCATGCACTGTGCAATGTAGTCATACATAATTGTAAGGCTTGCATTGCCGAAAACAATGGTGTTATCGGGCTTTACGCCGAGAATATCGGCAAAAAGCTGCTTGCATTCGGGAATGCCGTCAAGGATTCCGTAGTTGCGAACATCAAAGCCGTTTGAAGCCTTGCAGTTGCCGAGAAGGGCGGGGTCAAGCATTTCGTTTGTAAGCTCAAGCTGGTCAGCGCCGGGCTTGCCTCTGGACATATCCAGCTTAAGACCCATTGCCTTGTATGAATTATATTCTTCAGTGAGAGCTGCAAGCCTTGCGGAAAGCTGCTCACGGGATAAATTCTGAATGTTCATTTCAAATACCTCCGAAATTTTCAGCTCAATGTCATATATTGTATATTATATGCCGGAGTTTTGCAAGTGTTATTTTGCAATCCTGCAAAACTTTGTTGTTTTGCACTATGAATTACGGGGTTATTAATTTTAAAGTGATGTTTTTTACATAAAATTATGCAAAAAAGCCGCTTTCATCCGAAAGCGGCTTTTGAAAAAATTATGCTCAGATAAGTGAATTGTAAAGGGAGGTGATTTCTTCAACGCTGGTATCTCTGGGGTTGCCGGGGCGGCAAGCATCGTCAAATGCAGACTGTGCAAGGAAGGGGATATCCTCAGCCTTAACAATTTCCTTAAGGTCAGCAGGGATGCCGACATCAATTGAAAGCTGCTTAACTGCATCAATGGCAGCCTTTCTTGCATCCTCAAGGCTCATTGCATCAACGCCGTCAACGCCCATTGCCTTTGCGATATCTCTGTATTTTTCACCAGTTGCAGGTGCATTGTATTCCATAACGGTGGGAAGTATGATTGCATTTGCAACGCCGTGAGGTGTGTCATAAAGTGCGCCGAGGGGGTGAGCCATTGAGTGAACAATGCCGAGGCCTACGTTTGAGAAGCCCATGCCTGCAACGTACTGACCGAGAGCCATACCCTCTCTGCCGTCGTCTGTGTTTGCAACCGCGCCTCTGAGGCTCTTTGCAATGATTTCAATTGCCTTGATGTGGAACATATCGCTGAGCTTCCATGCACCCTTGGTGATGTAGCCTTCAATAGCGTGTGTAAGAGCATCCATACCTGTTGCAGCGGTAAGACCTGCGGGCATTGTTGACATCATGTCAGGGTCAACAACTGCAACAACGGGGATGTCGTGAACGTCAACACAAACCATCTTTCTGTTGTTCTGTGCATCGGTGATAACGTAGTTAATTGTAACCTCAGCTGCTGTGCCTGCTGTTGTGGGAACTGCAATAATGGGAACGCACTTGTTCTTTGTGGGAGCAACACCCTCAAGTGAGCGAACATCAGCAAATTCGGGGTTAGCAATGATAATGCCTACTGCCTTTGCAGTGTCCATTGATGAACCGCCGCCAACTGCGATAATGCAGTCTGCGCCGCTTGCTTTGAATGCTTCAACGCCTGCCTGAACATTCTCAATTGTGGGGTTAGCCTGAATTGTGCTGAAAACATCGTAAGCAATGTCAGCACCCTTAAGAACATTGAAAACCTTGTCTGCAACGCCGAATTTGATAAGGTCGGGGTCGCAGCAAACAAGAGCCTTTGAAAAGCCTCTTGCCTTGAATTCATCGGCAATAGCTGCAACAGCGCCCTTGCCGTGGTATGATGTTTCGTTAAGTACAAATCTGTTTGCCATTTTTGTTTCCTCCTATTGATTAAAGATTAAGAAAATCTCTTCTGTATACATCTTCAAGTTTGAATGCTTTAACGATTTCAATAAGGTCGGGGTCAGTGATTGTGTTAACTCTGGGCAGGTGAGCAGTCATCATATAAAGCTGTGCTGCCTTTTCAACCGTTTCGATAAGTCCGAATGCTTCGTCAAGGTCCTTGCCGCAGCCGTAAATGCCGTGCTGACCCCAGATAACAAGGCGGAATTCCTTCATCTTCTCTGCGGTTGCAATGCCGATTTCGTTTGTGCCGCAAACCATCCAGGGAAGAACGCCGATGCCGTCGGGGAAAACTACCATGCATTCGGTGCACATCTCCCAAAGTGAATGTGTGAATTTCTTTTCGCTGAGCTCATGAACATAGGTCATTGCAAGAGTGTTTGTGGGGTGGCTGTGCATAATAACTCTGTTTTCAGGATTCTTTGAGAGTCTTGAAATGTGGCTCATAAGGTGTGCGGGCAGCTCGGAAGTGGGTCTGCCGCCGTCGCTGTAGCCCCAAAGAAGCTCTGCTGTTGTGCCGTTTTCTGCAATCTTAATAATGCCGAGGTTGTTTTCGGGGTCATCCTCAACATTCTTGAAGTATTTGCCTGTGCCTGTAACAATGAAAATCTTTCCGACAAGAACGCTTGCATCAAAGCCCATTTCAATTGTTCTGATTGGAGCATTGATATCAAGATACTCTGCAACCTCATCATTTTCAAGCATCATGCTGATGTTGCCGCCGTTTCTTTCGTCCCAGCCCATGCGGTACATGTTTGCAGTTGCTTTGCACATTCCTACCACAAAGGGTGCTTCTAAAATGTTTTTCATTTTCTGTTCACCAAAACCTTTTCTTCATATTCTTTTATGCTGCCGATATAGCAGCTTTCTGTGCCTTGTCTTTCAAGAAACTCTGCCCAGATATCGCCCATGGGCATTGTTTTCATTTCTTCGCTGAGCACCATAAGCTCAGTGAAGTCTGCGCTGTCCTGAAGCTCCTTCATTTTCTGCGAAGGCTGAAGAAGTGCAAAGAGCAGAGCCTTCTGAACATTCCTTACGCCCGTTACCCAGGCGCTGATGCGGTTGATTGAAGCGTCAAAATAGTCCGTTGCAATGAATACTCTGTCAAGCGCATCGTTTCTGACGATTTCCTTTGCAATTTCCTTTGTTTCATCGTCAAGGATAACAACATGGTCGCTGTCCCAGCGAACGCCTCTTGTGATGTGAAGAGCAATTTTATCGCTGAATGCGAGCATTGAGGGGATTTTATCCGAAACAAGCTCTGTGGGATGGTAATGACCGTTGTCCATAAGGGGAGTAATGCCCTTGCTGATTGAATAGCTCAGGCAGAATTCAGCCGAGCCAACAGTGTAGCTTTCAAGGCCGATGCCGAATACCTTCGATTCAAGGGTGATATAAACATTGTTTTTGTCGTATGGCGTTTCAAGAATTTCGTCAAGTGATTTCTTGAAGCGCAGGCGGGGGGAAAGTCTGTCTGCGGGAATATCTTTATAGCCGTCTGGAATCCAGATGTTCATAACACAGGGATATCCCGTTTCCTTTGCGAAGTAATCCGAAAGCTCAACGCAGCGTTTGCCGTGTTCAACCCAGAATCTGCGCACATCTTCGTCGGGTGATGAAAGGGTAAGACCGTCTTTTACCATAGGATGTGAGAAAAAGGTGGGGTTAAAATCAATGCCTATGTTTCTTGCTTTTGCAAATTCAACCCATTTTGTAAAATGTTCGGGCTTAAGCGCATCTCTGTCTGCCCTGTTGCCGTCAAAGATGGCGTAGCAGGCATGGAGATTAAGCTTTTTCTTTCCGGGGATAAGGCTGAATGCTTTGTCAATATCCGCCATAAGCTCCTCGGGGTTTCTTGCTTTGCCGGGGTAGTTTCCCGTTGTCTGAATGCCGCCCGAGAGCGCATCATCGCCGTCAAAGCCGCCAACATCGTCGCCCTGCCAGCAATGAATTGAAATTGTTATATCGCCGAGCTTTTTAAGGGCAGCTTCGGTATCAATTCCGAATTTACCGTAAAGCTCTTTTGCGCTTTCGTATCTGGTCATAAAAAACCTCCTATGTATTAATCCATACATACTAAATAATACTACTGTTTTTTATTTGTGTCAACGGATTTATTTCAATTTGAGCGCCGTAATTCCCGATTTCATAACAAACTTTCTCAGCGTGGGATTATACATAAAGGGACACTTCAGGTTTTTTGCAAGAAGCTTTGCTTTGAGGTGCAACACCTTTTTATTGTATTTGCCGTGAATATTGCCGCCTTCCTTTATAGCATCGCTCAAGGCAACGGCGCTGTTGATTGCGCTGCTGATGCCTTCAAGTGAGCTGGGGCTTATGAAGCCCGCCGCTTCGCCTATGAGAAAAATTCCGTTTTCCCCCGTGCAGAAACTTGCAGGGGAGGATGGACGCAGCACAAGGCAGCCCTCAGTTTTAACGGGATTTTTCAGCTCAAGACCAAAGTTTTTCATTTTTGCCTTCTGCTTTTCAAAGCGCTCACGGCAATGCTCAGGCTCATATGCACCGCCGAAAATTACATAGTTATCCTTGAAAATTGACCATGAGCAGCAGGCGCTTGTTTCAGGGTCAAAAATGCATGAATAAAAGGGATCTGGCGTATTTTCATCAATGTCAAACCATTGCTGAATTGCCACATATTGCCGTGTTTTCAGCTTTGGAAAAAATGTTCGCCTGACAAAAGAATTTGCGCCGTCGGCACCTACAAGATACCTGCTTTTTGCCGTAAATTCTTCTCCGTTCAGATCCTTGCATACTGTCTCAAACCCGTTGCCTGTCTTATTGCAGGCTGTGAGCCTTGCGCGCCGTATTTCAACATTTCTGCCGCTTTGAGAAACCAGCCATTTATCAAATTTATCACGGTCAACATTGATATACATTCGCTGATATCTGCGAACGGAATTTGTTCTCATATCTATTGTTCGCACGGAAAAAATCTGAGGGTCAACAAGAATTTCCTTTGGCAGAGTAAGCTCAAAGCTCGCAAGGGCTTTTTGTGCATCCGGTGCAAGCAAGCCTCCGCATGGCTTGGGGTTGATTGTGCCGTCAAGCAACAGAATTTTCATTTCCTTGGGTGCCGTCATTGCAAATGCTGCGCCTGCGGGTCCGGCACCGCATATGATAATATCGTATGTTTTCATTTCTTTTCTCCGTTTTTTGACTTGAAACTGCAATTTTTGCCGTCAGGCTAATAATACTATTAATTGCAGCTTGTGTCAATGAACAGCAGTATAGCAGTATAATAATTCCTTGATTTTTTTCTCTTAATAATGTAATATGTAAGCTGAGATGAAGGAAAGGGGGACGCTTTTTGGATGTATTGAACACTCAACGAAGCCAAAAGTGGGATATATTAAAATTCCTGTTGATTTTTTTAGTTGTCCTCGGTCATTTTGCAGAGTATTATACAAGCGGTAATGAGCATATTCGAAGCCTGATTTTTTATATTTACATTTTCCATATGCCTGTTTTTATTTTTGTTTCGGGTCTTTTTGCAAAAAAGAATATTGAAAACAAGCGGTATGATAAGTTTACGGGCTACATTTTGATTTATATTCTGCTCAAGATATTCTTTCACTTTGTTAAGATTTGGGTCGGCAGAGCTCCTCAATTCAACTTGTTTGTTGAGGGCGGTGTTCCCTGGTTTATGCTTGCTCTTTTCTTCTTTAATCTCATTACGATTGCGGTGAATAAGTTGCCCAAAGCGGCTGTTTTTGCCGTCAGTATAATATTAGCGTGTGCAGCAGGCTTTTTTCCTTTTATCAGAGATTTTCTGGCTGTTTCAAGAGTGATTGTATTTTATCCGTTTTTTTATCTCGGATATTGTTCGGACAGGCAAAAGACAGAGAAATTCTGTAACGGTAAGGTGCAAAAATGGGTTGCGGTTGCAGTGCTGATTATTGCTGCGATTTTTGTTTTTGTTCAGGGGGATGAAATTTATACCTTGCGCAATGTTCTTACGGGCCGGAATCCCTACAACACTTTAGGTGAATTTGAGTCCACAGGCTGCCTGTTGAGGCTTGCTCATTATGCGGTTGCTGCTCTTGTCGGCGGCAGCGTAATTATTCTTGTTCCAAATAAAACTCCTTTCGGCATTTGCGGCAGGCTTGGCCAAAGAACCCTTGCAGTTTACGGCCTGCATTACGGCGCAATATATGTGATTTATGAGTTGCTCAATCTGAAATCCGTTTTTGCAGATGTAATAGGGCGTTATGACGAATGGGTAATAATTCCTCTGTCTGTTCTGGTAACGCTTTTCTTCTCGTTAAGCTTTTTCAACAAAGCGCTTATATATATAATGAATCTTCCGTGTGTTTTGTCAGCTAAGGTGCGCAAAAAGCAAGCCGATGCGAGCTGACGGTAAGCTATTGACATTAATTATACCAAATGATAGAATAATATGAAATTATAATTTAAATGGGTGTTGTTTTGATGTTTAAATACCGTATATCAGTTATAGTGCCGATTTATAATGTTGAAAAATACATTGAAGGCTGCCTTGAATCCCTTGTTAAGCAGACTATCAATAAGGATGACCTTGAGGTGCTTCTTATTAACGACGGCTCGCCTGACGGCAGCGAGGCAATCTGCAAAAGGTATGCCGAAAGATATCCTTTTTTCAAGCTCTATTCCAAAGAAAACGAGGGCCTTTCAAAGACCCGTAATTTCGGCATAAAGCATGCACAGGGCAAGTATTTTGTTTTTCTTGACCCTGACGATGAGCTCACAAGCAATTCGCTTGAAAACCTTGTAAATTTCTTTGATAAGCACGAAGATGAGATTGATATCGTCACCTATAAAATAATTCCCGTATATAACGGCAAGCAGAGCGAGACTATACATTTCAGGTATAAATACCTTACAAGAGAAGGCGTTTATGACCTCACAAAGCCCGAAAATGTTTATGTTACACAGACCAATGTCAATATATGTGTAAAGAACAAGGGTGAAGATAATATTCTGTTTGATACAACAGAGAATTTCCGTCACGAGGACCAGAAGTATAATATCGATGTTGTCCGTGAAAAAATGAAAATCGGTTATTGCACGGGCGCAAAGTATCTTTATACAAAAAATCCTTCAAGCATAACCAACACCATTTTTTACTCATATTATATTTTTGAAACAACAATGAGCTTTTGGGAGCAGCTTTTCGCTTCTTATCCTGAAAAAGTTCCGCCTTATATTCAGGCAATGTATGTTAACGATGTTAACTGGAAATCCAGAACGGATATCCTTTTACCTTATCACTATGAGGAAAAAGAATATGACAGAGCTGTTGAAAGAATATGCAATTTGTTAAGGCGTGTTGATGATGAGGTTATTATCAAGCATCCCAAGGTTGAAGCGCCTCACAGATATTTCATGCTCGGCTTAAAGGATAAGGATGCTGTTAAGGTTAAAGCAGGTTGCTGCGGAGTTTCGCTTTTCAAAGAGGATAAGCCTATTTTTTATGAGGGCACAATTCCGTTTACAGTGTGCAGATTTAAGGTTGATAAGGACAAGGCATATATTGATGCTTTCCTTCGTTCTCCTGTTTTTTCGTTCTGTGAAAAGCCAAAGGTACATATGCACCTTTCGGGTGCCCACAGCACAAAAACTGTTGAGCTTAACCTTGAAGATTCGGCATGGGACTATTATCATGCAAAGATAAGAACAAATAAATTCTGGCGCGTCCGTTTTGATTGGGATTATAAGAAATACGGCGGAATTTATTTCACCGTTGATATGGATGAAGAAAGAATTCCCGTGCGCCTTGAATTTGTTATGAATACACCCTTCGGCAACGGCGTTGCACGAAATTCCATATACCGCTGCGGATATGAATTTGTTCAGAAACAGAACGGCTTTGACAGCATTAAATCTTCAGCGGCGGCAGAAAAAGCGTTTACAAAGAATTTTGAAAAATCACTTATGCTCACAAAGCCGAGGACGTTTCTTCTGCGCAAGCTTTGTGTAAATAAAATTTCACCTGACAGGCGCATCTGGCTTTATTACGACTGCAAAAATGTTTATAAAGATAACGGATACTATCAATTTATCCACGATTTTGAAATTGACGACGGTGTTGAAAGATATTATGTTGTCAACGATAAAATGGACAGAAGCGCTCTGTTTACTTCAAAGCAGAAAAAGAATATTGTGCAGTTCGGTTCTCTTAAGCACAGAAGGCTTTTCCTTGCGGCAGAAAAGGTTATAACCGCTTTTGCAGAATATAATAACTACAATCCGTTCCTTAATGTTGTCTGGAAATATTATACTGATGTTTTCAAGGCAGAGGTTATTTATCTTCAGCATGGCGTGCTTCATGCATTTCTGCCCTGGAAGTATTCAAATGACCGCCTTAATGCTGTTGACAGAGAGGTTATTTCCACAACCTTTGAGGCAAGAAATATGACGGAAAATTACGGCTTCCGTGAATGCGACCTTATTCCCGCGGGAATGCCGAGATATGATTTTATGGATGTTGATGCAGCAAAGAGCGAAAAAAAGATACTTTTTGCTCCCACATGGCGTAAATATCTTATCGGTGTTGATTCATCGGGCTCATTTTTTGCTTCACCAGATAAGTTCAAAGGCAGCGTTTTCTTTAAGGAAACCTATGATTTCCTGCACAGTGCAGAGCTTGAGGAATGCCTTGAGAAAAACGATTGGTATCTTGATTTCAAACTTCATCCGATTTTTGCGGATTATGCACCGCTTTATGAGCTTGACTCGAAAAGAATTCGTATAGCTGAAAAATCCGTTGATGAAAAGAGCTATAAAGTTTTTATAACCGATTTTTCATCCTTCTGCTTTGATTTTGTTTATCTCAAAAAGACAATGATGTATTTCGTTCCAGATGACGAGATGTTCAGAGCAGGTATGAATGATTACAGAAAACTTGATTTGCCTCTTGAAGAAGGCTTCGGGCCTCTTGCTCATAGTGCGGAGCAGGCGGTTGAATACCTTTGCGGACTTGTTAACAGAAACGGCGAGCCTGAACAGGTTTATCAGCAGAGAATGGACGGCTTCTTCCTTCATAAGGATAATAACTGCCGTGACAGAATTTACGATGCAATCAAATAAACAAAAGGCTGTGACGTGATGTCACAGCCTTTAACTTTTTATAATGCCTTAACCGCACTTTCGAGTGCATCAAGATTTTCTTCGGTAGTTGCCCAGCTTGAGCAGAAGCGCACCGCGCTTTTTCCGCCGCCAACGGAACACCAATAGTCATATGTGAAATTCTTTGCAAGAATCTCAATTTCTCTGTCAGATAAAATCGGAAATTGCTGATTTGTTTTTGAATCGGAAAGGAATTCATAGCCGCGGCTTGCAAAAATGTTATAAATCCGTTTTGCGCATTCTATTGCATGCTTTGAAATTTCAAAATAAAGTCCGTTTTCAAAAAGAGCCTCAAACTGAATTCCAAGCAGTCTGCCTTTTGCGAGCAGTCCGCCTTTTTGTTTGATAAAATAGCGGAAATCTTTTTTGAGGTCTGCATTATTTATAACAAGAGCTTCGCCGAAAAGTGCGCCGACCTTTGTGCCGCCGATGTAGAATACATCGCAGTTTGCGGCAATGTCGGGCAAAGTAAGGTCGCAACCGTCCGAAGCAAGACCGTAGCCCATTCTTGCGCCGTCAATGTAAAGCAGCAATCCGCATTTTTGACATACTGAATAAATTGCTTCAAGCTCTGCTTTTGTGTAGAGTGTGCCGCATTCGGTAGGGTAAGAGATATAAACCAATGCAGGCTGAACCATATGCTCGCGGTTAAGGTCGTTTGCATGGGAATTAAAGCAATCCTCAACTGCTTCTGCAGTCAGTTTGCCATCGGTGCATGGCAGAGAAAGAACCTTGTGACCCGTAGCCTCAATCGCTCCGCTTTCGTGAACATTGATGTGACCTGTTTCAGCGCTGATAACTCCCTGATGAGGGCGCAGCGCGGCGCTGATAACCGTTGTGTTTGTCTGAGTTCCGCCAACAAGAAAATGAACATCACTTTCAGGAGAATTGCAAGCGGCTTTTATCAGCCTTGCGGCGTTCTTGCAATGCTCATCGCAGCCGTAGCCGATTGTTTGCTCCATATTTGTTTCAAGAAGTTTTTTGAGTATTTCGGGATGCGCTCCTTCAAGGTAATCACATTCAAATCTTTTCATTTATTTCACCTTCATTTTCTTTTCGCTTATAATCCCGCAAAGGCAAACTGCCGCCGCGCAGGCGCAAACCGCCAGCATTATAAAGAAAACTGCATTCCAGCCGCTTGACTGAGCAACTGCGCCCAGAGTGTATGATGTTATTGTGCTGCCAACGTAGCAGAATGTGTTGAGCAGTCCTGCTGCAAAGCCTGCATTGAGCATTCTGCGGTAATCAAGTGCAAACATACTTGTTATAACATTGTTTATCATTGACATTCCGCAGGCAACACAAATGAAGCAGAGCATAACAGCAAAAATGTTGTGAATTTTAAGCGAAAGAAGTATTCCGCCGCAAAGCAGTGCCGAGAATATGTAAAAAATAAAGTTCATAGCGGCGTGAGAGGGGATTTTTTCGTGAACCTTTTTTGCAATTGCTGCACCCATTGTTGAAACCATAGGCAAAAAGAGGGTCAGCAGAATTGAAAATGATTGAGAAACGCCGAACTCCTCGTAAAGCACAGACGGCACCCATGTGTTGATGCCGTCTTTGATGAAGCCGTTGGCAATTCCTGCAAATGCTGCAAGGAAAAGGGCAAGCAAAACGGGCTTTGCTGTTTTCACCTTTTCGTCTTTTTTCTCATCAATCTGCGCGACTTTTTCGGGTGCCTTGCCGAAAAGTAAAAGCCAGATAATTGCGCTGATAACAAGCACAATGCATGCAACATAAAAAACAGCCTGCCAAATGCCGAAATTAACAGAAAGGGAAGAAATTCCGTAGGCGATAAGCGTGCCGATTGCAACAGTTGTGCTCATTGCAAGGATTGCCTTGGGTAGCTTTTTGTCTGAGACATAGTCGGAAAGAGTTTTGATAAGTGTGCTCCACAAGACGGATTGCACAATGCCGTTTCCCATCCAGATAAATTTCATTGTGCCTATGCTGCCTGAAAGGGGCATAAGCAGATTGAAAACCGCCGAGCAAATCAGCGAAAGAAAAATCATTGTTTTGGCATTGTATTTTTTTGAAAGTATGCCGTTTATAAGCTGGCCTGCTCCGTATGCGAAGAAAAAGAATGAGCTCACAAGCCCGGCCTCAGCTTTGGTTACTCCCAGATCCGAAATGATTGCAACAATTGAAGCGTTGAAGTTGAGTCTGCCAACATAAGCTGCCGTATATGCCAGCCAACAGATGAAAATTATTCTGTTTTCTTTTTTTGTCTGAATTTTGTTATCCATTGTTGTACCTCTCTTTCAATCGGATAGTCTATCACTTTTGACTGTTTTGGTCAAGGTGATTTTATACTTTTTGGTAAACAGTGTCATTGACATAACATAGCAAGAAATGTATAATATAGGTATCCTGACATAAGGATAATTCCGAGTGAAAGGTGCATGAAAACGTAAATAGATGAATTACGGTAAAACTGCGCCTTTTTCGGGGTGCGGTTTTTATTATTTTTCGGGAGTGTTTATTTATGGAAAAGCGAATTGCGGTTATCGGCATTATTGTTGAGAATAAGGATTCCGTTGAAAAGCTCAATGCATTGCTTCATGTTTTCGGTGATTGCATTGTGGGCAGAATGGGTTTGCCTTATAAGGAGCGAAACCTGAGCATTGTCAGCATCGCCGTTGATGCTCCTCAGGATGTTATTGCGGAGCTTTCGGGCAAAATCGGCAAGCTGGACGGAATCAGCGTCAAAACCGCATATTCAAACAAGATTTTCAATGATTGACCTTATAAACAAGCTGGAAGAAAACCGCACGCTGACACTTGAAGAATACGAAAAGCTGATTGTTAACCGTAACAAAGAATGTGCAAGCATTCTTGCTGAAAAGGCTCTGAAGGCAAAGCAAAGGGTTTACGGCAATGCAGTTTTTATCAGAGGTCTTATTGAAATAAGCAGCTTTTGCAAAAATAATTGCCTTTATTGCGGCATACGCCGTGATAATAAAGCCTGCCAAAGATACAGACTTACCAAAGAACAGATTTTATCCTGCTGCGATGAGGGTTACCCTCTCGGCTTCCGCACCTTTGTGTTGCAGGGCGGTGAGGACCCGTATTTCACCGATGATTTTATTTGCGAAATAATCGGCGAAATAAAAAGCAGATATCCCGATTGCGCCGTAACTCTTTCTCTTGGTGAAAGAAGCCGTGAAAGCTATCAGAGGCTTTATGATTCGGGTGCGGACAGATATCTTCTGCGCCATGAAACGGCAGATAAAGAGCATTATCAAAAGCTCCATCCTGCAAATTTATCCTTTGATAACCGTATGGAATGTTTGAGTAACCTTAAGGGAATCGGATTCCAGACGGGTTGCGGTTTTATGGTGGGCTCGCCGTTTCAGACGGCGCATACTCTTGCAAAGGATTTGAAGTTTGTTGAGCACTTTAAGCCGCAGATGTGCGGCGTCGGCCCGTTTATTCCTCATAGGGAAACGGTGTTCGCTGCAGAAAAAGCAGGCTCGGTTGAGTTGACATGCTATCTTCTTTCAATAATAAGGCTCATTTCTCCAAGTATTCTTCTGCCCGCTACAACGGCTCTCGGCACCGCCGACCCTCAGGGCAGGGAAAAGGGAATACTTTCGGGTGCAAATGTGGTTATGCCCAACCTTTCGCCCTCGGATGTGAAGGGTAAATATGAGCTTTATAATAATAAATTGACGGGCGGCGCAGAGGCTGCAGAAAATAAGGCGGAGCTTGAACGCCGCATGAAATCTGTCGGGTGTGAAATAGTTACCGACAGAGGTGATTGTAAAAATAATATCTGACGGGCAAGTGTTTCTGACCCGAAGAAAGGATGTAATATTATGGCAATTTATAACCCCAGATCACTTAAAGCAGAGGAATTCATCAATCATGAGGAAATCCTTGCAACCCTTGAATATGCCGAGCAGAATAAAAATAATGCGGAGCTTATTGACAGTATTCTTGAAAAGGCAAAGCCCAGGAAAACCGCAGAAGGAACAACCTGCGCAGGCCTGACCCACAGAGAAGCGGCAGTTCTCCTTGCCTGCGAAATCCCCGAAAAGATTGAGGCGATGTATAAGCTGGCCGAAGAAATAAAGCTGTCGTTTTACGGTAACCGCATAGTTATGTTTGCACCTCTTTATCTTTCAAACTATTGTGTTAACGGCTGTGTTTACTGCCCCTACCACCTTAAGAATAAGCACATTGCACGCAAAAAGCTGACCCAGGAGGAAATTGCCCAAGAGGTAATTGCTCTTCAGGATATGGGTCACAAGCGTCTTGCCATTGAGGCAGGTGAGGACCCCGTTAACAACCCCATTGAGTATATCCTTGAAAGCATTAAAACAATTTATTCGATTAACCATAAGAACGGCGCAATCCGCAGGGTGAACGTTAACATTGCAGCAACCACCGTTGAAAATTACCGAAAGCTCAAGGATGCAGGCATCGGCACCTACATCCTCTTTCAGGAAACATACCATAAGGAAAGCTATCTTAAGCTGCATCCCACAGGCCCCAAGCATGATTATGATTATCATACCGAGGCTATGGACCGAGCAATGGAAGGCGGTATTGACGATGTAGGTTTGGGTGTGCTTTTCGGTCTTGAGCTTTATAAATATGAATTCGCCGGTCTGCTTATGCATGCAGAGCATCTTGAGGCTGTCCACGGCGTGGGCCCTCATACAATCAGCGTTCCCAGACTCAAGAGAGCGGATGATATTGACCCCGATGCTTTTGATAACGGTCTTTCGGATGACCTTTTTGAAAAGCTCATTGCCTGCATCAGGATTTCTGTGCCCTATACGGGTATGATCATTTCAACAAGAGAGTCGGAGCAGATGCGAGGAAGGGCTCTCAGGTTGGGTATATCCCAAATCAGCGGCGCATCAAGAACCTCAGTCGGCGGCTATACCGAGGAGGAAAGGCCTCATGACTCCGAGCAGTTTGATGTTTCCGACCAGAGGACCCTTGATGAGGTTGTTCGTTGGCTCATGGAAATGA
Source organism: Acutalibacteraceae bacterium (assembly GCA_045604685.1). Lineage (GTDB taxonomy): Bacteria > Bacillota > Clostridia > Oscillospirales > Acutalibacteraceae > CAG-177. The sequence continues at coordinate 157,403 of JAZUON010000003.1, forward strand.
AACATATTCCTTCCTTCTGCACCGCTTGCTACAGAGAAGGCAGAACGGGTGACAGATTTATGACTCTTTGCAAGAACGGTCAGATTCTTAACTGTTGTCATCCGAATGCACTAATGACTCTCACTGAATATCTTGTAGACTATGCAAGCGAAGCAACAAAGAAAATCGGTTATGAAATGATAAGCAATGAGCTTAATAAAATCCCGGGTGCAAAGGTAAGAGCTATTGCGGAGAAAAATATTGAGGATATCAAAGCCTCAAACCGCAGAGATTTCAGATTCTGAGGTGAATTACTATGAGCCTTAACAACACGGTTTCTGCCGAAAGAGTTCATATCGGCTTTTTTGGCCTGCGAAATGCAGGCAAATCAAGCGTGGTTAATGCGGTAACAGGTCAGGCGCTTTCTCTTGTTTCCGATGTGAAAGGCACAACAACCGATCCCGTTAAAAAAGCTATGGAGCTTCTTCCGCTTGGCGCAGTTGTGATAATTGATACCCCCGGCATTGATGACGAGGGCGAGCTTGGCGGAATGAGGGTCAGAAGAGCCTTTCAGGCGCTGAATTACACGGATGTAGCAGTGCTTGTAGTTGATGCCGTGAAGGGTATTCAGCCGCAGGACAGGGAGCTTATTTCACGATTTGAAAGCAAAAACATAAAATACATTATCGCCTATAACAAAGCGGATTTGCTTGGCTCGATTCCTCGGGCGGCTGATAACGAAATATATGTCAGCGCAATAAGCGGTGAAAATATAAATGAGCTTAAGGAAATGATAGGTAGGCTGGCCCGAAAGCAGGAAAACGGCAAAAAAATTGTAGCCGACCTTGTTGAAGCAGGTGACCTTGCGGTGCTTGTTGTGCCTATTGATGAGTCCGCGCCGAAGGGGAGACTGATTCTGCCCCAGCAGCAGGTTATAAGGGAGCTTATTGAAAACGGCGTTGCAGCGGTTGTATGCCGCGATACAGAGCTTAAATCAACTCTTGTTTCTCTCGGAGAAAAACCGAGGATAGTCATAACTGATTCGCAGGTGTTTGAAAAGGTTTCTGCCGAAACCCCCGAGGATATTCAGCTTACTTCTTTTTCTATACTTTTTGCGCGTTACAAGGGCGATCTTACTGCTGCCGTAAGAGGCGCCGCAATGCTTGATAAGCTCAATAACGGCGACAGAGTTCTGATTTCCGAGGGATGCACCCATCACAGGCAGTGCAACGATATCGGAACGGTGAAAATGCCGAACTGGATAAGAAATTATACCGGCAAAAATATTGAGTTTTCATTTACAAGCGGCGGAGAATTTCCCGAGGATTTGTCGGACTATGCGCTGGTTGTTCATTGCGGTGGCTGTATGCTTAACGCCCGTGAAATGCAAAGCAGGGCAGGTCTTGCTTCTGACTGCGGAGTGCCTATGACAAATTACGGCATTGCCATTGCTCATATGCACGGTATTCTCAGGCGCAGCGTTGCGCCTTTTTCCGAGATTCTTAAGGAACTCGGTTGATTTTGGAGAGCTTGAAAATGGAAAAAAGATATTCCCTTGATATGACCAAGGGGCCCTTTCTTAAAAAAATACTTATTTTTTCAGTTCCGCTGATGCTTACGGGCCTGCTGCAGCTTGCTTATAATTCTGCCGATGTTATTGTTGTTGGCAGATTTGTGGGCAAGGAGGCTCTTGCGGCAGTTGGTTCTACGGGCTCGCTGGTCAATCTTTTTCTTAATATATTTCTGGGCCTTTCGATGGGTTCAGGTGTTATGGTTGCAAGGCACATCGGTGAAGGTGACGATAAAACGGTTCATGAATGTGTGCATACGGCAATGCTCATGAGTGTTGTTTGCGGACTTTTCATCGGAGCAGTCGGCTTTTTTGCATCGCCTTTCATGCTCAGGCTGATGGATGTTCCTGAGGATGTTATTAACCTTGCATCGCTCTATCTTAAAATTTATTTTCTCGGTTCGCCCGGGCTGCTAGCTTATAACTTTGGAGCATCGGTAATAAGAGCAACGGGAGACACAAAAAGACCTTTATATATTCTTACTCTTTCGGGTCTTGTGAATGTTGTTCTCAATCTTGTTCTCATAATAGTGTTCAAAATGGGTGTCAGCGGTGTTGCCATTGCGACCATTGTTTCGCAGTATCTTTCCGCAGTGCTTATTGTGATTTATCTTACAAAAATGCCGAATGCCTGCCGCCTTATATTCAGCAGGCTGAAAATATATGGCAATGAGCTGAAAAGCATTCTGCGCCTCGGCCTTCCCGCGGGCATACAGAATTCTCTGTTCTCTGTGTCAAATGTTATCATTCAGTCAACGGTTAATTCCTTCGGCTCCGTTGCAATGGCGGGAATTGCGGCAGGCTCCAACTTCGACTCCTATGTTTATACCTGCACCAATGCCGTCGCTCAGACAACAATGACTTTTACATCTCAGAATATGGGTGCAAGGAGATATTGCAATATAGGCAGGGTTTACCGCCATTGCCTTATTCTTACTCTTATTATTGGAGTTGGTATGGGCTCTCTGGGATGTGTTTTCGGTAATCAGATAGTAGGGCTTTTCTCCGATGACGCCGAAGTAATTGCAATCGGTGCGGAAAGGCTGCTTCTTGTAATGCCGTTTTATTTTTTCTGCTCTCTTATGGATGTTGCGGCAAGTCAGATAAGAGGAATGGGCAAATCCTTTGAACCCATGATTGTTTCGCTCCTCGGTGCATGCGGCATAAGGCTTTTCTGGATTTATTTTGTATTGCCGCTTAACAAAACCCTCATATTCCTTTACTGGGCTTATCCTGTTTCATGGGCAGTTACCTTTTTTGCACAGTTTGCAATGTACTTTATACTTAAACGGCAAATGAAGAAAAAAGGCGTTTTTGCAGACGAAATAAAATGATTTCAGGCGGTGATTTTAACAATCGCCGCTTTTTTACTGTACAAAATATATTTTGTGTGATATAATTCCAATATTACGGAGGTATAAGCATGTTTATATTTTTACAAAAACTGATTTCCGCTTTAATTGCCTTTCTTGTTTCTGTCATGCCTTTTTCATCTGCTCCCGAAAGGAAATGCAACCCCGAATTCAACGGCACCTTTCTTCAGTCATGGCTTAGCTGCACATGGAGCGATGAGCAGTGGCAGACGGAAATTGAACATATGCAGGATGCGGGTATAAAGTACCTTATACTGCAGGATGTTGCCAACAAAGCCTATAAATCCTCAGGCGGGGGATGGACCGTTTATTATGATTCTTCTCTTGATGCCTTTGAAAACGCTACTAAGTGTCCCGATGTTATTGAAGCTGCTCTGCGCAACTGCAAGGGCACTGATATCAAAGTGTTCATAGGCCTTGCAATGTTTGACGATTTCTGGACGGAGGGCGCAATTACAGGGCAGTATGCCGAAATGTGTGCCGTAGCGGCAGATATGGCCGAGGAGATTTACGGCAAATATTATAAAGCCTATTCCGAGAATTTTTACGGCTGGTATTTCACTCCAGAATTCAATAATGTGCTTACCTGCCAGATTAATATCGGCGGTATGGCGGAGGGTCTGAATGAAATAATTTACAGTCTGAATTCCCTTAACCCATCGCTGCCTCTGCTTCTCAGCCCGTTTTTTGCGGAGTATCTAGCCGCAGGCCCTGTATTAACGCTTACCAACCTTGTGCGACTGTTTGATAAGGTTAATTTCAGAGACGGAGATATTTTTGCTCCGCAGGATGCCGTTGGTGCTCTGTGGACATCGGAAGAAAACCTTGAACGGAATTGGAAAATGTATTCCGAGGCGGTCAGGACTGCAAATGCGGATGTTAAACTCTGGGCTAACTGTGAGAATTTTACTCTTGCCTTTGCCGATACAGCCCTTGACGGCATTCTGACCCGCCCCGCAACAGAAAACACTCAGTCCGTAACATCAACCCTTGACCGGTTTGTGCGCCAGATGGATGTTGCATCGCGCTATGCCGAAAACATAATAACATTCTCCTATAACCATTATTACAGCCCACAGGCTGCAAACAGCGCATTTATCAACACTTACCTTGATTATGTTGAAAACGGCTATGTGCTTGAAAGTCAGGCGCCGTCGGCCGTGCAGGGCTTTGCAAAGCTGCAAAGTGATGCAGGTGTTGAGCTGACTTGGGATGAAGCAACCGATAATTTAGGAATTGCATTTTACCGCATTGAGAAAAACGGCGAATTCCTTGCAAGGGTTGAATTATGCTTCGGTGATGCTGAGCTTGCATATATCGACTCAAACGGCACCGCAGATGATTCCTATACTATAGTTGCATATGATGCGGCAGGCAACCCCTCAGCCGCAGTGACAATATAAAATGAGATGAGGTATAAAAAATGATCGGTTTTATCAAAGCATTTCTTTCGGCGCTGCTTGCAGTGCTCAATATTTTCACTTTCCCCATCTGGGGCAATTATGCAGGCAAATTTGAGCCTGTTGATGCCGATAATTGCAGGCTGAATTTTGCGGCAATTTCGGATATTCACATGAAGGATGACGGATTGCGCAGCTTTATGTTGGGTTTCGGTCTCCACGATATGCAGAATGCAAATAAAGAGCTTGACGCTCTTGTTTGCGCAGGCGACCTTACCGACCATGGCTATGCCGAGGAGTGGGAAGCTCTTACGGGTGCTTTTGAGGGTTATAACCCTGCCAAAAACATTATTCTTGCTCAGGGTAACCATGACACATGGACAGAGGATGAGGGCTACAATCTTGCAAAAGATTATTTTATTCGGTATTCCGAAGAAATCACAGGCAGAAAGATTGAAAATGAATATTATTCAACCAAAGTAAACGGTTACACATTCATCGTGCTTGCCAGTGAATATGACCACACAGACATGTACATCAGCCCTGCGCAGCTTGCCTGGCTTGAGGTTGAGATGGCAAAGGCTGCGGCAGACGGAAAACCCATATTTGTGGTTAGTCATTGGCCCATAAACGGCTCGCACGGCCTGCCCGAATCATGGGGCGACGATGAATATGAGCCTGATGAGGGCGGAATGGGCGACCAGTCCGATGCTGTTGAAGCAATCCTTAAAAAGTACAACAATGTGTTCCTTATCAGCGGCCACATTCACCTTGGACTTAAGAATGAGGAACAGAGTGCAAAATATGATTACGCCAGCGTTGAATCCGATGGCTCATTCCACAGCGTTAACCTGCCCGCATATATGTATCCGAACAGTACGGGACAGGTATCCAACGGCATAGGCTATCAGTTTGAAGTGTATGATGACAGGGTTGAGCTCCGTGCAAGGTGCTATTCCGCAAGCGCCTGGTATACGGACTATAACCACACAATTCCTCTGATATAAAGAAATACGGAGTATCTTCCATTCGGTTGATACTCCGCTTTTTATTTTAAATTATGAATCCTGCAATCAATGCCGCACCGCAGGCAGAAAGGGCAACAACGGTCAACGGCAGCCTGAAATAAGCAAGGATTATTGCAACAACTGTGCCGATTACAGCGGTAACGGGATTATCCGTTGAATAGAAAATTGAAGGGAAGGTCATTGCACTGAGAACGGCATAGGGGATATAGTAAAGTACGCTCTGAATGAACCTTGATTTGATTTTTTTCTTAAAAACCGTAAATGGTATCATTCTTATGAGGTATGTAATCCCTGCCATAACGGCAATGTAAAGAGCTATTGTCATTTTTCTTCGCCCTCCGTTTCCGCAAGATTAATGGGGAAAAGGAGCGCGCCGATAACGGCTGCAAGAACTGCGCTGATGATTATAGCAAAGCCCGATGAAAGAGAAGGAAAAACGTATTTGCAGGCTATGCTGAAAACCGCAGCAAGGCAGATAACAACAAGGTCTTTTCTGCTTGCCCTTGCGGCGGGTACGATTATAGCAATGAACATTCCGTAAAGCAGAATTCCCATTGCCGATGCCAATGTCTGCGGCAGACCTAGACCAGCGATTGCTCCTGCGGCAGTGCCGCCCGTCCAGCCCATTGCCGAAATGAGAATAAGTCCGTACATGTAAGAGGGCACAAGTTTTTCTGTCTGTGATGATGCAACGGCAAAAATTTCATCGGTAATTCCGAACGAGGCGATTATTCTGTGGAGCGTTGTGAATTCCCGTGAGAGCTTCTGCGAGAGAGAAAGACCCATAAGTGAATAGCGCAGATTGATAACAAGCTGAGTCAAAGCCATTTCAATAAGTGTTCCGCCTGCGGCAATTATGCTTACGCCTGCTGCCTGACCTGCCGAGGTAAGGTTTGTTAGTGATATCATTATAGCCTGAAAAGCGGTCAGCCCTGACTGCACCGCCATAATTCCGAAGCCGAAGGAAACGGAAAAATAGCCGAGAGCAATGGGTATGCCGTTTGACAGACCTTTTTTAAACGGTGATTTCAAACTGAGAACTTCCTTTCTGAATTTAACGAAGAATTATTTTAGCACCGTTTATATCGGATTTCAATGTTACTTTTATATAAAAAACGACCGCTTCACAAAGAAACGGTCGTTAATACTGTTTATATATTATTTGCCAAGTTCTTTAGCAATTTCTGCAAATACCTTCATGATGGAGGAGCCTGCATACTTGCCAAGTGAAATCATTTCCTGGTAGTGGTCGCCGAGAAGAGCCATTGTGTAGTCATTATCGGGAACAACATAGCCGATAGCATCGTTGAAAAGGCCGAAGCAGATTGTATCCTCTCCGAAGAGCTGATAGATTGTTTCGCATTCAAAGTCTTTGCCTGAGAAAGAACCGTCAGCAGTAAGTGATGCACCGCCGCAGATAAGGTCCTGAACGATTTCGCCGGGCATAAGAGCAATCTTAACGCCGCCGATTTCCATGTATCCTACTTCAGCAAAGATGTAGTATTTGAGGCCTTCCTTACAAACTGTGTAGTTAACAAGGTTAAGCTTACCAACGAGCTGGATAAGGGGGTTTGTAACCTGAATCTTCGCTTCCTTGATAATGATGTTAAGGTTGGGCTCAAGAACCTTTTCTTCAACAGGTTCCCAATCTTTGTACCAGAGTGTGTAGTGTTCGCCGCCGATTTTCTTTTCTTCAGCCATTGTTGCTTTTTCTTCGTCAGTCATATTAGCTTCGATTTCAGCAACAGTGTTTGTAAGGTTGAGAGCGATGTTTGCGATTTCGTGGCCGTAACGGAGAGTTTCTTCGTATCTACGGTCTGTGGGAACGCCGTCGCCTGCGGGGCCTCTGCCCTCATAAATACCTGCGATAGCGCCGTTGAAGAACATGAAGTTGTAGCCTTTTTCTTCAATTCTTTCACCGAGATAGTAAACGTAGTCACCTGAAAGGTCCCTGCCGTTGTCTACATCGTTAACGGGAAGGCCTGCAACGTCGGGGTGAGCTGCAATGTTAACTATCATTGTGGGCTTTGAAGTAAGATTGAGGGGAGTGAAAACAAATCTTGCAAGCTCATCGATAAGTGATGTTGACTGGCTTCTGTTCTTATTGTTGAAGTATGAGTTTTCTTCATCACCGATTTCTTTAACAGCATATGTCATAATGCCGGGCTCCATATTATCAACAGCTGTTTTCATTGTCTGTGCAACTGTTGCATAAAGGAACTCCATATATTCCATATCAACGCCGGGTTCCTTCTCAATGAAGGGAAGATATGAAAGTGCAAGGTTCTTGAAGAGCTTTGCAAAAAGGTTAGTCCAAAGACCCTGTGTGTCAATACAGCTGTGAGTATGTGTTGATGAAACATTGATTGTGTCAAACTTAACATCGGGCATAAGCTCAACAAGAGCAGCACGGATTAATTTGATATCGCCGTTTGAAACGCCGATGCAGTCAATGTTTGCGAAAACAGAAACATTCTTGTTTGCGCCGTCCTTAACGGCGATAACTCTTACCTGCATATCGTCAATGATTTCTTCAACCTTGTTGGTCATGCCGTTGTTAGGGTCGATGAAACCGCCGAGGTAATAATCCTTGGTTTCCCAATCGGTAGGAACAAGTGAAGCCTTTGAATGGCCGAGGTACCACATTGCGCCTGCATCTGCATTTTCGTTCCAGGTTTCTGTACCTTCGTAGTAGTTATCTGTGTTGCGGTCAGCAACATCAACAAAATCGGGGCTGTCGGGAACGATTGCATTAAGTCCGCCAACGAGGGTTGTGAAAATAACCTCAACAAGGCCAAGACCTACTTTTTCGAGTGCTTTACCAACATCTGCTGCCGATGCGGTAACTGCCGAAGCTGCACCGGAGAAGAGAAGTGAGAACACAAGAAGTACGCTGATGATTTTTGTGCCGAACTTTTTCATATTTGATTTCTCCTTGCTTTTTGTTGCGTTTCCGCAACTTGATTTATATATATTACCACTTTTTAAAATATATGTAAAGTGTTTTTTGTGCAATTAACAAAAATAATCGTTTTGTTTGTCCGACAGACGCATTTTTAAACATTTGACAGTTGAAAAATACGGCTTTATAGTTTATAATAAATCAAATACACATATGGAAAGGTGGGAAAGCGATGAAATGTCAGAAGCGTGTAGCGGCAATACACGATATATCGGGCATAGGTAAATGCTCTCTGACTGCCGCGATTCCCATAATTTCCGCTGCGGGTCATGAGGCTGCCGCAATGCCGACTGCTGTGCTTTCCACTCATACGGGCGATATAAGCGGCTTTACTAACAGAGATTTAACCGACGACCTTATTCCTTTTGCAAAGCATTGGAAAAGCCTCGGTGTTACCTTTGACGGAATTTACAGCGGTTATCTCGGCTCTGTCCGTCAGGTGGATATAGTTTGCAGCTTCATTGATGAATTCAGGGGAAAGGATACGGTTGTTATCGTTGACCCCGCAATGGCAGACGGCGGCAGGATGTATACCAATTTTGACCGTACCTTTGCCTGCGAAATGACTCTTCTTTGTAAAAAAGCAGATATAATCGTGCCCAATCTTACGGAGGCTGCATTTCTTCTCGGTGAGGAATATGTTGAGCCTCCCTATACCAAAGAATATATTGAGGATGTTATGAAACGCCTTCTTGATCTGGGCCCCGAAATGGTTGTGCTTACGGGCGTTTCATTCAGTGATGACGAAATCGGATGCGGAGTATGCTGCGGAAACGGAGAAATATTCTATGCCTTTTCGGAACGTTATTCAGGAACCTATTACGGCACGGGAGATATTTTTGCATCTGCGCTGACGGGTGCATATCTTAAGGGTAAGGATGTTTTTGAAAGCGCTGAAATTGCCCTTAACTTTACCTGCGCCGCAATCAGAAGAACATATGAGGCACAGACCGATACACGGCTCGGAGTCAACTTTGAGCAGGGTCTGGGCGACTATATAAATAGTCTGGGAGGAATTTAAAATGAGTTTGGCAGATAAAATCTTTATTGATACATGCAAGGATATTCTTCAGAACGGATTCTGGGATACGGAGCTTGATGTCAGACCTAAGTGGGAGGATGGCGCGCCTGCACATACTGTTAAAAAATTCGGAGTTGTCAACAGATACGATTTGAGCAAGGAATTCCCCGCCCAGACAATCAGAAAAACCTTTATCAGAAGTGCGGTTGACGAGCTTCTGTGGATTTGGCAGAAAAAATCCAATAATATCAATGATCTCGGCAGCCATGTATGGGATTCGTGGGCTGATGAAAACGGCAGCATAGGCAAGGCTTACGGTTATCAGCTCGGCGTTAAGCATCACTACAGAGAGGGCGATATGGACCAGGTTGACAGGGTGCTTTATGACCTGAAGCATAATCCTCAGAGCAGAAGAATTATAACCAACATATATGTTCATCAGGACCTTAATGAAATGGCGCTCTATCCCTGTGCATACAGCATGACTTTCAATACCTCGGGCAACAAGCTCAATGCCATTCTCAATCAGCGTTCGCAGGATATGCTTGCTGCAAATGCATGGAATGTTGCGCAGTATGCGGCGCTTGTTCATATGATGGCTCAGGTCAGCGGCCTTGAGGCGGGGGAATTTGTTCATGTTATTGCTGATGCACATATTTATGACCGCCATGTACCCATCATCGAGGAACTTATCAGCCGTGAACCCTATGATGCACCCGAATTTGTAATGAATAAGAGCATTACGGATTTCTATCAGTTCACAAAGAATGATTTTTCACTTGAAAACTATAAATACCATGATTTCAGCGAGAAAATTCCCGTTGCGATCTGAATGAGGTAAAAATGAAAGCAATTGTAAATGTTGATAAAAATTGGGGAATAGGGCTGGGCGATGCACTTATTAACCATATCCCTGCAGATATGAAATTCTTCAAAGAAAAAACCACAGGTAATGTTGTTGTTATGGGTCGTTCAACCTTTCTCACATTTCCCGGCCCCAAGGCTCTGCCAAACAGAGTCAATATTGTACTGACTACGGATAAAAGCTGGAGTGCGCCTGATGTTATCGTTTGCCATTCTCTTGAGGAGCTTTTTGCTCAGCTTGAAAGGTACGATACGGATACTGTTTATGTTATCGGCGGCATGTCGGTTTATAATCAGCTTGTGCCCCTTTGCGATACGGCTTATGTTACAAAGGTTGAAACTGCAAAACCTGCGGATAAATTTTTTCCGGACCTTGACAGTGACACTTCATGGGAAATTGTTGATGAGGGCGATGAGCAGGAGCATAATGACGTAAAATTCAAATTTGTTACATATAAAAAGAGATAGCGGCGGAGCTATGCCCGCCGGAGTCAGACCTCGGCGGGATTTTCTCGGGAAAGGTCTGGCTTTTTTTGAAAGGAGTGATTTTTTCTGAATGCTGTTCAGTATAAGTGCCCGAACTGCGGAGGCGGATTGATATTTGATGCGGCAAAGCAGGATTTTATTTGTGAATACTGCGATTCTGTTTTTAAAGAGCAGGATTTCTTTGTAAAGGATGAAATGCTTGAAGCCGAAAACCCCGAGCCCAAGGAGGAGCAGCAGGAGTTTGAAAATGCGGTGCTTTATTCCTGCCCGAGCTGCGGAGCTCAGGTTATTACGGACGAAACAACTGCCGCAACAACCTGCTATTATTGTTCCAATCCCGTTGTGCTTTCAGGAAGGCTCAGCGGCGAAATGAAACCGGATTTGATTATTCCTTTTAAAATCGACAAAAAAGGTGCTGTTGAAAAATTTAAGGAAATGTGCGGCAAAAGGCATTTTCTGCCCAAGGATTTCATTTCGGAATCGCGCCTTGAGGAAATAAAAGGCGTTTATTTCCCTTATTGGTATATCGACTGCGAAACAAACGGCAGCATTAATGCTACCTCAAAGCAGGTAAGGTCGTGGGTAGTCGGAGATTTCTGCCACACGGAAACAACAATCCGCGGTCATTTCAGGCAGGGAGATATTCAGATACGTAATATGCCCGAGGCAGCGCTGAAGGGTAAGGACAGAGATATAATGCGATATGTCTGCCCTTTCAATGCGGCTGATTTTGTGCCTTTTTCAATGTCTTATCTTTCCGGTTATTTTGCGGAAAAGCGTAATGTTGAAAGTGCGGATATTGAATCTGGTGTCAAGCAGAAAATAAAGCATTTTTCCGAGGAAAAGCTGGAAAAATCAATAGAGCAACCCAATGTGACTTTAAAAGACAGTTCTATTAGCATCGGAGATGTGAGATGGACATATAATCTGTTGCCCGTATGGGTGCTCAGCTACAAGCACAAGGAAAAGAACTATATTTATGCCCTCAACGGTCAGACGGGCAAGGTTTACGGCGAATTGCCCGTTTGCGGCAAAAAGCTGGCAGGGCTTTTTGCGGGCGTTGCCGCAGGAGCGTCACTGTTATTATCGCTTGCGGGGGTGTTTCTGTTTTGAAAAAGATAATTTCACTTTCGCTTGTATTACTTTTTGTTTTTGCATTTTCTGCCTTCGCGTTTGCTTATGAAAATTCGGTTGAGGATTATGCAAATCTTTTCACCGAGGAAGAACACGACCATATCGTGTCCGATGCAATTGATTATTCCGCATCAACCGATATCTCTCTTGCAATTCTGACGATTGAAACAGCACAGGGACACACAAGCGAAGAGTATGCCAACGATTATATCGATAATCTTATTGACAGCGAGGGCTGGAGCGAGGACAGCATGCTTTTCCTGATTGATATGGATAACCGCAATGTGTGGATTTCAACAACGGGCAGGGCAGAGGATATTTATTACGATGCAGATTTGATTATTGACGGCGGCTATGATGAACTTGTCAGCGGAGAATACGGTCAGTGTGTTCTGGGCATGATAGATGCCGCATATGAAGGCTATTCATCCTACGACGGCTATTACGGCGGATACTATGATGACAGTTACTACGGTGACTACGATTATGATTACGATAACTATGATGAATACGACTATAACATCGGCTCAGATTCCGTTGATATAAGCGATATTCTGATTTATATTGTTGTTGGTATGGGCATCGGAGGAATAACTGTGTTTGTTGTTAAAAACAGATATAAGAACTTCGGTAAGGGTGATGAGTTTGATTCTGATGATGTTTTTCTTAACCTCACAGGTTCAAACGATACCGTTATCAGCCGCAATGTTGTAACAACAAAAATACCAAGAAACAACAATCACCATCGCCCGGGCGGAGGCTCATCCGGCGGAGGAATTCGACACTCCGGAGGAGGCGGCAGAAGCCACGGCGGCGGAGGCAGAGGATTTTAACAAAAAAGGAGATTATTATGGGAAATATATGGCATGATATCAGCCCGAAAAGAATAAACGCTGAGGATTTTATGGCGGTTATTGAAATTACAAAGGGCAGCAAGAAAAAATATGAGCTTGATAAGGAAACGGGAGTGCTTATGCTTGACCGTATTCTTTACACCTCAACTCATTATCCTGCAAACTACGGATTTATCCCCAGAACCTTTGGCGATGACGGCGACCCTCTTGATGTTGTTGTTATCTGTAGTGAAAAAATTGACCCGATGACCATTGTGCGCTGTTACCCGATAGGTGTTATTATTATGAAGGACAGCGGCAAGCTGGATGAAAAGATTATTTCAATTCCTTTCAATGACCCCAACTACAACACCTACAGGGATATCAGCGAGCTTCCAAAGCATGTTTTTGATGAGATGACTCATTTCTTCACGGTTTATAAAAACCTTGAGGATAAGGAAACGGTTGTTGATGAGGTGCGAAACAGAGAGGCGGCTGTGGAAATAATAAACAAAAGTATCAACAATTATGTAGCAGAATTTTGTCGATAAGTTTTGAATTTACATCTTTACATTTTGATTGGTTTATTGTAAAATACTTTTTATATACTCGGTTGAATTTTTGCAAGCCGAAATTTTCAGAAGGAGTGAATTAAATGGCCATTTATTGTCAGGAGCCCTCAAGAACATTCAGCGAATATCTTCTTATTCCGGGCTACACATCAAGGGAATGCATCCCCGCAAACGTAAACCTTAAAACACCTCTTGTTAAGTTCAGAAAGGGCGAAGAAGAATGTCCCCTGAGCCTCAACATTCCCCTTGTTTCTGCAATTATGCAGTCGGTTTCCAACGATACTCTTGCCATTGCGCTTGCAAAAGAAGGCGGAATTTCGTTTATCTACGGCTCACAGAGCATTGAGGATGAGGCCGCTATGGTAGCAAGAGTTAAAAGCTACAAGGCAGGCTTTGTTGTAAGCGATTCAAACCTTAAACCCGATTCAACCCTTGCAGAGGTGCTTGATCTTATCGAAATAACAGGCCACAGCACAATGGCTGTTACAGATAACGGCGGCCCCAACGGCAAGCTCCTCGGCGTTGTTACAGGCAGAGATTACAGAGTCAGCAGAATGGAGCTTGATACTCCCGTTTCATCATTTATGACTCCTCTCGAAAAGCTCGTAACTGCTCCCGAAACAACAACTCTTAAGGAAGCAAACGATATTATCTGGGATAACAAGCTCAATTCACTTCCCATTGTTGATAAAGACGGCAATCTTCTTTATTTTGTATTCCGTAAGGACTATTCTCAGCACAAGGACAACCCTCAGGAGCTTCTTGATGCTAACAAGAGCTATATAGTAGGCGCAGGTATCAATACCCTCGACTATGAAAAGCGTGTGCCTGCACTTGTTGAAGCAGGCGCAGATGTGCTTTGCATTGACTCATCAGAAGGCTACACCGTATGGCAGGAGCAGACTCTTGCTTTCATCCGTGAAAAGTACGGCGATAAAGTTAAGGTTGGCGCAGGTAACGTTGTTGACCGTGAGGGCTTCCTCTTCCTTGCTAAGGCAGGCGCAGACTTCGTTAAGGTCGGCATCGGCGGCGGCTCAATCTGCATTACCCGTGAAACAAAGGGTATCGGCAGAGGTCAGGCAACAGCTCTTATTGAGGTTGCAGCAGCAAGAGATGAATACTATAAGGAAACAGGCGTTTATGTTCCCATCTGCTCAGACGGCGGTATTGTTCACGATTACCATATGACCCTTGCACTTGCAATGGGCGCAGATTTCCTTATGCTCGGCAGATATTTTGCTCGCTTTGACGAAAGCCCCACAAACAAGCTCCTTGTTAACGGCGTTTATGTTAAGGAATACTGGGGCGAAGGCTCCAACAGAGCAAGAAACTGGCAGAGATATGACCTCGGCGGCAAGGCAAAGCTCAGCTTTGAAGAGGGCGTTGATTCATACGTTACCTATGCAGGTTCACTCAGCGATAACGTTGCAAAGAGCCTCTATAAGGTTAAGTCAACTATGTGTAATGTCGGCGTGCTCAACATTCCTGACCTTCAGAGGGATGCAAAGCTGACCGTTGTTTCAGCAACCAGCATTGTTGAGGGCGGTTACCACGATGTTACCCTTAAGTCATCCGTTACAGGCGGCAGATAATCAAAAGGTTAAACGGTGCTTCTTTATGAGGCACCGTTTTTTTGCAATGTTAATTTTCGTTGCTTGCCGTAGCGGAAATTTTGCGCTATAATTTGTTTGGGAGGCGAGACTATGCTCAATGAAAACATTAAAAATTTGAGGAAAGAAAAGGGCATGTCCCAGGAGGAATTGGCGCTTAAACTTAATGTTGTACGCCAGACAGTTTCCAAATGGGAACAGAATCTGTCTGTGCCCGATTCGGAAATGCTTATAAAAATTGCAGAGGCCTTTGATGTGCCTGTAAGCCGTCTTTTGGGTGAAACAGTTGAAGAAACAGACACAAAAACCGAAATTGAAAAAATATCGCAGAAGCTGGAAAATCTTAATTCGCTTATGGCGGAAAGAAATATGAGAAGCCGCCGTATTTGGCTTACGGTTATGGCGGTTTGTGTAATAGTAATTGCAGTGGTAACACTTGCTTTTTCTGTTATATTCATTATCGGCATGGTTATTTCGTTCAGTCCGTCCTCGTCGGTAGCGATTATCGGAGGTGCAGACGGACCGACACAGATTATGGTTGCATCAAGCACCTCATGGTTTGAGATCGGGCTTTTGATAGCCGTTTCCGTTGCTTTTATTTGTGCAGCAGTCTTTCTTTTTCGCAGAATTAAAAAGTAATATTTCAAATAACACTTGATTTTTGAACTCCGTTAAGCTATAATAGAAAAGCTGATTTGCCGATGTGATGGAATTGGCAGACGTGACGGACTCAAAATCCGTTGATGGCGACATCGTGTGGGTTCGAGTCCCACCACCGGCACCACGTCGCTGCGGACGGCATATCGTTCGCAGCGACTTTTTTCAAAAGTCACTTCTCACTTGTTCTGTCGCAGCTCCTTTCCAAACGCGACCCGCTGACGCTGGGCTCGTGTTTGGTTTTTTGGTGTGGTACGGGAGGTTTCTTTATCACGCAGAGGCGTAGTGATGCAGGCGGTATGCCGCCTGCTCCGTTTTTTGATTGTGGATAGGGGAGAGAAGGATATGTTTGAACGCAGAAACTATGAACAGTACTGGCAAGGACGTATGGAGCCGTTCAAAATCGTAGGAAACGTTTATTTTGTGGGCTGCTTTTCCGCATCTACCCACCTGATCGACACCGGGGATGGGCTGATCCTCATTGACCCGGGCTATACCAGCACGCTGCATCTGGTGGTGGACGGTATCTATCGGCTCGGCTTCCGCCCGGAGCAGATCAAGTACATCATCAACACCCATTGGCATAATGATCACACCATGGGTACGGCGGCACTGGCCCATCTGAGCGGAGCCAAGACCCTGCTGGGGCGAGAGGATGTGGAGCGGGCGGCCAAGTACTTTGTTCCCGATATTCTGATCAAGGATGGCGACACCCTCACGCTGGGCAACACCACCATCTCCTTTATGGAGACACCCGGTCATACCAAGGGCACTATTTCCTTTTTCTTCGATACCCGAGAGGGGGACAAAATCTACCGGGTGGGCACCTTTGGCGGCGCGGGTGCCAACACCTTGGCGCAGGGGCAGATGGAGTTCCCTGAGGCCCGGGAGGCCTACCGCGCTTCCCTGCACCGCCTGATGGGGGAGCATGTGGACGTGTTTATCGGCAACCACGTGTGGAACAACAACACGCTGGAGCACTACAACATTATGCAGCAGACCGGTGAGAACAAGTTTATCGACGACCAGCTGTGGGGCAAGTTCCTCACTTTCTGCGAGAAGCGGCTGGATGAGGTCATTGCCAAAGACATGCAGTAAGAAGAATAAAAAAGGTTCGCTGCCCGGTTGGGACAGCGAACCTTTTTATTTGATATTCTTTTTATAGATCAGGTTAAGACCTTTGAGCAGCAGATCCCGCTCCAGATGGATCTCCCGCTTGCACAGGGGGCAGACAAACTGAGCCATGCCGCCGGTGGCCACCACGGTGGTGGGGCAGCCAAGCTCCTCCTCCACACGGTCGATCATGCCGTCCAGCATGGCGGCTGCGCCATACATCACGCCGCTGCGCATGCAGTCCACGGTGTTTTTGCCAATGACTCGTTTGGGGCGGTCCAACTGGATACCGGGCAGCTGGGCGGCGCGGCTGGTCAGCGCCTCCAGGGAGATGCGAACACCCGGGATGATACAGCCACCCAGATACACGTTGCCCTTGTCCACCACTTCGATGGTGGTGGCGGTGCCCAGATCCAAAAGGGTGAGGGGAGGCTCATACTCCGACAGGGCGGCCACCGCAATGACGATGCGGTCGCTGCCCACCTGAGAGGGGGTATCCATCTGGATGTTCAGACCGGTTTTAATGCCCGGACCTACCACCAGCGGCTGTTTTCCTGTGACTTTCATAATGCCGGTGTGCACGGAGTTGAACACGGGAGGAACCACCGAGGAGATGATGCAGTCCCGCAGGTCGGATACCTTCACGCCGAACAGATCCAGCATATTCTTGATCTCTACGGCGTACTGGTCGGAGGTCTTGACCCGCTCGGTGGCGATGCGGGCCTCAAAGATGATCTTGTCATCCTGAATGGCGCCGATAACGATGTTGGTATTGCCGATGTCGATGGCAAGCAGCATAATCACCGCTCCTTATAATTATCGTTTGAATACGCTCAGCAGCGCTTTACCGATCACCGTGACCAAAATCAGGGCCACGATGGCCTCAAGCACGCCCGTGCCGGTGACCACGCCCATCACAAAGTCGTAAAACGCTTCCATGGGAATGTTCTTGGCCGCGGCGTATTCCGCACGAAACAGGAACAGGATGCTGAACATGACCGTGACGGTGTTGGTCATGGAGCCAACAAAACCCACCACGGGAAGGGCGGCCAAATCGTTGACCCGGAGTTTCTTCAGCCCGATCCAAAGCCAGCCGGCAACCACACCGATGAGGATACGGCAGCCCACGCTGACCCAAACGGCCTTCACCGCGCCCACAAGGCCGGTCTCACTCAAAAACGGAGAAAAGCACATGGAAGTGGCCACGGGAGCAAAGGTGTTGCTGATCATGGAGCAGATGCCAAACACACCGCCCAGAATACCGCCGGCCAGCGGCCCGAGCAGAATGGAACCGATGATGACGGGGATGTGAGTGGTGGTGGCTTTGATGATGGGCAGCTGGATCAGCCCCAGAGGGGTGTTGGCCAGCAGTACGACGATGGCAGCCATCATGGCCACCCCCACCATCCAGCGTGTGTCCTTGGTCTTATGTTTCATATTCAATTACCTCCTGCTGTCACTCCCCGGTTGGGGATGCAACGCAATTTGTCCCGAAACCACTCGGGCGGCTTTATTATACAGGAATACCGCGGGGATTTCAATATTTACCATACGAGTATATGCATTTATTCTGTCCGATTACACCATTGGACAGAAGTTGTGCCGGACTTCTTTACAGGGTTCCTCGTATTTGATATAATAACACAACTACACCCGAGAAAAGGGAGGGCTTCCAATGCTGAAAGGAAAATCCATCCTGCTGGGGGTGACCGGCGGCATCGCCGCTTACAAGGCCGCCTGTCTTGCCTCCGCGCTGGTCAAGCAGCACGCCCACGTGCAGGTCATCATGACCCAAAACGCCGCCCAATTCATCGCGCCCCTCACCTTTGAGCAGCTTACGGGCAACAAGTGCCTTACTGACACCTTTGACCGCAACTTCGTCCATCAGGTGGAGCACATCGCTGTGGCCGACCGGACGGATCTGGTCATTATCGCCCCGGCCACGGCCAATGTGTGCGCCAAGCTGGCTCACGGGTTGGCGGACGATATGCTGACCACCACGGTGCTGGCCTGCCGCTGCCCTAAGCTCATCGCCCCGGCCATGAACACCAATATGTACGAAAACCAGGTGACTCAGGACAATTTGGATATTTTGCGCCGGTATGGCTGGCAGGTCATTGACCCGGCCAGCGGACGACTGGCCTGCGGCGCGGTGGGAGCGGGGAAGCTGCCCGAGCCGGAGGTGCTCATGGAGCATATTGTCCACGCTGTCGCTCTGCCTCACGACCTGGCCGGGAAAAAGGTGCTGGTGACCGCCGGCCCTACCCAGGAGTCCCTTGATCCGGTGCGCTACCTCACCAACCATTCTTCGGGTAAGATGGGCTATGCCCTGGCCCGCATGGCGGCCTATCGGGGCGCGCAGGTGACCCTGATCTCCGGCCCCACCGCCCTGGATGCGCCCGCCTTCGTGGAGATGGTACCCATCGTGTCCGCCGCCGACCTGTACCGGGAGGTGACCGCCCGGGCGGCCGATGCCGACTTTATTTTCAAGGCCGCCGCTGTGGCTGACTACACCCCCGCGGACTACTGCGACAATAAAATCAAAAAGAAGGACGGCGACCTGTCCATCCCCCTCAAACGCACCCAGGACGTGCTCAAGCAGTTGGGGGCGGACAAGCGACCCGGCCAGATCATCTGCGGCTTCTCCATGGAGACGGAGAACATGGTGGAAAACAGCCGCGCCAAGCTGGAAAAAAAGGCCATCCACATGATCGCGGCCAACAACCTGAAGGTGGAGGGCGCGGGCTTTGGTGTGGACACCAACGTGATGACCCTCATCACCGCGGACGAGTGCGTAGAGCTGCCCCTGATGAGCAAGGAACAGGTGGCGCTGGCCATTCTGGACAAGGCATTGGAGCTGTCACAGAAAAACTGATCGACAAACGAAAACGACCCGCGCGCAGCTGCGTGCGGGTCGTTGTTTTTAATTAACCCCAGGTCTCTTTGGCGTAGGCTTCCAGCTCGGCGTGGAAGGCGGGGTGGGCGATGGAGATCATGGCCTGGGCGCGTTCCCGCAGGGACAGGCCGGACAGCTTGACCACGCCATACTCGGTGGCCACGTACTGGATCATGGTGCGGGGACCGGACACCACGCTGCCGCCGGGGATAAAGGGCACGATGTTGGACTTCAGGTTGCCCTCTTTGTCCGTACGGGCGGCGTTCAGGCAGATGAAGCCCTTGCCACCCTGGGAGCGGTAAGCACCTTCCAGGAAATCCAGTTGACCGCCGATGCCGGACAGCTGGCGCTTGCCAGCGGACTCAGCATTTTCCTGACCCATCAGATCCAGCTGCACGCCGCCCATAATGCCGATGAAGTTGCTCATCTGGCTCATGCGCTCGGGGGAGTGGATGTAGTCCACGTCGCCGGGGTGGAAGATGCCCGGCTCCTCGTCCAGCCAGTCGTACAGCTCCTGAGAACCCATGGCCAGATTCCAGCTGGACAGACCCTTGTCGATCTCCTTGCGGCCGTTGGTCAGCTTGCCCGCGCGGTACAAAGACATAAAGGCATCGCTGATGGTGCCCGTCCAGCAGCCCAGATCCTTCAAATCGGATTCGGCCAGCATATTGGCTACGGCAAAGGGGACGCCGCCCACGCCCAGAGAGAGCACCGCGCCGTCGGGGATCTCATTGACCACCAGGCTGGCAATTTTCATATCGATGTCGCTGGCCGCCTTGTAGGTGCGGGTGGGCAGAGCCTCGTGCTCGCCCTCCACGATGTAGTCCGCCTCGGACAGATGGACCCGGTGAGAGCCGTCCACACCCTGCAGGCGGGGCAGCTTCTCGTTGATCTCAAAGATGACGGTGCGGGCGCTTTCAAAAATGGTGCGCCAGGCGTAGTTGGAGATGCCCAGACCGCAGTAGCCCTTGTCGTCCGGGGGGGAGACAGGGACGAAGGCTACGTCCACCTTGATGTGGTGACGATACAGGTCGGGCAGAGAGCGCAGGATCATGGGCATAAATTGCACCAGACCGCGGCTTTGCAGCTTGCGCTCGTAGTCGCCGATGTGCCAGCTGTAATAGTGGAAGCTGGTCTGCTCCGGGTCGCACTCCACCACTTCGATGCGGGGGCGGATCACAAGACCGCCCCGGATCTTTACGTCGGTCAGCTCGCCCTTGCGAGCGGCCAGCGCCTTGTCCAGCAGCTCCGGGTAGCCGCCGCCGAAGCCGTAATCCACCCAGTCGCCGGACTGTACGGCCGCCACCGCCTGTTCAGGGGTGACGTATTTGTTCTTGAATTCGTTCACCATGTCTATTTCCTCCCGTTATATCCCGTACCACCGGAGTGGTATTTATTTGTTCTACTGGATTTTACCATAGTCTGAGGAAAAATGCGATACCTTTCTTTTCTTTCTTGCGGTCGGCGTCCCGAGCTGTTACAATGGGGGAAAACGAACCGGGAGGCTGCTTATGAATTACCGACAGGACAAGTATGGCAACGACATTTCCATTCTGGGCTACGGCTGTATGCGTTTTACCCAGAACATGGGCCGCATCGATCTGGACAAGGCGGAGCGGGAGATCCTTGCTGCCTATGAAAACGGTGTAAACTACTACGACACCGCCTACGTCTATCCCGGCAGCGAGGCGGCGCTGGGTGAGATTCTGGAGCGCAACGGCATCCGGGACAAGGTGTACATCGCCACTAAGCTACCCCACTACCTCATTCGCAGCCGGGAGCGGCTGGAGACTTTGTTTCAGGAGCAGCTCAAGCGCCTGCGCACCGACCACGTGGACTACTATCTCATGCACATGCTCACCGACGTAGACACCTGGGAGCGGATGCGTGGGCTGGGGGTAGAGGACTGGCTGGAGGAGAAAAAGGCGTCCGGCGCCATTCGTCAGGTGGGTTTTTCCTACCACGGAAACACCGATATGTTCTGCGCCCTGGTGGATGCCTACGATTGGAATTTCTGTCAGATCCAATATAACTACATGGATGAACACTCCCAGGCCGGACGGCGGGGACTGCACTACGCCCACGAAAAGGGGCTGCCTGTGGTCATTATGGAGCCCTTGCGGGGCGGCAGACTGGTCAACCGTCTGCCCGAGGAGGCCATCCGCATCTTCTCCGATTACCCCGTGAAACGCACCCCGGTGCAGTGGGCTCTGTGCTGGCTGTGGGATCAGCCGCAGGTTACCTGCGTACTGTCCGGCATGAACAGCGTGGACATGGTGCAGGACAACTGTGCCACCGCCGCCAATGTACAGGTGGGGGAGCTGGGGGAAGGGGAGCAGCAGATGCTGGCGCAGGTAGTGGCCGCCATCAACGGGAAGATGAAGGTGGGCTGTACCGGCTGTGGGTACTGCACTCCCTGTCCCAAAAACGTAGACATCCCCGGCACCTTTGCCGCCTACAACCGGATGTATACCGAGGGTAAGCTGCGTGCGCTGGTGGAGTACGCCATGTGTACCGCCTTCCGGAAAACCTCCACCGCCGCCTCCAACTGTGTGGGCTGCGGCAAATGCGAGGGGCATTGTCCCCAGCAGCTGCCCATCCGGGAGCATTTGAAGCAGGCGGAAAAGGAGTTGGAGATCCCCATTTACCGTCTGGCACGCAAGGTCGTGGAAAAGCTGAAACTTTTCGGATAAGAAAAACCCTCCGAACCCAATGGGTTCGGAGGGTTTTGTCTGTGATGGGAATTACTTGGTCTTGCGGGAGGCGTCGAACAGCCAGCCGAAGAACAGCACCACGGCGAAGACGATCATATACCAGAAGCAGGCCATACCGTGACCCAGGATGCAGGCCAGCACCATAAAGGCGCTGCCGATCAGAGCCAGACCGGGCACCACGAAGCGGCGTACCGCACCTTGCTCCTTCTCCTTGCGCATCCACTGGATGAAGATGGGGATATACATCAGGTAGATGGTGATGATGGGCAGCTCGGTGGAGTCGAACACGAAGGGAGCCTTGGGGCCCCAGACAGCGGCCAGGTTGGTCAGGTAGAAGTACACAAACCAGACAGCGGTCACCAGAAGGGCAATTACAGAGGAGTTGTTGGGCATGTTGGTGGTCTCGTCCACCTGGGCGAACATCTCGGGCTTGGGGCCGCGGTTACGGGCGCCCAGAGAGTACATGCAGCGGCAGCAGCCCAGCATCAGACCGTTCAGGGTGCCCATGCAGGAGATGGCGACAAACAGGTTGAGGATGTTGCCCAGCACAGGGCCAAACACGTTGTTAAAGGCTACGTTGGCGCCGGTATCCATCAGATCCTTGGCGCCGGCACCGCCGGCCACGCCCACGAAGTAGAGGATATAGACAGCGATGATGATCAGACCGCCCAGAATCAGAGCCTTGGGCAGGTTCTTCTTGGAGTCCTTGATCTCGGAGTTGATAGAGGTGGCGATGATCCAACCCTCGTAAGCAAAGGCGGTGGCGCACACGGCGGCAAACAGGGGGTTGGTGGTCAGGTCAGCAGCAGGAACCACGGTGGTGGTCAGATTCTCCTGCAGCATGCCGTGGTTCAGGCCGTAGATGATACCGATGACACCCATGAGCAGCAGGGGGATCAGCTTGATGACGGTTGTGCTGGTCTGGAACTTACCGGCCAGCTTGGGGGACAGGGCGTTGAGCACGTAGGCACCGCACATGAACAGGGTGGTCAGAGCCATGCACTCAGGGCCGATCACGCAGCCGCCCTGCTCCACAGGAACGGTCATGGGGAAGCTGGGGTTGACGGAGGTGATGAACACCAGGGTGTAGCGGGCAGACAGCCAAGCCAGGGCAGAGGTCATGCCGGGGAAGTAGATGGTGGCGGAGAACCAGCCCATATAATAGGCGTAGCGGGGGCCTACCGTGGCTTCGGCGTAGTCTACGATGCCGTTGACCCGCTCGTACTTCTGCCCCATAAAGGCGAAGGCCAGCAGGCAGGACAGCATGATAGCGCCGCCGATGATCCAGGCGATGATGCCCAGGGTGGTGTTACCACCGGTTTTTTGCAGGATGGTCTGCGCCTTGAAGAAGACGCCCGAGCCGATGACGATGCCTACCACCATGCAGATGGCGGTAAACAGACCATACTTGCGTTCCAGTTTCTGTTCCATGTTTTTTCCTCTTTTCTTTCCTTTGTTTATTTGTGGTTGATCTTTCGTTAAAACTCGATCAGCTCGTACTCTCGGCTGCCCAATCCCAGAGCGGCGGCTGCTTCGATGGTGTGGATGCCGTTGCGGCTTTCGATGCGCTCGATCAGATGGGGCTTGCCCGGGTCGGAACAGGCATATACAAGGTCAACGCACGCCTGATCCAACGCTACGGGGTCAAGGCTGGCCAACATGCCGATATCCCCAATGCAGGGGGCTTTGGCTTTTGCCACGCAATCGCAGTCCACACTCATGTTTTTCATCACGTTGATGTAGACCAGCTCGCCCTTGAAAAAGTCGATGACCGAACCGGCGGCATCGGCCATGGACTCCATGAACTGCGCCCGGTCGGACGACCAGAAGTTTTCCGGTTGCCCCGCTCCGTGGATATAGGCCTTACCAAAGGAGGAGGCCACGCCAATGGAGATCTGCTTCAGCGCGCCGCCAAAGCCGCCCATGGGATGTCCCTTGAAATGGGAAAGCACCAGCATGGAGTTGTAATTGGCCAGATGCTTGCCTACGAAGTTGGATTGGATCACTTTTCCGTTGGGGATGGGTAGCTCCAGGTCGGGGCCGTCCGCATCCAGAATATCCACAGGGAAGCGACCGGACCAGCCGTGCTCTTCCATCAGCTGGAGGTGCCGCTCGGTCACGTTACGCGCGCCCTCGTAGGCGGTGTTGCATTCCACAACCGTGCCCTGAACTTCGTTGACCGCAGGTGCCCAGAAATCGGGTTTGAGGAAGTTCTGGTTGCCACGTTCGCCGGAGTGGACTTTAACGGCCACCCGTCCGGGCAGCGCTTTTCCGGTGTGCCGATACAACTCGACCACCTGTTCCGGGGTGATGGTTTTGGTGAAATAAACCGCAGACTTCATAAATAACCCCCTCAAAACGATCTTATTTATTATACCACGCCCAGGAACCATTTGTCGAGACCAAAAAGAAAGAATGTTCTGGATAACTTGCATTGACAAGCAGGGAGAATGAGTGGTAGCATGGTACGGGACACTATGGGATGAAAGGAGCGGAAACGATGACTATGCCAAAGCGATTTGCTTGCGGGCTGTTCAGTTTGGTGCTGGTGCTGTGCCTTGCCGCCTGCGGTCAGAGCAAGCCGGTCTCTGCCGGGGATATGGTGGGCACGTGGCAGCGCGAGGTGGTCTTTCTTCCTTATTTTAAGGCGGAAGTGGCGCTGGTGCTGCAGCTGAATGAAGACGGGACCTACGAAAAAACAGTCACCAACCACGAAACCGGAAAAGAACTGGAAACGGAAGAGGGTACCTGGACCTTTGACGGAGCGAAGCTCGTGTGCGTCAAGGCTCGGGAAACAGCCACAATGACGTATCAATACGACCAAGGCTCCAATACGCTGGAAAATGCAGGATACGAATACAAAAAAATCGTTTGACACAGACAGGACGCCGGGCGGCAATGCC
>JAZUON010000004.1:0-210996 GCA_045604685.1 Acutalibacteraceae bacterium
GCTTTTATATTTTCACATAGCAATTCAATATCTGTTGCTAATTGTTCTGAATAAACAAGCAAATAATTCTTAAGCATAATCTCACTTCCTATGTGGTAATTATAGCATAAATTCACAAACAAATCAATGCGAAGCATTGTATATCATCAATTCCGCAAGGAATTGCATATCATCAACGGTATTAACCGTTGCATATCATCATTGCGAAAGAATTTTTGATACACACCAAAGGTGTGATGAGATACAAGGGCGGTCTTACCGCCCTTGATGATATACACGCTAACGCGTGATGATATGCCATTGCTTTCGCAATGGATAAAAAAATTCGACTTGTCGAAACAAGTCGAATTTTTTGGTACGCCGGAAGGGATTCGAACCCCCGACCTTTTGGTTCGTAGCCAAACACTC
Source organism: Acutalibacteraceae bacterium (assembly GCA_045604685.1). GTDB lineage: Bacteria > Bacillota > Clostridia > Oscillospirales > Acutalibacteraceae > CAG-177. Next base: position 409 of record JAZUON010000004.1, read on the forward strand.
TATCCAACTGAGCTACCGGCGCATATGGTGACCCGGACGGGAATCGAACCCGTGTTACCGCCGTGAAAGGGCGGTGTCTTAACCGCTTGACCACCGGGCCATATGAAAAGGCACCAATCTTTCGGTACCCCTTCTATGGATGGTAGCGGCAGTCGGATTTGAACCAACGACACTTCGGGTATGAACCGAATGCTCTAGCCAACTGAGCTATGCCGCCATGTGACTAAATCATTATAATAGTTTAGTTGCAAATTGTCAAGCATTTTTTTAGCTTTTTTTGAGGATATTTTAAAAATTATTAAAATCAACTAAAATACTATTACTTTTTTGTTGGTGACCCGGACGGGAATCGAACCCGTGTTACCGCCGTGAAAGGGCGGTGTCTTAACCGCTTGACCACCGGCCCATAAAATTGGTAGCGGCAGTTGGATTTGAACCCACGACCTACCGGGTATGAACCGGTTGCTCTAGCCTCTGAGCTATGCCGCCATATATCTGTACCTCAAAGGGCTTGTTTATTATAGTACACAGTTTTCATTTTGTCAACAGTTTTTTTGATTTTTTTAAAATTTTATTTATCATATTCTTCCGCATGATTGAAATATTATTCCCGATGTGGTAAAATCAAGGGGTAAAAATGCTTTTGAAGGAGGTTTAACCGTGAAAAAAGGTAAGATTATCGCAGGCATAGGCACTTTTGCCGCCGTTGCTGCCGCAACCGCAGGCGCAGCCTGCTACAAAATCGCCTGCGTTTCAAAAAGAGAAAGGAAGCCCGAAACGGAGCCAAAAAAAATTCTCCGCACAGAGCTGAGAAAAAGAAACAATGCATTCCTTCAGGCTCATAATCCCGAGGACCTTGAAATCATCTCCCCTGACGGGCTGAGGCTCAGGGCATGGTTTGTGCCAAGCGAAAGACCGTCCAACCGCTTTGTTATCTGTGTTCACGGCCACAACTGCAACGGCCCCAACGAATGCAGCCATCTTTTCCCCGTTTATCATTACGATATGAACTGCAACTACCTTTTGCCTGACCTGAGAGGCCACGGCAGAAGCGACGGCAACCTTATCGGCTTCGGCTCATGGGACAGCAGAGACATAAAGCAATGGATTGACACTCTTGTTGAGCGTTTCGGCGAGGATATTGAAATTATTCTGCACGGAATTTCAATGGGTGCCGCAACGGTTATGCTTGTTAATAACACCGACCCTCAGGAGCAGGTTAAGGTTGTTATTGAGGACTGCGGATTCACAAACGCTCTTGAAGAGGTTGCGGCAAAAATGAAGGAAATGAAGCTGAACCACAGCTCCGAGGCAATAGTGCGCATTGCCAACCTCTATTGCAGGGCAATTTCAAAATATGACCTTGAGAAGGATGCAAATCCGCTGAGCACAATGGTCAACGCCAAAAACCCTGTGCTTTTCATTCACGGCGAAGAGGATACCCTTGTGCCCTTCGAGATGTGCCAAAGGCTTTATGATGCCTGCCCGGTTGAAAAGGATATTTTTACAGTACCCGGCGCAACCCATGCATATTCATATTACGATGCAAAGGATGAATATGAAGCAAAGGTTAAGGCATTTATTGAAAAATATATCTGACCGTCAAAATGCTGTTTCGATTAACATGCACCCCAAAAGTGTCTGGCTTTCGGGGTGCATATTTTCATGTTAAAAAATGAGCCCGGTGCAATACCGGACCCATTCACAATCAAATTAATATTTTATTTATCAGCCTGTAACCTTGCCGATGTTGCCGATAGCTCCAAAGAGTTTGCCCCAAACATCGCTCTTAAGAGCCTCTGTAAAGAATGCGGGAACTGTGTTGAGCAGGAAGTTGAGGATACCCTCAAAGAACTCGAGCACCTTTGTGCCTGTGTCGCCTGTTCTGCCGATTTTAACATCGTAAGACTTTGTAAATTCGTTTACAGGAGTCCACTGATTATCACCCTTGCATTCTTCAAGGATGAAAGTAACCTTAACGGAAACAACCTTTTCCTCATAGCCGGGAGCTGTGAAGCTGCCTGAATCTGTAAGCTTGTTGCCGTTCATAGGAGTAACAGCCTTGATTTCTGTGTCACCAAATACAACCTGATATGCAACGGGAACAATTCTTGTGTCGCCGTAGATAGCCTCGCTCATGTTTGCAGGGCCGTCACCGGTAACGGTGAACTTGATTTCGCTGTTTGCATACTGACCGTCTGCAGCTGAGAAAACGATGTTCTTATCTTTCGCCTCGTAGTTAGCCTTTGCATTTGTCTTAACAACAAGTGCCTCGCTTACTGCTGAGGGGTCCTGCTTTGCAGCATCAAAGGTATATCTTGCAACGATTGAGTACTGTGTGTTAGCCTTAAGGCCTGTGAAGATGTTTGATTTCTGCCATGCCTTGCCGTCAAGTGAATACTCAACGCCGTTTTCAGCAACAACTGTGATTGAAGAATCTGTTTTGTCTGCAAGAGTAACAACGGGTGTGCCTTCCTTTGCAGCCATCTTTGTTGTAACTGTGATGCTTGTTGCATCGCTCTCATAATAAGCATCATTCTCGGGAATTTTAACAGAGATAACATACTTTGTTTCAGCATCAAGGTTTGAAAATTCAAGCGCACCTGCTTTTTCTGCCTTTACCCAGCCGTAGCCGATATCTGCGCCGTTAAGTGTAATTGTGTAAAGATAATCCTTAACTGCTGTGATTTTGATTGACTTTGATGTGATTTCAAAGGGAACGGGTGCTGCGGGAGCAGTCATTTCCTTCTTCACTTCAACTTCAACACCTTCTGAATAGTAGGTATCCTCTGTGTTGGCGCTTGTTGCAATATAAGCCTTAACAACATACTTTGTGCCGTATTCAAGGTTGTAATATACTCTGCTGCCGTCATCCTGAGATATGTAGGGTACGGAAGGCTCAACCAGAACACCTACAATATATTCTCCCAAGCCTTCAATCACCATATTATCAATGGGCTTAACGGTGATTGTTCTGTTTTCTTCATCAAACTCACATTCAGGTTTGGGAACAACGATTCCTACTGTTTCTGTGCCTGTGCCTGTTTCATCGCCTTCTGCGCTTGCGGAAACTGCCATGCAGGAGAATGCCATAAGCATTGCCATAAGCAGGGCAAGAATTTTCTTTGATACGTTCATTTTCATATCCTCCGTTTTATATTTTTCCCTTTTCAGGGAATTACACAGTGCATTATAACACATCATTCGCCAAAATGGAATAGTTATTTTTTAACATTTTATTAAATTTGCAATCTTGTTGACAATTTCCCGAGAATTTATTATATTAAAACCAACCGAAAGGAGTTGTTTTTATGAGCAAAGCTGATTGCGCAAAAGAGCTTTTTGAGGGCGGCTGCAACTGCTGCCAGGCTGTTTTTTGCGCTTTTCTTGAAGATACAAATTTATCAAAAGACGATGCAATGCGCCTTTCCGCAGGCTTCGGCGGCGGCTTCGGCAGGCTTCGCGAGGTGTGCGGCGCCGTAAGCGGAATGACCATGGTGCTCTCAAACAAATTCGCCTGCACCGACCCCAACAATAAAGAAGAAAAAGCCGCGCTTTATGCGCTTATTCAGAAGGCTGCAGGTGAATTCAGGGCAGAAAACGGCTCAATTATCTGCCGTGAGCTGCTGGGCTTGACCGAAAAAAGCTCCGCGCCCGTGCCCGAGGAGCGAACAACTGAATATTACAAAAAACGCCCCTGCTCCGAGCTTGTGCACTGTGCGGCGGCAATTGCGGAAAAATATCTTAAAGGTGAAGAATAATTCAAAAAATATACTTGTATCATTGAACAATATGTGGTACTATATATTGTGTAAAAATATTATTAGGAGTGATTCCCAATGAAGTTACCCGTGGCGGTCCAGCTCTATTCCGTCAGAGACGAAATGGAAAAGGATTTTTACGGCACCATTAAAAAAATGAAAGAAATCGGCTATGACGGCGTTGAGTTTGCAGGCCTTTTCGGTCAGAACCCCGAAGAAATCAAGGCATTCTGCGACGAAATCGGCATTGTTCCCATTTCAGCTCACGTTCCCTATTACGATATGCTTGAAAATCCTGAGGCAGTGCTTGCGGATTATGTTAAAATCGGCTGCAAATATGTTGTTGTGCCTTATCTCACCGAAGAATGCAGACCCGGCACAGAAGGCTTTGCCGCAACGGTTGCAGGCATCCGCAAAATCGGCGAGGCTGCAAAGGCTCTTGGCATTCAGCTTCTCTACCACAACCACGATTTTGAGTTTGTTAAAATCGGCGAGGATTATGCGCTTGACGTGCTTTATTCAACCGTACCCGCAGACCTTCTTAAAACAGAGATTGACACCTGCTGGGTAAACGTTGCAGGCGTTAACCCTGCGGAATACCTTGAAAAGTATGAAGGCAGGGCGCCCGTTGTTCACCTTAAAGACTTCAAAAAGACCGAAGGCAAGCAGGGCAAGCTCTATGAGCTTATCGGCATTGAGGATGACGGCAGCGAGGAAGAGGATGAGGATGCATTCTCATTTATGCCCGTTGGCCACGGTATGCAGGATATGCCTGCAATCCTCAGCGCCTGCGAAAAGGTTGGCGCAGAATGGGTTGTTGTTGAGCAGGACAGCCCCGCAAAGGGCAACACACCCCTTAATTCCGTAACTCTCAGCCGTGAGTATCTTAAAACTCTCGGTTGGTAATAAATGAAAACGAGGTAATTATTATGGCAGAAAATATTCTTGACAAATTCAAGGACGCTCCCTCAGACGAAAAGGTAAGGGATTACAGCAAAAAAATCAAGGTTGGCATCATCGGCACGGGCTGGATTGCAGAAGCTCACGTTAAGGCTTACCAGAAATGCCCCGATGTTGAAATTGTTGCTGCGGCAGACCTTGTGCCCGGCAAGGCAGAGGCTTTCTGCGAAAGATACGGCGTTGAAAACGTTAAGTTCTACCCCAGCCACAAGGAGCTCATTGATGCAGGCGAATGCGATGCAGTAAGCGTTTGTACATACAATGCAACCCACGCTGAATGCACAATTTATGCCCTTGAACATAACGTAAGCGTTCTTCTTGAAAAGCCCATGTGCGTTACTCTTGATGAGGCCGTTGCAATCTGCAAGGCTGAGAAGGCAAGCAGCGCAGTTCTTTCAATCGGCTTCCAGCCCCGTTTTGACGAGAACATGAAGATGCTCAAGAGAGTTGTTCAGAGCGGCGAGCTTGGCAAGATTTACTACATCCAGACAGGCGGCGGCAGAAGAAGAGGCATTCCCACTCCCTTCGGCACATCATTCATTGAAAAAGAAACCGCAGGCATCGGCGCTCTCGGCGATATCGGCTGCTATTCGCTTGATATGGTTCTCAATTCAATCGGCTATCCCAAGCCCCTTACCGTTTCGGGCTATAAATCCGACTTCTTCGGCAAGAGCCCCGCTTATGAGCACCACGACGTTTTCGGCGTTGACGACTTTGCAGCAGGCTTCATCCGTCTTGAAGGCGGCATCATTCTCGATTTCAGAATTGCATGGGCAATGAACCTTGACACCCCGGGTGACACCATTATTATGGGTACAAAGGGCTCAGTCAGAGTTCCTTCAACCGAGTGCTGGAACGGCAGCATCGGCGGTCCCCTTGTAATTTATCATGAAATCGCAGGCGAGCAGATTGAAACCTACATCCCCATGAAGCACAACGATGTTGACTGCTTTGATATCAAAATCCGCTCATTCATTGATGCAGTTAAGGAAGACGGCGAGGCACCCGTTCCCTGCAGCCAGATTCTTTACAATCAGGCAATTATCGACGGTATTTCACGCTCTGCAGAGCTTGGCAGAGAAATTGAAATTGAAATCCCCGAAATCTGAGTTGAATAATTTACCGGGCCGCACTAAATGTGCGGCTCTTGCTTTTTGCCCCTATTTATGATATAATTTGGATGTATAATTCTGTTTAAGGGGGTCTTAACGTGTGTGACTGCAACTTTTTTTGCAAAATATTATGCACAATAGTTCTTGTTATAGCTTTTCTTTTTAACACCATCGGCAACTGGATAGGCGTAGGCGATATTATCCCCACAGAATCCTGCCCCTTTGAATGGTGTGTTGAAGAAACTACTCAGGAAGAATCCTCGGAGGATACCTCGCAGCAGGGCACAACCGCTCCGCCCGAAACCGAGGTAACAGAGCCTTCAACCGAAGCTGAAACCACAACCACAACCACAACTACGACAACAACAACCACTACCACAACTACTCTTCCCACAACAACGACAACAAGGTATTCAACCACTCAGGCGCCTGAAACCGATGCAGGCCCTCACATTCAGACTGCAACCGAGGTTTCACTTGAAGTTTTCGGAGGCAGCGGCGATGACATCATCAACGGCTCAGCTCCCACTTCAGACGGCGGCTTCGTTTTCTGCGGCACAACAACTTCTCAGGACGGCAGCTTTGCCAAGCTCTACACAAGCGGTTGGAAAACTCCCTATGCCTTCGTTGCAAAATATAACAAAAACGGCAAGCTGAGCTGGGTGAAGACATTTGCAAGCACCTCCTCAGGAATCACTCTTCAGGATGTTTGTGTGCTTGATAACGGAACGATTATTGCCGTTGGATACACAAAGGCAACGGATTACGCCGCAAACTCCGACTCCTCGGGCACGGTTGATGCAATCATCCTTAAGCTGGCCTCCAACGGCTACATGAGCGCAAAGAAAAGCCTCGGCGGCAAAAACACCGATATGTTCACCTGTGTTGAGGCAATGGGCAACAACTTTGTTGCAGGCGGAAAATCATACTCCGCAACGGGCGATTTTGCTCATCTTGAGGGCGACAGCGCAATCATAATGAGCTTCAATTCAAGCCTTGCGCTTCAGTGGCAGACCCATCTCCACGGCAACGCGGCATCAACAATCAGCGACCTTGCGGTTGATGATGACGGCAACATTTTTGCATCCTGCCTCACATCGTCAACAACGGGCGACTTTGCGGAATACAAGAACTCGGGCGGCTATACGGACACCCTTGTGCTCAAATATAACAGCTCGGGCGAAAAGCAATGGGGTCACATGATATCCTCAACGGGCAGAGACGAATTCGGTGCAATCACTCCCGACGGAAAAGGCGGTTGCGTTGTTGCAGGTTATTATGAGCTTGTTTCGTCACAAATTCCCGACGGCAGCCTCAGCGGAATTCACCACTGCGGCAACGCTGATGCCCTTATTTTCCGCATTAATTCCAACGGCACCCGCCGATGGGTCAAAACTCTTTCAGGCCTTGAGAATGACTTTATAACCGACATTGTTAAAACTGACGGCGGCTTTGCTGCAGCAGGCTATTCGGCATCTGCCAACCGCGAATTTGCGGAAGCCGGCAACGAAGGCCTTTATGACGGCTTTGTGAGCTTCATTAACACAAACGGCGTTACGGTTAAGACCTTCACTCAGGCAGGCAGCCAGGATGACATGGCAGAATGCCTTGTTTACACCGCCAACGGCGAAATTTACACCATGGGTAAAACCAAATCAACCGATGTTGACTTTGCCGACCTGAACACATATTCAAATGCCGCTTATCTCGGATATCTCGGCAAATTCACAATAAAAACAAAATAATAACCTGATAAAAAAATCCCCTGATTTTCATGAAATCAGGGGATTTTTGTCACTATCCTAAATCGGGCTGGTCATCAAGAATGCATACGGGATTTTCATAGCCCTCAAGCTCAAGAACAACAATCTCATTTTTGCCGTCCTTAAGGAAGGGCGCGGGAATATAGGCCGAGCGCTGAGGGCCAACCTCCCAATGCCTTGAAAGAACTCTGTTATTGACTATAATAATACCTTTTTTAAATGTGGGCAGCTTGATAAAGGTATCGCATTTTTCGTCAATCTCAATTTCTGCCTTCAGCAAAACGGGTGTGCCGTCAAAGGGAGCAACGCCCTCTTTGAAATCAACGCCCGAAATATCGTCAAGGGGCATAGGGTAATTTTTCCAATGGTAAACAAAGTTATTGCCGAAGCCGATGCCCTGAGTTATGCCCTTTGCATCCTTCAGCTTTGCGCCGTAGTTGACCCTGCCCATATTTTCAACAAGCACGGCAAGCTCTGCGCCCTCGGCTTCAACCGAAATTGCGCATTGAGGCTCTTTATCGTTTCTGTATTGGATACCTACGAATTCGCCGTTTTTATAGATATAGCCTCTGTCGTGAACATCCTGCAGCCTGACCTTCTGTTCATCGCGGGGGCCTCGAACAAAAGCCTTGTAAAGCACGAAGCCATAGCCCTGATTCAGCTTTTCCATGGTGAGGGGCATAACGGATTCAACGGGAGTTGAAAGCACGTCAAGATTATCAAAGAGCTTTGCGCTGTGGGTGAACTTAACCTCGCCGTATTTCTTTTTCTTAATGGGGGCAGGAAGCTCTGCCTCAGGGATAGGCGCATATTTTGAGATAACCTCCCTGAATTTGAAATATTTCTCCGTAAGCTCGCCGTTTTCGTTAACGGGAGCATCGTCATCATAGCTTGAAACGGTGGGTTCATAAAAATCATAGTTGTTGGCGCCGTTCATGTAGCCGAAATTTGTTCCGCCGTGGAACATATAAGCCGAAAGGCTTGCACCCATTGAAAGAATTTCGTCAAGGGCATCCGCCGCATCCTGCGGGTCACGGCTGTGGTGCTCCTCCGTCCAATGGTCAAACCAGCCATTCCAGAATTCGGTACACATCAGGGGGCCGTCGGGCTGATATTCCCTCAGGCGGGCAAACTGCTCCTTTGCCCTTGAGCCGAAGTTGGCGGTTTTATGGATTTCGGGCACGGTGCCTGCCGTAAGCATCTGATATTCCGCGCCGTCGGAGGTGAAGAGGGGCACTTCAATGCCTCTGTCCTTAAGACCCTTTGCAAGGTAGCGGATATACTCACTGTCATCGCCGTAGCTGCCGTATTCATTTTCAACCTGAACAAGAATAACGTTGCCGCCCTTTGTTATCTGACGGCCTGCGATTCTGGGAATAAAATCATCAAAGAAGCGGTCAACCGCCGCAAGATAATCCTTGTCCATGCAGCGCAGCGCCATCGAATCATTCTTAAGCAGCCACCAGGGCAGGCCGCCGAAATCCCACTCCGAGCAGATATAGGGGCCGGGCCTGACAATGGCGTAAAGCCCGAGCTCCGCCGCAATATCAAGGAAACGCTCGATATCAAGCATTCCGCTGTAATCAAATTTGCCCTCATAAGGCTCATGAAGATTCCATGCAACATAGGTTTCAACCGTGTTGAAGCCGCAGGCCTTGAGCTTTATAAGTCTGTCGCGCCAATATTCATCGGGCACTCTGAAATAATGAATTGCGCCCGCAATAATTCTGAAAGGGTTTCCGTCCAGCTTAAAGCCATCTTTTTCAATAGTAAATATGCTCATAATCTTTCTCCTTAATCGGGTAATTCTTCACGCTCGTATGGGAATTCGCTGAAAACTTCAAACTTCTTCGCGCGCATCCACAGCGAAGGGTTAACCTTGATTGTGAAGCCGCAGCCGTTGGGTGTCAGCCATTCATGCATGGGGTATTCGGGAATGCCGTAAGCGGCAAGGATGGTCATGATAACGCCGCCATGGGTAATGATTGCAGCAGAGGTTGTTCCCGTTTTCATAAGACCCTCCGCAACTTTTTCAAATGTTTCACAAACTCTTTTTGCAAAATCCTCATTGCTTTCGCCGTAAGGGGGTCTCACGCCTTTTTCGCCTGCAAGCCAGCGGGAAAACTCCTCATATTTTTCAAGCTGCTCGGCAGTTTTATTTTCAAACTCGCCGAAATTATATTCAATAAACCCGTCAATAACGATAGGCTTGTTGTCAGGATAAAGAATTTCCGCCGTTTTCAGGCATCTTTTCAGGGGGCTTGTGAAAAGCGCCTCCACGGGGGGATAAATAAGCTCATTCTTCATTTGGGCAAGCTGCGCCACGCCCTCCTCGCTGAGCTCAACGTTGGTGTGGCCGATATATCTGCCCTCGAGATTTTCATCTGTCAGGCCGTTTCTGATTAAATGAATGGTATAGGATTTCATTTTTCCTCCAAAAACAGGATTGAATTTTTGTTTATTTCAGCAATATACTTTTTGTATATTTTTGATGTATAATATTTATACTTTTTGTCAAGAGGTGTTTTTATGGAAAAAAATTTTTCCGTTATCTTAAGTGAACTGAGAAAAGAAAGAGGCCTGAGCCAGAAGGAAGCCGCGGCAAAGCTGGGCATTTCTCAGGCATTGCTTTCCCACTACGAAAAGGGAATCAGAGAATGCGGCCACAGCTTTCTTCTCAGAGTTGCGGATTTCTACGGCGTAACCTGCGACTATCTGCTTGGCAGAACAACCGAAAGAAATGATTTCCAGACAGTTGCTTCAAAAATACTGATGGTTAACGATGATTATTTGCCTACAAGCAAAACCTGCATAAAGGCAGCAATGATTCTGCGCGAAGCGATGAATGACAGCGAAAAACTTGCAGGCTTAAGGTTTGATATGGTTCTTGCCATGGGAGTTTATAAGCTGTTGCTTATCCAGGCACATGCAGGCAACCTGCCTAAAAATTGGGCAGGAAGAGCCTATGCCGACGGCGAGGTTATTTGCACACCCACATATCTTAACATAATTGACACGGTATCCTACAATGCATACAAGGTTTCATCTGCAAAAACCCCCGTACCCGACGAGCCTGTGCCCGAAGCGGTTGAAACACTTGTTAAAATGTCAGAGGATTTCATATTCAACTCCGTCACAAGCGAAATGCCGCCTATCCCGATTGAATTTATAAAATAACATATTTAAAAGGGCGACCTTCGGGTCGCCCCTTTTTGTTACATTAATTCCTCGTAGAGCTTGATATATTCTCTTGCGGAGCGACCCCAGCTGTTGTCGCATTTGAGAGCTCTTTCAACCAGCTTCTGCCAGCCGTCCTTATCGGTATAAGCTGCAAGGGCGCGCCTGATTGCATCCAGCATATCGTAGGCATCGTAGCTCTTGAAGGTGAAGCCGTTGCCCTTGCCGTCACCGCTGTCGGTAATAGTGTCTTTAAGTCCGCCGGTTTCTCTTACGATGGGCACGGTGCCGTAGCGCAGAGCAACCATCTGCGAAAGGCCGCAGGGCTCGCTCTTGGAGGGCATAAGGAAAAGGTCGCTGCCTGCATAAATCTTCCTTGCCATATCGGGAATGAAGCCGATTCGCAGACCTACCTTTTCGGGGAATGAAGCGGCAAGCTCCTTGAAGAAGGATTCATATTCCCAATCGCCTGAGCCGAGAACAACAAGCTGCATATCCGTTGTTTCAAGCAGCTCCCACATAATGCGCTTCACAAGGTCAAGGCCCTTATGGGCAACAAGCCTTGAAACTATGCCCATAACGGGGGTATCCGCCTTGACGGGCAGGCCGAAGAGCTCCTGCAGGGCAGCCTTGTTCTTTGCCTTGGGAGCATAGTCCTTGGCGCTGTAGTTGCAGAAAATATCCTTATCTGTTTCGGGGTCATAGTTAACGGTGTCAATGCCGTTAAGAATACCGCTGAGCTTATAGCTTCTCTCTTTAAGAATGGGGTCAAGGCCGTGGCTGAACCAAGGGTCAAGAATTTCACCTGCATAGGTGTTGCTGACTGTTGTGACCTTGTTGGCGCACTCAATGCCGCCCTTCATCAGGTTAACACAATCACCGAAGTGAAGCAGGGAAGAATGCTCCTCACCGATGCCGAAAACGTCGCCGAGGATTTCCTTGCCGTATTTGCCCTGATACTGGATGTTATGGATGGTGAACACGGTTTTGATGCCCGTGTAGCCTTCCTTGTTTGCAAAATATGTTGAATAGTAGACGGGAACAAGAGCCGTCTGCCAATCGTTGCAGTGAATTATATCGGGCTTGAAGTCGATATAAGGCAGGATTTCAAGCACCGCACGGGAGAAGAAGGCAAACCTTTCGCCGTCATCATAATGACCGTAGAAGGAGTTGCGCTTAAAATAATATTCATTATCGATGAGATAATAAATAACGCCGCCTGCCTTTGCTTCAAAAATGCCGCAATACTGCCTGCGCCATGAAACGGGAACCATAATGCTGGTTATGAATTTCATGTTGGCGCGCATTTCATCACTTATTGCGCCGTAAAGGGGCATAACAACCCTGCAGGCAACCTTGCGCCTTCTCAGAGCCTGAGGAAGAGAGCCTGCAACATCGGCAAGTCCGCCGCTGGCAGCAAAGGGAAGCGCTTCGCTTGATGCATAAAGTACCTTCATATTCTCAAATCCTTTCTATCAACCAAAGAATACGGATGTATAATATTGGTCGTTGTATTTAACAACGCCAACGCCAATCTGTTTCGTGTCCGCGCTCATTATTTTATCCCTGTTTGCGGCGGCAACCTGAACATAAACGGGATTTCCGCCGTATTTGGTGATGAGTGTGTAAGCCGAAGCGTTGCTGCTGCCGTAGATATCGGGCAGAGCGAGAGCCATACTGTTTGTTCTTGCCTGAGCCTTAAGGTTTGTTGTGTGCTCAAGGGGGTCAAGCCCCTGCTCCTTGCGGTCCGCATTAATCTGGTCAACAATGGCCTGAGCGAGAGCATCGTCACGCTTAACCTCTGTCTGAATCAGCGGAGCCTTTGTTGTTCCCTCCTGAGTGTTTTCGCTCCATATATCGGGGCCCTTTGTTGTGGTTTCGATATAGGTCACAACCTCAGTTACGGGATTGCCGCTGACATCCGTCTGCACAACGCCGTCAGGGCTTGTTACCGCAACCGCCGATGTTTTCGGCGCAGCAGTGGTAGGCTGAGTAAGGCTGTTTTCGGCAACAGTGTAAGTCACAACCTCGGTCACGGGAGTTCCGTCATCATTAAACTGCGGAATGCCGTTAACATCGGTAACGTGAACATAGCTGGACTGCTCCACATACTTTACCGTAGTAGTGGGCGGCAAAGTGGTGGTTGGCTTTTTTGTGGGATAACGGTGATTTGACGTTACCTTGGGCCTTGGATACTTGGTGACCATTGTTATGAATTCGATTTCACCCTGTTCGTTGGTTTCGCTGACAACGATGATTTCGGATTCAATAACGGTCTGCGCCTGGGTTAACGAACGGGTGTCAACAACGCCCGTTTCAATCAACACCACAAACACAACAAGCACCAGCGCAAGAGCCGCCACAACACCTGTAACAATGTTTTTCTTGGACATCAGATTTCACTCTTTCTCAGATTACAATTCCCTTTCCGATATATACGGGGTAATTTTCTGCGCCGCAAAGCATCTTGTTGGGCTTTACAACGGCGGATTTATCAATAATTACGCACTGCAGAGTGGAATTTTCACCCACAAAGCCGTTCTGCATAACGATTGAATTTTTGATTTTTGCGCCCTTTTCAACGGTTACGCCTCTGAAGAGGATTGAATTCTCAACCTCGCCGTAAATGCGGCAGCCGTCTGCAATAAGGGAGTTTTTAACGTTTGCGCCGATGCCGTAAATTGAGGGCACCTGATCGCTGACCTTGGTGTAAACGGGTCTGTCGGGGGTAAACAGAGCCTTTCTGCAATCCTGCATGAGAAGCTCCATGCTGATATCGTAATAATTCTGCAGCGAGCCGAGAACCCTTACGAAGCCCGTTTCCTCATAGCCGTAAATTCTTAAATGCTTGACATTCTTTGCAATAATGGTTTCAAAATCGTCAATTTTTGCGCTGTGCGCCTCGTGAAGAAGCCTTTCAAGCAGAGTTCTTCTGATAACCATTATCTTCAGCGAATAATTAACATTGCCGCTGAAGCAATCAATAAGGCCGGTGTCAACCACTCTGCCGTTTTCGTCAAGAATAAGCTCCGTTCCGTTTTCGATTGAGGGAGGATTGCCCTTTGCATAAGCAATGGTAACATCCGCATCCTTTGCGATGTGAGCCTTGATGAGCTTTTCATAGTCCATGTTGCAGACTATATTGCAATCGGTAAGCAGAACATGGTCCTTGCCGGATTTTGTTATGTAGCTTATTGAACCGTAAAGTGCATCGGCCTTGCCCTTTGTCATGCCCGTTTCGGGGGTGTTAAAGGGAGGCAGAAGGGTCATGCCTTCTCTTTTTCTTGAAAGGTCCCAGGGCTTGCCCGTGCCGATGTGGTCCATAAGCGAACGGTAGTTGCTCTTTGTAATAACACCAACCTGAGGAATGCCTGCATTAACCATGTTGGAAAGAGGGAAGTCTATAAGACGGTAGCGTGCGGCAAAGGGAATTGAACCCATTGTTCTCAGAGCGGTAAGCTCAGGAAGAACTTCATCATAGGCATTTGAAAAGATAATGCCGAGAACATTTTTAACTGACATTATTCCGCACCTCCTACATCGCTGTCTGTCATAGTATCGGGAGCAATTTTTGCACCCTTGCCGATTGTGACGCCGTTGCCGATAACGGCTACGCCCCAATCCTCAATATTTGCCATGTTTTCAGGGCTTTCGCCAACAACCGCGCCTTCTTCAATAACCGCATTTTCCGCAACGATTGAATACTGAACAACAGCGCCCTTTTTGATAACCGTTCCGGGCATAACGATTGAATATTTAACCTCTGCGCCCTCTTCAACGGTTACGTTTGCAAAGAGAACGGAGAAATCAATATTGCCTTCAATTTCGCAGCCTTCAGTTACCATTGAATTCTCAACCCTTGCATTTGCTCCGACATAATGAGGCGGTGCAACGGGTGAGCGTGAATAAATCTTCCAACCGTCATCATTAAGGTCAAGGTCAACCTTGGGGTTAAGCAGGTCAAGGTTTGCATCCCAGAGGCTGCTGATTGTGCCGACATCCTTCCAATAGCCGTCAAACTGATAGGCAAACATCCTTTCGCCTGCGCCGTGCATGGCGGGTATAACATCATGGCCGAAGTCGTTGCCGCTGCCTTCCTTGGCCTCATCCTCAATGAGATATTTTCTCAGCTTCTGCCAATTGAATATGTAAACGCCCATTGAAGCCTTGTTGCTTCTGGGGTTCTTGGGTTTCTCTTCAAACTCGCTGATTGAGCCGTCATCGTTGACAAGCATCAGACCGAAGCGGCTTGCCTCCTCCCAAGGAACTTCAAGCATTGCAATTGTGCAGTCCGCATTCTTTTCCTTGTGGTAATCCAGCATCTTTGAATAATCCATCTTGTAGATATGGTCGCCCGAAAGGATGAGAACATATTCGGGGTCATATCTTTCAATGAAATTGATGTTCTGATAAATTGCATTTGCGGTGCCCTTATACCATTCTGTGCCCTTAATCTGCTGATAGGGCGAAAGAATGTGAACGCCGCCGTTGGCACGGTCGAGGTCCCAGGGCTGACCGTTGCCGATGTAATCGTTAAGCTCAAGGGGCTGATACTGGGTAAGCACGCCTACCGTATAAATGCCTGAGTTAACACAGTTGGAGAGGGGAAAATCGATGATGCGATATTTGCCGCCGTAGGGAACGGCAGGCTTTGCGATGTTCTTGGTCAGAATGCCTAAACGGCTGCCCTGACCGCCCGCAAGGAGCATTGCAATGCATTCGGGTTTAACTGCCATAGAGGTGTCCTCCTTTTTTATCGAATATGCAATTCACATATATTTGGTTATTTTTTGCAGGCGATTCGTGAATCGCCCCTGCAAAAGCAAGGTTTACGCTCTGTCGCCTTTATCGGCAACAAACGCCAAAATCTTTCAGCGGTTGTTGAGAAAGGATGACAGATGTCGTTTTTCTCGCCTGACGGCGTATCGGGTATACGTCAAAGGCGAAAAAACGGCAAGTAAACATCATTGTTTACGCTCTGTCGCCTTTATCGGCAACCGATAAAGATTTTTACGAGAGGTATTTTTTATATACATACAGCTTAAGCCCTCAATATCAAGCTCGATGCTGTAATCATATCCGTGCATGGGCTTGTTTTTAGCTTTTACGGAGCCCACCGTGCTTTCTCCCCTGCCGCCGAATTCGGGCTGCGCGGAGCTGAAAACAACTCTGTAGGTTCCTGCCTTGGGAACGCCGATGCAATATTTATGCCTTGTTACGGTTGTGAAGTTGCAGACGGAAATAATCTCATTCCGCTCGTTATCACGCCTGAGAAATGCCACAACGGAGTTGTCTCTGTCATCGCTGACTATCCAGTTGAAGCCTTCCCAGCTATAGTCAATCTGCCACATTGCGGGAGTTTTAAGATAAAAAGCATTAAGCTCCGCAACATAATTTTTAAGCTGCTTGTGGGCATCGCAATCAAGCAGAAGCCAATCAAGGGGCTGCTTGTAATTCCACTCAATGAACTGACCGAACTCCGAGCCCATAAAAATCAGCTTTTTGCCGGGATGGGACATCATATAGCCCAGAAACGAGCGCATTCCCGCAAACTTTTCTTCATAGGTGCCCGGCATCTTATTAATGAGTGAGCATTTGCCGTGAACCACCTCATCATGGGAGATGGGTAACACAAAGTTCTCCGAAAATGCATAGAAAAACGAGAAAGTGAGCTTATCGTGATGGTACTTTCTGTAAATGCCGTCCATTGAAAAATACCTGAGGCAATCGTTCATCCAGCCCATATTCCACTTGAAATTAAAGCCGAGGCCGCCCATAAAGGTCGGCTTTGAAACCATTGGCCAGGCCGTGCTCTCTTCAGCAATCATAAGCACATCGCCGTGCTCCCTGAAAATGCTTTCATTCAGTTTCTTCAGAAAGGCAACCGCCTCAAGGTTTTCCTTTCCGCCGTGAATATTTGGTATCCATTGGCCGTCATCGCGGCAATAATCGAGATAAAGCATTGAGGCAACGGCATCAACCCGCAGGCCGTCAATGTGGTATTTATCTATCCAGAACATTGCACCGGAAACAAGGAAGCTCTGCACCTCGTTCCTGCCGTAGTCAAAAACTCTTGTTCCCCATTCATAATGCTCGCCCTTGCGGGAGTCTGCATATTCATAAAGAGGGCCGCCGTCAAACTCATAAAGGCCATGAGCATCCTTGGGGAAGTGGGCAGGCACCCAGTCAAGAATGATTCCGATTCCTTCGCTATGGGCCTTATCTACAAAATAAGCAAAATCCTCAGGTGTTCCGTAGCGCGAGGTGGGAGCAAAATAACCTGTAACCTGATAGCCCCATGAGCCGTCAAAGGGATGCTCTGTAACAGGCAGCAACTCAATGTGGGTATAGCCCATTTCTTTGGCATAGGGAACAAGCTCCTCGGCAAGCTCTCTGTAAGTCAGCGGATTGCCGTCATCGTGCATCCTCCACGAGCCTGCATGAACCTCATATATATTGACGGGCGAGGAATAAATATCATTCGCCTTTCTTTTTTTCATCCAGCTTTTATCTGTCCATTTGAAATCGGGCAAGCCGTAAAATTTGGAGGCTGTGCCCGGCCTTGTTTCTGTGTGAAAAGCATAGGGGTCGCTTTTGTAAAACTCCCTGCCGTCACGGGTCTTTATGAGAAATTTATACGAATCGTAAACCTTTACGCCCTCAACGGTGCATTCCCAGACGCCTACGCTGATTTTCTGCATAGGTGCGCTTTGAGGCTGCCAGCCGTTGAAATCGCCGCCGACTCCGACCCATTCCGCATTCGGCGCCCATACTCTGAAGCTCACCGAGCCGTTTCCGTTCCCGTGAGCGCCCAGAAATTCATATGCCTTGGCATTGGTGCCTTCATGAAAAAGGTAAAGGGGAATGTTGTATTTATCCTGCATACATCGAACTTCTCCATTTTTATAATTATAACAAGTCTGTTTCTTATTTTCAAGTACATATCACAAATAATAGTACCAAAAAATCATGCAAATTATACAACATAATAACGAAAGATTAGCTCAAAAGTTACAATTCTGTCACTTTCGTTGACAAAGCAGCCTTTATTTGATATCATTATTGAGGTTTACTTGTAGAAAAGGAGTGTGTTATCAATGATAAGTTCAGATAACCTCTGCATGAGCTGCATGAAAGAGATAGGGGAGAAAAAGCAGTGCCCCTATTGCGGCTACCATGTTGATTCCGCCCAGATTCCCCCGTATCTGCCCGTCAGAACGGTTATTTCCAACCGCTACCTTGTGGGCAAAATGCTTGAATACAACGGCGAGGGCGCTACATACATCGGCTGGGATTTATCCGAAAGGAAGGCCGTTAAAATCAGGGAATTCATCCCCGATTCATTCACAACAAGAACAACCTCAAACCTTACCCTTCAGGTTATGCGCGGCAGCGAAAATGTTTTTGCAGAGCTGCGCCAGAGCTTTGTTGAGCTCTGGACAAAGCTGGAAAGGCTCAAGGGCCTTTCAGCCCTCATAAGCGTTACGGATGTTGTTAACGACTACGGAACATCCTTTGCGGTTTATGACCATTTCGAGGGCATTTCACTGCGCGATTTTCTTCTCCGCAGCAAAACCGGCTACCTTTCATGGGAAAAGACAAGAACTCTGCTGATGCCCATTCTTTCAACCCTCGGCACTCTTCATTCAATGGGAATTATCCACAGAGGCATTTCGCCCACAACCCTTATCATCGGCCCTGACGGGAAGATAAAGATAACGGGCTTCTGCACAGGCGCCGCAAGAAACTCAAGGAGCGACCTCAACAGCCAGCTTTACGACGGCTATGCGGCCGTTGAGCAATACGGATTTGACGGCGGTCAGGGCACATGGACGGATATCTATGCCTTTGCCGCAGTGCTTTACCGCACCCTTATCGGCAGCGACCCAATCTCCGCAAAGGAGAGAATGAGCAACGACAAGCTGATGGTGCCCGGCAAATTTGCCGAGGCTCTGCCTGCTTACGTCATAAACGGACTTATCAACGCCCTGCAGATTCTGCCTGAGGACAGAACAAGAACGGTTGAGCAGCTCAGGGCAGAACTTTCCGCATCTCCTGCAGCAGCTTCCGCATCGGGCAATTATCAGAAGCCCGTGCCCCCTGCCGCGCCTACGGGCACAGCTCAGCCCCACAAGCCTGCAGCCCCTGCGGAGCAAAGCGGGCGTATGCATTCCAAGCCGCCTAAAACAGATGACGGCAACGACAAAAAAACAGTTCTTCTCACGGCGGCAATCAGCCTTGCGGTGGGAATGGTAATATTTGCAATACTCATCTTCGGTCCCCTGCGCGACCATGTCAGCTTCCTTAACGGCAGCGGCAATACGGAAAACACAATCACAACAACGGCAGGCGAGCCTGTTGAGGTTCCCAGCCTCACAGGCAGGCTTTATCTTGACATAACCTCAAACCCCGTTTTCACCAAGAACTTCGTTTTTGTTGACGAATATGTTTATGACAGTGAGATTGAGGCGGGATATATCGTAAACCAGAGCATAGCGGCGGGCGAAACCGTTCCCGCAGGCACAAAAATCACCCTCTATGTCAGCAAGGGTGAG
The DNA here is from genome assembly GCA_045604685.1 of Acutalibacteraceae bacterium. Taxonomy (GTDB): domain Bacteria; phylum Bacillota; class Clostridia; order Oscillospirales; family Acutalibacteraceae; genus CAG-177. The sequence goes on from JAZUON010000004.1 coordinate 19,737, forward strand.
GAAGAGGTTGTTCTGCCCAATGTGGTAGGCTCAGATTACGAGGAGGCGGTGCTCCGCCTTGAGGAGATTGGCTTTGTTTGCAAGATAACCGAAACAACCAACAGCTCCTACAGACCCAACGAAATCATTTCAATGTCACCCGTTGCGGAAAAGGCCTATGCAAAGGGCTCCACGGTTTTCCTTATTGTCAACATTGTTGAGCCTGAAACCGTTACGGACGAATACGGCGAAGTTATTGAAACCGAAGAGGAATCATCCGAAGAAAACTATTGATTTACGGGCGGCCTTTCGGGTCGCCCTATATTTATTTATGAAACTTACATTTCCCGATTACTACAAAAAATTCGCCTGCATTGCAGATAAATGCACGGACACCTGCTGCGCCGGCTGGGACGTTGTGATTGACAGCGAAAGCCTTGAAAATTATCTCGGTCTCGGCGGCGGATACGGCGAAAAAATAAGAAGCCTTATCACCGTTGATGAAGAGGGTGACAGCATTTTTGCCGCCCGAAACGGCAGATGCCCTTTCCTACTTGAAAGCGGCCTTTGCGATATGTATATCAACCTCGGCCACGGTAATCTTTGCCGCACATGCAGAGTTTTCCCCCGCTTTACAAACGCCTTCGGCGCAAGGGTTGAGGTCGGCCTTTCGCTCTCCTGCCCCGAGGCTGCGCGGCTGATTTTTGAAAATGATAATCCTCTCACCTTTGAAACAGAGGATGCCGACGGCGCAATTATCCCTTCGGATTTTGATGCAGAGCTATATTTTACACTGCTGAAAGCCCGAAAAACGGCGATAAACATACTTCAGAGCAGAAATTTTTCCGCAAGCAGGCGCATATGCGCTTTTCTGCGATATTCTCAGGCAGCGCAAAGGCTTATAAACGATTATGATTCCGGCGGAATCGACTGCCTTTCTCCCGAAGAATTTCTGAATGAAAAAGCGGAGTTTTCTCCCTCACGGGCAAGGCGCGCGCTTAAAGGAATTTTCGGAGCATTCTGTTCGATGGAATTCATAAGCTCCGATTACTCCACGAAGCTCTCATCCGCCGAAACCGTTGATATGAAAGGCTTTTCGGCTCCCGACACGGAGCTTGAGCAGCTTGCGGTTTATTTTGTTTACCGCTATTTCATAACCGCCGCCTATGACGGAAGGCTGCTTGAAAAGGCAATTCTTGCCGCCGCTTCCGCAGGGGTTGTAAACCGCTTGTGGGCGTCGGAAGGCGCAGCTTCCAAAGAGCAGCGCACGGAAATTGCACAAAAATTCTCAAAAGAGATTGAGCATTCCGCATTGAACATGGAAATTCTGACCTCATCAATCAAAAAAAGCCGCTGCTTCAGCGGCGAAAATCTTATAAATATTTTTTCCGAAAAGGAGAAATAAAAATGAAATACTGTGATTTTGTCAACACCAAGCAAGGCAGCAAATCCGTTCACCGTTATTCAAACGGCAACACTCTGCCCCTTGTTCAGCTTCCCTTCGGCATGGCGGCATTTGCGCCTCAGACCGTTGAGAACAACATCAGATGGTATTATCACCCCGACAGCCGCAGCTTTGAGGGAATCAGGCTTACCCACCAGCCCTCTCCGTGGATTGCGGATTACGGCGCAATGATTTTTATGCCTCAGAATAAACTTATGGGCGGTTTTGACGGTGAGGACCGTTGGTCAGGTTTCCGTCCCGAAGATGCCGTGCTGACCCCGTATTATCTCAGCTTCCGCCTTCTGCGCTCAAAATGCGATTTTGAGCTTGCTCCGACAGAAAGAGGCGCGGTTATGAAAGTCAGCTTTGACGAGGACGGCACAAATTATTTTTCCGTTCTGCCCGTTAAAGGAATGTGCAGCTACCGCTTCAACAAAAAGACCAACACCCTCTATGCCTCAACGGATATGCACATGAGCGGCGAGGCGGTTAAATTCAAAAATTATATTGTTCTCAAATTTCCCGAAGGCAGCGTTGACGTTGAAAAAACGCTTATCAGCAGCGACGATAAGTTCCGCAACGGCACACACTGCAGAGGCAAAAAAGCAGGTATCCACATTGCCCTGACCCAAAAGGTGACCGAAATCACGCTTGCCACATCATACATCAGCTATGAGCAGGCACTTCTGAATCTCGAAACCGAGCTTTCGGGCAAAAGCCTTGAGGATGTAAAGACCTTTGCGGAAGAAAAGTGGGAAAGCTATCTTTCAAGGGTTAAAATCGAAACCGCAGATGAGAAGATGTTCAGAACCTTCTATTCCTGCATGTACCGCGCATTCCTTTACCCTCATAAATGCTATGAATACGATAAAAACGGCAACCCCGTTCACTATTGCCCCCATGACGGCTCAATCCGCAGCGGCGTGAGATATACGGACAACGGCTTCTGGGATACATACCGCACGGTTTACCCCTTCTTTGCTCTCGTTGCAAAGGATGAGCTTCGCGAAATGCTGGTTGCATTCATAAATGAATATAAAGAAAGCGGATGGCTGCCCAGATGGCTTTCCATCGGCGAATGCGGCTGCATGCCCAGCACCCTTGTTGATGCGGTTATCTGTGACGGCGCGGTTAAAGGCTTTATTGAAAAGGATATGCTTGAGCTTGCCCTCGAGGGTATGATTAAGCATTCCGTTACCAACGCCCCCCACAAGCGCTTTGGCAGAAACGGCGCCGAGGAATACTGCAGGCTGGGTTACGTTTCATATGAAAGCGAAAAAGAGAGCGTTAACCTGACCCTTGACGCCGCATACGGCGATTGGTGCATTGCGGAAATCGCAAAAATCCTTGGCAAAAAGGATATTGAAAAAGAATACAGAAAGCGTGCCCTCAACTATAAAAATCTTTTTGACCCAGAAACCGGCTTTATGCGCGCCAAAAATAAAAAAGGCGAATTCCGCCCCGATTTCATCCCCAACGGCTGGGGCAGGGATTACACCGAAGGCAGCGCATGGCAGAATTCATTTGCAGTGCCCCACGATATTGACGGGCTTGCGGAGCTTTACGGCGGCAAGGATAAGCTGATTGAGAAAATTGATGAGCTTTTTGCGGCGGAGCCTGACTACCAAATCATCGGCTACGGCTGCGAAATTCACGAGATAACCGAGCTTGCGGCAATCGACTTCGGCCAGTGTGCAATTTCAAACCAGCCCAGCTTCCATATTCCTTATATTTACTCTGCTTTGGGAAATGTTGAAAAAACCGCATATTGGGTTGAAAGGCTTTGCAAAGAGGCATTCTCATATGAGGATGACGGCTTCCCCGGCGACGAGGATAACGGCACAACCGCAATTTGGTATATTTTCGGCGTGCTCGGTCTTTATCCCTTCTGCCCCGGCAGACCCGAATATGTTAAGGGTATAAAGCAGGTAGACAAAGCATTCATCGGCGAAAAAGAGCTTGATGTAAATAAGTTTGACAGCAATAAAATTCAGTATAAAGATTTGATTTAAAGGAGAAATAAAAATGGACAGATATCTTATCATCAATGCAGACGATTTCGGAATGTGCAGAGGCGCAAACCTTGCGGTTATGGATCTGCTCAAGGACGAAAAAAGCGCACTGACTTCATCAACAATCATGGCTCCCTGCGCATGGGCACCTGAGGCCTGCAAATTCGCAGCCGAAAATCCCGACCTTGCAATCGGCGTTCATCTCACATTCACCAGCGAGTGGTCAAAATACCGTTGGGCACCCGTAAATTCAAAAAATACGGATTCTCTCCGCGACGAAGAAGGCTTCATGTGGCACGAAAGCGATCAGGTTGAGCAGAATGTTGACATTGACGAGGTTGAGGGTGAAATCAGAGCGCAGATTGAGCGCTGCAAAAGGCTTGGCCTTGTTACCCCCTCACATCTTGATAATCACATGGGCTCTCTTTACGGCATTGAAACAGGCCGCTTTGAGCTGCTTCAGACAACTCTCACCCTTGCAGGCGAATACGGTCTGCCCTTCCGTCTGCCCGGCCATATCACCGATGAAATGATGGGCAATTCAATGCTGGAAATCAACGTTGACAAAAGCATGATTGAAATGGTATTCGGCAAAATCGTTGAATTTGCAAATGCTCAGGGCGTTGCAATCCCCGATTACCTTATTCCCAACGAATGGGGCGGCCCTCAGGACGAAAGTTACGAGAATTTCAGAGAATATCTCTATAACCTCTATGCAAACTTCCCCGAGGGTGTAACCGAAACCTATCTGCATCCCTCCCTTGAAACCGACGACCTTAAGGGCACATCGGGCTGCTGGCAGCGCAGAGTATGGGAATATCAGATTATGAAAGACCCCGCAACAAAGCAGCACATTGAGGCTCACGGCATCAAGCTCATCAATTACCGCGACCTTGCAGCGATGAAGAAATAAAATACAACAAACGGCACAACGGTAAAATCACCGCTGTGCCGTTCTTTTATTTAAATGCTACGTATCTGTAAGTTGTGCCGAGAATATTAAGCGCCGGATAACAGTTCAGAACATGCTCCGTTTCGGAGGAGCGCACCTTGAAGCCCGTGCTTGTTATTTCAAGGCCCATCGTTGCGCCATTATCAAATCCTACGCCGCAATAAGCAGTGCTTTTGCCCGTTGAGGTGTCTGTTGTCATTATGGGCAAGCCGTTAATCATAACAATAACAACGCTTGGCATAAATCCGAGATTTATTGACTGATATCCGTTACCCATTCCGAAATATGAGCCCGTAACAAACGGAGTGTCCAGATATTCCTTTTGCTTTTCGGAAAGATGGATATCCGTATCCTGAATATGGGTGCCGCAAAGCAAATCTTTGGAAATGAATGACGGAAAATCAAGGCTTGAGGTTGCGGCGGGGCAGAGGGATGCATTGACCGTTGCCCATGCGCTGAGCACAAATGCATCCGTATCTCTGTCCGACACGATTGAATCGCAGCCCGAATAAAGAATATCAAGACCCGAAGCAAAGGTAAGGCAGTCAATAATATCCGTAAAAGCATCGTGGCAGGCCTCACCGCCCGATGAATACGGGGCATGAATGGAAAGGCGCAGCTTTATTTTTGCCTGCCTGCAATATTCGTTTTCAACAAGCACACCCTCGTCGTTTTCCGTAAAGGAATCCACGATTTCCATGCCCTCAATACCAACGGCAACGGTGGTATGCTTAAGAGGAATCGCCTTTTTGACGGCAGGGAATTCCGTCAGGAATCTGATGTCGGAAAGCTCCTCTTTTGTTTTCAGCCATGCAACAATATTTGCAGGCAATGCACTGATTTCACTCATTTAACCACCTCTCAGTCCGTTTCTACCATAACTCGTATAATCGCCCATATGTAAAAGGGCTTTTCGCCGTTATACACCTTTTCGGCTCTGTCAATTCTGTATTTTTTGCCGAGACAGTAGATATATGAACCGTCCTCGGCAGCGGTCAGGTCAGGGTCGGGAGGGCCGATATAAAGATAGTGACCCTGCGAGTTATAGCCGATTTCGGTGTTAACGCCGTAAAGATACATCTTATTTTTATATCTCAGCGGGCTTATGAATGCCCTTGTTTCGGTTGTTTCGCTGCCATCCTTTGAAACAAAGGAAGCAGGTCTGCCGTAATGCTGAAAAATAGGGTCAATATTCATATGCTCACCTGCCCGAAGAAAAATCCGTCATCCTTAAGCAGAGGAAGCGCGGCAAGCAGAGCCGCCGCCTTTTCCTTTTCCGCCTGCTCAACAAGGGCATTTGGCGAAACGCTGACGGTTACGTCGCCTGCCTTAAAGGAGGTCAGGCCCTCCGCCGAATGCATATTTCTGATGCAAAGGCGGTGGTTGACCGTTGCAGCTGCAAGGTTGATGAGTCTCACATCGGAATGCTCCGCCTTGGGGCTGATGCGGGGCAGGATTTCCCTTGCCGCCGCAGTGCAGAGAGGAGCAAGCTCCTCATCCGTGCCCTCAGGGGAATAATATTCTCTTAAAGCAGAAAGAATGCTGAGGCAATCAATCAAAGCAAATCCCTCCGTCAAACGGAAAGCACCTTTGATGCGCCGTCAAAAATCTTTGCAAAGCCTGCGGTGCAGCTGATAACCGCACGCTCAAGCTGGCGGTCAATGAGCTTGTCATATTCGGTCATGATTTCGCCTGCCTTAACCATTTCAAGGGCTGCGGTCTTATCGATACCGATGAGCTGACCTTCACCGACAGCAGCCGACTTAAGGAGCTTTGAACCGAGAGGAGTGATCATATCGCCGCTGCCGTGGAAGTTAAGGCCTGCGGCTGCATCCCTGAACTGCTCCATGTTAAGCATCTGCGCCATAACTGCGGGGTCTGCAATGATTGTGTTAAGCTCATAGGGGTCAAATCCGTTCCAGAAATTAACAAGGTCAGAATAGGCAAGAGTGCCCGACTGAGCGCAGTTAACAACCTCAGCAGCATTGCCGCTGCCGTCACCGTCAACGATAACGCCGATTGCATCCTTAAGAAGAGTTCTTGCAATGTAAGCGCCAATCTGGCGAAGAGTTACGGTAAAAAGGTCAAGGCGCTGGAATCTGATTGCCTCGTATGAAGCAACAAGGCTTCTGCCTCTCTTTTTGAGGTTAACAAGGTTTTCCTTTGTGTGAACGGTTGTTTCGGGGATGAACGCGCCCTCCTTAACAACCTTAAGCTCCTTTTCATCCTCTGTGGGAATTGAAGTGATTGAACGGTAATCAAGGCCGTCAATAACCGTTGTTGAAGCAACGATATCGGAAAGGATATCCGCCTGCTCAAGACCCTGCCTTACGGCCCTTGAAATGTATTCGGGGAAAAGCACGGCGCTGTCCGAATTCTTGAAGAACTTGTCCACAACGTCGCTTGAAGGGCCGCCTACCCTGATGCCGAAGCGCTTAAGCTGGCGCTGATACGCGTCAAGGCCTTCAAGTGAAGTGCCCTTATAATTTTCTGTGGGGTCAATGCTTTCAAGCGCCTTTGTGAAGTTACCTGTTGCATAAAGACCCTTTTCAAGTCTGATGTTGTCAAAATTAGCCATCGTTATTCCTCCTTACATAATGAATGTGACGGTTGATGCGGTTTCGTCAACTGCAACAACAAGATATTCTCTGCCGCTGTCGTCTGCCTTAACGCCTTCGCTGCCGCCAACAAGGTTTGCATAGCCCACTTCGGGAGCGGTGCCGCTGAATTTAACGGTTACTGCGCCGCTGAGCTGCACGCTTGCATAGCCGCCGCTGCATTCGTTTGCAATGCCGCAGAAGATATCGCCCTCTGCGCAGGGAGCAACCGTGCCCGATTCGCTCATCTTAACCGCCATACCCTTTGAAATTTCTTCTGTTGCCTTAAAAGTTGCGGTGTTTTCGTTAAAACCGCCGAATGATACTGACATATTTTTCCTCCTTAAATAACATATACGGAATTTTCACCGTCATTGTTTGTTTCGCCGCTGTCAAGCTGCCTGATAACGGGCAGACTTTTGCGGGCGTTTTCTTTGAATGCGCCGTGCATTTCTCTCAGGGATTTGAGTGAAAGCGCATCGCAGATTTCCTCAATTGCTTCGCCTGACATTTCGGGAATAACCGTTGCGGCGCAGCGCAGGATTTCAGCCTTAAGCTCCTGCTTGAATTCCCTTGCCATTTCCGCAAGGCTCTCATTTTCCGCCGTAGGGTCGTAGCACTTGATAACGCCTGCATTCTTCTGGGCAGGCACGGCTACAAATGACCATTCATAGGCATCCGAGGGTTCTGAAAGCAGGTAACAGCACAGCTTTCCGCCGTAGCTTTTGCCCTTCTGATGCTCACAGCCCTGTGTTTTGATGTTTTTGCCGCAGATTGAACAGCTTATATCCCTCACACAGCAGCCAACGCTGGTTTCCTTTTTGATTCCCGCATCGATTTCCGCAATAAGGTCTTTGTTCTTTTCAGTTCTGACCATATAAGCCTTGGCTTTGATGTATGTATACACCTCGCCGTCTGCGGTTTTGCGGGTTTCATCAGTCATAACCTCGGCGGAATAAATTCTCGCCGTCTGGTCCTTGCTTTTCATGTTGTGGTCAAAAATTCCCGTTTTTCCCACAAAGAGCTTTGCAAGGGTATGCAGAGCAGAAACGGTAAACTTTTCGTTATCTCTGTCAATTTCATTATCGCAGAGAATAAGCGAAAAAGTGTAAAGCTCCTCTCTGTTCAGCTCTTTTCTTGCAAACTGTCCGATAAGCTCAAGCTCCTCATCGGGCAGAATATTCTTTTCCTTTTCCGTGTTATTCACCTCTCCTGATTTTCTCGGCCTGCGCTCTGTAAAGCTCGGCCCTGCTCAGCTCAACCTCGTCCTGCAGGGTAATGTCATCCCACACAACTCTTGCCGCGCAGGAATAACCTCTGCTGCGAAGGTAGGCATTGCAGATTTTTCTGATTACGGGCGTAAGAATGCGCCTGTATGCCTCAAGCTCGCTGGTGAGCACATCCGCCTGCTGGGAGGACATTCGCTCCGTGCTTGACCATGAAAGTCCAAGCATAAAAGGCGGCAGACCCGTTTTTGCAACAATCTGCTCCAGCATCTGCCTTACGGGCACGTTGCTGTCCAGAATCTGATTATCCGCACCGATAACCTTAATCTGAACATCGCCCACGGCAACGAAATCCCTGACCTCGGAGCCGCTTTGCATTGCCTCGCCCCATTCCTTTGCCACCTGCATTGCTCTGTCCTTTGCATAAGCTCTGTCCATTGCATCGTTCTTGGGGTTATAGGTAACAGCAAAGCGCAGATTGCCCACTCTCTCCCAATTTGCGCCGATGCTTTCAAAAATCTTGAGCAGGATTGAGCTTACAAAGGGCAGACCCTTGAGCATTGAGCAGCCCGTAAGAGCACCGGGCTCGGGGTTAAGCACGCTGAGAAGGCACATTTCGGGGCGCGTAACCCTGCGCAAATCTGCGCCGTCACGAACAAAAACATCAACATCAAAGCCGTTTTTATGCCTTTTGAGCTCAATGCAGTCAAGAGGCGCATTGAAAAGCCCCCTCGGCACTCCTTCGGTATCCGTAACGATTTCGCCAAGCGCCGTGCCGCAGGTCAGAAGCTGCTCAAAATAGCTTTCAATGAACGCGCTCATTCCCTGCCTGTTGCCCCCTACGGGCACGGAGAGAATAAATTCATCCAGATCCGCCTGAGCCGCCTTGCTGCTGCATTCAACGGTAAATCCGCCCGTCAGGCGCACCAGCTTGAATATTGCCGCATCAATAACGGGCACAGCCTCGCGCAGGGCATAATAGAGCTTGTTCTGCGGCGCCGCAAGGGGCACATAGCCGTCCAGAATTCCGAAGGGCTTTGAGGTTGAGTTCTGGGTTACGGGAACCGAAACCCTCGATATTTTTCTTTTCTTGAATATAGCCATCCTCTACTCCTCCTTTCATCGTCTTTTTGCTGCAAGGGCAAAAAATCCGCCGTCATCCTGCCGCGCAAGCACAGTTGAAACAAAATAGCGGATATCGTCCATTGCATGGTCATTTTCTTTTCTGACGGAATCCTTTGCGGAGCTTTCCTCCCAGCGATAAAGCCCGAATTCCCTGATTGTTGCCTTGCATTGGGGTGAAAACAGAATTTTCTGCTCTTTAAGGCAATCGGAAACGCGGCGTATTCCGTCAATAACATCGTTTTTTGCGGGGATAACCCTGAATCTGCCGCCCCGCCTTATGCATTCGATGAAGCTGGCAGCGGAAGGGTCAACAATAACGGCTTCAACGGGCAGCCCGTCTGCAAGGCCGCAAAGAGCCTCATAATGCTCGCTGTCGGTTTTCTGCACGCCCTCGGCGCGTGAATCAAAGTAATATTCTCTGATTCTGTACCACTTTCCGCCGTTTTCGCCCCACAATCCGAAGGAGGAGGGGTTGACAGTGCCGTAATCGCAGGAAATATAGTAGCTTTCAAAGCATTCGGGAGGCTGAACAACATGCTTTTCCTGCGAAAACATGGGGTAAACGCTGCCCTGCGCCGCAACCCACCTGCCCAGCACAAACCTTTCGTAGAATGCGCCCGAATAGAGCTTTTCGTATCTGCGGATAATAGACGGTGTAAGGGACGGATTATCCTTCATTGTGAAGTGCAGATAAAAGCAGTTTTTCTCCTCGCGCTTTTTTATCCATTCCTCGTGAAACCAGTGCATGGGATGCTCGGGGTTGCAATTAAACCATAGCTTTGACCCCTCAACCGAGCATCTTGCCAGCGCCTGCTCCACAAATGAACGAGGCATAAGCGTAACCTCATCAAGAAGCACTCCTGCAAGAGTCATGCCCTGAATCAGCGCCGCAGAGCCCTCATCCTTGCCGCCGAAAAGATAAAATCTGTTGGTTACTCCCCTGTAGGTAATTTCAACAAGATTTCTGGAATACTTTTCATTGCATACAAAGCCAAGCTCGCGCAGCACGGGCAGAACAACCGTCACAACATTGCGGCGCAGGGAGGCGATTGTTTTGCCGCAAAGAGCAAAGGAACAATCCGAAAACCGTGAAAATGCCCATGTTACAAAAGAAACGGACATGCAAAGCGTTTTTCCCGAGCGCACCGCGCCGTCGCAGATAATCGCATCGCAGCCCTTATACGGGCTTTCGGGCATCCACCAGCAAAGCGCCTTCATCTGCTTTGGCGAAAAAGGGGTGAAGCCCTGTTTTTTGCTTTTCAAGCCTCATCCTCCTGCGAGAGCAGCCTTGCGCCCTCGGCAAGAGCCTGCACAAAGCTGCTTTGGGTATTTTCTTCGCCTGAGCCCATTTTCTCCAGCCTTTCGAGAGCCTTCAGCCTGTCAAAAAACTTGATTTCAAGCCCTCCGCCCTTGGGGCGTTTGATGTCCGAAACATTGAAAAGGTCCAGCTTTTCAATCTCCTCCGCGGTCATCGTATCCTCGCAGAGCATCAGCTTCAGTGCATCCGTAACCGAGCCGAAGGCAAGGCGGCGCAGACCTTTTTCCACCAACGCGGCATTTGCCTTTTTCTCATTTTCAAGGCGCGAAATCTCGGCGCGGATTTCTTCCCTTGCAAGAAGCCTTGCAGCGCTTCTTCGGGGAGCAACAACAAAGCCTGCCCTTGCAGCGCAGCCTCTTGCATCGCCGTCCTCGGCGTAATAAGCGCAGAAAAGACGTTCTTTTTCTGTCATACCGTTCAACTCATCTCCTTTCCGAAAGAAGTTCGGTGAAAACCTCTTTCACCCATAGCGGAAACACGGCAAATTTTTGACCCGATTGAGTAAAAAATTTTTAAATTTTATTTTATTTCATCGCCCGATTTCTCTCGAATCCGCCCGTTTTGACCCATATATCGCCGTTTTTCTCCGTTTTTGCTCAATATTTTTATTTTTTGAATTATTTTGCTTTTTTGCTTGACTTGTTGCGGTTTTGGGTGTAGGATTAAGGGGTAGAAAAAATTTTTTGAAGTGTGGTGAAAAATTTTGGGCAGTTCCGATATACCTAACCCCCGAAGTAGATACATAACCTCATACCGTGCCGCATCGCCGGAGCTGCGCCCAAAGTGATTTAAAGTTAAATCGCTTCTTTTTGGTTGCATCCCCTTTGCGGTAAACCGCGAAAGGAGATGCTTTTTTTATGGAAAATTTTGAACTTCTGCTTGAGCAGCTTGTTCAGCTTGCGGAGAAGGGCGAGATTTCAGCCCTGCGCGAAATGCTTTGCGAGCTGAATGTTGTTGACGTTGCTCAGCTTATTGAGGCCCTTGAGCCCAAAAACAGACTCAGGGCATTCCGCGTTTTGCCCAAGGATATTTCAGCCGAGGTTTTTGCCTATCTTGAAGCGGAAACTCAGGCGGAGCTTGTTCGCACAATTACGGATTCCGAGCTTGAACGCCTGCTTGACGAAATGTTCCTTGACGATACGGTTGACTTTCTTGAGGAAGTGCCTGCAAGCGTCGTTACCCGCGTTCTTGCTCATTCCGACCCCGAAACAAGAAAAATGATTAACCGCTTCCTCAAATATCCCGAGGACTGCGCAGGCAGCCTGATGACCATTGAAATGGTGCATCTGCGAACAAGCCTGACGGCGGCCGAGGCTATTGAAAAAATAAGAAAAACAGGCGTAGACAAAGAAACCGTCTACACCTGCTATTGCATTGACCGCGAGCATCACCTGCTGGGCAGCATTCCCTTGCTTTCGCTTCTGCTCTGCGAGCAGGACACCCTTGTTGGCGACATTATGGAGGATGACGCGCAGCTTATTTCCGTCAGCACCCATGATGACCGTGAATATGTTGCTGATATTGTTAAAAAATACGACTTGTTGAGCGTTCCCGTTGTTGACAATGAAAACCGCCTTGTTGGCATTATCACCGTTGACGATATCGTTGACGTTATCGAAGAGGAAACAACCGAGGACTTTGAAAAGATGGCCTTGCTCGCCCCCTCGGATGATGAATACCTGAAAACGGGCGTTTTCAAGCTGGCAAAAAACAGAATTCTGTGGCTGCTGATTCTCATGATTTCGGGCACCTTTACGGGAAAAATCATTGAAGGCTACGAAACACTGCTTGCAGGCTTTGTTGCATTAACAGCCTCAATGCCCATGCTTATGGGCACGGGCGGTAATGCAGGCAGCCAGGTTTCAACCCTGATTATCCGCGGTCTTGCCGTTGGTGAAATCGAAATAAAAGACTACCTGAAAATTGTCTTTAAAGAATTAAGAGTTGCATCAATCTGCGGTGCAGTTCTTGCGGCGGCGAACATTCTGCGAATGTATCTTTTCTGCGAAGGCACATTTGAGGTTTTTCTTGTTGTTTCCCTTGCAATGTTCTGCGCAATCGTTGTTGCAAAGCTCATCGGCTGCTCGCTGCCCATTTTCGCAAAAATAGTTAAACTTGACCCTGCGCTTATGGCAGGCCCCATGATAGCAACTCTGGTTGACATTGTTACCCTTGTTATCTATTTCGGCCTTGCGAAGGTATTTCTGATTTGAATTGTTTTATCTTGTAGGGACAGCCCTTGCGGCTGTCCTTTTTGAATTTATTGACTATTAATAACAGAAATGGTATTATGAATTGGGGTAAAAGAGCTTTACAAGTGAAATGTAAACCTAACTTTACAATGTTTTTTACGGATTTTTGCCAAATGTCCACCAAAGTTGGTTGAACAAACCGCCGTTCAGAGCTATAATTTCGGTGCATTTGAAGGAGGACGAATATGAACATTTCCGAGAAAATACTTAAACTTAGAAAAGAGAAGGGACTGTCGCAGGAAGCCTTTGCAGAAAAATTAGGTGTTTCCAGGCAGTCCGTTTCAAAATGGGAATCAAGCGGTGCGCTTCCCGATATAGATAAAATAATTGCAATGAGCGAGCTTTTCGGAGTATCTACGGATTATCTTCTGAAAGATGAGCTTCCCGAAGCAGATGAAACTGCCGAAACAGTTTTCGAGGAAGCCGCCGAAGGAACACGGGAGAGCGGCCAAACCGATGTTGAATATGTAAACGCGCCTGAGGAAAAGCAACCCCCTCAGAAGAAAAATATGATGCTGAAAATAGCTGCAATAATCCTTGTTATTGCAATTGCAGTAACGGCAATTTGCCTGCCCACCTACTACGGCGGAATCAAAAATCTGTGGTGGGAGGCAAACGGCGGCAAGCTGAGCTATTCATATGTTCTTGTTCACGGCCTCGGCGGCTGGGGAGAGGGCAACAGCATCAACGACGTTGCTCAGTATTGGGGCGGCGGCAATTCCGACCTGAAGGCATACCTTGAATCTCAGGGCTATGAGGTTTATACTCCCAGCGTTGGTCCCGTTTCAAGTGCATGGGACAGAGCCTGCGAGCTTTATGCCCGGCTTACGGGCACAAAAGTTGACTACGGCGAGGCTCATTCAAAAGAGCATAATCACAGCCGCTACGGCAGAACGTATACTGAGCCCATGATTGAAAATTGGGGTCAGAAAATGAACGGCGGCCAGACCGTTAAAATCAACCTTGTGGGGCACTCCTTCGGCGGCGCAACCGTAAGGCTCCTCGTATCGCTTCTTGAATACGGCAGCGAAGCGGAAATGCAGGCAACGGGGAATGAAACCTCGCCTCTTTTCACGGGCGGCAAGGGTGATTATGTTCATTCCGTAACCGCGCTCTGCGCACCCCACAACGGCTCATCGCTGACCGAGGTGCTCAACACCGTGGGCGGCACTCTCGGCGTTACGGACACAACAGATATGCTGATGACTCTTTGCTTCGGCGTTGCAGGCATTGCAACACCCGTTGAGGGCGTTTACGATTTTAACCTTGACCATTTCGGCATTGACAAAATCGACCCCAAAAGTGCCATTGCGGCGGTTACGGCATCGGGTAATGACCACGCCGCCTATGACCTTTCGCCTGACGGCGCTGCGGAGCTTAACAAACAGATAAAAACCGTTGAGGGCGTTTACTATTTCTCCTATGCCTACAGCACAACTCAGGAGGGCAAAATCCTCGGCAAGCATATTCCCACTTCCTCAACCCTGCCCATTCTTTCGCCCTTTGCGCTGGCGATGGGTTCATATAAAGGCACCACGGACGGCGGAATTACAATTGACGAAGCATGGCAGGAAAATGACGGACTTGTTAATGTTGTTTCCGCAAGATATCCCTTCGGCGAAGAATATATGTCCCTGCCCGAAAGCGCAGAGGATATCACTCGGGGAATCTGGAATGTTGCGCCCGTGAGCAAAGGCGACCACGGCACGGTTATCGGCCTTAATTCCAAAGCAAGCAAAACCCGCGAATTCTTTATTGATTTGTTCACAATGATTGACAGTCTGGAAAGGTAAGTTCCGACCAGCTTTTCCATATTATGGCTGCCCGAGTACACACAAAAACGGGACTCAATAATCCACAAAATCAAACTTCAAGAATCCACAAAATTAAGCTTCAAGAATCCACAAAATCAACCACAAATAAAACTGAATATAATAACAACTAAATTAATAAGACTTACCCTAATCCATCCGTATGTGGTTGAAACGGCAGGAATAACAAGATGTTATTTACCGATTTAAAAACCCCTTTTTATCGATAAAAATTATATATATTACATTTCACCAAAAAAGACCGCTTTTTGCGGTCTTTTTTAGTTGCGGAAATCATTGATTTTTTACATATTTTGGGGTATGATATAAAATGTAAAAATTTATAATGCGGGAGTTTTGGATATGATGAAAAACACAGACAAAACCATGGAAAAAATCGTTGCTCTCTGCAAGGGCAGAGGCTTCATTTTCGCAGGCAGCGAAATCTACGGCGGCCTTGCAAACACATGGGATTACGGCCCCCTCGGCGCAAGAATGAAGAATAACGTTAAGGACACCTGGCGCAAGCGCTTCATTCAGGAAAGAAAGAACAGCTACGAGGTTGATGCCGATATCCTCATGCATCCCAGAGTATGGGAAGCAAGCGGCCACGTTGCCAGCTTCTCCGACCCTCTGCTGGACTGCAAGGAATGCAAAATGCGCCACAGAGCAGATAACCTTATTGACGACTTTGACCCCGATGCTCATGCAGACGGCATGACAAAAGAAGAAATGTTTGAGTATATCAAGGCTCATTCAATCCCCTGCCCCAAGTGCGGCAAGCATAACTTCACGGGCATCAGAGAATTCAACCTTATGTTCCAGACCTTCAGAGGCGTTACCAACGACAGCAAGAGCGTTATCTATCTCCGCCCCGAAAATGCTCAGGGTGAATATGTTAACTACCTCAATGTTCAGAGAACTATGAGAGCAAAGCTCCCCTTCAGCATCGGTCAGATAGGCAAGGCTTTCAGAAACGAAATCACACCCGGCAACTTCACCTTCAGAACAATTGAGTTTGAGCAGATGGAGTTCCAGACCTTCTGCAAGGAGGGCACAGACACCGAGCTTTACGATTACTTCAAGGAATACGGCATGAAGTATTATCAGGATCTCGGCATCAAGGCTGAAAACCTCCGTTACCACGACCATGAAAAGCTGGCTCACTATGCAAAGGCAGCCTGCGACATTGAGTTCCTCTTCCCCTTCGGATGGGGCGAAATCAACGGCACACATAACAGAACCAACTTCGACCTTACCAGACATCAGGAATACAGCGGTCAGAAGATGGATTATCTCGACCCCGAAACCAACGAGAAGTACATCCCCTTCATCATCGAATCAACCTACGGCCTTGACAGAACCGTGCTCGCTCTCCTCTGCGAGGCTTACGATGAAGAGGTTATTGATGCAGAAAAGAACGACACAAGAGTTGTTCTCCACCTCAGCCCCGCAATTGCTCCCTTCAAGGCAGCTGTTCTTCCCCTTTCAAAGAAGCTCTCTCCGGATGCTCTTAAGGTTTATGAAAAGCTGCAGAAGAAGTTCATGGTTGACTTTGACGAAACCGGCTCAATCGGCAAGCGTTACCGCCGCGAGGACGAAATCGGAACGCCCATCTGCATCACATTTGACTTTGAATCACTTGAGGACAACTGCGTAACCGTGCGCGACCGCGACACAATGCAGCAGGAGCGCATTTCAATCGATGCCCTTGAGGATTACATTGCAGCGCGCATCAGCTTTTAATTTGTTGAAAAATCTCCACTAAAGAGAAAGGAATATGAGTTTTTATGAAAGTTAATTTCACGGAAACAGTGCTCAGAGACGCCAACCAGTCCCTTATCGCAACAAGAATGCCCTTTGAGGATTTCAAGCCCATTCTTGAAAAGCTGGATAAAGCAGGCTACTATTCACTCGAGTGCTGGGGCGGAGCAACCTTTGACTCCTGCCTTCGCTACCTCAACGAAGACCCCTGGGAGAGGCTGAGAAACATCAAGAAGGCTTGTCCCAACACCAAGCTCCAGATGCTCCTCAGAGGCCAGAATCTTCTCGGCTACAAGCATTACCCCGACGATGTTGTTCGCATGTTCATCAGAAAGAGCGTTGAAAACGGCATCGACATCATCAGAATTTTCGATGCGCTCAACGACGTTCGCAACATTGAAGTTGCAGTTGACGAAACCCTTAAGTGCGGCGCTCATGCATCGGGAACAATCTGCTACACAATCAGCCCCATCCACAACCTTGACAATTATGTTAAGCTGGCAAAGCAGATTGAGGCCCTCGGCGTTCAGTCAATCTGTGTTAAGGATATGGCAGGCATCATGAGCCCCAAGGAGGGCTATGACCTTGTTAAGGCTCTTAAGGCAAATGTTAAGGTGCCCATCGTTGTTCACACCCATTCAACAACAGGCCTCGGCTTTATGACCCTTCTCAAGTGTGTTGAAGCAGGCGCAGATGTTATTGACTCCGCTATCTCCTGCTTCTCAGGCGGCACATCACAGCCCGCTACCGAAACCCTCGTTTACACCCTCAAGCAGTATGGCTACGAGGTTGACGTTGACGAAAACGTATGCAAGGAAATCAACGATTTCTTCAAGCCCATCCGCGCAAAGGCTCTTGAAAGCGGCCTTCTTAACCCCGTTGTTATGGGCACTCAGACCGATGCTCTGATTTATCAGATTCCCGGCGGCATGCTTTCAAACCTTGTTGCTCAGCTTACAGCACAGAAGAAGCTGGACAAGCTGGATGAGGTTCTTCTTGAAACTCCCAGAGTCCGTGAGGACCTCGGCTATCCTCCCCTTGTAACTCCCATGAGCCAGATGGTTGGCGTTCAGGCAACCGCAAACGTTCTTGCAGGCGAAAGATACAAGAACATCTCCAAGGAAGTCAAGAGCTACATCAAGGGCGAATACGGTCAGGCACCCGGCAAGGTAAGCGAAGAACTTCAGAAGCTGGTTCTCGGCGATGAAGAGCCCTTCACCGGCAGATTTGCAGATACCCTTGCCCCCGGTCTTGACGAGGCAAGAGAATATCTTGGCAGCAAAGCAACCTGCGATGAGGATGTGCTTTCATACATTGCCTTCCCTGCTCAGGCAGAAGCCTTCTTCGACAAGCGTGAGGCAAAGAAGAAGAACACATTCGCTTACACAATCAAGAGAATTGACTGAGGGTGACGGATATGTTTGCAGATAAAATCAACCTGACTATGTCGGAAACAATGCTCGTTGCGGTTGCAGGCATCGTGGTAGTTCTTCTTGAGCTTGCGATTCTTGCAGTCCTCATTGTTCTCCTTTCAAAAATATTCAGAGCCATCGAGGGCAAAATAACATCATCTTCAAATGACAGCCCCGTTGCCGAGGCAGCTCCTGCGGCACCCGTCGCTCCTGCGGCGGCGCCCGTTGCGGCAGCTCCCGCTCCCGCAGTTGCCGTTTCAGGCGGTCTCCGTCTTATTGACACCGATGAGCGCACAGCGGCAGTTGTTATGGCGCTTGTAAGCGACCAGAGCGGCATTCCCCTCGAAAAGCTCAGCTTCAAGTCAATCAGATGCCTTGCTCCCGCAGGCCTTGAACTTGAAGGTGTTGACGAAAACACCGTTGCAACAATTATGGCAATCGTAAGTAACGAAAGCGGTATTCCGCTTGAAAGACTCAGTTTCAAATCAATCAAGAAAGTGGAGGAATAATAATTATGAAATACATTGTAAATCTTAACGGCAAAGCATACGAAGTAATCGTTGAAGAAGGCGAAGCAGTTATCGCAAACGTAACAGATGCAGTTATCCCTGCAGCACCTGTTGCAGCTCCCGTTGCTGCACCTGCTCCCGTTGCCGCTCCTGCTCCCGCAGCAGCTCCCGCACCCGAAGCAGCACCTGCTCCCGCTCCCGCAGCAGCTCCTGCAGACGGAACAAAGATTGCAGCTCCCATGCCCGGAACAATTCTTGCAGTTAACACAGCAGTAGGCTCATCTGTTAATGCAGGCGATGTTATCATCGTTCTTGAAGCTATGAAAATGGAAAATGAAATCGTTGCTCCCTGCGCAGGCACAGTTAAGCAGCTTCTTGTTTCAAAGGGCTCAACAGTTGATACTGACGAAGTTCTCGCGGTTATCGGCTAATACAAGGAGGTTTCTCCGCTATGGAATTCATTAAAGACATTGCTCTCGGAATATGGGAAAATTCAGGCTTTTCCATGTTCTTTGCTCAGGAAGGCGGCTGGAAATACGCCATCATGATTCTTGTTGCTTTTGTTTTCCTTTATCTCGCAATAGCAAAAAAATTCGAGCCCCTTCTCCTTGTTCCCATTGCATTCGGCATTCTGCTTGCAAACATGCCCGGTGCAGGTCTTATGGACGACCCCACAGGCATTATGGATACATCAAACATCGTTGAAGGCGCTCATTGGTATGACAGCGGCGTGCTCAGGCTTATTTATGCAGGCGTTAAAAGTTCAATCTTCCCCTGCCTTATCTTCCTCGGCATCGGTGCAATGACGGATTTCGGTCCTCTGCTTGCAAACCCCGTAAGCCTTCTTTTGGGCGCGGCGGCACAGCTCGGCATTTATGTTGCGTTCATTATTGCAATTCTCCTCGGCTTTACTCCGCAGGAGGCTGCATCAATCGCAATTATCGGCGGTGCAGACGGCCCCACGGCAATCCTTGTTGCCTCAAAGCTGGCAGGCCACTTGCTTGCCCCCATTGCCCTTGCCGCATACTCTTACATGGCGCTTATCCCCATTATTCAGCCTCCTCTTATGAAACTTCTCACAACAGAGAAGGAAAGAAAGGTTGAAATGAAGCAGCTCCGCAAAGTAAGCAAGGTTGAAAAAATCATATTCCCCATCGTGGTTTTTGTTATCGTTGCTCTTATTCTTCCCGATGCAGCTCCCCTTATCGGTATGCTTATGTTCGGCAACCTGCTTAAGGAATGCGGTGTTACGGACAGACTCAGCGATACAGCACAGAATGCACTTACAAACATCGTTACAATTATGCTTGGTGTTACAGTTGGTGCAACCGCAAACGGCGTTGATTTTATTCAGACCAAAACACTTCTCATTGTTGTTCTCGGTCTTCTTGCCTTTGCATTCTCAACAATCGGCGGTTTGCTCCTCGGCAAGGTGCTTTACCTTGTTACAGGCGGCAAAATCAACCCCCTTATCGGTGCGGCAGGCGTTTCAGCCGTGCCCATGGCAGCCCGTGTTGCACAGGTTGAAGGAAGAAAGTATAACCCCACAAACTTCCTTCTCATGCACGCTATGGGCCCCAACGTTGCAGGTGTTATCGGCTCCGCAGTTGCGGCAGGCTTCCTGCTTCTCATGTTCCAGAAATAAAGAAAAGCACCCGCATGGGTGCTTTTTTTGTGCCTGATGTTTGATTTTATCTGAAAAGATTGAGAAGATACTCCCCGATAGCCGCAATGTAAAGAGGAATATCGCTGAGAATTGCAATTATTGCAAGCATGTTTTTTACCTCCCGTTTTTAGTGATTATATTTTATCATTATTATTTTTCTCCGTCAACGGTCAGTTTGTACGGTTTGCATAAGTCCGTCTTGACTTTTGCAAAGTAAAGTGATAAAATCCTATTATTCAAAAAGCAAGGTGATTTTATGACGGGCACATTGGTCAATGCGGTTGCCGTTGTAGTAGGCGGTCTTATCGGCATACTGCTGAAAAAAGGAATAAAAGAAAGCTACACTCTGAGCATCAACAAGGCGTTGGGGCTTGCGGTGCTGATTATCGGCATAAACGGCGTTATCGCCAATATGTTCACGGCGGAAAACGGAAAATTATCAAGCAGCGGCGAGCTGCTGCTGGTTGTTTTTCTTGTTATAGGCACGCTCATCGGAGAGCTTTTGAAGCTGGATGAGCGTTTCGGCAAATTCTGCAAGGGAATAGAAAGCAAGTTCAAATCCGATGGCTTTGCATCGGGCTTCATTAACGGCACGGTTCTTTTCTGTGTGGGCGCAATGTCCATAGTGGGCTCAATCAACGACGGGCTTACGGGCGACAGCTCCGTGCTGCTTGTCAAAAGCGCGCTGGACTTTGTAAACGCCATTATTTTCGGCGCAACTCTGGGCTACGGTGTTATTTTCACCTTTATTCCCATCCTGATTTATCAGGGCGGTATTTCACTGCTTGCAGGCTCATTAAGCGGAATTCTGCAGGGTGAACTTCTGGAGCAGATTTGCATGGTAGGCTATGCAATAATCATGGCAATCGGGCTGAACTTCCTGCTTAAGGAGAAATTCAAAACGCTCAACATGGTTCCCGCTTTGCTTCTTCCCGTTGCCTATCATTATATCTTAATTTTAATTGATTATGTCAAAGCGTAAAAAAATCGGGCAGCCTGAGCTGCCCTTTTTCTTTAGAAGTTTTCGTTGTTCTTCTTGTTTTCCTGCTTGCTCTTGTTGTTCTGAGCATTCTGCTGGTTCTGCTTATTCTGGCTGTTCTGCTGGTTCTGGTTGTTCTGCTGATTGTTCTGCTGGTTATTCTTTTCCATTTTCATAGACTCCTCTGTAAAAATATATGAACTCTCGGTTCACAGTTATTATAACCGCATAATCGGCTATTATTTATTGACAAAAATTTTTACCGATGATAAAATTTAAACGAGGTGTTTTTATGATTTATTATTTTTCGGGAACGGGCAATTCACGCCACGCCGCAAAGATGATTGCAGAAAAGCTGGGCGACACTGCGGCCGATATCGTTGAAATAATAAAAAACGGCAGCTTCGGCTCTGCAGAGGATGAACTTACGGGCTTTGTTTTTCCTGTTTATTTCTGGGGTCTGCCCGAAATCATAAAGCGATTTGCATCAATGCCTCAGGTCAGAAGCTCGCTTGGAAAATATGTTTTTTCGGTTATCACCTGCGGCGCAAATACGGGCGATGCTGATAAAATGCTGGCAAAAGCTCTCGGCAAAGAGCCGGACTACAGCTTTTCACTTAAAATGCCCGATAACTATGTCGTTATGTATGACCCATGCAAAAAAGAAAAAGCGCAAAAATATCTGCGCCATGCAGATAAAGAGCTTGAAACTGTCTGCCATGACATTGCGCAGCGCAAAAAAGGCAGATTCGGCAGCACTCAGGGCGGCATAAAAAGCCTTTTTGTTTATGCGCTTTATAATCCGTTCAGAAAAACCAAAAAATTCTATGCGGATGAAAAATGCATTTCCTGCGGTCTGTGCGAAAAGCTCTGCCCCGAAAATGTTATAAAAATTGAAAACGGAAAGCCAATCTGGACAAAGAATAAATGCCAGCACTGCACGGCATGCATCAACCGTTGCCCGAAAGCGGCAATCCAATACGGCAAAGGCACATCCGAAAGAGGCCGATACAATTATGAGGACACCGTTGACGGTAAATAAGATAATATGTATAATATAATTATAAATTCATTGGAGGCATTGAAATGATAGTTAAAAATTCATTCGGCAGCACGGCAGACGGCAGAGCCGTTGACTGCTACACAATAAAGAACACAAGCGGCACCGCCGTTGACATTATCACCTACGGCGCAACGGTTAACAGCATTTACGCTGCGGATAAAAACGGCGTTTTTGCCGATGTTCTTGCAGGCTTTGACACAATTGACGGCCACGAAAACCACTCGGACTACGAGGGAATGACCGTCGGCAGATATGCCAACAGAATTGCAGGAGGCAAATTCTCCATTGACGGAGTTGAATACAATGTTGAAAAGAACGAAAAAGGCATAACCTGCCTTCACGGCGGCGCTGAGCTTTCAACCGCAATCTGGAAGGCGATTATCATTGACGATAACTCCCTTGAAATGACCTACACCAGCCCCGACGGCGCAATGGGCTTCCCCGGAAAGGTTGATTTCCGTGTTGTTTTCACCCTTCATGAGGATAACGCGCTGAAGATTGAATATTATGCCGTCAGCGATAAAAAGACGGTTATCAACATGACAAACCATGCATATTTTAACCTTGCGGGCAAGGGCAATGTGCTTGACCATATTCTGCAGATTAATGCGGATGCTTACACTCCCATTGACGAAAACAGCATTCCCACGGGCGAAATCAGGCCCGTTGAGGGAACTCCCTTCGATTTCAGGCAGGCAAAGGCAATCGGCAAAGATATCGGCGCCGAGGATGACCAGCTTGCAATCGGCAGGGGCTATGACCACAACTTCTGCCTTAATGAGGGCGACGGCCCTGCCGCAACGGCATACGACCCTGAAAGCGGCAGAATGCTTGAAGTATTTACCGACCTTTGCGGCGTTCAGCTTTACACGGGCAACTTCCTTGACGGAACAATCATCGGCAAGCAGGGCAAGCCCCTCGTTCAGCATGCAGGCTTCTGCCTTGAAACCCAGTTTTATCCCAACACACCCAACATGCCCGAATTTCCTCAGTGCACCTTTGATGCAGGCGAAAAATTCTATTCCTGCACGGTGTTCAGATTTTCCGTTAAATAATTGTTCATTTTTTGCGGCATAATTGTTTCACGGCAATTCATAAATTTGTTAAAATTCGGTGTATAATTATAATTGTAGAGTAATTGCACACTAAATTCAGGAGGGGACTGTTTATGGCATCAGAAAGAATTCTTGTTGTAGATGACGATAATAACATTTGCGAGCTTTTAAGGCTCTATCTTGAAAAGGAAGGCTATGAGGTTGTTCTTGCCCATAACGGCGGCGAGGCAGTTAAAATATTTCAGGACCTTTCGCCCGACCTTATGATTCTTGACATAATGCTGCCCGTGCTTGACGGCTGGCAGGTTTGCCGCGAGGTCAGAAAATTCTCGGACAAGCCCATTATCATGCTCACCGCAAAGGGCGAAACCTTTGACAAGGTGCTGGGCTTTGAGCTGGGCGCCGACGACTATGTTGTGAAGCCCTTTGAGGCAAAAGAGGTTATGGCAAGAGTGAAGGCGGTGCTCCGCAGAAGCGGCGCAGGCTCTCAGACCGATGTTAAGGAAGTGCGCTATGACAAGCTGGTTATCAACCTGACCAACTACGAGCTTCAGGTTGACGGCAAAAAGATTGACACTCCGCCCAAAGAGCTTGAGCTTATTTATCACCTTGCAAGCAATCCCAACAGAGTTTTCACAAGAGACCAGCTTCTTGACGAGGTCTGGGGCTTTGATTACTACGGCGATTCAAGAACGGTTGACGTTCATGTTAAGCGCCTTCGCGAAAAGCTGGAGGGTGTTTCCGACAAGTGGGAGCTCAAAACCGTTTGGAGCGTTGGCTACAAATTCGGAACAATGGATTAAAAGCATCGGGTGATTGAAATGAAAAAGAGAAGGGGCTCCGGCCTTTTTCGCAAATATCTGCTTGTTACAATTTCAATAATCCTTGCCGGCTTCGTCTTTTTAGGCGGAGCTCTCTTGCTTTTTGTTTCAAAGCTGTGGATGGATGAAAAAAGCCAGCTTCTGACGGAAAACACAATCAGCGTTGCGCGAAACACAAGCGATGTTCTTCAGTCGGATTATCTCGGCGAAAGCGGCAGAGGCTCGGTAATAGTTATCTGTAACACGCTTCATCAGATTTCCAGCGCCATTGACGCCGATGTTTTTATTGCAAACACTCAGGGTCAGGTTGTTTACTGCAAGGAAATCCTGCAATCCAACATGGCGCTTTACACAGGCAACTGCATGGTGCATAATTCATATTCAATCCCCGATGATATTATGCAGAATGCGCTGAAATCAACGGTTTCAACAACGGGCACCCTTGGCGGTGCGCTGAGCAATGTTCACTTTGTTGTCAGCTCCCCCGTTGTTGTTAACGGCAAAACCGTTGCGGTTGTTTTCTCAACCCAGTCGGTTATCGACGGCCTGACTCCCTATGTTGCAGGCATTCTCAGGGTTTTCTCGGCGGCAACCCTTTTTGCCTTTGCAATGGCCTTTATTCTGGTTTACCTTGTTTCCCTCAGGCTCACAAGACCTCTGCGGGAAATGAGCGCCGCAGCAAAGCAATATGCAACGGGTGATTTTTCAAAGCGAATTCCCATAAGGTCAGGCCTGCATATTCTCGGTCAGGACGAAACAGATGAGCTTGTTCAGGCGTTCAACACAATGGCGCAGGCGCTTGCCTCCCTTGAAATGAGCCGCAGGAGCTTTGTTGCCAATGTTTCACACGAGCTGAAAACGCCCATGACAACCATCGGCGGCTTCATCGACGGAATCCTTGACGGCACAATTGAACCCGAAAAGGAAGCTCAATATCTGAAAATCGTTTCCGACGAGGTTAAGCGCCTTTCAAGGCTTGTTACGGGCATGCTGAACATGAGCAAAATTGAAGCAGGCGAGCTTGAACTCAAGCCCGTGAAATTTGACATATCGGAAATGATATTCCGCACATTGCTCAGCTTTGAGCAGATTATTGACAAAAAGCATATTGAAATAAAAGGCCTTGATTCTTTTGAAAGCAACAGCATTGTTGCGGATAAGGACATGATAAATCAGGTTATTTACAATCTGATTGACAATGCGGTTAAATTCACTCCCGACGGCGGCTACATTGAGGTTTCCTCAAAAGCGGATTCCGAAAAGGTAATCGTCAGGGTGCGCAACAGCGGAAAAGGTATACCCAGCGAAGAAACAGACAAAATATTTGAGAGATTCTATAAGGTGGATAAATCGCGCAGCTACGATGTTAAGGGCGCAGGAATGGGTCTTTACATTGTTAAAACTATCATTGAGCTTCACGGCGGCAGCATTGTTGCCCGCAGCGAGGAAGGTCAGTATACGGAATTCATTTTCCAGCTTCCGCTGATTTAATATTTCTTTACCGCATGTTCAAATTCACTTAAAAATCAGTGAATACAATATAAAAAACGGCAGATGTGTGGGTAAATCAATCTGGCGTTGACATACGCGCAGGAGGTCAATCGTATGAATGACGAAAACATCATAAACAATTATCCGGAAGAGGAAACTCCGGTCAATGAGAGCACCGCTCCCGAGGAGGTTGCCGCAGAAGAGGCTGCACCTGCCGCGGAAACCGGTCCCGTTGAGGATGTTCAGGAAGAGGTGCCTTATGTTCAGGCAGAGCCCGTTTCTCAGCCCGAAAATCCTGTTTACACTCAGCAGCCTTACACAAACAGTCAGGCCTCGGGCTACGGCTATTCACGGCCCGAATATTCATCGAGCTACGGCAGCTATCAGCCCAATCCTCAGCCCCAGCCTCAGAAGAAGGACAGAAAAGGGCTTAAGATTTTCGCAGCCTGCCTTGCATTAATTCTTGTTTTCTCCCTCGGCTTCGGTGTTGCATCCATCAGGAAGGATAACAACGGCGGCAGCATATCATCTGCCGATAAAAACAAAAATGATAACGGCCCCCAGCTTAACATCAATCAATCCCCCGTCACGCCAACCGCAGCATCCGTTGACGGCGCACTGACCACCGCGCAGATTGCAGAAAAGGTGAAACCCAGCATTGTCGGCATCGTCGTTTATACCCAGCGCTCCAACTCCTCTGCAGGCGAGGGCACGGGTGTTATTATGGGCGAGGACAAAACCGGCGAATATACCTATATCATCACCTGCGCCCATGTTATCAGCGATGCGGGAATTCAGGTAAGAGTTCAGACAGAGGACGGCACAGCGTACGACGCCGAAATCGTTGGCATTGACACAAGGACTGACCTCGGCGTGCTTAAAATCAGGGCAAACGGTCTGCCCGCTGCCGAATTCGGCAATTCGGATTCCCTGAGAGTGGGCGACAGCGTTTATGCCATCGGCAACCCCGGCGGCGTTGAATTCTTCGGCTCATTTACAGGCGGCTTCGTTTCCGCCATTGACAGACCCGTAAGCAGCGAAATCGGCTACACAATGAAGTGCATTCAGCATGACGCTGCAATCAACCCCGGCAACTCCGGCGGCGCACTTGTTAATGTTTACGGTCAGGTTATCGGCATTAATTCTCAGAAGATTGCCGCTACCGACTATGAAGGAATGGGCTTTGCAATCCCCATCACCGCCGCAAAGGAAATTATTGACGACCTTATTGCATATAATTATGTGCCCAACAGACCCAAGCTGGGCATAACCTATTACCCTGTCAGCGCCAGCGCACAATACAGCATGATTGCCCAGATAAAGGGTCTGCCCGCAGGAACGCTTATCATCAACGAAATCAGCGCAGACAGTTCCCTTGTAGGCACCAAAGCAAGGCAATATGACATGATTACCGCCGTTGACGGAAAGCCCCTGACAACCGCAGATGTTCTTCTCGAAAGAATTGACAGCGGCAAGGTTGGCGACAAGATGACCCTTTCAATCTGCAGAGTTAACGGCGATTACTCCATTGAGGAATTTGAAATCAAAATCACCCTTGTTGAAGATAAAGGCGGCTCTGAGCCCGTAACCACAACTCAATATTACATTGACCCCTTTGAATATTTCAATCAGTTCGGTTATTGATTAAGCAAAGCTAAAGCCCCGTACCAAATCGGTACGGGGCAATTTTTATTATGTCATTATGACTGTTGAGATTTATTTAGAATACTTGCCTCTCTTAACATAGTGAGTGTGGAGAACCTCATGAGCAACGTGGCTGCCGGGCTTCTCAAAGTACTCAGCATAAACTGCCTTAACAGCTTCGTTTTCGTGTGACTTTCTTACGGGAAGGTTAGCATCTGCCTCATAAAGAGCCTTGCCTCTGATACCCTTAAGGTCAACGAAGTTACGAACGCTTGCGGGCTGTACGGGCTGACCGCCGCCGTTTACACAGCCGCCGGGGCAAGCCATGATTTCAATGAACTGATAATCAGCTGTGCCTGCCTTAACCTTTTCCATAACAGCCTGAGCATTCTTAAGGCCGCTTGCTGCGCAAACCTTGATTTCCTTGCCTGCGATGGTGTAGGTTGCTTCCTTGATGCCGTCGGTGCCTCTTACTTCTGTGAACTCAAGTGCCTTAAGCTCCTCGCCTGTAAGAACTTCGTAAGCAGTACGGAGTGCAGCTTCCATAACGCCGCCTGTTGCGCCGAAGATAACGCCTGCGCCTGAGCCCTCGCCAAGGGGATTATCAAATTCCTCGTCGGGAAGTGCATTGAAGGTGATGCCTGCAGTTTCAATCATTCTTGCAAGCTCGCGGGTTGTGAGAGCATAGTCAACATCGGCATAGCCGCTTGCGGACTGGTCATCTCTGCCTGCCTCAAACTTCTTTGCAGTACAAGGCATGATGCTTACAACAACGATATCCTTGGGGTCAAGGTTCATCTTCTTTGCATACCATGTCTTGATAACTGCGCCGAACATCTGCTGGGGTGACTTGCAGCTTGAAAGGTGGTCAATCTGCTCGGGGAAGTAGTGCTCGCAATACTTAACCCAACCGGGTGAGCAGGATGTGATAAGGGGCAGAACGCCGCCGTTGTTGATTCTGTCAAGAAGCTCTGTTGCTTCTTCCATGATTGTAAG
This sequence comes from Acutalibacteraceae bacterium, assembly GCA_045604685.1. Classification (GTDB taxonomy): domain Bacteria; phylum Bacillota; class Clostridia; order Oscillospirales; family Acutalibacteraceae; genus CAG-177. Next base: position 47,853 of record JAZUON010000004.1, read on the forward strand.
GTCGGCTGAGAAGTCGGTATCAAATACCTTGCTGAAGCCGAGTCTGCGAAGAGCAGCAACCATCTTGCCGGTTACGTTTGTGCCGATTGCATTGCCGAAGCATTCGCCGAGAGTAACTCTGATTGAAGGAGCAGTGTTAACAACAACAAACTTTTCGGGATCTGCGATTGCGGCAAATACCTTTGCAGTATCGTCCTTCTCATAAAGTGCGCCAACGGGGCAGTTAACGATACACTGACCGCAGGATACACATGAGAAATCGTTGAGGGGAAGCTCAAAGGGTGAGCCGATGTGAGTGTCAAAGCCTCTTGCGCTTGCGCCGATAACGCTGATTGCCTGATTGTCGCAAGCAGCAACACAGCGGCGGCAAAGAACGCACTTGCTGTTATCTCTGATCATATGTGCAGCGGAATCGTCATACTGGAATTCGGGATAAACGCCCTCAAATGTGTCCAGCTTTTCAACGCCGTAATCCTTGCAGAGCTTCTGAAGCTCGCAGTTACCGCTGCGAACACATGAAAGGCAGTCCTTTCTGTGGGTTGAAAGAACAAGCTCAAGGTTCATTCTGCGGCTGTTTCTTACCTTCTCTGTGTTTGTGAAGATTTCCATGCCCTCGTTTACGGGGAATACACAGGCTGCAACAAGTGAGCGTGCGCCCTTAACTTCAACCATACACATACGGCAAGCGCCGATTTCATTCATTTCTTTGAGGTAGCAAAGAGTGGGAATTTCAATGCCCGCATATCTTGCAGCCTCAAGGATTGTTATGCCCTTGGGAACGCTCAGGGGCATATTGTTTATTTTAATGTTTACCATTTCCATTATCTTATGCCTCCTCTATTAACCTTTGCTGATAGCGCCGAACTTACATGAATCCATGCAAGCGCCGCACTTGATGCACTTGGTTGTGTCGATAACATGGGGGTTCTTGACTGTGCCGCTGATTGCGCCAACGGGGCACTTTCTTGCGCAGAGAGTACATCCCTTACACTTGTCAGCCTCAATGTAGTAGTTAAGGAGCTTCTTACATACGCCAGCGGGGCACTTCTTATCAACAACGTGAGCAATGTATTCCTCACGGAAGAACTTAAGTGTTGCAAGAACGGGGTTGGGAGCTGTCTGGCCAAGGCCGCAGAGTGAGTTCTCCTTGATGTAATATGCGAGCTCTTCCAGCTTGTCAATATCTTCAAGAGTGCCGTTACCGTCGGTAATCTTCTCAAGGATTTCCATCATGCGCTTTGTGCCGATACGGCAGGGTGCGCACTTACCGCAGGACTCATCAACTGTGAAGTCGAGGAAGAACTTTGCAATGTCAACCATGCAGTTATCCTCGTCCATAACGATAAGACCGCCTGAACCCATCATGCAGCCGATAGCTGTGAGGTTATCGTAGTCAATGGGAGTATCAATAAGGCTAACAGGGATACAACCGCCTGAGGGGCCGCCTGTCTGAGCTGCCTTGAACTTTTTGCCATTGGGGATACCGCCGCCGATATGAATAATGATTTCGCGCAGGGTTGTACCCATGGGGATTTCAACAAGGCCTGTGTTTTCAATCTTGCCGCCGAGAGCAAATACCTTTGTACCCTTTGACTTTTCAGTACCCATTGATGCAAACCAATCTGCACCCTTAAGGATAATCTGGGGAATGTTTGCAAAGGTTTCAACGTTGTTTTCTGTTGTGGGCTTGCCGAAAAGGCCCTTAACTGCGGGATAGGGAGGACGGGGTCTGGGCTCGCCTCTGTTACCCTCGATTGAGGTCATAAGAGCTGTTTCTTCACCGCAAACGAATGCGCCTGCACCAAGACGGATGAAGAGGTCAAAATCAAAGCCGCTGTCAAAAATGTTCTTGCCGAGAAGGCCGTATTCCCTTGCCTGGTCAATAGCAAGCTGAAGGCGCTTAACTGCGATGGGATACTCTGCACGAACATATACATAACCTTCGGTTGCGCCGGTAGCGTAGCCGCAGATTGCCATAGCTTCGATAAGGCAGTGGGGGTCACCTTCAAGAACTGAACGGTCCATGAATGCGCCGGGGTCGCCTTCGTCAGCGTTACAAACAACATACTTCTGGTCTGCTGAGTTAGCAGCTGTGAAGCTCCACTTAAGGCCGGTGGGGAAGCCGCCGCCGCCTCTGCCGCGGAGACCTGAATCCTTAACAACCTGAACAACCTCTTCGGGTGTCATTTCGGTAAGAACCTTACCGAGGGCTGCATAACCGTCCATTGCGATGTATTCGTCAATGTTTTCGGGGTCAATAAGACCGCAGTTGCGCAGAGCAACTCTCTTCTGGGTCTTGTAGAAGTTAGTGTCGTTAAGTGAAATTGTTTTGCCTGCTTCTTCAATAACACTCTCGTCAGCATCCTTGTAAACAAGTCTGTCAACAAGGCGGCCCTTGAGAAGGTGCTCTGAAACGATTTCGGCAACGTCACTTTCCTGAACGCGGCTGTAGAATGTGCCTTCAGGATAAATGATAACAACGGGACCAAGGGCGCAAAGGCCGAAGCAACCCGTCTGAACAACCTTTACTTCTTCTGCAAGGCCGTTCTTTTCGATTTCCTTATCAAAGGTGGACATAAGCACCTTGCTGCCCGATGAGGTACAGCCGGTACCGCCGCAAATCAATACGTGAGAACGAATCATATTTCTTTAACCTCCATTATGAGATAGCGTTGCTGATTGTGTATTCCTGAATAACCTTGCCGCCCTTAAGGTGCTTCTCAATAACCTCTGCTGCCTTTTCGGGGGTCATCTTGATGTAGGTAACCTTTTCCTTGTCTGCCTCAAAGATTTCCACAACGGGCTCATACTGGCAAACGCCGATGCATCCTGTCTGTGAAACGGTAACCTTTTCTGCAAGGCCTGCGTTGCTGACGCCTTCAACGAAAGCGTTAAGAACGGGTCTTGCGCCTGCTGCGATGCCGCAGGTTGCCATGCCGACAACAACTCTGATTTCGCCGCTGCCTTCGCGAAGAACAACCTTGTCCTTCATTTTTTCTCTGATTGCTGCAAGCTCAGCCAATGATTTCATAACATCTATCCTCTCTTAAAATATTAAACATTATTATCAAACGGATTCATAGCCTTCTTTGAGGTAGCCTTCAATCCATTTTATAACTTCGTAATTATCCAGCGGAACATCGCCGAGAATTCCGCGCAGCTCCCTTGTGTCAAGCTCAACGCTGCCGCCCTCAAGAATATGCTCAAACCGCCACTCAATATCGGGAGCGCCCTGAATAAGGGTTGTTACGGTTGAAACGATATCGCCCAAAGGGGTGAAATCAAGGTGATTTTCGTAAAATTCCGCCGTCACCGTTGTTCCATGCTCAAGGGGATTGTCCTTTTCGCTGACGGATTTTATTGTTATTCCGCCCCCCGTCTGCTCCGCAGCCAGCTTCAGCAGAGGCACGCCCATGCCCACGCTGCGGGTTGTTCGGGTTGTGTAGAACGGGTTCATAACATTTTCAACGGTTTCCTCGCTCATTCCGCAGCCGTCATCCTCAATTGTGAGGGTGAGCTTACCGTCTGCCTCAACGAGCTTTATAAGAATGTTCTTTGCCTTTGCCTTAACGGAGTTCATTGCAATATCAAGAACATTTAAAGATAACTCTTTCATAAGTTTCTTAGCCTTTCAAAAAGCATTTTGCGGATATTTCCGGGGGTTTCCTCCTCAACATCAAGCTCAAAGCAATTGAGCCTGCCGCTGATATCCCACAGATAATGCGCATCCGACGAAACAACAACGGGCTTATCCGAAATAATCGGGAATTTTTCTTTGTATTCGCCGATTTTGTCGCTGTCGTGAAGCTCAGCGCAGGGGAAATAAGGGAACTCGGGAAAAACGCCCAGAGTGGCCACAATTCCGTTTGCTTCCCTGTCAATATGAGCAGGGTAACAAATTCCTCCGAATTGCTCAACAAGCAAAGGAGCCTCGTCAACGGTAATCTGAGTAGCGTTTGAAAGCAGATAATCGTCAACGCCGATAACCTCATCGTTTTCGTCCATTATCATCTGTTGACCGAAAATATCAACACGGTTTTTGAACGGTATTCTGCGGCTGTTCACCTCTTCGCTGAATTTCAGCGCATCCTCAAGCTGCTCAAAAAGGCAGACAAGGTGAATATCCTCCGCAGTTGTAAGCTCCATACCCGCAACGGGCACAATTCCGTTTGCCTCGGCGGTTTTAAAAAACGCGGGGCAGTTAAGGCAGGAGTTGTGGTCCGTCAGCGCCATGATATCCAGCTTTGCAACAACGCCCATGCCCGCAATGTTATTGGGGGTCATATCATCGTCGCCGCAGGGGGAAAGGCAGGAATGAATATGGAGGTCGTAATAATACTTTTTCATATCAGAGCCTTGAGCCGAGAGCCATTGCCGTTTCATAGGCAGGCATTTCGGCGGTGAGAATGTTGATGCCCTTTGCATTTGCGGTATCCTTGACCGATGCATCAAGCTCAACGCCCTCTGCAAGAATAATGCAGGCAACATCCGCAAGAGCGGCAACGGCGGCAATGTTGATGTTGGACATTATGGTTATCCATGCATCGTCCGCCTTGGCTCTGCCCATTACCCAGCTTAAAAGGTCGCCGATATAAACGCCGTTAATCTGCCTTTCGCCGTCGGGCACGGTCAGCGCTCTGAAGCCCTGCACCTGAGCAAGCTCATTCACCGTCATCGGGCTCACCTCCGTCACATTCCCTGATATATTTCTCAAGCAAATCCCTGTAAGCAATTATGCATTCATTTCTGTTTGCATTGCCCATAACAATATCCTCCGCAAAGGCACGGCAGTTCGGCGCGCCGCAGGAGCCGCAGTCAATGCCCGGCAGTTCCTTGCGCAGAGCCTGAATCTTTGCCATGAGCCTCATTGACTCGCCTATGCTGTCGCTGAGCCTGTTGAGGGGCTTGTAGCTTGGCATATCGGAAATGAAGCTCTCCTTGGGAATGTAGCTTCCGTCCTCCGGAACAGAATTAAGACCTACGGGCATATAACGCCTCAGGGTGTGAAGTCTGTTTTTTGCAACATAGGGATTTTCAATGGTAAGCACTCCGCCAACACAGCCGCTGGGGCAGGCGTTTAGCTCAACAAAATCAATGGGCGGTATGTTGCCGTCCTCAATCTGGTCAAGCACGGAGATAACATTGTTGATTCCGTCTGCTGCAAGAATTTTGTCGTTAAGAAGTGCAGAGCCTTCGCCGCCGCAGATTGCCCAGCTTACGCCGATTCTGCCGGACTGGGGAGATGCTTCGCACACCTTATCGCGGTTCATAACGTTTATGAGCTTGAGATAAATCTCGCTCATTGAAACAACAAGGTCAACCTCGCTTTTATAGCTGCCGAAGCCGTTCCTTGCATAACTCATTTTTGCAGGGCAGGGAGAAATAAAGCAGGTGCATATATCCTCCCTTTTCAGCTCGGGATGGGCCTTGAGAGCCTCCTCCCTTGCCATTGCAGCCGCAACCTCCATAGGCGGAAGCAGGGGCAGCAAATTATCCTTCAAAAACGGGAAGCGAAGAGCAATGAGCCTTGCCACAACGGGGCAGGCGGTGCTGATAACGGGTTTCTTTATGCCTTCGGTCTGAAGGTAAAGCCTTGTGTAGCAGGAAACAAGCTCTGCCGCCTTTGCAACCTCAAACACCTCGTCAAAGCCGATGTCAAGAAGGCCCTGAAGCACATATCCGATGTTATCGAGATTATCAAACTGCGCCATAAGGGCAGGCGCAGGCAGCGCAATCCTGTATTTAAAATTGTTTATTTCGTCAAAAGAGTTGCATATGCTCTTTTTGGCGTTGTTGGGACAGTTTCTGATGCACTCTCCGCAGTCGATGCACCTTTCCGAATCAATCACCGCACAGCCCTTGCGCACTCTTATTGCCTCTGTGGGGCAATGCTTCATGCAGGTTGTGCAGCCCGTGCATTTTGTTGCATCAAGCGACACCGAATGGATGTATGTATTCATTCAGAAACACACCTCTGCTCAGTAGTTGACCTTCATTGTGATGGTCGTTCCTTCGCCTACAACCGAATCAATATGCATATAGTCGGTGTAGCGTTTCATGTTTGGCAAGCCCATGCCTGCGCCGAAGCCCAGCGAACGGACATTATCGGGGGCGGTTGAAAAGCCCTCCTGCATTGCCTGCTCAATGTTGGGGATGCCGGGACCGGTGTCCTTAAGAATAATCTCAACGCTTTCGTCGCTGACAACAACCTCCGCAACGCCGCCCTTTGCATGAATGACCATATTTATTTCGCCTTCATACATAGCGATTGAAACTCTGCGGATTGTTTCGGGGTCAATGCCAAGCTCGCGCAGGTTCTTTTTGACCTGAACGGAAGCCTGACCCGCCGAGGTGAAATTTTCACCGTCAACATCAAAGCGGAAAATCAAGGGTTCAGCCATGTAATTCACCATTTCCTTTGAGTCCGTTTGAATAGAGGATGCCGCACGCCTCATACATACGCCTTGGCGTTGTGAGGATAACCATTCCGCTTTCTGCCGCAAGGTCAATCATATCCTGCGACGGCTTTTTGGAACGGACAAACACTATGCAGAGCATATCCATCATTTCAGCCGTTCTGATAACCTGTGCATTAACAAGGCCCGTGAGGAGCACTGCCTGATCTTTAACATATGCAAGAACATCGCTCATCATATCACTGCCGCAGGCGGAGTGAATTTCCTTGCCGAGGCTTTCGCTGCCGCAAAGCACCTCTGCACCGAGTAAATCTTTAATGTCGTTAATTGTCATTGCCAAATCCCTCATTCTGAATGGTTGGAATCAGTTCTGATATTTTGCAATAATATCGGGAATCTCGTCGGGAGTTACTCTGCCGTAAACATCATCGTTGATTGTGAAAACGGGAGCAAGACCGCATGCGCCGATGCAGCGGCAAGCCTCAACGGAGAAGTTAAGGTCGGCTGTGCATTCGCCGGGAGCAACGCCGAGAACCTCGCAGATTTTGTCAAGAATTTCCTGTGAGCCTTTAACATAGCAGGCTGTTCCGAGGCAAACCGAAATGTTGTATTTGCCCTTGGGGGTAAGTGAGAAAAGCGCATAGAAGCTCGCTACGCCGTAAACCTTCTGAAGGGGAACATTCATGCCGTCCGCAATCATCTTCTGAACCTCGATGGGCAGATAGCCGTAAATGTTCTGTGCCTCCTGCATAACGTGCATGAGCATGCTCTTGTCGCCGGCGCACTCGGCAATAATTGCCTTGAGCTGAGCCTCCTGCTCGGGGGTGCCGGTAAAGGGTAAGTTGCTAATCTTCTTCAGCATTTAGCCATTCCTCCTGAATGAAATATTTTTGCTGTTTAATAATAAAACACATAATCATTCATGCAGCAACGGCCCTCACAGCCGCAATCCTGCATTCTTTGTCATTATAACATACTATTATAAAAAAAGCTACTTTTTTATCATTATTTTTTGCACTATTTAGCGGCTTTTTTTCTGCATTTTTTGTATAATTATGCCGTTTTGCAAGTTTAAATATTCAGACTTGCATTTTCATCCGTAATATTTGACATTTCACACCTGTTCGTGATATATTAGTAAAAAAATTAAAAGTGGTTGAAATTATGAAAAATAAGCGCAATTTTCCCTTTGTTACGGTCACAAAAAAGGCCGAAGCATCAATCAAAAGAGGCCATCCCTGGGTATACGATGCTGAAATCACCCAATCCGTGGGCGAATTTGAAAACGGCTGCCTTGTTGATGTGCTTTCACTCAAGGGCTCATATCTTGGCACGGGCTTCCTGAGCGAAAAAAGCAAAATCAGAATAAGAATACTCTCCTCTAATGCAAACGAAACCTTCTCCCCCGCTTTCTGGGAAAGAAGGCTGCAATATGCCGTAGACTACAGAAAAACCGTTATGGGCAGCGATTTTTCCTGCTGCCGCCTGATTTTCGGCGAGGCAGACGGCCTGCCCGGGCTGACGGTTGACAGATTTTCCGATATTCTCGTTGCTCAGGTGCTTTCCTACGGTATGGATAAAATCAAGGATACGATTTACAAAACTCTTGTTAAAATCCTCCGTGACGGCGGCGAAGAAATCAGCGGCATTTTTGAGCGCAACGATGTTGCAATCCGTGAGCTTGAGGGGCTTGAGCAATATAAGGGCTGGTACGAGCCTGTCCCCCACCCCGATTCGCCCGTAACCGAAATATGCGAAAACGGAATCAAATATTTTGTTGATGTTGAAAACGGACAAAAAACGGGATTTTTCCTTGACCAAAAGTATAACCGCCTTGCCGTTGCAAAAATTGCAAAGGGCAAAAAGGTTCTTGATTGCTTTACCCATACGGGCTCATTTGCACTCAATGCCGCAATGGGCGGTGCAGAAAGGGTAACTGCGGTTGATGTGTCTGAAACAGCGGTAAAAATGGCTCAGGCAAATGCTGAAAGAAACGGCCTCGATGACAGAATGGACTTCCTCGCAGCAGATGTTTTTGACCTGCTTCCCGAGCTTGAGGAAAAAGGCGGAAAACCCTATGATTTCATCATTCTTGACCCTCCCGCATTCACAAAAAGCCGCAAAACCGTAAGAAATGCAGAAAAGGGATATAAGGAAATTAATTACAGAGCAATGAAGCTGCTGCCCCGCGGCGGCTACCTTGCAACCTGCTCCTGCTCCCACTTTATGCGCAACGATTTATTCGTAAAAATGCTTCACGATGCCGCTGCGGATGCAGGGGTGCAGCTTAAGCAGATTGAGGCCCGACAGCAGTGCTGCGACCATCCCGTTTTATGGAACGTTCCCGAAACAGATTACCTTAAATTCTATATTTTTCAGGTGGTGTAAACTATGTTTTATGCAAATTGGATGTCCTATATAAAAGACGAGGCTAAAATAACAAAAATCGCAATGCCCGGCTCCCACAACGCCGCAACCATGGGCATGAGCAAATTTGCAAGGTGCCAGAACGGCTCGCTTTATGAGCAGGCAATGCACGGCGTGCGCATGTTTGACATAAGACTCAAAGCCAACAAAAAGGGTGAGCTTTTTGTTGCTCACGGCATTATGACGGGTATGCCTGCGGAGCATGCATTTGAGAATCTTCAAAGGCTGCTGGACACTACAAACGAATTTTTCGTTATCAGCATAAAAACCTATATGAACCAGAAAATAGGCCCCGTAAGCCTGAGCTATGACGGCAATACTGCCGAAACAAACCGACTTATCAGGGCGTATCTCAACCCTGAAAAATATGCACTTACGGATGTTGAGGATATAACAAAGGTAACTATGGGCGATATCCGCAAATCAGGCAAAAAATACATAATTCTCAACAAGGAAAAGGAATATGATTTCAGCTCGGATGTTCCAATGCCCGACCCCTGGGACTCCGTTGTTTACGGCTATAAGCCCGAAAAATTCATAAAGGAAATTCAGAAATATCTTGTTGAATGCGAGGTGGACGGCTTCCATTGGTTCCAGACTCAGCAGACCCCCAACCTGGGCACGGAAAACGGTTGGACAAAATGGCCCGATGACCTTGACGAGCCTGTAAGAACGCTTTTTCCGCAGCTTATGGCGGATATTGCCGCCGACCCCCTTATGCTTGACAGAGTCAACATTGTTGCAGGCGATTTCATGAGCCGTGATTATCTTAAGGCAAACCTTATTCTCCGCCTCAATCTTCTCAAAGGCACGGTCAAAGATGAGCTTGTTGAAGAATTCACAAACCGCACCCGATAATTCACAAAATATCTCATGACCGTTAAAATTAAATTCACACGGAATTAATATTTCAGGGGTACCATGTAAATGTACCAGGCAGGAGCCGCAACCTGCACGGTACTGCTCATTTTTGAGTAAGCAATACCCCTCCTCAATTCAACCCCATGCAGAAGACGGTGCCTCGGCGCCGTCTTCTTGCTTTTGTATAAACAAAACCGCCAAGGGTAATCCTTGGCGGCTTAATTTTATTTGAAATCAACATACTGCGCAGTCACATAAAGCATCATAATAAATCCGATTATCATTGGAACTGTCAGCACAAAGGTGCGCATTTTTTTGCCCTCACCAAGAACCGTGAACGATGGCACAAGCCTGCGCTTCTGCCTGAGAACAACAAACACCGCGCTGCCTGCAATCGTTATCACATAAAGGGCAATCATTGTTGCATAATAGACGATATTCAGCATTCTTTCATCCGTGATATCCGCAATCATGAATTCCGTTACAACGGCGTAAAAGTTGTTGCAGAAATGGATTAAAACGCCCGTCCATATGCTGTTTGTGATGCATACGGCGTAGCCGATGCCGATGCCCGCAATCAGCGCAAAGGGCGCCTGAATAAGGTTGCCGTGAAGCACGGCAAAAACCACAGCAGAGGCAAGAATCGCAAACTTATCGCCGTATTTCCTCAGGGGCTGAAGCACCGCGCCCCTGATTGCAAATTCCTCAACCAGCGCAGGCACAGCCGCAACTGAAAGCACATATACTAACCTGCCGCCCAAATCCTCAGGCACCGAATAATCGGGCGAGGACAGGGTAATGCCGAAGGAATCCGCAAGGTTAACAAAACCGCTTGTTATAAAATTTGCAACAAGGCAAACAAAAAATCCCAGAGCCGTTGCGCTCAGCATCAGCAGCGTGCTGACAGGCTTTCCGAACCTGAAAACATCCGTGCCAGTTCTTTTCTCAAGATAAAATCCCGCAATGCCGAAGGGAATAAGCAGGCTGAGAACAGAGTAAAATATTGTTACCACGCTCTGCACCGTAGGGTCGGTCATATAAAGAGTTCCAAGAGGCGTCGCAAAAATCAGAACGGAGATTATGTTCTGAACAAGAACATATCCGATAACGCTCAGGCCCGCCGCCTTGCTCAGCAGCTTTATATTCTTTTTTTCGTTCTCTTCACGAACGTATAAATCATAACCGTTGTTTCCGTAGTTGTACAATTCCATCACCGTTTAAACATTTCTGCCAAATTTTTTTATTATTATACCTCAAAATTTTATGTGTTACAAGGCCAAAAAATAAACTTACTGTTAAAAAATTGTTGTAATAAATTAAATTTTGGTGTAGAATAGAAAAATATATATAGAGGATATATATAGGAGGATGAATACATGGCAATTACCAGAACTCAGCTTGAGGAAATGATTTCCTCGAAGCTGTCTCATTTTTTCGGTGTTTCCCCCAAAGACGCCACCAACGAGCAGTTTTACCGCGCTCTTTCAATCATCGTGAGAGATATGGCCAGGGATTCCCGCAGGGAATTTGACAAAATCTCAGGCGAAAAGGGTCAGAAAAAGGTTTATTATCTCTGCATGGAATTCCTTATGGGCAGAGCTCTCAAAAACACCCTTTATAATCTTAATCTTACAGAAACCGCCGAGGAGGCTCTCGCTTCATTCGGCGTTAAGCTCGATAAACTCTATGACTGCGAGCCCGATGCGGGTCTGGGCAACGGCGGTCTCGGCAGGCTTGCGGCTTGCTATCTTGATGCTCTTGCCAATCAGGGCTACCGCGGAATGGGCTACTCTATTCTTTATGAATACGGCATTTTCAAGCAGAAAATCATTGACGGCTGGCAGACGGAGATGCCCGATTTCTGGCTCCCCGGCGGCGAAGTCTGGCTTGTGCCCAGAGAGGATAAAACCGTTGAGGTTAAATTTGAGGGTCAGGTTGTTGACAGTTGGGAAGGCCCCTTCCATCAGGTTGAGCTTGTTGACTGCAAAACCGTTAAGGCAGTGCCCTATGACATGATGGTTGCAGGCAAAGACGGCAAGGGTGCCGCAGTGCTCCGCCTCTGGAGCGCAAAGGTTGACGGCATTGACATGGCAATGTTCAATCAGGGCAACTATATGCGCGCAATGGAAGAAAAGGCTATGGCAGAGGTCATCAGCAAGGTGCTTTACCCTGCGGATAACCATCAGGAGGGCAAGAGCCTTCGCCTTCGCCAGCAGTATTTCCTTGTTTCGGCTTCAATTCAGGATATTGTTGCGCGCCACCTGAGGGATTACGGCTCGCTGGAAAATTTTGCTGAAAAGAATGCAATCCATATCAATGACACCCACCCCACAATGGCAATCCCCGAGCTGATGAGAATTATGCTTGACGAATGCGGCTACGGCTGGGACGATGCATTCAGAATTGTTGAAGAATGCTGCGCATACACCAACCACACCGTTATGGCTGAGGCCCTTGAATGCTGGGGCGAAGACCTCTTCAAGCGCCTTCTTCCCAGAATTTATCAGATTGTTAAAGAAATTGATAACCGATTCAGAAAGAAAATCTGGGATGCAACGGGCGATGCAGGCAGGGTTGAAAGAATGGCGGTTATCTCCGGCGGCGCGGTTAAAATGGCTAACCTCTGTGTTGCAGTGTGCCACAAGGTTAACGGCGTTTCCGCCCTTCACAGTCAGATTCTCAAGGACACCGTTTTCAACGAATTCTACACCCTTGAGCCCGATAAATTTACAAATGTTACCAACGGCATTGCTCACCGCCGCTGGCTTTGTCAGGCTAACCCCCGCCTCACATCAATGCTTACCGACCTTATCGGCGGCGGCTTTGTATACGATGCAAGCGAGCTTGAAAAGCTGAAGGCATATTCAACCGATGCAGGCGTGCTTGCAGAGCTTCGTAAAATCAAGACTGCAAATAAGGAAGATTTTGCAAAGCTGGTTAAGAAAAAGACAGGCATCAGCCTTGACCCCTCTTCAATTTTTGATGTTCAGGTCAAGCGCCTTCACGAATACAAGCGCCAGAATCTCAATGCGCTGAATATTCTTGCAAAATATCTTGAAATCAAGGCAAACCCCAACGGCAACCATACGCCCCACACCTATATTTTCGGCGCAAAGGCTGCTTCTGGATACTATATGGCAAAGAAAATCATTGAATTCATCTGCACCCTTGCAAATGTTATCAACAACGACCCCGATGTCAAAGACCTTCTTAAGGTTGTTTACATGGAGGATTACAATGTTACAATGGCTGAGGCGCTTATGCCTGCGGCTGATATCAGCGAGCAGATTTCCCTTGCGGGCACGGAAGCAAGCGGCACGGGCAACATGAAGCTGATGATTAACGGCGCAATTACCCTCGGCACAATGGACGGCGCAAATGTTGAAATTTACGATGCCGTAGGCGCTGAAAACATTCTTATTTTCGGCATGAGCACTCCTGAGGTTAATGAGCTTAAGAAAGCAGGCTATCAGCCGCAGAATTACTACAACAACAATGCTGAAATCAACAGCGTAATCAACTTTATCAACAAGGGCTTCGGCGGCAAGCAGTTCAGCGAAATCGGAAATGTAATTACCAATCATGACCCCTATATGGTGCTTGCAGATTTTGCTGATTACAGAAACATTCAGAAGCTGGCTGAGGAAATCTGGCACGACACTGCCAGATGGAATGCAATGTCACTTATGAACATTGCAGGCGCAGGCGTATTTGCGGCTGACCGTTCAATCAACGATTATGCAAGAGATATATGGCATGTTGAAAAGATTGATTTGAGAAAATAAGTTTTTCATAAGGGCGGCTTTTCGGGTCGCCCTTATTTAAGGTGATTTTATGACCGATACCGATTTTATGCTTCTTGCAATTGAACAGGCAAAGCTGGCGGCTGACGAGCTTGAAGTGCCCGTCGGCGCGGTTATCGTGCGGGGCGGCGAGGTTGTTTCCGTAGGGCGCAACCGCAGGGAAACGGGCAAAAATGCCCTTGCCCATGCCGAAATTGAGGCGATAGACCTTGCCTGCAAAAGGCTGGGCGGCTGGCGGCTGTGGGAATGCGAAATGTATGTTACCCTCGAGCCCTGCCCCATGTGTACGGGCGCAATCATCAATTCACGCCTGCGCCGTGTTGTTTTCGGTGCATCGGACTACAAAGCAGGCTCCTGCGGCTCGGTTGTGAACCTTTTTGACCTGCCCTATAATCATAAGCCCGAGCTTATCGGCGGCTTTATGGCAGAGGAATGCGCCGCACTTCTCTCCGATTTTTTTGCGCAGCTGAGGAAGAGAAAAAATGAAGAAAAGGTTTAGAATTACATATTTTATTGCATTTATCCTGCTGCTTTTGGCAGAAATTCTCATTGGCGCTTTCATTAATGACAGCTTCATCCGACCCTATATGGGCGACGTGCTTGTTGTAATGCTCATCTGCGCCTTTTTCCGCATTTTTATGCCCGAAAAGCCAAGGCTGCTGCCCGTTTTTGTCTGCATTTTTGCCGCAGGGGTTGAGGTGCTGCAATATTTTGATTTTGTGAGCCTTCCGGGGCTTGAAGAGAATAAAATCATCAGCATTGCCCTTGGCAGAACTTTTGACCCGAAAGATATAATATGTTACTTTGCAGGCGGCATAATCTTCTTTGCCGCCGAAGAAATAAGGAGAAAAGTCAATGACCGTTGATAACATACTTTTTGCCATTGAAATTGTTGGAACAATCGCCTTTGCAATAACGGGCGTCATAACCGCTCTGGAAAAGAAATTTGATATTTTCGGCGCTCTGGTGCTCGGCACGGTAACGGCGGTTGGCGGCGGCATTATGCGCGACCTTATTCTCGGATACACACCGCCCATGGCATTCCGCAAATCCGTTTACGCCATCACAGCGGTTATAACCTCCCTTGCGGTTTTTATTATTGCATATTTCTTTGGAAGAAAAATCAAGAAGCATTACGATGTTTACTCGCAGGTAATCAATATTTTTGATTCAATCGGTCTTTCCGTTTTTGTTGTTGGCGGCGTCAACAGCGCAATTTCCTGCGGCTTTGGCGAGAATATGTTCCTTTCCATTTTTGTTGCAGCGCTCACGGGCGTGGGCGGCGGCGTTCTTCGCGACATAATGGCAGGCAGAGTGCCCAAAATCCTGCGCAAAAGGGTCTACGCCCTTGCGGCAATCATAGGCGCAATTATATATTATGTTTTATTTTACTATGAGCTTTGCTCTGCAGCCCTTGCCATCATACTCGGCGCAGGGTCGGTGCTCATAATCAGAATTCTTGCAACAATTTTTCATTGGAATCTGCCTACGGTTAACAATCTTGATGAATAGAAAAAAGCTCTGAGAAAAAATTCTCAGAGCTTTATTTTATGCCTTGATTTTATAAATGCTGCCGTATTCTTTATAGAGCTTTTCAAATTCCTTGTTATGCTCATCCTTAACGGTTTCAAGATATTCGTGAGCCTCAAAGGTGCCGTGCTGCGATTCGATAACCGCAACCGCAATGTTTGAGCAGTGGTCGGAAACTCTTTCATAGTTTGTGAGCAAATCGCTGAGCACAAAACCAAGCTGAATTGTGCAGTTGCCGCCCCTGAGCCTTGCAATGTGGTTGCGTTTAATCTCCATAATCAGGTCATCGATAACCTGTTCAAGAGGCTCAACCCTTTCGGCAAGTGACACATCATTGCCTGCAAACGCATCGGAAGTGATTTTCAGAATTTCTTTAATCGCCTTTGTCAGAACAGCAATTTCGCGGTTTGCATCCGCAGAAAAAACAATTTCCTTTTCGTGCAATTCCTTGGCAACTCCAAGCAGATTAACCGCATGGTCACCTATACGTTCAAAATCGTCAATGGTGTGCAGGATTTTTGCAATGTTTTTTGAATCCGCATCCGAAACACCGATTTTGGAAAGTTTCATCATATATGTGCCAAGCCTGTCCTCGAACTTGTCAATTTCGGATTCCGCTTCAAGAATTTCTTCGGCTTTCTTGCCGTCATACTTCTCAAGCAGCTCAATCGCCTTGAAAAACGCATCTTCCGAAAGCACGCACATTTCTTTAACAACATCAAAGGATTTCTGTACGGCAACCGTGGGCACGGTAAGCAGACGGTCATCAAGAACAACATCCAGCTCGTGCTTTTCGTGCTTATCGGGAATAATTTTATTGGCAATCCATTCAAGCTGCTTTGCAAAAGGCAACAGAATTGCAGTTGTGATAACGTTGAATATGCTGTGCACAATAGCAATCATAAAGGGTGTAATTGCGGTGTCAACAAACGCCCATTTAAAAATCAGATTGCCGATGCAGAAGGGAACAAGGCAAATAACCGTGCCGAAAATATTAAAAGAAAGATGAACAACGGCAACCTTTTTGGCATTGCGGCTGACACCGATGCTGGAAATAAGAGCCGTTACGCAGGTGCCTATATTCTGACCCATAATTATGGGGATTGCTATTCCGTATGTAATTCCGCCAGTCATTGAAAGCGCCTGCAAAATGGCAACCGAAGCGGCGGAGCTCTGGATTATACCCGTGAAAACCGCGCCGACAGCAACGGAAAGCAAGGGATTTTTAAACGCCGTAAGAACACTTGCAAATTCAGGCATTTCGCCCAAAGGCTCCATTGCGCCCGACATAAGATTCATGCCGAACATCAGCACGGAGAAGCCAACAAGCACGCTGCCGATATCCTTTGCCTTCTGTTTTTTGCCAACCATAATCATCAGAATGCCGATAAAGGCGAGAACGGGCGAAAAATTAGAAGGCTTAAGCAGGTTAATCCACACAACATCGCTGTCAATACCCGCAAGGCTTAAAATCCACGCCGTAAGAGTTGTTCCGATATTTGAGCCCATAAGCACGCCGATAGTTTGACCGAATTCAAGGATGCCCGAGTTAACAAGACCCACAAGCATAACCGTAACCGCCGATGAGGACTGAACGGCAATTGTCATTCCTGCGCCGAAAAGCATTGCCACAAATCTGTTTTGTGTTACTTTTTTGAGATTCTTGTTAAGGCTACCGCCGGAGGATTTCTCAAGTCCGTCGGACATAACTTTCATTCCGTAAAGGAAAAATGCAAGTCCTCCGAAAAGCGTTATAACAGAAAAAATATCCATGGATTTTTCTCCTTTCGCCACATTTCAATGAACTACGGTTTATTATACCATGTATAAACAAGAGAATCATCAATTTAATGAAATTTTTCACATTTTATATAATTACACAAAAAGCTCCGAAGCCTGAGCCTCGGAGCCTTTATTTTGTGTTTTATCTTGCGTAGTCGCCGACCATCATCATATATGCGCCAATCTGTGCGCCGAATTCGGGTGCGCCGTCCATAATCAGCTTGCTCTGCTTTGTGAACTCAAGCATATCTGCGGTGCCCATAAGAATTCCCAGTGCGCTGTCCAGGCAGTCAAATCTCATTGTGAAGAAGGGAAGAGCGCGTTTGTAAACGCCTCTGCCTGCCTTTGACTTACCTGCCTTGATGCGGATATATGCGGAAATATCGGGGTAACCGTCAACCGCCCAGGCATAAACTCTGTCGGGGCTTGTGAGGGTCCACTTGTGAATTTCCTCGTGTCCGTTTTTGTTAAGGGTGCTGATACCGCTGGAAAGCAGGTAGAAATAGCACTTAACAAGGAGCTTTTTATCCTCCTCTGCCTCGGGTGCCTCTGTTGCGGTAAGCATTGAGGACATCTTGAGCAGAGTCATCATAAATGCTGCAAAAACAGCAGGTTTCTTTGTAATACCCTTCATTTTGGGCAAAGTTGAAGGGCCGATTTTTCCTTTGAAGAACGCGTTCATCTGTTCAATGCTCTTGAATTCAAGCTCAATGTGAGCATTGTCAGCAACCTTGTCTGTGTGGCAAAGCCATTCGCCGCTGTTGACAACATAGTGAGTTGCAAACTTGCCGTCGGGAGCGTCGGGGTCTTTTGCGCTGACCTGAATAACCGCATGGGCATGCTCAAATTTCTTGGCGAGCTTGGGGTCATCCATAGCAATGGTCTTAACAAGGGGCAGAACCGCACAAAGGAAAATTTTATTGGTTAAAATGTCTTCTCTCTGAGCCATATAAATCATTCCTTTCGCAAAAATCACTTTCAGAATTTGAGATTAGTTTCGCTTTCGCAGCGAGGACGCGTATCGTTATACGCGACGAGCGAAAATGCAAATAAATCCAATCTCTGAATTTGAGATTAGTTTCGCTTTCGCAGCGAGGACGCGTATCGTTATATGCGACGAGCGAAAATGCAAATAAATCCAATCTCAGAATTTGAGATTAGTTTCGCTTTCGCAGCGAGGACGCGTATCGTTATACGCGACGAGCGAGAAAGTGAAAATAACTCAAATTATGCTTCGTCGTCCCAGTCGTCGTCAAGCTCGAAGTCCTTACCCATAACCTCACGAACTGCTGCAATAATGCCGTTCTGGTCAATGCCGAGGGTTGACATAATGTCCTCGTGAAGGCCGATGGGAGCAAACTTATCCTGAATACCAAGCTGCTTGAATGCACAGCCCTTACCTGCCTCAACGATAACCTCTGCAACCGCTGAGCCGAGACCGCCGAGAATGTTGTGGTCCTCTGCAGTGATAATTCTGCGGGTTTCCATAACAGCCTTGATGATAGCTTCTTTATCGATGGGCTTGATTGTGTGCATATTGAGAACTCTTACCTTGAGGCCGTCGTTGGTTTCAAGGAACTTTGCTGCCTGGTATGCCTGGAATACGCATGAGCCGCAAGCAATGATTGTGATATCCGAGCCCTCGTTGATTGTAACAGCCTTACCAACCTCGAAGCCGTAATCCGTGGTGTCATAAAGAACACGGTCAAAGCCTCTGTTGATACGGATGTAGTAGGGTCCGAAGTTATCATATGCAGCGT
The DNA here is from genome assembly GCA_045604685.1 of Acutalibacteraceae bacterium. Lineage (GTDB taxonomy): Bacteria > Bacillota > Clostridia > Oscillospirales > Acutalibacteraceae > CAG-177. Next base: position 66,432 of record JAZUON010000004.1, read on the forward strand.
GAACCGCATTATAAGTTTCAAGGCCGTCTGCAGGGCAGATAACAGTCAGGTTGGGGATTGAACGGGCAACAGCCATGTCGCAGATTGCATGGTGGGTTGAGCCTGCCTGACCGAAGGATGTGCCTGCATGGGTTGCAATGATTTTTGCATTAACATTCTGGTAGCAGATGTCTGTGTGGAGCTGGTCAGCACTTCTGAGAGAAGCGAAAACCGAGAAGGTTGAAAGGAAGGGAACAAGGCCTGCCCTTGCCATACCTGCAGCCATACCGAACATATTCTGCTCTGCAATGCCTACGTTGAAGTATCTGTCGGGGAACTGTTCGCCGAACATACCGATTTTTGTTGATTTGCCAAGGTCAGCTGTGAGAGCAACAACCTCGGGATGCTTTTCACCAAGCTCGCAAAGAGCCTTACCGTAAATTTCAGCGGTGGATAAAGCTGTTGAATCAGTTGCTGTATAGGTTAATCCGCCTGCCATAATCAGATGCCCTCCTTTTCTGCGCGAGCAACGCGTTTTGCATAGTATTTTTCAAGGCTTGCCTTTGCAAGCTCGTATTTCTCGTCATTAATTGCGCCGTAGTGCCATTTGTAGTCGCCTTCCATGAAGTCAACGCCTGCGCCCTTAACGGTGTTTGCAATAATCATAACGGGAGCGCCCTTGTTTTCAAGAGCAAAATCAATAGCCTCTGCAAGCTGAACAAAATCGTGGCCGTCAACTTCCTTAACGATGAAGCCGAATGAGCGCCACTTATCTGCGAAGGGCTCAAGAGCCATAACTTCCTCTGTGGGGCCGTCAATCATGCACTGGTTACGGTCAACAAATGAAATGAGGTTATCAGCCTTGAAATGAGCTGCTGACATAGCTGCTTCCCAGTTTGAGCCTTCGTCGCATTCGCCGTCGCCGAGGATACAGTATGTTTTGTAATCCTTGCCGAGCACCTTAGCTGCAAGAGCTGTGCCCAGAGCGATTGAAAGTCCGTGGCCGAGAGAGCCTGTTGAAGCGTCAACGCCCTTAACCTTATTTGAGTCAAGGTGGATACCCATTGTTGAGTTGCTGAGGTTGAAGGTCTTGAGCTTTTCCTTATCGTCAAAGCCGAGGTGGCAAACAAGGCTTGCAAGAGCAACGCCTGAGTGACCCTTGCTGAGGATGAAGCGGTCTCTGTCCTCCCACTGGGGGTTTGCAACGTCATACTTCATGTACTTGTAATAGAGAATGGTGAGCATATCCATAACGCTCATACCGCCGCCGATGTGAGCACTGCCTGCCCAGAAAGTTGTGTCAAGGCAGAGTTTGCGCAGCTCGTGAGCCTGCTTTTCAAGCTCAAGCCATTCCTGCTTGGTTAATGCCATAGAGAATTCCTCCTTTTAATATGTGTAAGCGTAACTACGCTTTGGTTCCTGAATTATCAGCCCAGCTCGGGGTGATTCTTGCGCACAGCCTTGAATGCATCCTCTGCAACCTCAATTGTGTGCTTGATATCCTCATCGGTAAGTGATGCATTGATGAAGTGGTTGTGGTGGTTGGTCATGTAAACGCCTCTCTTAACAACCTCTGCAATCCACTCCTGATGAAGCATAAGTGAATCATCATCCTTAAGCATAAGGTAGAAGAGGGCGGGCTCACCGGAAACATTGAGGTTAAAGCCGTTGTTTGCGGCAGCAGCCTTAAGTCCGTCACAGAGCATTGTGCCCTTTTCAAGGCAAATCTTGGGAAGGTCAATTTCCTTCATCTTGTTGATACATGCGATAGCTGCTGCGAAGGGCACTGCGCTCATCCAGTAGCTGCCTGTGTATGAAAGGCCGCTGATTGCGCCCTTGAGCCAATCCTTACCGCAGAGTGCGGATACGTTCCAGCCGTTTGCAAGAGCCTTGCAGAAGCAGATAAGGTCTGCCTCAATGCCGTAGAAATGGTCGGAGCCTGCAAGGTCAAGTCTGAAGCCGCAGCGAACGTCGTCAATGATAAGAACGATGCCCTTTTCTGTGCAAAGGTCACGAACCTTCTGCCAGTAGCCCTCTGCAGGGAGAATGTTATCAAGGAAGTTGCCGTGCATATAGGGAGTTGAGATAAATGCGGCGATTTCGCCCTCGTTCTCTTCAACTACCTTTTTAAGGCCTTCAAAATCGTTCCAATCAACATAAAGATTGTTCTTTACATCCTCGGGAATAACGCCGGGGTAGTCAATCTTCTGGCACCAGGGAGCAACGCCGTGGTAATAGCCGTTAACGAAGATAATCTTTTTCTTATGAGTTGCTGCTCTTGCGGTCATGATAGCAGCGGTTGTTGTGTCGCCGCCGTTCTTTGCAAAGAATGCCCAGTCTGCGGATGCAACGGTATCAACCATAAGCTCTGCAAACTCAATAATCTTTGTTGAGGGTGCGGTAACGCAGTTTTCAATCTTCATCTGCTCCATAACAGCCTTGTCAACGTCGGGGTCATTGTAACCGAGAACATTGGGGCCGTAGGCGCACATATAGTCTATGTATTTATTTCCGTCAACATCCCAGAAATAGCTGCCCTTAGCCTTCTGGCTGAACAGAGGATAGGCGGAAACGGGGATGCAGCAGCCTTCTGCAGGGCCCTGATGGCCGTAAAGACCTGAGGGAATAACCTTTGCTGCTCTCTGGAAGAGCTCTGCGCTCTTTTCATGTGTGTTAATCTTCATGCTCATTTCTCTTCCTCCTTATGCAAGATACAGAGCAACTCTGTCAAGAATTCTGTTAAGATTGTCAATCATGGAAATCATGCCCTTCATGACGATGTCGCCCGTGCCTACACAGGCAACCGCATTGACCTTGCCGTCAAAGAGAGCTCTTGCAAGCTCGATGCTTGAGAATTCCATAATCGCTCTGGGTGACTCGCTGGGCTTCTTGATGCCGAGAAGTCTGTGGTCCTTAACTCTTACGGTTGTTGAAGCAGCACCCTTGATGCTTACTGAAATTTCGCCGTCAACCATATGCTTTGCCGAAGCCTTGCCGATTTCGTCATTATTACCGATCTGAGCAATGGCAACGGTAATTGTGTTAAGCAGAAGCAGAGTGCTGATACGGAAGAAATCGGGGTCCTCAAGGTCCGCAGGGTCGGGTCTCATATATTTTGTGAGAAGATCCGTGAGCTTTGTGAAGTCGTTAAGCAGGAACTTAACGTGGATAAAGCCCTTTGAGGGGATGGGGGTTGTTGTTCCGTCAATAAGTCCGTTGAACTTTTCGCAGGAGCTGAAGGGGAGCTTAACATCGCACTTTGCGCAGCCCTGCTCCATTCTGCACTTGCCGTTTGCGAAGGTAATTGTGGCCTTGGGGCCGCCCTTCACGTCAAAGCCGATTGAAATGGGCTTTTTGTTGGTGAGAATACTGCTTGCCTCGGGAGCCAGCTCGCAGAGGTTTTCAAGAGTACCCAGAACACCGTAAAGATTGATGTAGGCCAATGTTTTCTGATCAATCATTTTGATTTCCTCCTTTAAATGAAAGATATTCAATTTATTTTAACAAATACATTGTAACTTGTCAACAAATAATATATTTATTTTTCATTTATATGCATAATTTTCACCAAAAACAAGAAAGGACAGCCGAAGCTGTCCTCACAATCTTTATTTTGAATGAACCACAAAATATTCAATCAGCTTTGCCGCATTTGCCGCAGCAACGGGCAGAAACTCGCCGTAATCCATGTGTGAAGAGCCGTCAGCGCAGTCTGAAACCGCCCTCACAACACCGAAAGGAACGCCGTTTGAACAGCACACCTGAGCTATGCTTGCGCCCTCCATTTCGCACACGATTGCGCCGAAATTATCGGTGATGAATTTCTTCTTTTCATCGCTTGCAATGAACTGATCTCCCGAGGCTATAACACCCCTCAGACCCTTAATGTTTTCAAGGGTTTCAATGCCCTCAAGAAGCAAATCGGAAACCTCTTTATCGGCAGGAATATTCACCATATTCAGCCCCGAAATCAGCCCTACGGGGTCACCCAGAGGAGAGGTATCCATATCGTGCTGAACAAGGCTTTCCGCAACGGCAATATCACCGATTGCAAGCTGTGTGCTCAGGCTTCCGCCAACGCCCGTGTTTATGATTCTTTTCGGCGAATATTTCAATATCATTATCTGGGTACACATTGCCGCCGCAACCTTGCCGATGCCGCAAACCGCAATAACAATTTCCTTGCCGTGAAGAGTACCGCTTACGAACTCAACTCCGCCGATTGTTTCCGCTGTTTTATTTTCCATTAGCGCCTTTATTGTTTCAACCTCAATGTGCATTGCACCGATTATACCCGTCATATAAATACCTCCGTATGTTTTTCTTTGGCTATTTTACCACATAAGCTCAAAAATATCAACACGGTGAATCGACTCCGAAAAAAAGAAATTTTTTGGTAATTTTGAACATTATCGTCGTCAAAAAGTATTGCCTATTTTAATTGTATGTGCTATCATATATTGTGTATTGTAAAATGGAGGAATTGTATGAACCATATTATTATTGCAATGCTTGCGGCGGTTATTGTTCTGCTTGCCGTTGTTGTTGCAAGGCAGGGCAAGAATAAAAATGAAGATGCCGACAGAAAAATAGATTCCCTTTCCGAAAAAACCGCGGAGCTTTCGCGCTCCCTTGGCTCGGAATTTGAGCGCAGCCGCCGTGAATCAACGGAGGGTCAGCACAATATGCGAATGGAAACCTCTGCAAGGCTTGCGGAAATGAGCGAAAAAATCGAGCAAATCCGCATCAACAACCTTGAGCAGAGCGCAAGGCAGACCAAAGCTCTGACCGAAGCGGTTGACAGAATGCGCGAAAGCAACGAAAAAAAGCTGGAGGAAATGAGAGTTACCGTTGACGAAAAGCTGACCTCAACCCTGACCCAAAGGCTTGACAGCTCATTCAAAACCGTTTCCGACAGACTTGAGAATGTTTATAAATCCCTCGGCGAAATGAAGGAGCTTTCAAACGGAGTTACCGCCAATGTTACTGCCCTTAACAAGGTGCTCACGAATGTTAAGGCAAGAGGCACATGGGCTGAAGTTCAGCTTGGCGCAATTCTTGACCAGACTTTACCCGGTATGTACGAAACAAATTTTGTTTGTGTTGACGGCTCAAGGGACAGAGTTGAATTTGCAGTGCGCATTCCTTCAAATGAGGGTAATATCACTTATCTGCCCGTTGACTCAAAATTCCCCATGGAGGATTATGTGCGCCTTTGCGATGCGGCTGATTCCGCTGACCCCGAGGCGCTTGCCGCCGCAAGAAAGGCTCTTGAAGCAAGGATACTTTCGGAAGCGAAAACAATCACAAAATATATCAATGTTCCCAAAACAACGCCCTTTGCAATAATGTATCTTGCAACCGAGGGGCTTTATGCGGAAATCGCATCCTCGCGCACGGGCATTGCGGAGAAAATTCGCAGCGAATACAATGTTATGATTGCAGGCCCGACAACCATTACTGCCCTGCTCAATTCGCTGTCGCTTGGCTTCAGAGCCGTTGCAATAAACGAAAAAGCAAACGAAGTAAGGCTTCTGCTTGCAGCCGCAAAGGTTCAGTACGATAAGTTCGGCGTTGTTCTGCAGAAGGCAAGGCAGAAGATTGACGAGGCAGGCAAATCCCTTGACGAGGCAGGCAAGCGCAACGAAATCATCCGCAAAAAGCTCAGCGGCGTTGAAGAAATCGACGGCGGCACCGCCGATGATATACTCAGGTTAGAAGAAAATTCAGATACATAAGGAGAGGTAATTATGAAAGATCCCAAGGAAATTCTCGCTCAGATGACTCTTGAAGAAAAGGCAGCTATCTGCGACGGCGCAGATTTCTGGCACCTCAAGGCCATGGAAAAGTACGGCATTCCCTCAATCATGGTTTGCGACGGCCCTCACGGACTGCGCAAAAAGGACTACTCAAAGAAGGGCGACAGCCTGAGCAACAGCGTTCCCGCAATCAGCTTCCCCACAGCGGCAACAACCGCTGCTTCATGGGATTCGGAGCTGCTTTATGAAATGGGCGTTGCTCTGGGCAAAAAGTGCCTTAAGGAAGAGGTTGGCGTGCTTCTCGGCCCCGGTATCAACATGAAGCGTTCACCCCTTTGCGGCAGAAACTTTGAATATTTTTCAGAGGACCCCATCCTTGCAGGCGAGCTTGCAGCAGGCTTCATCAACGGCGTTCAGTCAATGGGCGTAGGCACATCGCTCAAGCATTTCTGCGCCAACAGTCAGGAAACCCGCAGAATGACCTGCGATTCCGTTGTTGACGAAAGAGCTCTCCGTGAAATTTATCTTACAGCATTTGAAATTGCAGTTAAAAAGGCACAGCCCTGGACTGTAATGAACTCATACAACAAAATCAACGGCGCACACGGCTCCGAAAACAAGCACACACAGGTTGAAATCCTTCGTGACGAATGGGGCTTTGACGGCGTAGTTGTAAGTGACTGGGGCGCAGTTAACGACAGAGTTCTCGGCCTTAAGAACGGTAACGACCTTGAAATGCCCTCATCCTCAGGCTCAGGCACAAAGAAGATTGTTGAGGCTGTTAAGAACGGCACACTTGACGAAGCTGTTCTCAATGAGAGAGCACTCAATATGCTTAAGCTCATGAAGAAGGCTGCCGACGGCGCAAAGGCAAACTATGCATACAACGATGCAGACGACCAGCCCTTTGCAAGAAAGGTTGCCGCAAACTCAATGGTTCTTCTCAAGAACAACGGCATTCTCCCCCTCAAGAAGGGCGGCAAGATTGCAGTTATCGGCGAGCTTGCAAGAACTCCCAGATATCAGGGCGCAGGCTCATCCCACATCAACCCCACTCAGCTTGACAACGCTCTTGACGAGCTTAAAAAGGCAGGCTTTGATGTTGAATTTGCTCAGGGCTACGAGCTCTCAAATAAGAAGGCAAAGAACAATGCCGCGCTCACAGCCGCAGCCGCAGAGCTTGCAAAGAAATGCGAAACCGCAGTTGTATTCATCGGTCTTACCGACGAATATGAAGCTGAAGGCTTTGACAGAACACATATGAACCTTCCTGCAGCACACGATACACTTGTTAACGAAATTCTCAAGGTTAACAAGAATGTTGTTATCGTTCTTGCAGGCGGCTCACCCGTTGAAATGCCCTGGAACGACGGCGTTGCAGCTATTCTTAACTCATATCTCGGCGGTCAGGCAGGTGCAGGCGCGGTTGCTGATATCCTTTCAGGCGCGGTTAACCCCAGCGGTAAGCTGCCCGAAACATATCCCATGACCTATGCGGATACTCCCGCAGTCAACAACTTCCCCGGCAACCCCGCTTCCGTTGAATACCGCGAAAGCGTATACATCGGCTACAGATATTATGAAAAGGCCGCAAAGGCAGTTCGCTATCCCTTCGGCTTCGGTCTTTCATACACAACATTTGAATATTCCGACATCAAGCTCGATAAAACAGCTATGGATGAGAATGATACTCTCACCGTTACCTGCAAAATCAAGAATACAGGCGACGTTGCCGGCTATGAAATTGCACAGCTTTATGTTGCAGATAAGGAAAGCACAATCTACAGGCCCGTTAAGGAGCTTAAGGGCTTCAAGAAAATCTGGCTCAACCCCGATGAGGAAAAAGAAATTACCTTTGAGCTTTCAAAGAGAGCCTTCGCTTTCTACAATGTAAACATCAACGATTGGTGTGTTGAAAGCGGCGAATTTGATATTCTTATCGGCGCATCAAGTGCAGATATCAGACTCAGCGCAACGGTTAACGTAACCGCAGCTGCAGCGGATATCCCCGATTACTCAAAGACTGCTCCCCTTTACTATACAGGCAATGTTCAGTCCGTTCCCGCAGAGCAGTTTGTTGCAGTTCTCGGCAGAGAGCTTCCCGCTACAGATTACGACCCCAACAGAAAGCTGGGTATTTGCGACACCTTTGAGAGCTGCAGCCACACAAAGAACGGCAAGCGTTTCTATAAGCTCCTTTCAACCCTTATTCCCGCAGGCTTTGCTCAGGCAATCGCTCTGCAGACTCCCTTCCGCGATTTCATCAGCATGAGCGGCGGCGTGTTCAGCGAGCAGATGGCTGACGGCCTTGTTAAATGGCTCAGCGGCGAAAAAGGCGGCATCCGCAAGATTCTTAAGGGAATCCCCGCTGCAATAAAGGGCATCGGTCCTCTTCTTAAGAATATCTAAAGGTGATAGAATGAAAAAAGGGAAGTTACATATTAAAATAATAAGCGTTGTGCTCGCTCTTGCTCTGCTTCTTTCGTGTGTTCCCATGATAGCAAGCGCGGACACATCAAAAATCCGCTTCGGCGTTATTTCCGATATCCACTACCTTGCCCCCTCGCTGAAAGGCGAGGGCAAGGCCTGGGATGAATTCGTTTATAACAGTCACAAGGAATATAACGACCTTGATTCGCTCGTTGACAATGCTCTTGACGGAGTGCTCCGCAATGCGGTTGAAGGCGGCGAAAACTATCTGCTCATCCCCGGCGATATGACAAAGGACGGCGAGCTTGAAAGCCACAAGGCTCTTGCCGCAAAGCTGGAAGAATTTGAGGCAGAAACAGGAATTCCCGTTTTTGTTATCCCCGGCAACCACGATATCAACAACAGCAACGCCATCACCTTCGAGAACGGCGTTAAGGAGCCTGCTGAAAAGACTTCTCCCGAGCAGTTCAGGGAAATCTATAAAAATCTTGGCTTTGATATGGCGGATAGCTTTTTCGTGCCCGAAAGCGGCAAAAAGGGCGGCATGCTCTCCTACGCCTGCACCCTGGGCGGCTACAGATTAATCGCCATTGACAGCTGCATTTACAGCGCGGATAACGGCGCAGAGGGCGATGAGCACGAAACCGCGGGCAGGCTTGCAGACGGCTTGCTTGAATGGATTGTTGACGAGTGCGAAAAGGCAGAGGATAACGGGCTTACCGTTATCGGAATGCAGCATCACAACCTGATTCCCCACACCGATATTGAAGAGGCAACCTTCCAGCCATTTGTTGTGCAGGATTGGCTCAGAGTTGCGGAAACCTATGCGGATTCGGGAATGCATTATGTTTTCACAGGCCACCTGCATTCAAACAACACAGTTTCACATGTAAACGACAACGGCGAAACCGTTTATGACATTCTAACCCCCACTCTTACGGGCTACCCCAACTACTACAAAATTGTTGATTTTGTTTCAGACGGCAAAACAACTTCAATGGATATGCAGACCCTTGATATTGACAAATATCAGCCCGTTATCAGCGATGACGGTACGGTTTATGAATCACCCTTCAAGTATACATATTCATTTGAAAGAACCTTTGGCGAAGGCGGCGTCAAAAGCCTTGTGACAGGCTTTGTCAACCCCTTTATTTCCGAGCTCTTTGCGGAAATTCAGTCCGTTGGCGGTCTTAACGAATATCTCAAAACAAAAAATCTTGACCTTGAAAAGATTATTGTTGATGCACTGGGCACCAACGGCCTTGCCCTCGGCAATGTTGAAATTCTTACGGTCAGATCAAATGTTATGGGCTTCATCAATGACCTTTTCGCTCAGGTAGACGAGGTTTATATTAATGACACAGAGGGCACCCTCGCAAAGGTTGAGGCGATTATTGACAGACTCCTCAGCTTTGAGGTCAGCAGCCTTGAAGCAACCGTTCCCAACCAGCTCGTCGGCATTGAGCTCACAGGCAAAGGCTGCACCCTTGCGGACTATGCAACCTCGCTGCTCCTGCTTCACTACACGGGAGACGAGGATATTTCCGGTTACACCTACATGACCGATGCTCTTGAACGCTTCGAAAGCGGCGAGCTTGCAGAAAAGTTTTTTGCGCTGCTGCTTGATGTTGTTGTAAACGACCTTGTTCAGGATGAAATACTTGCAAACCTTGATTTCAACATCGGCGAGCTTTTCCCTCAGGGCAATGTATTCTATCTTTTCGGCAGAATTCTTCAGGGCGCGGTTGAAGCTCTTCTCGGCGGCGACAACAGCTTTGTTAACCTTATCAATTCCGTTCTTTCAATCCCCCTCGTTCCCGAGGAATACGGCTCAATCAATGCAATAATCGAGCATCTGATGGGTGAATATATCACCCCCAGCCAATATGAGGCATGGGGCTACACAATAAGCTGGATGGTAAGCTCATTCCTTATTGATGACGGCGTGGCAGATAACAATTGCACCGTTACCTACAGCGGCCCTGTTGAGGTTGAGGCAACTCAGGATAACTACCGCCTGCCTTCCCACATTGCGGTTTCGCTGGGCGAGGATTCATCAAGCGGAATCAGCATAACATGGCTTACAAAATACAGCGTTAATGGCACGGACATTGAGATTATTCCCTACAGCGAAAATCCCAAATTCACGGGCAACCCCACAAGCGGCAAAAAGGTGACCGCAAAGTGCGAATCCGTTGAAAAATCCTATCCCGGCGCAGATTTGGGAATTATCGGCCTGCTTTATTTCGCAAGAGATTACAACAAGCACACAATCACCCTTTCGGGCCTTGAAAGCGGCACAAAATACAGCTACCGCATCGGCGATGCGAAAAAGGGATGGTGGAGCGATGCAGGCACAATCACAACCGCCGAGGGCGGCGATGAGGCCTTCACCTTCTTCTATGTGACCGACCCTCAGGCTCAGCGTAAAGACCAGTACGAACGCTTTGGCGAGGTTGTTGAAACCGCGCAGAGCCTTTACCCCGAGGCACGCTTCATTGTTTCCGCAGGCGACCAGGTTGACGAGGAATCCAACGTCAAGCATTGGAATTATCTGTTCAACTCAACAGATGCTCTGCTCAGCCTTCCCCTTATGCCCACAACGGGCAACCATGAGAAAAAGGGCGCCGCAATAACGGAGAATTTTGTGCTTCCCAATGTTCCCGAGCAGGAGCTTGATTCAGGCGTATACTATTCATACGACTATAACGATGTTCACTTTACCGTGCTCAACACCAACGACGATGAGAACGATAAGCTGAGCGACGCGCAGATTGACTGGATGATAAACGACATCAGCTCCAGTAATGCAAAGTGGAAAATCGTTGTGCTCCACAAGGCGCTTTATTCCAACGGCTCCCACTACGATGACGGCGAGGTTGAGGGAATGAGAGCCCAGCTCGGCGCACTTCTCCCCTATCTTGGCGTTGACATGGTGCTTCAGGGCCATGACCATGTTTACCTGAGAACAGACGCGCTCAATGCAAACTCGGTTATGCCTGCAAAAACGGGCACAAAGACCTATAACGGCGTTGAATACCTGACAAAATACAATCCCAACGGCACAATTTATTCAATCTGCGGCACCTCGGGCGTTAAGGTTTATCACACAAAGGATGCCGAGGCAACGGATGAAAAGTTCCCCCGCGCAGAGGCAATCGTTGATGTTGAAAATTCAATGTTCAGCGCAATCACCGTTGACGGCGACACCCTCTACTACAATGCATATGAGGTTGACGGCGGCGAAGCAACTGCGGTTGATACCTTTGCCATTGAAAAAACCGATGACAGCGCACCCGTTGATAAATTCGGCGGTTCAATCGCGAATTTCCTTGCCGATTTCAACATCGGCTTCATGTGGCAGATAACCAACTTCTTCATGGGCATCATCGGCAAATTCATAAATCTCATTTGGAGCATATAAAGCAAAAAGGTCAGCTTCGGCTGACCTTTTTTCGGATTTTTAATTTTATCTCCTTGTAACACAATTTCCTCTGCCCACATATGATGTGAATGTAAGCGGCAGATAAACCCGCTTAACGGGAAACGGAGGTAAGATACATGGGTTGCGGATGCAATAACAACTGGTGCCTTTTCATCATCCTCATTCTTCTTTTCTGTAACAACGATTGCGGTTCAAACTGCGGTTGCGGTAACGTAAGAAGCAATGATTGCGGCTGCGGATGCGGTTGCTAAACGATTAAAGCAAGGATCTCCGCCGCCTCCTTCTGCGTTAAGCCGCCGGGGGAGGCGGTAAAATTTCCGGGAATTACGCTCTGCCAGCGCAGGGCGTATTCTTTTGCCTTTTCAGGGCCGATTGAAGCGCCTCCAAGGTCGGTAAGGGCTGCAATAACACCTTTAACCTCGTCAATTTCCGCCGTCATCGCAACAAAATCCCTGAACTTCCCGGGAGCGAACTCAGCACAGCGGTCAATATAAGGAGCAAAGAATGCGGCGCAGGCCATTCCGTGGGGTACGCCGTAATTTTCCGTCAACACATAGCCAAGAGGGTGAGGGAAGCCCGTGCCGCAGTCATTAATAACAAGACCCGCATAGATTGATGCATAGTAAAGGGGCTCGCGCAATTCAGGGTCAACGGCATCCGCCTTTGAAAGAGCCTTCAGGCAGGCATAAAGCTCGGGAATGCATTTTTCGGCATAAAGTCTGAGCATTCCGCCGCATTTCTCGGTGAAAAAGCCCTCAACCGCGTGGGCAAAAGCATCCAGCGCAGTTGAAACCGTTGTTTTATAGGACATTGAGCAGGTATATTTCGGGTCGCAGAACGAAACTGCGGCGTAGCAATCCCTGCCCTTGATGCTCTTTTTCGCACCCGTCTCATCGTTTGTGAGCACGGCAACCGCCGTTACCTCGCTGCCCGTGCCCGCCGTTGTGCCTATAAGCGCAAGGGGCAGGGGCGGATTTTTATATTCTCTTCTGTAAATATCAATGGGCGTAAGCTCAGAATTTGAGGCATAAATCGCAACCGCCTTTGAGCCGTCCAGCACAGAACCGCCGCCGATGCCCAGAATGAAATCGGCATCAGCCGCCCTTGCTGCCTCTCCCGCCTTATGGCAGGCAGAAATAAGGGGATTTTCACTTATTCCGTCAAATATTGCATATCCGATGCCCTGCTTTTCAAGGGCATTTATTGCATCATCAAGGGCGCCGCTTGCCTTTGCGCTGTTTTTTCCCGTTACGATAAGGCAGCGTTTGCCGAGAGCAAGGGCTTCGGAATTTTCATCAACTGCATTTCTGCCCCATATACATTTAACAGGCATATATACCGTATTTGCCATATTTATCATTCCTTTCACTTCAAAGTGAATAAAATAGTTCATCCACCTTGATTTTACCATATTTTATATTAAATTCAATTACAAATCCATTATTTTTATAACGTTTCGCACAAAAAATGTTGAAATATTAATAAATAAGGTGTATTATATATTATTATAATTGGGGAGGTATGGTGCTTGAAGAAGGTTGCATCGGTTATTGCGGCTGTTGCAGCGGCGGTGCTTGCCGTTTTTGTTATTCTTGACGCCGTCAGCCCCAGGCTTACTTTTGATTTTTTCGCAATGAATACCTACGTTTCGGGCGAGGTCGAAGGCGGGAATCCTGATGAAATTTCAAAAGAGATTAAAAGCACGGTTGAAACTCTTGACACAAGAATTCTCTCCCGCACCGCAGAAGGCTCTTTCGTTTATGACCTCAACAAAAACGGCGAGGCTCATCCCGATGCGGAGATGGCAGCTTATTTTTCGCTTCTTGCAGAGGTTTGCAGGCAAAGCGGCGGTGCATTTGATTTCAGCCTCGGTGCAGTAAGCGACCTTTGGAATTTCGGCGGCACGCCCTCAATCCCCGACGGCGCGGAGCTTGCCGATGCACTTTCCCGCAGCGGATACGAAAAGGTCAGCCTTTCGGGCGGAAAAATCACCCTGACGGATAAGGCTGCCGTTGTTGATTTCGGCGCATCGGGCAAAGGAATTGCCCTTGACCGCGTTAAATCCTGCCTTGAAGCTCATGGCGCAAAGCGTGCCGTTATCAGCGTAGGCGGCAGCGTGCTGCTTTTTGGCAAGGATGAATTTACCGTAGGCATCAAAAACCCCTCAGGCGGCGCAGGAAACGCCGCAAGGCTGACTGTGAATGAATGCTGTGTTTCAACCTCAGGCAGCTACGAGCAGTATTTTGAAGAAAACGGCAAAAGATATCATCACATTCTTGACCCCGAAACGGGCTACCCTGCGGAAAGCGGAGTTATCAGCGCAACGGTCGTTTCCGAAAGCGGCCTGCTGAGCGATGCGCTTTCAACCGCCTGCTTTGTGCTCGGCATTGAAAAAGGCTTTGACCTTGCGGAGGAATTCGGCGCAACGGTTATTTTTATAACTGACAGCGGCGAAATTCACCTGAAAGAAAGCGCAAAAATAAAAATTGACCTTGACGGTGAAGGCTTCACCCTTGTAAAACATTGATTTATGAATATAAAACTTTTCAAAAAAGGCGACCTTGCCGTTATAGCCGCCGTTATTTTTGCGGCGCTGATTTTTGCTTATTTTTCATATTCGGGCAGCGAAAAGCCCGTTGCGGTTATAAGCGTTGACGGCGTTACGGTTGAAACCGTGGAGCTTTATTCACTCGAAGAAAAAAGAGAAATAAACCTCGGCGGCGAATATAATATAAGGATTATTGCGGAAAACGGCGAAATCCGCTTTGAGCATTCCGACTGCGAGGACAAACTGTGCATCAATGCAGGCAGCCTGAAAAAAGGCGGCGATGTTGCGGTTTGTCTGCCTGCAAAAACGGTTATTACCGTTACGGGCTCGGATGTTGATGCCGTTGTGTATTGATATGAAGAAGAATTATCAGATTGCACTTGTTGCAATACTTTGCGCACTTGCGCTTTGTTCAGGCTTTCTTGAAAGCCTGATACCCCCCATTCCGCTTTTGCCACCCGGCGCAAAGTTGGGATTTTCAAACATAATAACAATGTTTGCGGCAGGCAGCCTCGGCTTTCCCTCCGCAATGCTGATAGCGGTTGTGAAAGGCGGCTTTGCATTTATAACCCGCGGCGCAACGGCAGGAATAATGAGCCTTTCGGGCGGCATACTTTCCGCCGCTGCAATGTTTCTGCTGATGAAATATGCCCGCAAGGCATTGGGGCTTATCGGAATTTCCGTTATCTGCGCCCTTTGCCACAATGCAGGCCAGCTTGCAGCAGCAGTTTTCATAACGGACACGGCAAGCATTGTTTATTACGCCCCTGCCCTTGCCCTTTTCGGAATTGCCACGGGCACGGTTACGGGCATTATACTCAGGGCGGTTATACCTGCTCTTGAAAAAATCAAAAATCACTTTCTCAGTTCAAAATGACAGGAGGAATAATTATGTCTAAGACCGTTCTTGACGGCGTTCTTCGCGCAGTCAAAAAGGTCAGAGGCGGCGTTAAGGTTGACCACCACAAAAACACCGCCAAAAAAGAGGTTGAAAGGCTTCCCGTTCCCTCAAAGGTTGTTATCCCCATGCAGCAGCATATCGGTGCGCCCTGCGACCCCGTGGTTAAGGTAGGCGATATTGTTGATGTCGGACAGCTTATAGGCGATTCGGACAAATACGTCAGCGCGCCCATTCATGCATCCGTTTCGGGTAAGGTTGTTGCGGTTGGCGATGTTAAACTGCCCAACGGCACAATGTCAAAGGCGGTTACGATTGAATCTGACGGCGAAATGAGGCTGTGGGACGGCATCAAGCCCCCCGAGGTTAAAACAAGAGAGGACCTTATCAAGGCAGTTCGCGATTCGGGCCTTGTCGGTCTTGGCGGCGCAGGCTTCCCCACCCATGTCAAGCTCAATTTCCCTGCAGATAAAAACATTGATACCCTTGTTATCAACGCTGCAGAGTGTGAGCCCTTCATCACAGTTGACTACCGTGAATGCATGGAAAACTCATGGGATATCCTTGCAGGCGTTTACCTGCTCAAGGATTTGCTGGGCTTCAAACAGGTTATTATTGCCGTTGAGGATAACAAGCCCGATGCATTCCAGGTGCTCAAGAACATTGCTGACCATTCCGAGGATGTTCACAATGAGGTTAACCTGATGGTGCTTGAGTCAAAATATCCTCAGGGCGCGGAAAAAATGATGGTTCAGTCCGCAACCGGCAGAAAAGTTCCTCCCGGAAAGCTGCCTGCCGATGTTGGCTGCGTTGTTATGAACGTTGCATCAGTTGCATTCATTGCCCGCTACATAAAAACAGGCAAGCCTCTTGTCAGCCGTTCGCTTACGGTTGACGGTTCGGCAATCGCAAATCCCAAAAACGTAAGAGTTCCCGTTGGCACAAACATTGGTGAAATTATAGATTTTTGCGGCGGCTTCAAGGAAGAACCCTGCAAAATCCTGACCGGCGGCCCCATGATGGGCCTTGCAATAGTCGGCACGGATCTGCCCGTTCTCAAGCAGAACAATGCAATTCTTGCATTCTCAAAGAACGATGCCGTTCTTAAGGACGAAACAGACTGCATACGCTGCGGACGCTGCGCAATCGCCTGCCCCATGAGCCTTATGCCCACAAATATCGTAAGGGCTGCAAAGGCAAGGGATGCGGCAACTCTTAATCAGCTCGGCACAATGGTTTGCATGGAATGCGGAAGCTGCGCCTTCGCATGCCCCGCAGGCAAGCCCCTTGTTCAGCATATGCGCCTTGCAAAAACAATTATCAGAGAGGAGGGCAACAAATAATGGTTGACGGTAAAAAGCTGGTTGTCAGCGCATCCCCTCACCTTCGCACGAAGGACACAACAACAAAAATAATGCTTGATGTTATCATTGCATTGCTGCCCGCTCTTGGTGCATCAATCGCAATTTTCGGCCCCCGTGTGCTTGCCGTAACGGCAACAACGGTTATCAGCGCCATTCTTTCCGAATATGCGGCAAGAAAAATCATGAAACGCCACAACACAATCAAGGATTTAAGCGCCGTTGTAACGGGTCTTATCCTTGCATTCAACCTGCCCGTCAACATTCCTCTGTGGATGGCGGCAATCGGCAGCTTCTTTGCAATTGTTGTTGTTAAGCAGTTCTTCGGCGGCATAGGCCAGAACTTTGCAAACCCTGCCATTGCGGCAAGAATTTTCCTGCTTATCAGCTTCGGTCAGCAGATGGGCAGCTGGACAGCGCCCCTTGCATGGAGAACAACAGATGCGGTTTCATCCGCAACACCCCTTGCAATTCTCGGCGGCGAATCCGCAGAAGCGCTGCCCTCGCTTCTTCAGATGCTTATCGGCGTAAGAGGCGGCAGCCTTGGCGAAACCTGCTCAATCGCCCTTATACTTGGCGGAATTTATCTTATCGCAAGAAAGGTTATTTCACCTAAAATTCCCGTTGCATATATCGGAACTGTTGCCGTTATTATGCTTATTGCAGGCAAATTTGACCTTGAATTCCTTGCCTATCAGCTTATGGGCGGCGGACTTCTTCTCGGCGCATTCTTCATGGCAACAGATTATTCCACAAGCCCCATCAAATCAAATGCAAAAATCGTTTTCGGCATCGGCTGCGGTCTTATCACCTGTGTTATCAGGCTTTTCGGCTCGCTGCCCGAGGGCGTTTCATTTGCAATTCTCATTATGAACCTCCTTGTGCCTCATATTGAAAAAATTATGGCGCCCAAGCCCTTCGGCACGGTCAAGGAGAAGAAATCAAAGGCAAAGGAGGGCGAGGCAAAATGAAGAATCTGAAAGAATACCTTGTCCCCACGGCTACACTTTTTATCATTTGCCTTATTGCAACCGTTCTTCTGGGCGTAACAAACTCCGTTACGGCTCCCATTATTGCAGACCTTGCGGTTGAAACCGAAAAGAAATCAAGGCAGGTTGTTTTTGCCGATGCAGCAGGCTTTGGCGAAGCTGAAATTGCAGAGGACGGCACAAGCGTTGTTGCCGCTCTTGACGAATCAGGCAATGTTATCGGCCATGTTGTTGTTAACACAGCCAAAGGCTACGGCGGCGATATTTCCGTTATGACGGGCGTTGCTGCCGACGGCAAGGTTACGGGAATCAATATCCTTTCCCATTCCGAAACCGCAGGCCTCGGCGCAAAGGCAGCGGAGCAGAGCTTCCGTGACAGATTTATCGGTCTTGTTCAGGGAATCACCGTTTCCAAGGACAAGGCAGGCGACAATTCAATTGACGCCATTACGGGCGCAACAATAACATCAAGAGCGGTTGTTGAGGCAGTCAACGCCGCAATCGAAGCAGCAGGAGGTGCGGACAATGGCTGAGAAAAAATCACTCGGTAAAGAATTTTCCAAAGGTCTTATTGCAGAAAACCCCGTTTTCCGCCTTGTGCTCGGCACCTGCCCCACCCTTGCAACATCAACAAGCGTTGTTAATGCACTCGGCATGGGCATTTCCGCAATGATAGTTCTTGTTTGCTCCAACATCGTTATTTCACTTCTCAGAAAAGTAATTCCCTCAAAGGTGCGCATTCCCGCTTACATAGTTGTTATCGCATCCTTTGTTACTATTGTTCAGATGATAGTCAAGGCATTCGTGCCTGCCCTTGACTCTGCGCTGGGCGTTTTCCTGCCTCTTATAGTTGTTAACTGCATCATCCTCGGCAGAGCTGAGGCATTTGCAGGCAAAAATTCCGTTATCGCTTCCGCCGTTGACGGCCTCGGCATGGGTGTTGGCTTCACAATTGCCCTTTGCCTTATGGCTTCTGTCAGAGAAATTCTCGGCGCAGGCACATTCCTTGCAGGCGCGCAGAATCTGCTTGTTCTTTTCGGTGACAACGTTCTGAACGGCTTCAACGGCTTCACCCTTCCCTGGACAGAATATCTGACACCCATCACTGTTTTCATCCTTGCCCCCGGCGGCTTCCTGACCTTCGGTCTGCTTATGGCATGCGCCAACAGACTTGCGGAGAGCAAGGGTAAACCCAAAGCAGAGCTTGGCGGCTGTCAGGCCTGCCCCATGGCTAAAAACTGTTCACTTCTTGCAGAAGGTAAGGCTTGTAACGATGAAAAGAAGGAGGGCGCTGCAGTATGATTCTTGTAAAATCTTTTCTTGCAATTATTCTGACTTCCGTTCTTACGGAAAACTTTGTTCTCTGTAAATTCCTCGGAATCTGCCCCTTCCTTGGAGTTTCAAAGAAGCTCAACACCTCCGTAGGAATGTCGGCAGCGGTTATATTCGTTATGGCTCTTGCAACTGCCGTAACCTATCCCATCAACAAGTATCTGCTTGTTGCAAACGGACTTGATTATCTTCAGACAATCGTTTTCATTCTTGTTATTGCAGCCCTTGTTCAGCTTGTTGAGCTTGTGCTGAAAAAGTTTATGCCCCCTCTTTACAATGCGCTTGGCATTTATCTGCCTCTTATCACAACAAACTGCGCTGTTCTCGGCGTTGTTCTTCTCAACCAGACAAAGGGCTATAACTTCGCAGAGTCCATGGTCAACAGTGTTGGCGCAGGTCTCGGCTTCATGGTTGCAATGGTTATTTTCTCAGGCGTACGCAGCAGGCTTGAGGGTGCGGATATCCCCAAATTCCTGCAGGGTCTGCCCATTGTTCTCATTGCCGCATCAATTGTTTCTCTTTCCTTCATGGGCTTCACGGGCCTTGTTGACGGAATTTTCGCTTAAGGAGGTAACGGAAAATGAACCCTATTTTAATGGCTGTTATAATCGTTTCCGCTATCGGCCTTATAGCAGGTCTCGGTCTTTCAATCGCATCAAAGATTTTTGCCGTACCCGTTGACGAAAAGGCAGAGGCTATCAGAGAATGTCTGCCCGGTGCAAACTGCGGCGCCTGCGGCTTTTCGGGCTGCGACGGCTACGCTGCCGCCCTTTCAAAGGGCGAAACAACAGACACTGCACTCTGCGCCCCCGGCGGTAACGACACCGCAAAGGCAATCGGTGAAATCACGGGCCTTGCTGCAGGTGAGGTTAAGCCCGCTGCGGCTGTTGTGCTCTGTCAGGGTCATAATATAAACGCCGCAACAAAGCTGGAATATCAGGGCGTTCAGAGCTGCAAAATGGCTGCCCAGATTTTCGGCGGTCCCAAGGAATGCATTTACGGCTGCCTTGGCTACGGCGACTGCATTGACGTTTGCCAATATGAAGCAATCAGCATTTGCGACGGCGTTGCAAGAATAAATCCCTATGTTTGCAAAGCCTGCAAAATGTGCATTAAAACCTGCCCCAAGGGTCTTATCGAAATGCTGCCTCTTCACGAAACGAAGGCTGCCGTGCTTTGCAAAAACCACGACAAGGGCGCAGTTACCCGCAAGGAATGCATTGCAGGCTGCATAGGCTGCATGAAGTGTGTTAAGGCCTGCGAATTCGGCGCAGTTACCATTGATAAGTTCTGCGCGAAGGTAGATTACGAAAAGTGCACGGGCTGCGGCAAATGCCACGCTGAATGCCCCGTTGGCGCAATCGATATAATGACACTTTGCTAAAAAAAGACGGTCAGGAAAAATCCTGACCGTTTTTTTATGCCTTGTATTTGTTGAATACATCCCTCACCAAATCGAGGAAGGTTTCTTCTCCGAAGGTGTTTATTTTGAATATCATTGCCTGACTGCCGCCCGATGTGATTGCCGAGGCAAAAAGCCTTCCGTCGGCCTCAAGCAGGGTAATGCTCATGCTCACTCTGTTTTGCCCCGTAATGCTGTACCTTTCGTACACATGCACGGCGCACCTTGAATTTTCCGTTTTGAAATAGCTTTTATCCTCAAGGCTTGCGGTTGAGCTGTGAGCAACAACCGCGCTGTTGAAATCCTTGAGCACCGTGTCAAAATTGCCTTTAAGCTCTGCCTCAATCTTTGCCATAATTTCAACTCCTTATATCACAGAAAAAGGCAACCCGCAGGTTGCCTTTTTATAATTATGCCTTTTTCTTTGTAACAGCCTTGATAACAAAGAGAGTTGCAACCGTAAGCACGGCGCCAACGGGAAGAGCAACAATTGCAAGGCCGCTGCTTGCAAGCAGACCTGCAAGAATATATGTTACAAACGAAATACCCGCAACGGTGAGTGCATAGGGAAGCTGGGTTGAAACGTGGTTGATGTGGTTGCACTGGCCGCCTGCCGATGCCATAATGGTTGTGTCCGAAATGGGTGAGCAGTGGTCGCCGCAAACAGCACCTGCCATGCAGGCAGAAATAGCAACGATTGTAAGAGGATTTGTTGCCTCAAATACGCTGAGCACAATGGGGATAAGAATGCCGAAGGTGCCCCATGATGTACCTGTTGCAAATGAAAGACCAACCGCAATAAGGAAGATGATTGCGGGAAGAAGTGCCTGCAGAGCGCCTGCACTGCCTTCAACAAGCTGCGAAATATAAATCTTTGCGCCGAGGCTGTCTGTCATAGCCTTGAGCGTCCATGCACAGGTAAGAATAAGGATTGCGGGAACCATTGCCTTGAAGCCCTCCGGAAGTGAACCCATAGCATCCTTAAAGCTGATAACTCTTCTGAGAAGAAGGTAAATAATAGTAAATACAAATGCGATTGCCGAGCCGATAACAAGGCCAACGGAAGCATCTGAATTTGAGAACGCGGTAATGAAGCTCTCGCCGCTGAAGAAGCCGCCCGAATAAATCATGCCGAAAACACAGGCAACAATAAGAACAATAACGGGAAGAATAAGGTCAACAACCTTGCCCTTTGAGTTAGCTTCAACTTCCTCTGTTACAACACGGTCACCCGTTGTGAAAAGGTCACCCTTTTCAAGTGCATTCTTTTCGTGAAGCCTCATGGGGCCGTAATCAAGCTTTGAAACTGCAAGAACAACCATCATGAGAATGGTGAAAAGTGCATAGAAGTTGTAGGGAATAGCCTGAACGAAAAGGCTGATGCCGCTTTCCGCACCTGCGCCTCTTGCAAAGCCGGCAACTGCTGCTGCCCATGATGAAATGGGAGCAATGATGCAGACGGGAGCTGCGGTAGCGTCAATTATGTAAGAAAGTTTTGCTCTTGAAACCTTCTTTTCATCGCATACGGGGCGCATAACCGAGCCAACCGTAAGGCAATTGAAATAGTCGTCAATGAAAATAAGGCAACCGAGAAGAACTGTTGCAAGCTGAGCGCCTACTCTTGTTTTGATGTGCTTTGAAGCCCATCTGCCGAAGGCTGCGGAGCCGCCTGCC
Organism: Acutalibacteraceae bacterium; assembly: GCA_045604685.1. GTDB lineage: Bacteria > Bacillota > Clostridia > Oscillospirales > Acutalibacteraceae > CAG-177. The sequence continues at coordinate 88,252 of JAZUON010000004.1, forward strand.
TTGTTCATCATTGAAACAAGCGCACCGAGAAGAACGAGGAATACGATGATACCCATATTGTAGCTGTCTGAAAGGCTTGCAACGAAGCCGTCAAACAGAACGTGGTTGATTGCGGTTTCAAAATTGCCGCCTGCAAAAATAAAGCCGCCAACAACAATACCGATAATCAGCGATGAATAAACTTCCTTTGTTATAAGTGCAAGAACGATTGCAATTACGGGAGGAAGAAGTGCAAGAATTGAAGCGTATGAGCCGATGCTCTCGCGCACCTTGGCAATAGCCTCGTTTATGTGGCTCTTGAAGTCGGGGTCATTCGTGAGGTTGTCAGCGTAGCTGTCAACATAAGCGTGAGCCGAGTCACTGTCCGTAAGGTCATATTCACAGGCCTCGCCGTCAACATCAACGGTGAATGTGTTTGCCGCAGCATCTTCCGCCATAAGAAGCACAGCTTCACCCTCTGCTGCTACATCTGCCTCTGTTGCAAAACCGAACGAGCAGAAAAGCGATCCGAGAATGGCGATGACAATACAAATTGCCGCAAACTTTCTCTTGTTTGTCATTTGGAATACCTCCGTTTTCTTGTTTATTTTAATTTGATATTACCTTAATACCATTTTTTTGTCAAGAAAAACTAACTGTTTTTTAACAATTCCCCTATTTTTTCGCTGAGCATCGACAGCTCCTGCATTGTCAGCCCCTCTGCGCGCACCGCAGGATGAAATCCGCATTCCTCAATGGCCTTTATCACAACGTCCTTGGATATTCCAGAACCCGAGCTGATTGAATTCGCCGCGGTTTTCCTGCGCTGACCGAAGGCGGCATGAACCATCCTGAAGAAAAGGGGTTCATCGGAAATTTCAATTTCAGGCTCCTTGCGGATATCCATGCGGATTACGCAACTGTCAACCTTGGGCGCAGGCATAAACGAGCCTGCAGAAACATCAAACAGCTTTTCCGCCCTTGCATAGTAATCAACGGCAACGGTAACTGCGCCCGAAAGCCTGCTGCCTACAGGAGCGCAAAGCCTCTGCGCCGCCTCCTTCTGCACCATAACGGTGATTGCCTCAATGGGCAGCCTGCTTTCAAGCAGGGTCATGATTACGGGAGAAGTGATATAATAGGGCAGGTTTGCGCAGACATAAACGGGCATCCCGCCGAATTTTTCCTCAATCAACGCCGCAAGGTCGGTTTTCAGCACGTCCTGATTAATAATTTCAATATTGTCAAAATCCGCAAGAGTTTCGTCAAGAATGGGCAGCAGCCTTGTGTCCAGCTCAATGCACACAACCTTTTTAGCCCTTTTTGCAAGCTCCGCGGTAAGCACTCCTATACCTGCTCCGATTTCTATAACGCCGCAGTTTTCATCTATTCCGCTTTCCTCCGCCATTCGCGGGCATACTGACGGATTTACAATGAAATTCTGGCCCAGCGCCTTTGAAAAATGGAAGCCGTGCCTGCCGAGAATATCCTTTATTGTTCCGATATCTGTTAAATTCTGCATCAAAGTAACCTCGTGTCATTAATAATTAGCTCAAAGCTGCAGCCGAAAAAAGCTGCGGATTTTTTGCAGAGCACCATTCTGTCAATAAATATTTCGAAATACTCCATAACGGGGCAAAGGAGAGTGTCAATATTCAAGGTCAGCGTAATCTGCTTATTTTCATTGTCAACATCGATTTTTGAACGGAAAACCGCATAATTCACTCTGTCGTGAATATCGGTGTAAACCGTGCTTCTGTTGCGCACCCTTGTTGTTCTCACATCGCTCTTATCCGCAAGGATAAGAGCCGCCGTAATCGGAGTTATGGGCACTGCGGTTTTATCGTCATGGTGGCCGATTGCGGTTGTGACGGCAATAACCTCATCAAAGGGGAAATTCCTTGCCCTGAGCAAATCATGGGCAAGCATCGCGCCGATTCTTGCATGGCCTGAACGGTTAACAAAATTGCCGATATCGTGAAGCAGGCCTGTAATTTTTGCCAGCTCGCATTCTCTCGCGGAATAACCGAGGCTTTCAAGAATTCCGCTGGCAACCGTTCCCGTTTTAACCGCATGCGCCATTCCGTGCTCCGTAAACCCGATTGCGCCCAGCGAATCATTCGCCGCCTTGATATAGCTTATAATTTCACTGTCATTCTTCAAATTTTCGTAACTTAACAAAAAACTCACATCCTTTTCACAAAATATTGTTTACACTTCCGTTGATTTTTTCAAAAATATATTTATAATTATTATTAGAATTATAATGGAGGGATATTGCAATGTCAATTCTCGTTACAGGCGGCGCCGGATTCATCGGCTCACACACCTGCGTTGAGCTTCTCAATGCAGGATATGATACTATTATACTTGATAATCTCTGCAACAGCAAGAGCGAAAGTGTAAAACGCATAAAAGAAATTACGGGCAAGGATGTTAAATTCTACGAATGCGATATCCGCGACCGTGAGGGTCTTGACAAAATTTTTGCAGAAAACAAAATCGAGGCGGTTATTCACTTTGCAGGGCTCAAGTGTGTGCCCGAAAGCATAAGCGAACCGCTTACTTACTACAATAACAACATCGGCGGCACGGTTATCCTTTGCGAGGCAATGGCCGCGGCAGGCTGCAAAAAAATCGTTTTCAGCTCATCTGCAACGGTTTACGGCAGCGAAAACCCCTCACCCCTCAGGGAGGATATGCCCGAGGGCAAAACAACCAACCCCTACGGAACAACCAAGCTCTACATTGAGCGTGTGCTTAAGGATACCTGCGCTTCGGATGCGGATTGGAGCGTATGCATTCTCCGCTACTTCAACCCCATCGGCGCTCATAAAAGCGGCAGAATAGGCGAGGACCCCAACGGAATTCCCAACAACCTTGTGCCCTATATCACTCAGGTTGCCATCGGCAAGCTGGACCACCTCAACGTTAACGGCAACGATTATCCCACTCCCGACGGCACGGGCGTGCGCGACTACATTCACGTTGTTGACCTTGCACTGGGACATATCAAGGCTGTTGAAAAGGTTCTTGGCGAAAAGGGCTGCTTCACCTATAACCTCGGCACGGGCAACGGCTACAGCGTGCTTGATGTTGTAAAGGCGTTTGAAAAGGCTTGCGGCAAGCCCGTTAAATATGAAATTGCACCCCGCAGACCCGGCGACATTGCAACCTGCTATTCCGACCCCTCAAAGGCAAAGGAAGAACTCGGCTGGGTTGCAACAAGAGGAATTAACGAAATGTGCGAGGATTCATGGCGCTGGCAGTCACAGAATCCCAACGGTTACAACGCTTAATTAAGGAGGCAATCATGAGAGCAGTTATAACGGTTATCGGTAAAGATATGGTTGGCATTCTTGCAAAGGTTTCAACCGAATGCTCAAACCACAACATCAATGTTCTTGAGGTTACTCAGTCCATTCTTCAGGACCTTTTTGCAATGATTATGATGGTTGATTTTTCAAAATCAGACATTCCCTTCACCGAATTTTCGGATATGCTTGGCAAAATGGGCAGCGAAATGGGGCTGTCAATCCACGTTATGCACGAGGATATTTTCAACGCCATGCACACAATATGAGGTGAGATAAATGCTTAATGCAAGAGATATTCTTGAAACCATAACAATGATTCAGGACGAACACCTTGACGTCCGAACAATCACAATGGGCATTTCCCTGCTTGACTGCTGCCACAGCGATGTTGACGTTATGTGCCAAAGGGTATATGACAAAATCACACGCTATGCAAAAGACCTTGTTAAAACAGGCGAGCAGATTGAAAAAGAGCTGGGCATTCCTATTATCAACAAGCGAATTTCCGTTACCCCCGCGGCAATGATTCTTGCATCCTGCGAGGATAAGGATGCGGTGAAGCTGGCAAAAACCCTTGAAAGAGCAGCAGTTACCTGCGGCGTTAACTTCCTCGGCGGCTTTTCCGCCCTTGTTCAGAAGGGCTTCGGCCCCGGCGACAAGGAGCTTATTGAGGCTATTCCCGAGGCGCTCAGCGTAACCGACCACATCTGCTCATCCGTCAACATCGGTTCAACAAAGGCGGGCATCAACATGGATGCCGTTGCGCTTATGGGCAAGGTTGTCAGGAAAAGCGCAGAGCTTACTGCAGACAGAGATTGCATCGGCCCCGCAAAGCTGGTTGTTTTCTGCAATGCACCTGAGGATAATCCCTTCATGGCAGGCGCATTCCACGGCGCAGGCGAGCCCGACTGCGTTATCAACGTAGGCGTTTCAGGTCCCGGCGTTGTAAGAGCAGCCCTTGCAAAGGCAGGCGATTGCGACCTTACTGCCGTTGCCGACCTTATTAAGAAAACCGCATTCAAAATCACCCGTATGGGTCAGCTTGTTGCAACTGAGGCTTCGCGCAGGCTTGGCGTGCCCTTCGGCATTGTTGACCTTTCACTTGCCCCCACACCCGCAATCGGCGATTCCGTTGCACATATTCTTGAAGAAATGGGCCTTGAATGCTGCGGCTGCCACGGCACAACCGCCGCACTTGCCCTGCTTAACGATGCGGTTAAAAAAGGCGGCGTAATGGCATCATCCCATGTTGGCGGACTTTCGGGCGCATTCATTCCCGTTACCGAGGATGCAGGCATGATTGACGCTGCGCGCTGCGGCGCACTTACCCTCAACAAGCTGGAGGCAATGACGGCTGTATGCTCCGTTGGTCTTGATATGATTAACATTCCCGGTGACACACCCGCCGAGGTTATCTCCGCAATTATTGCGGATGAAGCTGCAATCGGCATGGTCAACTCAAAAACAACCGCCGTAAGAGTTATTCCCGCAATCGGCAAGCAGGTTGGCGAAGAGCTCAGCTTCGGCGGACTTCTCGGCAGCGGACCCGTTATGCCCCTCTCAACCTATTCCCCTGCAAAATTCATCGGCAGAGGCGGCAGAATACCTGCCCCCATGCAGAGCCTTAAAAACTGATATTAAACAAAAAAATCCCGTTGTACCGAAGTACAACGGGTAATTTTTTTATAATCAGTCACTTGTGTAGGGAAGAAGAGCAATCTGACGTGCACGCTTGATAGCGGTTGTCAGCTCACGCTGATGCTTAGCGCAAGTACCTGTCACACGGCGGGGAAGGATTTTTGCTCTGTCTGAAGTGAACTTGTTAAGCTTGTTTACATCCTTGTAATCGATGCATTCAACCTTTTCAACACAGAAAGCGCAAACCTTTCTGCGGCCCTTTTTGTTGGGTCTTCTTTCGCTTCTATCGTAAGCCATGGATTAAACCTCCTTTTCAGTTTCAGTTTGGTGCGACCTTAAAACGGAAGGTCGTCTTCGGGAATTTCTTTAAAATCGCCCTCATCTGCAGTTGAATATGAGGGTGCAGGCTGAGCTGCTGCGTAGCTATCCTCTCTTGAATAAGAGCCTGTGCCGCTTTCTGCCTTTGAGCCGCAGAAGCTGACATTATCTGCTACAATTTCAACAGCCTTTCTCTTGTTGCCGTTCTTGTCCTCATACATTCTTGTCTGGATGTAGCCCTGAACAGCTATCATTGAGCCCTTGCGGAAGTATTTGCAAACGAACTCTGCAGTCTGCCTCCAAGCAATGATATCAATGAAATCTGCCTGACGCTCTTCACCCTGACGGTTGAAGCGTCTGTCAACGGCTACGGTGAACGATGATACGGAAATTCCGCTTCCTGTAGTGCGAAGCTCGGGGTCTGCAACAAGTCTGCCCATAATTACGGCATTGTTTAACATTTTGCGACCTCCTTAGTTCTTCTTGACAATGAGTGAACGAAGCACGCCGTCTGTAATCTTTACAACACGGTCAAGCTCTGCGGGAAATTCGGGAGCAGCCTGATAATTGAAGAGAACGTAGTAACCCTCTGCCTCGTCGTCGATAAGGTAAGCGAGCTTGCGCTTGCCCCATTCATCAACGCTCTCAAGAGTGCCGTTAGCTTCGATCATAGCCTTGAATTTCTCCATGAGAGGCTGAACAGCTTCTTCGCCGTTGGCAACTGAAAAAACCATCATTGTCTCATAGCTGATGTTTGCTGACATTCTTAAAGCACCTCCTTCTGGTCTTTGGCCACGGTGCATCCGTGGCAAGGAATAAAATTTGTTTTAATCCTGCTGCTGTTGCAGCGGTTTACTATTTTAACAGAATTAATCAGCCTTGTCAAGGCTTTTTTGAAATAACTTTACACTTGCGCAAAATAATATATAAGGATATAATATATAATAAGTAAAACGAAATCATGGAGGTGAGCATTATGAACGAGAGATTGCCCTATTTAAGGAAAAAATCAATGAGCCTGCCGCTTACTCCCGGCGTTTATCTGATGAAAAACAAAAAGGGTGAAATTATATATGTAGGCAAGGCAAAGGCGCTGAAAAACAGAGTCAGCTCCTATTTCGGCTCACAGAATAACCTTTGGATAAAGGTTCGCCGCATGGTTGAAAACGTTGAGGATTTTGACTATATTATGTGCGACAGCGAATTTGAGGCGCTTATTCTTGAATGCTCGCTCATAAAGCAGCACAGCCCCAAATACAACATACTCCTCAAGGATGACAAGGGCTATCACTACATCAAAATCACCAAAAACGGCTGGAAAAATTTCACTGCCGTCAAGCAGAGGCTTGATGACGGTGCGGAATACATCGGCCCTTATACAAATTCATACGGAATTACAAACGCCATTGACACGGCAAAAAAAATATTTATGCTGCCCCAATGCAACAAAGTTTTTCCCAGAGATTTCAAGAAAAGCAGACCCTGCCTTAACCATTTTATCGGTCAGTGCGCCGCGCCCTGCGCAGGCAAAATGAGCGCAGAGGCATATGCCGAGGCAGTTGACTCCGCCATTGATTTCATTATAAACGGCTCAGACAAGGCTATTGATGAGCTGACGGCAAAAATGCTTGAAGCCTCCGAAAACCTTGAATTTGAAAAGGCAGCTAAAATAAGAGATAAAATAAATGCAATAAAAAAAGTTACCGAAAAGCAAAAGGTTGTTGCCGCCTCCGTTGAGGAGCAGGATGTTTTTGCAACGGTCTGCTCCGATACAAAAGCCTGCCTTTCTGTTTTGCGCTTCAAGGATGCACGGCTTTATGACAGCGAGCATTTCATTATTGACCTGCCCGAGGATATGCCCGAGGCACGCCACGAGCTTATCCGCAGCTACTATACAATGAGAGATTTCGTGCCCCGCCGAATTGCAATCGACGGCGAGGTTGAGGGCAGCGAGTTGCTGTGCGAATGGCTTTCGTCCCTTGCGAAGCGCAAGGTCACCATTGTTACCCCTCAAAGGGGTGAGCAGCATTCGCTGGTTGAAATGTGCCGTTCAAATGCGGCGCAGAAGCTGGCAATCTATCTGGGTAAAACAGGCAAATCCACTGCCGCCCTTGATGAGCTGGGCTCCCTGCTGGGGCTTAAGGCGCCACCCGAATTCATCGAATCCTACGATATATCCCACACTGCAGGCAGCGAAAACGTTGCAGGCATGGTTGTTTTCAAAGGCGGCGTACCCTATAAAAAGGCGTACCGCAGATTTAAGATTAAGGGCTTTACAGGTCAGGATGACTATGCCTCAATGGCAGAGGTTATCGAGCGCAGGATTCTGCGCTATTTTGAAGAAAAAGAAAGCGGCGAGGGCTTCGGAAGGCTGCCCGATTTGATTCTGCTTGACGGCGGCAGCGGTCAGGTTAATGCGGTAAAACCCGTGCTTGATAAATACGGCCTGAACATTCCCCTTTTCGGTATGGTTAAGGATTCTCACCACAAAACCCGCGCCATCGCTCTTTCGGGCGACGAGCTTTCGCTGACCTCAAAGCGCGCGGCGTTCACTCTTGTTTCAACCATTCAGGAGGAAGTTCACCGTTACTCCGTTGAATATCACCGCAGCCGCAGAAAAAAATCCGCCCTTTCCTCAACCCTCACCTCCATTGAGGGCATAGGCGAAAGCAGATGCAGGGCATTGCTCAGGCATTTCAAAACGGTCAAAGCGGTTTCGGAAGCAAGCATTGATGACCTTGCCTCGGTAAAGGGAATGAATAAAAATGCCGCAAAGGCGGTTTTTGAAGCATTTCACGGTCAAAATAATACTGACGAGGATTAATTTTACAACTTTTTTTCCATTTGTTAACTTTTAATCTTGACATTATAATATGTTTAATGCGATAATAGATTGATAATACTCTACGGAGGATTTACAATGAGAGTAATCACAGGAACAGCGAGAGGAATGACTCTCAGAACGCTTGAGGGCAACGATGTACGCCCCACTACGGACAAGGTTAAGGAAGCGGTTTTCAGCGCCTTTCAGTTTGAGATTGAGGGCAGGCGCATTCTTGATTTGTTTGCAGGCTCGGGTCAGCTTGGAATTGAAGCTCTCAGCAGAGGCGCAAAAAGCGCAGTTTTTGTTGACGCGGATAAAAACGCCGTCAGGGTTATTAAAGAAAACCTTGCAAAAACAAAGCTGGATTCCCTTGCAACTGTTGTTCAGACGGATTCAATCGCTTTTCTTTCAATGACAGACAGGATTTTTGACATTGCTTTTCTTGACCCGCCCTATGAAAAGGGCCTGCTTCAGAAGGCACTTGCAAAAATAGAGGACCTTATTTCCGAAGGCGGCGCAGTTATCTGCGAGCACCCCTTCAAGGAGGAGCTTGAGGAAAGCTACGGCACTCTTGTCAGAAGCAAGGAATATAAATACAGCAAAACGGCGGTAACCGTTTATCGGAAAGAAGGGTAACTTATGAAAACGGCAATCTGTCCCGGCAGCTTTGACCCCGTAACAATCGGCCATATTGATGTTATCCACCGCGCTGCAAAGCTGTTTGACAAGGTAATTGTTGTTGTTATGATTAATTACCACAAGCCTGCAGGATATTTCACCGTTGATGAGCGTGTTGATTTGCTCAGGCGCAGTCTGACGGATATCAGCAACGTTGAAATTGAAACCAACAGCGGCCTTCTTGCAGAATATGCAAAGGAAAAGGGTGCCTGCGCCGTTGTTAAGGGTCTGCGCGCGGTTTCGGACTTTGAATATGAATTCCAGCAGGCATTAACCAATAAAAAGCTCAATCCCGAGCTTGAAACCGTTTTCCTGACCGCAAACGCGGAAAACATGTATCTTTCCTCAAGCGTGGTCAAGCAGGTTTGCGAGTTTGGCGGAGATATAAGCGAATTTGTACCCTCAGAGGTATGCGACGATATAATCAGACGAATAAAAGAAAGGAACAGGATAACAAAATGAACATTGAAACCTTACTTGATCAGATTGAAGATATTCTTGATTCGGGCTCAAAGGTTCCCCTGTCAAGCAAAATAGGAGTTGATGCCGCTGCAATCAGAACGGCTATTGAGGATATCAGGCTCAATCTCCCCAACGAAATCACTCAGGCAAGAGCAATCGTTGCCGACAGAAACAACATTCTCATCAAAGCAAAGGATGAGGCAGTTAATTGCGTAACAAGCGCTCAGGAAAAGTCAAGAGCGCTCATCTCCTCCGCTGAGGACAAGGTCAGAGCTCTCGTTCTCAAAACCGAGGAATATTCAAAGAACAAGGTTGCCGAGGCTGATGCTCAGGCAAAGCAGATTGTAAGCACCGCCAACGAGGATGCAAAAATCATCAGGGCAAATGCCCAGCTTGAGGCTGCAGCCATGGTGGATGCCCACGAGGTTGTTGTTCAGGCAAAGGCAGCTGCGGAATCAATTGCAAAGGCTGCTCAGGATGAGGCAGCTTCAACAATCGCAGGCGCAAAGGCTCAGGCAGATAACATTGTAAACGCTGCAACGGAGCAGGCTGAAAGAGAGCGCGCCGAAGCAAGAGCTACCTCAGACGAAGCTATCGACAAGGCAAACAAGTGGTCGGCAGAAATCAGAATTGCCGCAGGCGATTTCATTGAAGATATCATGAAAACCGCCAACGATGCTGTTGCTGCAAGCCTTATGCAGATTCAGTCCGCAAGGGATAACATCAGAACCGTTACGGGCAAGATTGAAAAGCCCAACGCTTTGCCGGCAGAAACAGAAGAATAAAAATAAGGCTTGTATAGGCATCAAACCTATACAAGCCAATTTTAATGTTTTCTTATTATCAAAGCCGTCAGTCCTCATCAGCAAGGTCGGTCATATCAACATCCTCAAGCCAGATGTTTTTGGCCTTGTCAAGAATTTCGCTTTTGCGGATTGCATCGCGGTAAAAGCTGATAAGCTGCTTTTCGTCAGGAGTAAGAACCATAAGCTCCTTTTTCTGCGGAGCGCTTGCAATTACATATTTTTTTCCCTCGGAGCTTTCAGCAAAAAAATCGCCGAGGAAACTGTCAACCGAAACATCATAGAAGGCGGCGAGTTTCATTATAACTTCAATCTCAGGCTTTCTGACGGTTTCATATTTCGTGTAGGTTGTTCTGTCAATCCCGAGATAATCGGCAACTTTCTTCTGAGTGTAACCGAATGCCGTTCTGTAGTTACGGAGCACTTCGCCCAGCTTTTGCTCGGTTATGCCTAAATAAACCCTCATTGCGCCCTCTCCTTTCAGTTTAATATACTCATTATACAGAGTTTTTCCGGCAATTTCATTAACTGTGACAAATCATCACATATTTTTTCGGATTTTCCTTTATATACTCAGTCAAACCTGCTAAAATATAGCTGATTTTTAAAATACACGGCAAAAAGGAGCTGATTCCCGTGAAAAACGGCATTTTTGCAAACACAAAATATTTTATAATAGATATGGACGGAACCTTCTACCTTGACGGCAACATCATTGAAGGCTCAATCGAATTTATCGAAAAAGCAAGGGAAAGCGGAAGAGATTTTTATTTTTTCACCAATAACTCCTCCAACAATGTTGAGGTATGCAGAGCAAAGCTGGAGAAAATGGGCTTCCCCGTTGATGAAAACAGAGTTATTATTTCCTCCCATGTTGCTGCGGATTATCTTAACCGCAACTACAAGGACAAAAAAGTTTTCCTTCTAGGCAACGAAAGGCTGACGGGAGATTTTGAAAAAGCAGGCATAAATCTTGTGGCAGAAAACCCCGACATTGTTGTGCTTGGCTTTGACACCACACTCACCTATCAGAAAATGTGGGATGCAGTGCGCTACATTGACGGCGGCGCTGTTTACCTTGCAACCCACCCCGACCTCAACTGCCCCACGGCAGACGGCTACATGCCCGACACAGGCTCAATGATTGAGCTTTTTGCCGCCTCAACGGGCAAAAGACCTACCGTCCTCGGCAAGCCCATGACCGCAACCGTTGATTATATCACGGAGATGCTGGGCTGCAAGCGCGAGGAGCTTGCCTTCATCGGCGACAGACTTGCAACAGACATTGCCATCGGCGCAAATCACGGCATTCCCTGCGCACTTGTTTACAGCGGCGTTACTACCCCCGAGGAATATGCAGCCTCGGATATCAAAGCAAGCGTTGCCGTTGAAAATCTCAAGGCGTTAGCGGAATACCTTTAATATATACATCTCCGTCAGTTCGAAACCTTCCTGACGGACACCTGCTCGGTGTCAAACAAAACTAAAGGCGCTGCACGGCAGCAAGAGGAGCGTAAAAATGAATAACAAAAAAATTCTGCATCTTGTTCACGGAGCAATGATAGCGGCAATCTATGCCGCCGCAACCTACCTCAGCTCCGTATTCGCACTTGCATACGGGCCCGTTCAGTTCCGCATTTCTGAGGCGCTGACCGTTCTTGCGGTTTTCACACCTGCCGCAATCCCCGGCCTGACCGTAGGCTGTATTCTGGGCAATCTTTCAAGCCCCTTCGGCGTATGGGACATTGTTTTCGGCTCTCTCGCAACATTGCTTGCTGCAATTTGTGCAAGAAAGCTGCGAAAGGTTACATTCAAGAGTCTGCCACTACTTTCAATTCTGATGCCCGTTATCTTCAATGCGGTCATCGTTGGCGCGGAAATAACCTTTCTTTTCCCCACCGATGCCCCGAGCCTGACGGCATTTATCATTGCCGCCCTTCAGGTTGGCGCAGGCGAAGCCGCGGTCTGTCTTGCAGGAGGAATTCCCCTTTTCTTCGCAGTGAAGAAAAGCAGACTGTTCAAATAACTCAGGGGGTAATTTCCTCAATTTCCAACGGAATTTCCTTCCCTATATTTTCAATGCAGATAAATTCACCGCTGAAGGTGGAGCCCTCGGGGCTCACCTCGGCGGTTATTTTTTCGCTTTCCGTTTTAAGATAACGGAATTCATCGGCGCATTTTTCAAAAAATCTGAGGCTTGCAAGAAGCTGCGCCTGATTTTCATTGAGGTTAACGGTAACCTCCTCCGTCTGTGGATAAATGCATCGGGTCAGGCTCAGAGGCAGGGTCACTCCGTTGATTTCAAGCGTCGTTTTTTCTTTATAACCATTTTCATCCGCCTTGCCTATAGGCAGAGCAAAAGCAAGAAATTCAAGAATATACGAGCTGCGCTCCGCTACCGTCCTTTCCGCAGTGAAGCTGCTTTCAACCTTGCAGTTCACCTTTCTTTCCGTGCGCGCCACAACATAGCCCTTTGCCCGGCAAAAGCTGACGGTTAAATCCTTATTCTCATCAATCCCGCTGATGAGCAGGTCGCCTTTAAGCACCGCATTGCCGATTTTCTGCTCCTGAGTGCCGCTGAAAAGGCGAAGAATCATTATCTGCCCGTCACGGGCGGCAACGATTTCCGAAGGAGCATCCTCCTGCGCATCGGGAATTATCTCCCTTTCCCTGACCTCAATCACCGCGCCGCTGCCGTCAATATTGATGTTGAGCCATGAAATTTCGTCAAGCTCCTTCAGGGCGGCAATTTCAACGGCAGTTATATCAATTCCGTCTCCGGAAACACCCTTTTTTACCCCCAGCTCTTCAAAAACTTCCTTTATCTGCTCCGAGGGCACGCTTTCATTCCCCACAACATCAATGCTCCAAATCCTTGTTGAAAGAATGCAGATAACCGCCGCGCAAAGGCAGATACCTGCAAGAACGCCCACCCTGCGGCTGTGACGGTTAAGAAAGAACGGCAGTCCGTGCTTTTTCTCAATCCTTACCCTCATTCCCGATTTTTTTGCCGCGTGCCTGATTCTTTTGTAGCAGCCGCAATCCGTGCAGGCGGAGATAACGGAATTTTTGCTTTTCAAATCCCAAAGATTGATTTTTTCGTTTCTGCAAAGGTTTATGAATCTTTCGGGGAAGCCGCCCTTGGCGCTGAAGCTGACATAGCCGAACAGAAACCTGATAAATTTCAGTAAAAGCATAATCCCCTCCTAATTGCAGAATTCAACGCCCGTAATTATTCCTCTGATGATTGCCTGGCCGTTCTGCATTGAAATAACCGTCAGCTCGCAGCCGCAGATTCGCACCGTAAGCCTGCCCGTGTTAAGGGCAATAACACAGTCGCCGTATTCAAGCACGCCTTGACACCCGTCAACCAACACTTCCTTGTTGCCGATAATTTCGATATGTGCATAGCCTGACAGCGCATCCTGAGGCAAATCAAAGCTGCGGCTTATTGAATCCAGAATTTTTTCGGCTCTTTTTTCTTTTTGGCAATTTTTCTTTCTCATAGGCAACCCTCCTTTTTCAAAATATGTTTACCTTGCATTAAAAAGAACACAGACGGCATAGAATGAAATATCTGCGAGGTGAGCAAATGAAAAAGAACAAAGGCTATCTGAATCTCATTGCAGGGTCTGCGCTTTTTGCGGCTCTGTTTTTATTTCCCGATGCATTTGCAAAAGGCATTGCCAACGGACTTTCCGCCTGCGGAAATGTGCTTATCCCCTCTCTTTTTCCTTTTCTCATTGCCGCATCGCTTGCAGGCTGCGGCTCAATACCCCACTCTGCAAGAAAAATTCTTGACCCGCTGACCAAAACCTTTTTTTCGTTGCCCTCGGACTGCCTGCCTGCAATAATTCTCGGCCAGCTCGGAGGCTATCTTTCAGGGCCAAAGGCGGCGCAAAGCCTTTATTCGGGCGGCACAATCAGCAAGGCTCAGGCGGAGCGCCTTCTGCTTTTCAGCGTTAATGCGGGGCTGGGCTTTTCCGTCAATGCAGTTGGCAACGGAATGCTCAATTCCCGTCAGGCAGGCAGAGTTTTGCTTGCGGCGCTTTGCATTTCATCCCTTTTTCTTGGAGTAATAAGCAGATTTTTTATTGAAGAAAAAACGGACACTCTGCCTGAACGGGTGCCGAAAAATCCGCCGTTTTCCGCAGCCGTGGTGAACAGTGTTGCATCAGGCGCTCAGGCAATGCTCACCGCCTGCGGCTTTGTTGTTATATTTTCGGGAATCGGGTCAGCATCAGCCGGACTTATTCATTCCGATACCCTGCGGATTGCCCTCTCCTGCCTGCTTGAGGTAACAGGCGGATGCGCCGATATTTCAGGCAAAGCGTCGCTGCCAGTGATTGCGGCGGTCTGCGCCTTCGGTGGATTGTGTGTTCATATGCAGATTTTTGCCATTGCCCGCGAAACAAAAATAAGCCTTCTCCGTTTTTATCTGTTCCGCCTGCTTCACGCCGTTTTCGCATATATCACCTGCAAAATCGTTCTTCATTTTCATCCCGTAACCCTGCCCGTTTCGCTTTCGATTTATCCCAATGCGGAAATCTTCTCTTTTTCCGCCCCTGCGGCAATATCCCTTCTGTTTCTCTGCGCTTTGCTTATATTAGACCTTGATAACAACCGAAAAATATGTTAGAATTTGATATAATAACGAACAAAGGGTGTTCAGACTGTGAAAAGAAAATTAACCGATAAGAAAAAATACGCCGCAGTGTGTGAAAACTGCCTTCACGGCAGGCTTTCGCCTGACGGAGAAACCGTACTTTGCATAAAGAAAGGCATTGTTCAGACCGACGGCACCTGCAGGCGATATTCCTACGACCCTCTTAAGCGCAGACCAAAGAAGCCCCTGCTTATTGAACAGGCTGACCCGTCGGACTTTACACTGTGAGGTAAACAAAATGAAAACATTGAAAGAATTTGTCTGCAATCCCATGCCCACCCCCAATTGCCACGCGTCAACAGTTCTTCCGCTGCCTGACGGCACGGTTATCTGCGCATGGTTCGGCGGCACAAAAGAGGGCAAAACCGATGTTGACATCTGGTATTCCCGCCGCGACGAAAACGGCTGGAGCAAGCCCATGAGCATTTGCTACAACAAGCATATCCCTCATTGGAACCCCGTTCTCTTCCTGCGCGAAAACGGCGAGATAATTCTTTTCTTCAAGGTTGGCAAGGAAATCTATTCATGGCGCACCTTTGCCGCAATTTCATCCGACGGCGGCAAAACCTTCGGCAAGCCCTTTGAGCTTGTTGCAGGTGACAGAAGCGGAGGCAGAGGCCCCGCAAAAAACAAATGCCTCCGCCTTTCGGACGGCAGAGTTCTTGCCCCCGCATCAAGCGAAATCAGAGGCTGGAACTGCTTTATTGACACCTCATTTGATGACGGATTAAGCTGGACAAAGGGTCAAAAAATAAAAACGGAACGCACCGCGCCCATTCTTAACCGCCTTAACAAATACACCTCAAACCTTATTCCCATGATTCAACCCACGCTCTGGGAATCCGAAAACGGCAAGGTGCATATGCTCACAAGAACCGCCGTTGGCAAGGCTTACAGAAGCGATTCCGAGGATTACGGCGAAAGCTGGTGTCAGGCATACCCCACCGTTCTGCCCAATAACAACAGCGGACTTGATGTGGTCAAGGTTCCGGGCGGCGAGCTTTATCTCATCTCAAACCCCGTCAGCGAAAATTGGGGAGAGCGTTCACCCCTCACAATTCAGAAATCCTGCGACAACGGCGTAAGCTGGGAAACGGTCATTACCCTTGAGGAAGAAAAGAAGGACAGCGAATTTTCCTACCCTGCAATGGTTTATATGGACGGCGCGCTCTACATAACCTACACCTATGAGCGCCTTAACGTTGCATTCTGGAAAATTGAGCTTTGATTTACAGACATTCTCAGTTTTTGTCTGCATTAAACCCTTGCCAAAACTCTGTTTTGCTGATATAATCAATTCAACAGGCAATAATAAAAAAGGAGAACTTAATTATGAAAAAAATTATCGCAATTCTTCTTGCACTTGCAGCAATTCTTTCATTTGCTGCCTGCGGCAACAATTCAGGCGTTGCAGAGGATGAAACAACAACCCTTGCTCCCGCTTATGAGCTTACGGGCGCACCCGAAGAAATTTCAGCAAGAATTCTTGAAAAAACAACTAAAATCGAAATGATGCTTATGGAACCCACTCCCGTTGATTTTTCGGATGTTGAGGTTGCTAAATCCTACATCGGCGTTGACCCCACTTCAAAGGTCAGCAGCGCAGTTTTCGTTGAACCCATGATTGGCTCAATCCCCTTCTCAATGTGCATTATTGAAGGCGCTGAGGGCGTTAAGATTGAAGACCTCAAGAATGAAATCCTTGAAGGCGTTAACTACAGAAAATGGGTTTGCGTTGCGGCTGAAAAGGTTCTTGTTTCAAGCTGCGGCAACAAAATCCTTATGATTATGTCAACAGAAGAAATTGTTGACGATGTTTACAATGCATTTTTAACCATTACCGAAAATTCCGCATCAGCTCCTCTGACAAAGGCAGGCGAGGTTAACGAAGAGCCTCCTGTTGCAGACGGCGGCATTGCAGATATGGAAATCCCCGCAGACATGCCTGCATTCGACGGCGAAACCCTCGAATAATTCTAACCCGAAATTGAAGCACCGAAGAAGACCACTTCGGTGCTTTTTCTCTGAAAGGAGAACACCATGCTTTTTTCGAGCATAATCTTTTTGTTTGTTTTTCTGCCCGTTGTTATTGCGGGCTATTATATTCTGCCCTTCAGGGCTAAAAACCTCTGGTTGCTGCTTGCAAGCCTCTTTTTCTATTTTTACGGCGAGCCGAAATACCTCATTATAATGATTTCGGTTATTTTCATGAGCTACATTTTCGGCCTTATTACCGAAAAAGCAAAGGGCGGCGTCCGCAAGGCAGTTCTTGCGCTTTCTGTTGCGGCAACGCTTTCGGCGCTGATTTTCTTTAAGTATACCGATTTCTTTATTTCAAGTGTCAACGGTATTTTCGGCGCAGATTTTAACCTTTTGGGCATTGCTCTGCCAATCGGCATCAGCTTTTACACATTCCAGGCAATCAGCTATAACATTGATGTTTACAGAGGCGATGTGCCTGCGCAAAAGAACCCTCTTAAGCTGGCTCTTTATATTTCACTTTTTCCCCAGCTTGTGGCAGGCCCTATCGTCCGCTATTCGGATATTGAAAAGGCTCTTAATGACAGGCAGCACAGCCTTGACGGCTTCTCCTACGGCGTCAGAAGATTTGTGACGGGCCTTGCAAAAAAGGTTCTGCTTGCAAACTCCCTCGGCAGCTTCTGCGAGGCATTCAGGGCTGCGGAAGATAAATCAACCCTCTTTTTCTGGATTTATGCGGTTGCTTATTCCCTGCAGGTTTATTTTGATTTTTCGGGCTACAGTGACATGGCAATCGGCTTGGGAAAAATCTTCGGCTTTGAGTTTATGGAGAATTTCCGCTATCCCTACACTTCAAAAAGCGTAACGGAATTCTGGCGCCGCTGGCACATTTCGCTGGGAAGCTGGTTCAGGGATTATGTTTATTTCCCCATGGGCGGCAACCGTGTTAAAACTCCCCGATTTTTCTTTAATATTCTCACCGTATGGTTTCTCACGGGCTTCTGGCACGGCGCAGACTGGACCTTTATCATCTGGGGCCTTTACTTTGCCGCGCTTCTGCTCATTGAAAAGAGCATACCGAAGAAAATCAAAGATAGTGTTCCATCGGTTTTCGGCCATATCTACCTGATTTTTGCCGTGCTTGTGGGCTTTGTTATCTTCAACGGCAGCGGAGTTGAGGGCGTTCTCGGCGACCTTAAGGGAATGTTCACCCCTGCCTATCCTCTTTGCACGGATATTACCCTTTACTATCTCAAAAGCTATGCCGTTCTTATTGCTCTCGGCATTTTCGGCGCAACCCCTGCGGCCAAAATCGCGGCGCAGAAGCTGTCCGAAACAAAAATCGGCTCAAAAATCACGGTTGTTGCAGAGCCGCTGTTCGTAGCTGCCGTTCTGATTATGGTTACGGCTTATCTTGTTGACGGCTCCTACAACCCGTTCCTTTATTTCAGATTTTAGGGGGTGCAGAAATGAAAATAAAAAAAACAATAAGCATTCTCTGCTTTGTTCTGTTCATTTTCTCTCTCGGCATTGCCTGCTTTGTAAAAGAGCCCGTGCAGGTGCTTGTTTCCGAGCGCAGAAAAGCGGCTCAATTCCCCGAATTTTCCGTTGAAGCGCTAATGGACAAATCCTTTTTTAGCGGCCTTGAGGATTACCTTGCAGACCAATTCCCCCTTCGCGATGCCTTCCGAAGCGTAAAGGCGGCAATTCAGCTGAAAGTCCTTAACCAAAGCGACAACAACGGCATTTACACCGCAGAGGGCCATATTTCGGAGCTTGATTATACTCTCAGCGAAGGCTCTGTTGAAAATGCGGCAAAAAAGCTGAACACAATTTACAATAAATATATTTCAGGCAAAGGCGCAAATTGTTATTTTTCTGTTGTGCCCGATAAAAACTATTACCTTGCAGAGAAAAACGGCTACCCTGCCCTTGACTACGGCAGAATGCTTGAAATTTATATCTCTGGCGTTGAAAATATGGAATACATTGATATTTTTGACTGCCTGACCCTTGATGACTACTATAAAACCGACTCCCACTGGAAGCAGGAGTCAATCGGCAAGGTTATTGAAAAACTGGGCGATAAAATGGGCTTTGATGCAAAGCCTGCGGGTTATTATACCTCCGAAAAACTTGCGGATTTTGAGGGCGTTTATGCTCCGAGGCTTGCCATAAGCAACGGATTTGCAGATGAAATAATCACCCTCAATTCCCCTGCAACCGATGCCGCAAAGGTTTATAACCTTGAAACGGGTAAAACCGCCGTTGGAGTTTATGACAAATCAAAACTTGAAGGTAACGATAAATATGATGTTTATCTTCAGGGCGCAGCGGCGCTGCTGACGGTTGAAAATCCCCTTGCATCGGAGAAAAGGGAGCTAGTTATTTTCAGGGACTCCTTCGGCTCATCCCTTGCGCCCCTTATGCTCGAATCCTACAGCAAAATCACCCTTGTTGACCTGCGCTATGTTTCCTCGCAGATTTTAGGCGAATTTGTTGATTTCAGCGGCTGCGATGTTCTTTTCATTTATAACACACAGATTTTAAATCAGAGCTCGCTGTTGAAATAACACCAAAGCCCCGTACCGTTTGGTACGGGGCTTTACTTATGCTATTGGTAATGCAACGATTGCCTTGAAAAGGTCGCCGTCAGTTTGCAGATTCAGCCTGCCGCCCTGAAGCTCGCACAAATCCTTTGCTATAGAAAGTCCAAGGCCGCTGCCCTCACCCGAGCGCGAAGAATCGCCTCTGACGAAGCGGTGAGTCAGCTCCTCGGGGGAGATATCAAGAGGATGCTTTGAAACATTTTTGAATATCATTGAGCCGAAGCCTGCCTCAGCGGCAATGTCAATATAAACTCTTGTGCCTTCAAGGGCATATTTTCTGATGTTGGAGAAAAGATTTTCAATAACCCGCGAAACCTTCTGAGCATCCGCAACAACCATAATGGGCTCATCGGGCAATTTGAGAACAATTTCAATGTCCAGCTTTCTCAGCTCATCGTCGTGCTCACCTGCGGCCTGCGCCGCAAATTCGCAAAGGTTAAGCCTCATAGGGTGAAGCTCTATTGCTCCCGAGGATGCCTTTGATGCCTCAACCAAGTCCTCAATCAGCTTTTTCATTTTGTGAGCCTTTTCATCAAGGATTGAAACATATTTCTGCGCGGTGTCATCCTCAATTTCGCATTTTTTAAGCAGGTCAACATAGTTAACGATTGAGGTCAGCGGGGTTTTAAGGTCGTGAGAAACATTGGTAATAAGCTCCGCCTTCATTCGCTGGTCTTTAACCGCGCTTTCAACCGCATCCTGCAGGCCGTCCTGCATGCAGAGCACATCCTCTGCAAAGCGGCGCATAAAGGGCGGCATATACTTTGTATCGATAGCTTTACCCATTTCACCCTTGCGCATATCGGAAACCGCAGCCATAATTCTGTCAAGGGATGCAATGAGCATAATAACGAAGGTTGCGATTGCGGCATCTCCCAGGAAACCGAGAACATAAAGCAGGAATGCAAAGCCCTCGCCGCCATCAGCCATAATTATACCGACTATAAAGTAATAAATACCCGTTATCACTACAAAAAGGCTGACCGCAAGGCAGGCAAGCACCTTGAACTTTGTGCTCTGGCCCTTTGAATAATCGCAGTTAAATGCATATTTTATTTTATCAGCAATTCTCTTTGCCCAGTTCCAAAGCTTTCTGAAAATCCAGCCCACGGGCTTGAAGATAAGGCATACAAGGGAATGCTTGCGGAAGGATTTGTTGCGGAGGTTGCGGATGAGGCTTGCGGTAAGCCCCGTCCACACCGTGAAGAAAATTGCAACAACCGCACCCATCAGCAGATTTGAATAAGGCGCAGCGGCGCATATAAACGGAGTCAGCGCACTGCCCATACCATAGTCATCCGCCAACATAAGCGGCTCAAAATCACAGCAGGCAATCATCACCGCACCTAAAACACAAAGTGCCATAACTCCGAGACCGAGTAAGGCATTAATTTCAATGGGAACTTTATCAAAAAATCTGATTTTTATACTGCCGTCAGCATTTTTGCCTGCAACGGAAAGCAGGTAAATGCACAGTGCGCAGGCAATAGCAAGGCAGATAACCGTTGCGAAAAGCAAGCCCGTCAGGGATGCATCCGTGTTGTAAATGCCAAATGAATATGAGATTGCCCGAAATGGGTCTGATTCAAAAGGTACATCAATGGCAAAATATGCGGATTTATAGGTTCTGTTCTGAGTGTAGGATTCCCAAGAGAGAATGCCTCCGTCATACCATTTGCCGAAAAGCCAATCGTGGAGATTAGCATATACACCGTTTGCAGTTTTGTTTTCCGGACCGATAGTTCCGTATTTACCGTCATTGACCCACTCAGCCCAGATAAGATTACCCATGCCAAGCTTTGCCATAATCTGCTCATGGCTGTCCGTTGCGGCAACTCCGCAGTTGGTGAAAACCTTGCCGTTTTCGGCAATAACCGCATAGTTGATGCTCTCTACATTATCAAGCACATAGCTTGAACGAATGGAGTAATTGAGCGGAAAATTATACTCCCCCTGGAGAGCATCCTGACGCTGAAGCTCAACAATGGAAAGAACCGTATCAAGAGCGCATTCGCCGTAGCAGGAGTAATCGCTGTAGCTGTTGAGAAGACGAAGTGCTTCCGAAACCTGAGCTACATATTCAGGCGTATTCCCCGTTTCATAAGGGTCAAAATAAACAATTTTGTTCTCGCTTACAGGAGTTTCAACAGCCACGATAACATCTGTCATTTCAACAGCCGTTGCTGACTCCTCAACCTCGGGAATATCAACGAAAGCAAAGTCCGCAAACTGGCTGTAGTTGATGAACTCACCGTTAAAAGTAAAGAAATATCGCACGCCCTTGTAATCCAGCGTATAGCGGTAACGGTTCTGAGCATCAACATAAACCTTTATGCCCGAGTTATCAAGCAAAGTCATTGCATCGGTCACTTTTTTGACATCATCATCAAATTCTGCGGAAATTTCCTTTGCTCTTTCGGTCTGCATCCATTCCTCAAAGGTGCCTCTGTTGTTTTTCTCCGCCACATTCAGCACATCAATAATGTATCCGTTCATCTGAGCACGGAAAGATGCCGTATTTGTAAAATCCTCGGGATGAGCAAAAATGTTGAAGTTTGCAAAGCCCTTGATGAAAAGCCCTGCAAAGTTGCCTGCAAGGAAGAACAGCAGGATTGCCAGCACAAGAGCAACCGTTTTCGTTGCTTTATTATACTTAATATTTTTCCATTTTGTATCCAATGCCCCACACCACCTTTAAATATTTAGGGTCCTTGGGATTGATTTCAATTTTTTCGCGGATTCTGTTAATATGTACCGTAACCGTTTTGTCCGAATAGCCTGCAGGCTCGTTCCACACTGCCTCGTAAACCTGACCCGTTGAAAAAACTCTGCCCAGATTTTCCATAAAGAAGCTGACTATTCTGTATTCCGTTGCGGTCAGCTTAACGCTTTCGCCGTCAACGGTCAGCTCCTTTGCAAGGGTATCCAGCGAGAGCCCCCCCGTTGTGATAACGCCTTCCTTTTTCTCCATTGCGCCCAGCGAGGTGTAGCGCCTTATCTGGGACTTGACCCTTGCCATCAGCTCAAGAGGGTTAAAGGGCTTTGTCACATAATCATCGGCGCCGAAGGACAGACCCGTTATTTTATCGGTATCCTCGCTTTTCGCGGAGAGCAGGATAATGGGGATATTATGCTTTTCGCGCAGCCTGAGCGTTGCCTGGAGGCCATCCATCCCCGGCATCATAATGTCAAGAACAATGCAGTGAACCTCATTATTCTTAACCTGCTCAAGGGCTGCTCTGCCGTTTTCGGCCTTGAGCACGTTATATCCCTCCAGCTTAAGATAAATTTCAACGGATTCAAGAATTGCAATGTCATCATCGCAAACGAGAACGGTATACATTTTCTCACCTCTGAAAAAATTTCAATCCCACGGAACAATTATGATTATAAGGAGTGTAAATTACAAATGAACGTTCAAAAAAGTTACAAATTTATTAAGGATTTAAAATCCCCGCTTTTATTGATGTGTTTATAATGCCCTCAACGATGTGCCAGAGCTCGGGGGTCGCCGTACGGATTATATCCATTCTCTTATAAATCTGCGCGGAGTTAACACCCATCTTCCAGGTATGACCGTCTGTCAGGTAGTTGAGAATAAGGGGCTGAATTCGGTCAATGGCGTTGGCATAGCGGCTCTCGGCGGTTTCCATTGCCTCAAACTCATCCCAGAGGGCACGGATTTCTGCCCCCTGAGCTTCGTCAAGCATGCCGAAAAGTTTGTCTGCCGCCTGAATTTCTCTCTCGTGCTTATCCTCGTTGCCCTTCGAATCATAGGCAAAGGTATCCCCTGCATAAACCTCAATCAGGTCGTGCACAAGGGCGATTTTAAGCACGCGCTCAATATCAACCTTCTGCTCACTGTATTCCTCCAGCAGCATGGCAAGAATAGCCAGGTGCCACGAATGCTCCGCATCGTTTTCGCACCTTGAGCCATCTGCCAACAGATTGCGGCGGAAAATATTCTTCATTTCATCTATGGTTATTGCAAATTTAATCTGTTTTTTAATCTTCTCATCCTTTATAAATGAAAAATCATTCATTCATATCACCTCTGCTGATATTATAGCACAAACAAAGCAACGCTTCAACCGATAACCGAATAGCAAAAGAGGCATTGCCCTAAAGCAACGCCTCTTCCCAAACAAAAATCAATCAAAAAATTTCTTTCTTAAAGTCATCAAGTTCATCGCCCATTGCAAGCGCAAGTGCATGCTGCTCCTCAGCGCATTTTTCGCAGATAACACTCTCTTCATCGTCGTTACCCTCAAAAAACTCTATCACCTTGCTGGGCTCATAACCTGCGCCAAAGAATGTTTCTCCGCAATCGGCACATTCGTGAACAACCTTAGGACCGATAAACACACCTACAAGCACGATGATAATTGCAACAAGAATGGGTACTATGGGAGCGCTTTTCTTTTTGTTTGCCATGTTAATTTCCTCCGATTATATAATTGTAAAATTTTTCATCTGCATATTTGCCAAAACCATTTATGAATGCATTATACATCAATTTGTCTTTTTTTACAAGATAATGCTAAAATTTATTTGAAAGAGAATTCAGGCAGGCTTTCAATGCTTATTTTTTTACGCTTAACCGTGCTGTTTTTTATTTTTGGGTGCTGAAGAAAAGGTTTCCGGCTCCTCTTCATCAATTTCTTTATCATCGTCAACAAGGTTAAAAGCAACATCTGCTCTTCTTTCAAGAGAAACTCTGACACTGTTATCGGAATTATTTACGGCAACAAAGCCGTTTCCTAAAATTATTCATAAACCCACAAGATACAGTTCATCACCGTAATCAGCCTGAGACTCGGTCATTTTTTTACGGTTCAGGTATGCGCCGTTAATGCTGTCAGTATCCCTGACAACAATCTTTCCGTTTTGGAGATACTCTATACGTGCTCCCACAGTGTCAGACAGAAAATCTTCACGGAAGCATATATGATTTGAGGTTTCATATCCGACGTTGATTACACCGTCAGAAGGAACATTTATAAAATGAAAAATCCGACCTGCCTCTTCCTTTAGGCTCAACAAGAATAATCATTCTTTCTCCGTCGGCTTTACATCTCATGGGATAATATTCATTCTCTTTAATTTTAAATTCTTTGACACCTAACGAATCCGTGTCATATTTGCTAAGCAACTCAATTTTTTTACTTTCTCTTATTATCCATTTACCGCCATCCGCTGAAACCGCAACCAAAAGTTAACAGCATAGGTAATCCGGTGCTGACCGCTTATTTTGAGCGAAAGCGTGGTTTTTGAGATTTCGCCATTTTCCTTTATAAGAACAATTTGCGTTCAAAAACTCCTCGATGCTTTTTAGTTTATCCGCCACCCGCAACAAGTGCGGACGGCGGATGCGATTTTAAAGTTTCGACAAATGGAATGTCAGGATAAGCCTGTCCTTGCAGTCGTTATAAGTATAGCTATGGCTTATTCTCACGCCGGTTTTAAGGGATGCGCTCTGCACCGCCTCGCTGAACTTTCCGTTGTCGATAAGAGACTTATGCGCCTCACGGAACACCTTTTTGTCAGCAAACTTAAGGGTTACATCAAACACATCGTTTCCAACACATTCAACGATAATATCCTTTATTCTTTCGCAATCGTACTTTTTAAAGAATAAACCGTGTCTGTGGTGATAATTACACTTTGTAGCCGTGCAATCAGGCAGCGGAAGAATATCCTCGGGAACATGAGATTCCAGATTAAGAAGTTCCTTGGTTGTTATGCAGAAGCAATCATAACTGATTCTGTCTGAAACATTCTTTTCTTTGCTGGTATTCGAACCATCACCCCAGGTTGTGTCAATGTGATAGTAGTCGCCTTCCAGCTTCACCATATTCCATGCATGTGTATCGCTTGTTACATAGGTACACTCTATTCCGTGCATATTCAGCAAATACTGTGTAGCCTTGGCATATCCCGCACAAACAGCCTTATTATTAACAAAAACACCGTAAATTGACCTTAAGTCATCAGGCTTTTCGGATTTAGGCGACGAGAACCTTTTCTGGCGCTCCAGTCCGATTGTATCATAGTCAACAAGCCTTATGATGTTTTCATAAATACGCAGAGTAAGCTCATAATCACTCATTGCGCCGCTGACTGTATCAACAAAGGATTTCAGTGCTTTTTTAATTTCACCTTGCCTTTTCTTCGTTTCTTCAGGGGAAAGACAATAAGTAAAGTCAAGTTTGCTTACAATTCTGGTTGATGTATCATAGCTGTAGGTTACACCTCTGTTGAACCATATCATTTCAGGATGATCTCTGTCCACATAATCAATAATGCGGCTTATCTGGTCAGTGTCAACCTGAGCGGAAAGATTTTCTATGCATGGTTCAAAATTATTAACAGCATTAACAACATCTTTGTAGACAGCCTTCTCACTTTCGGAAAGCTGTTCATATGCATACATAAGCACTTTTTCCGGATTCCTCTGAACGGGGCCTTTGATGGGCTTCTTCCCGCCACCGGGGATAATTCCTCCTCCATTGCCGCCGTCTCCTCCTTCACCGCCTGAGGGCTTTTTGCCGTTGGGGTCAACATACACAAATGCTGTGCAATATTCAGGGGCAAGAGGAGTATCAACATTCATAAACGGAGTAGGCTTTGTAATAACGGTACCCAACGAGAAGGGATAATTTGCTCTGTATCGCAAAAAGCCTCTGCCATATTCATCGTCGCGCGCCATCGTAATAATCTCTTCACGCTTAGCAACCGCAGGCTCATTTATCAGGTAAGCGTACTGTATTTCAGCCCACTTCGCCATGCCTTCATAAACTTCAAGGCGCATTTTTCTGCCGTATTTTTTGATTATTGCTTTCTTGTCCCAATTGAGATACTGCCATATATGCGTAAGCTCATGAGCAAGAGTAAGCATTGTTGCAAGTCTGGGGGCGCCGTTTTCAACCATAATGGTGAATCCGTTTCTATCCTCAATTGCAACACCAAGCACCCTGCCATCATATCCGGATGTAGGAATAAAGGTGGATCCGAGTTTTTTATGAAGCATTCTGGAATTAACTGCCTTAATCCTTATTCCGGCATTAATCCTTATTCCAAAGAAGGACTCCATGTTGCGCTTAACGTCTTCAAACAATGCGCGGAACTCTTCTTCTGTTTTTACTGCCGTTCTGCTGCAAATGAGGCATCTGTCTCTGCCATCTGCAAGAGTTTCATATTCAACGCCGTAAATCTCAGCGCCGCAAAAATCGCAATACCTTGCATCGGGCTTTTCAGGCTTGAAGGTTGCTTCAACATATTCCGCAATCTTCTTTCCTTTTCTCGCCTGACTGAGAGGATTATTGGAAAATCCCAGACCGTTAAGATAATCAAGCGTTCCGTTGGGATCAATGCATGCCATTTCACCCTCTCCGCCATAAAGAAGATAATATCTTTTATGGTAAGGCTTACGCTCAAATTTCGGTGCTTCATCACCGTTATCAGCTTCGTCCTCCGACTCTCCGGTATCCTCGGTTTCTTCTTCCTCAGATCTCTCATTACCTTCTGCACCTTCATCTCCTTCGGTTTCCTCAGGTTCTGCAGGTGCCGGCATGTTCTTTGTTTCAGGTTCGGCAGTTTCCGTTGTTTCTTCCTCTTCGGGTGAAAGTTCGGGCTGATTTTCTCCTTTTTTACGCTTTTTCTTGAAAAACTTTTTGATTTTATCAATTCCGCTGCGTATTTTCTTGCGGAGCTTGCTGAAGAAGCCATCCTCATCTTCAGGGTTTTCCGGCTCCTCTGGCTTTTCTTCGGAGAAAATAATCGGCGGCTCCGGATCCGGCTTGGGATTAAGACTTGCATCCAATGTATCCCTGTGCCATTCAAGATAATCAAAAATAATTCGGAAAATTCTTTCGAGATTTCTTTCAACAGTAACCGTAAGACCAAGGTCAAGCTGACTGTCCTCTATTATATAGATACAATTGCTGCTAACCTCGCAGCCATCTCCTTTAACTGAATATGTGAGGGGTTTAGACTGCGACTCATCATCGAAAAACGAATCATCCGTAACGGCACTGATATACGCTTGATTTTCCGCAAAAATGGTTTTGAACACTTCATTGAAAAGAACTGCAATCGTATAGCGAATATTTTCGTTGAGTTTTCCGCCAAAATCAGGAAGCTCGATTCGCAATATCTCTTTGTTGCGGTATTTTCTTGAGGGAATTCCATTCTTCTCCGTTCCTTCAAAAAGAACCTCTCGGGCACTTGCGAAATCGTTATAGCGGTTCATGCTGTAATATCCGGATGTGTTAACAGTTATATCCGCAAATTCATGGAACACCTTGAGACCGGAAATATTTTTCTGTGAACCGACCTTTTCCGAAGCTCTGAGTCCACTGATAACATACTCCCTTTTCTGCCTGTAATTAGGCCTGCCGTTAATGTGGTCGGCAGCACGGCGAACAAGAGCTTTACCGTCAGCAGTAAGATACATCATTTCATAATACTTACCGTCAAAGGTAAAGAACTGTCCGGGAAGCAATCTTTGATAAATGTGACCGCAAAGCTCTGCACCGAGATAATGCTTATCGCCTTTCTCGTCTTCTGCAATATATCCTGCTGAACGGAGCTCGGAAACACATATTCTTAAAAATTCCTTGTCGGTTATTGAATATGTTATTTCAATAACACCCTTTTTAAGATTGAATCTTTCAACAACATCAAAAATATCCGCACCGAATTCGTATCTTCCGTCGGCTATTTTTCTGTTAAACGCTTCTTCAACCGCCTCTTTGTAATTCTCAGGAAGCGAGGCCACCTCCGCTACGCTTGCATAGCAGTTATACGTTTCAAACCAAAGCTGCTTTTTCAGGTCAAAAACAGGTATGTTGAGCAGAGAAAGTTCGCTTTCAAGAATGTCTTCACTGACGGGAGTTGTGCTCATCATCAGAATTAAGCGAAGAAGCGTGTTTCTGTTGCTTCGTGTATAATCCGCAACAATATAAGGAATTGCTTTGGCATCGGTTTCAAAAATCGAAGCATTATCTGCCATGTAATCCTTAAGAAGATAATCCGATGATATAACATTCACGAATCCCTGTTCTGTTGTTCTGGTTGAGAAATCCCGCAAAATCTCAAACATATTGTTGGATTCATCTTCAACTGTTATATATGTGTTTTTTTCTGCCGTTGCGCTCCAGAAATTAGGCGAAGTCACAAAACGGTCATCCATCGACTCCTGAGTAGTGGCAACTCCTGCATACTTTGTTAAGTCGTAGTAATACTGCTTCGCTATCCAGCGCATATCCGCAACAGGGAAGGCTTCGCCGCCAAACCATTTGGTTTTTGAAACCTGATTTTTAAGCGCCGCAAATGAAAGCTCTGTACCGAATCCAAGATACCTTGAAATGTTTGGCAAAAGCCTGTGATGGGTATATTCCTCATCCACTTCCCAACACATATACGACGATGTGCCAAGATGTTTGTTGGTTGCAGACACCTCGGTTATGCTTGTCATAAGAATATGTGACAATGCATCAACAAGGCCGTCACAGTTCTTATCGCACATGCAATAAACTATTTCCTTGTCCTCGCTCTTTCTGCATTGCTTTACAATGAGGTTGAGACCGATTTGCGCTGTTGAGACCAGCTTTGACGGCTCTATTATTACCACATATCCTACACTTTCAAGGAATTCTGCATTAGCATTGTGAATATCTATGCCCAAAACATCAGAACGTGTAATAACGCCTATATCCGGCATTTTAGGCTCTTTCCCAAGAATCTCAATGTTCCACATATAAGGAATATTGGTTACCGATTCAACGCCCTTTCGAATCCATTCAATGATGTCATTTTCTATGGCATGTCTTCCAAGAACAACCAGCACCTTCTGATGGCTCAGCAAAGCTCTGTTCATGGGATAAAACGCATACGGAATCAAGTCATTATAAAAAGGATTATTAAATAAAACACTCTTGCCATTCAACAAATCCAAAGAAGAGAAAAGGTAGTTGTTGTCAATAGTGAACCCCGTACCTTTTACCATCTTCATATATTCAGCGAAGTTAACTGTTTTATGGTCTTCGCTCTTCTCCAGCTCATGAATGAAATCATCAGTGGTCATATCATAGCTGAGAGCGTTGTTTACACTTGTTTCCTCAGCAAGCAACTTATCGCTGTAAATTGAACGAAGAAATTTTCTCAGCAATGAATAGTTGACTTTTTTGTAAGCCTCTTCTTCCTCGCCGATAATTTTTTCAGAATATTCAATTTTCGTCGGGCCATCAAGATAAAAGAACAGCTCTCCGATAACCAGAACACCGAACACGGGATAAAAAAGAGATTTCATCAATCCCTCATCGTAATATTTTCTGGTTGAAATCATAAGCGCTGCGGAAATTACAACCGCACTTATATAAAAAGCCTCTAAAAATCCTCTTGTCTGAACAAAGTTTTCAAACAGGCACCATTTTCCTCTTTCAGGAAAATATTCGTAAAATTTTTGGGCAATTTTTTCGAAAAGCCAACCGTCATACTTGACAGTTTCATCTATGGTGCGTATACACACACTCTTTAAAGTGAGGTAAAACGCCATAATAACCGCATTAGAAATAAAGAATATCCAGAATTTGAGATTGAGGCTATCAAGAAACGCCTTAACATAAGATGCAATTTGAACAAAAATCGCAGCTACCTTTTCAGGCACCAATGAGATTTTTGAAACATATGCAATCAGGTTAGGAATACTCTCAATAAGCCTGAGAAGCCAGTCGTTTATGTCCTCAACAAAAATCATGGCGATGATAACATAAACAAAAGCAATAACCGGCATTATGAACTGCCTGCTTCTTTCTGACTCGGGCAAGTTAATCTTTTTACTCGCAAAGCAAAGAGAAACAAAGGGAAGAATCGCAATTATCAGTTTAACAAGCTCAATAATTGTTTCAGTCATATAATTCCTCCCTTTCCAGCTTAATGGAAGCCACGTAATTTATGGGGATTACAATCTCATTGCCGGGCTGTATAAATACTATTCTATTTATAATCTGCTCATACGGCATTTCATAATCGTAATCACACAAAACCGAAAAGTCATAATCAAAAGGAACTGCATCCTGAAAATTAAGGTTGTCAATATCCATATAACCCGAGAACAGTCTTGTTACCTCGTCGATTTTTCTCTCAATATCCCATGCATGCTTTTTAAGAATATTCTGCCTTGTTATAAACACCTTTTTTGAATAATTCAAAACGGAAAAACAACGCATAACATTGCATGCATGGCTGAGATATTTCGAAAATGCATCAAGGCCGGATTCAATCTCACCCAAAATTTCAGCCATTACCTTATTGAACCATTTGAATCTTCTTCTCAGTTTGAACCACATAACCAAAAGGTAAATAAGTCCGCTGAGGATAAAAACGGCAAGACCCGAAAGCGTAATTATCACTGCAAAGCTCAAAGACTTGCTGTTGTTGTTGGCATCAAAGAGCAAGGGTAAAAAGCCAAAAAGATACGCCACAATTGCAATAAGACCGGTTATTATGGTTTTTGCCCGTGTCATGCGGTGAGCTATATTACGCTTTATGGCTTTATCCTCTTTTGCAATTTTTTGGTTATATTCTTCTGTTTTGAAAAGACGGGGAGTTTTGGTCTCAACCATTCTTTCCTCCTCTTCGAGAATTCTGAAACTTATATCTTCCAACTGATTCTCGTTGAGGCGCGTGATTCTGTCATCATCGATTTCAGAATTCAGGTGAAGATCATTCTCCGCCGCATTTTTTATCGCTCTGCGGGGCTCCCGAATATAACGAACAAATCTTTTGAGAATGGTATGTGACTGCTCATCCCACATAGTTTTTTCGCTTTCAGGGCAGTCAGTAGCAAGACCAAGGCTCTTGTAATCCGCATAAAGCTCGTCGGTATCGTAATCCTTACTGATAACTACGGGAATCTTTATATTTGATTCAAAAAGCTCCTGCGCCTGAGTATTGTCAATAGGGTCTTTTACTCTTCTTGATATTTTCCCCGCCCTAGCTTTTATTGTCCGAAGAGTTGAATTCAGTTTTCCCAAATACTGCGAATAGAAATTGTTGATTCTTTCCGTATCCATGGTCATGTCGGCAGAATAAACCCTGTTTGCCTTCACAGAATCCGATGGGTATTCGTTTTGGGCCATAACCAGAACAAAAACCAAAAAGTTCAGATAATCGATTTCAACTCTTGCACACTTTATATAAGGTATATTAAAAAGGATGTATCTGAATTTTGGCGGATACAAATTATCCTCATAAAAGCGTGAATAGGCAAAATCATTTTCAACCTTCCACGCTGTCTTTGCCGCCTCATTATCATTGACGAACAGGCGCTCACTAACCACAACAATCTGGCTTGGTTTGCGCTGAAGCTCACCTTCCGTTGAAAAGTTTTCTTCAATAAAGTTTTTTCTTCCGTCAACGATTCTGTCAAGTTCTACTTCAAGAGCAGACAGCCTCTGCTTGTATAACTCCTTGAAGTAATTCTCATCATTGATATCAGGCAGCTGCGAATATATTTCCGGAAGCTCGGGGCTCCCGCTTAAAGGGGAGCCGTCAAGCCATATTCCGAGTTTCATAAGCGGGTTGTTAATTGCTTTGCGATAAAGCGCCGTTCTCTGTTCTCTGAACCGGATAATCTCTTCTGCAGTTTTCAACTCATCAAGATAATCAACGGCATCAACAAAGTTGAACGGATTTCTTTTGGAAATGTTTTCTCTTCCGTAATTTTCATCGTCAAGAACAACTATTGCGCGCCACTTTTTCTTTTGACTCGTTATTTTACATAAATCAGGCAAAGCCTCTTCAAGGGTATCCTTCGATGTATCCCATGGACAAAATGCATAATTTTCATTATTGGTCAACAACGGATACAAAAATCCCGAATATGTTCCCTCGCATCTGTCAACAAACGATTGACTGCAGATAATAACCGTAAACAACGCCACTCACCTCCCTGACCAAGTAATTTAAAAAGTGATTTATTTCGCGTCTTTCTCCGTTGCTGTCTTTACCTCATCAGGTGATTTAAGATCGTTTCCGTTGGGAAGATGCTTATCAACAAACTGCTTAATAAATTTGTGCATTGAAATAATCGCGTCGTTTGATGTGATATCAACACCCATGGCAAGGAAGTTGGGGAGCTTTATGTAGTTTTCGAGAAGAAGATTATGATGCTTAACAACAATCTGAGCAACATGCTTATCAAGATTAAGGCCCTTTTCTTTTGAGGAAAGCTGATATTTAACCGCACCGATTATTGCCTTCGTCATTGCAACAATCTCATCCATGTCATCAGAAATCATCAATGAATTGTAATACATAAGGGGAATTTCAAACATTGACATATCGAGGCTTTCCGCAAGATCCTTATCATTTGCAATTTCGCCAAGCATCTTTCTTCTCGAAAGTGATTCGAGCGCCTTGTAGAAACCGGTCTCTTCAACAGGAACTCTTGAATTTTTATCCCTGTTGCGCCTTTCGCATGCAATTTCCTTAATCGCCTTAACAGCTGCACGGTCAAAATAGAGACCGTCAAGAACTTCATCAAACTTATCGCAAAGCGTGCCGTTTGAAACAGTGAAATTCTTTGCATTGTTATCCTTGTCAAAATAACGGTAAGCAAGAGTATTTTTATCGTAGAGCGAAGGCTGATAGAGCTCGATAATGTCAAACAGGAAACCGTAGAAAAATGCCTGATGAATATTCTGCATAAGGCTTGACTGATATTCAAGATCAATCTCAGGCATGACCGAGATTGAGTTCCAGCTCTTATCAATATGAGGAGTGATAAGCGCATTGAGCTTGCAATCAGGGCCAATGTCTTCCATATAATCCTGATAAGCTACAAAGTAATCACCGATTTCCGTGCTGCCTTCAATGCTGGCAATATCAATACATTTTGCAAGGTCTTCCTTGCTCATTGCAGGGCTGCACATTTTTGAAAGCTGAATTGGAGTGAGACCATAAATCGAGCGGAAGAAACGCAGCTCATATCTTGAAACTGAAGGAGATGCATTCTTGGGATCAAACAGCTTTGAAATTTCAACCTCTCCGAAATCTTTCAGAGTATCGCTGTAAGCAATAGCCGAAACTTCTCTTTCCTCCTCAAAGTCGTTTCTTGAAATGCTGGGCGCTGCAAGATTCTTACCCTTTCTGATTACCTTGTTGATATGAACAAGAACCTCGTCGCTGCTGTCTCTGAACTTTTTGAGTTCATTTCTTTTTTCGTCGTTATCCTTGGGAACACGAGAAATAGCAAGATCATGTATTGTTTCATGCTCGAGCTTAATTGCCTGAAGAATATCCAAATCAATAATATCAGCGCAACTGCTGTCTACCGATTTTTTGAAGGAATCAATAATAATATCATTGAATACATCAATTTCAACTTTCTTTGAGAATTTATCCGCATTATTAATTCCCCTGATTTCAGTGTTTTCGCGCATTGCTCTGTAGAACTTCTTATAAAGCTCATTTTCGCCCGATTCATCTACTGAAAATTTAACCTTATCGGAAAGAACTTCAAGAAGCTCTTTGTCTGCAAAAAGGTTATACACGCAACTTCCGGGCTTGTTTTCAAGCTCCTCGGCAATTTCGTTTCTCTTCTTTTCTATGCCGTAAGCCTTAGTGCCAAACATGCTGTAGAATCTTTCATATGTTTTGCTGAGATCCTTTACTCTTTCGTATGCAATCTCAATAATTACAGAATTGATAAGCCTCTTGAAATACCTGACAACTTCCATGTAATAGCTGTTAAGTATTTTCTTACATTCCTTATGAGGATCAGCGTTTGTAATCTTATCTACAACTGCTTCCTTAGTGCCCGTAAGTTTCTCACAGGACTGGCACATCTGCTTAAGATTGTTTTCCTTTCCGCCCTGAAATGCAACCTGAAGTTTCTCATTGTTTTCAGGATTGGTAATCTTTGCTATCTCCGTGTTAAAATCACTTTGTGTAAAGGATGTGTAAATGCTTTTTTCTTTTTCCAGATGTTCAAGCAAAATGTAAAGCAAATAACGAACTGCATTGGGATGCATTGCAAAATCGCCGTCAGAAAGATATTTGCTAAGCATATAAGGCTCTTTGTTTTTGCCGATTACATCAGTTGAATCAAATACACTCTTAATAAAATTCTCTGCAGCCTTCTTAATTTCTTCTGTTTTGTAGATAAAAGTTGCAATGTCTGTAACATTGTTATAAGCAACAACATACTTATTGTTATTAATCACAATGCCGCCCGAATGCCTGTCAATAAGATTCTTAAGTGTAGATGTTTCGTTTGCCTCTATATTTGAAGCTATCTGATTCATTGCCGCATCGGTAACAGCATCAAAATATTCTTTGGCAACATTTGACATCTGCGAATTAAAATCATTTGCATCGTCACTTATGTTTGTTGATTTTTCTTTAAGAGCCTCTATTTTCTTTCTGAAATATCTTTCTCTGAGCTTCTTGGTAAATTCATCTGTACCATTGCCTATTTCTGTCATATAAACTTTATTGAGCATAGGTTCATCTTCAACAAGAGAGCCGGGATCGGCCTGCC
Source organism: Acutalibacteraceae bacterium (assembly GCA_045604685.1). Classification (GTDB taxonomy): domain Bacteria; phylum Bacillota; class Clostridia; order Oscillospirales; family Acutalibacteraceae; genus CAG-177. The sequence continues at coordinate 123,073 of JAZUON010000004.1, forward strand.
ATTTCTTGTAAAGGTTAAGATACTTGTAATCATACATCATCCATGAACCTTCTACTGCTACCTCTTCGCGCTCCTTATCGGTAAGATCCTTTGCGGAAGCAACGCCGAGCACCGCATTTTGTGCCCAGTCATAAGCTATGTAATCACGGATTTTCTCATAGGGATAGCAAACCACGGATGCACCTGTGCCGCCAAAACGGTTTCTTCCGTGTTTTTTAGGATCGGAAAACTCCTTAACGATGTTATCTTCCTTGCTTGATGCCTGAGATTTAAGAGGGCCTATGTTCTGCTCATAAATACACTGCGCGGCATAATCCTCATACTGTCTGAGAGCCTCCATATTCTTCTGAAGAGTATCAACTCTTTCAAAAAGGAAGCAGAAGTCAAAGGGAAGATTTGAAATCTTAATATCCGAAGATGCCGTCGTGGGGAGCTTAATATGAAGATCCGAGTATCTGCGAAGTCTGGGTTCATAATCAAATGCACTGGAGGCCTTCATCATGAAAGCATTGATTTCCTTGATTGTTGCATAGCCGTTGCGGCGCTGACTCTTCTTTTCAGCCTCGGTTTCAATAACCGTGTCCATAACGCTGGGCATTACAAGGAATCCGCGGATTATCGCTGCCGATTCAGAATAATTTTTTGCAAGATACTGTCTGATAAGCATTGCCAAAGGAAGGGTGATACCTGAGCCTGTACCGCCTGACGCCGTCGATACAATTATAACCTTTACTGCACGGCTCTTATCGCTGCCGTCTTTCAAAAACAAATTATCGATAGCCTTATAGAGAGTTGAAATCTTTCCCTGCTTGATTGTAGCGTTAAGAGCAAGGCGTGAAATTGCACGGACCTGACCCGCACCCTCTGAAACTGTCTTGCCATCAAGAATCTTATTCTCCGGGAACCATTCCTCCCTTGCAGCTTTGTCATTTCTGAGATATGCTGCAACTGAACGCGATGATGATGTTTGGATTGAGAGAACTGCAGGGCCTTTTTCAAGGCGTTCAAGATCGTTAACATCGGTATCCATTGTCACAAACTGAACATTCTCAAGATCATCATCCATAGCCTTTTCTCTGACGCTTTTAATAATTCTTGATCCTATACCGCCAAGGCCGACAAAAAGCGTAGGTTCTACTTTGTTGGGTGCTAATTTTTCTTTCATTTTTTAGTCCTCCTCATTCGTTTCAATTTCCGAATTAACTCTTATTTCGTAATCTTCCTGTACGCCGTTATTTGTAACTACTCTAACCGAAGTGCCGTCCGATATGTCAACCACCGTTTCATTTGCTAAAATTATCTTTTCTCCGCCTATATACAAATTTGAGATATCGCCTCTGTAGCTTGTAACCTTAACAGAAGTGCTGGCGCTCGTTTTCTTTCTGTCACACCAAGGTGTAACCTTTTTTGCCTCTCCCTCAAAAATAACCCTGCCATCCAGTTCAGCTACAAAGCTGTCCCCCGGAAATATAGTTTCTCCTCCCTCAGGGAAATAGTTTCCGTTGGCACCCCTGCGATAAAAAAGCATATTTGACGGAAATGCCGGCCTGTGTCTCAGAATGTGTATAAGTATTGCCAATGCAAGTAAAAGAATCAGACCGATTATTTTAAACACCAACGGGCTGTATTTTTCTATTTTAAATGAATCATCATCAGTTGCCTCGTTGCTGACTTTTCCATTTTCATCAGTATATTTAGCAGTTACCTTAATATCATAATTTCCGGTAATATCAGGTTCGCCCGTTTCCGAATCAGGAATAATATCGTTTCCATTCTCATCCTTGGCAATATGAACCGCCAACGCCGATTCTCCTGGGATTATTTCATAAGTGAAGGGTAATTCGGGCTCTATGGTGAAATTAGCGGCTACCCTTTTCATCTGCTCATCCGTAAGCGTCTCTCCGCCAACCGTAAAGCTGACCTTTATCGGCTTCCAGCTTTCCCTGTCCTTCAGTGTATACCAGTCATCTTCTTGAAGGACGTTGATATCAGCGTCGAACTTCGGAACATCGGGAAAATCTTCAATGTTAATTGTATGTTCTTTCATATTGTCTTTTGTTGTAATTGTGTAATCTTCAAGATATGTTCCTGTAACATTAAAGAAAATTTCATCTCCCGCCTTCAGGTCAAGGGTTCCTCCGCTTTCAAGTTTTTCTTCCCTGGTCTTTTCACCGTTTGTAATTTTTGCCGTGCCGTTAATATCAACATCGTCTCCGAGTAAATCGGATTCGGTCACATCTTTTCCTGTTGATTTATCAACAATTAAATACTCAAAACTATACTCGCCCGGATAAACGGTATCTTTTTTATAGTCAATCTCTTTACCGTCCTTTTTCATGACAATTTTGATATCAACATTAGGCTCATAGAAGATTTCCACATTTGTTGCGCCTTTATAATCAATTGTATACTGATCTGCTTTACATTCACCAAATGTAACAACCTGACCATACAAAGAATCGTCATAAGGAGCATCTTTATAATCTGCAGCCCCCAATTTGCTGTATATTATCTTGCCGCTGTTTGAGGTTATCTTTATCTGCTCACCCGTACTGTTATTGTTCAAAGAAACAATCTCCGCATTTTTTCCCTGAATAAACACAATAACCTTATTCATTGAAATTTCAAGTTCGAGATTTTTGCCGTCATAGTATTCGTCATCCAATCTTGAACGTTTAAAAATGGTGTTGCAAATATCAATAAGATCTTTTCTGAGTTCCGTTGCATTCTTTGATGTTTTTGCATAAAATCCTGCATTCACATTCTCCTCAAACGTTGCTGCTTCGGATCCAAATCCAAGATACTGCACTTTAATACCATTATTCGCTTTAGACAACAGCGTTTTTTCAACCTTGGAGCTCTCCATTTTTTTGCCGTTCTCGTCATCAAACCTGCCATCGGTCAAGACGATCAACCATTTATCAGTAACGGTTTCATCATTTATACCGGACAGATAGTTATAAGCTCTGTCAACCTGTGTAATGGGAGTTCCGTCCGCATTTAAAGTGAGCATCTTTGAGATTTTAGTTACATCTTTCTGGCTTTCAATTTGAATAATATCGGTGTTTTCTATGGATTCGCCGGCCGGAGGTGTATTCTCATCTCCTGATGTTGTAACTTCCCACATCGGAAAAATGCTGAGTTTGTCTCCTTCATCATAATTAAGCATTGAAGCAAAAATTTCCATTGCATATTTTGCCCGACACCAAGATTCATCCCCATACATAGAACCGGAATTATCATAAACAACAGCGATCTCATATTTTCTCTTAGCTTTTGTTATTTCAGAATCTTCATTCTCCGCAAAAACAGACACTGACATTGTTGAAAACACCAAAAGCACAGTCAAAACTATCCCTAAAACTTTTTTCAAAAAAACGCCTCCTTTCCGCTTCTCATGCAAGATCTTTTTTCGTTTTTCCATATACGCTAACCTCTCCTCTTGGGGCTTTTGTTTCTGCAAATTTCCGCATATCTATGCAAAAACCGCCAAAAATATCCATTTTTCTATAATTAATTACATATTAAATAAATAAAAAGATTTTGTCAACATTTAGCCTTTCGTTAATCTTATTTTTGTAGCTATGCAAAAAATACTTCTTCTTTTTTTGGCTAAAACGACAATTAATTTTTGGTTCAAATATGCTTAACAGAATGTTCATTTATTTTTGTCTGTTGAAAGCCAAACATTTATATGTTATTATTTTATTACATTAACACATAGAGGTATCGGAATGAGGACGGAAAAAGGCACGGTTGAATTTACAAACATGGTTATGATTGAGGACGGAGCAACGGGCAAAGTGCTTGTGCAGGAGCGCAGAAAAAGCTGGACGGGGCTTTCATTCCCCGGAGGTCACGTTGAGCCGTTTGAGAGCATTGTTGGCTCAGCAATCCGCGAGGTCAGGGAGGAAACGGGGCTTGATATAAAAAATCTTCGCCAATGCGGGGTTATCCATTGGGTGCATAAAAACCGCGGAGACAGATATATTGTTTTTCTTTTTAAAACAAGCGATTTCAGCGGCGAACTCATAGGCGAAACAGATGAAGGCAGGGTTTTCTGGATTGACCCCGATAAACTGAAAAATGAAAAGCTCTCCAAAAATTTCGGCAATTACATCCCCATGTTTTTCAACGATGAGCTCAACGAAGCCTACGGTCTCTGGCATGAGGATGAAGAGGATATTCTGATTTATAAATAACAAAAAAGCCACCCGATTTGGGTGGCTTTGTGCTTTGTAAATTCAATTACTTAAACTTACGCTTACGAGCTGCCTCTGACTTCTTCTTTCTCTTAACAGAAGGCTTCTCATAGTGCTCTCTTTTGCGAACCTCCTGAATAACGCCGTCTCTTGAAGTCTGTCTCTTAAATCTTCTGAGTGCGTTCTCGAGTGACTCGCCTTCCTTAACTTTTACCTGACTCAATGTATTCCCTCCCCTCGTCTGATTACAGGGACTAATTTTTCATAGCTTGAAAGATATTATACTATACCTCTGCCCTGCTTGTCAACAATAAAATTATGAATTTTTTGCAACAGAGGGGGCTGAATGTGCGATTTTACGGACGAACAACAATATTTACAAGCCTGCCCTTAACATAAAGCTCCTTAACGATTGTCATGCCGTTAATGGCATCGGCAATTTTCTCAAGGCTCTTTGCAGCTGCAATCGCCTCATCTGCACTTGCTTCTGCGGCGATAACCAGCTTTTCTCTGACCTTGCCGTTAATCTGCACAGCAATTTCAATTTCGTTATCAACACACTTTGCCTCGTCATAGGCGGGCCACTGGGTCTGATTGAGCATGCCCTCAAAGCCAAGCTGCTCCCAGATTTCCTCGGTGATATGAGGAGCAAAGGGATTGAGCAGAGTGATAAATGTTTTAAGCTCTGCCTTATTGATTGCGCCCTTTGCATAAATCTCGTTTGTAAGTGTCATAAGGGCAGCGATTGCGGTGTTATACTTAAGGTTTTCAATATCGCTTGAAACCTTCTTTATTGTCTTGTGGAAGCTGCTTTCAAGCTCCTTTGAATAAACATCGCCGTCGGTCACGATATCAAGCATACCCCATACTCTGTCAATGAAGCGCTTGCAGCCCTTAACTGCGGTTTCGCTCCAGGGAGCTGCCTTTTCGTAGTCACCCATAAAGAGAACATATGCGCGAAGAACATCTGCGCCGAATTCGTCAACAACCTCGTTGGGGTCAACAACATTGCCCTTTGATTTGGACATCTTTTCGCCGTCGGGGCCAAGGATAAGACCCTGAGCGGTTCTCTTTGCATAAGGCTCGGAAACGGGCACTTCACCAAGGTCATAAAGGAATTTATACCAGAATCTTGAATAGATAAGGTGCCTTGTAACGTGCTCCATACCGCCGTTATACCAATCAACGGGCATCCAATATTTCAGCTTATCCTTATCGGCAAAGGTTTCGGTGTTGTGGGGGTCTATGTAGCGAAGGAAATACCATGATGAGCCTGCCCACTGAGGCATTGTGTCGGTTTCTCTCTTTGCTGCTGCGCCGCACTTGGGGCAGGTGCAGTTAACATAGGAATCAATCTTTGCAAGGGGGCTTTCGCCGTCTGTGCCGGGCTCGAAATTCTCAACTGCAGGCAGTCTGAGAGGAAGCTCCTCATAGGGCACGGGAACGATTCCGCAATGGGGGCAATGAACAATGGGGATAGGCTCGCCCCAATATCTCTGGCGGTTGAATGCCCAGTCGTTCATCTTATACTGAACGCCCTTTTCGCCGATGCCCTTTTCCTGCAGGAATTCTGCCATCTTCTCGATGGAATCTTTCTTGTTGGTCATGCCGTTAAGGAAGCCTGAGTTAACCATTTCGCCGTCGCCGGTGTAAGCCTCAACATCCATATCGCCGCCCTTGATAACCTCAACGATATCAATGCCGAACTTCTTTGCGAACTCGTAGTCACGCTGGTCGTGGGCAGGAACAGCCATAATGGCGCCTGTGCCGTAGCCCATCATAACATAGTCGGAAATATAGATAGGAACTTCCTTGCCGTTAACGGGGTTTGTTGCGCTGAATCCGCTGAGTTTAACGCCTGTTTTATCCTTAACAAGCTGAGTTCTTTCAAATGCAGACTTCTTGCTGCACATATCTCTGTAAGCCTCAACCTCATCCATATTGGAAATCATTGAAGCATATTTATCAATAAGGGGATGCTCGGGAGCCATAACCATGAAGGTTACGCCGAAAAGAGTGTCGGGTCTTGTGGTGTAAATCTTCAGCTTTTCATCTGTGCCGTTAACTGCAAAGCTGACGAATGCACCCGTTGACTTACCAATCCAGTTTTCCTGCTGGAGCTTGATGTTGGGAAGATAATCAACTTCCTTAAGTCCTTCAAGGAGCTTGTCCGCATATTCGGTTATGCGCAGATACCAAACGTCCTTTGACTTCTGAACGATATCGCTGTGGCAGATATCGCACTTACCGCCCTGAGAATCCTCGTTTGAAAGAACAACCTTGCAGTGGGGGCAGTAGTTAACAAGAGTCTTATCTCTGAAAACAAGATTGTTTTCGAACATCTTGAGGAAAATCCACTGGGTCCACTTGTAGTAATCCTCCTGAGTTGTGTCAACAACCTTTGACCAGTCAAAGGAGAAGCCTACCCTGCGAAGCTGGCTTGTGAATTTTTCAATATTATTGTCAGTAACCTGACGGGGATGTGTATTGGTTTTGATTGCGTAGTTTTCGGTGGGAAGGCCGAATGCATCAAAGCCGATGGGGAAAAGAACATTATATCCCTCAAGCCTTCTTTTTCTTGAAACTACCTCAAGGCCCGAATAAGCCTTGATATGGCCAACGTGCATGCCTGCGCCGCTGGGATAGGGGAATTCAACAAGAGCATAGAACTTGGGCTTTGAATAATCCTCGGTGCATTCAAAGGTTTTGTTGGCATCCCATCTGTCCTGCCACTTTTTTTCTACATTTTTAAAATCGTACTGTGCCATTTAATTCAACCTCTTTTAATTAATCTTCTGTTAAAACATCACTTAAATCAACAACGCTTGCATCTGCCCAAAGGCGTTCAAGGTTATAATAATTTCTGTCCTCATGCTGGAAAACATGAACGATAACCGTTCCGTAGTCAATCAGAATCCAGCCTGTTGCCCTGCCCTCAATGTGTTCGGGGTCAAGGCCAAGGCGCTGCTTGATTTCATATTCAATGTCATCCGCAAGAGCCTTTACATGGGTGTTTGAAGTACCCGAAGCAATAACGAAATAATCGGAAACTATTGTTATCTCTTCGGTTTTTATTGCGACAATATCCATCGCTTTTTTCTCATCAAGAACTTTGGCTATTTCTCTGACGAGGGTTGCAGGGTCTGTCATATGCTCTTTCCTTTCAAGTGTAAAATTGTGTCGTTATAGCAGTCAACGGTTGCGGGGTGAACGGGCGCATCCGCTGAAACCAATTTGCTGATTGTGTAGCGCGAGGTATAAAGTATTGCATCCTCGAGGCTTTGCTGCGCCAGCTTGCGGACAACGCCCACATCGGGGTAATCCCTGTCCGCCGAAATGAAATCCGCAATGTAAACCACCTTTTCAAGCAGGGTCATTCCTGCCCTGCCCGTTGTGTGCCACCTGACGGCGCCGAGAATTTCCTCATCATCGGTTATCCCCTCGTTTTTCAGGAATGCCGCGCCCGAAATCTGATGCCATACCTTGTGATTCATAAGCTCAACCCTTGAAAGAGATTCGCCCGATTTTTCAATTTCCTCCAGATGTTCAGCCGCAGAAGCGTTTTTCATTATGTCGTGAAGCAAGCCTGCAAGCCTTGCCTTTTCAACATCTGCGCCGTAGCTTTCCGCAAGGGCTGCGGCACATTCGCTGACACACTCGCTATGGTTTATTCTGTAGTCATCCAGCTTTGAACAGAGCAGCCTTCTGTAGTCCGAAAGACCGTCATCATAAAGGCCGTTCGCCTCAATATATTGCCGAACCTTTTCGTCAAGCAGGTGAGTTTCAGCCTCCCTTGCAATTATTCTGCGAAGCTGAGTTGAGCTGACCTCAAAGGGCTCAATATCAAGCAGAATAATTTTTTCCCTTTGCTGCGCCGTATATGCGGATAAATCGGGCTCAAAGCCCTTTTCCCTTGAAGCGGCGCAGATAAATGCAAGCGAGAGTATTTCCTCCCAGCAATACCATTGAGAAAAGGTTTTCAGCATATCCGAGCCGATTATAAAATAAAGCTCGTCCTGCGGATAAATCTTTTTAAGCTCCCTCAGGGTTTCAACCGTGTAGCTTTTGCTGCCTCTGTCAAGCTCCGTTGACGAAACCTCAAAAAGGCTGCCCTCAAAAGCAAGGCGGCACATTTCAAGGCGGTCCTCACCGCTTGCCAGCTTGCCCGCAATTTTATGTGGAGGGATGCAGGAAGGAATAATTATCATTCTGTCAAGGCCCAGCCTTTCGGCAGCCTCATTGGCAAGGCGGACATGACCCTTATGGGGCGGATTGAAGGTGCCTCCGAAAATTCCGATTTTCATCATTTCAGGTTAACCTTTTTATGCATAATGTGCGAGGTCAGGAAGAACATTCCCACATCAAGAATAATAAACGCAAAAATGGGGGTTATCTTCATGCCTGCATACTGGCTTGTGACCGAATATCCCTTCTCAAGAAGGCCGAAGCTGAGGGTATAATCATCGTTGAAAATCATAACGAAATTAACAACATCGGACATCTTGAAGGCAATTGCGATAAACAGCACCGCGGTTACAACAAAAATTGGGATTGATGCAAGCAGCGAATGCTTTTGAAGAATTCTTACATGAGCAAGGGTGATTGCAAAATAAATAATGGAAACAAAGCTGAGAATCATAACGAAAAACAGCACCGTGATGTAAACCGCATAAGCAATAAGCTGAGTCATTGAGGGGAATTCGCCGAGCATTGAAATAAGCCCCTCAACAAATGATATTTTTTCCTGACCGATAACAACATCCGCCGTGTAGTTAAGCAGGAAGCCGCCCGTAAACATAAACACAATGTAGCTTAGAACAAGCCAGCCGCCGTAAACAATAACTTTTGAGCCCAGAAGCTGATTGCTGGAAACGGGCAGGGTGAAGCTCAGGTAGCCCTGAGGGCCGAAAAGGGACTTGAAGAAATCGTAAACCACGAAAAAGAAGGTTACGAATATCAGCAGGAATGAAACCACAATTGAAATGGCGATTGTTGCATTGTGAACATTTGAAACCTTGGCCGCCATCTCAGCGCTGAGGAAATCACCTCTCTGAAGAAGCACACAAATGCCGAAAACTGCCAGAAGTAACACCAAAGCAATATAGAAAAGGCTGATAACCCTTGCGCTTGCAAGAAGGTCGTTTTTAAGAAGCATAAGAAATTTGTTTTTAGGCTTAGAAGCTCCAGTCAACGCTGAACACCTCCTTGAAAATATCGTTAATGGATTTGCCGCTGTTTGTGATGTTGGCAACGGTATCCTGCATAAGCACGGTACCCCTGCCAATCATAAGAATCGAATCAAAAATTTCCTCAACGTCCTGAATAAGGTGGGTTGACATGAGGATTGTTGAGCCCTCGGGGCGGTTTTTCAGGATTGTTGTGAGAATAAAATCCCTTGCCGCAGGGTCAACGCCGCCCATAGGCTCATCAAGAATATAGAGCTTTGCATTGCGGCACATAACAAGAATAAGCTGCAGTTTTTCCTGCATACCCTTGGACATTGTTTTTGCCTTCTGCTTGTGGGGGAGCTGGAAAACATCAAGCATGTGCATTGCCTTTGCCTTATCAAAATCGTCATAGAAATCGGCAATGTAGTTAACCGCGTCATCGGCGGTCATCCAGCTTGCAAGGTAAGTTTTTTCGGGCAGAAATGCAACATCCGCCTTGCTTATTTTTCCGGGCTTGTTGCCGTTTATGAGCACCTCACCCGTGTAGTCATTGATAAGACCTGTCAGTATTTTTATCAGCGAGGTTTTACCGCTGCCGTTGGGGCCGAGCAGACCGATAATCTGGCCGCCCTCAAATCCGAATGACACATTCGAAAGCACCTTCTGGCTGCCGTAAGACTTGCTGAGGTTCTTTACGGAAATTATTTCAGACATTTTTTCCTCCTGTTTTGGCATTAATATCCATAATTGCGATTTATTATATCACCTTTATTTGTAAAATAAAAGTCTATTTTATGAATTATTTGTTGCGCTTTCAGCTTTCATCTTATCCATTTTGCGCTGAATGAAGGCTTCCGCAGCCTTGCAGGCATCCTTAACCGCCTGCGAATCTCTCTTTTCCCTGTAATCATCAGCCTTGAGGTTTTCATAATAATCGGTCAGTTCAAGCTGACTTCTTTCGTAGCCTGCATAAACCTTCCAGTCGTAATCTTCCTCATTGTTGCCCACATAATAAACGGCAACACAGCCTACCGAGGTGTTGATTATTTCGCTGTCGCCCGGCTTCCTTGCCGGGTCAAAAATCCATTCGCTTATTTCATAGTAATATTCGTCTGCTCTGACGGTTTCTTCGCCTGTACCTCCCAGGGTAAAGCTCATTTTAAGGAAGCCGTCCTTTGTGCCGTCGTTATCCTTCCATTCATTGTATTTTTCAAGAACCTCGTTATAGCTTTTATCTTTGTCCTCCTGTGCGGTTTCTTCGTAATACTCCTTCCGACAGGTTATGATGTTGCGGCTTGTGGAAAGGAAAGGCACCCTTTCAACATAGCAAAGATATTTGAAAAAAACGCCTTCAACAACAGCAATATCGCCGTTGTTGCGTTCGCTGCTGAACATCCATTCTCCAACCTCTTCACCGTAAACCTCGGAGATGGTATCTTTCTTAACCAAAACACATTTTGTCATTTTGTCGGCATCATAGCCTTCAGCAGGGTTATTCTTTTTGGCATAATCAAGAAATTCCTGCTCGGTTTTAACTGCAGCTGCCTCTGCCTCGTTATATGTGCCTTCAATCAGGTAAACCCTGCCAACAACAACGGTGTAATCGTTTCTGTCGGTATCAAGCACCTCCTGAAGCTCGCTGTCCGAATATCCCGCTTCCATTTCCGTAAGCTTTTCGTTTTCATATGCTTGAGCATAGGTCATCATAATATCTCTTGCATTATACATAGCCGCGGTCATGCCTTCGCCATAGAAATCCGAAAGAGATTTATCCGGGGTCTGATTCTTTTTATTGGCAATTTCTTCAACAAGTTCAAAGTTATCAATAAGGCCTGCGATTGAAATAACATCAAGTTTTGTTCCCGCTTCAACCGCAAGGTCAAAAATCATATATACATCTCTCATTTTGTTAACGGCTTCTTCAACAAAATGGTCCTCCCATGTTCCGCCGTCGCGGATATAGTTCTGCTCCGCAGGCATAATTTCAAGGTCAAAGCCCGTTCTGTTTGTTCCTGTTTGCTCAATTGAATACTGCGCGGAATTAATCTGAGCAGAATATTCGTCATAATAATACATCGTAAACTCGGGAACAGAAATTTCTCTTTCTCCTATTTCAAGCACAACGCCCTGATTTTTGCAGGCCGCTGCGCTGTCCGCCTCCGCTTTGTTGAGAATTTCAACAAATTCAACGGGCAGACTTGTGTTTTTGTATTTTGCATAGGTATACTGTCCGCCGTCATCAGGCAGAGTTTCAATCACTCCGTTTGTGGGGTCTGTTGTACCGCCGTCCTTTTTAATCAGAACAACCGCAACAATAACCGCCGCAACAAGCAGCAGAGCCACCGCAGCAATGATTATGCCTTTCACGGATTTGTTTTTGCCCTCTGCCGGTTTCTTTGCAGGAGCTTTTTTTGACTGATTTTTTTTGCTCATAGGTATTCTCCTTAATTCTGCTTTCTGACAACCTTATATTCATCGTAGGGGTTGAAATAGGGGCATTCGAATTCGCCGCCCTGCATGAATCTGTAAAGCTCGTCCTCATCAAGGTTCACAAGGCATTCGTAGCACTCATATTCCTCGTTATAATCAAAATGCGCGCAGTTTTCGCATATTCCGCCTGCCATATTTACACCTCTTAATAGATGGGGATAATGATTTCATACTCGGTTTTTCTTATTCCGTCGCTTCCCAGCTCGCGCAGACGGGGGCCGAAAAACATTGCAGGCGCCCTGCCCGTTGGATAAAGGTCAAGCAGCGGAGTAAGCACAAAGGCTCTTTCGAGGGCGCGGGGATGAGGCACCGTAAGCTCATAACTCTCCGATTTGAAGCCCTCGTAAAGAATAAGGTCAAGGTCAATTATCCTCGGCTCATTCTTTTTTGTTCTTATTCTTCCCATTGCCGCCTCGATGCCAAGACATTCGCCCAGAAGCACTGCGGGGGAAACGCTTGTTTCAACAAGGATTGCCGCGTTCATGAATTTGCTGTCGTTCTCGCAATCCACAGGCTCCGTTTCATAAACCGAAGAGGCTTTTAAAATCTTGACGCCAGACAGCTTTGCAATGGCACGGATTGCCGTGTTTATGTTTTCAATTCTGTTGCCGAGATTTGTTCCCAGCGCAATAACTGCTTCGCTCATTCGCCGCACCTCTCTCTGAAAATTTCAACGCCCACATATTCAAAATACGCCTTTATGGGAGCCTCGGGCTTTTTCAAAAGAATACGGATGCTCTGAATTTTGTCGAAGCATTCAAAAAGGCCCTCCGCCACTCTCTGCGCCGCCCTTTCAAGCAGGTCATCCTTTTGGCTGGTGAATATTCTGACGGTTTCTTTTATGATTTTTGCATAGCTTACCGTATCATCAACATTATCCGTTACACAAGGCACGGAAATATCAACATAAGCATCAATATCAATCACGAAATTCTGCCCGTTTTCCTTTTCCTCGGGATTAACTCCGTGATAGGCAAATATTTTCAAATTTCTGACTAAAATTTTATCCATTGGTTTTACCTCTGTATATTGCATCCGCAACCTTTGCACCCTGCACCGCAGCAAAAACATCGTGAACACGGATTATATCCGCGCCGCCTGCAATGGCCGCCGTATGCGCCGCAACCGTGCCGGAATCTCTTTTTGCGCTGTCCTCAACGCCGCTTGCAGTGCCTATGAACCTTTTTCTTGAGGCAGCCGCAAGCAGGGCAACGCCCCTGAATTTGAGCCATTGCGCCTCTCGCAGAAGCTCAAGATTATCCTCATGTTTTTTTCCGAAGCCAAGCCCCATATCAAGGCAAAGCTGCGATTTATCAAGTCCGCTTTGCGCCGCAAGGGTTAATGAATCAAGGAAAAAGTTCCTCACCGCACTGACAACGCCATCGGGATATTCAGCAGCCTGAGCCGAGCCGCAGGGATTATGCATAACAACATAGCCTGCGCCGTATTCCTTGCAGAGAGCTGCAATTTCGGGGTTAAAAACGCCGCTGACATCGTTGATTATTGAAACACCTGCCTCAAGAGCAGCCTTCGCGCAGGAGGGATAAAATGTATCCGCCGAAACTGCAACATCAAGTTTTTTGCAAAGCATTTCAAGCACGGGCGCAACCCTTGCCTTCTCCTCCTCTGCGGAAAGAATAACAGCATCGGGTCGGGTTGAATTTGCGCCGATATCGATTATATCCGCGCCCTGCTCCTGCATAAGCAGTGCATGCTCCAGAGCAGCCTGCGGGGTGTTGTAAAGTCCGCCGTCCGAAAAGGAATCGGGGGTATAATTAAGAATTCCCATAACATAGGTGCGCTGACCCAGCGGAAATTCAAAGCCACGGGCCCTGAACATATCAGACCCCTCCCGTAAGCAGAGAAATTGCCTCTGCCCTTGTTTTCGCATTGCTTCTCATTGTGCCTCTGAGGGCCGAAGTTCTTGTTTTTGCCCCCGATGCCCTTGCTCCGCGCATGGTCATGCAAAGGTGCTCCGCTTCAATAACAACCGCAACACCCTGAGGATTAAGGTTTTCTTCAAGGAAATCAGCAATCTGCGCCGTCAGCCTTTCCTGAAGCTGAGGTCTTTTTGCGAAGGATTCAACTATCCTTGCCAGCTTTGAAAGGCCGATAACCTTGCCGTTTGAGGGAATATAGGCAATATGCGCCTTGCCCATGAAGGGAATCAGGTGATGCTCACACATTGAGTAAAGAGGAATATCCCTGACAACAACCATTTCCTCATTGCCGCTTTCGTTGAAGAGTTTGAGGTGCCTTGAGGGGTCATCCGCAAGGCCCGAAAAAATCTCCTCATACATTCTTGCAACCCTTGACGGTGTTTCAACAAGGCCCTCTCTGTCAGGGTCTTCGCCGATGGCAATGAGAATTTCTCTTACCGCTGCTTCAATTCTTTGTTTATCCATATTGCATTTTCCTTTCAGTTGCATTCGGGAATAACGGTCAGAGTCAGCAAAACGGGGTCATTATAGTAGCTGAGGGATTTCATCGAAATGCCGACATCCGTTTTTTTCTTCGTCTGGGAAAGCACGCTGTATATTCTGCCGTTTACGATAAGCTCCTCAACGGCGGTTTTATATGCCTCTTCGGAGCCGAATCTCACCTCAACGGCAGAGCCGCCCGACTCAAGCTCCTCTGCGATGATTGATGCAAGTTTTTTTTCCTCGCTTCGGCTGTATGTTTCAAAATATCTGCCCGTTTTTATGTAATAATTTGCTGCAGTTGCGGTGCAGTTGAAATCATGAGAAAACTCCGAATGGGTTTTCTTTATTGTTTCGTTGTCTATATTGAAATAGGAATAAATCCTGACAGACATTCCGTCGTCGCTGACAGGGTCATCCCAAGTGCAATCAAGGTAATAATATTCGCCGTCAATTTTAACCGCATTCCACATATGGGCGCCCTCATTGCCGTCGCTATCCGTTGAAACTCCGCTGAGCACGGTGCTTTCAATTCCCGCCGCATCAAGAAGGAGCTTCGCCGCCTTTGAATAGCCCTCGCAGGCCGCAGCCCCCTTGACCAGCGCACCGTAAGCAGAGGATGTGCTCAGGTCGCCCTCGGAAATGAAATATTCGCATCCGTTGACTATAAAGTCGTGGATTTCAAGCTCCGTCTGCCATTCATCCTCGGGATTCGTCAGACCCGAAATAACGCTGTCGCGCACAGTATCCAGCTTTTCCCTGCAGGCCTCATATTCTTCCTTTTCCATGCAGTATTCAATTGTGCATTCCGTGCCGAGCACGCCCGTTATCAGCGTGCAGCGCCTCCCGAGAAAAATCATGTCGGGATTATCGCACAGAAGCGCCCAGAAAACATCGTCAAGCTGCATTGAGTCAATTCTCGGAATATCAAAGCTCTCGGGCATTGAATAAATCCGGGTGAGAATCGCGTTATATGCACGCTTTTCACTGTCATCAAGCTGACTGTAATAAAATTTATACGGGCTGCCGATATCCGTAATCTCCGAAGGTGGCTCGGTTTCGCCCGCAAGCAGCTCCGAAAAGCTGATGCCGGGGTTTTCCGAATACCTTTCAAATGCCGAGAAGGCTATTACGGCACAAATCACAACCGCTAAAAAGACCGCTAATTTTTTCATGTCATATCCTCGGTTATCGGTTGTCTTGTTCCTCAGGCGTTTCAAGGGTACGCTTTGATGCAAAGCCGTTTTCGGTAAGCACTTTTATACCCTGCTCCGCCTGCGAAAAATCAACAATAGTAAGGTCTGTTTCCAACGTGTTTGAAATTCTTGAAAAAACAGCTGAGCATCTGTTTGTGTTTGATGGTTTGAAAACGCCGTCCATTATTTCGCCCAGCGCCGCCGCCTGCAGCTTTCTGCCCCTTTCGCCCAGAGTGCCCAGATAGCGCATATATCTGAAAAGGGAATCGCCCTTAAGATTCTGCCTGCCTTTGACGAGAATCAGCGAAAGGTCGCCGCTTTTATATTCGATCTGCTCAGGCACGGTCACATCAAAACCGCCGAAATAATTAACCATTGATTTGAAGCTCTCGTCATCGGAGCCGATGTTACCGTCAATCTCAATGCCGTAAGCCTTTTCAAGCCCCGCAACAACGCCCTTTATGCCTGCGGCTGCATATGCCTTTCTGATGCTTATGCTTTCTCCCCCCGCCTCAATTCTTGTGTCAAGGTCAAGGGCGCAGACGGAAGCAATCCTTTTCGGAAGCTCAAAATTAACAGTCCATGCAAAGCGAAGCTCATCCGTTGCGCTGTCCGCACACCAGAAAAAATAGGTTTTGCTCGCCTCAATTTCCGCCTGCACGCTTTGGGTTTTCTCTTCAACAATCTGAGTTTCGGCATCGCCGCCAAGAGCGCTTTTAACATTGAAATCATGCTTGTTGAGAATAAAAAGAACGGAAACCGTCAGTATAAGCAAAACACAGCCCAGAAGCACGGCGGCAAACCTTTTTGTTTCGGCGCCGCTGCTCTGCCTCGCAGTTTTAAAATTTACATTTCTGGGATTTTTAGCCATAATTCTTCACCAAAACAGCCGCAGTTTCCTTTTCAAGATAAAGTTCTTTTCCCTTAACGGTTTCGCCCGTCAGGGATTCATAGCCCTCCTCGGGCAGAATATAAACAATCGGATGATTGTTGCGGTTTGCAACGGTCATTATTTTTTCTTCCTCATTTCTTCGCTCATAGGCAATGCAGCCCAGCGCCGCTGAAACGGGAACAAATTCGCCGTCCTCAAACACCTTATGCTCCCTGCGAAGCCTGCCGAGGAAGCGGTAATGCTCAATAAGCTCCTCATCCTCTTTGCCCCAAGGGTAGCAGCCTCTGTTGAAGGGGTCCTCACCGCCGTCGGTACCTGCCTCATCGCCGTAATAAACACAGGGCACGCCGGGCAGGGTAAACTGCATTGTTGAAATAAGCCTGAGCAGCTTTTTTCCGAAGCTCTTCTGCTCCTCATTCAAGCCGCCTTTATACCTTTCAAGGTGGCTGCTTTCGTAGCAACCGCAGGTTGCAAGGCGGTTGAGCACGCGGCAGGTGTCATGAGTGCCGATATGATTCATCAGGCAATCCACCGCAGGCTTGGGATAATTTTCGCAAATTGAGGAAATTCTGTCGTTAAACCCTTCTGCAACGCCGCTGATGGCAAAATTAATCAAAGCATCGGCAAAAGGATAATTCATAACGGAATCAAGCTGAGCGCCCTGAAGATAGCGCCTTCTCTGACCGTAGCTGATTTTGTTTGACGCGTCCTCCCACACCTCGCCGAGAATGTAGGCATCCGCCTTTTCTGCTTTCACAGCATTGCGGAGAGCGTCCAGAAATTTATCGGGCAATTCATCCGCAACGTCAAGCCTCCAGCCCGAGGCACCCGCCCTGAGCCATTTGCGGAGAATTCCGTTTTCCCCTGCCATATAATCAATATATCCGTCATTTTCCTCGTCAATTTCGGGCAGGATGTCAACTCCCCACCAGCTTGCATATTTTTCGGGATATTCCTCGAATTTATACCATTGGAACCAGGGGGATTCCTTGCTGTTATAAGCTCCGCCCTCTCCGTATCTTTTTTCTTTGTTGAAATAAACGCTGTCTGAGCCTGTATGGCTGAACACACCGTCAAGAACAATTTTTATATTTCTCTTCTCCGCCTCACGGCAAAGGCTTTCAAAATCCGCCTCCGTTCCCAGAACGGGGTCAACTCTGCCGTAATCCGCAGTGTCGTAGCGGTGGTTGGACTGCGCCTCAAAAATGGGGTTAAGATAAATGCAGCCAACTCCAAGGCTTTCAAGGTAATCCAGCTTCTGCTCAATTCCCTTAAGGTCGCCGCCGAAAAAATCGTATTTTGTGATTTTTCCGTCGCTGTCGGGCTGCCACATAGGCTCGCCGCCCCAATCGGAGCGCATAACCCTGTCCTCGGGCACACCGTCCTTCTTTTCGCCCGAATTGCGAAAACGGTCGGGAAATATCTGATATATAACCGAGCCCTTTATCCAATCGGGAGTCTGAAAATCCTTTGAGTAAACCGTTAACTGAAAGCTCTTTCCGTCAGGGGAAATCCTGCCTGTTGAGCCGTCAAATTCTGTTATTACATTACCTCCGCTTTTGCGGGCAATGGCGAAATGATACCAATAAAGCCCCTGCTTTTCGGGAGTAAAGCTCACCTTCCACCATTCCTCGTCAAAGCCCTCCATGCACTCCCATACCATGGGATAAATGTCGGGCTTGCCGCTGTCGGGGCTGATAACAAGGCTCGCCCCCGTGCAGCATATGCTTCGGGGAAGAACAATCCTGAGGGTTACGGTTTCCCCCTCGCGCACCGCACCGAAGGGACTTTTATGATAGCTTAATCTTGAATTATAGGGTATGAAATCCATTAATTTTTCCTCAAATTTACATTGGAATATAGGGCAATTCCGTTATGCCGATAAGCACATCGGTAACGAAATAACCCGTACCCATAAGGGCAAGCAGGCCTGCCGCAATCAGCACGCCCGAAACTATTTTTTTTGTTCTTACTCTCTCCTCATAGCTGGGTCCCTCTCCGAAGCGGTCGGAAAAATCCGTTATGCTCTTGCGCTGAGACGGCTTGAGAGTTTTTTCTATTTTTCCTATTTTAGGCATTTATTTTACCTCAAAAAATATTTGTGTCCGAAAATCCTGCAAATGCAAGGGAAATCATGGCAACATAAAGGAACATTGCAGGAGTGCCCTTGAATGCATCGGGAATTTCATCGTTTTCATTCAATATCTGCGAGCCCTTGTTAATCAGCATTGCCGCAAGAACAAAGGCTACGCCTGCGCCCAGACCCGAGCCGATGCTGCCTGCAAACGAATAGGCCGCATGGTTGTTGATATGGGGCACGGCAAAAACAAGGGTGTTCAGCGCCGCAATGCCAAGAGTTCCGAGAAATTTATCCGACGCTTTAAATATGAATTTTGCAACCGCCGCAACAACGGCAAAGACCGCCGCAAGCACTGCGCCGTAAATCAGTGCGCGCAAAGCATAGCTGATGCCTGAAATTGCGGGAATCATGTCAATAAGTCCGCAGAAGGCGCTGGTAAGCACCGAAAAGCCCGAAATCATAACGGCAATTTTGCCGAAGGTTCCCGGTTTTCTCGATATTCTGATTGCCTCGCTTATTCCCAAACCCGAGCTGAGAACCAGATTCTGAACAAACACCGTGTAAAAAGCGACGATGAGAAGCTCTGTTAACGCTTTCATTCCTCATCCCCCTTTTCTTCAAAATCTATTCCCAGAGATTTGAAAAATTCTTCTATTTCCTCTTCCGTACGGATTTTAACATCTTCTTCGGGGGCTTCCGCAGGGAGCTCAGGCTCACAGGGAATAACCTGCGGAATTTCAGGCTCCTCCGTTTTTTCGGAGACAGGCTCTTCTTCATAACCGAGGTTTTTCTTTGCTGCAAAAGCCTTAAGCGCCGCCGCCATAAATCCCAGCAGCACAAGGCAGCCGAAGGGAAGCACCATTCCGCTGAAGCGAACGGGAATGTTAAGCGCAACGCCGCCGATTGAGCCGTTGCCGAGAATCTCGCGCAACGCGCCTGTAACGATAAACACCGCCGCCGCGCCTATGCCTGCAGACGCCGCATCAAGAAATGCATGCCTGACGGTGTTTTTAACCGCAATCTGCTCGCAGCGCACGGCAACAACGGAATTGATTGCAATGAGGGGAATAAATATTTTCATTCCCATTGAAAGAGGGGTAAGGGTCTGTGTTTCAACATACCACAGCACGGGGCAGATAAGCACAAGACCCACAACAAAACAGAGGGGCACTCTGACCCATCGGGGCAGCTTTTTGAACAGAGCGCTTGCAATAACACAAACCGCAATAAGCTCAGCGCAGGCAACTGCCGAAAGCATAGCCGCATTGCCGAGGCTTGACGATGCCGCAACAACGGGACAGAGACCTGCAAGCTGAACAAGCACGGGGTTAAAAACAACTCCGTTTTTCATCAGCATTTCCCTGAACGAAGGAGTTTTGCTCATTTCGCAGCCCCCTTCCTTTTAATTGCCTCTCCGATGCTCTTTATTCCCGAATTGATTACAGGAGCAAATCCGTTGGCAAGCAGCACCGCGAAGCACACCGTTTCCTCATAAGTTCCCACGGAACGCATCAGCATGCAGAAAAATCCGCACACCGCGCCGCTTGCAACTTTTGCCCCGATGCTTTGAGGCATGGTTGCATAATCCGTCAGAAAAAACACTGCCGCAAAAAGCAGCGAGCCTGCGGAGAGCTCAAGAAATATGCTTGTGAAAGCAGATGCATTCACTCTCGGAGCAACCGCCGCATACACTGCGCAGACCGCAACAAAGCCCGCAACCGTGAAAAGAGCGCCCTTGCGCCTGATAATCAGCACGGCGCAGCATGCAATCATCAGCAGTGCGCAGCCCGTGCCCATGGGACCCGCAACATTACCGCTGAGGATATCAAAGGTGTTGATTGCATCAAGATGAACCGCATTGCCCTGAGCAAGAAGCGCGCCCAGCGAGCGCTCTCCCAGCAGCTTATCCGCAGAGTTATATGAATAATCAAAAACCTGCTCCCTGAAGCAGACGGAAGCAAAGGCAAAGCCTGCTGCCGCGGGAACAAACGGCGCTCTCAGCGAGCCGCCGAAGGGAATTTTAACAACACACACGGCAAAAACAGATGCGGATGCAGGCACATAAAGAGGAACGCCCGCAGGCATCATAAGCGCAATTGCCGCGCCGACAAAAATATTGCTCAAATCCCTGAGCAGAAATGTTTTTTTCAGCAAAGCGCATAAAACAAGGTCAGTAATCACCGCGCCCGCAACGCCCGCCGCAACAACAGCAAGTGCCCTTGCGCCATACTGATAAACCGCAAGGATAATCGGTGCAAGCAGCATTATGAGATAATCGCCGTAAATTCTTGACGACCTGACTTTGCTTTGCTTTATTTCTTTATCCGACAAGGTTTTCACCTCTGAACTTCCATTATTTATTCATTGCATACCTGCCCCGAAAAGCATAATATATTATAGAGAATGCCTTAAGGAGGATTAACTATGAAAATCAACTCACCTGCGGACAACAGAATAACCGTTGACCTCACAGAGCAGGATATGGCGGAGCTTGACATTACATACGAAGAAATGGATTATTCCACAATAGAAACAAGGCGGGTTATCTGGACCCTGCTTGACGAGGCAGGCAAGGCTCTGGGCAAGGAGCTGGACCCCTCGCGCAGAATGATAATCGAGGCCATCCCCAAAAGCGAGGGCGGCTGCGTGCTGAATTTCACGCTTCTGGATTCAAAAAGGCGGATTAGCCCGCAGAAGCATCTGTTACGGAAACCCTGCGAATGCATCATCTGCGAATTTGACCGCCTCGAGACCCTTTACCGCGCCGCCGAAAGCTGCCGCATCAGCGGCGAAAGCAGCCTTTATGAAAGCGGCGGAAAATACCGCCTCATTCTCAGCGGAATGTGTGATGCGGCAGATATTGCAAGGATTTTTTCCGAATTCGCTAAAATCATAAACTGCGACACCCTTGCCTGCGAGCACACTAAGGAGCATTGGAAACTCCTTGCGGAAGGGAATGCAATCCGTAAACTCTTGAACGAGTAAGAGTTTACATCATTCTCCGTATGCTTTTCCCGCAAGCGCGCGCAAATCCGAAATTGCCTTCGCCGCATCCTCTGCGCCGAAAACTGCACTGCCTGCAACAAAAACATTTGCGCCTGCCGCAGCGGCAATTCCAACGGTTTTTTCGTTAATACCGCCGTCAACCTGAATGTCAATATCAAGACCTCTGCGTTTCATTTCGGAGCGCAGAGCTTTTATTTTATCCATCGTTTCGGGCATAAACGACTGGCCGCCGAAGCCCGGCTCAACCGTCATCACAAGCACCATTGCAAGGCTGTCAATATAAGGAAAAACCTCCTCGGCAGGGGTATTGGGCTTAATGCTTATGCCTGCCCTGCAGCCGCAGTCAATAATCTTTGCAACGGTTTCGCCAACAGGCGATGAGCTTTCAATATGAAAGGTTATCAGGTCTGCGCCTGCCTTTGCAAAATCTTCAATGTATTCAAGGGGCTCATCAATCATAAGATGAACGTCAAAAACAAGGCCTGTTTTATTTCTTATGCTCTTGATTACGGGAGCGCCGAAGGTTATATTGGGAACAAACCTGCCATCCATAACATCAAGATGAAGGTAATCCGCGCCGCTTTTTTCCATTCTGACGGACTCTGCGCCCAGAGCCGAAAAATCGCTGGCCAGCACAGAGGGTGAAATTTTAATCACGGAACACTCCTCCTTATAAATATTCAGTTTATTATAACAGTTTTATTTATTAAGGTCAATAATTTACAGATAAGTTTACATAAAATTAAAAAGGGCAGCTCAATGCCGCCCTTTCATCATACAAATCTCGTTATCTCAACTATAATTCTGCCCTTTTTGGATACCGATGAGCAATCGTTAATAATTATTCTGCCCTTGCGGCGGAAAACGATTTTATCCCCTGCGCCGATTTTTTTATCGGGCTTGAGGCACTCAACATCGTTGACGAAAACAACGCCGCTTTCAACCGCATTTGCCGCGTCCCCTCTTGACACGCGGAATGCATTTTTAACAACGCTGTCAAGCCGCATTGATGACACGGTGAAGCTATCCTCAACTCCCGCTGATTTTGCGCCCTCGGCAGCCTCGGCGGCAGGGATGATTTTGGCCTTCAGCGTGCCTCTGCCCGCCTTATCCATATTGTCAACAATAAAGGGTGCAATTTTGGAAATCACGGCCATTTTGCAGCCGCTTTTTTCAACATTTATGTCGCCCGTAAGCTCACGTCGAATCCCAAGCCCCATAAGGGCTCCGAGGTAATCACGGTGGCTTAAATCAGGCGAAAATCTGTCCTTTTCAACCTCAATTACGGCAAGGGGATTACCCTCGGGATTTTCCTCAAAATATGCGGCCAATCCGCCCTCATTTTCAGCCTCGATATACTCAGGAAGAAACACGGCAACACACCTTTCGGCACCCTCAAAAACGCCGTAAAAAACACGCTTCACATCGGGGTAATTCAGGCGCATTTCAGCCGCCAGCGAACGCTGGTGCATATCCAGAAAATCGCTGCTTGTTATCATCGAATTTTCGCTGCATTGCCTCGCCTTATCATCAAGTCGCGCAAGCAGAATTCTGTCATCATCAGTCATCATTGAGCTCAATCTCTCTCCAGCAGCAGTCAATCATATCTCTGTAAGTTGCAAGCGAGCCCTGCACCATCTGCGCCGTGCCGCCGCCTCTGCCCGCGCAGCAGGAATTAAGCTCCTGAGCAACCTTTCTTACATCGTATGTCCTGCTTGCAACGGCATACTTATAGCCGATATCGTCATTGCCTGAAAATACGGCGGCAACAAAGGCTTTCTGCGCCAGAATGTCGCAAAGAATCCTTGCATCCTCGGCATTTCCGCTGTCGTCAAAGAAGCAGCATTTATCGCCCTCGCAGTCCTCGGCAATCAGTTCATAATAGTTCTTTTTAAGCTGGGTATATCTGAATCTCATCTCCTGCATCTGAGCCTGCACGCGTTCAACGGCATCCGCAACCTCCTCGGGCTTCGCCTTGAGAAGATTGGAGATTTTGAGCACATTTTTATTCTTTTCGCAGTAATCCTCAAATGCTTTTCTGCCTATCTGCAGGGTGATGCGCACACCCTTTTTGTAGTTCATAACGGAAACAACCTTGATGATTCCGATTTCGCCCGTGAAGGCAACGTGAGTGCCGCAGCAGGCACATAAATCAACGCCCTCTATGCTTGTAAGGCGCACCTGACCCTTAATCTCTTTTTTGCTTCTGTAATCGTAATTTTCAAGCTCGGAATCCGAAGGATAAAGGGCTTTTACGGGCAAGTTTTTATAGACCGCCTCGTTGGAAAGTCGCTCCGCCTCATCAAGCTGTTCACGGGTCACAACCCCATTGAAATCAACGGTTATGCTGTGTTCACCCATATGGAATCCGACGTTGTCAAAGCCCGTCATTCCATGAACAAAGCCCGAAAAAATATGCTCACCCGTGTGCTGCTGCATATTGGCAAATCTCTTGTCAAAATCAAGGCCGCATTCAACCTCACCCGAAACCTCGGCAGCACAGATATGAACAACATCCTCGCCGCTTTCAACGGTGTCAATTACCTCAACACCGCCGATAAATCCCGTGTCACCGGGCTGACCGCCGCCCTCGGGGAAGAATGCGGTTTTATCAAGAATAACCTCATATCCCCTTTCGCCTTTTATGCAGGAAACAACGGTTGCCCTGAAATCCTTGATATATTGGTCATCGTAGTATAATTTCTGTGTCATAAAAATCTCCTTAAATTCAAGTGATTACATAATATCATATGTTGCTCACAAAATCAAACCTTATTGACAAACTCTTATTTTATGGTATACTGTTTTCGTTTAAGTTGCAATGTTACAAACGCTGTAACACAGGGAGGAAAAAATGAAAGAGTATATTAACCGATTAAAAGAAAACGGTTCCAAAAAGCAATTTATTTTCTGGTGGATTATCCGTGCAAGCCTTCTTTTTGCATTCATAAAGGGCTTTTTCCCTGCTGCGGGCGAGGCGTTTGACATAACCGACCCCTTGCAGGTTGGCGCAAACTTCCTTTGCACCTTCGTTTGGGAAATTTTTATGCTTTTCCCCGAAAAAAGCACATTGCGCCATATCCCCGCATCCGTGCAGACAATACTTTCAATCGGCGTATGGTGCGGATCATTCGGCGGCAAATTCCTTAATCTCTATTATGATTTCAGATGGTGGGATGTAATTCTCCACTTCGTTGGCGGCGGCGCCTGTGTATTCTTCGGCTACGAAATAGCTTGCGCTATTCTTAAGTGTAAAAAAGCAACGGCACCCATGACCCTTGTGCTGCTTGCATCTGTTGGCTTTTCATTCTTTGCGGCAACCTGCTGGGAGGTTTTTGAATTCGCCTTCGACCAGATTGCAGGCATGATGGGCGGCTACCCCGGCGATGCCCAGCATTGGTCGCTTGAACTTGCCCTCGGCACACCCAAGGCGCAGACCCTTTTTGACCCCATCGTTGATGCACGCTGGCCGCTGATGGATACTATGGCAGATATCGTGCTCAACACGGTAGGCGCGGCAATCGCATATCTCATCATCAAATTCAAGCCCTACCGCCATGCAGATAAAAACACCCTCAAGGGCGCAGAAAAAGAAAAAGCAAATGCATAAATAATTAACGGCACCCGAAAAGGTGCCGTTTTTTTATGACTTATATTCAAATGTCTGCTCCGCTTCAAGAGCTTTGAGGTATCTGCTGCATTCTTCCTTTGCCTTTGCAAGGTCAAGGTCAAGATAATTGCCGCATTCTTTCTTTGTGTTGCCGAAAACCTCGCCGTCATAGGCAATGATATCAGCAAGGATTTTCTTTGTGATTTCAAGGATTTTCGCGTTATCCGCATTGCGCACAAGCAGGTAAAAGCCCGTGCGGCAGCCCATGGGGCCGAAGTAAATAACATCGTCCTTTATTTCGGAATTTCTTACAAATGTTGCAAACATATGCTCAACTGTATGAGCCGTTGTCGTGTCCATAAAATCACCCGAATTGGGCACACGGGTGCGCAAATCGTAGGTGGTGATATCGCCGTCAATGCGAGAAACATAAATGCCCTCTGTAAGCAAATCGTGGTCAACGGTAAAGCTGGTAATTCTGTTCATAGTTTTCTCCTTTTCACCTTGTCTGCGGCCATTATACACCAAACCCCTGCGATTTTCAACATCCTCACCGCAAAACCGAATAAAAATGCAAAATTCAGCCCAATATGTAAAATGTTACTAAAAACAAGCTGTAAAATTTTTATATATTTTCTTAATTATGTATGGAAATTTAGCAAAGTATCTGTTATAATTTGAAATGGCTCATTCCCACCCACGGGAATTTGCCGTATTAATTATGTTTATTATTTTTACGGAGGTAGATACCAATGGCTTACAAGTACGTTTATTTGTTCTCCGAAGGCGACGCTTCAATGCGTAACACCCTCGGCGGCAAAGGCGCAAACCTTGCAGAAATGACAAAGATCGGTCTCCCCGTTCCTCAGGGCTTCACAATTTCAACTGAAGCTTGCACAAAATACTATGAGGACGGCAAGAAGATCAACGATGAAATCCAGGCTCAGATCATGGAATACATCGTTAAGATGGAAGAAATCACCGGCAAAAAGTTCGGCGACAAAGAGAATCCTCTCCTTGTTTCAGTTCGTTCAGGTGCTCGTGCATCAATGCCCGGTATGATGGACACAATCCTCAACCTCGGCCTTAATGAAGAAGTTGTAGAAGCTATCTCAGCTAAGAGCGGCAACCCCCGTTGGGCTTGGGACTGCTACAGAAGATTCATTCAGATGTACTCCGACGTTGTTATGGAAGTTGGTAAAAAGTACTTCGAAGAACTCATCGATGAGATGAAGGCTGAGAAGGGCGTTACTCAGGACGTTGAGCTTACCGCTGATGACCTTAAGGTTCTCGCAGGTCAGTTCAAGGCTGAATACAAGAGCAAGATCGGCAAGGATTTCCCCGCTGATCCCAAAGAGCAGCTCATGGGCGCTGTTGAGGCTGTTTTCCGTTCATGGGACAACCCCCGTGCTAACGTTTACCGCCGCGACAACGATATCCCCTATTCATGGGGTACAGCAGTTAACGTTCAGATGATGGCATTCGGCAACATGGGCGACAACTGCGGTACAGGCGTTGCTTTCACACGTGACCCCGCTACAGGCGAAAAGGGCCTTATGGGTGAGTTCCTTACAAATGCACAGGGTGAAGACGTTGTTGCAGGCGTTCGTACTCCCATGCCCATCGCTGAAATGGCTGAGAAGTTCCCCGCAGCTTTCGAGGAGTTCAACAAAGTTTGCGCTATCCTTGAAGACCACTACAGAGATATGCAGGATATGGAGTTCACTGTTGAAGACGGCAAGCTCTATATGCTCCAGACAAGAAACGGTAAGAGAACAGCTAAGGCTGCTCTTAAGATTGCTTGTGACCTCGTTGACGAAGGTATGATCGACGAGAAGCAGGCTGTTGCTATGATCGACCCCAGAAACCTTGACACTCTCCTTCATCCTCAGTTCGATGCAAAGGTTCTCAAGGCTTCAACTCCCGCAGGTAAGGGTCTCGGCGCATCACCCGGCGCTGCATGCGGTAAGGTTGTATTCACAGCTGAAGACGCTGTTGAATGGAACGAAAGAGGCGAAAAGGTTGTTCTTGTTCGTCTTGAAACATCACCCGAAGATATCACCGGCATGAAGGCTGCTCAGGGTATCCTTACAGTTCGTGGCGGTATGACTTCACACGCTGCTGTTGTTGCTCGTGGTATGGGTACATGCTGCGTATCAGGCTGCGGCGAAATCAACATGGACGAAGAGAATAAGAAGTTCACTCTTGCAGGCAAGACCTACAACGAGGGCGACTACATCTCAATCGACGGCTCAACAGGTAACATCTACGACGGCATCATCCCCACAGTTGACGCTGAAATCGCTGGCGAATTCGGCAGAATCATGGCTTGGGCTGATAAGTACAGAACTCTTAAGGTTCGTACAAACGCTGATACACCCGCAGATGCTAAGAAGGCTCGCGAGCTCGGCGCAGAAGGCATCGGCCTTTGCCGTACAGAGCACATGTTCTTCGAGGCAGACAGAATCGCTGCTTTCCGTGAGATGATCTGCGCAGATACAGTTGCTGAAAGAGAAGCTGCTCTTGATAAGATTCTTCCCTATCAGCAGGGCGACTTCGAGGCTCTCTACGAGGCTCTTGAAGGCAACCCCGTAACCATCCGTTTCCTTGATCCTCCTCTCCATGAGTTCGTTCCCACAGAAGAGGCTGACATCGCAGCTCTTGCAGCAGCACAGGGCAAGTCAGTTGAAGATATCAAGGCTATCATCACTTCACTCCACGAGTTCAACCCCATGATGGGTCACAGAGGCTGCCGTCTTACAGTAACATATCCTGAAATCGCAGCAATGCAGACTAAGGCAGTTATCCGCGCAGCTATCAACGTTAAGAAGGCTCATGCAGATTGGAACCTTGTTCCCGAAATCATGATTCCCCTTGTTGGCGAAGTTAAGGAGCTCAAGTACGTTAAGGATATCGTTGTTAAGACTGCTGATGCTGAAATCGCAGCTGCCGGCATCGACCTCAAGTATGAAGTTGGTACAATGATCGAAATCCCCAGCGCTTGCATCACAGCTGACGAAATTGCTAAGGAAGCTGAGTTCTTCTGCTTCGGCACAAACGATCTTACCCAGATGACATTCGGCTTCAGCCGTGATGACGCCGGTAAGTTCCTCAATGCATACTACGATACAAAGATCTACGAGTTCGATCCCTTCGCAAAGCTTGACCAGAACGGCGTTGGCGCTCTTATGGAAATGGCAGTAGCAAAGGGCAAGGCAAGCGGCAAGAACCTCCACTACGGTATCTGCGGCGAGCACGGCGGCGATCCCTCATCAGTAGAGTTCTGCCACAAGATCGGCCTCAACTATGTATCATGCTCACCCTTCCGCGTTCCCATCGCTCGCCTCGCAGCAGCTCAGGCAGCTATTAAGGGATAAGGGAAATCTCCCGCAAAAAACCGATAATTTCAGCCTTAAGTTGGTTGATATGCGCCTGACCAAAGATTTCGCTTTTGACTATATCAAAACCAAGTCAGTGGTTGACCATTTTAAGCTTTCCAAATGGCAGAATATGAATATCGGTGTCTATATCTAAATAATAAACTCCGTTTATCGAGCAATCGGTAAACGGAGTTTTTGTATCTGTAAACTTTTTGTGAATTTCAGTTGACTATTGTTGACAAACGTTATGTTTTGTGATAAACTATAAAACAACTGGAGGTGTCGCTATGCAAAAGTTTAATAATATGAAAAGAATACGAGAAATTTATGGTGCCACCCAAGATGAAATTGCAAAGGTTGCCGGAGTGAACCGTTCAACCGTTTCTCAATGGGAAACAGGTACATTAAGAGCATCCAACACAAAGCTCGAAAAACTCTCCTTATTTTATGGTATCGGTCCAGAATGTTTCTATGAAATACCTGAGATAAACAACGAGCGTAGGGAGATACTGGTAAAAAATGCTGAAAAAGCAAAAGAAATCGAAGCTTCTTCTGAAGCGAAGCGAAACAAAGCTGATGAATTCAAGCAAATGTTAGAAAGTATTTCTTTCGCAGAAGCACGAAATCGCTTTATGTTTTCGATGAAAATGATGTTAGCTACTGCAGATCACGGTGAACTTGAAGATTTGAAGGTTGCGCATCAGATCACCATAAAAATGGCAAAACGCCTTGAGGCGTTTATCAATATCCGAGAAGAAGAAGAAAAAGCTAAAAAAGAAAACAACGAGGAAACGTTGTTTGATATTTTGGATTCTTTTTCGGAATAAAAACCAACATTTCAAACAGAACAAAAGAAAAAGCCTTGTTGAGGCCCTAATCTCAACAAGACTTTGAGGAAACAATAAGATGATGTTATCGTCTCCAAGACAACGACTATAATATCATTTTGCGAGACCTTTGTCAATGTTTCTTGTGATATTATAGTTAAAAAGGAAGTGAAATATTCAGCCAACTTACTCTTTTGTTCCGTTTTTTATTTATATTTATTAAAAATTAAATTAACGGCACATAGTGCAGAAAGAAGGCTGATTTATGTCTTATTACATTATTAATAAAAACTCTGATAGCAATGGACGTAATGAAGTTCACACAACTTCTTGCGGACATTTACCCCTTCTGAAGAATCAGGTGTCGCTTGGATGGCATTCTGATGCTGTCGCTGCAGTAGCTTATGCGAAGCGTTTGGGTTGGAAAAGCGCAGATGGTTGTTACTACTGTTGCGAAAAAGCTCATCATGGTTAAGGAGGGCTGAAAATGAAAAGATATGTAACTTATGATATTAAAGACGGAAATAGTTATGAAAAGCTTTATAACTATTTTGATGAAGTAAAGGCTGAAAAGATTACAGAATCTACTTATAAAGTTGATTCTTCGCTGAATTTGACCGAATTTTGCAACAAGCTTAAAAATCTTACTTCCTCTGGCGATTCTGTCGTAGTTATTACGTGGAATAAGTATGGAGTCTTTCACGAGAAGGCGAGGTAGTAGTATGGCTAAGAATCAACATATTGTTCCACATCCAAACGGAGGTTGGCAGGTAAAAGGTGCTGGTAATAGCAGAGCAACTGTAAGAACCAGCACTCAAAAGCAAGCAATTAATATTGGACGTACGATTGCACGAAATCAACAATCCGAGCTTGTAATCCATCGCACCAATGGTCAAATCCGAGAAAAAGATTCTTACGGAAACGACCCATTCCCACCCAAAGGATGATTTTCAGACCCCTGATTTTTTGGTCAGGGGTCGTTTCTTAACATTGTTAAGTTACTAAAGCCGCCTTGGGGCGGCTTTTTTGTATTCGCATCCTCGACAAATCCGTGATTACATTATAATATTATCTCGCAATCAAAATTAATGTAACGAAAGGATTGATTTTATGGAAAACAAGCTTACTTACACCAAAGTCGGGGATTATTACATTCCGAACCTGACAATCAAACCGTCACCGCCTTTGGGTAAATACGGCAGAATGCGCCGTGATTATCTTCGTGACCACAGACCCGCACTATATAACCGTTTGGTACTCCGTGAACAACTTCAGGAACACTGTGCCGAAGTTAACGAAGCTATTGAAAAACGCCTTGATGTTATTATCCCTATACTTGCAGAATCCGCAGGAGTAACAGAAGAATTAAAAGAAACCGACCAGATGAAATGGATCGGTCTGATGAATACCTGCAAAGCTCAAGCCGAAGAAATCGCCTTCACCGAGTTCCTTTATGTGTAATTTTAAAGTTGTGTAATGCATAACCCCCGTTTTTCGCCATCCAGGTCATCTTACATTCAGATTCAAAAAATCCGCAAAAACGCCCTTATATATCAACACTTTCAAGCAACAAATCATTACAAACTATAGAAAAGCCATACAAGTTGACTTTGATAATCAGCTTGTATGGCTTTATTTTTTATTTATCAACTTTCCATTCTTTCAAGACCTCTATGTTTTGGGGCTTGAGATTAGCGGTTTTGAATACAATGGGTTTGTCACGCAGAATTCTTGTGCGGATTCTTTTCAAATCTTTTTCATCGAATCCAGAAAGTTTTAAGCATACACTGAAATTTGCTACATCTTTTTTGACTTTTATTTTTTTCAAAAGATAACTATGTTTCTGTTCAACATCATCAAGACCTTTGAACCGATAAGTCCAGACCTGTTTCCCTAAAATGACTGTTGCAGGGAAAACAAGACCTGCTGTTGAGCCTATGAATTCTCCGCTTTTTATTATTGCTGCTGCATTTTCGGGAGTAGTGAAATGAATCAGACCGTCATTTTTTACATCATTAATCACATCACTACTAACACGCCAAAACGGTGAATAAATGAAATGTAATATTGCATAACCGACCATAGAAAAAAATATTGCAACTTTTATAAATAAAATAATACAAACACGCTCCTTTGGCATTGTTTTCCAACATTTTACACTCATAATATGACAAATCTTTTAATGATTGTATATTTTTATGTTAACATTAGCTGTTTTGCTTGTATTCGCATAAAGAGCGCATCCGTTGGGGTAACGGTTGCGCTCTTTGAAAATTGTATAAATCTCATTTTAGCTAATCATACCAAGCTTAAACAACACAATACCTATTAAACCTTGAACAATACCCGAAGGTATCCATAAAGTTGCTAAAATTGCCTGAAAAATTGACATTATCTTTTTACCTCCTATTATTTACTCTTGTTTTTAATTCGTCCCAAACCAAAGGTGTAGGGATCAGGCTTGCCGAGCTGTTCGGCAGGTGTTGTGTCTATTTTATGTATGATATCAATAAAAGTCAGCGTTTGTTCATACATCAAATCCGGATTGAATTTCTCCATCTCGTGGCTTTCGCTCACAACTGTAAGATAATCGGGAGCGGTAACAAGTGCAATTTCGGGTATCCCCACATTTCTCAAAGGCTGACCCTCACCAAAATGAAGAATATTATGTCCTCGGAGAGTTATTGTTCGGATATGTTTTCTGCCTTTGATGGATTCATAATATATTTCATCCATTTTCTTGTTGCCTGTATAAACAAGCTCAACATCAATATCGTTTGTTTTCTGATATTTGCCGTCAACATCTTTCCACTCTGCGCAGCCAAGATGTTCAACGCTTACACCTGCAACTGCTTTTATATGACCTTTTTTACCATCCCACATATCACGGTGGTTTTTCAGCCATTTCGAAGACGCTTGTATATCATTCTGCTTAAACTCATGAAGCCTGAAATGTCCTGCAACAAAAACAAAGATAAGCGTTTTGTTTAACTGCTTATGTATGAAATATTTCATCATTTCAAGCATTGCAATCGGACCGTTTTCTTCAACGCAGTTTGAACCGTCGGTATGCGTGTTGATGATAATTGCTTCTTTGCTGTTCTTACCTTCAATAACGGAATAAAAACTTTCTGTTTTGGCATTCTTCTCTTTTTCAGCAAGCAGTGTAAGGGTTACTTTTTGCTTGTTTTGTGCAGCTTTAAGCAGTTTGTTACCTTCTTTTTCGCTTACCCACAAGCATGGAATGCCGAGATATGACTGAATGAATGAAAGATACTGACCCTTAACCATTTCGGCACTCATTCCCTGCCAGATGCAGATTATCGCTTTTGCTCCCATTTTCTTTGCAACAGAAAACAGAGGAAAATTAACAAACGATGTTGCAACAGGTCCTTTGTAATGAGCAGGCAGACTCAAATCTTTCGGGAATGAATTACGCTGATTAAAGGCAACTCCCGTAGGTATCTGACCCAAATCGTGAACTTTGACCAGAGCAATTTTATTTTTCACTCCGATAAATCCTATATGTTTTTCTTTGACCTCAACGATTTCGGCTGTAATTCCCTCTTTTGGAGTTTCGCCAGAATACGGCCATTCAGATGAAACCTCAATATTTTCATAGCCGTTATCGGTATGAATCACGATTGAAGATTCATTTGCTTCCCAACGGTCAAACGAATAAAGGTCTGAATATACATCAAGCCCCATATCCTTTATCTCGCTTTTCAGGTAAGAAACAAAATCGTTATGTCCCTTTGAACCCGTCAGCCTTGTGCTGAAGGAGTTCATTTTTTTAACGCCGTTCAGAAGTGCTTCTTTTGAAATGTAGTTTTCATATTCTTTTATCATTGTTTTCACTCCAAGTATTTAAAATATTGTTTTCCAAAAAGAGCGCAGCCGTAGGGGTAACGGTTGCGCTCTTTGAAAGTCTTATAAATCGTATTTTCAATTAACCCCAACTTAAATAACACAATACCAATTAAACTTTGAACTATGCCAGAAGGAATACACAAAGTTGCCTGAATAATTGTCTTTTTCACCGCAACTCGTTTTTATGAACCAAACTATTTTAACGAACATAATTTATAAACATTTCAGTGAGATTATAAATATCTGAATAATAATTACCGATTGAAGTAAATGTATCAGACAAGCACTGAATTCTTTCGTTAACACTCATTCCCGAGAACAAATCAAAAGCATCGGAGATATACCATGATATATCATCAAACATAATGAATGTGAATTCTATAATGCCGTCAATATAAAGAAAATAGTTTTCGGTGAACGATGCAGGAACTTTTTCACAAGGTACGCTCAGATATTCTTTATCAGAAACCTCAACAACAAGATACCACTCGTTGTCTTCCTTCTGATAATATTCGCACCATATAGAAAGATATTTTTCACCCTTAAGCTCAAAATCGTAATAATAGCTTACACACTCAGTTTTCTTTGTGCCGTCAGGCATAGTGATGATAAGCTCTATGTTGTCAGGCTCGGGCGTAAAAGCAATGTAAGGAACAAAGGTCTGAGTAACAACCGCAACCTCATCGGCGTTGCCTATTTCAATCTTCTCTATAAAGTCAGCAACTGTTTTTATATCAACAGCGAATGACTTTTTATATTTCGGAAGAATAAATGTGATTTCGGTTTTGCCGTGAGCAATATCCTCTGGGTATTCAAAATTGAGATACTGGTCAAACTCCTTTTCTTTTCCGCCATTGAATATGAGTTTGCCCTTTACGGGAATACCGCCCATGCTATCGTCATCATCATACTCGGAACAGATGTGCTCTTCAAAAACAATATCCTCAAGATATTCATCTTCAACCTGCATATCAATTATTTCTTCGGCAATATATTCGATATTTATTTCACCGCTATATATATCGTTAGGATACATAGGTTCATAGATCAAAATCGAAACCCCGAAAAAGCTATCGCCTTCTTCAAGATAGATCATTATACCTTCATTGAGAAAAACATACTCTTCTTCGCCGTAAACAACGCCGTCACTTATATTCTGAGAAATTGAGGGGGTAAAAAACAAATCCCCAACGGCTTCAACACAATAGTAACCGCTTTTTTCAACTTCGAATTCATAGTAAACGTTATCGAAATAAATAGTATTGTTATCAAAAATATTAGGTTTGCTAACAGGCGAAATGGTGTTCATGCCGAGTTTCAACTCGCCTCCGTAATGATATGTTACGGTATCATATCCGTCATTCCATTCAATCGTTTTTCCCTGTGCAGATGCACTCAGTGTGAACAGAGAAATAATCACTATGAATAATGTGGCTA
This sequence comes from Acutalibacteraceae bacterium, assembly GCA_045604685.1. Lineage (GTDB taxonomy): Bacteria > Bacillota > Clostridia > Oscillospirales > Acutalibacteraceae > CAG-177. The sequence goes on from JAZUON010000004.1 coordinate 157,651, forward strand.
TTTTTAGTGTCCTTTTCATATCAACACCTCTTGATTACATAAATATCGAAACTAAGAAAGAAATTATTTTTGCGAAAAGTGAACTTATGGATGAAAAGATTTTTTCAAAGAATCCCGGTTCTTCAGCATCTTTAGAAATTTGGAAATCGGCTAATACCGTGCCGGAATAGTTACCGATACCCGTGATTTTTGCCGTTGCCGTGCCTTCGTTTATGTTGTTGACATAGGTTACGGTATAATCGGCACCCTTACGGAGAACTTTTATGCCGTCGGTAACTGTAATATCGGGAGTAACGGCTGAACCTGTGTAAGGCTGGTCATCTATGGGAGCAACAGATACAGCGGATATTTTCTTTGTAACAATTGTGAAACTTGCGGAGCTTGTAAACATTGAATAATCACCAAGACCTTTTACTTTAACCTTTGCTTCACCTACATTTATGTTGTTACTGTAGCTTACGGTGAAATCGGTGTTTTCGGTAAGCCTTTTGTTTGAAATAGAAACACTGATGGCAGGTTTAATCTGAGAACCCGTATAGGTCTGATTGGGAATTTTTTCAATTATGAATGTGCTTACGGCAATACCCTTTGCCATTGCGTAGGAGTATGCATAAGAGGTATCAACACAACAGATGGTAAGGCTGTCGCAACCCTCAAAAGCATCGTCGGCAATTTCAGTTACACTGTCAGGAATAAGTGCAGTTTCAAGATTTGTGCAATTTTTGAATGCTGCTGTACCGATTTCATTAACTGAATCGGGAATTGTGATCGTTTGAAGAGTGTCGCAATTTTCAAACGTACCGCAAATTTCGGATTCATTGCTGATAGCTGTAATGTTATTGCCAAAATAAATGTTTGTGATTTTTGCTTTATAGAAAGGCGAAGAGGTTGACCAATCCTCAGGAACATATGCATTATCGCCGCTTAAATTACTGACCTTGCAGTTGACAGCATTGAAATAAACGGTTGTAAGATTATCACATAATGCAAATGATCTGTATCCCAGGATTTTCAGGTTAACGGGAATGTTGATTTCCTCAATTTTACACTCAGCAAATGCACTGTCCCAGATGTATTCCAGACTATCGGGCAAAACAACATCCGTAAGATAAAAACAACCGTCAAAAGCACACGCTCCAATAGTTTTAAGTCCTTCTTTAAAAGTTACATCTTTTAAACCGGATAGACGGAAACAGCAAGAGCCTATTGAAACAAGCTTTTCGGGAAGCTCTATTCTTTTAAGTGAAGAGCAACGATCAAAAACCCCGCATTCGAGATTTTCAAGGTTGTTGTTAAGAATAACTTCTTTTAATCCTATGCAACCACACATTGCTTCTGCACCGATTTTGGTTACGTTGGATAAATCAAGGCGTTCAACAGAATTACAACGATAGAAAGCACCGTCGCCAAGTTCCGTAAGACATTCGGGCAAATCTGTGATTACAAGTTTTTCGCAGGAGTGAAAAGCATATTTTTCGATTTTATTAACGCCGGGCATATCAACAAATTCAAGTGCACTGCAGTGACTGAAAGTGCTCTCGCGGATTTCTGTAATACTGATCGGCAGAGAAATGCTTTTGAGTTTTTCGCAGCGATAAAAAGCGTTTGCTTCAATTTTGTTAACAGATTGGGGAATATCAATACATTCAAGAGAATTACAGTTGTTAAAACACTCATAAGGAATGGTTGTTACCTTTGAGGGTATGTTGATTTCGGTAAGTTTAAGGTTGCCTGCAAAAGTATAATCACCGATAACCTCAATTGTTTCAGGGAGAGTTATTGATGTAATAAGATCTTCGGGAATCAATTTATCCGGGCTGTTGACATAGGCGGAATTACTGCTGCTGAAGCTGGAAAATGCAAATCTACCGATTTCCGTTACAGGGTAACCGTCAAGCGTTTCAGGAACGGCAACAACACTTTCACTGCCTGTGTAGCGTGAAATAATTGCTTCGGAGTTCTCTTTAACAGAATATCTGAATCCGTTGCTTTCGTATTCATAGTACGGTGGGGTTTCTTCATTTGAAAAGACGATGCTGCCGTCAGGATTATTGAAGTTGCAGAACATATTGTTCGTCAAAAATAACAGAACCGTATTATAAGCCACACCGTCGTTGCATACAACTCTGTCCACAGAGCCTTTATATTTGATTTTGAATAAGTCTGTCAGCACACCGTTGCAAACAATTTCAATCGGCATACTGGTGATTGAGGGTAGAGAGATATTTTCAATAGTTATGGAATCAGCATTGAAAATAACCTTTTTCACATAAGAATAATGGGAATTACCGTAAGAATAGCCTGAACTTGTAATATCTATGGATTTTAAGTTTGAGCCGAAAACAAGCTCTGTAACGGGCGTACCTGCCACAGCATTAAATTCGAACGTAACAAGGCTGTCGGGCAAATCAAGCTCGGTAAGTGACTGACAATTTGTAAATGCAAATTCATTTATAACTTCAAGACCCTCATTGAGAACAACATTTGTAAGGGCATTGATATAACCAAATGCATTTGCACAGATTGTTTTAACACTTGAAGGCACAACGACCTTCTGAATATTTTTGTTGTTTGACGCATTAGGGTGGGCAACCGGTTTCGGATTGTGTATTTCTTTGCCGTTGAAACTGTATTTTCCTATAGATGTAACGGGCATACCGTCAATTTCGGCAGGAATGATAACTTCCGATTTGCTTCCAGCATAGGATGTGATTTCAATCTCGTTTATATTTATAATCGTATATTCATAATCGCCCCAAGTAAAAATCCCATCATTCTCTGCGGCTTTTGCCTTAGTTGATATAATCTCTGAAAAATTAATGCCAGTCATCGGCATTACCGATATAATCAAAGTTAATATAAGTAAAAAAGATAAAATTTTTCGTTTCACAAGTAATACCTCCGTCCTGATGCTGTTGAGTTTATCCGTTTAATAGGCTTACTCATTAAACATCATAAACGAGCACGAGCAGTTTTCATAAACGATTGTTATCGTCGCTTGTTCTTTAAACAATGTTTTTTCGATTTCCGTTTCAACCGTGTATTCATCGGTGAAAAGCTCTGTTTCGTCGCCGTTGCTGTAAACCGCATAAACCTGCATTCCTGAAAGGTCGATGTTGTTTAAATCATTCGCCGTGAAATCAAAATCATCGGGGAATATTGCATAAATTGATGTCAGTTTTTTCGTTTCAAGGCTTTCGATAACTCTGACTTCAAGTGTCTGTGTGTAATCACCAACTGAGATTTTAACCGTTTCATATTTCGGCTCTGTTCCGAAACTGTCAGAAACTTCAACGGTATAATCATTAATAAGGACAAGCCGTCTTTCGCCGTTATCGTATTCGCCGAAAACTTTGAGTCCGTTGCCGCTGAACTTTTCTCCAACATAGTATTCCGTCTTGAAATCGGGTGTTGTTTCAACGCTGATATTAATTAAACTTGCTTTCTTTTCCGTGGTAGTTGTTACAGACTGAGTTGTTACCTCTTCAACCTGTTTTGTGTTCGTGAAGAAATCCGAAACGATGCCCGAAAGCGCCTGAACGATTGAAACGTTTTCTTCAACTTCAATCTGTGTGCCTGCGGTGAAAAGAATTGCAATCGCCGCACAAGCCACAACCAAAACTTTGAATTTGCTTTCGGCCTTTATACCGACTTTCTTCAAGAAATCCTTACGTGAAATAAGAGGAAGTATCTGCGATTCATCACCCGAGCGGATTACATTTATCGCATCTGCACATTCATCAATTAAATCAAAATCCGTGTCATCGCCTTTGTCGAATTCCGCATCAATGAGTGCTTCGAGCATTGTGCAAAGCTCATCTGCGAGATTAGTCATAAAATCGGGGTGCATTAAAATTTCTCTGCTTACTGTCATCATTCCGTCAGCCTCCTTTCTTTTCATTATCAAAAGAATAAACCATATATTTAATCTTGTTTCGCAATCGCATTAACCGCATCGATGCGGCAGGTCTTGAAATCCCGAGTTTGTCTGAAATCTCCTCAACACCGATTCTTTGTATGTACCGCAAATCGTAGATTTGTTTTTCTTCATCGGTCAGAAGATTCAGAAGAATTTTTGCACATTCCTCATAGTCGATCAGGTCAAGCCGAGATAAATATTCATCAGTGACTCCGACTTCAGCCGCATCGTCAAGAGGTATAATTCGTTTTGATTCAACGGCATCTTTTTGCTTTTGCCGTTTCACGAAATTATCGGCTGTCCGATAAAGAAACGCCCTCGGATTTTCAAATTCTTCTCCGTCGAGGAGTTTGTTATAAAAAACAATGAAGGTATCTTGCACACAGTCGTCTGCAGCCTCCCGTGAATCAAGGCGTGACAGACAATAATTGAAAAGTCTGATGCGGTATTGGTCGTAGCATTCCTGCAGTAATGCGTCGGCACGCTTCTTTTCGCTCATTATCCTCACTCCTTTCATGTCCTTCATTATGTAGTCAACGAATTTTCAAAATGTAACAGAATTTTTTGAAAATATTTTTAGTTTAATTATAAATCTTTATATTTGATATAGCAACAAGGTAAAATAATGCAGTGTTTTATTGCTTACAACAATTACATAATAAAATAAAAGTCCGAAAATTTCTCTGATTACGAGAGAAGATTTTTGGACTTTTTTCATTTTTTGAGGCATATAGAATTTTTGATTTTATGTAAAAAGTTGTTGCATACTTGCCGAGAAAAATGAAGGTGACGATTGAATTTTGCGGATTTGATTTTGCAAAATTTTTGTGTATGCGGTTGGATTTTTGGGGGTACCCTTTTACCCAAAAAATTCAAAGTGTGTACACACAGCAATCGGCACAAGTGGGTATCCAAAGGGAGAAAATCTCCATTTGGCACACGATTTTGCGGCACGCAAAGTCTAGTGTGTTATACCTTTGTTCCGTCGGCGGTGAAAAGGATGTCTGTCGCCCTACATGACAGCAGACTTTTCATCGGTGCAGAGCAGGCAGATAAGTTCAAGCAAAAACAGAAAAATGTTTTTTCTGACTGCTCGGAGAAGGAACAAACGGTATATAAGACTCCCCGCCGCAGCGGAAAAATTATCTGCAATTGTCGCAAAGAAGCAGCTTGAAAAAATATATTTTTTGCAGATAATCGAGCTCTCCGTAGCAGAAATTCAAAACGCAGATTTGTATTTCCGAAACAGTTTTTGTGCCGATATTTTTTATGCTCCGAAGCTGACCGTTTTGAATTTTTGCGATCAGTTTCCCGAGCGTCGTAATTTTATTTTTCTTCAGAATGTTTACGGTGCGTGTTGACAAAATCAACCCGTCAATTTTTATTCCGTAAAGCTCATTTTTTATCGGAACGGAAACCTTTAATGTTCTGCCCGAGAACACTTCAAGTGCTTCCGAAAGTCCGTGCTTATGAGCGAAATAATACAGTTTTGATGCCGCAGTAATATCTGTGAAATTTTCAAAAACTATATATTCTTTTTCTTCGGAGCAGTCGGACTTACGACTACAGATATAATTCCATTGCGGTTCAAAATGTTTTCTGATATTTTTCATCGCACTTTTTTCGATTTGTTTTGCTCGGGATTCTTTCAAATTGAAATATTCCGCCGATTCTTTTCGGGTGCGATGAACACCGTCTTCAAGTCCGAAACGATAAGAAATATATTCACGTTCACGGTCATCGAGTTCATTAACTGATTCACATAGCAATAAGTTTTTCAACTTTTCAAAGAAAATGTTTTCGGGTGAAGCCTTGTAGATATAAGGTTGCCTTGCTAAAAGAGTGCTCTCGATATAGTCTGCATCGGATTCACCTTCTTCGTTTTCACCATCAAAACTCATAAACGAGAAATAAGTTTTTTCTTCGGTTTCTTCATCAACTTCGTAAACTTCATAACCGTATTTTTCGGGAAGCAGAAGTATGTATTTTTCTATATATGCGGTGGCATAAGTCAGAAATTTTGTGCCTTTGTTTATATCAAACCTATTAACTGCTTCAAGAATTCCGATGCAGCCTTCATGCACGATTTCTTCAAATTCTATTCCGAAGTTTTCAAAATCTTCCGAGTATTTGTTTGCAAGCTTTTTGATAAATCCGAGATTATTTTCAACAAGACGGTGCTTTGCAGTTTCTTCTCCTCCCTGAGCCAATACGCAAAGCTCTTCGTTTGTCATCTGTGTTTACCTCTCTGCGGTTGCATAAAAATCGGAATCAAAGCATTGCGAAGATTAGTTTTCATCTCCGGGGTAATACCGTCGAAACGGCTAATCTGTTCAATAACGGCATCTGCCATGTTTTCTGCTGTTATTCTCTTGTAGGACAGACTGCCGCCGCTTCTGACAAGACTCTGACGGATTCCTTCAAATGTTTCCTGTGTAAGTTTTCTTGAATGTGAAAAATCGGTATCAACGGTTTTCTTTATATCTTTTACGATTGACATAAATCCGTTATCAATCATAGTTAAGTCAGCCTGATATATCGGAGCTTTCATGTTTTGTATATCTTCCGATACTTCCTTTGAGATTTCATCGTCACCGCATACGGTTTTGCTGACCATATCATAAAGCTGATTCTGAATTGCAAATCCTTCAGCAAAAGTGCCTTTGAAGAAATGAGCAATTTTATTTGACAGTGTTCCGAAGTTCGGATGCTCAAGCAACATATTCAGAACATCGGGGTCAATCTCACCAGTATAAATTTTCTTTGCGGCTTCTATGGTCAGACCAAGTTCGCCGATGCTGAAATTTTTCGGTTCGGGTTCATCGGAAAGTCCGAGAATAAAATCGGATGATACTCCAAAAATTTTTGCAAGACGAAGAATTAAATCGTTGCCGATTTTCTTTGTTTCTCCACTTTCTATTCTTCCGATTGTTGATGCATCAACATCAACCTGCTGTGCAAGTTCGGCTTTTGTCCAGCCTCTCTGTTCTCGCAAATCTGCAATTCTTTCTCCAAGTGTTCCGTGTAAATATGGCATTTATCAGTCTCCTTTTGTTTTTTTGATTTAATTATATTGAGATAAAAAATTTTGGTCAAGGATGTCAATTCTGATTTTGTTAAGTTAATTATAGCAAATTTATATGTACCAAAAAACGGACTGTCAGGCGATGAAAAACAACTTTCGTCTTCAAAAACTTGCAAATCTGCAAATTCCAAGAGCTGCGAACAGCGCAAAATTGCAAGACACTTGATTTTGACGGGGTAACGGCAAAAAAACAGTATAATGTCTATAGACGGATAAAGTCGATTAAAGATATCGGAGGTGAATTTACCGCAAACTGAAAATTTATTTTTTTGCAGGCGAATCGTTGACGCATTGTGTCGGCGGTTCGCTTTCTCTATGCCCAAAAGAAAGGAGGTTTAAAAATGTCAAAAGAATTGACCGACAAAGAGAAACAGAGAATCAAAAAACTTGTGGTCGACAACTGTGCCAATTACAGAAAAGATTATGGCTGTCTGCCGCTTGAATGCGATTGCTATATGTTCACAAAACATTTTGCAAACAACAAAATCTGCCGATACTTCCGTGATTCCGTTTTACCGCTTGACCCAGAACTCGAAGCAGTTTTCTTCGATAAGCATTTGAAAAGCTGTAAACATTGCGGAAAGAAATTCGAATATAACGGCAGAAAAGCTTATTGTTCCGAGTCTTGCAGGAAAGAGGCTCAAAGAATTATGAACGCGGCAAGAGTCCGTAAACACAGAGAAAAGAAAGAAGGTGAAAGATGACGAAACCGCAATACGGAATACTGAGATTTGCAAAGTACAAGGGTCCCGAAATCGGCAGGATTGAAGCACACAACGAGCGCACGAAAGAAAACTATGCGAGTAATCCCGACGTTGATACTGAGAGAAGTAAATACAATTTCCATCTTGTGAAGCCGAATGGCAAATACCGTGCGGAAGCCGAAAAGCAGATTGCAGAGGTTGGTTGCAGAACAAGAACGGATAGTGTAAGAGTTGTTGAAACACTTATAACAGCAAGTCCCGAGTTTTTCAAGGATAAGAAAAAAGCACAAATCAAAGAATATTTTGAACACGCTCTGAAATTTATTCTGAAACACGTTCCGCAAGAAAGAATTTTATCGGCGGTAATTCACGTTGATGAAAAAACACCGCATATGCATCTGTCATTTGTGCCGATAACGGAAGACGGCAGACTGAGTGCAAAAGACATAGTCGGTAACAGAAAAAAGCTGACCTGGTGGCAGGATGAATTCTGGAAACACATGGTGAAGAAATATCCCGATATGGAACGGGGCGAAAGTGCAAGTGAAACGGGCAGAGAACATATTCCGCCTAGGCTTTTCAAGGAAGCAATACATCTCAACCGCATGAAGGATCAGATTATGCAGATTCTCGCGGACACAAATGTGCTCAATAAAAAGACAAAAACAGAAGAGCTTGAAGCTCTTCTTAAAAAATATATCCCTAGTGTTGAGCAGATGAAGACAAAGCTGAAAAAATACGATGCAGCGTATAAGACACTAAAGACAGAGAATGCAGAGCTTGAGAAAAAGCTTGATGACAGTAAAGAGAGCACCCTCAAAAAACTTGAAATTTCCCGCAAACTTCAAGAGTACGAAGAACTCAAAAAGACAGTTGAAAACATACCGCCCGAAATTCTCGGTGCGTATAAAAATAGAGGCAAAATCTCATCGCAGATTCACGAATAACAACTTCCGCTCAAATTGGGCGGAAGCTAAAAATCTTACTTCTACGCAAATTGCATAGATGTTAACAACATCAACTTCAGCCCAGGTTGGACAGAATTTCGGAACATAAGCAACTTCCTGACAACTTGTCGGAAAGTAAAAAAATTGTGCCCAAGTTGGACACAATTTCTCAATGCAAAATAATTCAGCCCAAGTTGGGCCGGATTTCTGAAAGTTAAAGTAATTCAGTCCAAGTTGGTCTGAATTTCCGACTTCTGGTCAGGTTGAACAGAAGTTACCCGAAATTAACTTGTTCCCAAGTTGGGAACAAGTTCCGAAAACAACTTCCAACCAAGTGGGTCGGAAGTTAAACAAAACTAACTTCTGCCCAACTTGGGCAGAAGTTGAAAAATCAACCGCAAGGAACAAATCGACATCCTTGCAAGAAAGGAGTTTTATGAATAATATGGAATCGGAATATGAATCAGCTCTTTATTTCGCCGCACTTAAACTTATCCAGCAGCTTTGTGCCGACGGTTTAATTTCTGAAGAAATGTTCCGCGAAATTTTAAACGAAAATGCCGATAAGGTAGATACATCTGAATTCTTGTTCTACCGTTCGGACAGAAAGGAGATAAAAAATGATGTATCCGTTTGATACACCAAAAGAAAAGAGGGTGGTAATCTATGCCCGAGTTTCAACCGAACACGAAGCACAGGTTTATGCCTTGGGCAATCAGCTTGAATGGTATAACGCTTTTCTTGAGCGACACCCCGAATGGATTCTTGTCGATAAGTACATCGATGAAGGTATAACAGGCACTTCGGCTGAAAAAAGACCGGGATTCACGCAAATGATTTCAGATGCCCATGAACACAAATTCGACCTTATTATCACACGTGAGGTTTCCCGATTTGCAAGAAACACCGAAGAAACTCTGCATTTCACCAAAGCTTTGCGACGGGTCGGAGTTGAGGTGTTCTTCATCAATGACGGAATCAAGACTTTTGACGGCGACGGTGAGCTGAGGCTTTCGCTTATGGCGAGCCTTGCTCAGGAAGAAAGCCGTAAAACATCAATCCGAGTTAAAAGCGGACAGCAGGTTTCGATGAACAACGGAGTTTTTTACGGCAACGGCAATATTCTGGGTTATGACAGAGTCGGCAAAGACCTTGTTATAAATCCTGAACAAGCGGAAACTGTTAGAATGATTTATGATATGTACCTTGCGGGTGACGGTCTGATGAAAATCAAAGATGAGCTTGAACGCAGAGGCAGACTGACATCAATGGGCAAAACCCGATGGCACTGTACGGTTATATCCCATGTTCTGCAAAACACATTTTACTGCGGAATAATTACATATCACAAAGAGTACGTTGAAAATTATCTTGATCAGAAAAAGACAAAAAACTATGGTGAAATCGAGCTTACGCAGGTTCAGGGAACCCACACGCCGATAGTATCCGTAGATGAATATGAAAGGGTGCAAAAAATTATGGCAAGTAAAAGAGGAGAAATGAAAAATCTGAATTCGGGAAGAAAACCCAAAGGTAAAACACCGCCGAAAACCGTATGGGGTAAACTTCTCGTCTGCGAATGCGGTCACAAATTCAACAGAGTTAAATGGTCGGGTTCGGGAGAGAACACAAAATATGCTTATCAATGCTATTATGTTATTAATCACGGCAGTTACGAAAGCAGAAAAAAGAGAGGTTTACCGCTTGAAGATGCCTGCCGTTCACCGATGATTCCCGAATGGAAACTCGACTTGATGGCAAAGTTCATTTTTGATAAGTTTTTATCCGACAAACAGAGGGTTCTTGCAATTGCAGAATCCGTATTGAGAAAGCACTATGAACTTTCAAACGAGAAAACCGATAATTCCGAATTGATAGCAAGAAAAGAAGCACTGCTGAAAGACCTCAAGCAGAGATATGACAGTTTAATTGATATGTGTGCAGACGGTATTATTACAAAAGATGACCTTGCTGAAAAAATTGAGCCAATTAAAAAGCAGATGACAGCAGTCAACAACGAACTTGCTGACCTTGCTCCCGCACGATACGAACCTATCTATGAGGACTACGAAGAAAAGATAACATTTCTTCGGTATGCACTCGACAGATATACATACCCCGAAAACGAAGGTGACGTGCCTCCGTATGTAATCGAAGCACTCATAAAGAAGATTGTTGTGACTCCCCATGAATTCAAGTGGTATCTGCGTTTTGGCAAAGAAAATGAGCCGATTGACTGCGAAATCAACGGAAAAAGAGCCGAAAATTGCTCTCTTTCGGTTGATTCGGAAGAGATTTCCCCATCCGCATTGGAGCAGTACAGGCAGCTATCAAAGGTTAATAGGACTGACCTGTTTTTACGAGTTGACATCGGCTACGATGACGCTCTGAAACACAGAAAATCGACGGGCAAATATCTCCGCCCGTATCAATGGGAAGATTTAACCGTCGATGTCTATATCTGATATAACCGACTCCCTCTGTTGGAAACAGCAGAGGGAGTTTTTGTGTTTTAAGGGTTTATTTATTTCAAAAGGTGTGCTATATTTAATATAAAGCGTTACTAAAAAAGGAAGTGAAAGAATGGTAGCCTCCATTGTTGAATTAATTAAAGCTTTTATTAGTTTACTTGGTGAAATATGGTGGGCTGTTGCATTGGCAATTGCATTAGCTCTGTTTAGAGGTTTAATATTGCCAAAACTCAAAGGCAAAGCAGGCGAAAAAAGAGTCGCTGCCATTTTGGATAAATTGCCAAAAGAAAAATACACCACTATAAACGATTTGATAATAAAAGATGAAAACGGTTTACACCAAATTGATCATTTGGTAGTTTCAACATATGGTATATTTGTTGTTGAAACAAAAAACTATAAGGGAATTATTTACGGAAACGAATTTGAAGATTATTGGACTCAAAACATATACGGTAATCGCAACAAATTTAAAAACCCAATCCACCAGAACTATGGGCACTTTAAAACGGTTGAAGCACTTTTGAAAGATAAATATGATGTCCCCATTTTTCCGCTTGTTGCTTTTTCTTCAAACAGCAAATTAAGAGTTAAGGCGACAAAATCCACGGTATTATATATAAACGAAATAAAACAATACATAGAAGCAGTTTCGGTTGAAGAAAAAGTTTCTGTTGACGATATAAAAAACATCCTAAATATACTTGATTCTGTTAAAACGAGCGGAGCACAGGCTAAAAAAGAACAAGTTGATGAAGCAAAACAAAAAAGACAGGAAACAGAACAAAAAATAGCACTTGGAATTTGTCCGAGATGTGGAGGAAATCTTGTTGAGAGAAATGGAAAATATGGACCATTCATCGGTTGTAGCAATTTCCCAAAGTGCAGATTTATATTAAAACAATAAATATAATAAACAAGATTTAGAATACATTGTAAAATCCATTTCCAAGGAGAGGTAATATGGCAGATACTATCTATAAATAAACTTACCAGATGAAATGGGTCGGTTTGATGAATACCTGCAAAGCCCAAGCTGAAGAAATCGCTTTCGCCGAACTTCTTTATGTGTAATTTTAATGTTGTGTAATGCATAAACCCCATTTTTAGCCACCAAGGTCATCTGATATTCAGATTCAAAAAATCCGCCAAAACACCCTTGTATATCAACGCTTTCAAGCATTAAATCATTACATCAAGCATCAAGCCGCCCGATTTAATCTCGGACGGCTCTTTCATTATTTTATTTCTTGTTCTAAATCGTCAAACAAATCGCTGTCGAAAAATTCTCTGATGCTGATTTCCATTCCGTCGCAGATTTTCTTGATAGATACTACGCCAGGATTTTTGCTTTTCTCATTGAGCATACTGTAAACGGTCGAAGGTGAAACACCCGAAATATTTGCAAGAGCATTTATAGCAATGTTTCTTTCGTTGCAAAGCTCAATGATTCTCTTTTCAACCGCTTCTTTTATATTCATTTAAACCACCTCTACGATATATCGTTAATTTAAGTTTAAATAAATCTACGATAAATCGTGTGGGATATATCGCATATTTTAATTTTATGTGCTATAATTACGATATATCCCATAAAAGAGGTGGATTTTTATGGTTTGTACCTTCTTCGGTCACAGAGATGCCCCAAAAGAAATAGAGCCAACCTTGCGACTGACTCTGATAGACCTTATTGAAAATAAAAATGCAACTGTGTTTTATGTCGGCAACCACGGTAATTTTGATGCAATGGTACGCCGTCAGCTTGAGGATTTGTCAAAAACTTACCCCATAAAGTATTACGTTGTCCTTGCTTATATGCCAGGTAAGAATGACAATTCAGATGAACATACTCTTTTTCCGGAAGGAATAGAAACTATTCCCCGCCGATTTGCTATTAACTACCGCAATAAATGGATGCTCAATAAATCCGATATCGTTGTTACTTATGTCACCCGCAATTTCGGCGGTGCACAAAAATTTAAGCAAATGGCTGAGAAGATGGGTAAAGTTATATTTACACTTGATTAAATCAACACACCATCACAATGATCTACTTCGTGCTGAATTATCTGTGCTGGAAAACCAGTAAATGTTTTGATACGTGTCTGGAATTCAGCCGTCTGCCATTGCACTTTTACAGTCTGATAACGTTTGCACTTTCGGGGTCCGCCGAGCAGAGAAAGACAACCTTCTTCTGTGTCGTATGGTCCTGATTTTTTTATAATTTCGGGATTGAACATAACCATATATTCGCCGTCATTATCGAAAACAATAATGCGTTTGCAAATGCCAATCATATTCGCCGCCATACCGACACATCCGTCTTTATGAGCAATAAGAGTGTCCAGCAAATCCTGCGCCACCAGCAAATCTTCTTTTGTTGCGATCTCTGATTTCCTCGCAAGCAAAATCGGATCGTGGATGAGTTCTTTAATCATATTAGAAATCAAATTCCTTTTTCAATAATTTATAAATTATTCGAGCGGATTCTCTATTGAATTGAGTTAACTGACTAATTTTACCTGGAATATCTCTATCTGATCGTCCGTAAGTGTCTATTTGTACATAATGCTTTTCATAGAGATCAAATGATGAATAAGTATCATAAACTTTATCATGAAGTAAATTTTCGATTTGTTTCCTCAATCAAAGATTTTATTAATTGCTGCCGCAAGTATCTCCTTTGTTTTTTCAGTGTCTTCTTCAAACACAAAAGGCAAACGAACTAAATGAACTCGTATAGGATTGCTTGAAGCTAAGTTTGATAATGCAACCGGATAATCGGGTTCATTCTCTTCAAATCTATACAAAGGATAGAGTAAATATACATCAGATATTCCTCGTTTAACAGCATAAGAAATCATCTGATAGAAGTCGTTTTGACTTATTTCGGAGTTTATAGACTGTCTTAAATCTTCATTATTTTCAAAACGGGAAATCTCTTTGTATTTGGTGTCTAATATGAACAACCCTTTATCTTTGTGCTCAACAAGCACATCGTGGCGCATTGTAAAGATTTTGCCGAGAGACTGACCAGCATATTCAACATTATCAACTAATGTCATATCACTTGCCTGGAATTTAACTTTAGCCTCTCCTTTAAGAACATCTTTAATAAATCCACCTATGAAGCCTTCAAACAACAATTCGGTCGGAAACAAGAAACAGAAAGATTCTTGATTATCAATTTGATAAGCAGATGTCTGATTAAGCAAAAACATCTTGCTCATGCTTAAAAGTACCGTATATTGACGGTTGAGTTTACTTAATCTTATGCCATCACAATCAGAAGGAACACATCGTACATCAGACACCTCATTCATACGAATAAGTACTTGTCGGATAATCTTCTTGTTTTCGGAAGATGTCGTACTATTTACTAGCCCTCTGCAGGTATATTTGATAATACGATTAACAATGTTATCGAATTCAAACTCTGCATAAGAGCAATTGAACTGGTGTCCCAAACCGTTAGGAATTTTATTGTTTATATAATCCTTAAAATTTATATGGCCTCTTATTAAAGACAAATCCTCGCATTTTTCTTCATACTGGTAAAACGGTCTGTTTTCTAATGCTTGTTTTACATAATGAAGGTACAAGGTTATGAACAATTCTCTCAAATCTTCACTATCTTCAAGATTGCTCGTGATGTTTATAAATGGATACGAAATGCGATTACAGTAACTCAGCCATTGCACTAAATTCTTCATTAAATGCTTAAGGTCAAGTTCACCAGTATCTGTATCACCCTTAAACTCCTTAAATATTTTTGGAAAAATGTTTAATTGTTGACCTTTGAATGCAATAGTTCCAATATAGTTATTGGTCCTTATCGTCTTTTGGCCACCAAAACCTAAATATTGCTGCCTACTCGATATTTTTCCATCATCATAGAAAACAGAACGTTGTTCCCAGTTAAGTTGCAAGAATTCAGCCAACTCGTTAAGAGAGCTTTGGTTTTGCCACTCAATAGGTAAGTGTTTGTTTTTAATTGTGCTCTCTTCAAAACGATTCAACGAATTGGCTGACATTCATTATCCTTCTTTCTTTTTAATTTTAATTCTGCCCATTGTATTAGAAACAATTTCAACATCCAAATCTTCAAGAGCAGATTTCAATTGCACTTCAACTTTGTTTTTATTATCGAAAAAGTATTCATAGAGCAATGGAATAATGCTACGATTCATTATATTACAAATATCATCTACATTTTTATTGATAAAATAAGAGTGACCTACCAACAAATCTGTACTGTTTAATTCTTTCGAAATGCCGTTGTTTATTTTTTTGAGTACTTCTTTTAACGTGTCATCATCAATAGTGGTTAAATCTGGAACAAACTCTACAAACTCAAATCTTCTTCTGAGCGCAGTATCAATCAAAGATATAGATTTATCTGCAGAGTTCATAGTGCCAACGATATATAAGTTATTCGGAACTGCAAATGTTTCACCAGAAGGAAGAGTAACTGAAACTGCATTCTCTTCTCCCCAACGCTTATCCTCTTCAATTAATGTGATAAGTTCTCCGAAAACTTTTGAAATATTTGCACGATTGATTTCGTCGATAATGATAACAAAATCTTTTTCAGGCGAAGCCATTGCAGCTTCTGCTATCTTTTTGAATACACCATCAACCGTTTTGAAATGCATTTCTTTTGTCGATGTATCAGGACGGATACCTTGAATAAAATCTTCATAACCGTAGTTCTGATGGAATGTTGTAAATACAACCTGCTTATCTTTAATAAGCTGATTGTATTTTTTCATTATCTCTTCACGAGGTACAGATGAATATTCAGAGAGTGCTTTCCCTTCGATAATTGCAAGAGCATACTTTGCGGTTGCATAAGTCTTACCTGTACCGGGGGCACCATAAAGAATGCTGTTAAGCACAAAAGTTTTTCTTGTTCTTTTGGGTACTTCGGGAAGAGTAACTTTAACGCTCTCACATGTTGTAGCAGGATCGTTTTCATTAATAAATCTAATTCCATAATCGTTATTGCATATAGAATCATAGATTCTTATACCTTTACTTGCTTCTGCATGATACGATTCTGCAATTCCCGCTTTTTTTACAATATCAACAACATAAACTCCAGATTTTCTGATTTCCTCAGCGTACTTCAATCCAAACATATGAACCGCAGTTGTCTTATTGTCTGCAGAATTATACATCTCATATAATTTTTTGCTTAAATCATCAACAGTATAGTTTGTTGTTTCGTTTTCATTAATTATGATAATGTCATCTTCAGAAACTTCTGATAAATCTTTTACATAAGTACCTTTAAGAAGCTCATGAATAACTGATTTATAATCGTTCAATCCCCAAAAAGACATCGCGGCACCTAAAGAATTGTGAAAAGCCTTTGACAAATCACTTCTTTTAATGTCTTTTTTTAACCATTCGACGTTACGTACATTAACATAATCATCGCTTTGATCGGGATAGATTTTAGAATCATAAAAATAATCAGATGTTATTCTACCGATATGGCATACTCCAGGCTCAGCAAAAACAACATAATCTCCTACAGCTGCTTCGTTAACAAATCGATGGATTTGTCCAACATCTTGTCCTCTTGAATATGATGTTGCATCTGTGAAAATTTGACTGTGGCGATTATTAAGAGCTTCGCGCGAATTTAAATTTGATAAATCGCCCAATTTTGACCACCCAATGCAAATGTGAGGGTGTTCATCAGAAAGTGCATCATTCTTTTTCTTGATATGAATACCATAAACATGGTGGTTGAAAATGTCAATGTTGGGTTGTTTGGCAGAGTCAATGGACCTATCAATTGCTTTTGAATCTATAGGCTTCAACTCGGGAAGATTATTTATAAAATCAATATGTTTTTCTTTTACATATTCGCTTAATTTATACCCGTCCTGTGTTTTCACTAAAATTCCTAATTCTTCAAACAGCTTGTTGAATTTAACATCAAAATATTTTGAGTTCCTGTTCGCCACTAAATCTTGCCTAATCTTAGTAGGGTTATCACATTTCAAAACGGCATCAATAGCTTCTCCGAGAGAATAGTTTTGGTTATCCATGTAATACAATATTAATCCGATTTGAGTTATAGAGGCAACCCTCATCTGAGCAACAGATTTTAGCAGAACAACAGGAGCTTCAATATCCGAGTCTGAGCTAACCGCATTGTTGTTCCTTCCAAATGTAACAGATGTCAATGCTTTCAGAATGGCGTCTATTTTTTGGTTTTGTGTTCGTGCTCTTGAATAAATTGTGCCAGCTTCTGTAAGAAAATAATAGCTGCTGTATTGATTCAACAATACTAATCCAAAATATCTTGCCATCACTATTTTATGATAGCAAGAAGTGGTGTCCATTCCAGGATGCATCTGTTGTTCTTTCTCAACAAAAGCGGTTGTTTTTATCACTCCGCCATTTTCAGACACGAATCTTATACTTTCATCTAAAAATTCAAGACGGCCTTCATTTTTAGTCATTACTAATCCACTCATTATTTTATCTCCAGTCTATCAATTTGATTTACTAGTGGTTGCACAATTGCTTTTATTAATAGTGGCGGAACGCCTTCTCCGATAACATTACGAATTAGTTTTTCGCTAGCCCAATCTGGAATATTCCAATTGACAGGTAGCGAGGATACGATTAGTAGTTCGTATATAGTAAGTACGCGCGCATCAGAATAAATATCGTATCCTTGCTCATCTACGCCTATATATCTACCCGGATGAACACAAATTGATGACGATATAACACCATTGTTTTGTGTTATTGTGTTTGCTGGCTTATTCCATGAAAAACGCTTATAAGTACTTATTCGCCCTTTTATTATAGTTCCATCACTTTTCTGTGGGTAGTGTTTTTTATTTTCAAAGGCAGTTCTACCACTCGGCGTATGCATCATCCAATTTATATGGTTCCAGCTATGTATTGGTGGTGTATGCCATTTGGAAACTTTTAGTGCTTCCTCTTTTTTCTTTTCGTAGTCAGAAAAAATTGTCCTATATTCTTCTTCTCGAACAAGAGGATCTAATGAGGGTAAGTTTCCAATCGCTTGACGAAGAGTAACTGGCATTTGTTTTTGCGGTTCGTCCCAACAAATATCAATATCCTTTCTCACCATTTTCATGATACATCTTTCTCTTGCTTGAGGCACACCATAATCAGCAGCATTATACAATGAGTCTTTGCTAATTGTATAATAGGGACTGAGTTCTTTTTTTATATAAGACGGTATGAGCATTTTTCTACCATTCACTTTTATTTTGGTTGTCAATTGTTTCGGAACATTTTCAAGCAGAACAAAAGCAGGCATAACCCGTTTTATTGTATCAACAGCATAGTAAATCAGAAAATTTCTTTCGTCATCAGGATCCTGTTTTCCATGTTTGCTCATACCTTGGCAAGGTGGGGTTGCAATTAAAAACTGACAATTAAGATTCTTGGCACGATTAACTATCTCATCTCTTATAGTATCATCAGTTATATCTCCGCAAATAACCTGTGTGTCAGGATATAAATGTTTATAAAAGGCTGCTCTTTCATCAACAATTTCATTAGCCAAAACAATATCTATGCCTAATTCACTTAAAAAGGTTTCAGCTAACCCGACATTTGAAAAAAGAGAAACTCCATTCAATCTTTTCATATTAGTACCTTCATATTATTTCTAAAAGATTTTTCATTAATTTTTTTATAATTAAAGGTGGAATTCCTTCTCCTATAGCATGACGAATAAGACTTTCGTTTGCCCACTCAGGAATAGGCCAGTTTTTAGGCAGCGACATAACTATCATTAATTCATAAATGCTAAATACTCTAGCATCAGAATATAAAGAATCTCCATTAGAATCCTCACCAATATATTTGCCTGGATGAACATTATCATGAGAACAAACAGCCCCATTATATGTTGTGACTGTATATCCGGGCTTATCCCAATTTTGACGTTTATATGTGTTGGGGTAACCTTTTATTTTTGTTCCGTCCGGCTTTTTGGGATAATGAATGGTGTTATTTAAAGCCGATGCTCCTTCAGGAGTATATTTCATACACTCTACATGTCTTAATTTGTGAGTTGGTGGAAAATGCCATTTTGAAACTTTTAATGCAGCCAATCTTTTCTTTTCATATTCTGGAAAGTATTCCATCAACTGCTCAAAGGTAAATCCTTGAATTTTAGGATCAAGAGAAGGTAAGTCACCAATAGCCTCTCTTAAAGTGATCGGTACATGTTTATCCTGTTTTGAAATGAAACTCCAATCCAAATTAAGTTCTTTTTTTGTGAGCAAAAAAAACAAACGGTGTCTCATTTGTGGTACACCATAATCCAATGCATCCACGACTTCACTCTTTATATCATATTCTGTATCAAGTGATTCCCTTATAAAATCCTCTATAAACATACTTTTTCCGTTTACAAGGATTTTTGTTTTTTGCTGTTGGGGTACGTTTTCCAACAAAACATAGTTGGGTTTCAGTTCTTTGATAATGTGAATAGTATCCACTATGAGAAAATTTCTTTTATCATTTGGCTCTTGTTTGCCTGCAGTGCTCATGCCCTGACAAGGCGGTGTTGCTATTATAAAATTAACTTTTGCTTGTTTGCTTTTCTTTATCAGCTCGGCTTTTATATTAGCATCAGTAATATCTCCGCATACCATGTCCGTATGGGGATAAACATCTGCATAAAATTTTGCCCTTTCGGTCAGCAACTCATTTGCTACAGCAATTTTTATTCCCAATTCTTCTAAATATGCTTCAGCTACGCCGATATTCGAAAATAACGATAATCCGATTATCTTATTCATTATACGGGCTCCGTTCTGGTTAAAAAGTAATAGTGTTCAGACATCGTGCATCAATGTGCATTATTTATCTGCTGCTTTTCCGGATTTTGTCCACTCATCAACTTCGCTAACTTTGAATTTCCAAAGACGCCCCATTTTAGAAGCAGGCAAATTACGCTTCTCAATCCAAATGAGGACAGTGTCACGACTTACACCGAGATGTTCACAAATCTCTTTCATCGAATACCAACGTTCAACATTAGAATTCATTTTTGTACCCTCGCTTTCGTTAGGTATAGAAATACAAATTAATCATAACATACGAAAATAAAATTATCAATGATTATTGATGATTTATAGGGAAGAAATATGATTTTTATAGAAACAACTCAAAGTCATAAAGTTATATTTTCTGAAACACTATTGTAAAATTAAAAGTCCGAAAATTTTCTCCGAATGTGCGAGAATCTTTTCGGACTTTTTTCATTTTGAACAAGGATTTTTTGTTGTGGAAAATTTGAAAATTAAAAATTTTCACTTGCGAAAAAATGAAGAGGCCGATTAAATTTTGCGGATTTGTTTTTGCAAAATTTTTGTGTATGCGGTTGGATTTTTGCGGGTGTGGTTTTGCAAAAAATTCAATTTGTATATACACAACAATCGGCACAAGTGGATATCCAAAAGGAGAAAATCTCCTTTGGCACACGATTTTGCGGCACACAAAGTCTAGTGTGTTATACCTTTGTTCCGACGGCGGTGAAAAGGATGTCTGTCGCCTTACATGACAGCAGACTTTTCAGCGACGCAGAGCAGGCAGATATGTTCAAGCAAGAACAGGAAAATTTGTTTTTCTGACTGCTCGGAGAAGGAACAAACGGTATATATAATCTCCGCCGCAGCGGAAGAAAAACGCTCGCATTGATTACACAGAAATCAAGAGTCTGTTCACAAAATAAGACCTTATCAAATTGATTTTTGCATGATATAATCACAACAGAAGCTTCAAGAAAAATGAAAAAGGTGAAAACTATGAACAATATTTTCAGCGATAATCTTAAAAAATTCCGTCTCGCAAAAAGCTTGACACAAGAGCAGGTTGCGGAAAAATTGAATTTGAATTCTCAGACTGTTTCTCGTTGGGAATGCGGAACAACTTTACCCGATGTTCTGACCTTACCCGAGCTTGCAAGACTTTACGAGATAACGGTTGATGATTTTTACAAAAAGAATTCCGTTGCCTACGATAACTACGCTCAGCGTCTTGCTTCCGTTTATGAAAATTCGCGCGACCCCGAAGATTTTATGCGTTGCCGCATTGAATATGAAAAGCTCATAAAAAGTGGTGAGCTTTCAACCGCCGACAAGTGGCAGTACGGCTGGATTCATATGTATATGATGAACTATTGCCGTGATGTTGCTGTTGAATGGTATGACAAAGCGGTCAGCGACGACCCGAATGAAGACCCGGAGAATTATCATATTGCCTGTATGCAGAGAATATGGATGTTCTTTCTTTTGAAAAAAGAAGATGAAATAATTTCTGAACTCCGGGAAAAAGCAAAATCAAATCCCGATAATCCGAGAGAAACTGACAATCTTCTTGTTGCACTTATCTGGGCTGAAAAATATGATGATGCCTATAATCTTTTCAGAGATGCAATCAAAAAATTCCCCGATGATTGGCGGATGTTTATTCACGGTGGCGATATTGCGAAGAAGCTCAAGAAATATAATGAGGCTTTGGAATATTACGACAAAGCAGGTGAAATCGGAACATATTTCTGCGATGAGATGGACTGCAAAGCGGGTCTGTATAAAGATATAGGTGAGTTTGAAAAGGCATATAACGAGTATATAAAAATGGCTGAAATCTACCGCAGCAGAGGCTATGATGTTGAGGCTGATATGATGGAAAAACATGCACAGGAAATAAAAAAGGAAATTGAGAAATAGCAAAACACACCCGTTCATTGAATATGTTTATAACATTAATATGAAAATCTGAATGTATATCAGTGGCACTTTGGAAGAAAAATTGCACTTTGGATTGCACTTTGGGATAAACAATAACTTTGTAAAACTCCCGCACATTCGACAAAACACAGACCTCCTTGTAAAATGGTGTTACCAAATACAAGGAGGTCATTTTTATGTTCAGTAAGAAAACCAAACTGAAGCTCACGGATTTTGAGTGCAACCTTTTAATCAACGGAATGAACGAGTTTCGCAATATGCTTCTCTCAGAGGGTATAGCCACAGAAGATGTTGACGAACTGCTCATTAAAATCATCAGCAAATCCGAACGATAAGGGGTGATACCGTGTCAGACTTTATTGAGGATTTTTACTACGGAAACATCGAGCCGCAGGAATGCACCACCGAACTGATGGCAAAAGTCAAAAAGACCTTTAGCGACCTTGCAGGCAAGGAAGAACAGCTGACATCAATACTCGCCGACATAGAGAAAGAACTGTTTATCAGCTATCCGTCTTGACTCTTTTATGATGCATATGTTAATATAAAATCAAACAAAAAAGAAAGCAGGTTTTTGTATGCAAATAGTTCAGTGGTTTGAATCTGTTTTACTTATCTTCTCTCTGCTGTTCACATCAATATCAGGTTACATAAACGGTACGAACAGTGATGCGGCAGAGCTGCAGAAAAAAACAGGAGGATATATTTACGGTGTTTGTCATCCTGATGAAAATTATGAACGTATCAATGAACTCGGTCTCGGCTGGGTGCGCTTTGATATTCCTTATCCGTATAACGCTGACGGCAGCATCAGCGATTCGTATATTTCATTCAAAAACAGAGCAAAGGGCTACGCCGAGCAGGGAATCAAGGTTCTGGCAATCACTCCCTACCCGAGATCGTATTTTGAAATAGGCGGTTTTGACCCGTCCGCTGATGAAAATGCACAGCGTACAAAGGAAATTGCCGTGTTTCTCTGCAATGACTTGCGCGATGTGATAGGCGGAATACAGATAACAAACGAAATGGGTGTTTCAAGCTTCACATATCCACTGACATTGGAGCAGGCGGCAAAGTTTATCGGTATTCAGGCAGAGGCTCTGAGTGAGGTCAAGGGCGATCTGATAATCGGCTACAACTCCGCAGGAGAAGCGGAAGAGCTGCACAATCTTATGAAACCTTATCTGCAATATATGGATTATGTCGGCGTTGATCTTTACTACGGCACATGGTACGGCGGTGAACTGCACGATTATGTTACCGCAATCCGCAAGGTAAACCAAATGACGAAAAAGCCGATCATTCTGGCGGAATTCGGTTTTATCAGCGCAGGTGAACCGAAAAGTGAGGCAGACCGTGCCGCAATCCTTGCACGTTACGGCTATGAATCCGAAGCTGCGGCACGTGCGGACATTGAGAATTTTGTTGCAAAGCTGCCTGATGCGCTGAAAGCACACGTCTACGAGGAGTATCCCGACCCCGAAACATGGGGGGATGCTGTTTTTCTGGATATGGATAAGCATTTCTACGGTTATCTCAACGAAACAATTACCGGTATAACCCATACGCCTGAGGGTCAGGCTGAGTTTTACCGTGAGCTTTTGCCGGCATTGAAAAAGATAAACTGCCTTGCAGGATTTTTCGTTTTCTGCTGGAGGGATTCACCTACCTGCTGGTACTGCGGACAGACAGACTGCCCCTATGAAACCGCATGGGGAATAACAGATGTCAACGGAGTGCCCAAGCCTGCATTTTATGCAATAAAGGATGTCATGGCGACTTTCGAAAAATAATTTAAAATAACAATACCGCAGTCGGTACAAAAAGTATCAACTGCGGTAATTTTTTACGGTAACTTGCTTTTATATCAATGCAATTTGAAGTTTAGCAATAATATCAGCTTTTTCGTGATTATAAAAGCTTCTCTGATATATTTGCATCGGTCCAGACGTCGTTCTGTTTATTGCCAAGCTGATAGAATGCTACTGCGGAAGCAGCAGCAACGTTCAGCGAATCAACGCCGTGATACATTGGTATTTTTACGGTAAAATCGCATTCGGATATAGTTTTATCAGAAAGTCCGTCGCCCTCTGTTCCCATAATGACGGCGAGCTTCTTTTCATTTGTCAGCCCGGGGTCATTGATAGAAAGAGAATTATCCTTAAGTGCCATAGCTACGGTTTTGAACCCGAGAGCCTTTATTTCATCAAGACAGTCGTCGGTTAAAAATGTCCACTCAATCTGAAATACGGTGCCCATACTGACTCTTGCAGCACGTCTGTACAGAGGATCGGAACATCCGGGAGTGAGGATTACTGCATCCATTCCAAGCGCCGCAGCTGAGCGGATTATGGCACCCACATTGGTTGGGTTCATAACTTTATCCAGTATAACTATTCTTCTTTTGTTTTCACAGATTTCTCTTACGTCGGGCAGGGGTTTTCGCTTCATGGCACACAGCATACCTCTCGTAAGCTTGAAGCCTGTCAGCTGTGTCAGAACATCAAATTCCGCACAGAAAACAGGAACGTCTTTTATTCTGGCAAGAATTTGCTTGCCTTCGCCCTCAATATGCCTTTTTTCCATAAGACATGAGACCGGTTCGTATCCTGCATCAAGAGCCCGCTCAATAACCTTCGGGCTTTCCGCTATGAACAAGCCTTTTTCGGGGAACTCTCTGTTTAACAGTTGAGCCTCGCTTAACCGTGCATATACATCCAGCTCGGGAGCAAAAAAATCTGTTATTTCTATAATTCTATTCATGATATCTCCATTATGTTGAAATATATATTGTAGCCGTATAATCTCTTTACACATCAGCGTTAAAACCGTTCGATAAATTCTTATTTATCACTCTAATCATATCACAGAAAAAAGAAAAATTCTACCTTGATTTTTGTGCCGTTCATATACATCGGCACTGATTACTTTGCCCACATATAAATGATATGTTTGGTGTTTCGGGCGCAGCTTCAGGTGTTCGTGTTTTATCAACTCAAATTGCAAAAACAACGTTTAAAAAAACTTCCTCAAAAGCTCTTACCAAAACATTTTGGTATCCCATGGTAAAACAGATTGGTAATGCTATCGGAATAAAAGCAACAAAATCAACGGTTGCCAAATGCACTTGATAGCGCTAACTTTAATTACAACGAAGGAGAAATTGAAGCTAAAAAGCAGATTTGTTATCACAAATATAAATTATATGTCGATGAAAAAAGCCGCCTTTTCCGGCGGCTTTTTTCTTACAATCAACATCTTCAATAAATTCGTAATTATAATGTCATGATGAAATTTCGGCCTTGAACATCGCCTTGTTTTTCGAAACGAAAAGCTCTCCGAAAAGCAAACTGCTGAAATTTTTAACGGTTATTTCCTGCGGAGGAACAACGGGATACTCTGCATTGTATGAATCGGAATTATGCTTTGAATTAACCTTGGTGAAAAGATAATTATTTCCGATTCTGTGAACATAGAAGCCGTCAATTTCTATTCTTTGAGGCAGATAGCAAATATAACCGAAGTCATGGTCCTCCGAATTTTCTGCCTTGATAATATGGCTTGAAACACCCGTAGGATAAAACTTACAGTTGCGGATAACAAGCTCGCCGTTCCATGTTGAGCCGTAATCTGAACGCAGGTCAACAAAATCTTCGGCTAAAACAGTTGTATTTTTAATCAGAGCCGTTCCGCTGCCTATCAGTTTTATTCCGTGATGACCGAGAACGGAGTTTATAACCGTTGCATTTAGAACGCCCTGATGTGCGTCAAAGCGCGAAAGTGCACAGCCGTCATACACCAGATTTTTGCAATAGTTCGTGCCTGCAATTCCCCAATAATCGTTATCGGTTATATCGTTTGTCTGGTTGCAATTAATAAACCTTGCATTAACCGCCGTCGCAGCACCTATATCGTAAGTACCCATTGTTACGGATGTTCCTGCAGAGCCTGTTGTTGAATACTTTTTATGGCCTGTAAACGTGCAGTTTTTTACTGTTACATCAGCACAGCATGAAAGACTGACAAAAGCCGAATACGGCGCACCCGTTTTGCCCTCATTTTTAATATCGTGATATATTCCGTCTATAACGGTATTTGAGCGTCTGACCTGAATACCTCTTGCATAATAGTTATACTCAGAAGCAGCGCCGTTTGCAAGAGTTGTGAATCGGCCGCCTTTTACGGTTAATGTTTCGGTGTCAACGGGATAAGCCGCAGCAGAGGTGATTGAATCAAAGTCCCAGATAAGCGGGGTTTCCGGTGAAATATTTCCGTTTTCATCAACAAGTATAACATCTGTCTGATTGCTGCCCGAATTTTGGTTTGCACCCTTGCGGATATATCGCTTAACATCAGAATCCGTCAGCACAACCAGGCTTTTGCCCTCAAGTGACGCGCCTATATTTCCCGCATCGGATTTAAGAGGAGAAACCTTGTCGGTTATATTTATTCTGCCCTGTGACGGGGTGATATTAAATATCCATGCACTTCTGTTTTCAACCTGAGTGTCATCAATTATAAAGCGTGCGGTTGACCAATCGGTATCGGTCATAATGCAAGCGGTTTTGTTTGCGCCGCCGATATAATATGTTGAGGTTTCATTTGCAAAAACGCTTAAACCGTTTGCATTAGCATATTCATGGGTTTTTACAACAGCCTCAAAGTCATCCGCCTTGCCATCACCCACAGCCCCGAAATCCTCATATGTTACATAATCCGAGAAAGTTTTATTAAACTCATAGCCGTCTTTAAAGTCATAAATGCCTTGTGAGCTGAGCAAAACTTCATCTGCAAAAGCGGTTATTCCTCTTGAAATTCCTGCGCGCGAGCTACCCGTGATATAAATATTACCGTTTTCAACCTTAAGGCTGAAGCTGTCCGTATCATTCAGAGCTTCGTTAATTATAAAGGCCTTTTCAGCAGCGTTTTCGGCTGTTGCAATCTTTTTTCCGCAAGCCTTATAAAGCTCATCGCAAAGGGTTTGTGCGGCATTGGAGTACAGAGTGCCTTGCGGAGCAACAACGGAGTATTCGTCAACAGACACACCGTTTACGGTTATCCCGTCAAGAGGTCTCACAATATACGGGCTTTCATAGTTACCCTTTGCAAGCTCAATTTTAAGCTCCATTTCAGAGAAAAACTGCGAAAAGGTTGCAGTGAAAAGAGAAACAACACACATTATCACCGCAATTATTCGTGAAAACATTTTTCATCACCTTTAAACTTTTTTACTGTTATTCAATCACATTCAGATATTTTTCAAAAGGCTCATCAATTTTGGGGACGGGCTTTGTTTCCGTAAAATAAACCTTGCCTTTATCGGTTACGGTTAGATATTTTCTGTAAGAAAGATTTTCTCTTTTTACTTCACCGCCGTCAACAAAAACCGCACCGCCACGGCTGCCCGTCAACGGCATTTCACCTGTTATTGTTTCAAGAAGCGCTTTCGCACTTAAAAGCATATCTTTATCGAAAAAATAATCGCTTAAGGATTTATGCTTTAACGGATAATCTGTCAGCAATTCATTTATTTCGTCAAGCAAAGCGATGCATTCCTCTTTGCTGCGAAGAAACGCGGCTGATTTACTCATTTTCGTTTTTATGTGCGAATAGTCAACTTCTTCATCAACCTCAAAATTTTCAAGAAGTTCTTCGTATTTCTTGGTCGGATTATTTTTACAATCAAGCGATGATACCGTTCTCTTAATATGTCTGGCGCACAAAAGACCGCCTACCTGAGTATCATTTAAAGCAGTTCCGCCCGGACGTGCCAGACCGAACGTGCCCGCCGCCTCACCTATCACATAAAGACCTTTTACATCGCTTTCATAATTATTATCGGTATAAACACCGCCGTTGTTGTGCTGGGCACAAACTGCAATTCTGAGCTTTTGTGTATAAAGGTCAATATGCTGTTTTGAATAGACCTCAATAGCCTTGGCATTAAGTTTTTCAAGCCTTTCAATCGGAGTTGAGGCTTTTGCGCCGTTCTTGGAAAGATATTCTTTTGCCTCTTCTCCCAAAGCATCAAAGCTGAAGCCTGTTGGGTTTCTGGTGTAATCAAGATACACCCGTCGACCCTTTTTATCTTCATTATGCACTGCAATATCAACCCTTGAAGACTGTTCAGCCCGTTCATAACTGAAGGGCCACTGATAACCTTTAAGAAATATATTGTTGCACATTTCATCCGCTGAAGAAAAGTATTCCGTCAGAAACTCATATTCATTGCCGCTCTCATCAACACTCACAAAACGGGGAATAACCTGCATAAAGCTGCCTGAAACATTCCAACGAAAATCCACCGATGACATTCCGTATTGCCACTGCGAAAAATTGCACATACGCACACCGGCTTCCAGCAAAACTCCTGTCATACCGTGCTGCGATTGCGGATAAACGGAGTTTTCATAAATGCAGGCAGGGGCACCTGTGGCACAAATAATGTTGTTGGCGTAAAAAAACTCAAACTTTTCTGTTTGGGTGTTGAGCGCCGCAACACCTGCTGCCCTGTTGTTGTCTTTTATGATTTCCACCACTTGTCTGTTATCAAAAAGCGGTGTTCCGTTTTCTTTAAGGACAACCTGCTCCAGCTTTTCAGTCATAACCTTCGAAGTCAACGGACCTATTGATGTTGCTCTTACTGTATTGTCATGGTCGGTTTTATAGCCCGGATAACCGCCGAATTTATCGGTAGGAAAACCTACGCCGTAATCACAAAGTCTTAAAAAGCAACGGATACTGTTAGCCGCCTGAAGATACATTTTTTCGCCGTCGCAACAGCCCATAGAATAAATATCGCTTGCCATTTTATACGGACTGTCCTGAGAAAAACCGTCCAATGAAAGTTTATAGTAGGTTTGCTTGTCGCTTCCCGTATTTCGGGAAGTTCCGCTGAATTTATTTTCCGTGATAACGGCGATATCTGTAATATTCTCTTTATAAAGCCAGTCAGCAACGCTGAACGCCGCTGCACCGCTGCCGATTATTATCGCATCATAAACTTTTCTCATAAGCATCTCACATTAAATCCGCCGTCGCAATCTATAACGGTTCCCGTGCAAAAGTCAAAATTTCCTTTTGCGATAGATGCAACACACTTACCTATATCCTCAGGCCTACCCATTCTTTTAATCGGAGTGATGCCGCCCTCGATCATTTTTTCGTATTTTTCTTTTACTTTTGCAGTCATATCCGTTTCAATGATGCCGGGTCTGACTTCAAGTACGCTTATACCGAACTCTGCAAGACGGGCTGCAAAGAGCTTGGTGGTCATCGAAATTCCCGCTTTTGAAATACAGTACTCACCACGGTTAACCGAAGCCGTATAAGCAGACATTGAGGAAATATTTACGATTCTTGAAGCGTTGTTTTCTTTGAGCAGAGGCACAAATCTCTGCGTAACAAAAAATGTGCCTTTAAGATTTATATCGGTAACAAAATCAAAATCTTCAGGTGTTATTTCTAAAATATCCTTGCGCTCTTTCGGCGCAACACCTGCATTGTTAACAAGCAAATCAATTTTGCCAAACCGTGCCTTTACAACCGAAACAAGATTCTCAATATCGCTGATATCCGAAATATCACAGGGAACAAAAACCACTTTTTCGCTATATTCTTTTTGTAATTCTTTCAGTTCTTCACTTTCGCTTCTTGCAGAAAGAACAACAGAAAAATCTTCTTTTAAAAGTTCTTTTGCAATGCCTGCCCCTATTCCCCGGCTTCCGCCTGTTATAACAGCTACCATTTCTGCACTCCCTACTTGTTTAAAACATATTTCTTATAATACGGCATATAAACCTCAGCATCCCTTACGGGACAGCCTGCAACAGTACCCGCTCTCATAAGCTGAGAACATTTGCTGCATTTGAGGCAAAGCTGATTTTTGTTAATTTCTCCCTTTTCAAGATAATCTTTATAAAACATCGGATATGCAAAGGCTAATCTTCCGAATCCGGCAAAGGAAGCCACACCGTCATTTATAATCTTCTCCGCATATTCCATCGCCTTTTCTCCCGGGTATGTCAATCCTGAAGCAATAAAATGCATATCTTTAAACGTATTACTCAATTCTTTTGTCACATCGTAAATTCTCCTGACACCAACATCTCCGTCCTCGGGCGCATTTATGCACGGGCGGTTAATGTGCGGTATGAGATAGGGATTGCCCAATGTAAGATTTATAAGCCTTATCCCCTTTTCATAAAGAGCCTGTATAATAACTTTAGTTTCTGTTAAATCAATATTATTGTTTTCGTCAACACCGTATCCGTACGGATACTCGAAACAGTCGCAAGCGTTAAGCCTTGTGGTTATAAAAACATTTTCGCTCACAGCTTCTTTAACGGCATCTACACAATCAAAATAAAGTCTTGTTCTGTTTTCAAGGCTGCCGCCGTAAATACCCTCACGTTCTTTTGCGCTCAAAAACTCATTAAACAAATAACCGTGACAGCACTTAATATCAACACCGTCAAAGCCGACTTCTTCCGAAAGCATTGCCGCTTTATAATACTTTTCGGGAATAGTTTTGCAATAATCATCTGTTGCAATAACATAGGGCTGTTCTTCTTTTCCTTTTTCCCAAAGAGCGTTGCGGTATGCCACAACAGGCTCAGGCGTACCGTTTGGCTTGCTGAATCTTCCGCTGTGAGTAAGCTGAACAATTATAACAGGCTCAAAACCGTTTTCCTTTAAAGAAAGCTCTTTAACTTCTTTAACAAGAGCCTTAAAAGATTCCTTTGTATTTTCATTTAGATACAGCTGACGGGGATTTGCTCTGCCCTCAGCGCAAACGGCAGTTGCCTCAAACCAGATTATACCCGCACCGCTTTTGGCAAACCGTAAATACCGGCGGCGGGTAAGCTCATCAACAGCACCTTCGGGAGTTCCGTCGCAGCCTTCCATAGGATGAAAAACCACACGGTTCGGGATAACTCTGTTATGTATTTTTAACGGTGATTCAAGAACGGTTTGCATAGCACACACTCTTTTCCACGAATTTCATATACACAGAAATTATATCAAAAACATATAACATATGCAATGCCTTTGTTTATTATAGTACACATGCAGAAACATCAAGCCGCCCGATTGCTCGGACGGCTCTTTTTATTCGGTCAGATTAAAACAGTTGTCCCGGAAGTTTCAGCTTCACTTTCGACGGGAATTGCTTGTCAAATTCTTCAGCTTCCGCTTCATCAACAAAATATCCCTTTGGCGGAGTATATTCTCCGCTGATGCCGTCAAGATAGCCCGGAATCAGCTCCTTGCAGAGAAAGAACGACGAATCCGCACCCTCAGGTAAGTCGTGGTAACGGATACCGAACTCGCTCGCATATGTGAATCCGCTTTTGCCGTAAAAACCGATATTCCCCTCAAAGCAAAGCGCTCCGCAGCCAAGTTCTGCCGCCTTTTCCAGAGAATAGTCAAGCAGAATCTTGCCGTAACCCTGACGCTTGAGTTCGGGGGTAATGCAGATGGGTCCCATAGCCATAATGGGGATATCTCTGCCGTCATCGGCTTTGATAACCGCCCTCATAAACATATTCTGACCAATTATCTGCCCGTCCTTTTCCATAACAAAATTGAGTTCAGGCACAAATGCTTCATCGTCCCTCAACTGATTGAGCACATAATGCTCAAGGCAGCCGGGACGGTACACATTCCAGAATGCTTCTCTGACAAGATTTTCGGTTTCACGGTGTTCTTCTGTTCTTTCCAAACGAATGATGCAGTCATTTTTCATTGTTAACCTCCAAAATTGTTGACTTTCAATCACCGGAGGATTGCGGAGAAAAGTATTTGCAAACCTCCCGGTTTACATTACAATCTCCAAGGTGTTGTTCATTTTCAAACAGCATTCTCCAAAAAATTTATTCGGACTTTTGTCCGTAAATTCAGTATATCATAAATACAGATAAATAACAAGGGCAGCCCTGAATTATCACTTGCTTTTATCGGACTATCTTGCTAAAATACTTTATAGAAACGGAGGTTTTATCATGCTTGATTTATTCAGATTTCTATTTAAATGCTTTGTCACTCTGTCGATAACCATATCTTCGATTATATCCCCTGCGGTTATTGCGCCGCCGAGCGGGGATTTGGACTTTGATGTGCTCGAATATCCGAAAGAGGCGGTAAAGACACTTGAGGAATGGGGAGTTACAGAGGAAGAACTCAAATCCAGAGCCGATTCGGAAAAAGAGCTATACGAATCTGCACAGGGCTATGACGATGTAAACGGCGTTGTTATCTCGCCCTATTATACGGCAAAAATCGGTCAAAAAGATATCCCTGTTTATGCAGCAACCGTTTTCCTCGGCGAAACGCAGTACGGTGAATTGCACTCGTTTTCGGAAGTATATCTTGATGAGGGCGAAGAGTTTTCGTTCAATATAGAGCTTTATTCGCAGGATTTCAGAATAAAGAACGCCATCTGCTTACCCGAAAAGCTCGGCGTGGGAGCAAAATGCTCGGGCGGAGTGATGACTGCGAGCATCGATGATTTCGGCATTTACACCTTCCTTTTCAACTCCGCTTCGCAGAAATGCGCCTACACACTTTTTGTAAGGGAAAGGGTTGACGAGGAAGCGGAAATCAAAGCATATCAGGAGCAATACGGCGAAGAAAATGTTATTGTTGTTGAAAAGGGGCTGCTCAAAATCCCCTATGCATGCTTTTCGCAGAACGACACGGTTGTTTACCTCAAGCAGGGCGCTTATGTTCTTGCCGAGCATATGTACGACATTATGAGCGAAGAGGACGAAATGCGTTACGCTGACCCTGATGCGGTTTACCTTAATGCCTTCGGTCTGACAAGGCATCCGTTCATAAACTTCTACAACTGCAACAACATAAAGTTTGTTGGCAGAGGCGTGATGGATTTATCTCACCTTGACCGCAGAGAGCGCAGAGGCGTTGTTTTTACACAGTGCAGCAACATTGAGGTAAAAGGCATAAAAATCGTCAATTCACCCGAATGGTCGTTCATCAGCTACCGTTGCCAAAACCTAAATATCAAGGATGTTGACATTTTCGGCTACAGACAGAATTCCGATGCCTTTGCAATCTGCAACACACAGGGCGGCACAATAGAGCGCTGTTTTGCACGAAGCGGCGATGACCTTTTCGATGTCAAAGCACTCGGCGCACCCGAGCCCTCCGCAAGCGAAAACATAACCTTTACCGACTGTGTTGCATGGGGCGGCAAGGCAAGGTGCTACGGCATACACGGCGAGGTTAACAGAGCTATTCGCAATATCACCTTCAAGGACAGCGCAGTAATCTGCCGCGATGCAACATGGAACAACAACAGAATTGCCTCTCTTGCGGTTATTGTCGAGTTGGCGGAAGGCAGCATTGACGGCGTAACCTTTGACAACATTGAGATTTTCCGTGATGACGGCCGTGCAATGGCATGTGTTGTGTTCACGGAAGAAATCGGCGATATGGAAACAACCGAAATCAACAATTTCACCGCAGATAACATTGTGTTCAAAAACATTACTTACAATGCGGCAATGAAATCAAAATTCTCTGCAGCAAACGAAACAAACACAATGAACGTAACTGTTGAAAATGTAAAATCCCAAAACTTCACATCGGCAAAAAACAGCAGACTGATGTTTGAAACCGACGAGTTCGCAAACGTGACTTTTAAATAAGCAAATCAAAAGAAAAGCCCTGCCCCGTGCGGGGCTTTTTTATGTATGTTTTGCGGTTTTTTTGCTGCATGCATGCAGTTTTTTTTAGTTCATCTTGACTATATTTTCCGTCCGTTGTAAAATGATATGGATATTATTTTAAAAGGAGTCCTTGTTTTATGGATAAAAAAATAGTTGTTGCCAATATGGGAATGCAGTTCGGAAAAGCACACATTGAAGGCGCAATGAGCTGCGGCATTGAAATCGGCGCGATTTGCGACTGCGATACAGACGCTCTCAGAGCGGCGGGAGAAAAATATAATATTCCCGAAGAGAAGCAATACACCGATTACCGCGATATCATCAGCAACAAAGATATCAATGCGGTTACCGTTGCCATTCCCGACCAGCAGCATAAGCAGGTTGCAACGGACCTGCTCCGCGCAGGCAAGCATGTTTTATGCGAAAAGCCCCTTGCATTAACAAGAGAAGATATTGAAGATATCGTTAAAGCCGCAAATGAATCGGGCTGCAAATTCATGGTGGGCCAGATTTGCCGTTTTACCCCTGCATTTATCAAAGCAAAGGAAATTATAGATTCGGGCCTTATCGGCGAAATTTATTTTGTTGAATCCGAATATGCCCATGACTACATGTATCTTGTTGAAACATGGAGGGCAGACCCGAAGCGCCACGGCGTTATAGGCGGCGGATGCCATGCCGTTGACCTTTTGCGCTGGCTTGCAGGCGACCCCACAGAGGTTATGGCTTACGGTACTCATAAGCTGCTGCCTACCGTTCCCTATGATGACGCAACCATTGCAATTATGAAATTCCCCAACGATGTTATAGGCAAGGTTTTTGTTTCAACGGGATGCAAGCGCAATTACACCATGCGCACCCTGATTTACGGCACAAAGGGAACGATTATCTGCGATAACACTTCGCCTGAGCTTCAGCTTTTTGTTATCGGCGAGGATGAGATGGCTCACGAACCGCAGATTATTGAAGTTGAAGTGAACAACCACAACGCCGCGGCGGAATTCGGCGTGTTTGCAGATGCAATACTTAACGATACTCCCGTTGCAACGGATGCAACAGAGGGCGCAAAAACCGTTGAAGTCTGCCTCGCCATTGTTGAATCCGCAAAAATCGGAAAGCCCGTAAATCCGAATTATAATTTCTGAAAACCGAGAGTTACAAAGGAGTGTCCGTAATGAAAACAATTCTGATTCTTGTTGACGGCATGCGCCCCGATTCGCTGACGGATATCGCAAAGGCGCAAAGCATTATCGGTAAATCTGCATACACAATGAACGCCGTAACGGTTTATCCTTCAGTAACTCTCCCCTGCCACATTTCCCTTTTCCACAGCGTCACTCCCCAAAGACACGGAACAACAACAAACACCTATATGCCTCAGGTAAGGCCCATAAACGGTCTGTGCGAGGTGCTGAAGCAGGCAGATAAAAAATGCGCGATTTTCTATAACTGGGAAGAAATCCGCGATGTGTCGCGCCCAAATTCTCTTGCTCATTCCTGCTTTTATGCAGGCAGAAGAATAGGCTACAGAGAAGCAGGCGAGGTCCTGACGGATGAATTAATAAACTATGTTAAGGCTTACGAGCCCGACTTCACCTTCCTTTATTTCGGATATCCCGATTGGGCAGGCCACAAATACGGCTGGATGACCGGTGAATACATGGATTCTCTGAATAACTGCTGGGATAATATTGAAAAAATAATGACCTCCCTCGGCGATGAATACACTTACATCATCACCGCTGACCACGGCGGCCATGACAGAACTCACGGCAGCGATATGCCCGAGGATATGCTCATCCCCGTTATCATCAACGGCATGAATTTTGAAAAGGGCAAGACCATTGAAAATGTTAACATTATGGATATTGCTCCAACGGTTACCGCCCTTCTCGGCGTTGAACCCGACGAAGAATGGGAAGGCAAACCGCTGATATAAGCAAAGCCTGAAAACGAAACGGTTATGTTTCCAACCGATTATTTTATAAGGGAAGATATATATGAAAACTACCGAACAAATTTTAAAAGGTGAAAAACGCGAGCTGGCAAGATTCCAAAAAATGCAAAGCCGCAGCTCGGGCAGCAAATATTTTTTGATTCTGCTGATGCTCATTGCCATTGTTAACATTCTTGATGAGGTTACAAGTAACCTGACCGTTACGGTGCAATCCTCATTTGTAACGGAATTTTTCGTAAATAACCCCTTTATGGGCAAATATTACACCTATGAGGACGGCCTTGCATTCCACTCGGGAATCGGCGTTTTCACCTATGTTTTAGGTCTGTTTACTCCGTTTTATAAGGCGTTGGCCGATAAATGGGGCAGAAAGCCTCTTTTTGTTCTTTCAACCCTGGGCATGGCAGCGGGTCTTTTGGTGATTCACCTGTCATCAAGCTACATAATGTTCCTTGTGGGCTTTGCAATTATCAGCTTTTTCATGGGTCACGATATTCAGATTATCTATATTCTTGAAGAAGCTCCCGACAAACACCGCGCAAAAATTTACAGTTTCCTTAAGAGCTTCGGCATTTTAGGGGTTATTCTGATTCCCACGCTCCGCGATATACTGATGGGCAACGATGCAACAAAATGGCGCGAAATTTTTCTTGTTCCTGCGCTGATTGGTTTTGCCGCCGTTGTTCTTGTTATTCTTTTTGCCAAAGACACAAAGGTTTTCATTAACGAACGAATTGAATATCTTTCCCGTCCTTATGAAGAAAGGCAAGCGGAAAAGGCCCTCAAAAAACAGCAGAAGGAAGCTCAGAGAAATCAATCCGGCGTTTTCAACGGCGTAAAATATATTTTTGCAAACAAGGACACAAAAAGGCTTATCATTGCCCACATCATTTTTGATGCCGCAATGCCTGCAATTGCCCTGTATTTTGAGTCATCCATGCACCGCGCGGGAATGAGCACAAGTAATATTACAAAGGCGTTATTCATGGTGCCCGTAATTTATGCCGCAATCACCTTCCTTTCGGGCTTCATTGCCGACAAAGCAGGCAGAAAAACAACGGTTACTCTTTTTTCCGTTACCTGTGTAACAGGATATATTCTTTTTGTTGTGGGAATTCTGAACGGCTGGAATCCCTACCTTATCGGCTCTTTCGCAGGCCTTTATCAGGGCTCATATTGGATTGGCAGAGACTATATGAACGTTATGATGACCGAAAAGGTGCCCACGGATATCCGCGCATCGGTTGTTGGCGCAGAGGGGCTTCTTGTTATTATCGGCCTCGTTGTCGGATATGCAAGCACCATAATCGGCATGACGGTTATGCCCATCTGGTGGGCCTGCCTTGCGGTATCAATCCCAACGGTTACTGTTGCCGCGATTATGTTTGCCCTTAAGGTTAAAGAAACAAAGGGCGCAAATCTTGATGAAATAGAATGAATTCCGAGGTAATCCGTTTTGCATAATAAAACACTGACAGCAAAAGCCAGACCAAAGGATATATTTATTCTCGCGCTTATGGGCTGCACGGCGGTGCTTATAACCGTTGCGGGGATTCGCTGCAAACAAAATTTTCTGCGGATAATGCCCCTTTATATTTCGCTGATTATCGCCCTGCTTCAATCCCGCGTGAACCGATTTGCAAGCCTGCTTGGCGGTCTGAACTCAATTCTTTACGGTGGAGTTTATATTTATTATAACCTTTACGGCTCCGCATTTTCCGCCTTGCTTTTTTCCTTCCCGATTCAGATTTTAACCTTTATCCGCTGGAATAAAAACAAACGGGGCCATTCCACACTGCTGCGACGGATGACAAATCGTCAGCGGATTCTGCTCACCCT
Organism: Acutalibacteraceae bacterium; assembly: GCA_045604685.1. Classification (GTDB taxonomy): domain Bacteria; phylum Bacillota; class Clostridia; order Oscillospirales; family Acutalibacteraceae; genus CAG-177. The sequence goes on from JAZUON010000004.1 coordinate 195,026, forward strand.
CGGCTTTGCAGCCGTGTTGGCGGCTATGCAGCTTTTGCTGCCGCTTACAGGCTCGGAATATGTTTTTGCGGACAGTGCCACAACGCTGTTGGGAATTCTGATATATTTTCTGACAATGTTCGCCTTTGTTGAATACACGTTTTTAATGCTCATCAACGGCGCAATCGGCATAATTCTTTATCTGACAATGCTCAGAGATACACCCGAAACCGTAACATATCTGATTTTTTCGGTTTATTCTTTTATATGCACAGTCTTCGCTTCATTCGAGGCAAAAAAACTTTACGCCGACCAGCAACGGTAAACAAAAAGAAACCCGCCGATTTCTCGGCGGTTTTCCTTTTATGCAATAAAATTCAAAGCGGAAGACAAAATCAGGCAACTCTGTGGGAGCCATTCTTGCCCACAACGGTGAGCACGGGAGCCTCAGCCTCTTCGTAAACATCTTCGGGAGCTCTTCTCTGAACTCGGGCTGCATATGCCTTCTGAGCCTCTTTCTGCTTGCGGAGACGGTAGTTGCGGATATGAATTCTGATTGCTCTTGCCAGCTTAACCTCAAAAGCAATAACCTTTTTTTCATTTATAAAGCCGACAATAAGAAGAACTACTGCGGCAAGTTCAAGAAATGTTTTTACTATTGCTAAAAATGTCATTTTATATACCTCCTCGGGCGAACAGGTGAAACATTTGTTCTGTAAGTCTATTATAGCAGGTGAACATTCGTTTGTCAATACAAATGTTCGATTTTTTTGAGATATTTTTTACATTGCTATTTTAACACAAGATATGCTCAAAGTCAAACAAACCAACCACAATAAGTGCTATTTACGGCAAAACTCAAAGCTCGCAAAAATATTTTTTGTTCTTTTTCAGGTGAACAAAAAATTTATTTCGGTTTGTTTAGTTCAATTATATTCGTGTTTTCACAGATTTATGCTTCAATGTCCGGCGCCCTTTCTTTATCTTGATTTCATTATAGCTGCCATTCTGTCCCATAAAAAGGACTTTGGAACGGATTGACAAAAACTGCTTGCAGCAATATAATTAATCTGTATCTTAAACAAAGGTGGTTATATAATGAAAAACATTATCTATAAAGTATGGGCATTCTTCAGGCAGACAGCAGTCAGGATTCACCTTGCCGCAGCAAAGATAATTTATAAAGTCAGCGGAGGAAAAAGGCCCAAATCACTTTTCTGCAGCAGAGCAAACCCTGAAAAAATCGGTACGGATGTAAAAATCATTTCGCAGGATGATTATTCAACAACCATTGCAAAGGTTGACGAAAAAGGCAACATTAAAAGCGACGATTTTGTTATCGTTTCTACAACGGACTTCCACTTCAGCGATGACCACGAAATGAACACCAAGGCGGTTGACCGCTTTGTCCGTCACATCAAGGATGTCAAACCCGACCTTGTTGTACTTACGGGCGATAACATTCTTTCAAAGTATCAGCAGATTGATGCAATTCAGTTTGCTCAGATGATGGAAGAAATCGGAATTTACTGGACGGCAACCTTCGGCAACCACGAAACAAGAGAGGACAGGGGCTTTTACAAATATCTTCTTTGGAAAAGCTTTTGCGATTACGACCACTGCCTTTGCAAATTCGGCCCCGATGAGCTTTTCGGCTACGGCAACTACACCGTCAACATTCTCGGCGAGGGCGGCAAGCTGAAAAAGGCCTTATTCTTCTTTGATTCTGGCAGAGATATTCTTGACCGTGACCGTAAAAAATACGGCATTCCCGCAGATATGAAGGGCTACGACTTCCTCAAGCAGGAACAGATTGATTTTTATAAAAACGAGGTTGACAGGCTTACCGCAGAACATGGAAAAGCCGAATCCTTCCTTTATTTCCATATTCCCCTTGTTGAGTATTCACATGCATTCAAAGAGGAGGAAAACGGCAGATACAGCCCATCGGGCGAATGCGAAATCCTTTACGGCGAGCAGTTTGAAAGCGTAGGCTCCTCCGGCTTCAACAGCGGAATGTTTGATGCAATTCTTGAAAAGGGCGGCAAGGCTGTTTTCTGCGGCCACGACCATGTTAATGACTGGTGCGCAATTTACAAAGGCGTTCATCTTGTTTATAACCTTCCCGGCGGATATGCCTGCTATAATCTGGGCGATAAAACCGGCAAGCCCGAAACGGAATGGGTTGAAGGCGTAACGGTCACAGCAATCCGCAACGACGGCACATTTGATATTTACCCCAGATATAACAGAATCTTTCTTTAAAAAGTAAAAAGGTCTGCATCACCGCAAAAGTGATGCAGACCTCTTTTTTTATTTTCTGTTCCTTACAAGCTCTTTATAGTGATTTCCCTTATGCTCAAAATCCTTATATACATTATAGCTTGAAGCCGCGGGGGACATTATGCAGCTTTTGCCCTTGCGGGTAAGCCTGAATGCGGCGTCAACCGCCTGCTCCATATCTTCCGCAATAACAATGTTCTTTGTGCAGCCCCTTTCAAGCAGGGCATTGCAGATGTTTGTGCCCGTATCGGGCAGGCCGATAAGATTCCTGACCCTGCAGGTTTCAAGATATTTTTCAAAGCCCGAGTAATCAATGCCTCTGTCCATTCCGCCAAAAATAAGGGTGTCAACATCCCCAAGCGCCTCAACAGCGCACTCAACCGCATGGGGAATGGTTGCGATGGCATCGTTATAAAATTTAATGCCCTGATATTCGCCGATGGGCTCCATTCTGTTTTCAATTCCCTTGAAATTTTTAACCGCTTCAAGAATATCGGCGTTGCTTATGCCGAGGCACCTTGCAGCCGTTGCGGCAAGGCACACATTCTGCCTGTTGTGCAAACCCTTCAGCCTTTCATTGGCAGCAGCGGCGGCAATGATTTCGCCGTCCTCTTTTCCGCCGTTGAGGCAAACCTTAAGCACGGTTGCGCAGGAATTGGAGAAATTATAATACTTATCAAAATCCTGCTGAGCATTGCAGATAAAATAATCGCAGCCCGTCTGGTGGCGGATAATATTCAGCTTTGCGGCAACATAGCCGCCGAAGCCGTTATAATGGTCAAGATGCTCGGGATAAATGTTGGTCATAACCGCAACATGGGGCGATGCGGTTGTGAATTCAAGCTGGTGGGAGGACATTTCAATAACCGCAACCTCGGTTTCACCCTCCGCAAGATTATCAAGCACAGGCACGCCGATGTTGCCGATAAGGCTGACGGTTTTGCCTGCCTGCTTCACCATTTCATAGATAAGGGTTGAGGTTGTTGTTTTTCCCTTTGTGCCGGTAATTCCTACACAGATGCACTTTGAAAAGCGCAGAAATAAATCTGTCTGGCAGGTGACCTCAACTCCCTCAGGCACGGTTACATCCCTGAAGGACATTCCGGGAGTTTTGATAACCGTATCATACTGACCGATGGCGTCAAGATAATTCTCACCGCAATGGAGAGTTACATTTTTATCGCTGAGGTCAAGGTCACGCCTGTCAGCAATGCCGATATGCTTATCGGGCAGATTGCGCCTGATTATATCATAGGTTGAGCGTCCTTCTCTGCCAAAGCCGAGAATAAGCACGCTGCGCTCATTAAAATATTCAATCAACTGCTGAAACATAATTTATGCCTCCCCCTGAATACGGATACCATATTATTATAGCAAATCATTGCGGCATATTCAAGAAAAATCGCAAAGAAAAAAGGGCCTGCAATAGCAGACCCTGAATTTTTCTCAGAAACCGAAGTTTGCATAAAGCCACTCGTTAACTGCAGCCCAGATGGGATTCCAGATGGGAGCAAAGAATGTGAGGAGCGTTGCAATAAAGTCAAAATTAAGAGTTTTGATGTCAAAATTTGCAAGCATCTCAAAGAAAGCAAAAATAAGCTCCTGAAGGCCTGTGGTATCAATATTCATTGTTATATCCCCCTTTTATTATGTATGCATTTCTGCATAAACATTATAAACCATCGCTCACCCATTGTCAACCGCCAATAAATGAACAATTTGTAACAGTTACCTGTAATAATTCTGGCCCGCATAAATATGGTAATCGCCGTTGCCCTGCGCAACTCCTATCCCCACATAATCGAAGCCCGAATCCAGCATATTTTTTCTGTGGCCCGATGAATTATACCATCCGTCGGCTATTCCGAAGGCATCCTGATATCCCGCGGCCAGATTCTCGCCACATTTTGAATAAGCAATGCCGCAGCCTCTCAATCTTTGGGCACTTGTTACTCCCTCGGGAGTGTCGTGGCTGAAATAATTTCTTTCCGACATATCCCTGCAATGATTCCGCACACAGTCCGCAGCTTTCTCCGAATATTCGAGAGCAGCCACTCCGTTGAGCGCCCTTATGGCGTTTGTTGCATGAAAAATCAGCCTTTCCTGACCGTCAAGGGATTCAAGCTCAACCGGCAGATATTCAAATCCGTTATAGCCCGCCCTGAAAGCATATGCCTTGCCGTTGCCTAGCTTATCGGTGAATTCGGTTATTTTTACGCTGCCTATCTGAGTTTCGCCGCCCGTGCGCAAAGAATAGGCTTTTTCGCCGTCGGTCACAATAGTATCCCTGACACAGGTGTAAAACCCGAAAAATCTGCCGTTAAGAAGCTGAAAAACCGCAAACTCTCTGTAGTTATCCGCATAAACAAGGCTTGTTACCGTGCCCCCTGAGGTCAGCTTTTCCGTAACGGTTTCGGCAGGATTGCCGAATACTGCGGTTATCTCCTGACTGCTGCTTCCGAAAAGCATTCTTTTCAGCCCGATGATTATTCCGTCCTCACTTTGAGTCGGAACGGTTTCTGTTGTGGCAGGTTGAGTAGTTGCAGGTGCAGAGGTTTCGCCGACTGTTGTAAGAGGCTTTGCCGTTGTTGAAGCCTCAGTTGACACAACGGCGGTTGTTTGAGCTGCGGTAAGCCTTTCCGTTTCTGTTTTGGTGGTTTCCGTCTGCATTTCGTTTGTAATCTGCTCTGTTTCCTGCATTTCGGAAATAGCCGTCAGATTTTCTGTCAGACTTGTTTCCTCAGGCGGGGCATCCGCCTTTTTTATCTGTGTGCATCCGCCCAGAACCGCAAAGGTCAGGGCAATGCACAATATCTGTTTTATTTTATTCATTCCACACAGTAATCCTGAAATCTGTCAATCATCGCTACATCCGCAACGAGCTCAAAATAAAGCCCGTCTGCTCTGTATTCCTCAAAATTTATAACGCTGTCCTTGCGAAGAATTGCCGCAGCGCCGCCATCGGAATAAGGAATGAGCATTTTTGCCCTTGCCCGTGTGGGAGGCAGAGCCTTTGAAATTGCATCAAGCAGCTTGTCAAAGCCTTTTTCCTCAAGAGCGGAAATCATAACCGCGTTGGGCTCAAGAATAAAATTATCCCTTGCCTCAGGCTTGTCGCACTTGTTGAAAACGGTTATAACCGGCTTGCCCGCGCAGCCAAGCTCATCAAGCAGCTCTTTTGTGACGCTGATATGCTCTGCACATTCGGGGTCCGATGCATCGCAGACATTGAGAATAACCTTTGCGCAGGCCGCCTCCTCAAGAGTTGACTTGAACGCCTCAACAAGGTGGTGGGGCAGACGGCGGATAAATCCAACCGTATCAATGAGCATAACCTTTCTGCCGTCGGGCAGAGTAAGCGCTCTTGATGTGGGGTCAAGGGTTGCAAAGAGCTTGTCTTGGGCAAGCACGCCTGCCTGAGTGAGGGCATTCATGAGAGTTGATTTGCCCGCGTTGGTGTAGCCGACGATAACAACGGTTTCAACGCCGTCCTTTTCGCGCCTTGCTCTTGCAAGGCTTCGCCTTTTTTCAAGAGCTTCAAATTCCTCTTCAAGGGATTTTATTCTGCGCCTGATGTGGCGTTTATCCGACTCCAGCTTTGTTTCGCCGGGGCCTCTTGTGCCTATACCGCCGCCCAGCCTTGAGAGCTTCACGCCCTGACCCGTAAGCCTTGGCAATGAATAGCGAAGCTGAGCAAGCTCAACCTGCAGCTTACCCTCGTTGCTCCTTGCCCTTTCGGCAAAAATATCAAGAATGAGGGTTGTTCTGTCAATGACCCTGATTTTTGTTGCCTTTTCAATGTTGCGAAGCTGGGCGGGCGAAAGCTCGCTATCCGCTATAACAAGGTCAATTTCATTGCCCTCGCAGAATTCTGCAAGCTCCTCGAGCCTGCCCGAGCCGAGGAAAAGCGCATTATCAGGCTTATCCCTTTTCTGCCACAGCCTGCCGACAACCTCGGCGCCCGCGGTTTTTGCAAGCTCCTCCAGCTCGTCAAGAGACACCTCGCAGTCATATTCGCCCGTATCAACGGCAATCAGCACCGCCTTTTCGGGTTCTTGCTTGTTTTCGTAAAATTCCATAAGAATTCTCCTAAAATCAAAGACGGCGGGAGCACGCTCCCGCCCTGCTTTGAAAATCAGTTTAATTTTATTGATTCTGCACCGATAATTGCACCTTCACCCGTGTAGGTGATTGTTACGTTGTCGCCTTTATTAAGAATAACAACGGTTTCATCCTTTGCGGCAGCAATTGAGAAATAGGCCGCATTGGAATCCAGCTTGATATAGTAGTAGCTGTCGCCGCCTTTAACCGCAGTTCTGATTTCGGAAACAACGCCTGTTGCGGTGAGCTTTTCATCGGCAGGCTCATCAACGGGCTTGTCGGGGTTAACGGGGTCAACAACCTGACTGGGGTCAATGTCAACCTTGATGCCGCTTTCCTCAAGAGCTGCAACATAGCTTGCAAGGCACTTTGAAAGGTCTGTGCCCGTTGCGCCCATTTTGTTGTTATTATACTGCGAAACATTAATCAGAGCATACTGCTGAACAATGTTGTTGGTGGGGTCCTTAAGAGACATGAAGTAGGTAGGCTCGCCGCCGATGTTGAGAAGCAGGGGGAAGGTTGCGCTGTAGCCAAGGTCCTTAACGCGGCCCTCTGCTGCCTGCTGAGCCGAATACTCCGTACCGCCCGTAACTCTGTAATAAACAGCTTCCTTTGTTCTCTGGTTGATAAGAATAAAGCCGGTGATTGACTGGTCGGAGGTAACCGATGTTACGCCGGTATACATCCAGACATCGTCGTCCTTTGCAAGGTAGTTGTAGTTAGCGGTTGTTGTGATAACATTTCTCTGGCCGAGGATTGAGTTCCAGAAGCCGTCCTGATACTTGCCGTAGTAGTTATACTGCTGAACAAGAAGGTCGGAATCATAGATTCTGTCAAGCCACTGAAGAGCAGGGTCTGACTTGATTTCATCAATCGAGTAATATGCGCTTTCGCCCGTTGCGCTGTCTGCCTTAACAACAACTGCACCGATAACATCCGTGCCGCCGAAAAGGCCGATTGTTTTATCAAGGCGTGCGCAAATCCAATAGGGATTGCCCTTATCGTCAATTTCAAAAGTTGCTTCCGCAAACATATATGTGGGATATTCAAAACGGAGATGACGCTTGAGGAGCTTGTTGAAATGCTCTGCAGGCGAATACTTGATGCCGTTTTCAACCTCAACAAACTGTGTTGACTCATTAGCCATATCAATGATAACATAGCCGGGCAGACCGTTCTTTGTGTTGGTGAACCACTTGATGATGTTATCATATTTAAGGGGAGCAACTCTTACGGGAGTGTCCTTATAGTTAATCTGAGTATACTGAGGATAAATGGCAAACTGGGAAACATAGCCCTTTTCCTCAAGAACGCCGAGGGCTCTTGTTGCAAGCTGAGCCGCCGCATCCTCATCCAGCTTGGGAATAACGCTGAAGCTCTCCGCATTCTCCTCGGGAATTTCCTCGGAGAAGTTGCTGTCGGTTCTTACGTCAATGATGTTGCTGTAGCTTGAAGCTCTGAAAAATTCGCTTGAAACAAGGTAACCGATACCCACGGCAACAACAAGAATGCCAATGATTATGCCGGGCACAACAGCATGCTTTTTAACATAAGGAATATATTCGGGCTTTGCCATAACATTGGCAAAGATTCCGTTAAAAACAACATATGAAGCGGCAACCATGCCGATGTAAAGATAAAAATCGTAGGCCTTAAGGTTGATTGCGGGCATCATAACATAAAATGCAACCGCGGCAAATATAAGAGTGCAAACTATGCTTATAACCGTTTTAAGCACTGCCTTTTCAGGGGGGATTACGATTTCCTTCTTTCCGCCGCCGTTTTTCTTGGAAAAATCAACTTTGATGGGGTCCATTGGTTCATCTCCTTAAACATGTTATCATACAGTATAACCTATTTATTAAAATAATACAAGTATTTTTTGTTAACAATGCGGTTTGACACTTAATTGTTTTTTATGGTATTATGTATTATATAATGCGAAAAGGTGGTTTTTTATGTTTTCAGATTATATCGATACAATAGCACCCGTAATCAAAGCTGACGAAGAGGTTGGCCTTGCAATGCAGGCCGAGCTTAACAGACAAAGAAGAAATCTTGAGCTTATTGCATCCGAAAACATCGTTTCCCCCGCAGTTATGGCTGCTATGGGCAGCGTTCTGACAAACAAATATGCAGAGGGTTATCCCTCAAAAAGATATTACGGCGGCTGCGAATGCGTTGACGTTGTTGAATCAATCGCAATTGAAAGAGCAAAAAAGCTCTTCGGCGCAGAGGCTGCAAACGTTCAGCCCCATTCGGGCGCTCAGGCAAACATGGCGGCTTATGCAGCCATTCTTGAGCCCGGCGATGTTGTTATGGGCATGAATCTTGCTCACGGAGGCCACCTTACCCACGGCTCACCCGTTAATGCAAGCGGCAAGCTCTATAAGTTTGTTCCCTACGGCGTTAATGGCGACGGATTTATCGATTATGACGAGCTCGAAAAAACCGCAAACGAAATAAAGCCCAAGCTCATTGTTGCAGGTGCATCCGCATACCCCAGAGTAATTGATTTTGAGCGCATAGGCAAAATTGCAAAGTCAATCGGTGCATATTTTATGGTTGATATGGCTCATATTGCGGGCCTTGTTGCGGCAGGTCTTCACCCCTCGCCCGTGCCCCATGCAGACATTGTTACAACCACAACTCACAAAACTCTCAGAGGCCCCAGAGGCGGTCTTATCCTCTCAACCGCAGAGCTTGCCCCCGCTATCAACAAGGCAATCTTCCCCGGCAATCAGGGCGGTCCCCTTATGCATATCATTGCAGCAAAGGCAGTTTGCTTCGGCGAGGCGCTTGACCCCTCGTTCAAGGTATATCAGGAAAACATCGTCAAGAATGCAGCAGCCCTCGCAAAGGGACTTCTTTCAAGAGGCATCAACCTTGTTTCCGGCGGCACGGATAACCACCTTATGCTTGTTGACCTCCGCTCAATGGGCATCACAGGCAAAGAGCTTGAGCACAGACTTGACGAGGTTTATATCACCGCAAATAAAAATGCAATTCCCAACGACCCCGAGAAGCCCTTCGTAACAAGCGGCATCAGACTGGGCACCGCAGCCGTTACCTCCAGAGGTCTTGATGAGGCTGATATGGACAAGATTGCAGAGTTCATCTATCTTTGCGCAACAGACTTTGAAAACAGCGCAGAAAAAATCAGGGAAGGCGTTAACGAAATCTGCAAGCGCTACCCCATTTATGAATAATTGATACGGAGATGTTAAAAATGAAAGGTATATTTACCGCACTTCTTACTCCCTTTAAGGAAGATTACACAATTAACGAATCCGCCCTCAAAAAGCTTGTTGAGTTCAACCTTGAAAAGGGCATCAACGGCTTCTATGTCGGCGGCAGCACAGGCGAAGGCATGGTTATGACCACCGAAGAACGCAAAGAGGTTTTCCGCATTGTTAAGGAAGCGGCAGGCGATAAGGTGCCCATGATTGCGCATTGCGGCGCAATTTCAACGGACGCTGCCATCGACATGGCAAAGACCGCCGAAAGCCTCGGCTATGATGCGGTTTCTGCAGTTGCCCCCTTCTACTATTCATTCCCCGCCGCAGCAATCAAGCAGTATTATACAGACATTGTTTCAAGCGTGGGTATCCCCATGGTTGTTTATAACTTCCCCGGAGGCAACGGCTTCACCTTCACCGCAGATTACGCCGCAGAAATGTTCCAGGACAAGCGCTTCATCGGCATCAAGCACACTTCGGCTGACCTTTTTGCCCTTCAGCAGTTCAAGCAGAAAATTGAAGGCGTAACCGTTTTCAACGGTTTTGATGAAATGTGCATCGGCGGCCTTTCCATGGGTGCAGACGGCGCAATCGGCAGCACCTACAACTTCATGGGCGATAAGTTCCTGAAGATTTACGACGAATTCCATAACGGCAGCATCAAAAAGGCTCAGGAAATCCAGAATGAGGCAAATGTGATTATCACGGAGATGATTAAATACGGCGTTTTCCAGTGTGAAAAAGCAGTTCTCACTCATCTGGGCATTGATATGGGCCCCTGCCGCAAGCCCTTCCTTCCCATTAGCAAAGAGGGCTGGGATGCAATGAAAAAGGTTGCAGAAAATCTTTAATATCCGCTAAAAACCGCCTTCAACGGCGGTTTTTATTATTTTATACGAACCGTAATCAATATAATATATCACTCTGCTGCCTGCATGGCTGCAAAAAGCAAGAATGCAAAGCCTTTCCCTGCCGTCAATATCCGCAAGGCAAAGCAGACTTTTTTCAAGATTTACATTGGCAGGAAGCAGGCCGTTTATCACGGGCACATCACCGCCGTAAACATCGGCGCGGTAATTCTTTATATATTCCTCCCCGTTGAAATAGGTAATTCCGCCGCTTGCAAGGCAAACGCTGACGCTGACGGCGCTTGTAAGCAGCAAAACCCCGTTAACCTCGGGGGCAAGAGTAAACCGTGCAGTAAAGGTCTGCATTTCAGCGGTCAGGGCAGTCAGCCTTCCGTAACCGCATTTTCGGGCAAAATCCATTGCCTTTTCAAGGGCATCCGCCTCATTCAGCACCCTTTCGGCACAGGGCAGCGGATTAATATAGCTCATCACCGCTCCGCCCTGCCTGCAGATTTCAACGGCAGTATCCCCGTGACAGAGATAATAAGCAAGCGCTCCGCTTTCTCCCTCGCGCCACAGAACGGAATCAACACCCGTCAGCCTTTCCGCCTCGTTTCTTGCCTGCTCAAGGGTTACGGTTTCCTTGCCTTCAAGAAAAAAGCTCCCCCACTGAGCTAAAACGTCAACGGCAAAAAGCTGTTCTTCCCCTCCGTTTGAATAATCAAGACTGTATTCAAAAAAAGGCTTTTCATTCCTTTTATAAATGCTGCCGAATTCGTTCAGGCGGTATTCGCCGTTCATAACCGCAACAGAAAGGTCGCTCAGGTGATAATAAACCTCCTCGGCGTAGTCGGAAAGCTCTGCCGCCCTTTGTCTTTCATCCTCAGAGCCCGAAAAGTCCTGAGAAAAATCATAAACATAATCAATAAATCGGTTTATATTTTCAAGCCTTGCGGGCTCAAAGCAGGCCGCACTGCCCCGCGCACCCAACGCCCGCGAAGCAACATAATGGGCGCTGTCTGCAACCGACTCCCCTGCCGAAACCGAAAGCAGATTCAGCCCTCCGCTGATTTCGTGCATATATTCGCAAAGAGAATTAATTCCGTCAAAGCGCACCCTTTCAAGAGTTGCCTCATAGGATGCCTTTGCACGGAACGAAAAATAGCCCGTGGCGGCAATTACAACACACGCCGCAAGCAGATATGAAACCGTTCTTATAAATTTCCTTCGTCTTACAGACATAAAAAATCACCCTTCACTATAATTGTGGAGGGTGATTTGAATTTTATTCAAGGAAAATTATTTAACAAGCAAACTTTCGCCTGTCATCTGTGCAGGCTGCTCAAGGCCCATAATGTCAAGCATTGTGGGGGCGATATCGCAGAGCTTGCCGCCGTTTTCCTTCAGCTTGCAGTCGCAACCCACAACAACAAAGGGAACGGGATTTGTTGTGTGTGCGGTGAAGGGTGAGCCATCGGGCTCATACATCTTGTCGGCATTGCCGTGGTCAGCGGTAATAAGCATTACGCCACCCTTTGCAGCAACTGCATCGCAGATTTTGCCAACACATGTGTCAACGGCTTCAACCGCAGCAACAGCAGCCTCAAAAACGCCAGTATGACCAACCATATCGCAGTTAGCGTAGTTGAGAATGATTACATCATATTTATCTGTGCCGATAGCTTCAAGGAGCTTATCGGTTACCTCGTATGCGCTCATTTCGGGCTGCATATCATAGGTTGCAACCGCAGGCGACTTAACAAGAATTCTGTCCTCGCCGTCATACTGCTTTTCAACGCCGCCGTTGAAGAAGAATGTTACATGAGCATACTTCTCTGTTTCTGCAATTCTGAGCTGGGTCATACCCTTCGATGAAAGATATTCGCCGAATGTATTATCAAGTGTCTGGGGCTTGAATGCAACGTGAACATTGGGCATTGTTGCATCATACTGTGTCATGCATACATAGTAAAGATTCTTGAGCTGCTCACGCTCAAAGCCGCTGAATTCGCCGTCAACAAAAGCTCTTGTGATTTCTCTTGCTCTGTCGGGGCGGAAGTTGAAGAATACAACTGAATCGTTATCTGAAACAGGCTCTGCATCCTTTGAAACGGCAGGCACGATGAATTCATCGGTAACCTCATTCTTGTATGATTCAGCCATCATTTCGCAGCCGCAATCAAACTTAACGCCTTCGCATTTTGTCATTGCATCGTATGCCTTAACAACGCGCTCCCAGCGGTTATCTCTGTCCATTGCATAGTATCTGCCGATGATTGTTGCAATTTTGCCAACACCGATTTCGGCAAGATTCTTATAAAGGTCAGCAATGAAATCCTTGCCCGATGTGGGGGGCACGTCACGTCCGTCCATAAGGCAATGAACAAAAACCTTTTCAACGCCCATATTCTTTGCCATTCTGATGATGCCGTAAAGGTGGGTGTTGTGGCTGTGAACGCCGCCGTCGGAAAGCAGACCCATAAGGTGAAGTGCGGAGTTATTCTTTTTGCAGTTTTCCATTGCGCCGACAAGAGCTTCATTCTCAAAGAAATCGCCGTCATTGATTGACTTTGTGATTCTTGTGAGCTCCTGATAAACAACTCGGCCTGCGCCGATGTTGGTGTGGCCAACCTCGCTGTTACCCATCTGACCGTCGGGCAGACCAACATCCATGCCCGATGCGCCGATATATGTCATGGGATTTTCAGCCATAATCTTATCAAGGCAGGGAGTTTTTGCGGCAACAATTGCATTGCCGTAATCGCTGTCATTCCTGCCGAAGCCGTCCATAATGCAAAGAAGAACGGGTTTCTTGCTCATAGTAAACATTCCTTTCAAAAATATAGGGGTCGAAGCCGACCCCCATAGAAAAATTTCTTATTTTGAAGCTGCTGCAACGATAGCTGCAAACTTCTCTGCAACAAGTGAAGCGCCGCCGATAAGACCGCCGTCAACATCATACTGAGCAAGAAGCTCTGCTGCATTTGCATCGTTCATTGAACCGCCATACTGGATAACGAACTTATCAGCTGCATCCTTTGTGTAAAGCTCTGCAATAAGAGCGCGGATAACAGCGCAAACCTCGTTTGCCTGCTCGGGAGTAGCTGTAAGGCCTGTGCCGATAGCCCAAACGGGCTCGTAAGCGATGATGATATTTGCAAGCTCAGCCTCTGAAACGCCTGAAAGTGCAACCTTTGTCTGCATTCTTACAACCTCTGCAGTGATACCAAGCTCTCTTTCCTTGAGAACTTCACCAACACAAAGGATAACCTTAAGGCCTGCATTAAGAGCAGCTCTTACACGGTCACGGACTGTTTCGTCTGTTTCGCCGAAATACTGGCGGCGCTCGGAGTGACCGATGATAACATAGGGAACACCTGCTGCCTTAAGCATTTCTGCTGAAACTTCGCCTGTGAATGCGCCCTTTTCTGCCCAATGGCAGTTTTCTGCGCCGATTTTGATGTTTGAGCCTGCTGCAGCTTCCATAGCTGCATAAAGGTCAATGTAGGGAGCGCAGATAACAACATCACAGTCTGCATCTGCAACGAGGGGCTTCATAGCCTCGATAAGAGCCTTTGTCTGCTCGGGATTGTTGTTCATTTTCCAGTTGCCTGCAATAACAGGTCTGCGAAGTGATTTATCCATAATATTTTACTTCCTTACAAAATTATTTATCGTTAACTGCCTCAATACCGGGGAGAGCCTTACCCTCAAGGAATTCAAGCGATGCACCGCCGCCGGTTGAGATGTGAGTCATCTTATCACCGAAGCCGAGGGTGTTAACTGCTGCTGCTGAGTCGCCGCCGCCGATGATTGTAACTGCATCTGTTTCAGCAAGTGACTTTGCAACTGCGATTGTGCCTGCTGCAAGAGTGGGGTTCTCAAATACGCCCATGGGTCCGTTCCATACAACGGTCTTTGCGCTCTTAACTGCATCTGCATAAAGCTCTGCGGTCTTGGGGCCGATATCAAGGCCTTCAACATCTGCAGGAATTGCATCTGCTGCATAAACTGCTGTTTCGATGGGAGCATCGATGGGGTTGGGGAAACCTGCTGCTGTTACAACGTCGATGGGAAGAAGAATCTTAACGCCCTTTGCTTCAGCCTTTGCAAGCATATCCTTGCAGTAGTCAATCTTGCTTTCGTCGAGGAGTGAGTTGCCTACGCCGTAGCCCTGTGCAGCAAGGAATGTGTAAGCCATACCGCCGCCGATGATAAGTGTATCTGCCTTGTTAAGGAGATTTTCAATAACATTGAGCTTATCTGCAACCTTTGCACCGCCGAGGATTGTAACGAAGGGTCTTTCGGGATCCTCAACTGCATTGCCGAGGTACTTGAGCTCCTTGCCCATAAGGTAGCCAACTGCTGCTTCCTCAACATAAGCTGTTACGCCAACTGTTGAGCAGTGTGCTCTGTGAGCTGCACCGAATGCATCGTTAACATACATTTCGCAAAGGCTTGCAAGGTCCTTTGAGAATGCTTCGCCGTTCTTTGTTTCCTCAGCGCGGAAACGGGTGTTTTCAAGAAGAACAACATCGCCGTCGTTCATAGCTGCAACTGCTGCCTTTGCATTTTCGCCAACTACTGTGTCGTCAGCTGCAAAAACAACTTCCTTGCCCAGCTTCTCGCTGAGTCTCTTTGCTACGGGAGCAAGTGAGAACTTTGCTTCGGGGCCGTTCTTGGGCTTGCCGAGATGTGAGCAAAGGATAACCTTTGCGCCGTCATTTATGAGTTTCTGAATGGTGGGCAGAGCAGCGTTGATTCTGTTCTCGTCTGTGATAACGCCTTCCTTAAGGGGCACGTTGAAATCGCAGCGAACAAGCACCTTCTTGCCCTTTGCATTGATGTCGTCAACTGTTTTTTTGTTAAGTAAGCTCATTTCTTTCAATCCTTTCAAAAATTTTGTAGGAACATACTTTACCAATTATTTATTTTATAATATTATGTCAAATATTTCAAGTATTATTTATCGGCAAAACGCCGAATATACAATAGATTATTGATTATTTTTCGGCTTGACTTTACAATATGTTTTTGGTAGAATAGTTGGGTCAATAAAAATGTCTTCGTAGCTCAGCAGGATAGAGCGTTCGCCTCCTAATAGAACCTTAACTAATCTCTTTTTCCGTATGACCTTTGCTAATAGAATATGTGTACGTCTTCGTAGCTCAGCAGGATAGAGCGTTCGCCTCCTAAGCGAAAGGCCGTGGGTTCGAATCCCGCCGGGAGTGCCAAAAATCGACATCCTTCTTAAGAAGGGTGTCGATTTTGCTTGTTCCCTGTTTGCTTTCCACTCTTTAATAAAACGCCAGGTAGATTTTTGGAAAGTCTTGCAGCATCGGGTGTTTTTCGATATGCGGTTGGGATGGTTGTCGGTGTACTCTCTCTAACATACAAGTTTTGCTTTTGCCGCTTGCATTTGTCAAAACATATAAGTATAATATCTTTTAATTTGTTCCATACACAAAAAAGGCAGGGATAAGAATGAAACTCCTTATAATAAACCCCGGTTCGACATCCA
>JAZUON010000005.1:0-56659 GCA_045604685.1 Acutalibacteraceae bacterium
CTATCCAACTGAGCTAAAGGCACAAAGAATGGAGCGAGTGATGGGAATCGAACCCACGCGACCAGCTTGGAAGGCTGGGATTCTACCATTGAACTACACTCGCAAAAGAAGTCGGATCGTAGCCATGTCGTTCTGTGAGCCAAGGAGTTGATAATATGCCTTGTCTTCCTAAGACCGCTTGGCCTCCGACTTCTATCCAACTGAGCTAAAGGCACAAAGAATGGAGCGAGTGATGGGAATCGAACCCACGCGACCAGCTTGGAAGGCTGGGATTCTACCATTGAACTACACCCGCAAATCGGAACGTCAGCTATTTTAACATATACAATTTAAAAAGTCAATATGAAAAGTAAAAATTTTATATTTCTGCTATTTCTGCCATGAATTTGTTTGAAAATACTTGCAAAATTTACAATATGTTAACGGAATTTGCGAATGAATAATATAGAATATAGTTAGATATTATGTAACTGATTTGCGGAGGTGCGGTTTGCTCGGTTATGTGAAGGCTTTCAAGCCTGAAATGAAAATAAAAGATTATGAGCTTTACAAAGGCATTTACTGCTCTTTGTGCCGTGCGCTCGGCCGCCTTTATTCGCCGGTTGCGCAGCTTTTTTTAAGCTATGATTTTGCCTTTGCCGCAGTTCTGCGGTTTGCTGCAGGCGAAAGCGGATGCACCTTTTCAAAAAAACGGTGTCCCTATAACCCTGCCAAAAAGTGCATGATATGCGGCAGCAGAAAAGAGCTTGATTTTTGTGCGCATGCGGTTATAATAACCGTTTTCTATAAGGCTAAGGATAACCTTTGCGACGGGGGATTCGGCCAAAAACTGTTGGCTGCGCTGATTTATCCTTTGGTGTGGCTTATGCATAAAAAGGCTGCACGCCTTGCGCCTGAGGTTGATAAAATTATAGGCGATTCAATGAGCTTGCAGGCGGTTGCCGAAACCAAAGAAAATGTTTGTCTTGACGAAGCGGCTCATCCCTCGGCAGATGCTCTGGGCAAAATAATGGCCCTCGGATTTGATGGCGAAAGGGGAATTCTCCTTTACACTCTGGGCTATATGGTGGGCAGGCTGGTCTATATTATTGATGCCGCCGATGACCTTGAGGATGACATCAGAAACGGCAGCTTCAATCCTTTTAAAGCCGAATACGGTGATATAAAAAATGAATCTGTACGCAAGGATTTTGTTCAGCGGATAAGGGGTATTTTCAATCTGACCCAGAGCAGTGCGCTGGACGCTCTTGATTCCCTTGAAAAGAAAAGATTTGAAGATATACTTGAAAATATTGTGCTCGACGGGCTTGCGTTCAGCGCGGAAAAGGTGCTGAGCAGATACACGGGCGAATGTGGAAATGAAAAAGTTTACACGGTTAATTGAGGTGTTTATATGAGAAATCCTTATGAAGTTCTGGGTGTGCCGCAGGGCGCATCAAATGAGCAGGTGAACGCTGCTTACAAAGAGCTGCTTAGAAGATATCAGGCGTCCGGTCAGGATAATATGGTTAACGAAATCAACCTTGCCTACGATGCTATAATCATGAATGCAGGTAACCCCTCGGGATATTCGTCCTATAACGGCTACACTTACCGCAACACGGATTATTCCGACATCAGGGCGAAAATCAATGCAGGCAGGCTTGATGATGCCCAGCTTCTGCTTGACGGTGTGCCTGAAAATGCAAGGGATGCCCAGTGGTTTTACCTTAAAGGCACAATTCAGCAGAAGAGAGGCTGGCTTGAGGAGGCGGCAAAGAATTTTGCAACCGCAAGCAACCTTGACCCTTCAAACAATACCTATAAAATGGCCTACAACAAAATCAACAATGCCCGTTCCGGCGGCTACAGAACAGAGCGCAAAAAGGGCAATTCAGGTTGCTCGGGTTGCGATGTGTGTTCGGGTCTGCTGTGTGCGGATTGCTGCTGTGAATGTTTTGGCGGCGACCTTATACCTTGTTGCTGATTGAGGAGAAAAAATGAAACAAAGCTCAAAATGCGCAATCGGAGGCATTGTTGCGGCGCTTTCGCTGGTGCTGATGATTTCCGTTGCGATTATTCCTTTTCTGACCTATGCCCTGCCTGCGGCAGCAGGTGTTCTGATTATTTTTATCGTTATTGAAATTGATAAAAAGTGGGCCTTTGGCGTTTATTCAACCGTTGCCATATTGGGAATGATTCTTGTGCCCGAAAAAGAGGTTGCGGTTATGTACCTTGTGCTTTTCGGTTATTATCCCATTATCAAGGCGCTGATTGAGGAGAAAATGCCCATTGTGCCCGAATGGATTGTTAAAATCCTGCTTTTCCTTTCAACAATGGCAGGCTCCTACTTCCTGATGATTAAATTTATGGGCGTTACCATTGACGAAACCGAGGAATTCGGTGTTATGGCTTACCCCTTGCTTCTGGGAATGGGCGCATTTGCATTTGTTATGTATGACATCGCGCTGACGAAGCTGGTGTCCCTTTACTTAATGAAATGGCAAAAACTCTTTAAAAGATATTTTAAATAATATAAAATAATATTGCCTTTTTTAAAGATTTCATTTATAATATAACCGCTGAATTTTTCAGCGGTTAAATTTTTTTCTCCAGAGGTAAGTTTTATGAAAGATTTTGTGAATATCGGCATTATCGGCTTAAGCGGCAGAGGCTCGGGTATGCTTGGTGAGCTTCTTGATTGTGAGGGAGTAAGAGTTCCCGCAGTCTGCGATAAATATGAAGACAGAGCGCAGCGCGGCGCAGAAATCGTTAAAGAAAAAACGGGCACGGAGCCTCAGGTGTATCTTGACTATAAAGAGCTTCTCGCAAGAGAGGATATCGATGCGATTTATTGCGCAACAACATGGATTACCCATTCAAGAATTGCAATTGATGCCATGAAGGCAGGCAAGCATGTTGCAATGGAAGTAGGCGGCGCGGCAAGCATTGAAGAATGCTGGCAGCTTGTTCGCACAAGCGAGGAAACAGGCAAATTCTGTATGCTCCTTGAAAACTGCTGCTATGACAGAAACGAAATGGCTATTTTTAATATGGTCAAGCAGGGCATCTTTGGCGAAATCATTCATATGACCGGCGGCTATCAGCACGATTTGCGCGATGAAATCAGCCTCGGCAGAGAAAACAGACACGGCAGGCTCTTTAACTTCCAGCACCGTAACGGCGAGCTTTACCCCACCCACCAGCTTGGCCCCATCACAAAGGTGCTCGGCATCAACAGAGGCAACCGCTTTGTTTCCCTTGTTTCAATGGCAAGCAAGTCCAGAGGCCTTAACGAATGGATTAAGGCAAACAAGGGCGAGGATTATGACCTTGCAAATTATCCCTTCAATCAGGGTGATATTGTAACAACAATGCTTAAATGCTCAAACGGCGAAACAGTTGTTCTTACTCACGACTGTTCGCTGCCCAGAAACTACTCCAGAGCTTACAGAGTTCAGGGAACAAAGGGGCTTTATATGGAGGACGGTGACTCAATCTATATTGAGGGCCGCACAAAGAATGAGGACGGAAGCTGGATGCATCCCTCAGAGTCATTTGAGCCTTATCTTAAGGAGTATGAGCATCCTCTTTGGAAGAAGTATCAGACCGAAGGCGTTCACGGCGGTCACGGAGGCATGGATTTCCTTGTGCTCAGCGCGTTTGTTGAAAGCGTAAGGCTTGACGCTGCACCTCCCATTGATGTTTATGATACGGCGGTTATGATGGCTGTTACCTGCCTTTCGGAGCAGTCGATTGCTCTTGGCAGCGCACCCGTAGCCTTCCCCGATTTCACAAACGGAATGTGGATTGACAGAGAGCCTTACAGACGCGGCATTTTCTGCCTTGATGAGGTTTGCAACGATTTCTTTGAATAATAAAGGAGCTTAAAAATGAAATATTACATAGGCGTTGATGGCGGCGGAACAAAAACCGCATTTGCCCTTTTTGACGAAAACAAAAATATGCTTACATCCGTAACGGGTGCAGGCAGCAACCATGAAAACCTTGACACTTCTTTCGACGGTGCAAGCGATATCATCATGGAGGGTCTGCGTGCACTTTGCGAAAAGGCAGGCATTGCTCTTTCCGACATCAGCTTTACCCTTATGGGCCTTGCAGGCATTGACCACGAATATCAGTATGATATTATGTGCGATATGCTGCGCAAAAAGGGTCTTGATAACTTTGAGGTTTTCAACGACGGCTTCATAGTAGTAAAGGCAGGCGCAACAGGCAAAAGCGCAATCGGCTACAACTGCGGTACGGGCGTTTGCTGCAACGGCATTGATGTTGACGGCAAAAGAATGCAGCTTGCAGGTCTCGGCGATTTTTCGGGCGATATTTCAGGCGGCGGCAACATTGTTATTGAGGCATTCAGGCTTGTTTATAATGAGCTTTTCCTCGGCCTTGAAAAAACACTTATTACCGAAATGGTAATGAATGAATACGGCTTCAAATCAAGAGAGGAAGTTCTTGGCCTTATTGAAAAAATCGAAGGCGAAAACGGCGATGATTATATCAGAACAATGGTCGGCTTCTTCTTTGAGGCTGTTAAGCAGGGCGATAAGCCTGCAACGGAATATTGCGACAGAATGGCAACCAGAGGCGCTCAGCTTATTGCAGCTCTTGCAAATCAGATGAATTTCGGCAGCGACGAAATTGAGGTTGTTCTTTCGGGCTCAATCAATGTTAAGCTGGATAACAAATATTATCTTGATGCATTGCTTTCAAAGGCGGAGAGCTTCAGCGGCAAAAAGCTTAAGTTTATAAAGCTCAATGCAATGCCCGTAACGGGCTGCATCAATTGGATTATGCAGGATTATGCACAGTAAAGGAGATAAATTAAAATGAGAGAAATCAGCGTAGCAGTAATCGGTTCGGGCAGCACCTATTGCCCCGAGCTTGTAGACGGTTTCCTTAAGGCTAAGGACAGCCTCAAGCTCAAGAAGATTTCCTTTATGGATATTGATGAAAGAAAGAGAACAATTGTTGGCAACCTTTGCGTAAGAATGCTCAATAATGTTGGTTGCGACTGCGAGGTTGTTTTCACCGACGACCTTGATACCGCACTTCAGGGCGCGGATTTTGTTGTTACACAGATTCGTGTAGGCAAGCTGCCCTGCCGCCATCTTGACGAAAGCATTCCCAAGAAATATGACCTTATCGGTCAGGAAACAACGGGCATCGGCGGCTTCTTCAAGGCTCAGAGAACAATCCCCGTTATTAAGAACATTTGCGACAGAATTGAAGCTATCTGCCCCGATGCATGGCTTATCAACTTCACAAATCCCTCGGGCATTATCACCGAGTTTATTCTTAACCACACAAATGTTAAAAACATCGGCCTTTGCAATGTTCCCATTGATATGCTTGATGATGTTAAGGAAATCACAGGCGAGGACAGCGAGATTACATATGTTGGCCTTAACCACCTGAGCTGGATTACCTCCGTTAAAAAGGACGGCAAGGAGCTTCTTCCCGGCCTTATCGAAAGCGGATTCTCGCCCAAGGTTATGGCGAACATCAAGGACGACGGCTTCTCAATCGACTGCCTTAAGACTGTTCAGGGTCTGCCCTCATCATACCTTCAGTATTACTACTGCCGCGAGGCAAAGCTGGCTCATCAGCGCGAAGACGATAAGACAAGAGCTCAGGTTTGCATGGAAATTGAAGAGCAGCTTCTTGAAATGTATCAGAACACAGAAATCGTAACAAAGCCTGCACTTCTTGATAAGAGAGGCGGCCATAAGTATTCGCTTGCAGCGGTTTCTCTTATTGATTCAATTGCAAACGATAAGAAGGATGTTCATGTTGTTAACATCAAGAATAACGGCACCCTTCCCTTTATGGCAGATGACGATATCGTTGAAATTGCAGCGGTTATCGGCGCAGACGGTGCAACTCCCGTGCCCGTAACAGAAAAAATCAATGACCATGTTGTAGGTCTTATGAGAGTTGTTAAAACCTATGAGAAGTATGCAGTTAAGGCTGCAATCACAGGCGATGACGATTATGCAATCAAGGGCCTGCTTGTTCATCCTCTTGTTGGTGACTACGAAAAGACCGTTAAGTGCTTCAACGAGCTTAAGGAAGCTCATAAGGAATTCCTTCCCCAGTATTTCAACAAATAAACAGTTGATGCCGCTTGCTTTGTGCAGGCGGCTTTTGGTATAATCGGTAAAAAATATTTATATTGTACTTTTAAAAAAGATATGTTACAATGTTTGTGTAATAAAAAATAGGAGGTACATTCCAATGGCAAGATTTACTCTCCCCAGAGATCTTTACCACGGTAAAGGTTCTCTTGAGGTACTCAAAACACTCAAAGGCAAAAAGGCTATCGTATGCGTAGGCGGCGGCTCAATGAAGAAGTTCGGCTTCCTTGATAAGATTGTTGCTTATCTTGAAGAAGCAGGCCTCGAGGTTAAACTTTTTGAAGGCATCGAGCCCGATCCCTCAGTTACCACAGTTATGAAGGGCGCAGAGGTTATGGCTGAGTTTGAGCCCGACTGGATTGTTGCAGTTGGCGGCGGCTCACCCATCGACGCTGCAAAGGCAATGTGGATTAAGTATGAATACCCCGAAATCACCTTTGAGCAGATGTGTGTAGTTTTCGGCATTCCCGAGCTTCGCAAAAAGGCTCGCTTTGTTGCAATTCCCTCAACATCGGGCACAGCAACTGAGGTTACCGCTTTCTCCGTTATCACCGATTACGACAAGGGTATCAAGTATCCTCTTGCTGACTTTGAAATCACCCCCGATATCGCTATTGTTGATTCAGAGCTTGCAGAAACAATGCCCAAAAAGCTTGTTGCTCACACAGGTATGGATGCAATGACCCATGCAGTTGAGGCTTATGTTTCAACCGCTAACTGCGATTACACAGATCCCCTTGCTCTCCATGCAATCGAAATGATTCAGGAAAACCTTGTTGATTCATATAACGGCGATAATGACTGCCGTGAAAAGATGCACAATGCACAGTGCCTTGCAGGTATGGCATTCTCAAATGCTCTTCTCGGCATTGTTCACTCAATGGCTCATAAGACAGGCGCAGCATTTGCAGATTACGGCAACGGCGCGCACATCATCCACGGCGCAGCAAACGCAATGTATCTGCCCAAGGTTATCGAGTTCAATGCAAAGGTTGAATCCGCTGCAAAGCGTTACGCTAAGATTGCAGACAGAATGAACCTCGGCGGCAGCACAGTTGAGGAAAATGTTCAGCTTCTTATTGCATATCTTCGCGATATGAACGATAAGCTCAATATTCCCCAGTGCATCAAGAACTACGGTGCAGACAGCTACCCCACAGAGCAGGGCTTTGTTCCCGAGGAAGTATTCCTTGAAAGACTTCCCGAAATTGCAAAGAATGCTATTGCTGATGCTTGCACAGGCTCCAACCCCCGTCAGCCCAGCCAGGAAGAGATGGAAAAGCTCTTCAAGTGCTGCTACTATGACCTTAAAGTAGACTTCTAAAAAAGTGTCACCCCATTGCAGAAATGCAACGGGGTGATTTTTTTATTCAATCAAATTCTATGCCTGCCAAATCCCTTATTTCCTTCATTGCCTTGCTTACCTGCAAAGCGCGCTGCGCCGTAACAGCATAATAGGGATTATCGGGATTCCTGATAAATTCTTCAAAGGCCTTTGCTTCGTAGCCCATAAGTGTTTCCTTGGGCACATCGCCGATTATTTCGGTTACCTTGCCGTTGTTGTCAATCAGCTTCATGTTGATGAGCTTTGAGATTGATTCAATAACGATTGTGCCCTTGTCGCCAAAAATTTGTGAGCCTAATCTGTCCTGCCCCAACTTTGAATAGGTCAGGTTAACCAGCTTATCGGTGTAAAGAAATGCCGTGTTTCCGCTGCCGTCAGCGCCGCTTTCCATGAAGTGGGCGCAGGCGGTTATTTTTTGCGGCAGGCCGAAAAGGTCAAGGGCGGGGTATATGCAGTAAATGCCCAAATCCATAAGGCAGCCCGTTGCAAGGGCAGGGTTGAAAATGTTGGGCAGCTTGCCCTCAAGATAGGCGGGGTATTTTGACGAAAGCTGAGAAAAATCAAAATGAACGCTTGTTATTCTGCCGATTTTTGTTACCGCATCCCTGAGCAATTCTCTCGCAGGGTTGAACATATACATTATTGCCTCAATGTAAACAACGCCCTTTTCATTTGCAAGAGCCTGCAATTCGGCAAGCTCCTTGGGTTCAACGGTAATGGGTTTTTCGCAAATAACATGCTTGCCGCATTCAATGAGCCGCTTTGACTGCTCATAGTGCAGGCGGTTGGGGCTTGCAACGTATGCCGCCTCAAAATCACCCTTTACAAATTCATCAAAATTTGTGAAAACAATCGGGATTCCGTTTTCTGCGGCAAATTTGCTGCCGCTTTCTTCTGTTCTGGAAAAAACTGCCTCAAATTCGGCGTTGCAAAGCTGCCTTGCGCCGTCAATAAAGGATTTGGCAATCCATCCTGTGCCGATTACTCCGTAGCGCATAAATCAAAGCTCCTTTGCCATAACAGTGCCGCTGTTTTTCATTGTGAAAAGAGTCCGGAAGCCGTTTTTTTTGTAGAAATTAATGCCTCTGGTGTTGCTTGTGCCAACGATAAGCATAATACTTTTTGCGCCCTTTGCCTTCATATGCTCCGTAAGAGTTGAAATCATTCTTGAGCCGTTGCCGTTACCCCTGAAGGGAGCATTTATGTCAATGTGAAGGTGTGAAGGATATCTGAGAGAGAAAACTCCGTGAGCCGCAATTTCAACAATGGCGTTTCTGTAGTTTGCCATGCCCGTTTCGCGGACCTTTTTGAGATACGGTTTGATTTTTTTGACATAATCCCAAAAGTTCATTGCACCGAAAACATAGCCCTGAGCAACATCGTTTTCGTCAACAAGAACAAAAACATTTTCGGGCTCCTGCTCAATGTAGTAGTTGCAGAAGGTGTAAAGAATAAAATCTCTTGTGTCAGGGTCTGTGAGAGAGCCCTCAGGGCCCGTGTTGAGGCAGACCTGCTGAACATCTTTGCAATATTTAGGCTCATAGCTTTTGATTGTTACCATAATCAAACCTCCACAGTAAAGTGTTTTTCGCCGCTGAACGGGATTTTTTTGCCCTTATGCTCAAAAACTGCATTTATTTTTGGGCCTGCGGTCACTTTTACTGTTGCAGTGCTGCCGGATTTTGTGTATTCCACGCTGATTTTGCCGTTGGCGGTTGTAATATGTCCCTTTGCCCTGTTCAAGCCGTCAACAAATCGGGGGTTGATAATAACATTTTCATATGCGGCGCTGCCGTCTGCCTGACGGATGCCCAGAAGATACATAAACAGATATTTTGTAACTGCGCCAAACATGGGGTGGTTGCGGGAATCCCTGCCGTCCCAATTTTCCCAGATGGTTGTTGCGCCGTTTTTCATCATGTATGCAAATGATGCTTTGTTTTCATTTGAAAGCAGGTCAAAGGCAAGCTGGTCTTCGTTTATCTCGAAAAGATAGCCTATGAGAGCCTCGGTTGCAATTATGCCAGTGTCAAACTGGCCAAGCTCTCTGTATTTCTGAACCATATTTTCTTTGCCCGTTTCGTTGCCCATACCAACCCTGAAAGCAAGGCAGGAGGCGCCGTTAACATCGCCGCAGTAGCTGCGGCTCCAGGGGCTGTAATAGGCAATGTCAATTGCTCTTTTTATTCTTTCTTCGCGCTCGTGGAGGTGAGCGGCCTCGCCCTGCCTGCCGAGAATTTCCGCAACCTCAATGACCTGCTGAATGAATTTTACATAAAGCACGGTGTTGATATATGATTCGGGCACAACGATAGGGTCTGGGGTGCACCAGTCGCCAAGGCACCAGCCGTCCTTTTCTTCGCGCCACACAAGTCCGTTTTCGCTGCGGCTTTCAAGGTAGTCAAGGAAGTGCAGCATTTTGGGAAAGAATTCCTCAAGCAAATCTCTGTCGCCATACATTTTATAGAATTTATAGGGCACCTCGACTATTGCGCCGCCCCAGCCGGAGGGACCGCCGCCACCGCCCATAAAGGGTGCGGTGTGCTGAATATGTCCGCTTTTTTTGCATTGGCAGTCGGCAATGTCGTAAATCCATTTGCGGTAGAATTTACGGCTGTCAAGCAGCATCATTGCGGTTTCACCGCAAAGCTGGCCGTCGCCCGTGTAGCCCAGCCTTTCTCTGTGGGGGCAGTCGGAGGGCACGCCGCTATGCATATTGCCAAGCTGTGTTCTTATGTATGCATCGTAAAGCCAGTTAAGAATTTCGTTGTCACATTCAAATGCTGATGTAACGGGGCAATCGGAATGAACAACATCAACCCTGATGGGCTCAACATCCGCAGTAACTCTGAAATATCGGAAGCCGTGCCAGGTGAAATGAGGGATATATTCACGGTCTGTGCCGTCGGTAATGAATTCCTCGGTCTGATAGTCCTTATCAAAATCGAATTTCATCCCGTAGAAAGGACGCTCATCATAAATTTCCTCGGCGTAGCTGACGGTTATTTTCTTGCCCTTTTCGGCGCATTTGAAAACCGCATAGCCAACGGTGTTTTCGCCTGCATCGTAGAGCTTTGTTGCACCCTCATCCTTAAGAAGAACGGGTTTTATTGTTCTGATAACCTTATCCGCAGGTGAAAACTGAATGTAATATTCGCTTTCGGGCGCAGGGATAACCGTGCTTTCCGCAAAGCCGTCAAGGCCCTGGGGATAAAGGGTGTAATCGTGTTTTTCGCCGTAATAAAGGTTGTTGAATGTGATAAATCCGCGATGAGAAAGGGTTGTTTCATCGCTTATAACGCTGCCGCTTGCCTTTTCAATAAGGAAGCAGAGCTTAGGCGTGCCGTAAACAACATTGCCCTCTGCCATGCGCACATTCTGGTTGTAGTAGCCGTTGCCGAGGATAACCTCAAGGATGTTTTCGCCGTCGTTAAGATAATCGGATATATCGTATTTCATGCAGTAGGTTCTGTATGAAAGCTCGTCATAGATAGGAAACTGAAATTTCACAAGGTCGCGCTCGTTGTAGCAGGTGGTGTTGGGCACAAGCAAATCGTCGCTGACCTTTCTGCCGTTAATGAAGAGCTTGAAAAAGCCGAGACCGCAGATTATGATTTCTGCATTCTCACCTTTGAGCGCACTGAAACTCTTGCGGAAAACAGGAGCTTCACTTCCCGTGCATTCAATCCATTTTGCATTTTTAAAAATCTGCTCGCTTGTCATATTTCTACCTCCGTAAGCTCTGCAAGCCTTGCGCTCATCTGCTCCCATTCATCCATAACGGTAAGCTGAATGTCAGTAAGCTCCTCAAGCTGATTAGTGAGCTTTAAAACTCTTTCATAATCTGCCGAAACCTCGGGGTCTGAGAGCAGACCGTTAAGCTCGGCAATTTCACTGTCAAGGCGGTCTATTTCTTCCTCGCTGCGCCTGATTTTGCCCTTAAGGCGGTTTATTTCACTGTCGCGTTCCTTGCGCAGCTTATATAAATTAACCTTTTGTTCGGTTTTCTTGGGCTTTTCCTTTGCCTGAGCGAGAGCAATTCCTGCATATGCATCGTAATCGCCGTCGAATTTTTCAAAGCCGTTTTCGCTCATTCTGTAAATTTTGGTGGACAGTTTATTGATAAAATATCTGTCGTGTGAAACGGCAATAATTGTTCCGTCAAAATCGCTGAGAGCCGCTTCAAGCACCTCTCTTGAAGGAATATCAAGATGGTTTGTGGGCTCGTCAAGCAGCAGCACATTTGCGCCCGAAAGCATCAGCTTAAGCAGGCAGAGCTTTGCTTTTTCACCGCCGCTGAGTGTGTCAACATTTTTGAAAACATCGTCGCCTCTGAAAAGGAAAAGCGCAAGGTAGCTGCGAACGGTTTTTTCGGTGAAAAGTCTGTGCTCATCCCATATTTCGTCAATAACGGTTTTGCCGCCTCTCAGGCTTTCAAGGCTCTGGTCAAAATAGCCGATTTTAACGTTTGCGCCGTAATTGAATGAGCCGTCATCGGCGGATTGCTGGCGGGTGAGTATTCGAAGCAGGGTTGTTTTGCCGCAGCCGTTTGTGCCCAGCACGAAAACGCGGTCATTTTTATAAACTTCCATATCCGCATTGCGGAAAAGTCGCTTTGAGCCGAATGACTTTGAAAGGCTGCTGACATTAAGAACATCGTTTCCCGTTTCGCAGGCAGGGGTGAATTTCATGCGCATTGTTGAAAGGGGAGGGTCGGGGATTACAAGCTCGGCTTTTTTCTTTTCAAGCATTTTGCGCTTGCTCTCGGCGGTTATGAAGTTGCGCTCCCTTGCAAATGAGCGTTGCTGCTCAATAATGCCCTCAATGCGCTTGATTTCCGCCATCTGATTTTCATATTGGCGCCTTTCGCTTTCAAGGCGCTCCTCTTTCAGCTTAAGATAGGTTGAGTAATTTCCCTTTGCGCAGTGGCTTTTTCTGTTTGAAATTTCAACGGTTTTATTTGTAACTCTGTCAAGAAAATAACGGTCATGGGAAATGACGATGATTGTGCCTCTGAAGGTTGAAAGATAATTTTCAAGCCATTCAGTGCCTGCAATATCAAGGTGGTTTGTAGGCTCATCAAGCAGCAGCAAATCGGAGCCGCTTAAAAGCAGCTTGCACATGCTCAGCTTTGAACGCTGACCGCCGCTGAGCTTATCACAGGTCAGGTAAAAATCATCCTCGGAAAAACCAAGGCCAATCAGAGCGGAGCGTGTGCGGCTTTTATAGGTCAGGCCGTCCTGCTCCTGAAACTGCTCGTTAAGGCGCTGCTGCATTTCAATCAGCTTATCCTGACCGCCCTCGTTTGCATCAATTGCTGCGGCTATATCCTCAAGCTCACGCTCCATTTCCATAAGATGCTCAAAAACGCTGAGTGCCTCGTCATAAACCGTGCGCACGGAGCCGTGGCAGGCATGCTGCTCAAGGTAGCCTACCTTAACATTTCTGCCAACGAATGCGCCGCCCTCGGTGGGCTCAATTTCGCCCGTTATGACCTTGAAAAGCGTAGTTTTACCCGTTCCGTTTGCGCCGATGAGACCAACAAATTCACCGGGATTGACGTCAAACGAAACATTTTCAAACAGCACCTTGCCGCCGAAATCAACTTTTAAATTCTGAACACTGACTGTTGCCATTTAGATTCTCGTTTCAATTATTTCTGATTCGCCCGTAAGGGTGTATTTACCTGCATTTGCAGGGATAAATATGCTGTCGCCCTTTGTAAGCTCAAGGCTCTCGCCGCAGCATTCAAGGGTAACGCTGCCTGCCATAATCAGCAGGGATACAAATGAATCCTCGCCTGCAACGCCGCTGATGCTGCCCTTTGTGTCCAGTTTCCAGACCTTGAAAAGGGGGCAGTCTGCAAGGAGTCTGCGCTCCTCGGTGTCAAGAGCAGGGTTTGAAAAATCGGGCTGTGAGTATTTCTCCAGCTTTGTAACGGCGGCACCATCTTCAACATGAAGCTCGCGGGGCTTGCCGTCTGCGCCCACACGGTTATAATCGTAAATTCTGTAGGTGGTGTTGGAGCTTTCCTGCACCTCGGCAAGTAAAATTCCTTTACAGATAGCGTGAAGCGTTCCCGAATCAATGAAGAAGAAGTCACCCTTCTTGACCTTAACATTCTCAACATAATCAGTCAGGGTGTTGTTTGCAATAGCTGCCTTGAATTCCTCGGGAGTGATTTTATCTTTAAAGCCGAGGATAAGGCTTGCATCCTCTTCGCAATCAATGATATACCAGCATTCGGTTTTGCTCTGACCCTTTCCCGTCAGCTCGCAGTATTCCTTTGTGGGGTGCACCTGCACGGAAAGGTTATCCATAGCATCAATGAATTTTATGAGAATGGGGAAATCCTCAAAGTTACCTGCATTTTTACCGCAAAGCTCGGGATTTTCCTTAACAACATCGGCAAAGGATTTGCCGGCAAATTCGCCGTTTGCAACTGTGCTGGAGCCTGCTTCGTGGCAGGAGAGCATCCAGCCCTCTGCAGCATTCTTTTTTTTGGTTTTTACGCCGTATTCGTCAATCAGCTTTCTGCCGCCCCAGATGGTTTCGGAAACGAAGGGGAGCAGTTTAATGGGATATAATTTCATTTATAATTCCTCCAAGGGTAATTTTACTTTATCTGTATTATTTTATCATATTTGTCCAATAATTTCTATAGAATATTTACGGGAGGACGAAAATTATGGATAAACATTTTAATTCAGCAAAGATATTTTATTATGAAATGATAAGAAAACCCGTTAAACCCGTTCAGGATGGTATTCTGTTGCAAATCAGGGACACTTCGCAGCGCCTTGAAAGCGCCTACAGCCGCTTTGAAAATGAGAGCAATGAGGATTTGCTTGATTCGATAATCTATGAAATCCAGTCCCTTAAGGCTCTTTACCGCTATCTGTTGAAGCAGGCAAAGGAAAAGGGGATTGAATGCTCGGGAGTTTCCGTTTTCAGCGGGGAGGTAATCTGATTGAACGGCTTTTTTATCGGGGCTGCAATTATTGCCGCGGTATGCGTTATGTGGTGGACGGTTAAAAGCGAAAAGGGTGCAAGGAGCTTTGTGTTATCCGCCATGCAGGGGATTGCGGCAATGTTTGCCGTGAATTTAACGGGGCTTGTAACGGGCGTTACCCTTGCAACAAATTGGTATACCGTTGCAACCTACATAGTCCTCGGCTTGCCGGGAGTAATCGCCTCGCTTGTGATGAATCTTATAATGTGAATTTGTAAATTCCGCTTGTGCAGGCACCTTGTAATTTGCCAAGCAGATCAATATGTGCCGTTGTGCCTTCAGGAATTTCAATTTCAACCTCATAGCCGCCCTCGGTTTTCTTCCACTCGCTGCGGAGAATACCCTTGGGCGTTTTTATTTTTGCTTTTACAAAGTCAAGTCCGAAATCAAGAACGGGGCTGATATCAACATATTCATAGCCGTTTTTTATGTGGCGTATGCCTGCAAGGTGGGTGAAAAAGAACTCGTCATAGGTTGCAAGGAAATAGTGGTTAAGGGAGCGTGTTGTTCTTTCCCAGCTTTCCCAGGCGGAGTCGGTGTCGCTCTCAAGCCACATTCCCCAGCTTGGGTAGGTTGTCTGTGTAAGCACCTTGTATGCAATATCGGTGTAGCCGTAATCGCACAGCACGGGCAGCACAAATCTTGTGCCCGTGCAGCCTGTGTCGAGGTGGTAATCACGGTTTATGAAATCCCGGGCAAGATTTTTGGCGATTTCATCAGCATCTTCGAATGGTGCAAGATCGAATGCAAGGGGCAGCAGGTTTGAGGTCTGCCTGTATTTTGTACGGTTGCCCTTCGGATTCCATACAGAGGTTTCATATATCTTTTTATCTGCTTTGTAAAATCTCTTGTGGAACTCATCGCAGATTTTTTCCATTGCGTCGAAATATTCTTCTTCATCTTCTTCGGAAGCATCAACATAATATGTAAGCATTCTCATCGTGTCAAGCATCTGAGCAACAAAAGCCGTGCAGCAGATTTCCGCGCCCTCGGAGGGGTCGGGCTCAACCATAACATTTTCATCGCCAATGGGCGCAACCCAATCGGCAAGGGCTCTTGTGCCCCACGCCCAGCCAAGCTCACGAAGCTCGTCAATGTTTGATTTTGCATATGCCTTTAAGGCAGGATAAACCTCACGGGCATAATCATACATGCCGCAGTAATCAACAAGCGCTTTAACGCCGAACACAAAAACGCTGTTCCACACCGGTGAATTTTTTATGCTCCAGTTTGCGCTGGGCACAATTACGGGCACGCTGCCGTATTCCTCAAAGCAATCCTTCATAATGTCAATGAAGCTTGCAAGGTAGGTGCTCATATCAAAGTTATACATCATCATATGCAAAGCACAGTTTGCATCGCCGAGCCAGCCGTTTTTCTCCCATACGGGTGTATCGGTGGGCTTGCCCTGGAAGTTGTTGAGCATTGTGTTAACGGCAATTTTGTGCAGCCTGTTTAAATTCTTATCGGAGCATTCAAACTCCGAAATGATTTCAACATCATTTGCAATGCGGTACATCTCAACATCCTCGGCGCAGAGGCTCTGAACGCCGTCAACCTGAATGTATTTGAAGCCCTTGTAGCTGAATTTGGGCTCATATTCAAATTCCTCACCGCCGCTGATAAAGCAATCACGCTGAATGTAGCTTTCGGGCCACCATTCGCCGCCGTGACCCTCAAATTTGCCTATTCTTTGCACTGCACCGCTATCCGTCAGCTTTTCGCCGTAGGTGATATAAACCTCGGTGCCTTCGGGTGCTTTGATTTTAATTTTAGCCCAGCCGGTGAGCATTTCTGGGGCTGTAACAACAAAGCCGCCGTCTGCAAGGCGTTCAATCTTCTCGGGCGCAAAGGTGCTGATTCTCCTCATAGGGGGCATATACTGCTCTTTGAGTGCTCCCTCGGGTGCATCGGCAATGCAGGCGTTTTTCCATTCAAATTCGGTGCGCCTTGCATCATAAACCTCACCAAGGTAAATGCTGTTGGCGGTTATAGGGCCGTCAAGGGTGACAAGCCAATCCTCGCCCGTTGCAACGGTTTGCGATGTGCCGTCGGCATATTCAATAATGATATCTGCAATCATTTTGGGTGCAGACCTCCAGGATGCCTTGTGCCAATCCCAGACAGGCGTTGTTTCGTTCAAAAAGCTGTTGCCAAGCTCAACGGTAACGGAGTTTTTGCCCGATTTCAGCAGGTCTGTAATATCAAATGTGCGGTAAAGCACGGTTTTGCTGTATTGTGTGTGGGCAGGGTTGAGCAGGGTGTCGTCGGGCAGCGCACCGTTGACTTTCATCTCAAAAAGTCCCAGACCGCATACATATGCCTTTGCGCAGGTAATTTCCTTTTTGATTTCAAATTCCTTTTTGAATATGGGTGCAAGTCTTTCATCAATGTTTATGCCTGAGCCAATCCACTTGCCGAGCCATTCACGGGTTTTATGCATAACAATCCCTCTTTATTTGTAATTTTTGATAAAATGCTTATAAAACACAACCGCATTGCCAACTGCCTTGATTGAAATATTTTCGTTGGGGTTGTGCACGCTGTCAAACTGCTGATTATTCATCTCGATGGGAGCAAAGCGCAGGGTGCAGGGGCAAATCTCCGTAAAGCACCTTGCATCCGTGCCTGCAGGCAGCAGGTAAACGGAATTTGCAACGTGGGGGAAAATCTCGCCGATGCATTTGTTTATATATTCAAAGCCCTTGCTTTTCATATCGGCAGGAATATAGCTCTCGTTTGTGGCGCCGTCGGTGATTTCGATGCCGTATTTATCCGCAAGTTTTCTGAGGTTTTCAAGGTCTTTTTCAAAATCTTCGGCATCAATAAAACGCAGGTAAATGCTTGCCGTGCAGGCTTTATCAGCATTTGAGCCGTTAATTTCCGTTACGGTCATTGTTGTACCAAGCATTGTTGCCGCCTGAGATGTAAGTTTGGGTGCAATTTTTACTATAAGGCCGCCAAAACACCAGAGATTGGCGCAAACAAGCCTTGCCGCAAAGGGCATATATGGGCAAAGACCCTCAAACATTGCCTTAACCTCGGGGTGTAGCCTTGAAATGAAAATGTTTTTTGATTCAAGCTCAGCAATGAATTTGCTCATTCTTGCAATGGGTGATTTTTTGTTGAGGGTGAAAGCCTTGGTTACACCCTGCTTTGCGGTGCAGATAAGGGTGCGCCTGCCTTTTTCGTGAGTTGCAACCATGGCGCACTTGCATTTCACAAGGTCAACGGGCGGGTCAATTATTCCGCCGCCTTCGTCAAGCACAGTTTCAAATTTTATGCCCTGCTTTTTGAAATATTCTACAGCAAGAGGCATACCGTCGCCGAAAATTTCTTCATTGTGGGATGAGCCTATG
Organism: Acutalibacteraceae bacterium; assembly: GCA_045604685.1. Taxonomy (GTDB): domain Bacteria; phylum Bacillota; class Clostridia; order Oscillospirales; family Acutalibacteraceae; genus CAG-177. Next base: position 17,854 of record JAZUON010000005.1, read on the forward strand.
TAAAGATTGCATTCAGGCGTAAATCCCTCGGAAAGCAGTTCCTCCAAAGCCTGAAATTCCGCAAAAACGGAGGCTTTTGTATCAACCGTGCCCCTGCCCCATATTGCCTCTCCGTGAATTTCACCGCCGAAAGGAGGGTGCTGCCATTCTCCGTTTGCGGCAACAACATCGTGGTGGGACATAAGCATAATGTTTCTGCTTTTATCTTTGCCCTCAATTTTATAAATCCAGCAGTCATCGCCGAAAATCATTCTTTCTGCCTTCTGATGAACAAGGGGAAAAAGCTCCTCAACCGTGCTTCTCAATTTTGCGAATTCCGTATCGTCATAGCTGCCCTTAACGGAAACTGTTTTGCACTTTATCATTTCGGCAAGTCGTTCGGCATATTCAAGCTGCTGTGCCTCGTTCAGGTGAATTTTTTCTTCCGTCAAGCGTCTTGATTTCTTTTTTGACATAACGGCGTTATATGAAAGCACAAGCAAAAATATTATAAGCGCGGCAGGGATTAACCAAAGTAATTTCATTGCGCATCCTCCGTTCTGTTTACAGTAACATTATAATTATATCATCCGTATAAAATAAATCAAGCGAAAGCCGCTGCTTCCGCTTGATTTTAATGTTGGAATTATGTTTTTAAAGAGAATTTATCATGTCAAGGTGCTCGGTATAAAGCCTCTCAACATCATCGTTAACTTTGAAGAGCCCGCCCTGAAGGGACATATGGTCGCCCTGATACACGGGCATAACCTGCCATGTGCCTTTTTCAATGCTGTTTATATCAAATTGCTTTGAAGGGGCGGATGAAGGTGCGCAGGATGATACGGTGTTAACCAGACCGTCATTTTCAAACCAGCTTTCGTCAATGGTATATCCGCCGTCGGTTGTGCCGGCAAGCCTGCCCATTTCATTTGCGCTGCTGCGGAAGAGAATTTCCATACGGCTGTTTATTGCAGAATAAGTGCCGTCATCATTCTGCTCTGTTGCTGTGCAGGGAATCGAAAAATAATATGTTTTGCTGCTTGTGTAAACAGTTTTGTTCAGCTCAAGTGCGTGGTCAATAAACATATCATAGGCAGCACTGTCCGAATTATCGGGCGCGGAGTTGCTTAAGCCGTAAGCGGTTGTGCCGTTATGGGGTGCAGCAAGAGAAGTGAGCGAATAAATCCAGTCCTCTTTTCCGCCCGTGAAAAATTCTGAAATTTCGTTTTCGGGGGTTGCGGCAATTTCTTGCGCATTTCCCTGAGCCATAAGTGAAGCAAAAACACGGATTGTTGCTCCGCCGAAGGAATGACCGAGCAGGTTGATTTTATTTTCAGCATCCCATTTGGGGATAAGAGCTCTGCCTGTATAATCTTCGCCGAAGCGTTCGTGTCCGCATCGCTCGCTGTGAGCCTTGCCGTAGTCAACGACGCTGCCCGTAAGCTGAGCATAAAGTTCGCAGGCTCTGTCCCAAGCGCTGCTGCTTGGTGAAACCGATGCGGCGTAGCAGGAATATCCCTTATCATTCAGCTTGCCGAGAAGCTCGCCGCCGAACATGCCCCAATAAGGCATAAGCTTATACTGCGAATCATAGCTACCCCAGCCCGAAAGACCGTGAACGAACACATATGAATAGTTTGTGTTCCATTGTTCGGAATCATAGTTTCCCTCTGCACAGGGAAAAATGAGCGAAAGAATGCTGAGAATAATTGCCAGCGGAAGTGAAATAATTTTTGCCATTTTTATTTCCTCCAATATTAAATTTTAATTTATTATAGTACAGAGAAAAGTATATTTCAATATATAAAAGAAAAATCCAAGTCTTTCGACTTGGATTTTTTGGCTGGGGAATAGGGATTCGAACCCCAACAAACAGAGTCAGAGTCTGTCGTGCTACCGTTACACTATTCCCCAATGTAACTCGTAACTGTGGGCTACGGGTATATATTATACACGCTTTAACGAAAAAGTCAACACTTTTTTTAGAATTTTTTTAGCTTTTTTCTCAATTTTTGCCGCTCTGTTTTTCTGCGTTTGCTATTGTAAATATTCCCTTTTTGTATTAAAATATTAGTCAGAAATTAAAGCGGAGGAAATGAATGAAAAATCTGCTGAAAAAAATATTAAACCCCAAAATCAGGCGGCGCATATTGGTTTTTCTTAACCGTATGTGGTGTTTTTTGTGCCGTTGCCTGCCCATTCGCAATGTTGTGCTTTTTTATACAATCCGCGCCGACGGTTGCCTGCTTGACAATGCAAAGGCGGTTTACGATGCCTGCGGTGGCAAAAAAATTATTTTTGCTCACAAGCTGCCCCATTCAATTAAGCTCAAGCCCCTTGCATATTTTTACCTGCTTACAAGCCGTGTTATTGTTACTGACGACTATGTGCGCTATATGAGCGCCGTGAAGTTGCGCAAGGGTCAAAATCTTGTGCAGATATGGCACGCCTGCGGAGCGTTCAAAAAATTCGGGCTTGATGCTCCGTCACTCCGCACGGAGGCTGAAGAGAAATCTCTTCACAATCAATACACCGCAGTTGCGGTTACAAGCGAAAAATGTAAAAAGTTCTATGCAGGTGCATTCGGCATAAGCGAGGATGTGTGCCTGCCCCTCGGTCTGCCCCGAACGGACAGGCTTTTCACCGATAAAGCAGAAATGCGCGGAAATATTCTGAAAAAGCATCCCGAATTTGAGGGCAAGCGCATTTATCTTTATTGCCCGACCTTCCGTGAAAACAACGGCGAAAAGGCGATTTTTAATCCTCAGCTTAATTGGCATGTAATCAGCAATGCCCTTGCGGAGGATGAGCTGCTTATCATAAGGCGACATCCCGTTATGGATTACCGCCTGACGGATACCGATTATCCCAACATAATTGACCTTACGGAGGAATCAACCCTTGAGCTGACGGCAGCGTGTGATGTTATTATAACCGATTATTCTTCGGTTATTTACGATGCTTGTCTGCTCGGCGTTCCGTCGGTTTTCTATTGTCCTGATTACAAAAAATATGAGAGAGGATTTTATCTGAATTTTCCCGATGATTTGCCCGGTGAGCTTGTAACCGACGGCGCAATGCTCCTTGATACCGTAAGGCGTGCAAAAGAAAATCCGCCCGCTGATAAAACAGAAAAATTCATCAGCGAGCAGTTGGAAGCCTGCGACGGTAAATCGGCCGAAAGGGTTGCGGCTCTTATTGAGAGCTACCTGAAATAACCCTTTCAAAAATTCTTTTTGTGTTTTCGCAGTCAATATAATCAAAGTTAAAATCTCTGAAACGGCGGAGCTTTTCTCCGTCATTTCGGGGATTTTTTATTGCCTCAACAACGGCATCAAAATCCCTTGCAACCGTTCCCGGCACATAATTTTTATAGTCAAAATAGAATGAACGTTCTTTTTCATAATCTTCAAGATCAAAGGCATAGAAAATGCAGGGCTTGCCGAGAAGCGCGAAATCCATGCATACCGAGGAATAATCTGTTATCAGCAGGTCACTTATAAGGGTCAGTTCATTTATGTCACAGCCCGTAACATCAACCGTGCCCTCGGCAGGCTTTGCGGAATGTATCTGCGGATGCAGCTTTACAAGCAGGCAATATTCATCGGAAAATTCGCGGTTGAAAAGCTCTGTGTCGATTTTACCGATAAGATTTTTATCTGTTTCGGGGTTGTCGCGGAAAGTGGGGGCATAGAGAATCAGCTTTTTGCCCCTGCATTCGGGGTGTGCATCGTCAAATTTGTTTCGGATTGCCTCAACATCCTTTTTTGCAAGCAGAGTATCAATCCTCGGCGCGCCCAAAGGCAGTATTTTGCTTTCATCAACGCCGAAGGCTTCGGCATAAACGGGCACAAGGTTTTTTGAGGTGCAGATTACATATGTAAGCCTTTCGGAGCATTTTTTTTCGCGTTCTCTGACATCATCCGTAAGAGGTGCGGAAAGCCCGAATTTCTTGAATGCTCCCTCCGCATGCCAAAGCTGGGTTATAACCGCTTTTTTGCTGAATTTCAGGGATGCCATGGGCATAAAGTTATCGTTAAGAAAAACATATTTTGATGTGGCAAGCGCCTTTGCCTTCAGGGTGAAAAATCCTGCCGCTTTAAGGCAGGAAAGGGCAAGGGCTTTGACGCCCGATGCATCAAGCCTCAGGTCATTTGTTGAAATTGTAACAATATCATAGCCGCCCTTTGACTCGCAGTATGAGCGCAGGATGCCCAACGAGTCCTTATCGCCGCCGTTATGAGGCGCAACAAAGGCAATTTTGTTTTCCTTAACAGGCAGAATGCGGCTGAGGTTGAAGAAAAGAGCATATAACGAATAGAATAGCTTTTTCAAAATGATTCTCCGTTATTTTTTAATTTTTAACAGCAGTTTTGCTGCGGCAATAATAACAAAATCGGGCAGAAAGCTCAGCTTTGCCGAGCTTTTCAGCAAAGAGAGAACTTTAAACAATCTGCCGTCAAGGATTTCGTTGCCCTTGAATTTAACGGTGATTTTGCCATTTGCCGCTTTTTTGATTTCCTTTTCCGGCAAAGCAACGGCATTTTCAGTTTCGGGCGCATTTTGCAAGCAGATAAGCTCAAAAACGGGCATTGACTGTCCGTAAACAGACTTCAGAAATTCCTCCGAGGGATTTTTGACAATAACGCTGATAATGGGCTTTGCAGCGATTTCCGCCTTGCTGAAAAGCAGGTTGCCCATATCTTTTGTCAGCGCCTTGCACCTTGATTTTGTGCCGCGGTTCATTTTTGACTCAAGGTAAGCGATTCTTTCTTTCATATATTCAAGGGCTTCGTTGCCCTCGGATACCCAGAGCAGGCGATAAAATTCATTTATCAGCGCGGAATAATTCTTATAAAGAATCTCCTGCAGGTAATCTTCTTTTTCGTCTGCTGTGCCGCTGAAGTTGCTTTCTGCGCAGGAATAAATCATATCCATTGATTTTGAAAAATCCTGCAAAAGGGCGGTGTTTACCTTGTGGGTAACTGAAAGCGAATGCCTGCGATATCGGAAAAGCGCGCTCTCCACTCCCGTGATTTTCGGCTTTGCGGTGTGAACAAACTGCATAAAAAATGCGCCGTCCTCACTGTAAGCCGTTTCGGGGAAACGGATTCCGCTTTCTTTCAGCGTTTTTGCTCTGTAGCATTTGTTGCTGACGAGGAAATTCCAAAGCAGGCGTTTATCATAGCAATCAATATTTTTTCCTTTTACAAGTGTGTCAACTATAGGGTTGCTGCTGCGGCCGGCGCCGAAGCTCTCAACCCTGCAAACAGCAATATCCGCCTGCGTTTCATCAAGGGCGTTGCACAATTGCTCAAGGGCATTTTCGCCCAGCAAATCGTCGCTGTCAAGGAAAAGAATATATTCTCCCTCAGCGCGGTCAACGCCGTTGTTTCTCGCAGCGGATACACCTGCATTCTCCTGAAAAACGGGCAGAATTTCAGCGTGCTTTTTGGCGTATGCGCTTATAATCTGACCCGTGCCGTCTGTTGAGCCGTCGTTAACAACAACAATCTGAATGTCCTTAAGGCTCTGGCTCAGCAGACAGTCAAGAGTTTCCGATATGAAGTTTTCACTGTTATATGCGGGAACGATAACAGATATTTTCATATATTATAATCCTTAATATTACTTGTCCCACTTGAGAACGGTTTTGCCGAAATGGCGGCTGATATCCTGAGCAAATGCCTCATGAATATCATTTACCGTTCTGATGTTTATAACGCTGCCGATAATGTTTTCAAGATATGCGGCAATGTCGGGGTGCTCTGCAAGCAGGTCCATTGTGCGCTGAAAATCCTGGACGCCGCTGCGGCTTGAACCGAAAAGTGAAAGACCCTTTTCAAGCACCATTCTTGTGTTGATATCAACAAATCTTTCGCTGACACCCATAAGGCCGATTGAGCCCTCGGGGTTAATCATGTCAATAATCTGTGCGATTGCGAAGCGTGAGCCCTCGCCGCCAACGCATTCAAAAGCATGGTCAATTTTCAAGCCCTCAGGCACATGGTCAACATGATATGCGCCGTCAGCAAAGGAAAAATAGGCCAGCTTATCGTAAACCGTGCCGAAAATGTAGAGCTTTGTGTCAGGATAAAGCGCTTTGAGAACAAGGGCGGTGATGAAGCCTACGTTGCCGTCGCCCCATATGCCGATTGAATCCTTTCTCTTATGAGCGAATTTTTCAAAGCGGGCGATTGCATGAACACAAACGCTGATGAGCTCGCTGAATGAAGCAACCCTCAGGTCAACTCCCTCGGGCACGCGCACAAGATGGTCGGCAGGCATGTCAATATAATCCCTCAGGAAGCCGTCATATCCGCTGGAGCAGAAGCGGCTTGAGGGCAGATAATTTTCTGCAATCACGTCGTCTGTTTCCGTTGGAATGTTGGGCACGGGCACAACAATTTCGCCTGCCTTGAAATTACCTGTAGGGTCATAAATAACCTTTGCAACACATTCGTGAACAAGGGCCATGGGCAGCTTTGCTTTCAGCGCCTCGCGGCTTCTGTTGCCCAGATAATAGCGCTGGTCTGCCTTGCAGATCGAAAGGTAAAGGGGGCGCAGAATAACGCTGTCCTTTATTTCGGGTTGTGTGCAGGCAACCTCAATCATTCCGGGGGCGATTAATCTGTAAACTGAATTAATCATCTGAATCCTTGCCTTTCAGGAGGGTGTGGGCAACCTTCAAATCATAGGGATAGGTGATTTTGATATTGAAAACCTCACCCTCAACCATATAAACATATTTGTTTTTGATTGAGAAAATTTTGCAGGCGTCTGTAAGAATCGCCTTTTCATCCTCCGTAAGTGAAGCAAGAACTCTTTCAAGTTCCTTGAGGCGGAAGGACTGGGGAGTCTGACCCTGAAACATCCTTGTTCTGTCCGGAATTGAAGTTATCATTTTGCCGTCTGCGCTTTCAACAATTGTGTCCGTTGCGGGGATTACAGTGTCGCAAGCGCCGTATTTGATGGCGGCATCAACATTTTCCTCAATAATTCTGTGGGTAAGGAAGGGGCGCACCGCATCGTGGGTAACAATAACGGTTTCCTCATTTGTTTCATAGTTTTCTTCGATGTATGAAATAGCGTTTTCAAGGGTGCCGTTTCTTGTGGCACCGCCTGCAATAACGGTTATTTTCTTTCCTTCAGGGAGGTGCTTTTTGATAAGGGTATTTGTGTGTGCAACCCATGCCTTGGGGCAAAGCACAAGAATTTCATCAATTCTGTCGCTGACAAAGAATTTTTCAATGGTGTGAATAATAACGGGCTTTGTTCCAAGCTCAAGATACTGCTTGGGTGTGTCCGAATTGCCCATGCGGCTGCCGATACCGCCTGCAAAAACTGCTGCAAAAACCATATTATCAGTCCTTTCGGTTATTTTCCTTTAACCATATCATTGTATTTAGCGCAGATTTCCTTTGCATCACCCTGCGCAATTAGCTTGCCTTTTTCAAGGATAATTGCCTTGTTGCAGATGTTGAGAACCTGCTCAACGCTGTGGGAAACAAAAAGAACGGTTATTCCCTTGTCAAACATTGAGCGGATTTTTGCCTCGCTCTTTTTTCTGAATTTTGCATCGCCAACGGAAAGCACCTCGTCCAGAATCAGGATTTCAGGCTCAACCGCCGTTGCGATTGCAAAGCCAAGCCTTGCGCGCATACCCGATGAATAATTCTTAACGGGAACGTTAATGAAATCGCCAAGCTCTGAGAATTCAACAATCTCGTTATATTTTTCCTCAATGAACTTTCTTGAGTAGCCCATTGTTGCGCCGTAAAGGAAGATGTTTTCCTTTCCCGAATAATTCATGTCAAAGCCTGCGCCCAGCTCAAGCATGGGAGCAATAACTCCGTTAACGGAAACGCTGCCCTTGGTGGGTTTAAGCACGCCTGCAATAACCTTGAGCAGAGTTGATTTGCCTGCGCCGTTAAAGCCGAGAACGCCAACTCTGTCGCCCTTTTCAACGGTGAATGAAATATCGTTCAGCGCCCAGAATTCAGTGAAATGGAGCTTTCTTGTGACGAGCTTGATGAAATATTCTTTAAGATTATCAACCTTTTCCTGATTGAGGTTGAACATCATGCTCATGTTGCTGACAACTATAGCAGGTTTAGCCATAAAAAGCTCCTTTCATTAAATGTGAAGAATAAACTTATCCTGCTTCTTGTAGAACATCCACAGACCTGCTGCAATGCAGACAAGGCTGAATGCAAGGGAATAAAGCAGGTGGTTCAGGTTGAACATTTCGCCGTAAAGAATGCAGCTTCTGAACATTTCCGTGATTGAATAAAGCGGATTTGCCATAAGCGCCATTCTGATGACTTTGCTTGCAATGTTAAGCTGCTCAACCTTGTAAAAAATGGGGGTCATGTAGAAAAGAAGCATGCAGAATACTTCATAAAGATATTCAACATCCTTGAAGAAAACCTCCATTGTGCAGAGGATAAGACCCACGCCCACGCTGAGCAAAAGAAGAATTACAACGGGAACAACCGCAAGGAAAATATAGGGAGTTATGTGGGGCTGATCTGCGGAGAAGAAATAAAAATAAATAATGAAGCAGGCGAGCACCAGCAGAGAAATCAGGAAGGTTACAAAATTCGCAATAACATTTGAAAGGGGATAAATGTATTTGGGAACATAAACCTTTTTGATAACCGAGGCGCTGAGCCTTATGGAGCGCATTGCTCTTTTTGTGGATTGGGTGAAAAATTCATAAATAAGGCGTCCGCAAAGCAGATAAATCGGATAGTTCACCATTGAAGCGTCTTTTCTTCCGAAAATTCCGCCGAAAACAAGAACAAGAACGATGGTTGTCATCAGAGGCTGCAGAAATGTCCAGAAAATACCGAGAACAGAGTTTCTGTATTGCAGCTTTATGTTCTTGCGGACTATCTCATAGAGAAGGTATCTGTATTTATAGAAATTTTTTAAGTATTTCATAGGATTTTTTCATCCCCTTATATTTTCAGACCCCATTTTGCAAAATAATTAAGCATGGAGTTAATCTGAACGAGTTTGAGCTTGAAATTCTTTTTGGATTCTCTTCCCCACTCGTGGTAAACCGTTGCTTCAGGGCAGTAAACCGTTCTTGATTTAAGGTTTACGCTGCGGGTAAGGTCGCTATCCTCAAAATACATAAAATAACGCTTGTCAAAGCCTCCGAGCTGCCTGAAAAGCTCTGTTCTGATGAACATAAAGCAACCTGTAGCGTTCTGAATATCAATGGGCTTTGAAAGGTCGCAGTCAAGCATTGCATATTCTCTGAGCAGCTTACCCGGCTCTCCGCCGCCTCTCATTCTGCTTGCAACAAGATATTTGAGGCAGGGGGCTTTTTTGCCAAGAATCTGAAGTCTGCCGTCGGGAAAACGGATTTCGGGTGAAGCCATTCCGATGTCCTCATTTGCATCAAGGAACGCCGAAAGCTTTGAAATAACATCGTCCCTGACAATAATGTCCGGGTTGATGATTACGTGATAATCGGAATCCAGCTTGTCCAGAACAAGGTTATGACCTGCGCCAAAGCCGATGTTCGCTCCGCTTCTGATGAGCGTAACCTGAGGAAAGCTGTTTTCAATCAGCTCAACCGTTCCGTCTGTTGAGCCGTTATCAACAACATAAAGGCGGAAGGGAGCTTTGGTATATTCAAGAAGTGAGCTTAAAGCATTGCCGATGGTGGCAAAGTTATTGTAAGTCACAATACAACCGGTTACGGTTTTATTCATTTATTTATTTCCTTTCCAAGGCACAAAATTGGAAAATCACTTTATCCTTGCCAAAGACAAAATCATTTTTACACGCCATTTTATTTTTTGCATTGCGCTTGTTTTGCCGCCTGTTACGTTGTTGCCGTGCCTGCGCCACTTAATCAGCGGCTTTTCAAGCAATGCAACCTTGTAACCTTTTTTTATGGCTGCAAGAGCTATCCACCAGTCATGCATGGGCAGTCCCTCGGGGAAGGGGAGAACATCAAGCATAACCCGCCTTGTAAATGCCATGCAGCAGCCCACAAAGGTGTTCCTTATAAGGTTGTGCTTAAAATCGGCATTTGAACCGTGGATTGAAAAAAATGAGGGGGTTGTTATATTGAGGCTGCCGTCGGTTACCGCCGCATCGTGGAGCACAAGGTCTGCACCCTTTGCGATTTCAGCCGTAACGCTGCTTACCTTGTCGGACATCCACACATCGTCCTGATCGCACAGAAAGATTATATCGCCCGAGCAGGCGTTCAGGGCATTTTCAAAATTCTTAACAACGCCCTTGCCCTCGCCCTCAATATATTTAACTCTTTTGTCTTGGTTTGCATATTGAAGAACGATGCCGCGGGTCAAGCCCTCGGGATAATCATCGCTTATGATTATTTCATCGTTCTTGCCAAGCTGCGGAAGGATGGACTCCAGCTGCCCGGCTATATATTGCTCGCCTTTGTATGCGGCGAGCGCAACCGAAATTTTCATATCAGTCGATGGACTTCATTGTGGGGAACAGAAGAACGTCCCTGATTGCCTGAGAATCGGTGAGAAGCATGCACATTCTGTCAATTCCGAAGCCGATGCCGCCTGTGGGGGGCATGCCGTATTCAAGAGCCATAAGGAAGTCCTCGTCTGTTGTGTTTGCTTCCTCGTCGCCCTGAGCGAGCTGAGCCTCCTGAGCCTTGAAACGCTCTCTCTGGTCAATGGGGTCGTTAAGCTCGGAATAAGCATTTGCCATTTCCCAGCCGTTCATGAAGAACTCAAAGCGCTCAACATAGTTGGAGTCCTCGGGCTTCTTCTTTGTGAGAGGAGAAATCTCAATGGGGTGGTCAATAACGAAGGTGGGCTGAATAAGATGCTCCTCAGCGTATTCCTCAAAGAACATTGCAAGAATATCGCCCTTGCCGTGTCTCTTTTCGTATTCAATGTGGTGCTTGTCGGCAAGCGCCCTTGCATCCTCAAGGGTTTCAACCTCGTTCCAGTCAATGCCTGCATACTTTTTAACAGCATCAACCATTGTTATGCGCTCGAAGGGCTTGCCTAAATCCATTTCAACGCCGTTGAAGGTGATTGTTGTTGTGCCCAGAACCTCCTGAGCAACATGGCGGTAAAGATTTTCCGTAAGGTCCATCATTCCGTTGTAGTCTGTGTAAGCCTGATAAAGCTCCATGAGGGTGAATTCGGGGTTGTGGCGGGTGTCAACGCCTTCATTTCTGAAAACTCTGCCGATTTCATAAACCTTTTCCATGCCGCCAACAATAAGGCGCTTGAGATAAAGCTCAAGAGAAATACGGAGCTTGAAATCTTCGTCAAGAGCGTTGTGGTGAGTAACAAAGGGTCTTGCAGCTGCGCCGCCTGCATTTGAAACAAGAACGGGAGTTTCAACCTCAAGGAAGCCCTGCGAATCAAGGTAGTTTCTAACTGCTCTGATAATAAGTGAACGTTTGATGAAGGTGTCCTTAACATCGGGGTTCATAATAAGGTCAAGGTAGCGCCTTCTGTAGCGTGTGTCGGTATTTGTGAGGCCGTGGAACTTCTCGGGAAGGGGAAGAAGTGACTTTGTGAGGAGTCTGATTTCTTTTGCATGAACGGAAACCTCGCCTCTTCTTGTTCTGAAAACAAAGCCCTTGACTTCAACGATATCGCCGATATCCCACTTTTTGAACTCGGCAAAATTCTCTTCTCCGATTTCGTCAATCTTAACGTAAACCTGCATTCTGCCGCTGCGGTCTCTGATATCAATGAAGTTTGCCTTGCCCATATCTCTGCGGCTCATCATTCGTCCGCAGATTGAAACGTCGGTATTTTCAAGCTCTTCAAAGCGCTCAACAATCTCGGCGTTATGAATTGACTGCTCTGCAAGGGTAATCTGGAAGGGGTCCTTGCCTGCAGCCTGAAGAGCCTCCAGCTTTTCAACTCTGATTTGTCTGAGTTCGTTGGTATCCTGAATCTGCTCCTCTTCGGGAGCTGCATTTGTAATCTTTTCTTCAGCCATTTTTTTAATCCTTTCTCTTAGTCAAAAAGCGACAGGAGGGGAAAAATCCCCTGAAACCCATCGCCGGACATCTGAAATTATTTTGAAATTGCGATAACCTTGAGCCTGATAACTGCGCCTGAGGGCGTGTGAGCCTCAGCAACTTCGCCGGTCTTTTTGCCGAGAAGGGCTGCGCCTACGGGCGAAAGGTCGGAAATAATGCCGTTTGCAATGTCGCTTTTGCCGAGGATTTTGTATTCGGCAAATTTATCCTCGTCGTCATCGTCAAGATCGAGATCTTCAACCTTAACCTTTGAGCCGATGCGGATAACCTCTGTTGTGAGCTCTTCTTCGTCAAGGATGGTTACATTGCGGAGCTGAGCTTCCAGCTTTGCAATTTCGGCTTCCATTTTAGCCTGTTCGTTCATCGCCTCATCATATTCTGCGTTTTCGGAAAGGTCGCCGTGGGAGCGAGCTTCCTTAATTTTTTCTGCGATATCGTCTCTGCCCTCAGTTTTGAGCATATTGAGCTTTTCGCTCAGCATGTTGTAATCTTCGCGGGTGAGAACTGTCTGTTTTCCCATTTTTGTATATCTCCTTTATCCTGATTACGGGTCAGGTTTTTATTATCCGCTATATTATATAATATATATATAATAATGTCAAGTTTTTATTAGAGCGAAAAGGGTTGAACCAAATACGCCGTAAAGGTCGGATTTCCGACCCATCGAAGCGTTTTGTTCTTCGCCATACGTCAGTATGGCTTCAGAAAAGAAACACTCCGATGAATCAAAGCTGTATGGAGTTCAAGTCTTTTCATTCTATTACAATTTAGTTACAGCCTGCCCTGTGAAAAGCATTTCAGGCATTCTTCGGGCAGTTTGTTTTTGCATTCCGTGCAGCTTACGGTTATGCTTTTGAACAGAGAGCTTTTGTATTCCGCGCTGCCGCAAAGCTCCGTTACCGCACCTGAAAAATCAACGGGGTCAATGTTTTCGGGAATTATTTCTTTGTGTGCAGCGTTCAGATCAGCGCCACTGCCTCTGAAATGCAGCTTGCCAAAGGTTTTGCTTTTGAAGCAGAAAACCGCCGCATTTTCCGCAGCGGGGGAAAGCCTGCCGTCGCAGCAGATAACGATGTCCGGCTTTGCACTTGCTTCATAGGATGACCGCAGAATAACCGATGCGCCGTATTCGTCAAATGCTTTTTCGCAGGCGGAGGCATATCTTTCGGGGTGGGCGGTAACAACTCTCACCGTTGAAGCATAAGGCAACAGTCGGTTCAGCACCTGAGCGTGACGGGCGTTTATATCCGTCAGCGTAATGCTTACGGTTTCAGGCGGAATTTTCGCTTTGCCGATGATTTTCAGTGCCGTGTTGAATGTCAGCAGCGAATGCATTGAAGTCGGAACAAACCTGCGGATTTTGCCGCAGTCGGGCAGAGTCAGGTTTCGGGGTGCAACAATCCGTGAGGCATATCTGCCGCATTTCTTTTCGACTGTTTCCCATGCGGTGATGCTTATTCCCTCGGGTATGTCCAGCATATAAAAAGGTAGGCCGTTTTCCGTGCTTACGGATTGTAGGCAGGCGGCGTTGACCGCTTTGCTGATTTTTGCCTTTTTGAAAAAACCTTCGGGTGCGGCACCAACCCTTAAAATAACAAACACATCATCGCTCCTTTTAACACGGTTTTTATAAAACTATGCAAAAATCGGTGCAATGATGTGTAAAAAATCTTTTTTATTCCTCGTCTTTGAAGACAAGCTCAAGTTCGTTTTCTGTCAATTCTCTGCATTCGCCTTCGGTAAGTGAGGTGTCCAGCTTCAGGGAGCCGATTTGCAGCCTGCGGAGCTGCTCAACATTGTTGCCCAGAGCGTGAAACATTCTTTTGACCTGATGATATTTTCCCTCTCTTATCTTGATTTCAGCGGCAGGCAAGCCGTCAACGGTTATGGGCTTCACCTTTGCGGGCAGGCACTCCGTGCCGTCGCCCAGAGTTATGCCCTCCTCCAGCTTTTTAACATCGTTTTCGTCAATGGGAAATGATAAAACCGCCTGATATGTTTTAAAAACATGATGGGCAGGGCTCATAATTTTATGGGCAAAAGCTCCGTCATCCGTGATAATCAGCAGGCCTGTTGTGTCCCTGTCCAGCCTGCCTGCAGGGAAAAGGCTGCGCCTTTTGAGGGAATCGGGGATAATGTCAATAACCGTTTTCTTTGCAGGGTCGGTTGTTGCGCTGATTACTCCCTGAGGCTTGTTGAGCATGATATATATATGCTCTTTTGCTGTAAAGTTATATCCCTTTACAGAAATATCGTCAACCTCAGGGTCAACAAGCTCCTCGGCGCGCAGGACAACCGCCGAATTAAGGGTTACCGCCCCATCCTTGATGAGCTTGCGGGCATCCTTTCGGGAAACGTTGCAGTTAAGGGCTATTAACTTGTCAAGGCGTTTAAGTCCCATACTGTCTCCTATGCAAAAAGGGTCGGTAGTTAGCCGACCCTTGGAAAAATTTAGCTTAAATTATGCAAGCTCTGCGAAGTACTTGATTGTACGAACCATCTGGCTTGTGTAGCTGTTCTCGTTGTCATACCAAGCAACAACCTGAACCTGATAGAGGCCGTCTTCGATCTTTGTAACCATTGTCTGAGTAGCATCGAAGAGTGAGCCATAGGTGATACCGATGATATCGCTTGAAACAAGCTCTTCCTCTGTGTAGCCGAATGAAGCTGATGAAGCAGCCTTCATAGCAGCGTTGCTGCCTTCCTTAGTAACGTCGTTGCCCTTAACAACTGCAACAAGGAGTGTTGTTGAGCCGGTGGGAACGGGAACTCTCTGAGCTGAGCCGATAAGCTTGCCGTTGAGCTCGGGGATAACAAGGCCGATAGCCTTTGCAGCGCCTGTTGAGTTGGGAACGATGTTAGCTGCAGCAGCTCTTGCTCTGCGAAGGTCGCCCTTTCTGTGAGGACCGTCGAGAACCATCTGATCGCCTGTGTAAGCGTGAACAGTTGTCATGATACCGCTCTGGATGGGAGCATAGTCATTGAGAGCCTTAGCCATGGGAGCAAGGCAGTTTGTTGTGCATGATGCTGCTGAAATGATTGTATCTTCAGCTGTGAGTGTGCCTTCGTTTACGCTGTAAACGATTGTGGGAAGATCGTTGCCTGCGGGAGCAGAAATAACAACCTTCTTTGCGCCTGCATCGATGTGAGCCTGGCTCTTAGCCTTTGAGCAATAGAAGCCTGTGCACTCAAGAACAACGTCAACGCCGATTTCGCCCCAGGGGAGCTCTGCTGCGTTAGCCTTAGCGTAGATTTTGATTTCCTTGCCGTCAACTGTGATGCTTTCTTCGCCTGCAACTACTGTGTCAGCAAGAGCGTATCTGCCCTGAGCTGAGTCGTACTTGAGAAGATGAGCGAGCATCTTGGGGTTTGTAAGGTCGTTGATAGCAACGATTTCGTAGCCTTCTGCGCCAAACATCTGACGGAAAGCAAGACGGCCGATGCGGCCGAAACCGTTAATTGCAACTTTAACTGCCATAGTGAATTACCTCCAAAAAATAATTTTAATTTTTGACCGTATTTATTTTATACATTTTCAAGGAAATATGCAACAGTTTTTTTGCTAATTTTCAAGATTTTTAAAAGATTTGGTAATGTGAACAAAATTCTTGAAAAGTTAGGCGAAAAGGGTGCAAAACTGACGAATAAAAAGTGGTTAGTTTGAATCATTTCACTCTATTTGTGGTATTTTCCGCCGCTTGAAATCATGAATGCTCTGTAAATCTGCTCAAGCAGCATAACCCTTGCAAGCTGGTGGGGGAAAGTCATAGGGCTCATTGAGAGCCTGAATTTTGCACGGTTCTTGACGGCGGGGGATAATCCGTGGGAGCCTCCGATGATAAAGCACAGTGAGCCGAAGCCCGAAACAGCGCATTTTTCAATTTCCTTTGAGAAATTTTCGGATGAAAGCTCTTTGCCTTCAATGCACAGGGCGAAAACCGCCTCGTTGGGTGTGATTTTGGCAAGAATGCGCTCGCTTTCATCGTTCAATGCCGCCTCAATCTGCGCTTCATTAGGGCTTTCGGGCAGCCTTGCAGGGGTCAGTTCGGTGATTTTTAATTTGCAGAATGCTCCGAGTCTCTTTTCGTATTCGGCGCAGGCATTGCGGAGATAATCCTCCTTCAGCTTGCCTACACAGATTATGTTAATGTTAACCATATTTTTCCTTTCATTATAAGGCAATAACGGGGTTGTAATCTCCTGCAACGCTGAGGAGATAATCTACATTTTCCGTTGCACCCGCCATCCTCATTGCTGCTCTTGTTGTTTCATAGGCAAGGGCAGGGATGTTGTTTTCTTTGCTCAGGTGGCCGAGCACAAACCTCGTTGTGCCCGATTCCATCAGCTTAACCGCCGTTTCGGCGCAGCTTTCATTTGAAAGGTGGCCGTGATTTGAAAGTATTCTTTCTTTAAGAAAAAACGGATAAGGTCCGTTTTTGAGCATTCCCACATCGTGGTTGGATTCAAGCAACACAAGGTCGCAGCCGTAGACGGCATCCATAACCGTGTCGGTCATTTTTCCGATATCTGTTGCAACTGCAAGACGCTTGCCGTCGGGCGTAACAACGGTGTAGCCCGTGCTTTCAAGGCTGTCGTGAGGAGTCCTGAAGGGACGGATAAACATTCCGCCTGCCTCAATTCCGCCCGTGGGAATAACATCGGCCCTGACCTTCGGAGTAATAACTCCTGCCTGCTCCATTCCGTTAAGCGTGCCCTCGGAGGAATAGACCTTAACTCCGTGACGCTCGGCAAAAACGCGCACTCCGTTGATGTGGTCGCTGTGCTCATGGGTAACAAAAATTGCGGAAATCGAGCCGGGGTCAACGCCGATTGCCTTAAGAGCATCTGCCGTCTTTTTGGCGCTGACGCCAATGTCAATCAGTATGCCGCCCTGCGATGAGCCTATGTATGTGCAGTTGCCGCTGCTTGACGAAAATAATGAACAGAAACGAGCCATAATTTTTCCTTTCAAGTGAAAAGGGCTGCTCCTCCGGAAGAACAGCCCTATCTATAATACATTATATTACTCAGCCTGCACTTGTCAGACTGCTGGGCTCGGGACAGAATACGCGCTTTATATCTGCGCCGAGACCTTTGAATTTTTCAACAACATTTTCATATCCTCTGTCGATATGAAGAATATCCTCAACTTCGGTTACACCGTTTGCTGCAAGGCCCGCAATAATCATTGCAGCGCCTGCACGCAGGTCATCCGCCTTAACGGGTGCGCCCTTAAGCTGCTCAACGCCCTGAATAACCGCAAGCTGACCGTCCGCCTTAATATCCGCGCCCATTCTGTTGAGCTGCTCAGCATAACGGAAGCGGTTTGACCAGATGCTTTCGGAAATAATGCTTGTTCCCTCTGCGAGGGCAAGAAGAACCGCCATCTGGGGCTGCATATCTGTTGGGAAGCCGGGATGAGGCATGGTTTTGATTGTGCATTTGTCGGGTCGTCTGTCAAGAGCAACCCTGACTGCATCGTCATATTCTTCAACGGTTGCACCGCATTCAATGAGCTTTGTTGAAATTGATTCAAGATGTTTGGGAATAACGTTTTTAATCAACACATCGCCCTTTGTTGCAGCAGCGGCAACCATGTATGTGCCTGCTTCAATCTGGTCGGGGATGATTGAATATGTGCAGCCGTGAAGCTGCTCAACGCCTCTGACCTTGATAACGTCGGTACCTGCGCCTCTGATGTCTGCTCCCATTGAGTTAAGGAAGTTTGCAAGATCAACAATATGAGGCTCCTTTGCGGCGTTTTCAATAACTGTCAGCCCTTCTGCCTTAACTGCGGCAAGGAGAACGTTAACCGTTGCGCCAACGGAAACCATGTCAAGATAAATAGGGCTGCCGATGAGCTTTTCAGCCTCAGCCTCAACCGTTGCATTATCCTCAACGGAAACCTTTGCACCAAGAAGCTCAAAACCCTTGATGTGCTGGTCGATGGGTCTTGCGCCCAGATAGCAACCGCCGGGCATTGCAACCTTTGCCCTTGAAAATCTGCCCAGAAGGGCGCCGATGAAATAATAGGATGCGCGCAGATGCTTTGTCATATCGTGAGAAATAACATATGAGTTAACATGGCGCGAATCTATCTCAATTGTGTTTTTATTAAGGAGCTTAACGCCTGCGCCTATGTGCCTGAGAATTTTCATCATGTAGTTAACGTCGCTGATGGAAACGGGGAGATTCTCAATAATACACACATCCTGCGAAAGGATGGCGGCAGGGATAATCGCAAGGGCGGCATTCTTGGCTCCGCTGATTTCAACTTCGCCGCGAAGGGGGGAACCGCCGTTGATTATGAATTTCTCCAAGAGATTTACCCTCTTTCGTTATTATTGTTATATCGGAAAATAAAAATTTGAATGTTTAAAACCCAAAACATTATATCACTTAATTCCGCGTTTGAAAAGACCTTAATTTAAAATAATGACATATTTTTCAAAAAAATTTTGCTGAATAACGCGATTATTATTCTTGATAAGAAATAAACTTACATTTATCCGATGCATCTACATTTAGTATGCCTGAAAATCATGTGCCTATATGCAGTTGAAGGCTGCAAATTAAAAAGGCAGAATAGACAAAAATTGATAGATGTTTTTGTTCATTTCAAACAATCATATTTTTCAACAAAAAAGTCTTTGTGTTTTTTGACTAAAAACTGCCCGGAGCGTTGAATATCAACAATTTTTACGGTAAAACTGACCAAATTCAAGAGTGATAATCGAAGGGAAAATTGGCCTTTATGCAGGCAATTCTGTCAGGATAGACAAAAGGGAAATGACGCTTCAAAACTTCAAATTTTTGGTAATTTTCAATAAAAACCGCCCAAAATTCACAATAAATTCAAAAAAATCTTGAAAAAAACCGAATATTTCTATT
Organism: Acutalibacteraceae bacterium; assembly: GCA_045604685.1. GTDB lineage: Bacteria > Bacillota > Clostridia > Oscillospirales > Acutalibacteraceae > CAG-177. Next base: position 36,737 of record JAZUON010000005.1, read on the forward strand.
GCAAAATGGCGGCCTATTGTGTAAAATGTATATGTCCCAATGGTCAATTTGTATAAAAACTATAATGAAGTCAAAACAATTCGAATGAGGGGTAATAATTATGTCTAACAGAATTTTTCAGGGTCTTGTTCATCAAATGAGAGATGCAGTTGGAAGGACTCTTGGCGTAATTGACGAAACAGGCACAATCATCGCCTGCAGCGACCTTAGCAAAATCGGAGAAGTTATTTCAACCGCAAACGATGTTTTCGGTGATAATGAGCTTCACTATATTAACGGATATACTTTCTGCAATTTCGGCACACATATTCAGACGGAGTATGCCGTTTTTGTTGACGGCACAGACGAGCTTGCAGGCAGATTTGCGGCTGTTTGCTGTGTATCGCTTGAAAATCTTAAGCAGTATTACGAAGAAAAGTTTGACAGGGGCAATTTTATCAAGAATGTTATCCTTGATAATATTCTTCCCGGCGATATCTATCTCAAGTCAAGAGAGCTTCGCTTCAATGCCGAGGCAACAAGGGTTGTTCTGCTTATCAGGATTACCGACCATAACGATGCTGCAGTGTTTGATGCGGTGCAGAATCTCTTCCCTGACAAGAGCAAGGATTTTGTTATAAACATAAATGAGCATGACATTGCAATTGTAAAAGAAGTTCGCAATAACATTGAAACCAAGGACCTCGAAAAGCTGGCACGCTCAATTTCAGATTCATTGAGCACCGAGCTTTACACCCATGTGCTTGTCGGTATCGGCACAACAATCGAGGGCATCAAGGACCTTGCACGTTCATTCAAGGAAGCTCAGATTGCTCTTGAGGTCGGCAAGGTGTTCGACACCGAAAAAACAATTGTCAGCTACGAAAATCTCGGTATAGCAAGGCTTATTTATCAGCTTCCTTCAACTCTCTGCGATATGTTCCTCAGAGAGGTGTTCAAGAGAGGCTCAATCGAAAGCCTTGACCATGAAACTCTGTTCACAATCCAGCGCTTCTTTGAGAATAACCTTAACGTTTCCGAAACCTCAAGAAAGCTCTTTGTTCACAGAAATACCCTTGTTTACAGACTTGAAAAAATCAAGAAGCTCACAGGCCTTGACCTGAGAGAGTTTGACGATGCAATCGTGTTCAAAGTAGCTCTTATGGTCAAGAAGTATCTCGATGCAAAGCCTGTCAAATATTAACAGTAAACAGACTAATGTAACCGTCAAGTTTCGATATCTGCCAAAATAATTTATTTAAGGATATGATACTGTGATTCAGTTTTTGAATGTTTCCAAGAAGTATGAGAACGGCACTCATGCTTTAAACGATATAAACCTTACTATCGAAAAGGGCGATTTCGTTTTCATTGTCGGCTCATCGGGTGCGGGAAAAAGCACCTTCCTGAAGCTGATGATGAGAGAGGAAGTGCCTTCGTCAGGAACAATAGTTGTTGACGATATTGATTTAACGAAGATAAAGAAGAGGGATATCCCCAAGTTCCGCCGCAGGCTCGGCATAGTTTTTCAGGATTTCAGGCTTATCCCCAACATGACTGTTTTTGATAATGTTGCATTTGCAATGCGCGTTATCGGAACAAAGGAAAAGAAGATAGGCCGCAGAGTTCCTTATGTGCTCAGCCTTATGGGCCTTAATGAAAAGGCAAGATGCTTCCCCTCGGAGCTTTCGGGCGGCGAGCAGCAGAGAGTTGCTCTTGCAAGAGCTCTTGCCAACAATGCGGAAATTATCATTGCGGACGAGCCCACCGGCAATGTTGACCCTCAGATGAGCTACGAAATCGTTGACCTGCTCATGAGGCTCAATGAGGCAGGAACAACCGTTATCATGGTTACTCATGAGCACAGCCTTGTGCGCTGCTTTGATAAGCGTGTTATCATCCTTGAGAAGGGTGAGGTTGTTTCCGACGGCGGCGTGCTCGTAAGAGAAGCGGCAACATCCCACATCAACCCCGTCAGCGAAATTGAAAACGAATATGTTGTTCCTCCCGAGGAGGATTATTCCGCTTACACTCAGGGCACCCCTGCTCAGGCAGCAGAGGATAGCGATGCACCCGCAGGGGCTGCAGATATTTATATTACTGCGGGAGGCAATAAACATGGGTAAGATGAGATACCTGACCAAAGAGGGTTTTCGCAACCTCAAGGTCAACAAGCTGATGTCCGTTGCATCAATAACCGTGCTTTTCAGTTGCCTCATGCTTATAGGAATTGCATTTATGCTCCTTGTTAACATTCAGGCATTTATCTCGGGAATTGAGGCAGAAAACGTTATTATGGTTTATGCCGACCTCGACGGCAGCGACTATGACTATATGGCGCTTGGCAGCCATCTGCGCGCCCTTGACAACGTATCCTCCGTTGAAGCGGTTGAAAAGGAAGCGGCATATGAAGAAATTCTTGCCGATATGGATGAAAACCTGAGGCTTTACCTCAGCGGACTTAACGAAAATCCTCTTCCCGATGCATACAGAGTAACGGTAACGGATATGTCGGGCTTTGAAAATGTTGTTGACGAAATCAAAAAGCTGGACGGAATAGAACGGGTTTATGAAAACAGCTCCCTTGCAAGGCAGCTTGAGGGAATAAGAAATTCCGTAACCTACATAAGCCTCGGAGTTATTGTTCTTTTGCTTATTGTTTCACTGTTTATTATTTCAAACACAATTAAAGTTACCATGTTCAGCAGACGCCTTGAAATCAGCATTATGAAAAGCGTCGGCGCAACAAACTCCTTCATCCGTTGGCCCTTTATGGTTGAAGGCATAATAATCGGCGTTATTGCGGGTGTTCTTGCAACAGGCGCCGTCTGGGCAATTTATGAATTCGCATTAACATCATTTACGTCAATGCTTTCGGGCCTTGGCGGAAGTGTTCAGGTAAGTTTCCTTGATTATGCTCTTTATCTTGTTGCGGCTTTTGTTGGTATCGGCATTTTCACGGGCATTTTCGGCAGCGCAACGTCGATAAGAAAATATCTTAAGGAAAGGAAGTTCGTAGAGCTTGAAGACTAAAACAAGCAGAAGGATTTTTTGCCTTGCTCTTGCTTTTATCTGCGCCTTTTCGGCAATGGTTATGCCTCAGGCTTCGGCAAGAACCCTTGAGGAAATGAACGCCGAATACGAGCAGATTGAAAAGGATATTCAGGAAAATCAGGAAAAGCTGGAAGATGTTGAGGAAGATATCAAAACCAATGAGCAGAAGCTGGATAAGCTCAATAACCAGATTGATAAAATCAATGACCAGCTTGATATTCTTGATGAGAGCATCGGCATTCTCAACGGCGATATTAACTCTCTTCAGAATGATATTACGGCAACTACAAATGATATAAATGAAATCACAATCCGCAGGGAAGAAATTCTTCTTCAGATTGCGGACACCCAGTCGCTTATGGATGAAACGGAGGACATGCTCCTTGCAAGAATCCGTGAAAACTATATGTCGGGCGGTCAGGGCTCAACCATTGAAATTCTGCTTATGAGTGATGATATTTCAACCTTTTTTGCAAGGAAAGAGCTTGTGACCCGTGTGTCCGAAGAGGATGCGGCCCTTGTTGCTGAGCTTTCGGACAAAATTGTTCAGCTTAATTCTCTTCAGGCAGAGCTTGATGAAAAGAAAGTTGCGCTTGAGGAAAAAGAGACCCAGCTTAACACTCAGATGGGCGACCTTACCGCGAAGCAGGATGACCTCCAAAGCAGCAAGGATGCTCAGGAAAGCAAAAAAAGCGATGTAACCAAGAAGCAGAACGAAGTCAAGTATCTGCTGGATGACCTTGATAAGGACAGCGATGCCTATAAAGCCGCTATCAAGCGCAAGGAAAAAGAGCGCGCAGCCCTTGAGGCTGAAATTGAAGCGGCCATTAAGGCAAACGGCTCCGAGGAAGGCGATGTGCCTAATGAGGAAATCAAGAATGACGGCAAAATGCTTTGGCCTGTTCCCGGTTCAACAAAGCTGACCGCAACCTATCCTTCTTACAGCGACGGCAGCCCTCACTGGGGCATTGATATTGTAAGAACCGATGTTACAACCAAGGGTTCACCCTTCCGTGCCGCGCAGGGCGGTCAGGTAATCCTCGCAAAGAATGACGGCAACTGGAATTACGGATTCGGTAATTACTGCATTGTTGACCACGGCGACGGTAAGCACACCCTCTATGCTCACGCTCAGAGGCTTTATGTAAGCGAGGGCGATATTGTTGAAAAGGGCGAAGAAATCGGTCTTATCGGCGATACGGGCAATACAACGGGTCCCCACCTTCACTTTGAAGTCAGAATCAAGCGTTCCGACGGCAGCGTTGACAGAGTCAATCCGTTAAACTATGTTTCCAAACCCTAAATTAAGGCGGCTCAATGCCGCCTTTTTTTGAAAGAAAGGAAGGCCGCTTATGAATAAAAAAATATCTGTCGGTCTGTGTATATCACTTGTCATAATTTTTGTAACGCTGACCTTTGCCATAACCATGGTTGCGTCAAAGCAGATTTTCAGCGGAATTATGAATAATATTTCCCAGCGTTCTCAGGCCTATGAGTCCGTTGACGAAATAAGTCAGATTGTTTCCAACTATTTTTACGGCTCTGTCAGCGACCAGAATAAACTCAATGCGGCTCTCACCGAGGGATATGTTAACGGTCTGGGCGATTCAAACAGCGCTTACCTTAACGCCGCCGAATATGCTTCCTATACGGCAATGATTGAAGGTGGTGTAACGGGAGCAGGCATTGAAACGGCTTATGATTATCAGAATGCGGAGTTGCTTGTGACCTATGTTTATGAAGGCTCGCCTGCGGAAAAAGCAGGAATTAAGGCTCTTGATGTTATAACCGCGGTGGGCAACACAACTGTCACAATGAGCAATTTTGCTCAGCTTCAGAATATGCTTTACGGAAGCCTGCTTTCATCCGTTTCCGTTGAGTATGAAAGAGATGGGGAAACAAAGGTTGCCGAAATAATGTTGGGCTTCTCGATTCCGGGCGTGAAAAGCAAGGCATACGGCAATGTTGGATATATCAAAATCAGCGGATTCTATAAAAATACCGCCTCGGAATTCAAGGCGGCAGTTGAAAAACTTATTGAAAACGGAGCAGAAAGCCTCGTTTTTGATGTCAGGGATGTTTCAAGCGGAACAATAGATTACGCGGCGCAGGTGATTGACGTTATCGTGCCCGCTATCTCGGATAACATTGCGGTTGCAAAAGATAAAAACGGCAATGTGTATAAGGATAAAATTTATACTGCGGAAAACAGCAGCATTTCAATGCCCTTTGCAGTGCTGGTTAACGGCGGCACAAGCGGCCCCGCGGAGCTTTTTGCCTGCGATATGAGAGATATCAGTCAGGCGCATATCATCGGAACAAAAACCGCAGGCAACGGAACAATGCAGGAGCTTTTTGCTCTTGAGGATGGCGGCGCAGTGCTTCTCACGGTTGCCCTCGTTGAGCCGAAGGGCGGCGCTGCAGCGGTTTATGATAAGGTGGGCGTTGTGCCGACGGTTGAGGTTACTCTCAATGCAAGCAGCTATAATGCAGATCTTCTTTCAACAGAGCAGGATAACCAGCTTTCAACAGCTCTGAATATGCTGGCATCTTAAAATTTGCGCCTCAGCTCCGTAACCTTTCCGAGAATTGTTACGGGCAGTCTTTCAATTTCATCATCAGAAAAGAGCAACGGCTCAAATACGGGATTTTCAGGCACAAGCATCAGGCTTGTGCCTTTTTTTATTACTCTTTTAATCGAAACATCGCTTGGGCCGATTGCGATTGCGGCAATATCGCCGCTTCTCACCTCGCAGCGACGGTTGATGATAACCGTGTCATCAAGCTGCAGGGTGGGGGCCATACTGCCGTCATTGATTGTCAGGGCAAAAAAATCAACTCCGCCCAGCTTTTCTTCTGCCGCGTCTGCGCGGATTCGGTCAAAGCCGGGAATGCGGTTTTTATCCTGAGGCTTTTCAATTCCCAGAAGAGTTTCAACGGAAACTCCGAAAACCTGCGAAAGCAGCTTAAGGCTGTTTGTGTCGGGCACAGTGCGTCCGTTTTCCCATTGGCTGACCGCCGTCTGATGAACGCAGCAAAGGTCAGCAAGCTGCTTTTGGGATATCTTTCTTCTTATTCTCAGCTCTCTTATTATATTCATTTCTATTCTCCTTCGGATAGATGCATCTCATATTGATATTATGAGCAAAACTATTGAAAAAGTCAAGTAAAAAATAAAAATATTTGAAATAACCCTTGACAATCGAACGAATGTTCACTATAATCAATAGTGCTACTATTAAATTCTGGGAGGTTTGAATGAAGCAAAAAGAAAAAATGACCGATGTAAGGGAGCGTTTCCCCAGCCGTGAGGAAATCAGGGCGGCTCAGCTTGCCTGCTGCGGCAGGTGCTGCACACAATGCGAATCGCCTGCGGAATATGCATGGCGCAAGCGGGATGTTGATATGGCAATCCTGCTTGAAAAAGCCATTGCAAATGAGCTGACGGAAACGGAAAGAGAAGCCGTGACCGATCATTGGTTCAACAATGAAACCGTATCGCAGATTGCGGAGAAAAAGGGAATCAATCCCTCTGCCGTTAACCGAACGCTGAAACGGGCTCAGGAAAAGCTGGAAAGGGTGCTTCGATATGCGATCTGCTATCAGCGGATGCAGAGCAATGAAAGCATCGTGCCAATTGTGCTTGGCAGAGCAAGGGTTATTGCAGCGGCGCGCAATGCAGTCGGCGGCTCAACGGGGGACAGAATAACCCGTTTGCGCCAAAGTCAGAACCTGACCCGCGAAGTTCTGGCGCCAGCCCTCGATATCGGCGTTAAAAGGCTGGGTCAGCTTGAAAAAGATGCGGTTCCAACGGGTGATGAGCTTGAGGCAATAAGCAATTTTTTTGAAGTTACGGCAGATTTTATTCTGAAAGGAGAATTGAATGAACAATAAAACCCTGAGGGAACTCGGCGAAGAATATGAAGCGGCAGCAATGCAGGTTAAAAGAAGGATTGACGAAAAAAGAAAGCAGCTCAGAAGCCTTGAGGACAGCGTATGCTCTAACGAGGCCTATGTGCTGAAAAGCGAACTGCAGTATCTCTATGCGGAACACAGAGAAGCGCAGGAAATTGCGGAATATCTGAAAAGCTATTATGAGCCTCATTTGGGGCGCAGGCAGCTTTTTGATTATTAATTTTGCAAAAAGTCTTGACAAATAAGGATAAGTTCATATATAATAACTCCTGCGCTTTAATGGCGCAGAAAAGGACGTTTAGCTCAGCTGGTAGAGCATTCGCTTGACGTGCGAAGGGTCAGCGGTTCAAGTCCGTTAACGTCCACCACAATGGAGAAATCCGAACTTAATGCCAATCGGCAATGGGTTCGGATTTTTTATTTTTATCCGGGATATTTCATTTTGAGGTTGTAACAAAAAAGCAGGCGGGACTTTCCGTCTCGCCTGCAGCTGTCTTACTCATTCTTCAGCTGTCTGTTCATATTCCCTAAGTTCCCGCTGTCCTTCCTCGCTTTCAAAATATTCCTGCATTATCGGAAGTAAGCATCTTGCAATTCTTTCAATTGCATAATCGGGAATTTCCATGCCGCTGTTTGATTTTTCTGACGTCAAATTGGTTTTGCGCTCCTTTCACATTTAAAAGGAGATCTTTTAATTATGAAAACCACATTTTTCCTCGCATTTATATTTTAAACTTTTTCCGGAAAAATGTCAAACTTTTTTCACTGTTGCAAATCGACTGATTTTTTACAACTTGAAATTCAACTTTTGGAACAATAGAACCGCAAAATCGTGGTTACAGGTCAAACTATACGCACCCCTCAATCACCGTACTCTGAGACCGTTGATACACAACGGTTTCAGAAGCTCTATTTGGTTAATTTTTACTGTAATGAAAGTGTTTTTTATCACTTGATTTTTGCAACTTAAAATTCATTATGTGGAAAAAGTAAACGCAAAATCGGGGTAACAGGTCAAACTATACGTACCCCTCGATTACCGCACTTTCAAACCCTTATATATCAACGATTCCAAAGCCTACTTTTTCTACGTTTTTCAAACTATTAAAAGGAGTTTTTTATTTATGATTAATAACATTATTTCTTGTGAATTTAATATCGATACCGCCTGCGTTGAAGTCAAACTCACTGACGGCTCAGTGGTGTCAATCGACTGCATCACCGTTGAAAATGAATATGCAAACAATATGTATGAAACTTCAGAACTTGATTATCTCATCTACAACGAGCCGATGAGCTATGTCAGATTACTGTTAAGCGGCAAGATGGAAAAATATCTGCGAAACAACACGGATTATACTCCGTTATCTGATTTGAGATAAAAATTCAGCTGATAACGTCATTTGATGTGGCGTTGTCAGCTATCTTTTTGCCATAATTAAATTTTTTGATATTTAGTATTGACTCTCACCTTAACTTCAGGTTTATACTATGCACATAAGGTACCTTAGATTAGACAAAGGAGATCTGTCTTATGAAAATAGGAGAATTTGCAAAAATGTGCGGAACAAAAATTTCTGTTCTGCGTCATTACGATAAAGAAAAACTTCTTGAACCCCAGCACACCGATGTTTTTTCGGGTTACAGATATTATAGCTCTGAGCAGATTCTTGTTTTTTACAGAATCAATGCTTTGAAAAAGGCAGGCTTCTCCTTGCAGGAAATCAGAGAAATCATTTCCGGAAGAAAAACCAATAAAGAAATTGAAGCAATTTTTTCACAGAAGGAAAGCGAGTTTCTCGATGCATTGAAAAATCTGAAGGAGGCTAAACTTATGATGACAAGGTTAGATATTGTTTTCGAAAATGATACGGCAATTATCAGCCGTACCGCTGACGATAATGCAAATGATTTATGTATGGTTGCGGAAACAGAAATAAAAGCGGCTGATTATCAGAGAATCTCTCAATATGAAATCCGTGAGAACGAGATTATATGCAAGGTTATAAAATTAGGCGACGAAACCGAGCAGCCGAAAAAGGAATTTCCTTTTGTAAACGACGATAATGTTATAGGAAAATGGGAAATTCAAGGTGTTTTTGCAGTCAAAGAGGATTATGACCAAAATATTTTTTGTGATAAAACCGGCTTTTACGGCGGAGATGTAAAATATCTGTATTTTCTTCCCGACGGTGAAGAATATTGGGGTTACAGTTGGACAAAGGGATATTTTATCAGCAATGCTTATCTGACGGGTTCTGCTTATAACGAATATGAGATTGAAGAAAAAACCGATGGCACATATATGCTCATAACTCTCAGAGAAACAGAGGTCAGCAGAGGCGGTAAGCCTACATATCTGTTGCTGAAAAAATCAGACAGTAACAGATATTCAGCCGAAAGTATTGCAAGAAAAGATGATATTGATAAGCCTTTTGTAAATGATGAAAGAATAATCGGCAAATGGAAAGCTCATTCGTTCTTATGTAATAAAGCTGAATTTCCGCAGGAAGAAGAGCCTATTGACGAATTGTATTTCAAAGAAATTGAATTTTTCTCTGACGGTAATTGCAGATGCGTTTATGCAGACGCTGTTTTTGAGGGCGAAGATACCGTTGTGTGGACAAAAAATTATCTTCTCCGCAAATGGAATTGGTCGGCTTGCGAATACGAAATCAGAACTGTTGACGGAAAAGATTATATGATAATCGAATGGAAAAGCGGAGATTATCGTTACGGCGGATATGATACAAATTATTATGTTTTCACAAAAGCATAAAGTTCTAATATTATAAGCAAAAGCCATACAAGTTGATTCTAGGTCAGCTTGTGTGGCTTTTTCACTCTTGTTCACGAATTTGCAAATATTTTCACGATTTCGCTTGACAAACGTTAACGTTTGTGCTATTTTATACTTGTAGCTACGGCAATACTGTTAATAACCGTTAATGAAAGGGGCAAAAATTATGTTTATCGAAGAAAGACATCAGGAAATCCTCAAAATCTTATCAGAAAAAGGCAGAATATCAAATTCTGAGATTCAGGAAACATTTCAAATCAGCTATGACTCGGCAAAAAGAGATCTAAGACTTCTTGAAGAACAGGGACTTTTGAAAAGAACTCACGGCGGTGCTATTCCTGCAAGACAAATCGGCGGAAATGTAATTAAAAATCTTTCCCCCGATGAGCGTGTTGTTGAAGTCAAGGAAAACTACCTTGCGATAGCCAAAGAAGCTGTCAAAACAATCGAAGAAAATGACGTTGTTTATATCACCAATGCAAGTGTGGGCTATCTTATGGCACAAAACATCGGAACAGTAAATTGTACTGTTGTTACAAACTCAATTTCAATTGCAGAAGAACTTCGCAAAAAGGAAAATATAACAGTTATTCTTGCAGGCGGCGAAATGCAGGCAAACGGTTGCTTCTATGACAGCTTTGCATTATCTTTAATCAACAGACTTCGTTTTGATAAATGCTTTGTTACATCTGCTTGTGTTTCGGCAAAGTTCGGTCTTTCAATTCAGAAATCAAGAAGTGTTGAATTAACAAATGCTATCATAAACAATTCAAAATCAGTTTACGGTTTATATCCTGTTGAAAAAATCGGATTTGATTCTATAATCAGCATTTGTCCTGCAACCAAACTCAATTATATTATCACCGACAGTGAAACATCGGAAGATGATTTAATGCAGTTTGAAGAACTCGGAGTTAAAATTAAAATAGCCGAATAAACTATCGCATAGAAAAAGCCATATATGTTGATTTTGTGTCAACCTATATGGCTTTTTATTGTTTTTGTTTTTTAAAAATATTTTATATTAGTTTTAAATGTACCACAAGAAACCACAAAGGAACACCATTATAAACCACTGTAACCTTGAATATTCAACTTTTACGTTGTAGATTATCCTTTTTCCTGAACTTAGCTTTGCTGTTATCTGTGTTTCACCCACACCGACACCTTTTATGTTGCCTTCACTATCAACCGTTGCAATATTCGGATCTGATGATTTCCACCTTATCTTTTTAGTGTAGGTAGATGAGATAGGGTGTTTGGTTTCCCTATAATTCATTTTTATCGTTTCGTATCTGAACATTTTATAAACTGCAGTTTCGCCGATTTGCTCGCCGTTTCTGTATGATGCGGCATTAATGAATGAAACTGTTTTATTGCTTAAATCCAAAGGTGATGAATAAACCAAACCGTTTTCAGGGGTAGGTTCCGTTCCATCAAGAGTGTAGTATACCGCATCAAGACAACCTGCCGGAACGATTTCAAATTTGTCGTTGGAGTTCAATTTTATTTCAGTCTGTGTTCGTAATGCCGTTTTTACCATATTATAAAAATCAACAATACCTGCTCCGTAATTGAAGTCCCACCCTTCAGGAACATAAGCGGTTTCTTTAATTAACCTTTCAGCTTGAGAGGGTGTTATATCGGGAATAATAGATTTAAGCGTCGCTGCTGCAGCGGCAACAAGAGGAGTTGCCATTGAAGTGCCAGATGTACGCATATATGAAATGTAAATTTCGTTATCTTCTGCATCAGATTTTCCTGCTATCATTGGAGTTGTACTATATATATCAGTTCCCGGTGCACCGATATCAACTCCAGAACCATAATTTGAATAGCTTGTGTCTGCTACTCCGCCTTTTTTTGTAGCAGAAACTACTATCGCATCGTTAAAACTTGCAGGTATATAGTTGTTAGAATCGTCTGAATCGTTCCCCGCAGCGACTACTATAATTATATTTTTATTAATTGCCTCATTTAGTGTTTCGTATAATAATAAATTTTCAGATTCAGAATCGTAAGGAGCCATTCCTATACTCATTGAAATAACATCGATGCTAAAATCATCATTGGATATTACCGCTTTAAGAGCGCCACTAAGAACACTATAGGGTAATTTGCTGACAGACTTACCAAAAATCCTATAAGGAACAATACTAACATTGCTCATAGTATTATCATATACTGTACCTGCTACATGAGTGCCGTGATAATGAAAATCAATACTTGACGGATATTTTATACCATCAATCTCTAGACAATAATCTTTGTCTAGTGCGACTCTATCTGAATCAAAATACTCATGTTCAACATAAAGTCCTGTATCTAAAATAGCAACGGTTATAGGTTCACATTCAATTTTTGAGTTGGTTATTAGTTCAAACGCTCGATCAACATTTACAGCAGTTGAGTTCCAAGATAAATGATTTTCCGAAGTGTTGTCTGGGCAATCACAAAATCCTATAGTTCCTGAGCAAGCACAGAAACCATATTTTTGCTCGTTATCCTCACAATTACAAACTTTAGGTCTTTCTGCATCAACATATATCCAGTAGTCATATTCTACATATTTAATATTTTCTTCTTGGAAAGCATAGAAAGCAGTTTCAGTTTCTTCTTCTGTCTCGTACTGTAGGATGTGTAACCCGTCAAAACCTTCAAGAATAGCCATCGCACCATAAGTATTTGACAGTGGTGTGTTGGAATACGTTTTAACTATTAGCCTATTCATAGGTGTTGGTAAAATACTGTCAATAATGTTCGATGTGTTATCACTTGCAAATTGCTGTAAAGCGTTTGCAAATTCATACGCTGTCATGTCTTTTTGTTCTACTGCAAATGTCATTGCTGTGCCAAACAAGTTTATATAAATTAGTACAGCTAATATAATTGCAATTATCTTTTTACACTTCATTTTTTATCCTTTCAGTTTTTAATTTAAAAAATCAATGATAAAAGTAATAATTCTTTCTACAATATTTAAAATGTTTTTTAATATTATAGTAAATCTACAATCTGCTAAAGGACAGTTTTTTGAAGAAGGTTCTGGATTGGTAGTGGATTCAATAGGTGGTTCTATAGGGTCAACTGAAATTTTTTCAGTTATTGTTATTCTATACTTCTTTATATAGCCATAAGCGTACTCAACAACAACAGTTGCTTCTCCCTGGTGTAGTGCAAGTATTTCATTGTTGTTTGTAATTTCAACAAATGCAATATCTGAATTTGAGTCGCTGAAAATTTGGTATTGTTTCCCCGGCATAATCGGATGTTTTTCATCAACCTCAAGTTCTACATCCTCACTCAATGTTATTTGTTGCTGATTCTGTAAAACTGGATAACCGTTTTTCTCCATAGTCCAAATGTTATCGAAATCAAATCCGACAAAAGACGTTTGTTTTCTGAAATCTTCCATATCGAGCAATTTAACATTAATAAACGGTTTTTTGGTAAAATCATCAGGAATACTTTCTCCGTCATACGCAGGAATATTATTTTTGTCTATGTAGTAAGCGTTTTCCAATTTAGAAGGTAATCCAACAGCTAATACGCTGAAAAACAAATTACCGGAAATTGCACCGGCATAACCTTCAAAGCTATCCGGATAAACTATGTTTCCGCAACTGTAAACGTTTTTAGAAATATATGATTCACCGGAGACTCCGCCCAAGTATGTTTGGTTGTTTGAAAAATCAACAGATATATCTCCTCTGTTGAAACTATCAACCAAACTAATGTTTTCTGAACCGTCACCATCAACACCGCCTATTTTCACAATGCACGATTCAGAAACATTGATACCTTTTGCAACAATATTTCCATAATTACAACAAAATTGTTCACCGGACTGTTTTGCAACTCCTGATATACCTCCAACAAAAAACTGTGTTGAATTTGAACTTAAAAAAGCATTAATGTCTGAGTAGTTTGCGCAATCAACAAGATCGCTCCAAGAACTTCTTCCGGCAATGCCTCCAACCTCACTGACAGGAAAATTTTTGACACTAATTTTACCGGCGACAGCACAATCGGATATGGTTGCTGAGTTGCTGAAGCCAACTAAAATTCCTGTGCGAGTTTTTGCTGTTGCGCTTTCTAAGCACTTTACATTTACCAAAGCATCCGAAATAATTAAGTTTTTAATTGTATATTCATTTTCATTAGATGATCCGTTTACATATCCAAATAAGCCATAATAAATATTTCCGTTTCCGTCATATTCGTGGTTGATTGTCATTGAAGAAACTACGAAGTTGTTACCATCAAACTGACCCGTAAACGGAGTTCCCGAAACTCCAATCGGTTCCCAGTTTTTATAAGCCGAAAGATCTATGTCATTCATCAGAACATACTTGCCTGAAAGGTTGTTACGGATGTTGTTCAAGTCCTCTGCGGTGTAAATCGGTGTATAACCTTCGGGGATTTCTGCGTTTTCATCTGCAAGAGCAAACGAACACAATCCGAAGCTCAACACAAAAACAAGAACAATTGATAAAAGATGTTTAAAATTCATCTGTACTTTCCTCCTCTAAAGCAAAAATAAAAATAGAACTATAAATCATAATTAGCCCATCGGAATCTCCTTCTTTCGTTTTGATTAAAATCTCTCAAAGTAAAGGATTTTTATTCTTTACAGTTATATTTTACATTTGCGTTTTTATGCTTTTCAATACATCATACAAAAACGTAGAGTTTTACGACAAAAATGCTTTTATATAACAAATGTTAAAAGTTATAATGCGTATGAAAGTTGCCTTGTTTGTAAGTTGATAAAAAACCATCACCTCGTTCATAACTGATCGAAATGATGGTTGTATTTTTTACTATTCTCCGAATTTCAAGAATGCTTTTTTAAATGCCCCTATTTTTCGTGAAGATGTATAAACCGGATATTCTATCCCTCTGTATTTTACTTTTACCCACTCTTTTGTAACCTCTTCTACATAATTGAGATTAACGATAAAACTGTGATGCGGTTGGGCAAATATTTTAAGGTCGAGAATACCTTTCCAATGGTCCAGTCGGTAGTTGGTTTCAATTTTTCTGTCAGTCAGATACAGCACAGATTTTCTGTCTTCGATTGCTATATAAAGAATCTCATGGGGATAAATTCTGCAAACATCCTTATTGCTTGTTTGCACAATAATCCCTGAATTGCAACAATACCTTTTACAAGCGTTTTCTTCACCGCTGAAATCAATGCAAAATCTGTCACAGCCGCAACACTCGAGCAGATTATATGCAATATCATTTTGCTCCATAAATTCAATCAGTTTAGCTTTGGTTGCTTCCTTTTCTGCCGCATTGCATACTAACGAATCCATAAAATTACCTTCCTCATTCATAATACAGAAATGAACTTTTATATATAAATGACGAAAATTGCAAAATGTTACGGAAAAATTTTTGTTTTTTCAGACTTTCTCTGTTTTAGACAAATACAAACCTCCTGAATTGTGCAGAATTACAACATAAAATGACAAAACCGCAGCGGAGATTTTCTCGAAACTCCATTGCGGTTTGTTATTATATTCTGTATGACGCTATATAGATTTTGTGTTTGATTTCAAACTCTTCCGGATACTGCGAAAGCAATTCCAAATGTGCTTTTTCCCATTTATTCAAGGTTTCTTTATCCATAGAAGCTTTTGTTCCTCGGCAGGCGAGCATTCTTCCGTGCCAGCTTTCACGGGTAAACGGGAGCTTACACTCGAAAACATCAAGTTTACCGTTTTCAAACGGATGATTATACATATCAGCTGAACCTGATGCACCGGGAGTCCAGCTCGTGTTTATTTTCTTAACAAGTTCGTGGGACTTTTTTGCTATCTCATCATCAAGTGTATAGCTCATATAAATCTTCACAAAAATGCCGTTCGGTTTTAACAGGCGTTTAATTTCACTGACAATCTTCTCACGATCAAAATACCAAAAGCACTGTGCCGCTGTAATACAGTCAAAACTGTTGTTGTCAAACGATGTTTCTTCTGCAGGAGATACAGAAAACTCAACATTATCTGCTCCTTTTTCACTTGCTAAAAGTTTAGCGGCGGTAATTTGACTTTCAGAAATATCTATTGCTTTTATATTGGCTCCGTAAGAGTACATATTAAGAGGTAAAACACCTGTTCCCGTGCCGATATCAAGCCATGAACAACCTTTGCGACCTACCCCGATTTCATAAAGCTTATCATATAACTCTTTGGGATAAATATCTCTGTACTTTGCATATTCTGCAGAGGTTTTACCAAAGTCAAAAGCATTGCCGTTATCGATGTTTTCTATTTTCACATTATCACACCTCAATCAATACGCATTCTATAATTTTTTACTTTATAATTCACAGAGCCGTCACGCTTGGAATGTTCGCCAAAGCTTTCAAACTTCAAACCGCACTTTTCCATAACTCTGCCTGATGCAGGATTATCAACAGCATGACTTGCCGTGAAATCTTTTACACCGTGAACCTCGTGAGAATACTTGATAATTCGCTTTGTGGCTTCAGTTGTGTAACCCTTGTTCCAATATTCATATCTTATGTTATAGCCGAAACCCCAAGCACCATCGTCATTTCCCATCGGTCCTATGCTAATACTACCAATAAGAGTATTGCCTTCTTTCAGCACTATTCCCCAATGAAAATCTTCTTCAATCGGGACTATGTCGTTAATCCATCGAACAGTTTGGCTAATTTCGGTGTAAAGAGGATATGACATAAACTTGTTAACTCTCGGATCACTGTGCCATAAAAATGCCGTTTCGGCATCTTCGGGGGTTAAGGGTCTTAAAATCAACCGTTCCGTTTCAAGAACGGGAGTTCTTTCATAATATAATTCTTGATTTGTTTTATTCATTTCTTACTCCTTTTCTTTGTTTCAATTGCAATAAAAGGTACGGTCATTTCATCTTCGGTAAGACCTGCATGAACACCGACAAATTCGTGTTCTTCACGTTCTATAAACAATGATTTCTCACCTGTTGCAACAGCAAGAAAATCACCGACAAAATCGTAAATTCTCGGGTGAGGTTTGCCGTATCCCAAAATATTTTCTGCGAATACTTCTTCTTTTGTCATAAGCCTGAAATCATCACCGAAATGTTTGTTAAACTCGTTTCTGAAATCATCCTTCATACCGTCTTTTACAAAAAAGCTCAGGGCTCTCGGCTCGATTGACGGAGGATGTTTCAGCATTGCGGAAAGCTCGGGATAATCCTCAAGGTATTCGTTCACGCCGTCGCACAAACCGTGGTCAGCGGTGATGATAACCAGCGAGTTCTTAAGCCTTTTGCAAAGCTTTTCAACTTCGCTGTTAATCAATAAAATCTGTTCGTGTGCCTGCTCGCTTTTAACACCGTATCTGTGCATTGCCGTATCGGGCTGATGCCAGTAGGTGTAAATATATTTTTTCTTTCTTTTTCTTGAAAGTCGTTTTACGGTTTTGCAGATATGAGGCACACTTTTTATATGATGCTTTGAAAACGGAGATACATATATAGCTGTGCCTTTGCCGTTTATTTCCTCAATGCGCTCAAATATTCTTTTGTAAGGGATATATCTCCACGCAACGTTAAAGTCTGCCGCAGGCTCACCATTTTTCTGTAAAGCATTGCGGAATACCGCAACATTTTCGCCTATTTCATTAAAGTATAAATCCCATCCGAGCCAGGCTGTTTCGACGGGTGAGTATCCGCTTTCTATTGCTGTTGTTGCAGCAACGGTTGTTGAGGGGAATACAGACGAAATCGGACACACAAAATGTTTTCTCAGAAAGTCATTTTCGTTCAGGTGTTCGTTGATTGCAGAAACGCCCAATCCGTCAAAAAGCATTACTACTATATTTTTATAATCTTTTTCAAGCAATTTATCAAATTCGGGCAAGGTTTTATGTTGGCAATCCTTAACACCGAAATGATTTAAAACAGACGAAGCGATTGAAAGTATGCTTCTGTCATAATTCGGGTATGTAATCATGTTTTTACTCCTTTCTCAACACATCAAGCGTGTGGTGTGATAAGCCGATTAAATCCTGCCTTTCGCAGGTTTTGAAATGATATTTCAGATATAGTTCATAGGTTTCATCATCCATTTTGTCTATTACCTCACGCATATGGCAGGCATAACCGTCGGTTGCGAGAAAATGCAATCTTTGAGCATTCAAGTCTTCTGTCAGTTCAAAAATTTCATCTCTTGTGTATAGCTTGAAAATGCCGTGCGGAGGAAAGAATGTTTCAAAGGTTTCGGTGTCAATAAGTCCGTCATCAATACTTTGCTGTACCTTATTGTTTTTGAAAATTCCCGTTAAAACAGAAGGGTCAACCATACAGTATGCAACGAAAACGTAACCGCCACTTTTGGTGATTCGCATTGCTTCCGACAGTGCTTTTTTCTGTTCTTCAACCGTATAGAGATGATATATAGGACCAAGCAAAAGCGTTATATCATAGCTTTCATCAGGATATTCAGACAGATTGATTGCGTTGCCTTGTCTGATGCTGATTTTTTCATTCGGCTGTGTTTTTGATTTGAAAACCTCGATGTTATGCTCGATGAGTTCAACGGCATCAACTTCAAAACCTTTTTGAGCAAAGTAATGCGAGTATCTGCCGGTAGCGGCACCGATTTCCATAATCTTCATTCCATCTTTCAGATATTTCTCAACATACTTTGTGGTTGTAAGGAATTCAATTCTGCCGTGCTTTGATAAAAGGCGGGAATCTTCATCGATACGGTTATAGAAATCTACAAGATGATCACCTGTTTTTACAGGTTGCTTTTTAAAAAGTTTCTTTTTGATTAATTCAAATAGTTTCATAACAAATCTCCTTTGAGTATAAAAAATAAACGGTGTAAGTATCTGCAGCTACTTACACCGTTATAAACATATGGAAATATAGTATTATCTCTCCAAAAATGAATATAGAGGTATAAGCCTGCCCGGTGATGACTGATGATAATCATACTGTGCAAGCCAATTCATATCCATATCAAAATTTCTGAGAAGATATGAGTTCATAAAAATACCTCAATTTGAATTTTGTCAAGAATAACACATCGGATTCAGTTTGTCAAGTTTTTTTATTTTCTCTGTTTCGATAACTGTTCCCTGTAAAATTAATACTTTCTATTGCAAATACTTGCTTTGAATGATACAATAAAAATATAACTATGTTTTGCGGACTGTTATACAATAAAATTTTAAGGGTGATTATCAAATGGTTGCAAAAATAATTGCGGTAATAATGTGCATAGCTTCTTTTTTACCTGCGGAGTTTTCTCTGTTTTTCTCTGAATTGGAGCTGAAATACGCTCTTTATCAGGGTAATTATGAAAGTCCGTATATTGTAAGACCTCTTGAGGATGTAACTGTGAACGGAGAGTCAGTTGACGGATATGTTATTGTTATTCCCGATGACGGAAATGCTTTGTTTGTTAATGCCGGAGAAACTCTCAATAAGGAGCTTAATAAGGCTTGCGGTAAGAAGCTTACCGTAACTGAGGCTGCTGCAGAGAAGGCATTTGTTATTGATGCAAAGCTTAATGATACCGACAGCTTCACACTCAGGGTTGAAAACGGTAATGTTTATATCACCGGCAGCTCAACCGTTGGTATTTCGAGGGGCATTGCAGCATTTGCGGATGAAGTTCTGCTCGAAGCACAGGGCAGCTATGATTTCTCAGACGGTTATGTATACAATAAAGATTTTACCGATTTTGTAACATACGAGCAGTTCGGTGCTGTGGGTGACGGTAAGGCAGACGATTTTGATGCTATTGTCAGAACACACGAATATGCAAATGAGAATTCTTTGAGTGTTTTTGCAAATGAAACAGCCACCTATTATATCGGCGGTGCAAATAAAACCGCATATATAAAAACAAACACAGACTGGTCAACCGCCCGTTTTATAATTGATGATACAAATGTTGAGAACAGAAATGCATGGATATTCAATATTGCTCCCACAAGGGGAAGTGTCAATATAACAAGCGAGGTTTCTCCTCTTAAAATTGATGCCGATAATATAGGCACAACACTTGACAGTAAAAGCCTTGTTGTGCTTACGGATTCCAACATCAAAAGATACTTCCGCAAGGGTGCAAATCAGAATTCGGGCAGCAGCCAGACGGATGTTATACTTGTTGACGAAAGCGGAAACATTTCACCTGAAACTCC
>JAZUON010000006.1:0-10723 GCA_045604685.1 Acutalibacteraceae bacterium
AGAAGATGACACTTTATCTCAACGCAGGCGATAAAGAGATAGTTATTGATGACATATTAATAGATGAAACAGAGGAGTATTTTGACTCTCTGAATTCTGCTTTAAGCGGTGGTTCTACTGTGGTTGCATCTGTTCCACCAAGGAAAAAGAGCCAAGGTTTTGCCTTGGCTCTTTTTGTTATATGTTGACTTTTTGCAAATCAGAATGCAAACATAAACCTGCCGCCGGGGGCAACATCGCCGTTCTGATAGAAGTCCATAATGTCGCCGTCTGTCTGCATGTTATCGGACAGCTTGAAGTTGAAATGTATTTCGTCACCTTCTGCAAGACCCAGTGCGCTTCTGGGGATTGCAAGCTGCATAACATTGCCGTTGACGGTGTATTCCGCCGTGCCCGTTTCTTCAAAATTCCAGCCGCCCGTTGATTTTTCAACCTTAACGGCGGATTGGCTTGCGGAATCACGATTGATGATATACTCAAAGCCTTCCCAGTTGGCTGATTTACCCGTGAAATCCGCATCAATCAGAATTCTCATCCATGCAGGGTCGGTGTAAGAAGTAATATTGTCAACGGTTTCTATTCTGAAATAAACATTATCGGCATCGTATGTAACCTTCACGCTTCTGAAATCGTTGCGCATTGTGTTGTTTTTATAGTGCAGGCCCACCCAGCCGTCGGCGTTTCTGTTGCGGGTGCTTCCTGTGTAGTGGAAATATTCATTTTCAACCGAATTCCAATCGCTGCCGTTGCCGAAAATGTTGATTGTTTGGCCGCCGCTTGTTTCCGTTGGCTTGCTTACACCCTTGAATCTGCGGATGTTTGCGCAAAGCTGGTAATAGTAGTGATCTTTGAGGATTCCCGCGGAGGGTTCAATGTCGCGGCTGTATTCATCGCAGAATTGGTCGGGGAAGGCGTTTTCCGTTCCCATCCATTCGCTGTGTCTGCCTGCGATCCACTCATTCCAGCCCGTAACAAAAATAAAATCGGGGTCGCACTCAATTGCATAGTCCCACTGCTGCTGGAAGTTGAGGCCGTAGAGCATTGCATTTTCCGTTGAGGAATCAACGGTTACGGGTTCGCCGTTTTTAATATACGAATAGGAATAATCGCCCTTGGTGAAGCTCCTGCCCTGAACATTGCCGCCATTGTTCATTGCAACAAGCTGACCGTCGGCAGCGTTTTGTGCAACGGATACACACATCTGCTCGGGGTTGCCGAAAAGTGATGTTCCGAATTTGGTCTGGGGGTAATCGCTGCACCATCCCCATGCTTTTTTGCTTATGAAATAGTTATCGTCAAAATATGTGGGGCAATTCTCTCTGAAAGTGAAGAAATCGCTGATTTCTTTTTCAAAGGGGTCCGATTCATCAAGCGCCTGCGGATGAGCCATAATCAGGGGCTTGCCGTCCCACATAAACCAAAGGTGCTTATATCTGCCCTGCGAATAAATGTTGCTGTAAAGGTCCCGCAACGAAATGCGGGAGTCATCGGAAGCCCAAAACGGCAGCATAAATGCAACTTTCGGAACATTGACTCCCTCGGCAATAGCCTCGTCAAACACCTTGAAAAGGGCTTCGTAAGCGGGCTGCCATGTGTAGCTGCCGTTGGTGCAGTCAAAAATAATAACGTCAACCCCTGCATCGGCAATCATTTCCGCATGCTTGCGGACAACATATTCATCAAGATTCTGATAATAGCCGAAAAGGGGCTCATTCCAATGGTAGGGCTTGCCGCTATAGGTATTTTTCCAGACGGGGTGGGAAAAATCGCGCACTGCCTCAGGCGTTTCCTTAAGGATTTGGGTAACGTTATCCGCCTCATTGGTTGAAGCAAAGTTATAGTGCCATGTCCAATAAAACAGACCAACGAACTTTTCATTATCCTTTTCGCCCACTTCCTCATATGCGGGCAGGCTTCTGCCGAGGCCGTCAACGGCAACCCATGTGTCGGGTCTGACCTGACCGTAGGTGTTTTCATTTATGTTTTCCGTTCCGCAAAAAAGAACGGTGAGCATTGAAGGCAGTATGCAAAATGCGGTAAAAAATGAAATTATTGATTTGAAAAATCCTGCCATAATAGCCTCCACTTAATTACATATTTCCGTCCAGCATATATCTTTGGAATGCAAGGGAGTCTGCGGCGTCCTTATCAAGCATTTCGGGGGTTATGTCGGGGATAAGTTCACGCCAGATTTTTATGTCGCTGCCGACCTGACCGCCCGTGTTAACAAAGGGCTCCATAACAACGGTTTTATCATAGCCGATTTCACGAAGGGCATCGCCGATTTCGCGCCAGGGGATTCTGCCCTTGCCGGGCACCATTCTGTTGCATTCGCCTGTGTGGAAATGGCCAAGCAGGCTGCCTGCTGTGCGGATAGCCGCGGCAATATCCGTTTCCTCAATATTCATATGGAAGGTGTCGAGCATAACCCAAACGTTGCTGCGGTTAACCTCTTTAACGAATTTTACGCATTCCTCGGCGGTATTTATAAGATAGCCCTCGAAGCGGTTGAGGCTTTCCATGTTAAGCTGAACACCGTGGCTTGCGGCAATTTCGGAAAGAATCTGCATTCCCTCAACGGCCAGCTTCCAATCCTCCGCCTTGTTGATAGGCTGTGAGTAGTCTATGGGCCAGTGGGAATAAAGTGCGCCGCCAATAACCGTGCTTCCGATTTGCTCCATGGCATGAAACATTTTTTTATACCACTCAAGCGCGCCGCTTCGGGTCTGAAGGCAGCCAACATCGTGCTCAGGCGCAGGACCGTAGCCCGTTGTGAGCATAATTCCGTTTGCATCAGCAGCCGATTTAAGCTCTTTAAGCTGAGCATCATTCATTACAGGCAGGGCTGTACCGCCGATTTCAAGAATATCAAAGCCCAGCTTTGCGGCCTTTTCAACATAGGGGATATAGTCTGCCGCCCATTCTTTTTCCCAATAAGCGTAGTAAATGCCGTGTTTCATAAGCGTCAACCTTTCGTGAACTTTTTAATATAAGTATACCGCTTTTGCGCCAATCGGTCAACAGTGATTAATGATTGTTCGGTGAGTAATTTTACAGATAAAAGCGAATAATATATAATTGTTAACTTTTTTGTAATCTTTTTTTAATTGCTTTATTATATACAAAGTGTTATAATACAGAATGGTATAATGAAATTTCAGGGGGAAATTTATGAAAAAGTGTATTATTATCGGCGGCGGCCCTGCAGGCTTAACCGCAGGCTATGAGCTGCTTAAAAAATCAGACGAATATGAGGTTGTTATTCTTGAAGCGAGCGATGTGCTTGGCGGCATTTCAAGAACCGTAAAGCACAACGGCAACCGAATGGATATCGGCGGTCATCGCTTCTTTTCCAAGGATAAAGATGTAACCGACTTCTGGGCGCAGCTTATGCCTACCCAGGGCGCACCCTCGGTTGACGATAAAATCCTTGGCAGAGAAAAGCCGCTTGTGAAGGGCGGACCTGACCCCGAAACAGAGGACAGGGTTATGCTTATCCGCCGCAGGATTTCGAGAATTTACTATCTCAACAAATTCTTTGATTATCCTATTTCGATGAAGCCACAGACCTTTATCAATATGGGTCTGCCCAGAACGGTAAAGGCGGGCTTCAGCTACCTTAAATCCACCGTTTCCAAAAAAGAAGAAACTTCACTTGAGAATTTCTATATCAACCGTTTCGGCAAGGTGCTTTACTCAATGTTCTTTGAGGGTTACACAGAAAAGCTCTGGGGCAGGCACCCCAGCGAAATTTCAGCCGATTGGGGCGCACAGCGAGTAAAGGGCCTTTCAATTCTTGCGGTTATCAAGGATATGCTTTCAAAGCTCGTGCCCAATAAGGACAGAAAGGTTGAAACCTCGCTGATTGAGGAATTTGTTTATCCCAAATACGGCCCCGGTCAGCTTTGGGAAACCGTAGGTGAGGAATTCACCAAAATGGGCGGCAAAATTCTTTACGGCCATAAGGTTACGGATATTGATATTGCAGGCGGCAGAATAAACAGCGTTACCTGCGAAAACGGCGAAAAGCTGGAGGGCGATGTGTTTATTTCATCAATGCCCGTCAAGGATCTGGTTGCCGGTATGGGCAGCGGTGTGCCTGCTGCACCTGCAGAAATTGCAAAGGGTCTGCCTTACAGGGACTTTGTAACCGTCGGCCTGCTTCTCAACAAGCTGAACCTTAAGAATGAAACAGATATTAAAACTCTGGGCAATATTGTGCCCGATTGCTGGATTTATGTTCAGGATGTTGGCGTTAAGCTGGGCAGAATTCAGATTTTCAATAACTGGTCGCCTTATCTTGTTAAAGACCCTCAGAACACCGTTTGGGTTGGTCTTGAATATTTCTGCGCTGAGGGCGATGATTTCTGGAATATGAGCGAGCAGGAGTGCATTGATTTTGCCGTTAAAGAGCTTAAATCAATGGGCGTTATCGATGCCGATGCCAAGGTGCTGGACAGCCACCGTGAAAGAGTGCAGAAGGCTTACCCTGCTTATTTTGACACCTATGACCGCATTGACGAGCTTGTTGAATATCTCAACACCTTCGGCAACCTTTATTGTGTAGGCAGGAACGGTCAGCACAGATATAACAACATGGACCATTCAATGGTAACCTCATTTGAGGCGGTTTCAAATATTCTCAGCGGCAAGCAGACAAAGGAGAATATCTGGAGCGTCAACACCGAGGCGGAGTATCACGAGGAGAGCTCTGATGAAAACAAAAATTAAAAGTGCTCTGCCTGCGGCGGTTATCTGCCTTGCGGCGGTGCTTGCTGAGCTTTTGCTTTCCAATTTTGTGTGGATTTCCTTTGTTGCCGGCAAAAGCGATGTTGTTGATTATTCGCCGCGGATAACCGAATTCAAAGTTGACGGAGAGGATAACAGCTTTGCCCTTGACGGGGTTGATTTTCCCGTTCATTCCGTCAGCTATACGGTTAAAACTGCCGACCCCGAGGCAGAATGCAGCCTGCTGACGGCGGCATATTATATTGCCGATGAAAACAGCACCGCATCCGCAGCTCTTGTCCAAAGAGAAAGGATAGCCGCGGGCCCGACGGAGCGCAGAATAACCTCATTTTTCAGCTCCTACGGCAATGCAAGCTACATAGATATCACCTTTGAAGAGGTTGAAACGGAGCTTGTAATAACCGAGGTTGTCGTAAATCCGTCATACACCGCAGGCTTTAATCTTCTGCGCTTTGCTCTGATTTTTACGGCAATTGTTTTTGTTTATGTTCTTAAAAAGAACAAAGCGGTAAAGTGCATTATAACAGATCTGACCTATACTCAGGCAGGCATAATATCCGTTACCGTTGCGGTTGCGGCGGCATCGGTTGTGTGGATTATGGGTGCATCGGGCGAGGGAGGCAACTGCATTGCATATCCTCTTGAATTCGGTGTTGAAAGCTATTCGCCCTATATTCAGCAGTTTGATGCATTTATAAAGGGTCAGCTTCATCTTGATGTTCAGCCCTCTGCGGAGCTGCTTGCCCTTGAAAATCCTTATAATCCCAACGATAGATACGGCATATCGTTTTTGTATGACAGAGCGTTTTACTGCGGCAAATATTATTCGTACTTTGGTATTGCACCAATATTGACGGTTTATCTTCCCGTTTATTGGATTACGGGTCTTTTGCCTGTGGACAGTACGGTTACTGGAATATTCTCAGTTATAACGGCAATCTTTCTGCCGTTTGCAGTTGTTGAATGGGCGAGATTCAGAAAAAAATCACCGTGGCTTGCGGCAGTTTGCGCCGTGGGAGCTTATTTTGCAAGTATGGCGCTGCTTATCCAGCGCGGCAGGGCACCTTTTTACTACATTGCAAGCATTGCGGGCATGGCCTTTGTTTCAGCGTTTCTTTTCTTTATAATAACGGCAATTCAGCATAAAAAAACCGCTCCGAAAATTATTTTTATGGCAATCGCAGGCATAAGCTATGCCCTTGCATTTATGTCAAGAATAAATTCGGTTTTGCCCGTGACCTTGGTAATTATTGCATTTATAGTTCTGTATTTCATTAATAGCATTAAAAGCAAAAAAACACCCCGATTCTTCGGGGAAATGGCGGCGCTGGGCGCACCCGTTGCGGTTGCGCTTGGGTTTACAATGTGGTATAACAACGCCCGTTTCGGCAGCCCTCTGCAATTCGGCACGGCATATCAGCTCACCGTTGCAAACACGGCTTATTACGAATTTTATGCAGGAGGCATTATTCCTGCAATTTTCCATTATTTTCTTCAGCCCTTTAGAACTGCGGATATGTTTCCCTTTGTTCAGCTTGAATATTTCAGGCTTGCTGGCTATGGCAGGTCCCTTTATATTGACACGAATTTCGGTATTTTCGCAGTGCCATTTATGCTCTCGATTCTGCTTTCGCCCTGCATTTTCAAAAGCAAAAATATATTTCGGAACGGAAAAATATTGCTTGGCACATCCCTGATTTCATTTGCCGTAACCGCATTTGCGGATATGTGCATGGGCGGTGTAATCTTCCGCTACACTTCGGATATTCTGCTGTTTGCGGCCTTTGTTTCGGCGGTTATCCTGCTTGAAGTAAGTGCAATTGCAAGCGAAAAATACGGCAGCGAGTTTGGGGGCAGGGTGAAAAAAGGAATAATCCTGCTTACGGCTGCAACGGCTGCAATTTCTGCTGCAGTTACGGTAAGCATCGACGGAAATCTTACCGAATATTCGCCCGACTTGCACCTTGCATTACGGGATTTCTTCGTTTTCTGGAGTTGAGTTATGTATATTGATTTAATAAAACTGAAAAAAGGCTTAATGTTCTTTGCGGCGCTGCTTTTTGCCCTTGTGTCGGTAAGCACGGCGGTTTATTACATTGTTTATCCCTCGGCTGCCTATTTCCATGCAGATTGCTCGGATACTATTCTGTGGGCGCAGGCAAGCTATGACAGCGGAACAATGTTCAACCCCGATTTCGGCTACGCGGCAATGCTGCCTTTCGGCGGCACAACGCTGATGCTGCCCTTTATAGGCATTTTCGGCGTTTCCATGACAACCCACCGCATCGGAATGGTGCTTTTCGCCCTGATTATGCTTGCCGCTGTAATGCTGCTTTGCAAAACCCTTAAATTCAGCATGTCTCTTTCGCTGACCGCAACGGGCACATTTGCTCTTGTTCTCTGTTCATCGGAAAAGCTGCGTGAGATTTTTTATGAGCATGTTATTTATTACAGCATTTGCGCGGTGATAATCTGTGTTCTGCTTTCCTTTTTCATTAAATTCAAAGAGAGCTTGGAAAATGAAAACGGACTTAAAAGTCTAGTTTTTGTAACATTTTTTATTGTGATTTTTTCAGCCTGCGCGGCACTTGACGGAATGCAGGTTATTTCAACAGGTGTTCTTCCTGTGCTTTTTGCGGCAGTTATGGGCGTTTTTCTTGATAAGGACAATACCTTGCTTTCAAAGAAAAGCCGCGTTTCAATTTATTTTTGCTTTATCTGCGGCATATCCGTGCTTATCGGCCTTGCGCTGCTTTCTTTTTTCAGCGACGGCATTTCCGCAGGCTATGCGGGAGCTTATTCGGGCTATGCAAATATGGATGAATGGTTTTCAAATCTGCTCAAGTTCCCCGAGCATTGGTTCAGCCTTTTCGGAGTTGATGCTCACTACGGAATGTCCATTTTTTCGGCAGAATCAATAGTCAACATAATCCGTATCGGTGCATCTGCGGCGATTGCTCTTGTTCCGATTATTGCCCTTTTCTTCTATAATAAATTCGATTTTGGCACAAAGGCGCTTGTTCTGACTCATTTCGGATTGAGCGCGGTAATAATGTTCGGCTATGTTTTCGGAATTCTTTCTGCCGTAAACTGGCGCCTGAGCCCTATGATTTGCACGGGCCTTCTTGTGTGCTTTGCGGTGGCGGCAACGGCAAAAAATTATATTGTGCCGAGGCGTTTGTGTGCGGTTGTGCTCTGCTTGCTCGTTCTGCTTTGCGGAATCAACTTTGCAACTGTTGAGAAAATGGAGAAAAACGGCATTGAGCACAATGAAAAGTATAAAATTTCGCAGCAGCTTAAGGAAAAAGGGTTGACCTACGGCTATGCAACCTTCTGGAATTCACAGGCAATAACCGTGCTTTCCGATTCCGAGGTGAGGGCGGCAAATGTTGACGTTAATGAAAACGGAATAGCCCCCTGCGCTTATCAGTCAAACCTGAATTGGTTTGAGGAGCAGGAGGGCATTGACAAATATTTTGTTCTTCTTTCCTACGGTGAGGAGGCTACTCTTATGGCAACAACGGATTGGACGTGTTTTGACCTTCTGGCTGTTGACAGGGTAGACCTTGAGGGCTATGCGGTTTATGTGTTCAACTCAACGGCGTTTTTGTATTGACAACAAACCAATAAATATTGCTGATTGGCGGCGGCGCAATGCCTGCCGCCTTTTTTGCGGCATTTTTTATTTTTTCAAGGGCAGGTGAGATATCAATTTCACCGTTGCTCAGTTTTTCATCGCCGCTACTGATAACAACAACGGCATTTTCGCTGCCGAGGCTGATTTTGCGGGCATTTTCATCGGCAATGAAGATGCCTGAAATTATTGAGGTCAGGCTCAGGCAGATAATTGCCGTAACCGCATAGGCTCGCAGTATTTTCAAATTAATTCTCCTTTGTGTATTCATCCATCAGCGCCGCAAGTGCAGAGGCAAGCATTCTGCCTGAATAGCAGGCTTCCTCAAGAGTGTTTGCTTCGCTGCCCATTTCAATAAGCAGGCTGAAACGGGTCATATCCATATTGTATTTCCGCTGCGAAAACAGCACCGGTCGCATCAGCCCGGGAAACATTTCGGTGCATTTTTTTTGTAGCTGCAGGGCAAACCGCAGGTTATATTCCCAATCGGGAAAATCCTCAACCTTGCCCTCCTCTGCGCCCGTTATAATCATAAGCTGTGCCGCCTTTTTGCCGCCTATGGTGTTTGTAAATTTCATCTTGTCGCCGTTGTTCAGGGTAACCGAATCTCTGTGGATATCAAGAATAATCTGTATTTCAGGATGCTCCTCAAGGTGCTTTGCAACGGTTTTGCGCGAGTTGGGATATGAATCGTTGTAGCTTTTGTCGTGAATTGTTTTATCGTGTATTACAGTATACCCCAACGAAGTCAGATAATCCGCAATTTCCGTGCCAACCCGAACAATATTGACATTTTCATCGTTGCTTCTTGATGTGTAGTCCTGCGCGTACCAATCTCTTTCAATCATCTCGTAGCCCTCTGAGGTGTGGCTGTGAAAAATGAGCACGGCAGGCTTTGATTTATCTATTGAAAGCTCCAAGGGTTCGCTGAGCACCTTTTCAATGTTAAGGGGTTTTGTTTCCGTAGTATTTTTTACGCAGATGTTTTCAAAAATATGGGTTGCGCCTTTGGTGATGTATGTTACGGATTTGATTGCACCGTCCTTTTTCTGGTTTTTGAAAAGCTCGGTGTATTTTTTAATTAGCTGTGCAATGTCGTCAGGGGTTTTGGTTATATCGCGGTTTTCGCTTTGGTCGTCGTCTTCTTCTTTTTCTATTTCTATTTCTTTTTCATTTTCAATGAAAACGGTATCCTGAGCATCCGATGTCGGTTGAGTCTGAGCAGGCTCCGAGCCGAACATCACCGTTGCAACCGCAACGGAAATTTTGCCTGCCGAGCCGGTAAAAAAAATAATTCCTGCAAGGATAACCGAAATCGCGGCGGAAATAATTTCGGGCAGCCTGTCTTTTTCCGTGTTGTTTTTCATTTCAATCCACCTTTTTATTATTATCCTTAAAATTATATGCGCGGCAGCTGCGATTAATGGTTACAATTTGTAACACTTTCGCTTGAATTTGTAACCGTTTTGTAACCTTGTTGTAATTTTAAAAGGTGGCATTATGAGCTGAAAGATAATATAATAATGCTATGCAAGAGAACTGATCTGCCAAGCGGCAGTGCAGCCGTCAGGCGGTTCCCCATCCATCCTTTCATTTTGACAAACCAAGTCGAAAAGGGCGCTCATATGAGCGCCCTTTTGGCTTTTATAAACTTCCGAATCATCAACGACAAATAATTTTCAGGATGAATCAAGCCGATTGCCCCCCTGCAAAATACTTCAGCTTTTTAACTGCCATTTAAAACACTCCGTTCGAAAATATTAATCGGTTTATTTATAACTTTTGAATAAATATGTCAGTGCTCGGGCGAATAAAACGGTTGTGAACGAGCAAGATAATCCTGATTACATTCACTTCGAACGGAGGATTTTTATGAAAATCACAGGCGGAGAATACGGGAAAATGGCCAAAAAGGCGTCGCCGCCCACAAATAAAATTAAAAACGGAATTTTTGCTTTTGTAATCGGCGGAATCATCTGCGCTCTGGGCGAGGGATTGGGAATGCTTTATGAAAAGCTGGGTGCAGATGCTGACGAGGTAAAAATGCTGATTCCCGTTTCGCTTGTTGTTCTGGCGGCCTTGCTGACTGCGCTGGGAGTTTTTGATAAAATTGCCTATTATGCGGGCGCAGGAACGATTGTGCCCATAACGGGCTTTGCAAACTCAATTGTTTCCCCTGCAATGGAATTTCAGAGCGAGGGCAAAATCCTCGGTACGGGTGCAAATATGTTTAAAATTGCAGGACCCGTTATCGTCTACGGCACCCTTGCTGCTGTAATTTACGGGGTTATTTATTATATTCTTATGAGATAAGAAAAGTAAAGCTTCAATTTGAACCGT
>JAZUON010000007.1:0-88431 GCA_045604685.1 Acutalibacteraceae bacterium
TTTGTTATATCCGTCATCAGAAGCGGCAGCAGTTACTTTAAATACCTGCTCGTAATACTCTTTTATCTGCTCATCGGTGAGTTCACCGTTGGGTTTCTTGAAAACGACAACCGCATGACCGCTGCCACTTGCAGGGTCGTCGGCATAAGCTCCTTTTTCACTTACCTCATATTCCCAGACGGGCTTCAATTCATCATAAGAAATGCCGTAGGCTTTAAGATAATACTCTGCCGCCTCTTCGCTGAAGGAGTCTAATTCCTCAGCCTGCTCAAGTGCATCCTGTGCCAATTCTTCTGCGTTTACCTTCTCATTGTCAGCGTCGGTTTTTCCTGTGTTTTCTGAACCGCCGCAAGCCGCAAGACCGAATAACATCAACAACGCAAGTAAAAGTGCAAATATTTTCTTCATTCTTTTTTCCTCCTTTAAATCAAAATCCTAATAAATCCTTAAAGCTCATCGGCTTTTTGGGCTCGGGCTTTATGTAATCGTAGCCACCTGTGGGACCGTTTTATTTAAGTATCTTATACTTCCCGATAACGGGCAGCTCCTTGGCCTTTCCGCCGAGTGCATTTACTATGCCGATTACCGAAAGCACCGTTATGGCAAGACCTGCAATCGGGGCAATAATCCAGCCGATAATGGGAACAGCCGCTATTACGGATGAAAGTATTGCTCCGATGAAAAGCACAAGCCCCTGATTTGTATGGAATTTTGCAAAGGGAGAGTCCTTTGCAGCAAGAAGAGGAATAAGGAAAATTATGTAAGCAAGAACTGCCATAATTTTGTT
This sequence comes from Acutalibacteraceae bacterium, assembly GCA_045604685.1. Taxonomy (GTDB): domain Bacteria; phylum Bacillota; class Clostridia; order Oscillospirales; family Acutalibacteraceae; genus CAG-177. Next base: position 788 of record JAZUON010000007.1, read on the forward strand.
CTTTTCAATATCCTCGGGTGAATAATCTGCAGTCGTGTCCGCAGTATTGTTAAGCTCGGTGAGCTTTGCGGAAATATCCTGCTGAGGGGCGGAAGCCTGCTCGGTTGGTGCTTCTAAGGGTGCACCGCAGGATGTGCAGTGAGTTAAACCGTCTTCTACCTGTGCGTTACATTGTTTACAAATTAACATTATTTTTTCCTCCTTTTATTTAAAATTTAAACAGATCCTTCAGACCTACCTGTTTTTTAGGTTCAGGCTTTACATAATCATATCCGCCTGTCGGCTCGTCAATATTAAAATAAATATTCGGGCAGTCGGGGTCACCCTCAAAGCAGTGCTCTGTATCTGCGTGATAGCATACTCCGTTCACCCTTTTGTAAAGGTGTGCAATGTTCGGGTACTGTCCTGCCTGAATAAAGCCGTTCTGCACAAGTGCTTTTCTGTACTGTGCAACAGCCTGCTCGGCTGCAAAGCGGTTACCCTCGAAATCGGCAGAAAATCTGATATAACCATCCATATCCTCTATGCAGTAATTTTTCCCTCCGCAATTCCATTTGGGATACTGCGGAAGCTTTGTATCCCATTCTGCTATTACAGCGGCGTTGCGGTCAGCCTGAGCCTGCTCCTCGGCGATTGCCGCGGGGAGCTTTGCACCGCAGGCTTCACAGAATTTTGCGCCTACGGGATTCTGCTTCTTACATTCCGTGCAGACAGTTCCTTCGGAGACGGTCGTTTCCGGAAGTTTTGTGCCGCAGGAAGGGCAGAAGGTCTTTTCTTTATCCGACGGTTGATTGCAGTTCGGACACACTTTGATATTTTTGCTCATCTCAGTTGCATAGCCCTGTGCAGCTCTCTCAAGATTTGCAAAGGCTCCCTCAAGGCCTGATGAAATTTGTGTTTTCTGCTGATTGTTCTGATGTGCAGCACTATCAAAATGTTGCGCGGCTTTATTGGCAAGCTCAGTAGCAGTCGGGTCAACAGCTTTGGTGATTGCCTGTCCCACCGCCTTGCCTATGCCTTCACTTACGCCACGTCTGATGGCTCTTTCCAAAAATCCCATAATGCTTCCTCCTTTATATGTCTTTGTATTTTATTAACAGCTGTCGTCTGCTGTTGATTTTAAGCTTTTTATATATGTTTTTACAATGAAAATGTACGGAAGAATGTGTAATAAACAATTCATTGGCTATCTGTGCCTGCGTTTTGTCGGTAAGCAGTTGAGCAAAAACCTCAAGCTCACGTTTTGACAAGGCTTTCAGCTCAGGATAAGCTTCAAGCAGTCGCTTATGCTCGCTTTCTGCCAAAGCCATATACTCAAAATAGTTCAGTATTCCCATAAGCCACCTCCTTGAAAATATTATACTTTATCAAGCTAAAATTGTAACCTACCCGAAACAAGTGGATTAAACAAATATACTACCTGTTTGGGTAGTGTTTCTAACATATTATTGAAAAATTTAAAAATCTGATTTATAATATTAGCGGATAAATCTGTTAATGTAATTTGATTATATTGATTTTTTTACTCACTTTGTACCCCCCGTTCGGGGGGTTTTTAGGAAAAACTCACCCTTTCGGGTAGGTTTTATCAGAAAATTTGAGATTTTTACGGTTTTGCAATTATTTCGGCAAAAAAAGGAAGGTGCACTTTATGAATCACAAAACTCTCATAGAAAACCAGAAAAAGAGGATAGAGCTTCCGCTTTGGATGCTCGTCTGCTTCTCTATGTTCAGCTTTTGGCAGATGGGATTTATTTATTATTTCCTTGAACCGTCCTCGGCAGCGGACGGGAAAATCCCACTACCCATTAACATCGATTACGGTACCACACTGACAGCAGTTTGTTACATCCTGGGCATCCTTACGATGATATTTTTACCGAAGATTATCGTGTGGATACAGCGGATCGCTACGGGTGTTGCGCTCCTTTCGGCAATCGCTTTCTTTCTCCCTCTGCCGGACGATATCCTGCGCTTTAACATTTACCTGCAGATTTTCTGTTGCTGTCTGATGATCGGCTTTGAGACCTTCCTTGTGGTCAACTGCTTTTCTGAAAAAAGCAGTATCAAGTATCTGACCTTCGGCTACGGCATAGCGGTGTTCCTGATCGCTTTGGTTCAGAACGAGATCGTGTCGATTCCGTTCTCTGCCTTCCGCTATGCAATGGTGGCGGCGCCTGTGCTTTTGTTTATCTTCTTCCTCCGTATGCCCACGGGAAAGGAGCATCTGCCGCAGTTTGTGAAAAAGAGCGACGGTCTTATCGCGCCGAAGAAGATGATGTGGGGAGCTTATCTTATTGCTTTCATTGCTGCGCTGATGGGCGTTGGTGGTCCTGCGGTCGCAGGCAAGGTCGAGCACGGAGTGTCTATTATGTATTTGGTAGTGGCTCTTTCAAGCTTTACGATGTATTTTCTTCATAAGAAAGCGAACATTCATCCCTTCCGTATGGTGCCCATGTTTGTCGGACTCGGTGGATTCGGTTTTCTTGTAATGCTTGTGTCCGCATATGTTCCCGCACTTTCCTACGTCGCCTGCATACTCATTGGCTTCGGTATGACGGTATGTATGCTCGCTCCGCTTTACGGTGTGCCGATTATGAAAGCCTATCCGTCAAGATACGTAGCCTCCGCAATTATCGGGCTTGCAATCACGGCGGTTCTTATTCATGCGGTTATTGCCGAGCTGTTCCTCGGCGCACCTGTCGCACTGTATATCGTTTACGCAGTGATTATGGGTGTGCTTGTGTTCGTGTTTACGCAGGTGGAGCCGTTTTTGATGTTTACCCTTCGCCGTCGCATTGCCGACGATACCGTTCCTGCCGCAGAAGAAGCAGAGAAATCTCCCGTCGAGGAAACGGAAGTAAAAACCGAGTCTGCAACTGTTTCGGCAGACGATGCAGATAATCCTCTTGCAAAACTCAGCCCGAAGAAACGTGAGGTTGCGGAGCTTATCTGTCTTGGCTACACTAACAAGGATATTGCAAAAACCCTCGTCATTTCCGAGCATACCGTGAAGGATTATGTAAAAGATATTTATTATACTCTGGCGGTTCACAGCCGTTTGGAGCTTGCCGCCCTTGTAAACAATTACCGCCTGGCAAACAAGAAATAACAAACTTAAATCATATTTGATACTTGCTGACATATTAAATAATGATATCAATATAAAAAGCAGGCAACACCACAAAAGTGATGTTGCCTGCCAAACTTTTATCTCATATCTGATAGTGTAGTATAATCCGTATTATTTCGCAGATATTCTTCTATCTTTCCGTTTAACAGTAATCTGACATAACTTATCGGTTCGTTGTAGATAAGAAAATTGAGTTCCGATACTTCATACATATTACGAGCATATTCGTTTTCGACTGTATCACAGTCGATTGACACCATAGAGCCGTCAGCAAGTTTAACTTCAACACAAGCGGTGTCAATGTTGAATTCACAAGACACAATTTGATTTTTCATAGCAGAAATCCTTTCTTATATATAAAGTTATAAGCAATCTGTTTGGCATCTGCCGCACTTTCTAATTTCTGCTATGCTGTCTTATCGGAACGCCGCATTTTCGGCGTTCTTTTTATTTTCTTTATTTTCCTATTGCCAAAACACCGATTTTTTTGTATTATAAAGAGTAACTGTGTAAAATATATAAATATAAAGGAGAATTATATGCAGGACAACAAACAGTTCAAGCCGTACATCCCCGCAAGCAAAATTACGCCCGAATTCACGGCAACATCAATTATTATGGGCGTTCTGCTTGCAGTTGTTTTCGGTGCGGCAAATGCATACCTCGGCCTTCGTGTAGGCATGACGGTTTCGGCATCAATACCTGCCGCTGTTATTGCCATGGGCGTTATCCGAGTTGTTATGCGCAAAAACTCAATTCTTGAAAGCAACATCGTTCAGACTGTAGGCTCCGCAGGCGAATCACTTGCCGCAGGTGCAATATTCACCCTCCCCGCCCTTTTCCTTTGGGCAAAGGAAGGCAAAATGGACAAGCCCGATATGCTTGAAATCACCCTTATTGCTCTTCTCGGCGGTCTTTTAGGTGTATTCTTTATGGTACCTTTAAGAAATGCTCTCATCGTTAAAGAGCACGGCACCCTGCCCTACCCTGAAGGCACAGCCTGCGCAGAGGTTCTGCTTGCAGGTGAGGAAGGCGGTTCAAACGCTTCAACCGTATTTGCAGGTATGGGCTTTGCAGCATTCTTCAAGCTCATCATTGACGGCCTCAAGGCTGTACCCGGCGAAATTTCATTCAGAATCAAGGGCTTTGCAGGCGAAATCGGAACTCAGATTTACCCTGCAGTTATGAGCGTAGGCTACATCTGCGGCCCCAGAATTTCATCCTATATGTTCGGCGGCGGTGTTTTAAGCTGGCTTGTGCTTATACCCATTATCGTTCTTTTCGGAGAAACCCTCACCCTCTACCCAGGCACACAACCCATCGGCGAAATGTTTGCTCAGGGCGGTGCAAGCGCAATCTGGAGCTCATATATCCGCTATATCGGCGCAGGCGCACTTGCAGCAGGCGGTATCATCAGTCTCATCAAGTCGCTTCCCCTTATTGTCCGCACATTCAGAGATGCTGTAAAGGGCATGAAGGGCGGCTCCGATGCAGGCAACGAGCGCACAAATCAGAACATCAGCATGAAGATTGTTCTTATTGCAATCCTTGCTCTTACAGTTATTGTTTGGCTTGTGCCTGCAATTCCCGTTTCGCTTCTCGGCGCGGCAATTGTTGTTATCTTCGGTTTCTTCTTTGCAACCGTTTCATCAAGAATGGTTGGCCTTGTAGGCAGCAGCAATAACCCCGTATCAGGCATGGCAATTGCAACGCTGCTTATTGCTACCGTTATCCTTAAAATTACCGGCAGCACGGGCGCGGAAGGGATGAGAAGCGCAATTGCAATCGGCTCAATAATCTGCATTGTTGCCGCTATCGCAGGCGATACCTCCCAGGATCTTAAGACCGGCTACCTTCTTGGCGCAACACCCAAAAAGCAGCAGATTGGCGAAATTATAGGCGTTACTGCAGCGGCACTTGCCATAGGAGGCACGCTTTATCTGCTTGACTCCGCATGGGGCTTCGGCACAGATGCTCTTGCTGCACCTCAGGCAACACTTATGAAGATGATTATTGAAGGCGTTATGGATAACAACCTCCCCTGGGGTCTTGTTTTCATCGGCGTGTTCATTGCAATTGTTGTTGAAATTATCGGCATTCCCGTTCTCCCCTTTGCAATTGGCGTTTATCTGCCCGTTCAGCTCAATGCCTGCATTATGATAGGCGGCCTTGTAAGACTTGCGGTTGACAAGATGAAGAAGGGCGAGGAAGAAAAGAAGAGAATCACAAACGACGGTATTCTTTTCTGCTCAGGTATGATTGCAGGCGAAGGCCTTGTAGGTATTCTGCTTGCACTTCTTGCGGTGTTCGGTGTTGATAAGATTCTTGATATTTCAGGCTACCTTAACCTTTCACCCGTTGTTTCAAAGGTTGCTGGCCTTGCAGTATTCGGCCTTGTTATTCTTTCACTTCTCAAATTCTCCGTCTGGAAGAAAAAGAAGGCTAAATAAGATATGAAAAAGCAGGATACAAACTACCTTGACAAAATCCCCGTTCACCCCGAAGGCATTCCGTGGAGCACGGATGAAAACGGAATAGTTACCCTTGAAATTGAAAACAAAGGCGCAATGAACAGAATCGCACAAAAACTTTTCAAAAAGCCGAAAGTCAGCTATATTCATCTTGATAAAACAGGCAGCTTTGTTTGGCCTCTTATCGACGGCAAAAAAAGCATAAGCGACCTTGCAGCTGATGTTGATGTTCATTTCGGCGAGGAAGCACACCCCCTCTACGAAAGGCTTGCGCAGTTCTTCAGAGTGCTTGACAGCTACAAATTTATTTCTTGGATAAAATGATATATACACAATCCCCGAAGTTCGCTTCGGGGATTGATTTTTATGCATAATGTATGATAATATGTTAATATATTCCTTACGGGAGGTAATTCAAATGGGCTTTTTGAAAAAGAAGGTTATGAAATATGTTGGCAAGGTTGTTAACTTTGTAACAACAACCACATCTCAGGGCACATCCGACGGTCAGCTCGGCAAAAATTTTGTCCCCGACGAAAAAATGATAAGTCTTTGCCGTGAAATAGGCGCCGAAGGCATTGTTATGCTGAAAAACATCAATAACACCCTGCCTTTAACAGAAGACAGAGTTATTTCCGTTTTCGGCAGAGTGCAGAACGATTATTTTTATGTAGGCTATGGCTCGGGCGGTGACGTTAAAGCCCCTTATAAGGTCAGCCTTATGGAAGGCATAAAAAATAACGGCAAAATAAAATATAATGAGCTGCTGGCAGCAACATATGTTAACTGGGGTGAGCAAAACCCCGTTGATGACGGCTTCTGGGGCAACTGGCCCATGTGCTATGACGAAATGCCCGTTGACCTTTCTCTCGCAAGGACTGCCGCCTCAATGTCCGACACGGCGGTTGTGGTTATCGGCAGGTCTGCAGGCGAGGACAGAGAAAATAAGCTCGAAAAGGGCAGCTATTACCTTACCGATACCGAAAAGCAGATGCTTGACAATGTAACCGCGGCATTTGAAAAGGTTGTTCTTCTGCTTAACTGCGGCGGCATTATGGATATGGCAGAAATCGATGCTTACGGCGATAAGATATCGGCAATTCTCTATGTTTGGCAAATGGGCATGGAAAGCGGCAACGCCATTGCAGACGTGCTTTGCGGCGATAACTTCCCAAGCGGCAAACTGACGGATACAATTGCAAAAAGCTATGAAGATTACCCCGGCAGCAAGGACTTCGGCGCAAGGAAATTCAATAACTACACCGAAGATATTTATGTTGGCTACAGAGGCTTTGAAACCTTCGCAAAGGACAGAGTGCTTTATCCCTTCGGCTTTGGTCTGGGCTACACTGATTTTACCATTGAAAATACGGAATGCAAATTCGAAAACGGCGTAATTACCGTAAGTGCGGTTGTTAAAAACACAGGCAGCCGTGCAGGCAAAGAGGTTGTTCAGCTTTATTATGAGGCCCCCTGCGGCAGAATGGGCAAGCCCGCAAGGGAATTGGCTGCATTTGCAAAAACAAAAACTCTTCTTCCCGACGAATGTAAAAAAATAACGCTCACACTTAACATAAATGATATGGCTTCATACGATGACGAAGAAGCCTTTGCATATGTGCTTGAAAAGGGTATATATAATATTTATCTCGGTACAGATGTGCGCTCGGCAAAGCTTTGCTGCACATATGAGCAGGCAAAGGGAGAAATTATATGCCGCCTTGCCCAAACCGCCGCTGTTGCACCCGACTGTGCATTCGACAGGCTTAAGGTTATTGACGGCAAAAAGGTTTATGAACCCGTTCCAACCGCAAAATATAACCTCAAGGAAATAATCCTTGCAAATCTGCCAGAAGAAATTCCGCAAACGGGCGATAAGGGCTACAAGCTGACAGATGTTAAAAACGGCAAGGTAACAATGGAGCAATTTGTTGCTCAGCTTGACAACAAGGAACTTGAGGCAATCAGCAGAGGCGACTATGTTATGAACAGTCCCCTTGGCGCAGCAGGCAATGCAGGCACCTTTGGCGGAGTGCTTGAATCAATGAGAAACAAGGGCATACCTGCCGCCACAACAACGGACGGCCCTTCGGGAATAAGAATCAATGAGGGAGCTTCCCTGCTGCCCGTTGCAACGGCACTTGCAAGCTCCTGGAATCCCGAACTGATTGAAAATCTTTATGAGCAGGTGGGCCTTGAAATGAAGCGAGTGGGCTCCGATATTCTGCTTGCTCCCGGAATGAACATCCACAGAAATCCCCTTTGCGGCAGAAACTTTGAATATTTTTCGGAAGATCCCCTGCTGACGGGTATTATGGCATCGGCATTTGTAAAAGGCGTGCAAAAAGCGGGTGTTTCCGCCTGCCCCAAGCATTTTGCCTGCAACAATCAGGAAACCAACCGAACCCACAACGATTCAAGGGTTTCCGAAAGAGCATTGCGCGAAATCTACCTTAAGGGCTTTGAAATCTGCGTTAAAACCGCTAATCCGCAGAATATAATGACCTCCTACAACAAAATCAACGGCGTTTGGGGTCATTATCACTATGAGCTTTGCGAAAGAATACTCAGAGACGAATGGGGCTACTCGGGCAATATAATGACCGACTGGTGGATGCGCTCATCCGCTTCACCTGAATTCCCCTCAATCTGTGACCAAGGTTATAGAGTAAGGGCCGGCGTTAACGTGCTCATGCCCGGCGGCGGAAGAACCGGAAGGCGCAAGCCTGACGGCACGCTGCTGAAAACTCTCGGAAAGCCCGACGGAATTACCCTTGGCGAGCTTCAGCGCAATGCAATTCATATCCTCAACTATGTGATGAACAGCAGTGCAATGAAATAAAAAAGGACTTGCATAGGTTATTTGCCTATGCAAGTCTTATTTTTATGCTCTGAGGGTTACGCCGATGTTTGCAAGGTTTGCAAGAATTGTGTCAATCCAGCCCTGAACTTCTTCCATTTCAAGTGTTCTGTCCATTGCGGAGAACACAAGACGAACTGTGATGCTCTTCACGCCGTCCTTTTCATAAGTGTCAATAACCTTTGAACTCTCAAGCTCTGCAAGGTTAAGCGCATTCCAGCAGCCTGCAAGGTCAGAATACTTTGTATTCTCTGCAAGCACGAGTGACAGGTCATAATAGGTTGACTGCTGTGTGCTGGGCTCGCGGAAAAGGATTGAATTTGCATTAAGTGCGCTGAAATCATCCATATCGATTTCAAAGCATACCGCAGCAGCAGTTTTATCCAGCTTTGCACGGTTTGAGGGGTGAAGGGCACAAAGAACGCCGACCTTTTTACCGTCAATAAGAATTTCGGCAGTATTCTTGGGATGCTGCCATGCATGCTCGGGAGCAATCTTTGCATAGCCTGCCTGCTTCTGCTTGATGTTGCCGATAATGCAGTTAATGATTTCAACAGCCTTGAGGTAAGCAGCCTTTTCGTTGCCGCTCTTATCATAAATAACAGCACCGAGGCGCTTTTTCTCATTGCAAAGACCGTTAACCGTGCCGTCAACAACTCTGCCGATTTCAAAAATGCTGTATTTATCCGCAAAATCCTTGTTCTCCTGCGCCATAACAAGAAGAGTGGGAAGCATTGAATTACGGAGAACACCGTTATCGGAATTTTCGATATTGAGAACCTTTACATTATCCTCAACCTCAATGCCCAGCTTCTTGAATTTTCTGCCGTCGCACCATACATATGAATGAACCTCGTGGAAGCCGTACTTCTTAACAAGAATATCCTTGATTTCGGCATCCTCAAGCCTTGCATAATCGTTTGGAACGGGCTTAAGGGGGCTTGCGGTTGTTGAAATGTTGAAGTTATCATAGCCGTAGATACGGGTGATTTCTTCAATGATATCAGCCTTGATTGTAACATCCTTTGTTGCGCGCCATGAGGGAACCTTAACGGTGTATTCGCCGTTTACATATTCAACGCCAAAGCCAAGGGCTGTAAGGGTTTTTGTTATCTGCTCGTCGCTGATATCAATGCCCGTATAACGGTCAACATATTTCTTATCAAACGAAAGACTTATTTCGGGATATTTTCTTACATACTTATCGGTGAGCTTTGATGCAACTCTTGCGCCGCTGTCAATATCTTTAACCAGCTTCACAAATCTGCCAACCGCATCAAGAGTCAGCTCGGGGTCAAGCATTTTTTCGTATCTTGCGCTGGCATCTGTTCTGTGGCCAAGCCTTGAGGATGACTTGCGGATGCTTACGCCGTCAAAGTTTGCACTTTCAAGCACAACGGAGCCTGTATCCTCAACAATTTCTGATTCAAGGCCGCCCATAATGCCTGCAATGCCCACGGGAACATCACCGTTGCAAATCATAAGGGTTTCTTCGTCAATAGGTCTTTCAACGCCGTCAAGGGTTTTGAAGGTTGTCTTTTCCTTGGGAGTTGTAACAACAATATTATCAATTGCGCTGCCTGCAAATGCATGGGTAGGCTGACCGATTTCAAGCATAATGTAGTTTGTAACGTCAGCAAGCAGATTAATGCCTCTCATGCCGCAGTAATAAAGGCGGATACGCATTTCAAGGGGACTCTTGTTCTTTGTGATGTTATCCATCTTGATGCAGGAATATCTGTAAACAAGGTCCTCCCTGCCGATTGTTACATCAACGGCCTCATCGCCGTCATAGGAAAGGTCGCCCATCTCAAGGGGCTTAAGCTCCCTGCCTGCAAGGGCTGCAAGCTCCCTTGCGATGCCGTAGTGACCCCAGAGGTCGGGACGGTTTGTGAGCGATTTATTATCAACCTCAAAAATGATATCATCAATAGGGAAGATTTCTTTGATGCTTGTGCCGTTTTTAAGCGAGGGGTCAAGCTCCATAATGCCTGCATGGTCATCGCTGATGCCGAGCTCTTTTTCAGAGCAGCACATACCCTCGGACTCATAGCCTGCAACGGTTGCAACCTTGATTTCGCCGCCGCATACTCTGCCGCCGGCAAGAGCAAGAGCAACCTTCTGACCAACCGCAACATTAGGTGCGCCGCAAACGATGTTGCATACCTTTTCTCCTGCATCAACCTTGAGAAGGTGAAGTTTCTTTGAGTTAGGGTGATTTTCAACGGAAAGGATTTCGCCTACAACTACCTTTTCAACGTCGGCACCTTTTTCAATAATATCCTCAACCTCGGCGGTTGCAAGAGTGAAGCTCTCAATAAGTTTTTTAATGTCTATTCCGTCAAGGTCAACATAGTCTTTAATCCAATTAATTGATACAAACATTGCTTATGCCTCCTTGCTTTCTTCGGGTCTTGTGAATGACTTTTCGGTAAACTGTGAAAGTGACTTAAGGCTGCCGCTGTTGAACACACGGATATCCTTAACGCCGTATGTCATCATTGCAAGCCTTGTCATTCCGAGGCCGAAAGCAAAACCGATATATTTTTCAGGGTCAATGCCTGCGGCGGTAAGAACATTGGGATGAATCATACCGCAGGGGCAAAGCTCAAGCCAGCCCGAATCCTTGCAGGAGGGGCAGCCCTTACCCTTACAGATTGTGCACTGAATATCAAGCTCAAAGCCCGGCTCAACGAAGGGGAAGAAGCCGGGGCGAAGCCTTACGGTGATATCCTTCTGGAACACTTCGGAAAGCATTGTTTTCATAAAGTAAATAAGGTTTGAAATTGAAATATCCTTATCAACCATAATGCCTTCCATCTGGAAGAAGGTGTTTTCGTGGCAAGCATCAATCTTCTCATTTCTGAAGCATCTGCCGGGGAAAATCGCACGGATGGGATTGCCGTTTTCAAGATTCTGCGCATACTTACGGAGAATTGTGTTCTGAGCAGCAGAGGTATGAGTCTTAAGAAGCTGACCCGTGCTCAGGTAATAGGTATCCTGCATATCTCTTGCGGGGTGATGCTTGGGAATATTGAGTGCCTCAAAGCAGTTATAGTCATCGGTGATTTCCGAATAATCCTCAATGGTAAAGCCCATGCTGAGGAAAATGTTCTCAACTCTGCGGCGTGTGAGGGTTATAGGGTGGTATGAACCGAGGTCAGCATCAGTGGGCATTGATTCATCGTAGCTTTCTGCAGAATCAATAAGTCTCTGCTCCTTAAGAGCCTTAAGCTCTTCAATTTTAGCCGCAATTGCGCCCTCAATAAACTGCTTTGTTTCGTTTATTATCTGGCCTGCTTCTTTCTTTTGGTCATTGGGTACATTGCGAAGCTCCTGCATAAGAGCCGCAACAGAGCCTTTTTTGCCGAGGAATTCGATTCGGAGCTGTTCAACCTCTGATGTCTGATTGACAGCTGCAACCTTCGCCTCAAAAAGCTGCTTGAGTTCAAGTGATTTCTGAGTCATTTTATATCAATCCTTTCATAATTTACAAAAATAAAAATCCCCCGTCAAAAGACGAGGGACGAATAAAATCCGCGGTACCACCCTGCATTCACGGCAAGCCGTGCGCTTTGATGCCCGTAACGGGGGCTGCCGTTGCGCCCTACTGAATTCAGGCGCACCGCTAACGGGTGAACTTCAGACATCTTAGCTCATAATCCGCTTCCAGCCGATGACGGATTTTCTCTTGAATGAGCATCGGAGCTTACTCTCCCGATCACTGCATTTTATATATCCTTGATAGTTTATCATAATGAAATAAAAAAAGCAAGTGTTATTTTGTTGTATCTATTTTTTTAGCTAATTTCTTCAGTAATTCCGTCTGTTTTTCTTGCTCTTCGGCTATTATTTTACTGTTATGTGCAATTACAAAAACAAGAGATGCAATTAAAACCAAGCAAAAAACAATTCCCCATAAAAGCCTTGTTTCACTTATTACCGTACTTAAATATTCCATTCCTAATCCTAATATAATTACCAAACAAGGAAAAATTATAGCAGCTATTGCCGAAACTAAAAATCTTCTCATAATATCACCGCTTATATTATGCTCGTTTTATAGACAATTGTCAATAATACAAGTATAAAATAAAATTAAATCGGTGATAAAAATGATAACATATGAGCCTTTTTATGAAACTATGAAAAATAAAGGTCTTTCAACATATAGGCTTATCAAAGACTATAATGTAAGCCGCAGTTTGCTTGACAGACTTAAACACAACAAACCTATAAGCACAGTAACTCTCAACGACCTTTGCAAAATTCTTGACTGTACTCCCTCGGAAATAATAAAATACACAAAAGATTAACCGCCGTTCACAGGTTGTGAACAGCGGTTTTTTCATATTCAACTTCACTCATCAAGGGCTGTGTATATGAAACATCGGTAAATTCCGCAAGCCACACATTCTTTTCAAGAAGAAGCTGAGGATTGAGCAGAACATCGTCATTAACATGCAAAACCCTGCCGCTTACGGGGGCGATAATATCAAAAAAATCGCAGGATTCAACATCACCCATAATCTCCCCTGCCCTGATTTCATCATCTTCATCGCAAAGGTTGATTATAAAATTTTCGCATATCCTGCCGCGCAGGTAATCCGATATACCGATTTTTGCTCCGTTTTCGGTTTTTTCAACCCAGCAATGATCTTTGGAATATCTCATTTTATCATCCCGTTGAATTCTTCTTCCGTAAGGATTGTTATGCCAAGCTGCTGAGCTTTAACCAGCTTGCTGCCTGCCTCCTCACCCGCAAGCACATAGCTTGTCTTTTTTGAAACTGAGGATGCGGTTTTGCCGCCGAATTTTTCAATTATTGCGCTTGCCTCGCTCCGTGAATATGTGGGCAACGTGCCCGTCAGCACAAAAGTTTTGCCCTCAAATCGGTTATCAACCGTCTCCTTTTGAGAAACCATGTTGACGCCGTATGCCGCAAGGGCCGCAATCTCTCTTTTAGTCTGCTCAAGGGCAAAGAAATCCGCAACACTCTGTGCCATAATTACGCCAAAACCTTCTATGGATGTAAGCGCTTCAACATCCGCATTCATAATGTTTTCCATTGTTCCGAAGTGGTCGGCAAGGATTTTGCCCGCCTTCTGACCTACATGACGGATACCGAGCGCAAAAACCAGCTTTGAAAGGTCATTTTTCTTTGAATTTTCAACCGCATCAACAAGGTTTTGCGATGATTTATCCTTAAAGCCCTCAAGGGTCATAAAGTCCTCTTTTTTGAGAGTGTAGATTTCGCTTGCTTTGGTGAGAAGTCCGTTTGAAACCAGCTTTTCAAGCACTGCATCACCCATACCCTCAATATCCATTGCATCGCGGGAACAGAAATGGATAAGGTTGCGAAGAAGCTGAGCAGGGCATTCGGGGTTAACGCAGCGCACCGCTGCCTCGTCCTCCTCACGGATAACGCCTGCGCCGCATGAGGGACACACAGAGGGAAGGCAGAATTTTTCGCTTCCGTCCGCATGGGAAACAACTCTTATAACCTCGGGAATAATGTCGCCCGCCTTACGGATAACAACTCTGTCACCGAGCCTTATATCTTTTTCGTCAATAAAATCCTGATTGTGAAGAGTCGCCCTTGAAACCGTTGACCCTGCAACAAGCACGGGTTCAAACACGGCGGTAGGAGTCAGAACACCGGTTCTGCCCACGGCAACCTCAATATCAACAACGGTAGTTTCCTTTTCCTCGGGAGGATACTTGAATGCAAGGGCCCATCTTGGGAATTTTGCGGTGCTTCCGATTTCCGCACGCTGAGCAAATGAATCGGTTTTGATAACCGCACCGTCAATATCAAAAGGAAGTGACGAACGCATTTCGCCAATTCGTTCAAGCTCTGCAAGCACACCGTCAACCGTGCTGAATTTATTATAAAACGGTATTGTTTTAAATCCAAGAGTTTTAAGGTAATCAATGGACTGTTTATGGCCTGTTATATTGCCGCCCTCAATGCGCTGAATGTTGAAAACAAAAATATCAAGCCCTCTTGTAGCTGTAATTTTCGGGTTTTTCTGGCGCAGGGAGCCTGCCGCGGCATTACGGGGATTTTTAAAGGCTTTTTCTCCATTCTGCTCCTGCTCCTCAACAAGGGCTGCAAACACCTTTTTGGGCATATAGACCTCGCCCCTGACCTCAATTGTAACATCCTCTTTAAGGCGCAGAGGAATTGAATTGACCGTGCGCAGGTTTGCAGTAACATCCTCGCCCACATTTCCGTCGCCACGGGTTGAGCCTCTCACAAAAACTCCGTTTTCATATTCAAGGGCTACCGAAAGGCCGTCAATTTTAGGCTCAACAACATATTCCGCAGAGTCAAAAACCGCCTTGACTCTTGAATCAAAAGCGCGCACCTCATCAACACTGAAGGCATCCTGCAGGCTTTCAAGAGGCACGGAATGCACAACGGGTTCAAACATACCGTCTGCACTGCCGCCTACACGCTGGGTAGGCGAATCGGGGGTTATAAGCTCGGGATATTCCTTTTCAATAGCCGCAAGCTCGCGCTGAAGCATATCGTATTCATAGTCCCCTATTTCGGGGTTATCCTCAACATAATATTTATGGCTGTGATAATTGAGCTGGTCACGAAGCTCTTTTGATTTCTCTTTCGCTGATTCAAAATTCATAAAAAACTTCCCTTGTGTTTAATGTATTTATTATATCAATTTCATACCGTAAAATCAATAATTTTTTACTCAACCATTACATCAGGCACGGTGCCGACTATGACAGTTTGAGCTACACAAAACGAGGTTGAAATATTTTTCGTTATTCGCCTGCCCGACATTGTTAAAACAACCTGCGTTTCAAGGCTGAGCATAATGCTGTGCTGAGTCTGATTAATGCCTGCGCTTTCAAAAACATTTTTAAAATCGGAATGAGTGGACGAGGCAAGGCGCATTTTCACATCAATATCGGGTCCCCAGCCCGAAAGAAAAGTAACCCCCGTTGCGCTGCCCAGCGGCACAGTTACGGTTACGCTTTCATTTTGCAAAAAAGCGTTGTCAACAGCATTTGTGACCTGCGATTTGAACAGATTCATTTTAACAATATCTGTTGTTATGCCCGTGATTGAGCCGCTTTCATTACGGCTGATTGCAACAATATCCGAATATGATACTCCGCCCTTTGAAAGGATTTTTTCAACGGCGGTATTAATTATTTTCACTGACGATGCATGGGCTTCAAGAGCTGCGAGGTCATATATTGCAGGGCGCAGCTTTGCATCGGTGAGAAGAATACCGATAAGCACGGCAAGAAAAATGCAGATAATTTTGAAAATCCATTTATTATTCCGACCGTAAAAACGCCTGCGCCTCATAACATCACCCCGTATATTATATGCGGCAAGTAATTTTACGGATAATATTTATTTGTTTTTTAATATTTTCTGTTGAATTTATTTGAACAAAGTGTTACAATTAAAAAAAATTGCGAAAGGACAATGCAATTATGGAATACAAAATGATTCTTACTCAGGAAGAGCAGGACATTCTCAACGGTTCCAAAGGCGAAGCAATGGCAAAGGTTATGAAAACCCTTGTGCTTTACGGTGACGCCTTCGGTGCAACAAAAATGGTTCCTGTAGAAAGCAAAATGGGTCACCTTGTTACAAGCTTCGGCCTTAAGGTTATGAAGCCCGTTTATGAGCTTATGGATAAGCTTATTGAGGGCGGCGCACTCTCACAGCAGAAGTTTTCCGTTGACCCCAAACCCATCGACCCCAAGGTGCCCGCAAATTTCCTTCAGAAGCTGATTTTCAACAAGTTTATGTACAGCATGCAGGACAGCTACGATGCTCAGCTTTCAAAGCTCGGCCTTATTGACGATAAGTCATACACCTGCACCTGTTATATGGACGAGGTAGGCAATGTTCCCAAAAAGGGCGAGGTTCTTTCTTGGGCAGAGTCATCAGCCGTTGTTTATGCTAACTCCGTTCTTGGCGCACGCTGCAACAGAAACTCCGGCATCATTGAGCTTTTCGGCTCAATCGTTGGCAGAGTTCCCTATTTCGGCCTTGTTACCGACGAAGGCAGAAAGGCAACCTGGATTGTTGAAGTTAAGACAACAAAGAAACCCGAAGCTCAGATTCTCGGTTCTGCAATCGGCATGAAGGTTATGGAAGACGTTCCTTACATCAAGGGTCTCGATAAGTGGATCGGCACAGAGCTTGACGGCGACACAAAGGCATACCTCAAGGATTTCGGCGCTGCAACCGCTTCAAACGGCGCAGTAGGTCTTTATCACGTTGCAAACCTTACCCCCGAAGCAGTTGAAATGGGTGAAAGCCTTATTGAAGAGGGCGCTCAGGTTTATGTTGTTGACGATGCTGAACTTGAAAGAGTTCAGGCTAATTACCCTGTTATGTGGAAAAACAAGGAAGCTACTCCCAAGCTCTGCTTTGTTGGCTGCCCCCACCTTTCACATGCTCAGCTTATTGAATGGACAGACAATGTTGTTGCAGGTCTTAAGAAGAACGGCCTCAAGAAGGTTTCAATCCCCACCGTATTCACCGCTGCTCCCGCAGTTGTTGAAGCCTTCAACAAAACTCCCTACGCTGCAAAGCTTAAGGAAACAGGCGTTGTCCTCAGCTACATCTGCCCCCTTATGTATATGAACAATCCTCTTTGCAAGAAGATGCCCGTTATCACAAACTCAAACAAGCTCAGAACATACACAACATCACGTTACTACAAGAGTGACGAGATTCTTGACATAATCACAAAGGAGGCAAAGTAAGATGAAACAGTTCAAAGGACGCCCCGTTGTAGCGGGCAAATGCACTGCAAACGCTCTTGTTTCCCACGGCGGTTTCAACACCCTCGCTTCCTTCCAGAATGCTCTTCAGTTCGGCGACAAAGAAGCAAAGTGCGGTGACCAGAACAACGCTGACCTTTACAACAAGCCCATGGTTGGCACAGCTCTCTGCCTGCCCCAGACAATCGGCTCAACAACAGGCGGCATGGTTCTCTACTGCGCAAACGCTATGAAGCGCAACCCCAAGTGCATGCTTTTCTCAGAGCATATTGACTCACTTGCTTGCGCAGGTGCAGTTCTTTCCGCTGTATGGGCTGACGAACCCATGATTACTGTTGACTGCCTCGGCCAGGAATTCCTTGACTATGTTAAGGACGGAATGAAAATCACCGTTGAGGAAGACGGCACTGTTACAGTTGAATAAAAACTGACAGAAACGAAAAACGGCTTGCACGGAATTCCGTGCAAGCCATATTTTTTTGCATTGTTTTATGCGCCCTGCTTAAGCTCTCTTTCAAGCCAGATGCAGCCGATATCCATTGCGCTGTAAAGGCCCTTGCGCTCTGCCTTCTTGACGATTTTATCCTTCATTCTGACATCGGGGTCTGTGTTAACGAGCTGAACAACAACTCTGTCCGCAACCTCAACGCCCTTAACCTCGCGGGTGCTTGTTATCTGCATTATAACAACATAAGGGTCGCTCATGTAGCCGTAATAAACGGTTTTGCCGCTTCTGACAAGAGGCCTGCCCTTATACATAAGGAACTTTTTTTCTGCCACTTAATTCACTCCTTCAAGATTATTCGATTCCAAGATAGCACTTAACCATAGCCTGAAGAAGTTCATCTCTGTCGAGCCTTCTGACAAGACTGCGTGCATTATTGTGTGTCGTGATATAGGTCGGGTCCTCGGAGAGGATATAGCCTACTATCTGGCTGATTGAGTTATAACCCTTTTCGTTCAAAGCCTCATAAACGGCGAGAAGATTTTTCTTCATCTCAACCTCATTTTCGTCCTTGATTGAAAACTTTATTGTTTTATCAGTCATTTCGGTCACCTCCATACCACATTATTATATAACACCTTTTGAAATAAAACAAGGTTTTTTCAAAATTTTATACAGAATCTTAAAAAAGCCTTAATAAAATTACGGCTGAGGAACGATGGGATGGTTTTCGCTGACGTGCTCAACCGTGATAAAATTATTCCTTGCGGCGTATGCCCATTTCATTCCGAATGCCTTGCAGGCGCCGTCAACGGGCATATAAAGCTGACCCTCGTTGCCTCTGAAAACTTCGTAGCCGAGGTCAATATTTCCGCCGTTTGCCTGAACAAATCTGCTGCCCTCGGTGAAGGTTGCTTCCTTGCCGTAAAGCCTGAGGGTAACCCTGCCCTTTTCGCGGATATCCTCACCGCCCGCAAACCTTATCATTGTTGCAAAGGCCATATACCACACCCCGTCAATGCATACGGGCGGAGTTGACATGTTGCAAAGCCCCAAATCTGAGCCTTTATAGAAAACCCTTGTTCTGCCCTCGCCGAATACGGGAGCTACTCTGTAAGGTCGGATTTCATCTTTCTCTTTATCTATGCGGCATTCGTCAATAATTCTGCCGTCATTAAGCTCCGAAATGAGGGTAATTTTATCGCCGTCAACCTCAATCAGGGCATATGCCGCAACCTTTTCCTCCTGAGGGTGGAATGAGGCATGCCATACCTTATCGGTTGTTTTTGTGCCGGGAGGATTGAAATTACCGTTGCCAAGCTCATAATGAACGGTGCCCTGCGAGGGTCTGTCAAAAATCTCCTCATTTTTTATGGGAAAGGAACGGGAGAAATTATGCTCATGACCCGAGAAAAGCACATCAAGCATTTCCATGGATTCTCTCATCATTGGGTAACTGTCATCATTTGCAAGGTTGGGACCTGCATAATAAATGGGGAAATGATGGGCACCGAACTTCCATGTTTTGCCGCAATTTTCTATATCCGCCTTTGCCCATTCATTCATAAGCTCAGGCTCATTGACTCCGTAAACAACAAAATGAGCGTTGCCGTAATTGAATGAATAAATCTCCGTCTGCCAGCCCTCAGGTCCGTTTTTGGGGTAAGAATATTCAAGCTGAGTATTGAAAAATTCGGCAGGCTCTGCATAATATCTGCCCACCTCGTTGGGGAAATACTCTTTAAAGCCTCTGTTATCGTGGTTACCGCAGCTCATCATATAAGGCAGATGCTCCATTATTCCCTGCATACCCTCAAACATTGCATTCCACTGAATTTCATGCTGACCGCAGTTTGTGTTATCCCCTGCCGTAAGAATAAACTTCACATCGGGGTGCTTTTTGAGCACATCCTTAAGGAATTTATTAAGGGTTGAATAATCGGGGTTATAATGGTCATCGTCTTTCTGATGGTCGGAAATAGCAATGAACTTGAATTTTGTAAGATTTTCTTCCTCGGTGTCAAACCAATATTCTTCGCTGCGATTTTCGGCACTTCCGCAGGTATAATAATAGCGTGTACCCGCCTTAAGATCAGATGGAGTTGCCCAGAAAATGTTGCTTGTATTCACATCGCTTTTAAAGGGTTTTACGATAGCATCGGCGCGCTTTTTTTCGCCGCCTTTTTCGTAATATTCAACATAACCTTCGGTTACATCAAGGCTTGAACGCCATGTGACCGTCATTGAGTTTTTTGCATCGCCCGAAATGCTGACCATAATATGGTCAGGTTTTTCGGTTGCAAGTCTTAAATTTGGTTTTCTGTTCATTTTATTTCACCTTGATTCTGAAAAGTCTTGAGCCGTGGGGATTGACCTCGGCGGTAAACACGCCGTCCGTAACCGCAAACTCGCTGTGGCTCCACATATCCCAAACCGAATAATTCAGGCCGTCCATTGCGACATCGGTTACATCAAAGGAAATGTTCCTTGCATCGTCATCGGTGTTGAAAAGCGCAACGTACTTGCATTTTTCGCCCTTTGAAGTCCATATAATTTCACCCTTGCCGTCAGTTTCCTTACGGCTGAACTGCCTTGCGCCCCACGAATTTTTGAGCATATCTATAAGCTCTCTATTTTGAAGAAGAGAAAGGGTAAACTCATCGTTATCGCGCATTTCGCCGCCCATCATGAGCGGTGAACGGAAGATACCCCAGAGGGTCATCATGGTTACCTGCTCATCCTTGGTGAATCGGGTGTATCTGCCTCTGTATTCAATCAGCTTTTCCGTAAGCTGAATATGGCCGAGGGGCAGCATATCACAATCGGGCCATGCGCCGGGCTGAACATAATCCTGCCATGCATAGCAGCGTTCAAACATGGCATAGAGTTTATCCCAGCTATCCCAGAAATCTCCCGTCATGCGCCACATATTTGCATTTGCGGCAAGATGCTCGTGCTCCCACACGGGTGCAGGGCCCGGAGAAAGGCTTAGAACCATATCTCTGCCGCAGTTATCAATAGCCTTGCGGAGCATTTCAATCTCTCTGCGCGCAGAATAGGGATTATCCTTCAGAAATTCCGTGTTTGCGATATCATCGCACTTTATGTAGTCAACGCCCCATGAAGCATAAAGCTCAAAAAGTGAATCATAGTATTCCTGAGCACCTTTTGCATCGGGATTAACGCCGTACATATCCGTCTGCCACGGGCAAACAGAAAACTGCTGAGCAATATCCTTCGCTGTTACGCCTTCGCACTTGATTGCCGTATTCTGATGCACAGCCTGACGGGGAATACCTCGCATAATATGAATACCAAACTTAAGTCCGAGAGAATGAACATAATCAGCAATAGGCTTGAAACCCTTGCCCCCTGCCGAGGAAGGAAATCTTTCGGGCGCAGGAATAAGACGCGAATATTCATCCATACAGAGAGGTGCAAAGTTGTGATAATAATAGCTGTCTGCGGTAGGCTCTGACCACTGAATATCACATACTACATATTCCCAGCCGTAGTCTTTAAGGTGCTCTGCCATATAATCAGCATTGCCTATAAGCTGCTCCTCATTAACGGCTGCACCGTAGCAATCCCAGCTGTTCCAGCCCATGGGAGGAGTCATTGCAAATCTTTTATGCATATTTAATCTTCCTTTCGGTAAACTCTGATTTCAAAGCCTGCCTCGGTTTCAAGATAATCAAGGCTGTTTATTTTGTTCTGATCATCAACACCCGTTTTGTAATAATAGGGCGTCATTTTAAAAAGATTCTGAATCATTTCGTTGGATTCAAGCCAAAACTTTGCTCCGAGCTGCCTTGTGCTTACACACTTGAAGCCCTCAAGCTCTACGGGAGGCATTCCGTTAAGATAGGGCTTTTCATAAATTGCAGCTTTAAGTCCCAGAAGATGCTTTTCGCGGGGAATAACTCTGATAAGATATCCACCTTTTTTCAGCACCCTGCGGAATTCGCCGTCTGCCTCGGGAGAAAAGATATTGAGGATGCAGTCAACGCTTCCATCTGCAAGAGGAAGGTCAAAAAGGCTGGCAACTGCGCAGGGAATGCCGCTTTTCCTTTTGCAGAGAAATTCAAGGGCATCCTTTGAAATGTCAACGCCGTAAATATCAAGAACCTTGCCATTCTGTTCAAAATATGATTTTATTCCCGTGGAATAATACCCCTCGCCGCAGCCTGCATCAAGCACCACTCCGCCGTCGGACAGGTATTTTTCACAAACTTCACACAGTTTATCGCGAAGAAAGCCGTAAGCTCCCGTATCAAGGAAATCACGCCTTGCCCTGACCATAAGGCGGTCATCACCGTGCCTTTTTGCGGAGGATTTCTGAGATTGCAGCAGATTAACATATCCGAATTTTGACTTGTCAAAGCAGTGCCCGTTTTCGCATCTGTAAATTTTTTCTTGCTCTTCAAGAGTTTTTTTGCAAACCGGGCAGATAAAAAGGCTCATTTTTTCACCCTGTATCCTTCAATTTTGCTCATCATTGACCTGCCTACATCGTGCATGAATCTTTCACAGGCAGGCAGCAAATCATCAGGGAATTTTTTAAGGAAATAATCTGCTTCATATGTAAAATTACCCTGATAATCAATCTCGCCCAATGCGCGCAGAATATCATCCCAATCCATTTCAGATGTGTAAGGAAGGGTATGACTGTCATTAATATTATCGTTATCGTGAATATGCAGGCAGCCCAGCCTTGAGCCCATCTGCCTTATCATTGCGCCCGCATTATCACCTACGAGGCCGCAATGACCAAGGTCAAGGCAGGCTGTGAAATGAGCAGGGTCAAGAGCATCAACATAGCGGTTAAAATCCTCCGCAACGCTGCACACATTGGGAACAATGCGCTGAAGTTCTTCACTCCAGCCCCACATGTTTTCAAGAGCAATTTTAACGCCGTAATCCGCAGCATAAGGCTCAAGCCTGTGATAAAGCTCCATGTTCTGTTCAAACTGATTTTCCCTGAACTGAACGGGATGAACAACGCAGATTTTTGCATCAAGAATGCCTGCAATTTCAAGGGCTCTTTTCAGTTTTTCAAACATGGACTCATTATATTCGGGCTTGCCATCCCTCGCTGAGGGGAAGGGAGCGTGGGACTGCTCAAAGGTTACACCGTAAGAAGCCGCAAGCTCTTTAAGGTTTTTAACATGGTTTTTATAATCCGGAGTGTTGAGGACACAGTCATCCTTACTCATACAAAACATGGAATAATCAATGCCGTCAAAGCCGCTTTCGCAGATAATTCGCACCGCAGCCTCATCACCCATACGTTTTGAAATCTGTTCCGTCTGGTTTACTATTTTCATACACTTCACCCTTTTAATTCAATGAATTAAGAATATTATAGCAGGAACAAAAAAATTCTACAAGTAATTATTAAGAAAAACATAAATTCACAATTTATTTATTGACTTTTTCTCAAAAAAAAGATAAATTTAACAATGATATATTATCAGGGGAGAGAAAACATATGGCAAAGGCAGAATACAGAAGCTCCATTCGTTCAAAGAGCTTAATCAAAAAAGCAGTGGCAAAGCTGATTCATGAAAAAGATGTAAAAAAAATCACCGTTTCCGATATTATCAGAGAGGCCGATATCAGCCGAGGCACTTTTTACGCTCATTATTCGGATGTGGGAAGCGTGCTCGAGCAAATTGAAAACGAAGAGCTGCAGGCGCTGATGGGTTATGTTGACCGCTTCGGCCTTGAAAATGTGCTCACAAATGTCACAAGCCTTTTTGAGCAGATTTGCGAATACCTGAGCAGAGATATTGAATATTACAGAATGCTTGCCCAATCAAATGTGCTCAACAACTATCTCTGGAGATTGGTTGAGGTTTATTACGACAAGCTGCTGGAGCTTGTTATGTCAAATAAAAAAGCAACTAACCGCGACGAGGCTAACACCTACCTTCTTTATGTTACATCGGGCGCAAAGTCAGCAATCCTTGCATGGCTCAACGGCAATCTCAGCGGCACGCCCAAGGAAATTTCAAAGATAGTCGGCGACCTTGTTGAGCTTAACATGAAATATTATGCATAAAATAAACCCTTGTTCTTTTTACCGAACAAGGGTTTTATTTTTTATAATCCGATGGCACCCAAAAGCCCGTAAGAAAAAACGGACATAATCAGGTTTGCAATCAGCACTCCGAGAGCAATAACTGGGAAAGAGATTTTTATTCTCATATCAAGCAATGCAGCAATGAGCGAGCCTGTCCATCCGCCTGTACCTGGCAGAGGAATTGCAACAAAGGTGAGCAAGCCCCACTTGCTTGTCTTTTTTATTTTTTCACTCTTGCGCAGAGAGCTTGTTTCAAGTTTTTCAACCAGCTTGCGGGTTGGACCGAAGCGCTTGAGAAACTCAAAAATTCTCCTTATGAAGAGAAGAATAAACGGAATGGGCACGATATTGCCGATGTAGCAAATTATAAATGCTTTAATAAAATCAACATCAAGCAGCTTAGCCGCAATCATTCCGCCCCTCAACTCAACAACAGGAAGCATTGAAATGATAAAAATTATAAGCTCCTCCGGTATCTTACCTTGAAAAAGCTCAACAAGATAATCGGCAATTGTTTCTGCCATCTGACAACCTCACTTAAACTATATTTTGTTCCGCAAGAAAATCATGAGCGCTGCGAAGGATGTTTCTGTCGTTTATAAACCTCAGTGTATCCATCGCCTTGTCATAATTGAGCCAAACATAATCCTCAATTTCTTCACGCTGAATTATTGTTTGGGTATCCTTGGTTTTTGCAAGGAAGATTGTGACCGACTTCTCTACCCTGCCCTGAATCGTATATTCCGATTTTGAGGCAAACTGAGGCAGAATCTGAATGTGGATACCCGTTTCCTCAAGCACCTCACGCATCGCCGTCTGCTCAGGGGTTTCACCCTTTTCAATGTGACCCTTGGGGAAGCCCCAATGAGTGCTGCGTCTGTTTTTGATTAAAAGATAGCGAAGCTCATCGTTGATTCTGCGGTAAACAACCGCACCGCACGAACGCTCGTAAAGACACTCGAGTTTGTAATCCCTGCCTTTTTCCGCAAAGGCAATTGCATCCTCAATCTGATAGGAAATAAAGCGCATGCTTTTGGGAGCAACGATATAAACTGTCGGGCTGCCGTCACCCCTTTTGATTGCCGCAATAACCCTTCCGTCAAAGGTTCTGACGGGATGATTGATGCCCATGATATAAGCACCGTGAGAGATATTGTCATATCTCTTTTTTCCCTCAATTGCACCAAAATTAAGCTGGTACACAAAACCGAACTGCCTGTTTACGGAGCGGATAGGGTTAGTAACCCTGACTCTGACATATTTGCCGAGCATAAAACCACACCTTTCGAAAGACCTCGGCGGCGCAAAGCCGCTTTAGCCCAGATTAAATACTTTTTTATTATACTAAAAAGCGAATTATAAAACAATAGTTTAATTGAAAATTTTTCAGGTTTTTTAAAAATTTTGGGGCAGATTAAAGTTATTTGCCTTATAACTTGATTTTTATAATAATAATATGGTAGAATGTATTTGTATAAATATCTTTAAAAGGCAGTGAAACAATGAAAAAAATACTTGTTGCTGACGATGAAGCAAGAATCAGACGCCTTGTTTGCGACTTTCTTAAAAATTCGGGCTACGAAACCGTTGAAGCGGTTGACGGCAAAGATGCCATTGAAAAATTCTTTGCCTGCGGAGATTTCAGCCTTGTTATATGCGACATTATGATGCCCGAGGCTGACGGCTGGGAGGTTTGCAGCAAAATCAGGGAAGCAAGCGCCGTTCCCCTGCTGATGCTTACGGCAAGAAGTCAGGAGTTTGATGAACTCCGTTCATTTGAAAGCGGTGCAGACGATTTTGTAACAAAGCCCTTCAGCCCCGTTGTTCTTGTTAAGCGTGTTGAAGCGCTTCTCAAGAGGGCTCAGAATGCAACAATGGCAAAATCCAAAGACATAATAACCCTCGGCGGGCTTGTTATTGACATTCCCGCTCACAAAATCACACTTGACGGCGAAGCTCTTGACCTGACGGTCAAGGAGCATAACATACTTGTTAAGCTGGCAGGCAATACAGGCAGAATCTATTCCCGCGAACAGCTTCTGGACAGCATCTGGGGCGTTGATTTCATCGGCGACCCGAGAACCGTTGACTCCCATGTTGCCAGGCTGAGAACCAAGTTGGGTGTATGGGGCGAAACACATCTTAAAACCGTTTACGGAGTGGGATATAAGATTGAGGTGTAAGACTTGAAAAAGCCGTTCTCCAAAAACAGAACAAGCCGCATCCGCACCAAGCTCTTTGCAGCCGTTTTCTGCGTGCTTGCAACGCTGCTTGTGCTTATTTCGGTTTTCAGCAAGCCTATGCTTTTCAGGGTTTTTGCTTTTCAGACCTATCGCGACCTCAGCTCGGTTTCCGAAAGCATCAATTTGCTGATTCCCGATTCGGCAACCTATTATTTTGACCTTTATTCAATCTCGGTCAGAAACAATGTTGATTTTGAAATTGTTAATCCCGACGGTTCTCTTGCCTACACATCGAGCGTGGGAAACTCTGCCGCAAGCAGCGAGCATTTCGCTTCCTCCGGCGCGTCAACCGCGTCCTACGACACGCTCAGGCCGTCAGACAGCTACAAAAATTCGGTTGACTACAAAAACTTTGAAATAAGAAAAAAAGAAGCAACCAACATAGAATTTTTTGTTTACACAGCTCCCCTGCAGTCAGGCGAAACCATCCACATTTATTATGAGGTTGCAGACGTTGAAAATATTGTTGATGTTGCAGGCAGAGTTTACACTTTCATCAGCATCGCAATGATTATTCTCATGGCTGCCATTTTCTACATCATCGTTGCACGGTTTACAAGGCCGCTTGTTGAAATGAACAACATCACAAGGGACATGGCCGCGCTGAATTTCAGCAGAAAATGCGGCGATTACGGCAGGGATGAAATCGGCGAGCTTGGAAAAAGCATTAACATTCTTTCAACTACGCTTGACTCAACGCTGATGGATCTTAAGGATAAAAACGAACAGCTCGAAAAGGATATCGAGCGCCGACATGCACTTGATAATGCAAGAAAATCCTTCATCAGCAATGTTTCACATGAATTGAAAACACCCATAGCCATAATTTCGGGCTATGCGGAAGGCGTTTGCGCCGGCATAAGCGACGACCCCGAAGTTATCAGGGAATACTGCCAGATAATTTATGACGAAAGCCAGAAAATGAACGTGCTTGTTGTTGAGCTTCTTGAGCTTTCAAAGCTGGAAAGCAAGTCCCAGCCCTTTTATCCGCAGTATTTTGACCTCGGCGCCAAAACTGCATCGCTGCTCAACCACCTTTCGCTCCAGACAGAACAACTTGGCATAACCGTGCTCAACAGAATCCCCAGTCCCCTTGCCTGCTACGGCCAGGAGGATAAAATAGAAATAGTTCTCAAAAACTATATCACCAACGCTATTTCCCACTGCTCGGGCAAAAAACACATTGAGCTTGTTTGCACGGAGAGCGCAGACAAATTTGAAATCAGCGTTTTTAACACGGGCGAGCATATCGGTAAAGATGATATGGCAGAGCTCTGGGACAGTTTTTACAGAGCCGACAAGGCTCACGGCAGAAGCGAAAACCGCTTCGGTCTCGGTCTGTCAATAGTAAAAAGTATTATGGAAAATCACAACTGCCGTTACGGAGTTAAAAACGTAAAAAGCGGCGTTGTTTTCACATTTGAAGTTGCAAAGGACCCGAGTTACTATGGCAATAAAGAATAAAACAAAACAGATTATCCGCAGGGCAATTGCAGCCGCAGTCTGCCTTTGCTTTGTTGCGCTTTCAGGCTGCTCGGGCAACGAAGAAACAGGCGTTTCCATTAAAAAATCCGTTGAAAACCGCAACACGGTTACCCTGCCTGCAGAAAACGCAGAAATACATTATGCAAAAAATGTTGACTCTTTTTCAGAAAAGGCTGCATCATCAGGTTTTATAGAAATGAGAATTGACTCTGATTCCAACAGCTTCTGCATTGTTGAAACAACAAAAAATAAAGTATGGTCCGCACTTCCTCTTCTCAGCGAGGTTGCAAGCGGAGAAGAGCTGACAAGCAATGCAAGCGCAGTTTCACTGACCGTAAGCGGCGGCACGGATATTTATATTCTCAATTCTCAGGACAACTCCCTTGCTTACGGCAAGGCATCATACCGTCTGCTTGAAAACGGTGCAGAGTTTGTTTACGACATATTTGCGGATAAAACCACTGCCGAAAAGCAAGCCCTTGAAAAAACGGACATTGCATTCAGAGTCAGCCTCAGTATAACACTTGCGGATGGCAGCATGCTTGCAAACTGCACATATTCAAACCTTTCAGGCAATCCCGATGCATACATTGAAAGCATTGAAATTCTCAATGGCTTCGGCTCATTCAACAGCTCGCACGAGGATGATTTTCTTCTTGTGCCTGACGGATGCGGAGCAATTATCAAAACCGCAACCTACGACGAATCCTTTGAACCTCTGACATTCAGCGTTTACGGCGATGACCCGTCAACGGGAAGCGAAAGCGACGGCTCGGCTGTTGTTCCTGCATTCGGAATAAAACACGGCGATTCTGCATTCGTTGCGCTCATTCAGAAAGGCGATGCTGTTGCATATATCAATGCAGACAAGGCAACAACAATGAGCGAATATAACAAGGTTTATTCTTCCTTTAACATCACTCCTACAATTTATGAAGGCCAAAAAATCTATTCATCAAAAACCGCTGCGCTCAGCGAGATTTCCCTTTGCTACCGCTTCCTTTCAGGCAACAATGCAACCTACGCTGGCCTTGCATCCGCCTGCAGAGAGCAGCTCATCAGAAACTCCGTGCTTTCAACAAAAACCTCAGGCGGCAGCGACTATCTTCCCTTCCATCTTACTCTCACGGGTGCAGCAAAAGCCCGATCCGGACCTTTCAGCTATCTTAAAAAGCTGACCACTTTTGAGCAAGCTCAGGATATGCTTGTCAGAATGAAAAACAAGGGTATAAACAACGTGAGTGTTCGATATTCAGGCGTTTTCAGCGGCGGACTTGATTCAAAGGACATCTCGCATTCAAATCTGCTTTCAAGGCTTGGCGGCTCTGAAAAGCTCAGCGAGCTTTTCAACTATATTACAACTCAGAAAATGAGCCTTTTTCTTGATATCAACCTGCTTTCATCCTCAAGGAGCTTTAATTCGGGCAATGCAATGAACATCAGCAAGGATGACTCTGTTTACGCCCCAGATAGTTACCTGGGCGAATATATAAGCAATGCACCCGCAGAAAGAAAACTGCGCCGCACTTCGGAGCTTTCGGATGTTGTTGCTTCGGTTGTTAAAAACACAAAAAACTACAGCTTCTCGGGCTACTGCATCAGCGATGCAGGCAGCGTGCTCTATTCGGATTTTTCAAACGGAGGCTTTCTGAGAGAGGATGCATCCATAGAAATCGCAAAAGCTATTGCTCCCCTTTCAACAGACCATCTCACAATGACATCAACAGGCAATTTTTACATGCTCAAAAACATTGACTCGGTTATTAATCTGCCCCTTAAATCTGCCGCATCTGAAAGCGGTGCATATGTCAGCGTGCCCTTTGTTCAGCTTATTCTTCACGGAATAGTTGACTATTCGGGAGAAGCAATAAACACAAGCATAAACAGCAACGAGCTTCTTCTCAGATATATTGAATACGGCGCGTGCCCCCATTACGAATGGAATTACGAACCCGTAAGCGGCGCAACAGAAATCGATATTTTCTATTATGACAACACAATCAACACCGCCGCCGAATTCTACACTAAAGCCAACAAAACCCTCAATGACCTGAGAAGCGCAAGAATGACCGACCATTACGAGGTTGAAAACGGCGTTTTCTGCACAGAATACGACACGGGCACAATGATTTACGTTAACTATACCGACAGCGACTGCACTGTTCTCGGTGCGGTTGTTGAGGCAAGAAGCTATATAAGAATTAACTAAAAGGAGAATAAAGAATGCCTTATATCAGAACAACGGTAAGCAAAGCTCTTACAGACGAAAACAAAGAAAGCCTCAAAGCAAAGCTGGGCGAGGCAATTGCTCTCATCCCCGGCAAAAGCGAAGCATGGCTTATGCTTGCATTTGAGGATAACATCAGCATGTACTTCAAAGGTGACGGAACTCAGGATTATGCATACCTTGAGGTCAGCCTTTTCGGCTCAACCTCCGACGCCGCCTATGACAGACTCACCGCCGCACTGAGCGAAATCGTTAATGAGGAGCTGGGCATTGACAGAGCAAACATCTACATCAAATATGAGGAAGCGGAGCATTGGGGCTGGAATGGCGTCAACTTCTGATGGAGGCAAAAAATGGACAGACTTGAAATAAAAAAGCTCTTTGACTCAACTGAGAGCTATGCCGACAAAAGCGTTACTGTTTGCGGCTGGGTAAAAACACTCAGGGATTCAAAGGCTATCGGATTTATTGAGCTTAATGACGGAAGCTGCTTCAAGGGCGTACAGATTGTTTTTGAGGCAGAAAAACTGGTTAACTACAAGGATA
Organism: Acutalibacteraceae bacterium; assembly: GCA_045604685.1. Taxonomy (GTDB): domain Bacteria; phylum Bacillota; class Clostridia; order Oscillospirales; family Acutalibacteraceae; genus CAG-177. The sequence continues at coordinate 31,061 of JAZUON010000007.1, forward strand.
TTGCAAAGCTCAACGTCGGCTCCGCGGTTAGGGTTACGGGCAAATTGCTGCTCACCCCTCAGGCGAATCAGCCCTTTGAAATCAATGCGGATGAAATCAGCATTGAGGCAACCTCAACCCCCGATTATCCTTTGCAGAAAAAGCGCCACTCTGTTGAATTCCTGCGCACAATCGCTCATTTAAGACCCCGCACCAACCTTTTTAACGCTGCATTCAGAATTCGCTCCGTTGCAGCATATGCAATCCACAAGTTCTTTATTGACCAAGGCTTTGTTTATGCACATACCCCCCTCATTTCATGCAGTGACTGCGAGGGCGCAGGCGAAATGTTCAGAGTAACAACCCTTGACATGGAAAACCTGCCCAAGACAGAGGATGGCACCGTTGACTACGGCGAGGATTTCTTCCAGAAGCCTGCATACCTTACGGTTTCGGGTCAGCTTCAGGCGGAAACAATGGCCCTTGCATTCGGCAAGGTTTACACCTTCGGTCCCACGTTCAGGGCAGAAAAATCCTACACACAGCGTCACGCCGCAGAATTCTGGATGATTGAGCCCGAAATGGCATTTGCGGAGCTGAGCGACGATATGGACGTTGCTGAGGCAATGATAAAATATGTTATTCGGTATGTGCTTGATAACTGCCCCATGGAGCTTGAATTCCTCAACAAATTTGTTGACAAGGAGCTTATTGAAAGGCTTACGGCGGTTGCTAATTCGGACTTCGGAAGAGTGACCTACACGGAAGCAATAAAGCTGCTTGAGGAATATAACGGCGAATTTGAATACAAAGTAAGCTGGGGCTGCGATTTGCAGACGGAACACGAAAGATACCTGACAGAAAAGATATTCAAAAAGCCTGTTTTTGTTACGGATTATCCCAAGGAAATCAAGGCGTTCTATATGCGCCTTAACGATGACGGCAAAACCGTTGCAGCCTGCGACTGCCTTGTTATGGGCATTGGCGAAATCATCGGCGGCAGCCAGAGAGAGGAACGCCTTGACCTGCTTGAAGCACGCATAAAAGAGCTTGGCCTCAACCCCGAGGACTACGATTGGTACCTCGACCTGCGCCGCTACGGCGGAGTTAAGCACAGCGGCTTTGGCCTCGGCTTTGAAAGGCTTGTTATGTATCTTACAGGCATTTCAAACATCCGTGATGTTATCCCCTTCCCCAGAACAACGGGAACAGCAGATTTTTAATAGGCAAAAATTTATCCCTCGGTTTTCACCGAGGGATTTTTGTTTATTGATTAAAATGCAAAGAATGAAACGATTTTATCAAAAACATCCTTAAGAATATTTATAAAATATCTGATGAACACCGGCAGCTTTGTGTTTCCGGGCATTTCGTCTGCCTCAGTTGCGCCGCTGTAGCTTTCAAGCACGGTTATACCGAAAGTCTTTTCAGCCGATTCAAAAACATTCTTTGTTTCCGAATAAGACACATTTATTCTGCCGCTCTTTGCTTCTTTCGCGGTTACGGTTATGTTAACACTTTCACCGGGGAGAAGCACCTTTCTGAACGAATAATCGGGCGTTACGGCGCCGTTATCGCACTCCACGGAATTGATAACAAATGTCTTTTCCTTGGAAACATTTTTAAGAATCATTGTGTATTCTTCCCTACCGTCCTCAAGGAGAAGGAAATTGCTGTTGGTATTTACAAATCTTATTGAAAGGGCTGATGTGGGTGATTCGCTCTGCATAAACTGAGGGAATTCGTAGGATGAATATGCATCCTTGATATCATCGGTGAAAAGCAGAGCTTCAACAAGGGCAAGTGACCTTGGGCACCACTCAACCTGACCGTGAAAAAGGCCGTCAACAACCCATGTTCTGTGGGGCCAGTAGCCTGCGGAAAGGTCAATTGTTCTGTCGGGCGAAATGCTGTTTTTGCCGTTATCAACCGCCTGCACATAGTCCTCGGGGAAGGTTTCGCCGTAGGGTGCGCAGATTGCGCCTGTTGAATATTTTGTGTCAACAATGCAGTCCGAATATTCAGCCGAAGGAGTAACAAGATCAAAACCCGTGCATGCCTTGATTGAAACAGTTGCTCCGTGCTCCGTTGCCTTTTCAAAGGTTTCGGTAATGTTGCCCATAAAGCCTTTATGGAAGTTCTTAACCGCCTTTATAACCTCGGCATTTGCATCTTCATCAAGAAGCATCGCTGCATGCTCGTCAAACTCATCAACGGGAACCATCTGCCAGAAAGCAATACAGCCTTTCATAGGAGGTATAAGGATATTTTTACCGATATCGATTGCGCCTGCAATCCATTCGCCCTCAAGGAACGAAACAAGCTCCTCACTTTCGGAGAGCTTAAGCTCCATATGGAGAATATCGGAAAGAAGGTCAAGGATCACGGGGAAATTAAGGGTTACGCCGCCTTCGGAAAGCAAATCCGAAACAAAGGTTGAGCCGCCGAGAACAGGAGTATCAAAAACAACCTTATCGGTTTGTTCAAGCTCTGCATACTTATAAAGATACTGACCCACAACAAGGCTGCCCTGGCTGATTGAATAAATACTCACCTTTTCTGCGCCCGTAAGCTCAAGCACATCGTCAATATATGCCTTGAATTCATCAGCGACAACATCATAATCAACTCGCCAGTCATACATAAAGTTGAACACGTTTTCCTCACCGATGCGGTCTGCGATTGATTCCATATCAAGGAATTCGGAGCCCGTATAGGGCACATAATTGAGCATATCCTGCTCTTTGAATGCGGCAAGCGAGGTGTTTTCCGCGCCGCTGATAATAGGCTTCACATCATAGGCTGATGTGCCGTCATCATTAACTCTGATTGTTTCAATAATTCTTTCAACAATTGCCGAAAGCTGAACAACATAGCCCTCATCCTGCATCCAGATTTCAAGCTCACTCAATGCTTTTTCAAGAGTAAGGCTATCATCAATTCCTATTGCTTCAAGAATCTTATCACCTGAAGGCGGGAATACTGCTTCGCCGTTCATGGCAAGGGCTGTTGCGCCGAAGCCCGACACCATAACAACGGGAGTGACTTTTGATGTTGCTGCCGCAAAGGGTATTGCTGCAAAGGCAACAACCGCAGCCATAATAAATGCTAAAAATCTTTTCATTTTCATTCTCCTTATATTTCAAACTGCTTACGGTCAGCGGTTATGATTCCGTCTTTTACATTAAGACGGCAGATTCTTGCATTTCTTCTGTCGCCCTCAAGGCCGTCCTCTTCAGCATTGCGGGCGTGATAAACCGCATACCACTCGTCTTTATGCTTAATCATTGAGTGGTGACCCGTGCCCTCCTCCCATTCATTGCTGTTAAGCACGGGGGCATAGGTTTTATCATCGGGATATTTTTCAAATTTGATTTTGGTAAGGTCTGTTTCATCGGTTTTTGCCCTGGCATAACCGATGAAATATTTTTCATTTTCATAGCAGGCACCACTATACATTACATACTGCCAATCGCCTTCTTTGAAGTAAAATGCGCCCTCAAGGGTGTGCCAATGAATACCCTTTTCGTATCTGTCCCTGCAATATATTTCCTCATCTATTGAGGCGGTTATAACGGGCACAGGCTTGCCCTCAACTGTTTCGGGATCAAGAAGCCTGTCAACAACAATATATGTGCCTATGCGGCTGCCCTCAAAGGTGTTGGTTGAATAGAAAATGAAGAGTCCGTTTTCGTTTTTGACAACATGGGAGTCAATCGAAAAAGGATGCAAAAGCTGCTTGGCATTTTCAAAGGGACCGAGGGGATTTTTGCTTGAGGAAACGAACATTGCCTGATGATGTCCACCCTCATCGGGAATATCATCGTAATACTCAAATGAGTTATACATATAAAATGTACCGTCAAGCTCAATAACAGAGGGTGCCCAATAGTCATGCACTGTGGGATTATCATAACTGAAAACTCTGCCCTCAAACTGCCAGCCCGAAAGAAGCTCATCCGAGGAATAGGCATAAATGCCGTCCTTGCCCGTGGTGTAGATATAAAATCTGCCGCCGCTTTCAAGAATAAACGGGTCTGCCTGGCCAATGTATTTCTCTTTATTTATTTCAAGTAACTGCATAGCCTACCTCTTAAATCACATAATCAACTGCAACGCTGCTTTCTCTCACGGCATGCATATGGGTTTTGACAACCGAGCAATGGTAGGGGTCATTCTGATAGCTTTCAAGAGCCGCTTCATCATCAAGCACAACCTCAAGGATAAGGTCGTATGAACGCTCGGAATGAAGAAAATCAATGCCCACCGCAATGTCACGAAGCTGAGGAACATTCCCTTTCATTGAAAGGAGCACTTCCTTTGCCCTTTCGCATTCTGCAGGGCTGTTATCCTTTAATTTAAAGCAAACAATATGTTTTATCATAAACCACACACTTCCCATATTACAATTTTGTTGAAATTGTAACATATTTCAGCATTTTTTTCAATACAAAGAAACAAAAAAATCCGACAGCCGAAGCCATCGGATTTTGAAATTATTTTGCTTTTGACTCGCAGTAAATGCAGCGGTATGTCTCTGTTTCTGCATTTGTGAGCTTGAAAATATGGGGCAAATCCTGCTCCGTTGTTGTTATGCAGCGGGGATTTTTGCACTTAACAACATCCTTTATCATTGCAGGAAGAGTCAGCTTTTTCTTTTCGCAAAGCTGCTCATTTTTGATTATATTAACCGTGATGTTGGGGTCAATATAACCCAGCACCTCAAGATCAACCTCCATTTCGGAGTCAATTTTAATTATATCCTTGCGTCCCATTTTTTTGCTGCTTACATTTTTGATAATGGCAACGGTGCAATCCAGCTTATCAAGCTCAAGATGCTTATAGATATCCATGCACTTACCTGCTTTGATATGGTCAATTACAACGCCGTTTTTGATAGAATCAATATGCATTTACTCCACCTCCAGCAGTTTAAGAATAAGAGCCATACGGATGAATTTGCCGTTAAGCACCTGCCTGAAATAGCAAGCTCTGGGGTCTGCATCAACAGAGGTATGAATCTCATTAACTCTGGGCAGCGGATGAAGAATTGCAAGGTCGCTCTTGGCATTTGACAGCTTTGAGGGAGTGAGAATATAGCTGTCCTTAAGCCTGAGGTAATCCTCCTCGTTGAAGAAGCGCTCACGCTGAACCCTTGTCATATAAAGAATATCAAGCTCGGGCATTACTGCACTTAAATCCGTTGTTTCAACATACTCAATGCCCTTTGCATCAAGGGTTTCCTTTTTAAGATATCCGGGAAGCTGAAGCTCATAAGGTGAGATAAGCACAACCTTAATACCCGTGTATCTTGACATAGCCTCAATAAGAGAATGAACCGTTCTGCCAAACTTAAGGTCACCGCAGAAGCCAATTGTAAGATTATCGAGCCTGCCTTTTTCACGCTTGATTGTAAGCAGGTCGGTAAGGGTCTGGGTGGGGTGGTTATGGCCGCCGTCACCTGCATTGATAATGGGAACACTTGCTGCCATTGAAGCAACAAGGGGTGCTCCCTCCTTGGGGTGGCGCATAGCAATAATATCCGCATAGCAGCTTACCGTTCTTGCGGTATCTGCAACGCTTTCACCCTTCGCGGCTGAGGAGGAGTTGGCCTCCGAAAAGCCGAGCACCTGACCGCCAAGCTCATACATTGCAGCCTCAAAGCTGAGGCGTGTTCTTGTTGACGGCTCAAAGAAAAGGGTTGCGAGCTTTTTATAACGGCACTTATCACGGTATTTTACGGGATTTGCAATAATATCCTCGGCAACCGCAATAAGTTCATCAATTTCTTCTGTTGAGAGCGAAAGAATGTCTATAAGACTTCTCATTTTGCTCCCCCTATCCAGCTTTCGTCGGAGGGGTTATTTCTGAAAGCGATAAGACGGGCAACATCCTCGGGCTTGATATAGCCGATTTCCGCTGCTACTTCTGCTATAACATCAAGGTTTGTAAGGCTGACATTCTTAACATTTGCTGCTGCAAGTCTGTCAAGACCCTTCTTCATGCCGTAGGTGAAAATGCTGGCGATACCAAGCACCTCTGCGCCTGCTTCACGGAGAGCTTCAACAACCTCAATTACGCTGCCGCCTGTTGAAATAAGGTCCTCAATAACAACAACCTTCTGACCCTTTTCCAGCTTGCCTTCAATCTGGTTGCCTCTGCCGTGGTCCTTTGCACCTGAGCGAACATAACCCATAGGCATATCAAGCATATGAGCTGTGATTGCAGCGTGTGCGATGCCTGCGGTTGATGTGCCCATAAGCACCTCTGCATCGGGATAATGATTCTTAACAATTTCTGCAAGACCCTTTTCAACATCTGTTCTTACTGCGGGGGCGGTAAGGGTGAGTCTGTTGTCACAGTAAATGGGGCTTTTGATTCCGCTTGCCCATGTGAAGGGCTCTTCAGGGCGGAGAAAAACCGCACCGATTGAAAGTAAATCTTTTGCAATAAGCTTTTCCATATATATAACCTCCTGAGTATTATTAACGAATTAACCTACGAACTCGGCAACACATCTTCTATATGCTGCAACTGGATCTTCCGCAGCGGTGATGGGTCTGCCCACAACAATGTAGTCCGAGCCAAGCTCCTTTGCCTTTGCAGGAGTTGTAACTCTTACCTGGTCGCCGATATCGCCGTCTGCAAAACGAACGCCGGGGGTAACGGTAAGGAATTTTTCGCCGCATCTGCCGTGAACCTTGCCGCTTTCAAGAGGCGAGCAAACAACGCCGTCAAGGCCTGCCTTTTCAGCATTTGAAGCATAGTGCATAACAACCTCATCAAGAGGCTTATCGATAAGAAGCTGCTCTCTCATTCTCTCCTCGCTGGTTGAGGTAAGCTGAGTTACAGCAATGAGAAGAGGTCTTGTGCCGTCTGCTCTTGTAAGGCCTTCGATAGCAGCCTGCATCATTTCAATTGTGCCGCTTGCATGAAGGTTTGTCATGTCAACATCAAGGCCGCTGAGAACGCTCATAGCTTTCTTAACAGTGTTGGGAATATCGCAGAGCTTGAGGTCAAGGAAGATTTTATGACCTCTTGCCTTGATTTCCTTAACGATTGAGGGACCCTCGGCATAGAAAAGCTCCATACCGATTTTTACATAAGGCTTTTCCTCAGTGAACTTATCGAGAAAACCCATTACTGCCTGCTTGCTGCTGAAATCGCAAGCTACGATTACGTCTTTACCCATTGTGTGCACATCCTTTTATATCATTTAAATTTTTAATACCGTATTTTTCCATAACTGCAGGAAGCTCTTCAACGATTTCCTTGCAGATATAGGGGTTTACAAGGTTTGCCGCGCCGACCTCAACAGCTGTTGCGCCTGCCATAATATATTCTATAACGTCATTTGCGCTTGATACGCCGCCCATTCCCACAACAGGGATGTTGACTGCGCTGCTGACCTGATAGACCATTCTGATGCCTACGGGCTTTATTGCTGCACCCGAAAAGCCGCCCATTTTGTTGGCGATAACGGGTTTGCCCGTTTTAAGGTCAATTCTCATTCCGAGAAGTGTATTGATAAGGCTGATGCCGTCTGCCCCTGCAGCTTCGCAAGCCTTTGCTATTGCAACGATATCCGTTACGTTGGGTGAAAGCTTAATAATAACGGGCTTTGTTGTTACCGCCTTAACGGCTTTTGTAACCTCCGCCGCAGCCTCGGGCGATGTGCCGAAGCTCATTCCACCGCCGTGAACATTGGGGCAGCTTATATTAACCTCAAGCCAACCCACCTGCTCCTCTTTATCCAATTTTTCGCATGTATAAGCATACTCATCAAGCGAAAATCCGCTTACATTTGCCATAACGGGCTTTGAAAAACACTTTGCCAACCTGGGAAGCTCGTCACTGATAACCTTTTCAACACCCGGATTTTGCAGACCCACGGCATTAATCATTCCGCTGTCACACTCCGCAATTCTGGGCGTAGGATTGCCGAAGCGTGAATCCTTTGTTGTTCCCTTGAATGAAAACGTGCCGAGGCAGTTGATATCGTAAAGCTCTGCGAATTCATAACCGAAGCCGAAAGTACCCGATGCGGGGATAACGGGATTATCAAGCTCAATTCCGCAAAGATTAACCTTAGTGTTTACCATATAATCTCCTCCCTTTCAAGCACGGGACCGTCCCTGCAAATTCTCTTGTAGCCGTATTTTGTTTTGCATGAGCAGCCCATGCATGCGCCGAAGCCGCAGCCCATGCGCTCCTCAAAGCTGTACTGACCGCTTGTTGCAGCTGTTTTTTCAATAGCCCTGAACATGGGCATAGGGCCGCAGGTATAGAAATAATCGTATTCAATATCCTTAAGCACATCGGTAACAAATCCCTTTGCACCCGCAGAACCGTCAACGGTTGAAACATAAACTTTTGCGCCGAGAGCCTCAAATTCATCCTTATAAAAAATCTCACTTTCGGTATTGAAACCGAGGATAACGGAAACACTCTTGCCCTGAGCAATGAGCTTTTTGCAAAGATTATAGAGAGGAGGCACGCCTACGCCGCCGCCGATAAGAGCAACCTTTGAGCCGCTTTTATCGGGGTCAAATCCGTTGCCCAGACCGCAAAGCACATCAAGCATTTCACCTTCAGTGAGCTTTGCCATGGCCTCGGTGCCCTGACCGACAACCTTATAGATAATAGTTATTGTTTTGTCATCGTAATCGCAGATTGAAATGGGTCTGCGAAGATAAAAGCCCTCAAGCTGAATGTTGATAAACTGACCCGGAGCAGTTATATGAGAAGTTTCGCCTGCAAGAATCATTTTATAAACATCCTTGGTCAGCGCTTTGTTCTCAAGAATTTCGTAAATTCCTCTGTTCATCTGTTTTCTCCCTTCTGCCAAACGATTTTGCCGCCCTTAACTGTCATCAGGCATTCGCCGTAAACCTCGCAGCCTTCAAAGGGAGTTGCCCTGCCTTTGGAAATAAAATCGTCGGGATTAATTGTGTATTTGCTGTTCAAATCAAACACCGTAAAATCGGCAGGCATACCCTCTGCAAGGGAGCTGTTGAAACCAAACCGCTTTGCAGGATTTGTGCTCATAAGCTCAACAAGCCTGTCCATGGTGATGATGTTTGTTTTAACAAGATGTGTATAAAGCAGCGGAAATGCGGTTTCGATTCCTACAATTCCCATTGCGCTTTTTTCGAGACCCCTGCCCTTTTCTTCTGCAGAATGCGGTGCATGGTCCGTTGCAATCATATCAATTGTGCCATCGCAGATTCCTTCAATCAAAGCAAGTCTGTCACTTTCGTCGCGCAGAGGCGGATTCATTTTGAATCTGCCGTGCTCCTGCATATCCTTATCGCTCAGAATGAGATAATGGGGCGCGGTTTCGCAGGTTACATCAACGCCTGCCGCCTTGGCTTTGCGGATGAGGTCAACGCTCTCCTTGGTTGAAATGTGGCAGACATGATATGGGCAGCCCGTTTCAGCCGCAAGCCTCAGGTCACGCTCAATGGGCTTCCATTCGCTTTCGGAGCAGATTCCTCTGTGACCGTGCTCAGCGGCATATTTGCCTGCATGAATGTATCCACCGTTAAGGAGTGAATTATCCTCGCAATGAGCAACAATCATTTTGCCGAGAGCCTTTGCTTTAAGCATCGCCTCGCGCATCATATCCTCGCTCTGCACGCCCTTGCCGTCATCAGAAAAAGCGCATACATCCCCTGTCATTGCATCCATATCGGAAAGCTCGCCGCCATTCTGACCAACGGTTATTGCGCCGTAAGGCATAACGCTGATAACAGCATCATCTGCAATCAGCTTAAGCTGCTCTGCAAGGTTCGCCGCATTATCGGGCACGGGGTTGAGATTAGGCATTGAGCAAACTGTTGTGTAGCCGCCCCTTGCGCAGGCGCGGGTGCCCGTTGCAACGGTTTCTTTATAAGAAAATCCCGGCTCTCTGAGATGAACATGAACATCAATAAAGCCGGGAAAAACAGCACAGTTATTAAATTCAAAAACGGTATCGTAGGCACCGCCAAAGACGCCACCTGAAACACTGATATCGGCAGGATTGCCCTGCCCGTTTATTTTACAGCCTTTTACAGTAAAGCCCATAGTCAAACCCTTTCATCAGTTACTTTATTAAGTATACCATATTAAAAGAAAAAGTCAACCTTTAAAAACAAAAATAATGGGCAGAGTTGATTCTGCCCATCACATTATTTACAGAGAATATCACTCTCAATATACCTTACACCAAGGTCATAGAGCTTCCTTGCTTTTTCAATAGTATTAACCGTCCAGAAAGAAACGCCTATCCCTGCTTCAAGGGCAAGTTTTATTGAATCCGCATCATTTTCATCATAATTGGGTGAAAGCCACACATTTGAACCTATTGCCTGAGCCTCCGCAATTCTTTCGGGGGTAATTTTACCGATAAGATACCAAAGCTCAATGCTGCTGTCAATTTTATTGATAGCCTTAAGCTGCTCAAGGTCAAAGGAAATAACTATTGCGCTTTTTTCAAGACCCTTTGCCTTCACGGCATCAACAACGGTGTAAAGCAGGTCGTAGGTTTCGCTTTTAATCTCAATCTGAGGGCGGGTGTTTGTGCCCACAAAAACATCAAGGTATTCCTCGAATGAACACATTTTAAGCCCCTCATATGCCCAGAAATTTGAGCCGTGCTTGTATGTAAAGCTTCTTGCTTCATCATAGGTAAAATCTTCAATTTTCCCCTTCTGACAGTAAAGGGAATCAACGGTATCATTATGAAGAACAACCCATTTATTATCCTTTGTGAGTCTGATATCACACTCCGCCGTATAATAGCCCAGTTCAACGGATTTTTTGAATGCAGGCAGGCTGTTTTCAGGCGCAACGGAGCTTACGCCTCTGTGGGCGGTAAGATAAACCGGGTCATCCTTTGTGCCGATGCCGTTTTCGCTGAGTGAAATGCGGGTTTTGGGCTTATTGGTCATTTTATAGATATGTATAAAAGGCAATGCAGGGCACTTAAACAGCGGCACACCCACCTTTGAAATCAACTTGTTTTTAAATGAAAGCATACATAACTCCCCTTTCTTTGTTTAACCTTTGTAATCGTACATCAATCGCGAGAAAAAGTCAATTAATTTATTGCCAAAAGCACTGCAAAATGTTATATTTTATTCGGGTGATAATTATGAAAAAAGATATTGAAATCAGATTTGCAAACGAAAACGATGTTGAAACCGTTTTGGATTTTATCCTCAGACTTGCGGAATACGAAAAAATGCTTGGGGATGTTGTTGCAACCCCCGAGCTGCTCAAAGAATGGATTTTCGAAAAGAAGAAAGCAGAGGTTATTTTTGCAATCGAGGACGGCAAAGAGGTTGGCTTCGCATTATTCTTCCATAACTTCTCAACCTTCCTCGGCAGGGCCGGAATTTACCTTGAGGACCTTTTTGTGCTGCCCGAGCACAGAGGCAATGGCTATGGCAAAGGGCTGCTGAAAGCCCTCGCAAAAATCGCTTGCGAAAGAGGCTGCGGCAGGCTTGAATGGAGCTGCCTTGACTGGAACAAACCGAGCATTGATTTTTATTTATCTCTTGGCGCTACTCCCATGGATGAATGGACGGTATACCGAATTGCAGGCGAAAAATTAAAAGAATTTGCGGAACAATGAGCAAAGCCGACGGCACATGAATTTGTACCGTCGGCTGTTCCTTATTTTATTGTATTATTAAATTTTTTGCTTGTGGCTTTAACGGAAAAATAAACAACAGTCCAGATTATAATATAAACAGCTACAAAAATTGCCGTGAATATTGCGATAACTTTCCATTCAAACGGAATCCATATATTAACCGTATAACAGATCACATAAACAGAATACAGACTTGCAAAATGGCACAGCAATGACTTTGCAAGCGGCCAATGTTCAATCTGATTAAACACGCTTGAGCCTGCCTGAACAAAAGTCAGCAGATAGGTTGAAACAATGGCAAGCAGCACTTCGCCGCCGCTCAGGGAAAAATCAGTTAAAGTTTTTGAAAGTATAAAGTAGATTATTCCTGATATAATCGGCCCGAATCCGCCGAACATCATTCCTCTGCGCAGATATTCTTTAAAATATTTGTTCATTATTTAACACCTAACCTTTCCTTAACAGCCTTCACGTTGCGGCGCGAAACATAATCAGTGTAACCGTTCTTTAATGTTACGTTAAGCACGCCCGAAAAAGCTGCATCAAATTTCAAAATAAATTTAATATTGACAATACAGGATTGATTGATTTTAATAAATCCGTTATCCAACATATCTTCAACCTGATAAAGCCGCTGCTTTATGTGAAGTTTATTATTATCTGTTAAAGCATATACTTTATTATTTTCAATAGTAAAGCAACAAACTTCACCGAGGCTGACCACATAGGTTTCACCGTCGGCATATCCCGTCAGCTCATTTAAACCGTTTTTAACAAGGCTTTCAATTTCATTAACGAGCCTTGTTCTTTTACGGGCAAAAATATGCACCTCCTCATTGCAGTTTTCGTTAATGTTAACAATGCATTTCATAAGAAGCCTCCTTACAACTGAATAATATATCCTTGACTATCAGAATTCAAGAGTTTTTAAGCATTCGGCAGATTTTGAAATTTATTCGGTAACTTTTAAAAAAATTCAAAAAAAGGTATTGACAAACCGAAAATCACACGCTATAATAATGCTAACGATAACGATTATCGTTAGCGAAAGGAGTGAATAGAATGCAGGCTCAACGGCACAGCAAGCAAAGAGATGCAATCCTTGAAAATCTTTGTTCACGCTATGACCACCCCACGGCAGAAGACCTTTACTTTTCTCTTAAGCCCAAGATACCGGCGCTGAGCCTTGCAACGGTTTACAGAAACCTTGCTCAGCTTGAAGGTGACGGAAAAATAATCAGAATCGGCTCTGGCGGCACTGCAAGGTATGACGGCAACGTTAATCTTCACTATCACCTCACCTGCCTCAATTGCAACGGCGTTTTTGACGTTTTTCTTGATGATGACTGCGGATTATGCAGCAAGGCTGCAAAGACATTTGACGGAAGAATAATTTCCCATTCGGTTTTATTTACAGGCTATTGTTCCTCCTGCTCAAAGCAGGTTGGATAAGCATAAAAAGAAAAATTAAAAATTATATTTTTGGAGGAAAAATGTTATGAAAAAGTTTGTATGTTCAGTATGCGGTTATGTTCACGAAGGTGACTCAGCTCCCGAATTCTGCCCCCAGTGCAAGGTGCCTGCAGAAAAGTTCAACGAGCAGGTTGAAGGCAATCTCACTTGGGCAGCAGAGCATGTTGTAGGCGTTGCAAAGGGCGTTAGCCAGGAAATCATCGACGGCCTGAGAGCTAACTTTGAAGGCGAATGCTCAGAGGTTGGCATGTATCTTGCAATGGCAAGAGTTGCTCACCGCGAGGGCTACCCCGAAATCGGTCTCTATTGGGAAAAGGCTGCATATGAAGAAGCAGAGCACGCCGCAAAGTTTGCAGAGCTTCTCGGCGAAGTTATCACAGACAGCACAAAGAAGAACCTCGAAATGAGAGTTGATGCAGAAAACGGCGCAACAGCAGGCAAATTTGAGCTTGCAAAGATGGCTAAGGAGCAGGGTCTTGACGCTATCCATGACACCGTTCACGAAATGGCACGCGACGAGGCAAGACACGGCAAGGCATTCCAGGGTCTTCTTGAGAGATACTTCGGTTAATTAAGAATGAAACAAAGCGCAAGGCGATTGCCTTGCGCTTATTTTTTGCTGTATTCAATTATATCTCCGATATCACAATTCAAAGCCTCACAGATTCTATCAAGAACATAACTATCATAGCGTTTAACCTTGGGGTTCACTTCAAAATGACAGCCTGATTTTCTAATATTTCTTTACTTTCAGCAGCCTTGCGGCGTTGGCAACGGAGATTATCATTGTACCCACATCGGCAAATATTGCTGTCCACATAGGTGCTATTCCTGCTATACCCAAAGCTATAACGGCAATTTTAACTGCAATTGAAAATGCAATGTTAGCCTTAAGCACCGCCATAGTACGCTTGCTTTGATAAACCGTATCCGCAAGCCTTGAAATCTCCGAATTAGTAAGAATTACATCCGCTGCCTCGCAGGCCGCCTGAGTACCCAGACCCATTGCAATGCCTACATCTGCGGATGCAAGCACGGGCGCGTCGTTAATACCGTCTCCGATATAAATAACACCCTTTGCGCCGTCCTTGATTTCTTCAAGGGCGGTTAATTTATCCTCCGGCAAAAGTCCGCTTCTGAAATCATCAATCCCGCATTTTGTGCAGACCTTCCTCGCCTGCTCCGCACTGTCACCCGTAAGAATCAAAGAATGTTCAACGCCCAGCTTTCTCAGCTTTTCAACCGTTTCAGGCGCAGCTTCTCTTATTTCGCCGTCAATTTCAATTGCACCGATTGCTTTGCCGTTCAGCGCAACATAAACGGGCGCTTTCGGAAAATCTTCAACGCTGATTCCGTTTTGTTCCATCAGCCTTTCACCGCCGCAGAGTACTCTGCCCTCCACCGTAACTGCCGATGTTCCGCCGCCTGCAACCTCCGAAAACTCGGATATATCCGATTCATTAACATTGCCGCATCGACTGACAACAGCCCTTGCAATGGGATGTGTTGAATAGTATTCGCATCTTGCCGCCAAAGAAATAACTCCGTCGGCATTATAGCCGTCTGCAGGATATATTTTGCCAACCTTAAGCTCGCCCGTAGTTAAAGTACCTGTTTTATCAAAAACCACGGTATCCGCCTTTGCAAGAGCTTCAATATAACGGCTGCCCTTGATAATCATTCCGTTTTTTGCTGCCGCACCCATTGAGGAAAAGAATGCAATGGGCGCCGAAAGAACAATGGAGCAAGGGCAGGATGCAACAAGCAGAAGCATGCTTCTGTAAATCCACTCACGCCAATCCCCCGTTATTACCGACGGAATAACCGCAACAAGAATTGCCGCAGCAATTACAGCAGGCGTATAATATTTTGCGAAGATTGAAACCGCACGCTGAGCAAAGCCTTTTTTCTGCGCGGCCTGCTCAACCATTTTTGCAATTCTCGCCGCAGATGACTCATTCTTTACGGCAGTTGCCTCAATCTGCAAAGTGTTGTTACCGTTTATCATACCGCTTGAAACGGCTGAACCTTTTTCAACCTGAAAAGGCATTGTTTCACCCGTCAGGGCAGATGCATCAACGCTGCCCGCCCCGTTTACAACAACGCCGTCAACGGGCACTGTTTCATGTGGCAGCACTGCAAGAATATCTCCGATTTTAACATCATCGGCATCAATCTTTTTCAGTGTACCGTCAGGCATAACAAGATTCGCCTCATCGCTGACAATACTGAAAATTGCCTCAACCGCTTTTCTGCTTCTGCCGCTTGCATAATCTTCCATAAGCTCCCCTGCCCTGAACAGCACGGAGAGCATTGCCGCTTCAAAAAATTCTTTCAGAACTATAGCAGCTGCAACCGCAACAATCAGCAGCAGCGATTCGTTTATTTTGAATTTCATAACGGATTTCACTGCGCTTATGAGGGTAGGTATTCCGCAGATAACGGTTGCACCGAGCAGCAAAATGCTTTTTATTTCTTCCGCAAAAGGCAGAAAGGATGCAACTATCAGCACTGCTCCTGCAATAACCGCAGCAACAGGCAGCTTGCTTTCTTTTTCAGTTTCGCAACAATGTCCGCAGCCGCAGGTTTCAATTTTTGCTTTGCCATGTCCGTCACAACCGCAGCCACATCCGCATTCTTGTTTATGTTCCATAAAAACACCTCATTTGTGAAGAATATGCTCAAGACCCGCCTCAAGAATTTCCCTGACATGGTCATCATCAAGGGAATAATAAACGGTTTTCCCTGCCCTGCGAGGTCTTACCAGCCCTGCCGCGCGAAGAATCCTTAGCTGATGAGAAACCGCACTCTGACCCATTTCAAGACGCTCCGCAAGATGCAAAACACACATTTCCCCTGCCGTCAGCGCGGTTAAAATTCTTATCCTTGTGCTGTCACCAAAAACCTTGAAAAGCTCAGACAAATCATACAGTATCTCAATATCGGGCTCATCGGATTTGTTGATGGCATCGCAGATGCAGCCTTTTTTCAACTTTGTATTATCCATATGCACCACCTCCGCACAAATTCATTTCACAACATATGAATATATATTCATATGTTGGTTTTATTGTAGACGGTTTTTCATTTTTTGTCAAGCACCGTGGCAAGGAATTATATTTGATTGTTCAATTTGCCGAAAAACGATTGACTATTTGCAATTAAATATATATAATATAAGTAATTATAATCATTTTTTGAAAAGGATAGCATTTATGAAAAAAATAATTGCCGCAGTAATCTGCATTGCACTTCTATTCGGAGGATGCGCAGCAAAAGTCCCCGACCCTCTTGACGAAAACTATGTTGGCGAGGGTCAGATGACCGTGCTGCGTTACCTGATTAATTCAAATGCATTTTTTGTTGAAGATGTTTTTGTTGAAAGCCCGCTGCCCGCGGAAACCGGCAAAGATATTACCAACGAAAGCGGAACATTTGCACCTGTTGTTTCCGACACAATCGGCTCATACACCGAGCTGAAGGAAACATTGGAGGCAACCTACACGAAGGAGGCTGCCGAAAAAATCCTGAGCGAATCTGACAGATATGCAGAAATTGACGGCCAACTTTATTTCAACACAAAATATGCAAACACAGAGGCGGAGGACTACGACTGGTCTGAGCCTGAAATTGAGATTATCAGCGTTTCCGACGGAACATATGAGCTTGAGGTTACAATAAAAAAATCAAGCGGCTTCAGGCACAGCTTTCAGGCTAAGGCTGTAACGGTTAACGGCGATATCCGCCTTGACGATATGTACTATTAATCATACTTATGCAGGAGAAAATTTATGAATGAACTGAGAACAAAATGGTTTAAGGATATCAGCAAGGATTGCCCTCTGCCCGAATATCCCAGACCTCAGCTTGAAAGAGCAAGCTGGCTTTGCCTTAACGGTGAATACGACTATGCCATCACTGATGAAAATGCAGAAAAACCTGAAAGCTATGATGGCAAAATCCTTGTTCCGTTTGCCATCGAATCAGCTGCATCTGGTGTGCAGAAGCACCTGAAGCCCGAGGAAAGGCTCTGGTACCGCAGATTTTTCACCCTTAACGATAATTTCAACGAAAAGAGAACAATTCTGCACTTTGATGCCGTTGATTGGCAGTGCAGCGTGTGGGTAAACTCCGTGCCTATAGGTGAGCACACAGGCGGTTATAACCCGTTCAGCTTTGATATTACAGATGTTCTTAAAGAGGGCGAAAATGAGCTTGTTGTTAAGGTTTACGACCCCACGGATTCGGGCCATCAGCAAAGAGGCAAGCAGGTTCATAAGTCGAAGGGCTTCTGGTACACTCCCACATCAGGAATATGGCAGACCGTGTGGCTTGAGCCTGTTAATTACTGCCATATTGAAAACATCAAGCTCACGCCCGACATTGATGCAGGCGTAATCGGCGTTAAGATTAATCACACCTGCCAATGCGGCGGCAAACTTTATGCAAAGATTCTTGACGGAGATAAGGTTGTTTTTGAAGGTGAAATCAATGCGGATACAAAAATCTCCGTTCCCGATGCAAAGCTCTGGAGCCCTGAAAATCCTTTTCTTTATGACCTTTACATTACTCTTGAATGTGACGGCGAAAAGGATGAAGTCAAAAGCTACTTCGGAATGCGCAAATATTCAATAATGAAGGATGACAAAGGAATCCCCCGACTCGCTCTCAACAACAAGCCTTATTTCCAGAAAGGCCTGCTTGACCAGGGTTATTGGCCTGAAAGCCAGCTCACTCCCCCCAGCGACGAGGCAATGATTTTTGACATCGAAAAGATGAAGGAAGTCGGCTTCAACATGCTTCGCAAGCATATCAAGGCCGAGCCCCTCAGGTGGTATTATCACTGCGACAGACTTGGAATGCTTGTCTGGCAGGATATGATAAGCGGCGGTCAATACATCGGCAACATCCTCGCAGGTGTATTTCCCAACCTTAACATCCATGTTAAGGATAATATTTACAAAAGCTTCAAGCGCGGCAAACCCGAGTGGCGCGAGGAATTCCGACAAGAGCTTTGGGCCATGATTGACAACCTTTACAACAGCGTTTCAATCTGCTGCTGGGTACCCTTTAACGAGGGCTGGGGTCAGTTTGATGCCCACGAAATCGGAATCAAGGTGAAGGAAATCGACCCCACAAGATTTGTTGACCATGCAAGCGGTTGGCACGACCAAAAAGGCCCCGACTTCAAGAGCGTTCACAGATACATTGTTCCCGTTACCGCACCCACAAGATTCACAAAAAGAGGCAGGCCCTTTGTTCTGAGTGAATACGGCGGCTATAGCTGGAATATTGAAAATCATGTGTGGAACAAAGCTCGCTCCTTCGGCTACATTATGTTCGGCAACAGCAAAAGCCTTTCCGCCGCATACAGACACCTTCATGAGGTTCAGATTCTCAGGCTTATAAAAAAAGGCCTGAGCGCAACGGTTTACACTCAGGTCAGCGATGTTGAATTTGAGGTTAACGGAATTTACAGTTACGACAGAGAGGTTCTCAAAATAGACAAGGATGTCCTTATTGATATTAACAGCAAGCTGACATATTAATTAAGGAAGCGGTGGTTACATTGACATCAAACGCCAATGCAAGAACAAGATTGCTTATTCTTGTGGAAATTTTTACAATGTTCTCCGACGAAAACAATATTCTTTCCCTTGATGAAATCTGCGAACACCTGCATGATTACGGCTACGATGTTTCAAAAAGAAATGTTACGGCTGACATAAAAGCAATAAACACAACACCCGTAAAAATCATCAGTGTGTCAAAGCCCAAAAAGGGATATTACATTGTGAAGAATTTTTCACAGGATGCAGTCTGGCTTATTCTTGAGGCAATTTTTTCATCCGATATTCTTTCGGAGGAGGAAACGGAATACATCAAAAAGTATCTTCGCAGAAACACATGTATCCCAACACTTGACCTGATTCTTAACACAACGGTCAACCTTAATTCGTATGCACCGAAAAGAAAAATCTCGGGAGAAACACTTAACACCCTCAGGCAGGCAATACGCGACAAGCAGCAGGTTGTTCTGACTGTTTCCCGTTCCACTCCGGGCGATTCCTTTTCGGATGCAAGAAAGCTCGAAACGGTTACGGTTAACCCCATAATCCTGACGGTTGCAGACGGAAACGTTTCCCTTATTTTCACAAATGTAATTACACCAAAAAAATCCGAGTTTGTAAATCTTCAGAGAATTGAGGATGCCCGGATTCTCAAATCAGAAGCAACGGAATACACCGATGACCTTGTTTCGGCGGTCAGCTATTTCGACGGAAGCGCTTCGGAAGCAAGCTATTACTTCAAGGAATGGCTCCTGATAAGATTCAGAGAGGAACACATTGAACTTATCGAAAACCGCTTCAGCCCCCCTGTCCAGTACCGAAAGGACGAAAAAGAGGGTTACTGCAACGCCAAGGTTTACACCGTTTTTGATGATAAGCTATTGGGCTGGCTTTTCGCCCTTGCGGATAAAATAGAGATTGTTGCTCCTCAACGAATCAAGCAAATGTTTGAAGATAAAGCGAAAAATATTCTTAATTTATAAAAGAGGTAATACCATGAAAAGAACAAGCAAAATTTTTAAGAGAATTCTCGCTGCAACTATGGCAGCACTCCTTCTTTTTTCTCTCGCATCCTGCAAAACAAACCCCGCAGGCAAAGGCGACGAGGTTGTTCTTCCCCAAAAGAAGGTAGCAATTCTTGTTGCACCCGAAGCACAGTTTCCCGAAGACTACAGAGCCGCGCAGGAGCTTGCAGCAGAATATCCCGGCACAATTGTTGTTAAAGAATATGACGACAGCCGTATTCTTAAGGGCGGCGACCCCGGCATAATCACTCTTTCGAAAGAGATTGCCGCAAACACGGAATTTGGCGCAATTGTTTATGCAAGAGCTACTCAGTACACCCGAAACGCCATTTACAAGGCTAAGGAAATTAATCCTGACATCGTAACCGTCTGCATTGAGCCCGAGGATGATATTGAAGAAATTTCAGAGCTTTCATCACTTGTTCTTTGTGTTGATTGGGCAAAAGCTGCAGAGGATATCGTTGCTCAGGCAAAGGCTCAGGGTGCAAAATACTTCCTTGCATTTTTTGTTTCGCGAACAATGACCAGCAACAAGCTCATCAGAGATGCGATAAATTCAATCAAAGCCTCCTGCGAAGCTCAGGGAATCACCTTCATAAGCGATAGCAGCGCAGACACAAACAGCGTTCAGATTGCAGGCGCTCAGAAATACATTGGTGAAGCAATCGCAAGGCACTACATGAACAACGATATCGAAGGCAAAGATGTTGCAGTTTTCTCAACAGACAGTGCCGTACAGTCAACACTTGTTGAGCAAGCTGATAAGAGAGGCCTTATTTACATCTGCCCCTCCTTCCCCACCGCCTACAACGGCATTGGCGAGGTGCTTGACATTGCTGCTCCCGAAAAGGTTGCAGATGTTGACTCATACATCAAGAATGCCAAAGAAGCAGTTAAAGCCCACACAAGCGGCACTGCAAGGCTTTCAATCTACAAAACTCCCCTTGCAACAATCCTTCTCAGAGGCGCAATTCACAGCGCATTTGACCTTCTCAACGGCACAACAACCGCTGAAAACATGGCCGAAAAAGTAACTTCAAGAGTATCCGTTGCATCAGGCAGCAAAGATATCAGCGTTACCGCATACGACACAATGACAAATGTGTTCAAGGTATATCAGGCAGGATTTGAAACACTCAGATAAAATACAAACAACAAGCCCCGACCGATGGTCGGGGCTTTTCTTAGTCTTTATTTTCCTGCTCTCAGGTCAACGCGCCTGATTTTGCCGCTGATTGTTTTGGGAAGCTCATCCCTGAACTCAACGATTCTGGGATATTTATAGGGTGCAGTGCGCTCCTTGACGTATTTCTGAATTTCCTTTTTAAGAGCATCCGTTTTTTCTGTTCCCTTTGTAAGAACTATATCAGCCTTAACAACCTGACCTCTGATTTCATCGGGTGCAGCTGAAACGGCGCATTCAAGAACATAAGGGAGCTCCATGATAACGCTTTCTATCTCGAAGGGTCCGATGCGGTAGCCCGATGACTTGATGAGATCATCAACTCTGCCCACATACCAGAAGAAACCGTCTTCATCTCTCCATGCGGTATCGCCGGTATGATAGATATTATCGTGCCATGCTTCGGTTGTTTTCTGCTCGTCGCGATAGTATTCCATGAACAGGCCGCAGGGTGAACCTGCATCTGTTCTGACAACGATTTCGCCAACCTCGCCCACCTTTGCGATTGTTCCCTCGGATGTGATAAGATCAACATCAAAAAGAGGACTGGGCTTACCCATTGAACCGACCTTAATTGATGAACCTACAAAATTACCTATAGCAAGGGTTGTTTCCGTCTGGCCGAAACCTTCCATAAGTCTTATACCCGTTGCCTTGAGGAACTGCTGGAACACCTCGGGGTTGAGAGCCTCGCCTGCGGTTGTTGCATACTTGATTGACTTAAGGTCATATTTTGCAAGGTCTTCCTTAACAAAGAAACGATACATTGTGGGAGGTGCGCAGAAGGTTGTTATTTTATGCTTTCCGATGAGCTTAAGAATATCATCGGCAATGAAGCGGTCAAAGTCATAGGTGAAAACACCTGCCTCGCAAAGCCACTGACCGTAGAGCTTGCCCCAGAGAGCCTTGCCCCAGCCTGTATCTGAAATCGTAAAGTGCAGGCCGTTGGGGTCAACATTGTGCCAATATTTGGCGGTGATGAAATGACCGAGGGGATATCTGTGGCTGTGCATTGCAATTTTGGGATAGCCCGTTGTTCCGCTTGTGAAGAACATAAGCATGGGGTCATAACCGAAAGCTCCTTCCTCAGGAGAGGGTCTTTCAAAAACATCGCTGAACTTGCAGTATTCTTCATCAAAGCTGTGCCAGCCATCACGGGTACCGTGAGCAACAATCTTTGTTTTGAGAACATCTGCTTTTTCTGCAGCAAGCTCAACCTGACGGGCAACATCACCGTCGGCAGTGCAGACAATTGCGCTTATCTGACCCGCATTGAAGCGATATTCAAAATCATGCTCAACAAGCTGATTTGTTGCAGGAACAACAATTGCGCCTATCTTATGAAGTGCAAGGATTGAGAACCAGAACTGATAGTGGCGCTTAAGAACAAGCATTACTCTGTCGCCCTTTTTAATGCCGAGAGATTTGAAATAGTTGGCAGTCATTGCCGAATGGCGGCTCATATCGCCAAAGGTAAATCTTCTCTCCGTGCCGTCATTTTCAACATGGAGCATCGCCGTTTTATCGGGACACTTTTTAGCAAGCTCATCAACAACGTCAAAAGCAAAGTTGAACTTGTCATCATTTTTAAAAGTTATTCCGTTAAGAACGCCGTTTTCATCAACAGTTGTTTCAATAAAATTGGCGTAAACGGGATTCTGAAGGTTAGCGAGGTCAACATTTGTTGCGCTGGGAGTTTTGATTTCCTCAACATATTCGCTCATTTCCGACGAGCCGTCCGGCGAAATAACGATTGCATAAAATTCGCATTCCTGACCGCCAACTGCAATTTCGTTATGAGGCACCGATGAATCGAAATATATACAGTCGCCTTCGTTGAGGGTTTCGGTTCTGTCACCGATAATCATTTTAAGAGCACCTTTTGTGACAATGTTTATCTCCTGTCCTTCATGAGAAACACAGTGATAGGGAGGATTAAGAGCCTCCTCCGAATAAGGAATCACAACCCTGAAGGGCTCTGCAATTTTGTTTTTAAAGAAAGGAGCAAGGCGGTTATATACAAAGCCTTCTCTTCTTGTTATTGGCATTCCTTCGCCTTTTCTTGTGAGAGTGTACTCTGTCAAGCTGGGGCTGCTGCCTTCCATAATATCGGTAATTTCAACATTGCAAACCTGCGCGAGTTTATAAATGAAGGTGAAGCTGAAATCTCTGCTACCTGATTCATAGTAGCAATATTCTTCTTCGCTCATACCGATTTTTTTAGCCATTTCGCCCTGGGTAAGACCCATATCCAGACGAAGCGCAATAATTCGCTGAGCAACCTCCATTATTTTGTTTTCGACTGAACCCTGACCAAAAGTTATCATCTTTTTCTCTCCTTTCGCTCTGAGGAAAATAAAAAACGCCCCAAAGCAATCATTTTGCTTTGAGACGAGTAAAATCTAACCCGCGGTACCACTCAAATTGCGCTTTTGCGCCACTCATCGGACTCCAACAAGCCCTACGCCTTAACGCGGCATTAACGGAAGCTGTCTACTCACCCACAAGGAATTTTCGGAGCTTCGGCTCGGAAGGGATAGCTTTGAAATGCTCTGCTGACGGCTCGCACCAAACGCCGCCTCTCTGAAAACTTTGCAAATCAGCCTTCTTCGTCATTGCTTTTATGTCAGTAATAATAACACCGAAAAAACAATTTGTCAACACTTTTTTTCAGAGCATAAAAATTTCCCTGCGCCACTTTTACGCGGCGCAGGGAGATAAATCAGATTTTGTTTTCCAAGCCTAAAATTACAACTGCTTTTTCAACAATATTGCCTGCAAGAATGGTCATTTTGTCAACAAGAGACTCAAAGAAGCTCTTTTCTTCTGCATCATATGTTGCAACAGTTCCGATATTTGCGCTGATAAAGGCTGTTTTTTCATCCACGAAATCTGCAACCTTTTTAACATCATTTGCATATGCAGCCTTAATTTCAGCAACATCCGTTGTGCCGTAAACATTCCAGCGGATTGCATTTGCAACAGCTGAATCCTCTATTGCTGCCACATAATCCGTTGTTATATATTCAGCAGCAGAGCTGAATGCATTTTTCAGAACCAAATCCCACTTCTCCTTGCAAAGATTAATGAAATCCTGATTTTTAGCAAGAAGATTATAGAATGTGGGGATATGAGTTAACTCGCCGGCTCCGAAAATCGTGTTGTTACGAAGAGTGCTGCGATAAACAGTCCACTGAGAGGGCTTGTTATAATTCAAACCGAATCTGACCACATCGCAGTTACCCAGAGCTTTATCAAAATCCCAAACGGGGCCTGCATAAAGAGTGTCGTCAACGGGTTTGTAGAGATATGTGCTGGTAAGGCCTGCATCATGATTTGCCACCCACTCATTGAAAACATAGGAATCAACAAGAGAATTAATATTGCAGTATTCACCGATTGCATCAATGCTCTGATTGCCGTGAACAGCATTTTCAAAAAGCTGATAATAGCTTGCAATGTAAATCACCTCATTTTCAGAGGCATATTCGGGGGATTTGAGGATAACCGCCTGACTGTTTTCCGTTACAAAGCCGCTGACCTCATCATCATATCTGCCGGGAAGCTCCAATTCGATAATGTAGCCGCCTGTGATATCCTTGGGGTCATTGGGAATTTCAACCCATTTTCTTGTGCCCTCAAGGTAGCCTGACAAGCTGCCGTAAACACCGCCTCTGGGCAATGCCTCAATATCAACATCGGGATTTGCATCTTCATTAAGGTCTTCAAGATTATCAATGTTGACTCTTGTTTTATCAACCTCAACCCTCGTTGTGAGAAGATAGGCGCCCATATATTCACCGTTTATGTAAACATCAACGGGCTCATACTTGGGGGTATAAGCTATTCCCGCATTCTCTGCCGCGGTGAAAGCAAGGCTGTTTCTGATAAGCGATGCATCCGAATAATTGGCAAGGAGGCTCCATTTTTTGCTCTTGCCCATGCCGAAAAGATTTACTTTATCCTCCAACTTGATGTTATAGGGCTTTTTATCAAGGCCCCAGGTTGAGTTGCCTCTGCCTTTGATGTAATCAAGCTCGCCGTCGCATTCAACGCTGCCGTCTGCGCCGATGATTGTGATTTCACCTTTTTCCTTGTGCTCCTTATCTGCATGCACACTGTCAAGCGAACCGCTTTCGGTTTCGATAAACACTGTTGATACATCTGATATAGCTATAATCTTTATCTTATAGCTTGCGCTGCCGCTTGTGAGTGTTACTTCGGTTTTATCTGCAAGGAATGCAGCGGATGAGCCATCTTCAATCTTAACACCGTCCGCATAAACATCGCCGCTTGCTGAAAAATTAACCTTTGCCTCGTCAAAGTTAATTGACTGAGGCACAAAAAGATACATTGCATCATCTGCAGCATACCATTCAATGCAAAGCTGAGCGCCGTGTTCTTTTTCTTCAATAATTCCTACCGAAAACTCGGATATTGCATCATCTGCGGCAAATCCCGCAAGGCATCCGAATGAGCAGGAAATAATAATTGCCATAAGTACAGAAATAACTCTTTTCACAAAAGCACTCCTTTCAACTCATTTCAAAATCCGCGCACCAAAAAGCGAAGAGATATGAATTTCAGATTTTGTTTACAAGATCAAATATAACAATAGCCTTTTCAAAAATGTTGTTAACACCAACAAGGAAGCCCTTGAAGAACTTAACAACGGGGTTGGTCTGAGGAGCATTATCCTGCACCTCGTCTACACCTGCGCTGATTGTTGCAGCCTTTGTTTTTGCAAAGTTGATTACTTCCTTAACCTCATCTGCATATGCAGCCTTGATATCGTCTATATCATCTGTGCCGAAAATGTTCCAGCGGATTGCATTCGCAACAGCGGAGCCCTCAACAAAGGGAGCATAGATGCTTTCAACCCAAGCCGTTGTTGTGTTAAGTGCGGTGCTCATACCGCCGTTCCATTCAGCTTCAAGAACGTCAACAAAGCCCTCGTTCTTTGTGATTATGTTGAACACATTGGGCTGCTCGTCAATATCCCACTTGCCGAAAATTGTGTTTCTGTACATTCTGTTGTAGCAAACAGTCCATTTCGTGGGGTCGTTATAATTATTTCCAAAGCGTTCGCCGTCGTTATTGCCGAAAGCAATGTCAAAATCCCATACAGGGCCTGCATAGAGGGTTTCGTGTACGCCCTTGGGCTTGTAGAAATATGTGCTTGTAAGGCCGCCGTCCATATTGGATGCCCACTCATTAATGAGATAAAGACGTGCAAGAGACTGAACATTGCAATATTTGCCGATTTCCGCCATATCGGACTCAGCATAAACAGCATCCTCAAACAACTGATAAAGGCTACTGATATAGCTGATCTGTGCCTCTGAGACAAATTCGGGAGTTTTCATTGTAAAAGGCTGGTTACGGGTTGTAACAAAGCCGCATGCCTCGTCAGCATATCTGTTGGCAAGCTCCATTTCGATGATGTAGCCACCTGTGATATCTTCGGGGTCATTGGGAATATCATACCATTTCTTTGTGCCTGCAAGAAGGCCTGCATATGTGCCGTAATAACCCGCCTTGGGGTAGGTATCAAGGTCTGCCTCGTTTGCATCCTCTGTTGCGCCCTCAAGGTCCTCAATATCAACACTTGTGCCGTCAATACCCACTCTTGTTGTAAGAAGGTATGAACCCATATATTCGCTGTTAATGTAAACATCAACGGGCTCAAACTGAGGTGAATAAGGCATACCGGCCGCTTTTGCTGCTTCGTATGCAAGAACGTTTCTGATAAGGGACTCATCGCCGTGGTTTGCAATAAGGCTCCATTTTTTGCTCTTGCCCATACCGAAAAGGTTGGTTTTCTTATCCAGCTTGATGTTATAGGGTTTCTTTTCCATCTGCCATGTTGAGTTGCCTCTGCCCTTGATTTCAAGCTCACCGTCATAAACAACTTCGCCGTCACGGTCAACAATTTCAATCATACCGTTTTCTTCGTTACCCTTAACGGCATGGATATAATCAAGAGAACCTGACTCGGTTTCAATAAATACAGAAGCAACCTCTGAACCCTTGATGATAAAAACATCGTATGTCCAGCCGTCAAATTCAACCGTAATCTCTGTTTTATTGCCAAAAACCTCTGCAAGAGTTTTGGGCTCGGTATAATCTACGCCGTCAACGGTGTAGTCGCCGGGAACATAAAACTTTGCGGTATCATAATCAATTGATGCGGGAATAAAGAAATAACATTTGCCGTTTACCTCATACCAGTTGATTGCTCTGTCATAGCCGTTCTCTTCATCATAATGATTTGCAATATAACCGGTAACGTGATGACCATCAGCATAACCTATCATTGCAAATGCCGAAAATGCCATAACCGCAGC
This sequence comes from Acutalibacteraceae bacterium, assembly GCA_045604685.1. Classification (GTDB taxonomy): domain Bacteria; phylum Bacillota; class Clostridia; order Oscillospirales; family Acutalibacteraceae; genus CAG-177. The sequence continues at coordinate 58,279 of JAZUON010000007.1, forward strand.
AAGAATGAATGCTAAAATTTTTTTCATTTTGTTGCCTCCTTAATTTTATAATTCAATTTTACAACAAACAAAAGCGAAAGTAAACATTAATCTTCAACTTTTTCAGCCAGCTTGTTTCTGATGAGCTGCTGCCTTGCTGATGCCTGCTCCTTGTTCTCGCCCTTTACGGAGAAATAGAGCTTCAGCTTAGGTTCTGTTCCTGAAGGTCTTGCCGCAGCCCATGAGCCGTCCTTGAAATTGAAGAGAAGAACATTTTCCTTGGGAAGGCCGTCAACACCCTGAGAATAGTCAATGAGCTTATCAAGGTCATCAAAGAGACTTTCGCCTTCCGCACGGAGTGCCTTCATTGCAGCCTGAATCTTTTCTGCGCCTTCCTTCCCCTTAAGAACAAAGGTTTCAAGGCAATCAAAATAATAGCCGTACTCCGCATAAATCTCATCAAGAGCGTCTACAAGAGTTTTGCCGTTATTCTTATAGTATGATGCCATTTCCGCAATAAGCATTGAGGCCGAAACCGCATCCTTATCTCTTGCATGAGTGCCTGCAAGATAGCCGTAGCTTTCTTCATAGCCGAAAAGGAAGCTGTATTCGCCGCTCTTTTCCCACTGACAGATTTTTTCACCGATATACTTAAAGCCCGTAAGAGTCTGTACGGTTGTTGCGCCGTGCTTTTCTGCAATGGCTGCGCCGATACCGCTTGTTACAACGGTCTTGACAACCGCCGCATTTGCAGGCATTGCAGCCTTCTTGAACTTAAGAATAAAATCAACAAGAAGTGCACCTGTCTGGTTACCCGTAAGGAGAACATAACTGCCGTTATGGCGAACACCCACGCCTACTCTGTCGCAGTCGGGGTCGGTGCCGATAACAATATCCGCACCTTCTTTTTCTGCCTGCTCAAGTGCAAGATTGAGAGCATCCTTTTCTTCGGGGTTGGGTGAACGAACGGTTGAGAAGTTACCATCGGGAAGCTCCTGCGATGCAACTATCGAAACATTCTTGCCCTCAAGAATTCTGCGAACGGGAATATTACCCGTGCCGTGAAGAGGAGTATAAACTATTTTAAGCTCCGAAGGCTCATCATAAATGCTCTGCATTTTAACCTCTGCAAGGAACGCTGCAAGAGTTTCATCGCCCACATAAACAAGGCTTCCGTTCTTCTCAGCCTCGGCAAGGTCAGCGCAGGGAATATCCTTGATATCGGTAACTGCATTTACATAAGCAATAACCTTATCTGCAAATTCAGGCACAAGCTGGCAGCCGTCACTGTCATAAACCTTGTAGCCGTTGTATTCCTTGGGGTTGTGGCTGGCGGTGATAACGATGCCTGCGGTGCACTTGTGATATCTCACAGCAAAGGAAAGCACGGGAGTTGGCATAAGAGTATCAAAAAGGAAAACCTTAATACCTGCCTCGCAAAGCACACCTGCCGAAACCTCTGCAAAATACTTTGAATTGTTTCTTGAGTCATAAGCGATTGCAACGGACTTTTCGCCCTCAAAACAGGCATTGAGATAATCTGCAAGACCCTTTGTTGCCTTTGAAACGGTGTATCTGTTCATTCTGTTGGGACCTGCACCCATAATTCCGCGCAGACCGCCCGTGCCGAATTCAAGCTCTTTGTAAAATCTGTCCTCAAGCTCGGCTTTATCGGTTATTGCCTCAAGCTCCGCCTTAGTTGCCTCATCAAAGGTAAGCCAATATTCATAGTTGTTCATTTCCATCGCTCCTTACATATTTATTCCGAATGTAATTATTTCAAACGGTGAATATTCGATTTTTTCCGTTTCACCGATTTTATCCTCAAGCATATTGAGAATATCCGCCTTTTGGGGAAGGGTTACAACTCCCCTTTCGCCGTTTTGCTCGCAAAGGCGGATAACAATTTGTTTTCCGTCCTCCGACAGTTTAACCGCCTGAAGCCACAACGAGCCGAAATCGGGCAGGCAGGATTCAACATCAGCCTTCCGCAGCGGCACATTATATTCAAAAGCCTTTTTGTTTATCTCTGCCGCAACGGCATCGCCGCCGTGTGGATAAATCATATAACAAAAGCTATGCTTTCCCATATCGGATGTTGGGTCAGGTCTTATTGTTGAGCGCAGAAGCGAAAGTGCCATTGTATTATTCAATGCCGATACGCCGTATTTGCCCTGATTGATAAGGGCAACGCCGCCGCCCTGCTCCGCCATATCGCACCATTTATGGTGGCAGACCTCAAAGCGGGCCTGCTGCCAGCTTGTGTTGCGGTGGGTTTCGCGTCGGATTATACCTGCTGATGTATCGCAAAGCAGCTCTCTTGAAAGCACATTGCAGCCGTATTCAGCCTTTACAAGTTTATGCTTTTCATTCCAGTCAACATTACTCTCAATTTCAATTCCCCTTGACTGACGGAAAAGGCGGATTATCATCTGCCATGTGCTTTTATCCGTTGCAAAGGTTACTGTAAACTCTGCGCATTCGCCGTCCGCTTTAACAAATTCAAGAGGCTTTTTAACGGTCAGGTCGCAGGGTCTGTCCTTATAGTTAGGCAGAATATCCCATGCATCGTAGTTACCCGGGGTATCGTGATACATTTTCAGTTTATTGAAATCGCCGCCTACCCATTCACGGTTAAGCTCCTTATCGTAAAGCGAAAGCATGCTGCCGTCAGACGCAAATTCAACCGAATAGAAAGGTGTTTCAGCCTTATTGCCACTGACGGTTATCCAATTGACGGAAGAATTTCCGTCTTTTATGTCGCCGCCCGAAAGCGCATCAAGATCAGGCACGGCGTAAAATCCTTTTTCGCCTTTTCTTATTATTCCGCCTTTTTCATCGGGAATAAACGTAAGATCTGAGCGCCTGAAATTAAGGGTGTTAAAGTATTTGCTGCCGCTGCCGATTATCTCAAGCAGTTCTTTTTCGCACTGCTCATAATCCTCCATTGCATCACGGTAAACGGGAGTAATGTGGCTGCCGGGGAGAATATCGTGGAACTGATTTATCATCAGCTTTTTATAGATTCCTCTTATTTTCTCCGCAGGATACTCTGCACCGTTTTTCATTCTGAGAACGCTGAGAAGCTCTGCATCGCGCAGCATAAATTCAAGCCTGCGGTTATAATCCTTGAGCTTTGATTTTGTTGTGAAGGTGCCTCTGTGCATTTCGAGGTAAAGCTCGCCGTCCCAGACCGCCAGCTTATCATTACCGTCAAAATTTTTGGCAAGGAATTCAGTTGCATTGATATGCTCGGTTTCAGGCATAACGGAGAGCTTTTCAAAACGGTGCATAATTTCAACCATTTCCTCCGTTGCGCCGCTGCCTCCGTCACCGTAGCCGAACATCTGCAGGGTCTGCCCGCTTTCATTCTTATCCTGATAGGCATCCCAATTCTCCTGCACCTGACTGGGCATATTCCACGAAATAAAGTGAGTGGGCGGCACACAGGCGTAAACCTGCGACCCGTCAATTCCTCTCCAGATAAAATTATTATGAGGGAATCTGTTGGTATCATTCCATGTTGACATTTTGTTGGAGACAAAATAGTCAACGCCGCTTTTTTTGAGAATCTGAGGTAAAATCCAGCTGTTACCGAAAACATCAGGCAGCCAGCAGTTATTGACCGTCAAGCCGAATTTTTTCCTGAAATAGCTTTGGCCGTAAAGGCACTGCCTTATAAGACTTTCGCATGAGGGTACATTACAATCGGGCTCAACATACATTGCGCCGACGGGTTCAAACCTGCCCTCTTCGATCCTCGCCTTAAGCTCCTCGAAAATTTCGGGATAATATTTTTCAACGGTTTCATAGGTATAAGCCTGGGTGTGGGCATATCTGAAATCGGGGTATTTATCCATAAGGCGAAGCTGAATGAGCACCGTCCTCAGATTTTTCTGCACCGCGTGGATTCTTCGCCAATAATATGCAATATCAAGGTGAGAATGAGCAACAAGCGCAACGCTTCCGCTGCCCCTATAGCTTTTATTTGAGAAAATGTTTTTATCTATGTATTCCGCAGCCGCCCTGACATCCGCATCTCTTACATCGTCAAAATCAATAAGATTAAGCGCAAGGTCAAGCTCACGGATAACAAATGCGGAGAATTCCTCATTGAAAACCTCGCTTAAAGCAGCATCAAGAAGCATTTCTATATCATAAACAAGGGACTGCACCGCTTCGTTGACAACGGAGATATAGCCACCCTCAAAAATCTGCCTGCAGCCTCTTACGCTGAGGCTTTCAGGGTTGCGCTCATCATCGGGCTTTGAACGGTTATAGCCCATAATTTCAAAACTGAGCTTTGTGCCCTTAACGTAATCCGAAAGGTCAAGCCTTTCTCTGTTAGGGTCAATGCCGCCAACATAAACGCCGTTGACCTTAACTATCATTTCCGCCGCAGTCTTAAGTGAAAAGCAGTATTTTTTGCCCTCAAGGTGCTCTGGCAGGTCATACTCCGCTTTGATAAATGCCGTGCCGTCCGGGGTAAAATACATATCACCTTTTTTCAGTGGTCTGAAGTCATCGTCGTAATATTCAAAACTCATTTCGGACACCTGACGGGCATCCTTAATCATAAAGGTTGTTATTTCGTTCTTTTCGCTGTAAATATGCCTTTTAAGCCAGCCGAAGCGCAGGGTAATCCATTCCTCGGGGCGCATACTTCTTCTGACAACTTTAATATGAGCCATAATTCACCTCAAATATCCTGAAAATAAGGCTTTTTGCGGATTCCGATAACCTTAACTTTTTCGTTGCGGTCAATTTCAATCCTCTGCTCAATCCATGCAAGGCAGCGGTCAAGAATAAGACATTTTGAACATTCACCCTGCAAAAGGACAGTTACTTCATTACCCACCTGCTTAACGAAGGTGATTTCGCCGCCGTCACCCTGAAGCCTCGGGCGTATGTAGCCATTGATATATTCTTCCATAGGAGCACCCCCTGCATAAATATCCATTATGTATTATAACATTATATTTTTACAGTATCAATAAAAAATTGTCAAAATTTCATCAATATTTTGTTTTTTCTTCTTCCAATACACCCTTGCATATGGTATGATATAATCAAAAAGTACGGGGGACTAAAAACTATGTTTGTTGTAACAAGCAATCAGATGTATCAGGCAGAATGCAATGCAGTTAAGAGAGGCATTTCGTTCCCTCAGCTTATGGAAAACGCAGGTCAGGCCTGCGCTAAAATAATAAAAACCAAATTTTCAATCAGCAAATCAAGCCCGAAAAAGGTTCTGGTTATCTGCGGCAAGGGCAAAAACGGCGGCGACGGCTTTGTTATTGCCCGCGCGCTTTGGGAAGCAGGCTGCAAGGTGACCGTTATGCTTGCCTGCGGAGAGCCCAAGGCTGCGGATTCCGTTAATATGTTTTCGCTCATAGAAGCGGCAGGCATTGATGTTATCCGTTATGACAACAACCTGACTCTCCACAGACCCTTGCTTGAGGATTCGGATATTATTGTTGAGGCGGTTTTCGGTACGGGCTTTTCTGGCTCGCTCAACCATTCACTCAGCGTGCTTGCTCAGGCAGTTAATGCAGCAAAGGGCAAGGTTGTTTCAATTGATGTTCCTGCAGGCGCAGATTGCGACAAGGCAACGGTTGCGGGAGTTTGCTTCAGGGCGGATATGACAATTGCAATTTCTGCATACAAGCCCATTCATATAATGAAACCCTGCAACAAATACTGCGGCAGAATATATGTTGCAGACATAGGCATAACCGAAAACGACTATAAAAACCTTGACGGTGTTGCCTGCTTCACCCTCGGCGCCCCCGAAATCCGTAATATGCTGCCAAAGCGTAAGCCGGTTTCGAACAAGGGCACCTACGGCCATGCGCTGTGTGTTTGCGGCAGCATGAAAATGACGGGCGCGGCTTATCTTTCCGTCAGCGGTGCATTGAGGTCGGGAGTCGGCCTTGTTACCGCGGCATTCCCTCAAAGCGCATATGCAGGCATTGCTCCAAAGCTGACAGAGCCTCTGCTGCTGCCTCTTGAATCAAACTTTGAGGGCACATTTGCATATTCGGCAATGGCAGATATCATTGAAGCATCAAAAAGGTCAAGCGCCGTGCTCATCGGCTGCGGCATAGGCTTCAACAAGGACACAACAACTCTTGTTCATAATCTTATAAAAGAAATAAAATCGCCGATTATTCTGGATGCAGACGGCATAAATGCCCTGAGCACAAATATAGATATATTGAAAGAAGCTCAGGCTCCCGTTATTATCACCCCTCATCCGGGCGAAATGAGCCGCCTTTGCGGAAAAACAGTTGCCGAAATAATTGCAAATCCTATCGGCATTGCCTGCGAGTTTGCAAAGAAATACGGCGTTACCGTTGTTCTCAAAACCGCAAACACTGTTGTTTGTGACGGGAAATCAGGCGTTTATATCAACACAACGGGCAATTCAGGGCTTTCAAAGGGCGGCAGCGGCGACCTGCTGGCAGGCATGACCGTTTCGTTTGTTGCTCAGGGAATGAACCCCTTTGATGCAGCGGTTTCCGCAGTTTATCTGCACGGACTCGGCGCAGACATCGTTGCAGAAAAAACTTCCATGAGAGGCATGCTGCCGAGCGATGTTCTGAATTATCTGCCTGAGCTTTTTTCAAAATTTGAATAGCAGGTGATTATTTGAAAAAAGCATTTTCTCTTTTTGCCGCAATCTTTGTTTTGCTTGCGGCAGGATGTGAAAAGCAAGGCGAATCCATCAGCGCCCCTCCCCCTGCCCCTACGGCATTCACCTCGGAAATAACCGCCGTTTGCGGCAACTCGGAAATGACAGCATTGCTCACTCAAAATGCCGCCGAGGATTTCACGCTGAAATTTCTCACTCCAGAAGCCCTTGCGCCGCTTTCCGTGGAATATAAAAACGGCGGATGCAAGGTTACATATGACGGACTTTCCTTTGAAACGGATTTAAACCGCTTTCCGCAAACGGAAATGGGCGCACTGCTGACAAATGCACTGTCCGATGCGGTTCAGGGAATGAACCTGCAAACGGCATATTCAGACGGAATATGGACCTACACGGGAACGGGCGAGAGAGGCACATTCACCCTCACCCGCAACGGCGAAACGGGAGAATGGATTGATTTCACCGCTAAAGGCGCCGACCTGAAAATAACATTCTCTCCGCAGAATAACCAATAAATAAAATAAAAATTGCACCGCACTCAACCGAGTGCGGTGCTTTTGATTTAATATCGCAATGTAAAAATATATCTGATAATTTCCTTGAATTTCAGAAACAACATTTCCATAAACCTGTCAAGGGTAACAACATTATTTGTGTAGTAAGCCCTTTCCATGAAATCTCCGCAATGGCTGCAGGTGCTTCTGCTTATTTGTCTGCCATTCTCGGAACTGTAAGCGAAATCAGTCCATTCGCCGTAATCGTGGCCCGTTGCACCGATAACACGCTCAGCTTCAACCTTTCCGCATTGGGTGCACTGAATTTTTTCGATTCCATCCACGGTGCAGGTTGCATCCTGAGTCAGTGCTTCAAGCTGATGATTGCACTTTGTAAGCGCCTGAATATAAACATTATGAGCGCTCTGTGTTGATGTTGAAATCCAACTGTTACCCGTAGCGGAAACATTAATGAAGCTCTCGCCCTCTCTGCTGCTATAGGTCAGTCCATCCGCAACAGTCTTTTCAATAGGGATATATGTTGTTCCGTTAGGGTTATAATATTCAACAACAACGGAGAATATTTCACCCGGTTCAAGAACAACTGCGGAGTCAAGATATATGGTATGGTAACCTTCATTGCCAAGAACGGTTTCAACCGTGCATGCAGCAGTTCCCTGAACGGGAGATGAGTATCCATCAGAAATATTTTTATATACAGTTGCTTCGATTTCAATATTCTCACCGTAGGTCTGAACCGCAATTGCCGTCAGGCTTTCATAACCGCTTGCGGTGAAAACATTTGCAACCTGAAATGCACGGGAAAGACCCAGAGCACTGTACCATTCAGCGCCGTTATAGCTGTAGTTCTTATAGTAATCCTCAGATTTCTGAACGGAATAGCCTGCAAAAAGAGTGATTGACGCGTCATAATAAGAAATCCAGAAATAGCCGCCGTCACCCCAATAGGTTCCCCAACTGTTTTTGCAAAGCCATGCGCCGTTAGCAGAGGGAGTGCATGTGCTTTTAAAATTTGATGCTGAAAAGCTGTCGTCCCATCCAACAACAACAATCTGATGGTTTATGGAGCCGGTTGTTGCGGTGCAATAAGCCGCAGATGATGAATTGTAGCAACTGCCTTCGTAGTAAAACGCTGCAGTTACCGAGCCGTGGTCGACTATCCACTGCTTAACATCCTCCGCACTTGTGAGCGACTGCGCGGATTCCAGAATCACGCCGCCTGATGTGTTATATCTGTCACTTTCGGCATAATTGCCCATGCTTTCAAGGCTGCTGCCGTAAAACGGAAATTCTGTTTCCTCCGCTGCGCCTGACCACCTTGCAAGGGATGCAGCAGAAATTTTCCAGTTGCCGCCGCGAAGATAAGGCTCATCGAAATAATAACCGTCGCCGTAGGCAAGGTCGTTTTCATCCTCGGCACGGCCTCTGCTTGCAAACCACACGTGATGAGCCTCTGAAAAATCTGCCGATGAGGCTGATTCATATCCTTTAATAATACTGTCACTCTCAAGAAGGCTCATTGCAGAAAACGACCAGCATACGCCTGAATCGCCCTGGCTTTTAACCCGTGTTACATAGCCTTTATCAACCGCGCTGTATGCCGCAGGAAGGCTTGACGACTGACAGCCCAGCTCATTATTCTCAAAAACAACCTCGTTACCGTTTTCATCAACATAACGGTAGTTTATCAGCCCGCCCTCCTGCTCCGTGTTTTCAACATAAATATAAGTGAACATATCCTTTGCCGAATATGCGGGCAGGGCAGCAAAGGAAAGCATCAGCATCACCGAAAGAATAAGTGACATGAACCTTTGGGCTGCTTTTTTCATTTAAACCATCTCCGTTTTTTATCGTTCTGTAAATAAGACGAATTAAAAGGTGCTACGGTTTGATTTTTCAGAAAATTTTTATTTTATATTTCCGATACCTTTATTATAGCACCGGAATATAATAAAGTAAAGGACATGCGAGGATGAAATTTTTTGCTCCCCGATTTCAAACATGTGTTTAATTTGCCTGCCGTGTGTCAAAAATAGTTGTGAGATAACTTAGCAGCAAAAAGCTGCAATGGAGAGTGATAACCTTGACCGTTAAACGGGGAGAAATTTATTACGCTGACCTGAGCCCTGTTATCGGCTCCGAGCAGGGCGGCACAAGACCCGTGCTGATTGTTCAGAACGATGTTGGCAACAAATTCAGCCCAACGGTTATTGCCGCAGCAATAACAAGCCAGCGATTCAAAACCAGCCTGCCTACCCACATAAGAGTCAACGCCGACGGCTGCGGACTTGCCAAGGATTCCATTGTTCTTCTTGAGCAGGTACGAACACTTGACAAGAAAAGACTGCGCGAAAAAATGGGAATTCTTGACGAGAGCGATATGAACAGAGTTGACAGAGCTCTTTCCGTAAGCCTCGGAATCGGTATTGCAGAATAAACTTAAGGCTGCCTTAAACAGTAAAGGCAGCCGTTCTTTGTATTCAACAACTTTTAAAAAATTTTTTCGAAATTTCTATTGCATAAAAGGATTCAAAAATGTAAAATAGTTTTATCACAAACCGCGAGGTGCAAAAACATGAAATCATTCAAAAAAATCATTGCAATTTTAATTGCCGCCTGCCTTATTGCCGCAAGCCTTTGCCTCGGCGCTCATGCAACGGGCAGAAAAGATGCTCTTCCCACCTCAGCAGGCATTCAGGCTCTGCGCAATGAATTTGAGCATGACGTTGCTCCCGAAGAGGACGGCTACGCCCTCGACTACTGCTACTATTCACCCGCAGGAAAAAACGACACGGGAAAATACCCCCTTGTTATCTTCCTTCACGGCATAGGCCATGCAGACTACGAAGGCTATCAGCTTAACGACAGCGATATGCCTTATTGGGCATCCTCAGAGCTTCAGAGCCGTTTCACAAGCGGCGGCGCATTTATCCTTCTTCCCCGCGCTCCCGAAGACCAGCTTGTTTACTGGAATTCTTCTCTCATTGAGCCCCTTCGCGTTTTGATTGATGACTTCATTGCAAAGCATGGCAACAACATTGACACAACAAAAATTTTCATCACCGGCAGCTCCGCAGGCGGTGAAATGGCATGGGATATGGTTATCTCCTTCCCCGAATATTTTGCAGGTGCATTTCCCATTGCTGCAACAGGCACTGTCAGCGCTTCAGAAGTAAAGAAATGTGCCGATGTTGCAATATGGATGATTGCAAGCGAAAAAGACCCTATTGTTAATTATTCGCTTGTTACTCAGCCTCTTTGGAGCAATGTTAAAGCATACAACAGCAACCCCGCAAACTGCCGCCTTTCAAGCCTTACCAATGTAATTGAGCCGAGCGGCAACTCCGCAAGCGACAACCACCACCTTGCAAAGGTTATTACTTACGATTTTCATATGCTTGACGGCAGCACCTACCCCAATGTTACAACCGTTGACGGCAACGGCAACACCGTTAACCTTGAAAGTCCCAACGGCCTGATTTACTGGATGAATTCGGTTTCTTCATCATTTGACGGCAAAGCAGGCACAGGCACGGGCAAACAAACCATTACTATTATTGATGACATCATTAATTTCTTACGCAACTATGTGCTTAAGGTAGTCAACATCTTCCAGAGACTTCTCGGATTATAAAATCACATAAATAAATTACAGGCTTGTACGGGTTATCCACCTGCACAAGCCTGTAATTTTTTAAAGCCTTGTTGTTACGGAAACCGTATAATACATTTCATTATCGCTCGGTTCAACATAGAGATAATATCTGCCCGGATTTACAGAATACACCATATTATTGGGGTGGATTTCGGAAGTTACAACCGCATCGGGCTTTCTTGCGCCCGGACGGGGAGGTTCCTCACCCTCGGGAATAAAATGAATTTTCAGCTCGTCGCCCTCGTGAAGCGCATAGCCCGTGGCAGGTATACCCTCGCCGTTATTCCTGGTTACCCTTATTTTTACATTCGAGCTGAGAATGGAGCAATCCTCCTTAACGGCAAAAACATATTCATCCGCACTGTTGCCGATGCCGCAGCACCAACGCCTTGTGGTTTGATATTCCGTATCGGTCATAACCTCGGCGGCAATGTAATAGTCGGGGTTAACCCACCATGAATAATATTCATCCGTTTTTTCACTTATCATTATGCGACGTATGCCGATTTCCGTGCTGCTCAAATCGTCCGTATCAACACCCGTATAAAGGATTTTAACATAATAATCATCCGTGGTTGTTGTTATGCGGAAGTTATAGTCACGGGTATCGATTTCATAATCGCTGTCATCCTCAACAGAAAGAACATCCCCTTCAATGCAGCAAAACAGACCGTCAATGCGCTGCTGCAAATCGGGATGCCTTTCCTTAAGCATAGGCGATGCCATTGAGGCAAGCGCTTCGGAATCCTTTACCTCCACCGCTTCAATCAGGCTGTCCGTTACCGTTTCCCAATCATATTCCGATGCAACAATATTTGAATATACTTTTGAGATAATTTCCGAATTGGGAAACCAGCTATACAGCAGCGTAATAATTGCAACAAATGCGACCAATATTTTTGACATATACATAATATCACTCCTCACGCAGGGCAGGATTATAGCTGAGCCAACGGCTGCCGTCATAATATTTCCTGTCCTCATCCTTGATTTCATATTCACCGACTGTTGCTTTGATTTCAATAATCATTTTTTCGTAATACGTGGCTTTTTCTGTTTCCGTAGCCTTTATCATATAGTAAAATTCCTCGTGAAAGACTGTACCGATTTCCTTATCGGGAAGAAAAAGGAATGTAAATGTTTTTTCACCGTCAACTTCCTTTTCGGCATAAATATTTGTGCTGTTTCCCCACACAATCCATTCCGCACCCTCAACGGTTGTTTCTTCTTCAGGAGAATAACTGAAAAGAATATATTCATCGGGTGAATAGAATTCAATCTTTTCATAAAGGGAAATATAGCCGTGATTAACACATGCATAATAAAGCAGTTCATCACCCTTTACGTTGCTGAAAACAACATCCATGACAAGCTCTGTATCAAGCTCATTCTTCATAACATCAACAAAACTTTTGCCCTTGAAGGTAAAAACCTGCTCATTACCCTTAACCTCGGTTTCAACAAGGTCAAACAGAGGGTCATCAACACCGTCGTATTCCCAAACGAGGCCCTCATCAGGGTTATAAGGAAGCTGAACCTTTGTTACGTTATCACCTTTAACAGCACCCGTAACTGTGCCGAAAAGCATAACGACAAACATAATAGGTATGATAAAAATAACAGTAACCGAGCCCATAAATCATCAATCCTTTGCATATTATTTGTTGCACCTGAATGCTGATTAAATCTTAAGGCATGGGGCGCGTTTTTTCAACCAACCGTGTTTTACATTTCGGTATTTCAGGGTATATTTTGCTTTGCATAGGAGTGTAAAGTAGGGTTTACATAAGAAAAAACCCGCCAAACTGGCGGGTTTTGATGATTTTATTTAACAGGCTCAAGTTTTTCCTTGCCGCCCATATAGGGACGGAGTGCAACGGGAACATTTACGCTGCCGTCCTCATTGAGGTTGTTTTCGAGGAATGCAATGAGCATTCTGGGAGGAGCAACAACGGTGTTGTTAAGAGTATGAGCAAAATACTTGCCGTCCTTGCCGTTGACTCTGATTTTAAGTCTGCGAGCCTGAGCATCGCCAAGGTTTGAGCATGAGCCAACCTCAAAATATTTCTTCTGTCTGGGTGACCATGCCTCAACATCAAATGACTTAACCTTAAGGTCTGCAAGGTCGCCTGAGCAGCATTCAAGTGTTCTTACGGGAATATCAAGCGAACGGAAAAGGTCAACTGTGTTCTGCCACAGCTTTTCAAACCACATCATGCTGTCCTCGGGCTTGCAGACAACAATCATTTCCTGCTTTTCAAACTGATGAATTCTGTAAACGCCTCTCTCCTCAATGCCGTGGGCGCCCTTTTCCTTACGGAAGCAGGGTGAGTAGCTGGTAAGAGTATGGGGCAGAGTATCCTCATTAACGATTGTGTCAATATATTTGCCTATCATTGAATGCTCGCTGGTGCCGATAAGATAAAGGTCCTCGCCCTCAATCTTATACATCATTGCATCCATTTCTGCAAAGCTCATAACGCCCGTTACAACGTTGCTGCGAATCATAAAGGGAGGCACACAATAGGTGAAGCCTCTGTCAATCATAAAATCTCTTGCATATGAAATGCAGGCGGAATGAAGGCGGGCAATATCACCCTGGAGATAATAAAAGCCGTTGCCTGCAACGTTTCTTGCAGCGTCAAGGTCAATGCCGTTGAAGCGCTCCATAATATCGGTATGATAAGGAATTTCAAACTCAGGAACAACAGGCTCGCCGTATTTTGTAACCTCAACGTTCTCGCTGTCATCCTTACCGATAGGCACGCTGGGGTCAATGATGTTGGGAATAATCATCATTATTTTGGTAACCTTTTCGGCATACTCAGCCTCAAGCCTTTCGCACTCTGCAAGCCTTTCGGAAAACTCTGTTACCTTTGACTTTGCGGCCATAGCCTCATCCTTTTTGCCCTGAGCCATGAGCATACCGATTTCCTTGGAAACCTTGTTGCGGTTTGCGCGCAGATTATCCGCCTCTGTTTTAACGGCTCTGGACTTTGCATCAAGCTCAATTACCTCGTCAACAAGAGGGAGCTTGCTGTCCTGAAACTTCTTTTTTATATTTTCCTTAACGATATCGGGGTTTTCTCTTAAGAATTTGATATCAAGCATATTTTTCAACTCCTAAAGATTTATACTGCTATTTTAATCCAACTTTGACAAAAAATCAACTGCATCGGCAACATATTTATCGTCTGCAAGCTCAATTGCACCCTTGTCCACAAGATTTGCGGTTTTAGGGTCAATGGGCAGCTTTGCAAGCACGGGCACGCCAAGCTCTGCCGCAATTTCGTCAATTTTGCTTTCGCCGAAAATTTTGTATTCCTTGCCACAATCGGGACATACGAAATAACTCATATTTTCAACAAGGCCGAGAACAGGAATGTTCATCAGTTTTGCCATATTGAATGCCTTTTTAACAATCATTGTTACAAGGTCCTGAGGAGTGGTAACAATAACAATTCCGTCAACGGGAAGATTCTGGAAAACGGTGAGAGAAACATCTCCTGTTCCGGGAGGCATATCAACAAACATATAGTCAACATCGCCCCAGGCTACATCCTTCCAGAACTGCTGGATAACACCTGAAATAACGGGACCGCGCCATACTACGGGTGACTCCTCATTTTCAAGCAGAAGATTGATTGACATAATCTTTATGCCCGACCTGCTTTCCTCGGGAAGAAGGCCGCTTTCATCCGCCTTTGCTCTTTCCTTGATTCCGAATGACTTGGGAATTGAAGGGCCTGTTATATCCGCATCAAGCACAGCGCAGGAGTTGCCTCTTGCCTGCATTGCACTTGCAAGCATTGAGGTTACAAGGGATTTGCCTACGCCGCCCTTGCCGCTGACTACACCTATAACCTTTCTAACATTGCTGAAAGGTCCGCAGGGTATTCTCATATCCTGCGCTTCTTTTCTTGAATCGCAATTGCTTCCACAGCTTGCGCAATTGCCGCTGCATGCTTCACTCATAATTATATCTCCTTGTTTTTCAATTAATTAACAAACATATCTATCACATAACCCAAAGCATAAATGGCGGGCATATGAACAATATAAATCAGAAGTGCATTTCTGCCGAGAAATGCAAAAAAACGTATTCTTTGCACACCGCACCAATCGGGGTAGCCCTTTTTTGACAAATGCAAACCGGAAAAATTACCTGCAAAAAAAATAAAAATCTGCGGAAAAAGAGGAAAATAATCCGCCGAGGCAAAATCCTGCGAATGAATGCCTAAAATCATCAAAGCATTGCTTTCGTAAAGGCTTTCGGGCAATGTGAACGAAATCAGCTCGCCATAGCTCAGCGTGCCGTTTTCTATTCCGCTTGTTAATGCATAAAGCACTGCGCAGACAAGAATCCCCGCAAAGAGCGGAACATTGCAAAGCCTCTTTGACATAAGCGCATAAAGCAGAATCGAAGCCGCAAGGAAATGAAGAATTCCGAAATATATTTCGCAATCAACAAAACCCATTGCAGGCATAATAACCGCAGTAACAAATGTCAGGCCCAGCGCTGCTCCGAGCAAAATCGCTCCCCTTTTTAAATTACTTTTTGAAAGAGTGCAGGATATTCCGCAGATAAAAATGAAGATTCCCGCAAAAAAAGGCTGAAAGGGCATAAAGAAATAAAAAAGCTCATTTGCCCACTGCCAATCAAAAAAGCTGCCCAGCAGATAAAATGCATGATAAAAAATCATGCAGGCAACCGCAAAGCCCCGCACTTCATCAATAAAATGTATTCTTTTATTCATATTCGGCCTGAGCTCCATAATTTCACCTCATATTATTTTATCATAAAGCGCTAAAAAAGCAAGGGTTTATTGACTTTATTATGCTTTTGTTTTAAAATAAAAACATAAATTTGCGGCAAATAAGATTAATCGGAGATTATTATGATTGAGAAAATCAGAAACCTGCTTTTCAGAATTTTCAAAAAGGAAAACTTTCTTGGAAAAATAATTGATAAACTGTTCACTGAAGAAATTGTTACTTATGTTTTCTTCGGCATACTCACAACAATTGTTAATCTGCTCACATTTTATGTTTTTAAGCGCATTTTCATTTCCGTGGGCTGGGAAGGAATATTGAGCAGCATCATTCCCGAAGGCTCATCCCTGCAGAGGCTTTTTGTTAACGGCACGGATTACCTCGATGCCAACTGCATTGCATGGGTTGCGGGCGTTCTTTTTGCATTTGTAACTAACAAACTCTGGGTTTTTGATTCAAAAAGCTGGGCACCCTCCGTTGCAGGCAAGGAATTCACAGGCTTTATTGGCGCCAGAATTTTTTCCTTTGCGATTGAAACGATTTCCATGTTTGTTCTTGTTACCCTGCTTTCCGTTAACGATTTTATTGCAAAACTCCTTGTTGGAGTTATTGTTATTATTCTCAACTATATTTTCAGCAAGCTCTTCATATTCAAGAAAAAGCCTGAGGAAGAAAAGAAATGATAAAAATTATCAAATCCGCACCGTCAGAAATAAAAATAAGCAGCAAAGAGGTTGCAGTTTATCTTGGCTATTATTCGGTGAGTTGTGACTGCACAACAGACGAAATGCAATGCTGCTGCGAAAAAGAATTTCTGGAATGTGCAAATTTCATTGCCTGCTATGAAAAGGTGCCCGTAAAAATTGTTGACGGTATTGTTGATCTCGGATTCAAGATGTTTCACAGCCATTCCCTTGCAAAAAATCTTTCGGGCTGTGATTATGCATATATCATGGCAGCAACGGCAGGCATTGAGGCTCACCGACTTATCGAACGGAATTCCGTTATTTCACCTCTTAAGGGTGTTATGACTGACTGCATCGGTTCGGCGGCAATCGAGGCATTCTGCGATAAAATAAACCTTTCATTTGAAAATTCCGATTTTCTGCGGCCCCGATTCAGCCCCGGCTACGGGGATTTAGCCCTTGAATATCAAAAGGATATTGTAGAATTTCTGCAAACAAAGAAAAATATCGGCATGAGCCTTACGGAAAGCCTGATGATGGTACCCGTTAAATCCGTAACGGCAATTATCGGGATAAGCAACGAAAAAAATAAATGCACGGGGCCGGGCTGTATGCTTTGCAGCGGAAACGATTGCCCGTACAGATAAGAGGAATAAATATGAATATTCTCGAAAAAATCAAATCTTCAATTACATACTGCGACGGCGGCGCGGGCACTCTGCTGCAATCATGGGGACTTAAAGCAGGCGAAAAGCCTGAAATGTGGAACATCACAAACCCCGAAAAAATCATTGAAATGCACCGCCAATATCTCAGCGCAGGCGCTCAGATTATCACATCCTGCACCTTCGGCGCAAACAGGCTTAAATTTGATAACCTTGAGGAAATTATTACCTCTGCAATTAAAAATGCAAAAACTGCCTGCGAGGGCCATGAAGCATATATTGCCCTTGACATCGGCCCTACGGGCAGAATGCTTGAGCCTCTGGGCGATTTGAAATTTGAAGAAGCGGTTTCAATTTTCAGCGAAGCAATCAGAATCGGCGCAGATGCAGGCGCAGACCTTATTCTCATTGAAACAATGAACGACAGCCTTGAAGCAAAGGCAGCAGTGCTTGCTGCAAAGGAAAGCTGTGATTTGCCCGTTTTCATAACCTGTGTTTATGACGAAACAAAAAAGCTGATGACAGGCGCTGACCCTGCCGCAATGATTGCAATGCTTGAGGGTCTGGGTGCGGATGCAATAGGCATTAACTGCTCACTTGGTCCAAAGCAGATGCTTGAAATCATTCCCGAATTTACAGAAAATGCAAGCGTGCCGATTATAGTTAATCCCAATGCAGGCCTTCCCAGAAGCGAAAACGGCAAAACTGTTTTTGATGTTGATGCCGATGAATTTTCAGATATTATGTGCGAAATTGTTAAAGCGGGCGCAACAATTATCGGCGGCTGCTGCGGCACAACTCCCGAGCACATTGCAAAAACCGTTGAAAAAACAAAAAATCTGCCCTTTAAGCTCCCTGAAAAGAAAAACCTGACAGTTATTTCATCCTACACCCATTCAGTTAAAATAGGTGATGCGCCCGTTATTATAGGCGAGAGAATTAATCCCACGGGCAAAAAACTTTTCAAAGAGGCTTTGCGCAGAAAAGATATAAATTATATTCTCAACGAAGGAATTGCCCAAAATAAAAAGGGCGTTTCCGTGCTTGATGTTAACGTAGGCTTGCCTGAAATTGACGAAGCGGAAATGATGGTCAGCGTTATCAAAGCTCTTCAGGCGGTTATTGACCTGCCCCTGCAGATTGACACCGTTGACCCCGTTGCAATGGAGCAGGCAATGCGGATTTATAACGGAAAGGCGCTGATTAACTCCGTAAGCGGCAAGGAAGAAAGCATAAAAGCGGTTTTTCCCCTTGTTAAAAAATACGGTGGCGTAGTTATTGCCGTTACCATTGATGAAAACGGAATACCCGAAACTGCAGAGGGCAGAGTTGAAATTGCCAAAAAGATTATTACACGCGCAAAGGATTACGGCATAGGCAAAAACGATATTATAGTTGACCCCCTTGCAATGGCGGTTTCAAGCGATTCAAACAGCGCAAACGTTACCCTTGAGGCGGTAAAAACACTGCATGGTATGGGTATTAAAACAAGCCTCGGTGTTTCCAACATTTCATTTGGACTGCCTTCAAGACCCGATGTAAATGCCACATTCTACACAATGGCGATGCAATGCGGCCTTGACTGCGCAATCATCAACCCGTTTTCCGTTGAAATGATGAAAGCGTGGCACTGCTTTATGGCTTTGACGAGCAAAGACAAAAACTGCTCGGACTACATTGAGTTTGCCGATGCACTCTCCCCCGTTCAAACCGCATCTGCGCCAAAAAGCACCGCAAGCCTTGACGGCTGCATCATCAGCGGACTTAAAGAGCAGGCTGGAACAGCGGCATCTGAAATGCTGAAAAGCCATTCACCCCTTGAAATAATTGATACAATGATTATACCTGCACTCAACACCGTGGGCAAGGGCTTTGAGGAAAAGAAAGTTTATCTGCCCCAGCTTCTTATGAGCGCGCAGGCGGCAAAGGAGGCATTCAACGCTATCAAAGCCGCAATCCCCGCAAGCGGCAGCAGCAAAGGCAAAATAGTTATTGCAACTGTTAAGGGCGATGTTCATGACATCGGCAAAAACATTGTTAAGGTGCTGCTTGAAAACTACGGCTATGAGGTTATTGACCTTGGCAAGGATGTTTCACCCGAAAAAATCGTTGACACAATTACTGCAAATAACATCCGCCTTGTGGGCTTAAGCGCGCTTATGACAACAACCGTGCCTGCAATGGAAGAAACAATAAAGCTGCTGCGAAAAACAGCGCCCGAATGCAGGGTTATGGTAGGTGGCGCGGTTATGACCGAGGAATACGCTCAGATGATTGGTGCTGACAGCTACGGCACGGATGCAATGTCTGCTGTAAGATATGCCGAAAAAGTGTTTGGATAAAAGAATTTCCCGTTGACTTTTGGTCAACGGGATTTTTCTTTATTTAACCTCTGCAATCCATGCAAACTCAAAGGTTTCGCCCTTATTAAGATGCTGAATACCTCTCTTCTGCGAAATATCTGATTTTACCTCCCTGCCATCATTTACGCCGTACCAGGGCTCAAGGCAAACATAGGGTGCGCCGGGCTTTGCCCAGATGCCGAGGAAGGGGCAATCGCCGAAGGTAAATTCAATTTCATTCTCACCCTTGATGCGCAGCTTCTTTGATTTGATGTCGGAAAGAATAAGTGCATCGGGTTCAAAAATTTCTTTTGTAATTACAATTTCCCTTGAATTTTCAATCAGGGGGAATTTTTCGTCTATAATCAGATTTTCTTTGTCTATGCGCTCTGTGGCAAGGGTTTCGGGCTGATCAAATTCAATCACATCCCCAACCTTACAGTTAAAACCGGGATGGGCACCGACTGAAAAATACATTTCGCCGTCGGTTTTGTTGATAACGGTCATTGTGTTAACAAGAGCCTTGCCCTTAAGCTCAAAGGCAACAACATATTCAAAGTCAAAGGGATAGCTTTTAAGGGTATCCTCATCGCTTTCAAGACTGAAAACCGCCTTTGCTCCCTCGCACTCCTTAACCTTGAAAAGCAGCTTTCTTGCAAGGCCGTGCTTGGGCATTGTGTATTCAACGCCGTTATAAAAATACTTATCATTGATAAGCTGACCGATAACAGGGAAAAGCACGGGTGCCTGACCGTACCATATATCGGGATTGCCCTGCCATATGTACTCCTTGCCGTTTTCCTTTGACTTCAGCGAATGAAGCTGAGCGCCCATGTCGTCAATTTCGCAGGTGAAAAATTCGTTTTCAATTTTGTAATACATATTAATTCTCCTTAAAAGATTTTGTACCAAATCTTGATTATATTGTAGTAAACCTCAAAAAATGCTCTGTAAAAGATATCACCAAAGGTGTATTTTCCTTCAATCACAAGCATATTTCCCGTATCCTCAAGGGGAAGAAATTTTGCGGTTTCAAACACTCCGTTTGTTCCTTCATTGGGCGAATGAATTGACATTGTAAGCTCACCGTCAAGGGTATAAAACAGCATAGGATGGCCGCCGTCAAACTCAAAGCTGCTGCCTTTTTCATAAAAGGCTTCGGGGTAATGAATCCAGTTGCCGTCTATTTCGCCGTTATCCGAAACAGCCATGCCTACCGCATAGCCGCCTGATTTTGAAAGATTTGACCAAAGCATAATGAGCCTGCCGTTTTCTGTGCGGTAAAGGCATGGGCCGTCCGTAACGCTGCCCGTAGTCCATATATGCTTTCTCGCCCTGAAAAGCATTATCGGCTCGCTGATAAAACAAGTGAAATCATCGCTCAGCTTAGCCGCCGCCATTTCGCCCACCTCGTCGGGGCTCGAAGTCCATTCATTAACATAAACCATCCATGGCTGACCGTCGCCGTCAATATAAAGCGTGCCGTCAATGCAATCAATTTCCTTGGGAGTTATGTGACCGTCCGTAATCATTTCAAAAGGCCCGAGTGGAGAATCGGATTTAAAAATTGCAGTTCCCCTTTTACCGCTTTGCTGCGAACGATAGGTTGCAAAAAGATAAAAGCTGCCCTCATAATAATGACACTCGGGCGCCCAGAAATCCGCAATTTCATCCGAACCTTCAGCAGGAGTATAGACCTGAACGGGATATGACCAATCTTCAAGATTCTCGCTGACAACACAGCCGTAGCCCTTACCGTTTGAAAGGCAAGTGCCATACATATAATATTTATTTTCATAAACGAGGATATAAGGGTCGCGCACACAACCATCATCCGTTTTAAAAGGATACTCACCCTCACTTGCACAGACCGTAAGGCACAGCCCGCCAATCAAAATCGCAGCGGACAGAATAACGGCAATTATTTTTTTCATCCGTAATCCCCTTTCAGTTTACATCTTAAAACATCAATTTCTTTTCAGTGTTTTCATATATGCTTTTTTGTCATCGGTTATGCGATAGCTTTCAACAGCCTTGCGAATTGCCTTGTTATGGGTATCCTCATCAAGCAGATTTTGTTCAAGATAAGGAATAATCTCATCATAATGCTTTGCAAGAGCCGTTGCAAAATACCAGGCAACCATCATTTTTATGTAATATTCATCAGAGCGTATTTTTGAAATCAGTTCGGGAAATCCGGGGCTGAAATGCTCATCAAGATAATGGCACATCAGCATTTCAATTCCGAACCGCACGGCATAAACATCATCGGCTTTCATCCATTTCAGGGCTTCTTTGTGAAGCTCGTGAAGATGATTTTTGAATATTTTCGGGCGCAGCATATCACAGGTTGCCCAATTATCCACAAAGGGCAGAAAACTGTCAAGCGCCGCTATGCATTGGTCATAATCCCTGATTTGCTCAATGAGAAAGGCATGAAGATTATTTTCCTCATAGTATTTATGAGGCAGAGAATTCATAAACTCCTCTGCAAGAGGATTTTTTGAAAATTCCTTTGCAAAGCGCCTCATTTCAGGAGTTCGAACACCGATAATAAGCTCCTTATCAACAGTAGGCATCAGCCGTGATTGAAAATCCCTATAGCTCAAATCCTGCATTTCAAAAAGCCTGCTGCGCACAAATTCTTCTGATTTATTCATAATCATTCCTTATCGGTTAACGGTAACACCATAAATGTGGGGCGCATATGAATCCTGACCGTTAAACTTAACCGAGCCGTCGTTGGAAAAGACAATTAAATTCTCCCCTGCTTTAAGCTCCATGTTAATGGTTACGGTTTTAACGGTATCCCAGCTATATGTATTCCTGCACCAAAGGGTCTGCTTTTGGCCGTTTGCCTCAATGGTAACATAACGCTCAATAAGGTCAACATTATAGCTGTGCACGCCACCCTCATCATTGTTAGAATAGGCAAGGGTCATTCTGTAGCTGCCGTCCTCGGGCACGGTTACGGTAAACTCCGCACTGCCGCCGAGCGACGATATTCCGTCTATATAATCACCGCAAAGAATTGCGCCGTCAAGGCTCATTTCGCTTGCCGCAATGCTTGCCGTGAAGCCTGTTTTTTTGGATTTTGCAATTATGCATTCGATATCCTTATCCGTTGCAACATCAATGTAATTGAGACCCTTGCGAAGATATACAAGAGCTTTGCCGCTTTCAGCGCTGCCCTTTGCGCCGTCAATTTCAAAATCAGCCGCAACACCTATATTCATTTCATAAAATCCGTCATCAGGCGAAACCGCAAGGAAGGATTTATTTGAGGCAGTTGTTCTGTCAGAATCGGCAAGAACGGCTATTGACTCATCCTCACTGTGAGAGACAACAAGCAGACTGTCTGCAACAAATGTGCCCTCCTTATGGGCAAGGCAGAGGCTATGGCTGCCCTGCTCAAGCCAATGGACAAATGTCATTTTATCCGTATATTCACTTTTAATCGTATTAGGGAGAGAAATAACTTCCTCCTCTCCGTCCACCAACATTATTGCAAGGGTGTCCTTGCGGTCATGGGGAGTTTTTCCGTCATTTGAATTGCCGTAAATAAGGGTTAAATCATAATATCCACTTTGAGGAATATCAAAATTTACCGTTACACTGTCGCCTGCATTTTCAAGGCCTCCAACCATTCCGTTCAATTCACCCGTTGTTGCATATGCACTGTCATAGGTGTAGCTGCCGCCGCTTCTTACGCCGTTTTCAAACTCATAGCGCACGGGCAGATTTTCATTTGTATATTTTATTTCTTCTTCAGCCTCGGTAAGGGTAATGTGATAAACTGCTGTAGGGTCAACGTTATCAAGCTTAACCTTAAGTCTGCCCAAGTTAACATCGGCTGTGTATTCCTTAACAACACAGGGCTTTTCAACTATGCCGCTTAAGCCCTCAAAATAAACACTCTCAATTTTAACGTTAACCTTTTTAGCGAGGTTTGTTTTGTTGAGATTTTTCAGCAAAATATTACTTTCGTAATCGCAGCCACCGCAGATAATGCTGATTTCATCCTTATCCTCGGCAAGGGATGCAAGGCCCGTAAAGCCGCTGTAATGGAAACGGTCATAGCCGTATTTTATAACATTTGCAAAGTCAGCGTGGAGAACATCAATTACCTTGGATTGCAGCAAATCGCCCTCCATATCCGCATACCAGCGGAAAAGCCACCAATTGGAATTGGGGCTGTTGTTATCCGCCGCCGTGTCATTAAGGTTATTGGCAAGACGCCAATAAGCCATATTGGCATAAACGCCCGAATTCTCAATAGCCGTAACATAATGAAGCATATCCGCAGGCGCACCGCATTCATACATTGTTCCGTATTCGGTAACAATTATGGGCAAATCATCAATACCGAGTTCATCTTCAATGCTTCTGTAATCATCAACGTGGTCCTGCCAATAAAGCGAGGATTTATCGCCCAATTCGTGGTAAATCATAACTTCGGGCACGCAGTTATTGGCCTTGCAAAATGTAAGGAAATCCTTTATTTCATAGCTGTCATAGTCGCAGTTGCCCGGACCTCCGATTTTTGCATCGTGGTCAATGGATTTAACAAGGTCATAGGTTTCTTTCCACGCCTGATAAAAACGCTGCTTCGCTGCATCATCAAACATCAGCCAGGTGCCGTCCTCAGACATTGTGCCAAACCACACGCCGTTATCCGCCTCATTATAGATGCAATATACCAATCTGTCTGCATAATCCTTTTGGGAAAGCAATCTTACCTTTTCTTCTACCTGAGGCAAAAAACGGCTGCGCACAAATTCCATATGGTCATATTCCCCTGTCTTACGGAGATTCCATATTTCATCGTGGCAATAATACCAGGTATCAAAGCAATCCTGCAGATAAACGGTGATATAATCGCAGTTATCAAGTAAAGGCGAAACATTATCCACATCGCCTATGGGGTGTTGCAGGCCGCCGATAACCTTCTGTGAAACGCTGGCAATATCAATGCTTTCGGCCATTGCGCTGTCGGGCACATTGCTTTGCGCTACACCGTAAAGATATCCCGATGCACGGCTTGACACCTCACCCATACTAACTGCCGCGTCAACCTCAAGCGTTGGCTGAAACATATAGGGTATACCCTCCGCCATAAGGGACAGAGCAGTAAAAAAACTTAAAATAAGGCTTATAAATTTAATCATAACTCAGGCTTCCAATCTGAGAGTTTTCCTGCTTTGCTCCAGAGCGCCTCAGCTTCTTTCATCCACGCTTCAAAACCCTCGGGCGTTTCAGGAAATTTTTCATAATGCTCGGTCAGCTTACCGCTGTTAACAAGACCGTCAAGGATGCTTTTTATTTCGGACACTTTGATATGACCCGTAACAATACCAACAAGCACAAAGAACACAATTTTAAGAATATCCCCTGCAGTCAACACAAGCTCCTTGCCCATTCCGCCAAGGATTTTCTCACTGAAAATAACATCATGCTTAAAGAGATACTCATTAGCCTTGGGGCTGTGCCTTACAACGCCCGTAAGCAGCGCCATAAGGCTTGCAAATTCCTTACCCTGAGTGTTGTTATAGAGCTTATTTACGCTCCAAAGCGCCTCGCGGGTGGGGTATGCGCCATTTGCCATAGCCTTTGAAGCAACATCAACGGCAATCTGCTCCAGCACAAGGGATGCCGTGCAACCCTCGCCGCAGTTAGGCTTTGTGAGGCAAGCTGCATCACCCATTGCAATAAAACCGTCGGATACAAATGAATAGGGTGCTCTGTGATAAGGAGTTCTGCCTTTTTCAATCTTTTTAACGGTGTAGGGAGGCAATTTTGCATTTTTCTCAAAGAATGTAAAGCATTTTTCAACATAATCAAAGCCGAAGCATGCACCTATGCCGAGAATTGCATCGCTGCCTGCGCTGGGTGCCAGCCAGCTTTTGTATGCAAGCCAGAACTGCGAACGCAGCCATCTGCCTTTTTTTTCCGTAAAATCAACATAGCGGAGAATAACATAAAGAATATCATCGGGAGTAAGCTCAAATTTTTCAATACCGTAATCATCGGGCAAACTGCGCCTTACAACGGCAGGTATGCCCGAGCAATCTGCAACAAGGCGGCATTCGGCGGTGATTTTTTGGCCGTCTTTCACATATGTAACGCCGCAGATTTTGCCGCTTTCATCATAAACGAGGCTGTCATATGCCGCTTCATAAACAACCTCCGCACCTGCTTCAGCTGCCCAATCGTTCATAAGAACAATGTAGCCGTGCTTATGCATACCTACAACCTCGGTGGGTGCAGGCTTGGGATAATTACTGTAAGCTGAAAGCATATCCTGATCGCTGAAAATAAATTCGCATATGCCGTCGCCCTCTGTTACCTTGGGCAAGCCAAACTGCTCCATTTCATCTTTACCCATATGAAAAACATCATATTCGGGGCTGATTTTTTCTCTTGTGCTTTTATCAATCAGCAAAACTGAAAAGCCCTTTTCCGCCATTCTGCGGGCAAAAAAGCTGCCTGCGGTTGATGCGCCAACGATAACGATATCATATTTTTTCATCATAACCTCTCCCTTCTTCTTATAAGTTTAACAAACATTAAACCGCTTTGCAACAATAAATTACAAAGCGGCAGTGATATTCGCTATTTTATTTTCAGATATTTATTCAGCACCGTGAATTCGCGCAGATAAAGGCTCATAATATCCTCTCGCTTTGAGGCATAAGCGCCGAAAATCTCAAGCGCCTTTTCAATTTCAACCCATTTTGTTACAAGCCCGTGCTCAATTTCAATATCCGTCAGCGATCTGCAGCCTTCGCCCGACACCTCACAAACAAAATAATTGTTTTCATACAGAGTTTCAAAGCAGTATTCATTGACGGTTACAAAGGGATAAAGAATTTTTGCCTCATATCCCGTTTCTTCCTTAATCTCACGGATGCAGCATTCTTCAAGGCTTTCGCCCGCCTCAAGTCCGCCGCCTGGGCTCATATAAACACCCGTATTTGTTTCATATGAAAGCAGAATATTTCCGTCACGGATAATCAGCCCTCTGCTGCCTTTACGCACCTTTTCGGGTGGATAGGAATATGTTTTTGCATATTGGATAATCATTTCGGTTGACTTCATATTTAATTCCTTTTTCATAAATTCATAATGTACCAACCAGGCACGGGATTCTGCATATTATCATACCATACAAGCACTTCGCTTGCAAGATTTTTCATAGTCTGAATTTCGCCCTCCCCAAAGGGTATTGCCCATGGCAGAGAGGTAATCATGCCGATGCTGATATACATGGCAAGGAGCTTCCAGAATTCAATCGGCACAACATTATCAAAATATCCGTCAACCATACCTGAAGCAAAAAGCGGAGATTTACGGGCACACCAAGTAACGCTCTTGAATTCCTCCCACGGATCACCAAAATCGTAGCGGTCGAAGTCGATAATAATAACCTTGCCGTTTTCAATCATCATGTTGCCTATATGATAATCGCCGTGCTGAAAAACCTGCGGTCTGTCTTTTAGCAGATGAAGGTTGGAATTGATGAAATCAATAAAAACCTCACCGTTTTCATATTTCAGCGGACATTCGTTATATTTTCTGATTCTCGAATCCGCTTTTTTGTTAATGCGAGTTTCCCAATCCTGCTGATTTTTGGGAGCAGGAATTGAGTGGATTTTCTTTAAAATTCTGCCTGCTTCAAGGCCGAGTGCATACTGTTCAGGATCTGCAAGATACGGAACAATATCCTCTGCATCCTTTCCGTCAATCCATGTTTGAAGAATATATACACCCTCGTCACATTCGCCTATTTCAAGCGACTTGCACATAGGCACACCGAGAGCTGCAACCTTTTGCTGCATTCGGAACATATCCCCGCATTTTCCGCTTTTGTCAGGCGGAGTTATACGAAGCAGATATTTTGTACCGTCAGCGGTGGTTACACAATATTTCTTGTCGCAAGACCAGCCTTTTTTTATGAGCTCTTTACTTATAAAATCAAGCATTTTGTTATCCTTTCGCTCACTCCGCAAATATTATTCCCATCAACACTCCGCCTACAAATCCGGAGATATGTTCCCATGCCGTAGCCTTACCCATAAACATTCCGCCGACTGTATAGGCTGCAAGAATTATCATGGCATATATTGAAAGTTCGGAAAACATTACCGTACCGTTTTTGACTGCAAGCATAACAAATACAGCAATCAAGCCATAAATTCCCGTTGATGCGCCTTCGCCCTCGTGGAGCTTATAAATAAATGTCATATACAGTCCCGATATAAATGCCGAGCCGATATAGCAGAGTGCAGTTTTTGCTGTGCCGAGGTGCAACTCAACGGCATAGCCTACAATCAATATTGCGGTTACATTTGATATGATGTGAACCGTTCCAACGTGAAGAAGTGCAGAAGATACAAGCCGCCACACCTGTCCCTTTTTTATTTTTGATTCCGACAGATGCAAAGCATGGTTTATGTAGCCTTTGTTATGCCCCGTGAGCAGCTTTTCCTTTAAGGTGACATTTGCAGTTTTGGGTATTACTATAAAATTATCAAGGATATAAATTATAACGATAACCGTGCAGAATGATATTGTAAATATGGGCATATCTTTTCTCCTTTTACTGATTATTAAACCATTTTATCAAATCGCTGTAACTGCCTTTGAAATGATAACTTCTTCCGTTTTTATTCAGACCGATATTTGTTAGTCCGAACTTTTCGAGAATTCCGATTGATTTGCTGTTGTCAATACTTGCATAGGCTTCAACAAACTCAATATCGTTCCTTATATTCGGAATAACAAAGCTGTATTATGCTCTAAAAACACCTTTGCCTTGATATTCAGACTTGAACTGAATTTCTTCCATCATAAAAGTATCTTCATTTATGTAATACTGATAGAATCCGATAAAATTATCGTTATCTTTTATAAGGATAATCTGTCTTTCATCGTATTTCAAACCGTCAGTTACACTTCCGTACCAACAGTTATAATCGTCCTCTCTTATATTACACGTAGTGCGATAACCTACATATTGTCGGCGAGGATATTGAAAATATCGTTTGCTACGGCAGAAAAATCAGGTTTGGTTACATACTCAAATGACAAATTTAATAAACACATTTTTATATCCTTTTCATCAGTTTGAAATATTCGCCGTTTTCATCTGCACCGTCAAACAGAACTTCGTCAAATCCGAATTTTCTGTATAATTTCAAAGCATTGACATTATCTTTATCAACACCGATTGTCATTTCTTCAAATCCCATTTCATTGGCTTTTTCAATGAGAAAAGCAAGAATTTCACTGCCTATGCCGCGATTGCGATACTCTTTTTTGACAATCATTCTTGAAACATATACTCTACGATTCGGAATAGTGTAATCGGGATCGTCTGTATCCAAAACCAATGCACCTTCACCGATGAACTCGCCGTTGATTTTATAAATAAACACAAGACGGTTGCCCGACTTAATCTCATCAAGCCATTTATCGGCAAGAGGCTGAGATTTCATATTCCAGATGTTTGCGCATTTTCCGTAGTCGTCGGGATTAAGGCGTTCAATTGTAATTTGTTTATCCGTAATATTTTTCATAAACTCATCAACCTGCCGTTTTGTTTTCAGCACAACAGTTTTATTTTTATATTTCTTTATGATTTCGGCATAGGTCTGCCGTCTTTCTTTGTTCCTGCAACCGAACAATGTGAACTTTACAAACCACCAATTAAGGTCATTTTTATATCCGTCTTTTCTGCGTGATTTTGTTCTTTTTACCGCACGATAAAAGCAAGTCAATCGGGGAAGAAGGAGCAAAACAATTAAGTCTGCCTGTTCAAGACGTTCATTATAAAGAAGATAATTATAGTAACCGTCAATTATCCAATCATCCTTTGCCATAACTTCCGAAACCTGAGGCAAAACAAGCGAATCATCAATCGGCTTCCATTCCTTGTCCCACTTGATTGAATCAAGATGAAGAACGGGAATATTCTTCTTTTCAGATATGTAATCTGACAGATATGTTTTGCCGCTACCCGCATATCCCAAAACTGCTATTCTCATTTCTTCATCTCCTAAAAAAATCATTTTAAATCATACCATTTTATCAAACCACTATAGTTTCCTTTATAATGATAACATCTTCCGTTTTTGTTCATTCCAATTTTTGAAAGACCTAATTTTTCAAGTATTCCTATAGACTTATGATTTGCAATATTGGCATAGGCTTCAACATATTTCACCTCTCCACCTATGTTCTCAATCAAAAAACCGTATAACTTCCTGAAAATACCTTTGCCTTGATATTCAGACTTGAACTGAATTTCTTCCATAATAAATGTGTCTGAATTGGTGTAAAACTGAAAGAAACCAATAATGCTGTCAGAAACTTTTATGAGTACAATCTGCCGTTCATCTCTTTGCAAGCCTTCACTTACAGCTTCATACCAGCACTTGTAATCTTGAGCTCTTGTGTTACCCGTAGGAGCAATTTTCTCCATATTATCTGCAAGGATATTGAAAATCTCGATTGCAACAGAAGAAAAATCCGATTTATTTAGATAACTGAATTTAACGTTAATAGAATTCATTGCGCTTTACTCTTTTCATCAGCTTCAAATGTTTATTGTAATCTATAATAACTTATTTACAAGGCATTTTCAACCAAAATATATAAAACAAAAAACCGCCTCTTTTGAGACGGTTAGTTTCGGTATTAAATACACCCTGAAAACTGAACAAAGGGAAGAGATAAGGAGTAGTAAAGAGAAAAGAGATTTAAACATTGGTCAAGCCCTCGACCTATTAGTATTGCCAAGCTGAACGTATCACTACGCTTACACATGCAACCTATCAACCTCATAGTCCATGAGGGGTCTTACTGGCTTACGCCATGGGATA
>JAZUON010000008.1:0-41201 GCA_045604685.1 Acutalibacteraceae bacterium
GCCGAAAATACTTGGCTGGAAGCGGCCCGGGAAGATAGGTCGACGCCGACACTTTTTTAATTTTGCCCTAATAGCTCAGTCGGTAGAGCACGCGGCTGTTAACCGCGGTGTCACAGGTTCGAGTCCTGTTTGGGGCGCCAACAAAAGGAACCATCCATTCGGATGGTTCTTTTTGTTTACTCTGAAATCATAACTCAAACCTATGACACTGTAACATTAACAACGTGTTGCGGCTGTTAACTGGCTTAAGTGCTGCCGCTGCCGGTGGCAGATTCAGGCGGTGCTTAAGCTGGAAGAAACAAGGAGTATAGCGCCCGCCCCATGGGCGATAGACGACTATGTTTCTGACCGACATGGGGCACAGATTCATTTTAATACGCTTATTAATATTGCAGCAGACGGATATAATGATTTGCTTCACGTAAAACGTGGTCAGCCAGCAAAGGCAGTATTACGGAACGGATTTCACATTGCGAAATACCTTGTGTGCCTGCTGACTTGAATTCTCTGAATTTAAGTGTTTTCTCCAATGAATCAGAGCGAAGGGTTTTATTTTGAGCGCAGCGACAGGTTTCCAATAATTCTGCATAATCCTTTGCAAATTCATTCGACGTGCAGAAAAGTTCTGCTTCGCAGGGGTCAAGAAGACCTCGGATAAACATTGCATGCTCCATCATAATTCGGTTCCAGAAGGCTTCCGTTTCCCTCATTGTGCGGTAATTCAGGTCTCCGTCTTTTTCAAGCATTTTAATATATTTACAATATAGCTTTGCTTCTCTGATGATGTGCTCTATCAGCAACGGATAATTGGCCGTGAACATATTACATTTCAAAACATTCTGCAGAATATCTTCTTTAAATGCAATAAGCTCTTCAACCAGCTTGATTGCTTTTCTGTTAAGAACCTGCACCTGACTGAATGCGGCTATGCTTATGCCCGAACGGCGGCGGTTTGCTGCGAGATTTGCGGTTTTTTCGGTTATATTGTTGTTTATTTTAATGCCTGTAAGGCATTCGGTTTTCTTTTCGGCCAAGGCTGTGAACTCGGTTACCAGCTCGCAGGAACGGATAACCTCAGGACTTATCATACCGTTTGAAAGTTCAAGGGTACGGCACAGAATTTTTTCAAATTCCTCTTTGAAATATTCTGCTTTTTCGGCGAAGTCAGCATTTGCAGGAGCGAAGCCTGCTTTCAGGAACAGGGAATGTTCTTTCATGATTCGGGCAAAAAACAAATGCAGCTCCAATGACCGTGTTACATAATTTTCAGTATGCATATATACCTCCGTAAATTGAAATTAGCTGTTGATGCAGTATATGCACGTTTCGGATTAACGGTTACTTTTACAAAAAAGCCGCAGGTTTATCCTGCGGCTTTGATTATTTAAAAATTGTGCGGTAAAACACTTCAAAGGCAACAATATATTCACGCCCGAATCTTTTCAGCGCGCTGCCGGGGGTGGGGCAGGAAACTCTGCGAACATCCTTTATTCCGCTTTGCTTTGCAATTATGCCTGCGCGGTGCATATGATAATCTGACGAAAGAAAAGCAACGGAGATTTCGTCAATAGCCTTGCCTGCATGATTTTTTATAATAGGCAGGCCGAATTCAAAATTTTCGTAGGTGGTAGTTGATTTGTCCTCAAGGATAATTCTGTCAGCCGAAAGGCCCTGTTCAATAAGATAATCGGCGATTATTGCCGCCTCGGATTTTGTCTGCCCCTCGCGGAAGCATCCGCCGCAGGGCACGGCAACAACATTCTTATGCTCGTCAAGGTAACGCGCCGCGGCCTTCATTCTTTCAAAAAGCTGGGGGCTTGGCGTGTCTGCGCCGATAACATTGCCGCCGAGAATAAGCAGGTAATCGCAGTCATCCTTGAAATTTTTCAGAGCATCGCTTATAACAAAGGGCATATACACACCTGCCGTAAGGGCAATAATGCATCCCACGCCTTTAAGTATGCCTGAAATTGCCTTGATTATCATAATCCTCGCCTCCGCCTTCAGTATAGCATCCGAGCGTTTTGTTGTAAACGCTTTTTTCAAACTCTTGTGCAAACAGTATAAAATTATCCTTGATTTTTTCCAAAGTACAATTTTTATGTCATTGAAAAAACTTTCGGCATATGATATAATACCAATCTGTGGAATTATGAAATTATAAACCGAAGAAAGGTTTTTGCTATGATTTGCAACACAATTCTGGATGCGATGGGCAGCACGCCCATAATCAGGCTGCAGCGCATGACGGGCCCCGAGGATGCTCAGATACTTGTTAAATTTGAGGGACTTAATGTTGGCGGCTCAATTAAAACGCGCACTGCGCTTAATATGATTCTTGATGCTGAGGCAAAGGGCATCATCAATGAAAACACGGTTATCGTTGAGCCTACCAGCGGCAACCAGGGCATCGGCCTTGCTCTTGTCGGCGCGGTTAAGGGCTATAAGGTTAAAATTATTATGCCAGATTCCGTCAGCGAGGAGCGCCGCAAGCTGGTTGAGCATTACGGTGCGGAGATTATTCTTGTTCATGATGCAGGCAACATCGGTGCTTGCATTGAGGAGTGCCTTGCTCTGGCAATGAAGCTGAAGGCGGAGGACAGCAATGTTTTTGTGCCTCAGCAGTTTGAAAACCCTGCCAATCCCGAGGTGCAGAGAAATGTGACCGCTGCCGAAATCATTGAGCAGGTTGACGGACCTATCCACGGCTTTTGCTCGGGCATAGGCACGGGCGGAACTATAACGGGCATCGGCGAGGTGCTTAAAGAGCATAACCCGGACATGACAATCTGGGCTGTTGAGCCTGAGAATGCTGCCATTCTTTCGGGCGGCTCAATCGGCACTCATCTGCAAATGGGCATCGGTGACGGACTTATCCCCGAAATTCTCAATTGCGAAATCTATGACGATGTGTGCATTGTCAATGACGATGAAGCCTTGCAGACTTCACGAGATCTGGCGTCAAAGGAAGGAATAATGTGCGGCATAAGCAGTGGCACAAATGTTGCTGCGGCGCTGAGGCTTGCAAAAAAGCTGGGTAAGGGCAAAACGGTTGTTACCGTCCTTCCCGACACTGCGGAAAGATATTTCTCAACACCGCTTTTCAAATAAAATTAACCGCCCGAAAGGGCGGTTTTTTTGTTGCAATCCGTTTTAATATATTATATAATACATTTAATATATGTACCCGTGAGGTGGAAAAAATGAAAAATTACAATCACGCTTTGCTTGTTATGGAAAAGCACGATTACCCTGCAGAGGCAAGGGAAGCAATAATCAAGGCAGAGGAAAAAATCATTGCCAACGAAAAGGCAAATAAAATCTATGAATCCATGTATAGGGATTATTGGATTAAAAACAAAAATTTTGGTGACTTCACTGAAAAATCAAAGGCGCTTGCCGAGCTTATTGACGAGCCTCTTTACACTGTTTATTTTGTTCTTCTTATTAACTGCACAAAGCCTCTTAAGGCTGCTTACAAAAAGAACGGCTACCCCGAGGAAATTTATTGGACATCCGTTCTTGACCTTAAGGCAAAGCTGCTTGAGTGCAAGGAGAATTACAATATATGGGGAACATTTGTTGAAGGCTGGTTCAAAGGCTTTTTTGAGCTCAGACGCTTCGGCATAGGCAGATTTCAGTTTGACCTTTCTGATTTCGGCGAGGAATTCTATGAGGAAAACGGAATTTTTATAAAAGACAGCGATTTTTGTCTTGGACTTCACATTCCGTCACACATCGGTCCTCTTACATACGAAACAAGGCTGGATACATATAAAAAGGCATACGAGTTCTTTAAGGACAGATTTGACGGCAAGCCCATGGTTGTTTGCTGCGGCTCGTGGCTTCTCTATCCCGATAATCTCAACATCCTGCCCGAAAACTCAAATGCAAGCGATTTTATTCTTGATTTTCAGCCTCTTGATATCAAACAGACCTATGATTTCGGCGATTGCTGGCGTATTTTCAATGTTGGCACAAGCTGCCTCCGTCCTGCTGAGCTGCCCAGAAATACCTCAATGCAGAAGGCATTCGCAGAGTGGTTTGATAAGGGCAAGAAAGCAGGTTCTGCTTACAGCATATTGATTTTTGACGGTGAGAAAATCGTTACCCGTTGTGACAGAGAAACTTACAGAAAGAAATACGGATATTAAAAACAGCAAACCGTGCCAATCTGGCACGGTTTTTGTTTATGCAAATTTATAATCCGTCAATGCTTTGAATTCATAGCCCTGCTGCCTTGCAAAGTCTATAATTCTGCCGAGGGCTTCGGCGTTGTCGGGGGATACGGAATGGAGCAGGATAATTGCGCCGGGGTGCAGGCGTGAGGTGACGGTTGTGAAAGCGTGGTCGCCGCCCTTTGCCGCATTCACATCCCAATCCGCATAGGCGCAGGACCAGAAAACGCTTGTGTAGCCCATGGAGTCAATCAGCTCAAGAGCGTTTTCGTTGTATGAGCCCTCGGGAAAGCGGAAAAATGTGGTGGCATAGCCGAAGTTTTTGCGCAGGTAGTTGTCACATTCCAGAATTTCATCTGCCATTTTCTGCCTTGAAATCTCGGCAAAATCTGCATGATTTGCGGAATGGTTGCCGACAATGTGACCGTCTTTAATCATCCTTGCAATCAGCTCGGGGGTGGATTTAATGTGGTCAAGGGTGCAGAAAAACGCCGCGGGAACATTTTTCTCCTTGAGAACATCAAGGCATTTTTCTGTGTAGCCGTTTTCCCATCCGCAGTCAAAGGTCAGGTAAAGCACCTTTTTGGCGGTCTGTGTGTCATAGCACATTGCCTTGTAGCCCGTTGAAGCAAAATATTTCTGAAAATCAACGGAAATCTGGTGGGGTTTGCCGTTTTTGGCAACCCCGTAGCTGTGCTCAACCTTTTTTGTTGAAAGGCCTCGGCTGTTGTCGGGGTCTTTTGCGGTGAAGGATGCAGGGGGCAGAATTTTTCTTCCCGTCAGGGGCGAGGTTTCACCCTGAATTGCAGCGGTTGTTTGAATTGAGGCTTCCGTTGTGCGCTTATCCTCAACGGATGCAGGGGCATTTGCATCGGTTTCCTCAAGTGTGCCTCTGCCCGTGCAGGCGCTGAGGGTAACAACGGAGATAAGAATGAAAATCAATATGCTTTTCTTCAAATTTTACACCTTGCTTTATATCATAGATTAATGTATAGTATACCCGAAAAGAAAAAATTTAAAAAAATAAAAATTTTTTTAATTTTTATGCAACAAAAACAGAAAAATGAGACACTTATAGAATGAGAGTGGTAAGGAGGGTCGATTTTGAGCGCTCAGATAAACGAACTCGTTACTCTTGCAAAAAAAGGCGATGCCGATGCATTCGGCGAGCTTTATGCACTGTATTACAAAGAGATGTATTGCTATGCCTGCTGTGTTACGGGAAATGAATTCCTTGCGCAGGATGCGGTGGCGGACGCGGTGATGTCTGCATTCAGCCAGATTAAATCGCTGAAAAATTCAAAGGCGTTCAAAGGTTGGCTTTTCAGAATCCTTTGCGCCTCGTGTAAGAGATATTACACGGAAAATGAAAAAAAGAAGTCCATGGTCTATCTCGATGACGAAAACGGGGGACAGGACGAGCCCGTGATTGACGGCAGCGTTGAGCTGTCCGTTGAAATGAAAAGGGCTCTTGAAACCCTTTCGAGGGAAGAAAGGGAAATTGTATTGCTCAGCGTTCTTGGGAAATACAAAAGTCATGAGATAGCCGAAATCCTCGGATATCCGTCGTCAACGGTGCGTTCCAAGCTGAAAAGAGCACTCGAAAAGCTGCGGGATGTGCTGGACGATGAGAATTAGGAAAGGGGGATAAAAATGAAGAAGAAAACAGACAAAGAAATTCTTGATATGCTGGGTTCAGAGTTTGAAAAAAGCTCCGAAAGCATTGAAGTGCCTCTCAGGCTCCAAAAAGAAAGCATTGTTGCAATGCTGAAAAATAATGAAGGCGAAGAAAAGGATTTTTCCGCTAAAACGGGGACGAACAACAAAATTGTTGTGCTGCGCAGGCTGACGGCAGTTGCCGCTGTGCTTGTTGTGGTTGTTGTTGCCGCGCTGTTTATGAGAACGGGCGGCGTAAGGGTTATTAAAACAGACACATTTTATAAGGGCTACGAAAGCGTTGAGCCCGTTAAGAGTGCAAGGAGCTATGAGGATGTTGAAAAAGCTGTTCTTGAAATTCTTGACAGCAAGGATTCGGGCAAGGCATCTCAGGCGGGCAGCGCCGACGGCTCAACCCAAAGCTCAACTCAGGGCGTTATTGACCGCCTGATTGAAGGCTACAGCAACTATGTTGCCGACGGAAAAACCGGCGAAAATGCTGAATACACCGCAGAAACGGTTAAAACAGGCAATTCTCAGGGCGTTGTTACCTACGGCGATTTTACCGCGGATATAGTTAAAACCGACGGCAAATATCTTTACATTGTAACAACGGGCGTTGACCCCAAAACGGGCGGCTCGGTTGAGCAGATAAAGATAGTGAAGGCTGCTCCTGCGGAGGAAATGCAGGTTGTTTCAACTCTTGTTCTTGCGGACGGCGCAAAGGCAGGCGTTGTTGATGAATGCATTGAGATTTATCTCAAGAACAACCGCCTGATTGCCCTCATGAACAGTTACACATATTCAATGGATGGCTCTGCGGCTTACAACAGTGCATCAACCGTTGCCGTGCATTATGATATTTCCGACCCGTCTGCTCCCGTCAGGCTCCGTGAGCACAGGCAGGAGGGCAGCTATGTTTCATCGGGTCTTTATGAAAACAGACTTTGCCTTGTAACTCAGGTTAATATTTCTGCTGCTGCGGCAAAGCTGGCATCTGAAAGCGAGGGAATAATACCTTCATTCACCGTTGACGGAGCATCAACAAAGCTCAGCGCGGATGAGGTTTTCATAGCTGTTAATGACCCTGAGGCGTCATTTCTCTTTATAACAGTTACCGATATTTCAGATATGCAGAAGCCTGTCGGCAGGCTTGCGATTCTCGGCAGCGGCAAAGATGTTTATTGCTCGGAGCATACTGTTGCGGTTGCCAGAGGCTTTGTTTCCGTTGAAGCGGATTCAAACGGTGGCCACAGTTCGCTGACGGAAATCTACCGCTTTGAAATCAACGGTTCAAAAATTGCTTTTTCAGGCTCCTACATTGCCAAGGGCTCCCTTGCAGGCGGAATATCTGCCGATGAGAGCAGCGGTAACCTGAGAGTTGTAACAAGTGATGCAGGCGCAAACAACTTCTATGTTCTTAATGAAAAAATGGAGTTTGTAAGCGGGCTTACGGGAATTCTTCCCAACGAAAAAATAAAGAGCGTTAAGTATATCGGCGGCAAGGCCTATTTTGTGGCGGGCGGCGATAATGAAAAAACCGTGATAGTTGATATCTCAGACCCTTCAAAGCCTAAGGCTGCAGGCAACATTTCAACAGAAGGCTTCTCTCAGGAGCTTTATGCGGTTTCGGATACTGCGCTTCTGGGCGTAGGCAGCGGAGAGGGAGGCTCAGTGAGCATAACTCTTTTTGATGTCAGCAACCCCAACAGCCCCAAGGCTGCATCGGCATATATCCTTGAGGGAGATTTTTCATTGCCCTCCGCAGGTGACGGCAGATGTGTGCTGCTTGACGGTGAAAAAATGCTTTTCGGCATTCCCGTTGTTAATCATAATCCTGCAACGGCAACCGAAATTTCAGCCTATATTCTTTTCAATGTTGCAGACGGAGAAATAAAGCCCGTCGGCACTTATAATCATGACACCGCCTTCACGGGCGATGCAGCGGTGAGGGGTATTTGCATCGGCGGAACCCTTTACACCGTGTCGGGCGAAAGAGTTGTTGCATTTGATATTGAAAAATGCACGCTCATTTCATCGCAGATAATCCGATAAGAAACCTGTAACCTCAGGATGGATGGGGAACAGAGTTTTCGCATAAAGCTCTGTGTTCTTTGGGGAAAGAATGCAGAGCACAGGGGAAATCAGATGGTAGTGCAGGCGGGGCGTATCGGCACAATACGCCCCTGCCGACCCCTTTTATAGCAAGGGATTAAAGGTCATCCGCATCCTGAACGGGGCGGGGGTCATCGTAAGCGGTGCCCGTGTAGCTGCCCAGAACATCGGAAGTGATGTCTTCATCATCATAGTCGGGGCGGTTACCCCTCTGCAAAAAGTGCCACTGAGCTTTATTTTCTTTTTTCTTATCAAAAAAACCGAAGGACATATGAAGCTCCTTTCAAATAGATTTATTATATTTTTCTACATCGGCAGGCTGAAAATACAGTATCATCACCAATTAATGTGACCTTTTATTTTGCATTTTGGTAAATATATTCACTTGACAAAACGGCACATTATGTGTAAAATGGTCATTGTATTAAATTAGGCGAATATGCCGAAAAATAATTAAAGGATGGATATGAGAATGAAAAAGACAATCGCATTAATTCTTGCAATGATGTTTGCACTCTGCGCATTCGTAACAGCTTTTGCTGACAACGAAACAACCACAACAACAGAGGCAACAACAGCAGCTACAACAGAAGCTACTACAAACGATGATGCACAGGACGGTTTTGACACAACAACAGCTACAACAGAAGCTGCTACAACCGAAGCAGGCACAACTGCAGCTGGTACAACCGCAGCTGGCACAACCGCAGCAGGTACAACTGCAGCAGGCACAACAGCTACAACTATCGCTGACGAAACAGTTACCCTTAAGCCCGGCGAAACAGCATACGAGGGTCAGGGTACATCAACAACAACAAAGAAGCCCGCAAAGGTTGACACAACTATCCCCTCAACAGGCAGCGGCATCGTTGTTCCCGCAATTGCTCTCCTTGCACTTGCAGCAGGCACAGTAGCAGTTATCAAAACAAAGAAGGAAGACTAATTCCTGAATAAAACTGCCGCCGAGGTTTTCCCTCGGCGGTTTTTGTTTTGTTGCCCGTTCATCAAAGGTTTACTTGATTTTTGTCTTATACTGTGGTAAAATCGTCTGTATGAGAAAGATAATGTTTAAAAGAACTGCTGCATTGATTGGGGCGGCGTTGCTGATATTCAGCCTTTCCGCCTGCAAAGCAAAGCAGCCTGATGTGACTGAAACCGAACCCACAACCTCCAATGTTGTGCGCCTCACCTTTCCCGAGGGCACAACCGTTGCCCGGATTGCCCGAATACTTAATGACGGCGGCGTTTGCTCCGCAGAGGAGTTTATGGCGGCGGCAAATGACCCTGCAAGCCTTGAGGGGTTCTCCTTTGAAATTCCCAACCCTGAGGAAAGGGCATTTCTGCTTGAGGGCTATATTTTCCCCGACACATATGAGTTTTACAGAAACGAAAGCGCAGCATCCGCGCTGAAAAGATTTCTGAAAAACACGGAGAGCAAAATCGCAGGGGTTTCAGAGCGCTGCAATGAGCTTGGTTACACCGTTGATGAAATCCTGACCCTTGCTTCAATCGTTCAGGAGGAAGCCGGTGACCCTGCCGAAATGGGCAAGGTCTCATCGGTTATTCATAACCGGCTTAACAGCAGGTCGTTCCCAAAACTTCAGTGCGATGTTGCTACATTCTATTTAAGGGATTACGTCAAGCCCTATGTGAGCGCAGAGCGCTATAATGAGCTGGTTGACCTTTACAATACTTATAACTGCGAAGGTTTGCCTGCAGGGCCCATAACAAATGTGGGCATGGATGCGATAAACGCTGCCCTTTACCCCGAGGACACCGATTATTATTATTTTATCACCGATAGCGACGGCAACTACATTTATGCCGAAACATTCCGCGAGCATCAGCAAAATTGCCGGAAGGCAGGGCTCTGATAGTATAAAAAAACCGAAAGGACTTTTATTATGAAAAAAGCATTGTCAATTTTACTTATCCTTGCAACCGTTCTTACCCTTTTCTGCTCCTGCAATAAGGAGAAGGTCAGCGAGTCGGGCGAATACAGCTATGTTATTCTTGAGGATGAAACCGCAAAAATAACAAAGTATAACGGCACTGAGCCCGTTGTTGAGCTTCAGATTCCCTCTTCTCTTGACGATTACACCGTTACGGTTATCGGCAAGGAGGCATTCAAGGATGTTCAGACCATTACCGTTGTCAGAACTTCCGATACCCTTACAAAAATTGAGGATTATGCCTTTGCTAACAGCTCTGTTAAAAAGGCACTCATGAACAGGTCGCCTCTGCTCACGGAAATCGGCGCATATGCTTTCTCGGAGTGCAAAAACCTTGTTCAGACCGATATGCCCCTCAACCTTGAGGTTCTCGGAGATTATGCATATTACTACTGCGAAAACCTGAAAATTGCTCAGTTCAGAGGCGATAAGGTCAGCATTGCAAAATTCTCCTTTGACGCTTGCCCCAAGGCAGTTTTCTATATCAAGAGCACTTTTGCCAATGTTAAAAATTATGCGGAGTCCTACGGCTTTGACATAAAGTATACCGATAACAAATAATAATTAAAGCGGTCATCTCATAGAATTGATTGAGGTGACTGCTTTTTGTTTGGTGAAATAAATTCTGCAATCAGTGCCTTTGTCTGGGGGCCGCCCATGCTGGCAGTCTTTCTGGGCACGGGATTTTTTCTTTCCGCAAAAACGAAATTCTATCAGCTTTTCGGCGCAAGGGATTGGCTTGGCGGAACGATATTTTCAAGAGGAAAAGACGAGAAGGCGGAAGGTTCGATTTCTCAGATGAGCGCCCTGGCAACTGCCCTTGCTGCCTGCCTCGGCACAGGTAACATAGTGGGCGTTGCAACCGCCCTTTGTGCAGGTGGAGCAGGCTCGGTTTTCTGGATGTGCATTTCCGCCCTGCTGGGGATGATGACCTGCTGCTGCGAGAATATTCTCGGCGTGAAATACAGAATAAAGGATTCCTTCGGCCGGTGGAAGGGCGGCCCAATGTATTATATTGAGCGCGGCATCGGAATGAAAGGGCTTGCGGGAGCTTATGCGGTTTTCCTGACGGGCGCATCCCTGGGGATGGGTAACATGACTCAGGCAAATTCCGTTGCTCAGGGGCTTTCGGGTTTCGGCGTGCCGCCCGTTGCAAGCGGATTGCTGGTTGCGGCGCTTGTGGGAATTTCCGTTTCGGGAGGGCTGAAAAGAATATCCGCAATCTCCGAAAAGCTCATCCCTGTTTTGTCCGCAGGGTTTATTATTGCCTGCCTTATTGTGATAGGCAAAAATGCAGGCAACCTTGCGCCTTGCTTAAAGTATATAATCCGTGAGGCTTTTACCGTTAAGAGTCTTTCGGGCTTCGGGATGGCAAAGGCGGCAAGATACGGCATTTCAAGGGGTGTTTTTTCAAATGAGGCAGGCCTTGGCAGCAGCGCAATCATTCACGCCTCCGCCGAGTGCGAAAACCCTGCTCAGCAGGGCAAATGGGGAATCCTCGAGGTGTTTATTGACACGGTGCTTATGTGTACGGTTACTGCCGCTGCAATCCTGACGAGCGGAGTCTGGTCGCCCGATGTAAGCCTCAACGGCGTTGAGCTTTGCGCAGCAGTTTTTGAAAGCGTTTTTGGCAGCGCAGGTGGATATTTTCTCAATGCATGCATTTGCCTTTTTGCCTTCGCAACCCTTGCCGCCTGGTCATATTACGGCAAAAGCGGCGCAGAATATCTTTTTGGTTCAAAATGCGGAAAAATATATAACATAATATATGTTTCCGCCGCATTTGCAGGCTGCATTATCCGCCTTGAAAGTGTCTGGAGCTTATCCGATACCTTCAACGGGCTTATGGCTGTGCCTAATATTTTTGCTTTGCTTAGTCTTTCAAAGGAAGCGACGGATGAACTGAAAAATAATGTAATTAACAAAAAATATATTGTAAAAAAACATTCTTCTATGCTATAATAAAACGAAATAAAAAAGAGGAGAGGAATTATGAAAATCACTCAGGATATAAAATATATTGGCGTCAATGACAGAGAAGTTGATTTGTTTGAGGGTCAGTATGTTGTTGAAAACGGCATGGCTTATAACTCATATGTTATAACCGACGAAAAAATTGCAGTTATGGATACGGTTGATGCCCGTTTCGGTGAGGAATGGCTTGCAAATCTCAAGGCAGAAATCGGCGATAAAACCCCCGATTACCTTGTTGTTCAGCATATGGAGCCCGACCATTCGGCAAATATTTCCCTTTTTGCGCAGACTTATCCCGAGGCAAAAATCGTTGCATCAACAAAGGCTTTCACGATGATGAGGCAGTTTTACGGCAATGATTTTGCCGACAGACAGGTTGTTGTTGGCGAGGGCAGCCAGCTTTCGCTTGGCAAGCATGTGCTTAACTTTGTAACTGCGCCCATGGTTCATTGGCCCGAGGTTATTATGACCTATGACAGCGCGGATAAGGTGCTTTTCTCAGCCGACGCTTTCGGCAAATTCGGCGCGCTTGATGCGGATGAGGACTGGGCTTGCGAGGCAAGGCGCTATTATTTCGGCATAGTTGGCAAATACGGCCCTCAGGTGCAGCCCGTACTCAAAAAAGCGGCAGGACTTGATATTGAAACAATCTGCCCACTTCACGGACCCATTCTTACCGAAAACCTCGGTTATTACATCAATCTTTACGATATCTGGTCATCCTACGGCGTGGAGAGCGAGGGTGTTCTGATTTCATACACCTCCGTTTACGGCAACACAAAGAAGGCGGTTGAAATTCTTGCGGAAAAGCTGCGCGAAAAAGGCTGCCCCAAGGTTGTTGTGAATGACCTCGCACGTTGCGATATGGCAGAGGCTGTTGAGGATGCATTCCGCTATGGCAAGCATGTTCTTGCAACCACCACCTATAACGGCGAAATCTTCCCCTTTATGCATGAATTCCTTAAGCATCTTACCGAGCGCAACTATCAGAAAAGAACAGTGGGCTTCATTGAAAACGGAACATGGGGCCTGATGGCTGAAAAGTTTATGAGAAAGATGCTTGAAAAAAGCAAGGATATAACCTATACCGAAGCAGGCGTTCACATCAAATCGGCAGTGAATGATGAAAACCTTGCTCAGCTTGAGGCTCTTGCAGAGGAGCTTTGCAAATAAAAATCTTCCCGCAATGCCTGCAGTGCGGCGGCATATGCCGCAGATGACGGTTCGCCCGCGCTGAGAATATGAGGATAAAATTCGCAAACATAGCTGCCCAGAGTACGGGCAGCTTTTGCTTTGCCCAGAATTTCCTGACCCTTTCTCAGCATTTCCGCATAACCGCTGCAGCCGCTTGCGGCAATGCATCTTGCAAGCAGCTCAGCTTCGGCGGTGAAGCAAAGGGCAGTGCGCGAGCTTATTCCCAATTCCCTCAGCGTTTCAAAATCCGCATTTCCCGAGGAGCTTATGCCAACGGATTCTTGAAAATCTTTAACGGCGGAGCGTGTTTTGGGGCAGAATTCTCCGCCTGCTGCGCCGCTGAAAAAGCCTTTTTCGGCCAGCATTTGCTGAATTGCGGCAACCCTTTCTCCGCTGCTGCCGAGCCGCGTTGCCTGAGCCCTTGACATGCAAAGAGTTGAAATGAGAGCAAGAAGAGCAAGGTCAATGGCAAGCAGCATAACAAGCTGCCAGAGCTTTTTTGATTTCTGATTCATTTTGAACCCCTCCGCAATTTATTTTTCTTTGAATGGCGCGAATTATCAGCTTCAAAATTCTGCCGTGAACAGAATTGCCGTTAAAATAATTTATTTTTCCGTATTAGATTTATGAATAAAAAGCACAATATCTTGATTTTTTGCTCACTTTCGTCACTATTAACAAAAAATAAATGGTGTTTTAGTAAAATT
The DNA here is from genome assembly GCA_045604685.1 of Acutalibacteraceae bacterium. Classification (GTDB taxonomy): domain Bacteria; phylum Bacillota; class Clostridia; order Oscillospirales; family Acutalibacteraceae; genus CAG-177. Next base: position 13,777 of record JAZUON010000008.1, read on the forward strand.
GTTGTTGACAAAATTCAAAAATTAGCTTATTATATTTTGTAAGAAGAATTTTCGAGGTAGTCTAATGTGCGAAAAAAGCAAAATAGCCCTGACCGATGAGGAGCTTGTGCTCCGCGCGGCGAACGGTGACGATGCGGCAATGGCGCTGCTGATTGCAACCGTAACCCCCATTGCCAAGGCAAAGGCTTCAGGCTTCGCAAGCCCAAGGATTTCAGGCGATGACCTTTCTCAGGAAGGGATGCTCGGGTTTCTTGATGCGGTTAAAACATATGACGCTTCAAAAGGAGTGCCCTTCAGGGCATATGCGGAAACCTGCATAAACAACAGAATTGTTTCCGCCGTCAGGACAGGCTTCAACAACAAAAATGCTGCCCTTTCAAATGCAGTGCCCTATGAGCAGGCAAAGGTTGAAGAGTCCGACAGCAGGGCAGACCCTGCCAACATAGTTTCCGAAAAAGAGGATTCGGAATATCTTGAAGGTCTTCTCAGCAAGGGGCTTTCGGATTTTGAAAAGCAGGTTGTTGACCTGAGGCTGCTTGACATGAGCTATTCGCAGATTGCGAAAAAGCTGGCCTGCAGCGAAAAGGCGGTTGATAACGCCCTTCAGCGCATCAGAAAAAAGATGCGCCATGTGTTTGGTTTATAATGCTCCTTAAGGGGTGTTAAAAAAATATTTTTTCAAGCGAGGTTAAAAACAATGTACGAAGACAAGACTCTCATCTGTAAGGAATGCGGCAATGAATTCACTTTCACTGCAGGCGAACAGGAATTCTATGCTGAAAAAGGCTTTGTAAATGAGCCCCAGCGCTGCAAGGACTGCCGTACCGCACGCAAGAACGCTACCCGTGGCGAGCGCGAGTGGTTTGAGGCAACATGTGATTCCTGCGGTGGAGTTGCAAAGGTTCCCTTTAAGCCCCGTGAGGACAGACCCGTTTACTGCAGCGAGTGCTTTGCAAAGAAGCAGGAGCAGGCATAAGATCTGACTTTATAATTATGCTTAAAGAGCCCCCTTGGGATATCCCAAGGGGGTTTAAACATTTTGCGGTGCAAAAGTGATATTCGCTTGCAGCAGGTTGATAATTATAAAAATTTATTCAACTTTCGGATTATTGAATTGAATGCTTATCGGACTTATAATAGACATATAATTGAAATGGGGGACATGATATGGCAATTAATATTGAAAAGGTTGGGCAGCAGATTGCTGCATTAAGAAAAGCAAAAGGGCTGACTCAGGCTCAGCTTGGGGAAAGGCTTGGAGTTTCGTTTCAGGCGGTGAGCAAATGGGAGCGAGGCGAAACACTGCCCGATGCAGGTGTTCTTGTTGACCTTGCGGCAGTGCTTGAAACCTCGGTTGACAGCATTCTGACGGGCGGAGAAAAAATCATAAATTACAAAGGCAAAATTACCGTTGCCGATATGCGTGAGGGCATTGCCTGCATTGAAAACTGCGGCAGACTTTTGGGCAAGGATAATCTTATTTACCGCAGTGCCGTTGAAGGCATAAACGAAAGGATGAACACCGATGTTGAGCAGGCGTTTGCAGACGAACGGATTTTTGAATGCTTTGTTGCCGAGGCAATAATTCAAAACCTTAAGTCGGGTTCATATATTGACCTCACGGATGTGAAGAATAATTTCAGGTTTGAGCATTTCCGCAATATTGTTCTTGAGTATGCGGCGAAATACGGAGTAAAATAAAAATCAGCCGTCGGTTGCTGCCGACGGCTGTAACTTTTATTTACCGTAAATGAGCTTTGAGCCGAATTTAACCTTGAATTTCGGCTTGTTTTCAGGCTTTTCAATGCGGATTTCGCCGTATTTGAAGGCTTTTTTCAATGTTGCGCTCATCTCTTTGTTTTCGGTGAAATTCTTTGTGGAAAGGGGCTTTGACCATTTTTCGCCGATTTGCTCGTAGCTGTCAAAAGTCAGGTCTGCTTCGGGCACGCTGCCGCCGTAAAGAAATGCAGACTTAAGCCCTGCGCCTTTAAAATCGCCGATAAGCCATGAAATTCCGTTGTCATTCATTGCTTCAAGGGAGGAGTCGAGGTTTTCCTCCGCCCTTAATTTGCAGATGATAAAGGGTATTCCGTTGCCGCCGAATCGGTGAATTCCGTTGAGAAGCGACTGAATTTCATAGGTTGTGTGGAAATGGGAATAGAGCCCGTAGGCAATATTTTCATTTTTGAATTTATCGGGAAGCGGCAGCGTTTCGGGAGCGCCTGCGGCCTCAAGAATGATTATGTGCTTTTCGTCAATGTTACGGATTGCTTTAATCAGCCTTCGGTAAAATTTGTGAAGGGTATCAAGGCTTTCATCCCATTCTGCAATGCGGTTGAGAGGTCTGTTAAGCAGGTCATACGCCGCAACGGCAGGCTCATCCTTGTAATGAGCGGCAATCTGAGTCCAGAGCCTGACGGTGGCGTTGCGCGCCTCAAAGCCCTCCTTTGATGAGCTGAAAAGCACGCTTTTTTCATCTTTGCCGCAGGCAGAATCCGTGTTCTGGAAGCCCGGCGCGGAATGCAGTTCAAGAATAACATAAAGCCCTGATTTTTTGCATTTGCCGATAATATAGTCAAGGCGCTCAAAGTCAATTTCTCCCTTGCAGCTATCCTTGCTCAGAAGAAAGCGGCTGCGAAGCGGGATTCTGACACAGTTTGCACCCAGCTTTGCAATTTTTTTGATGTCGGAGGCGGAAATCATGCCTTCGTTATATTTTTGTGCAAGCTGCCTTGCGCCGTATCGGCCGAAGCGGCTTTCAAGGGCGGCAAAAACATCGGCAGTGCCGGAATTTTCATCAAGGTCGTCCTTTTTGAACCAGAAAAAATCGTCGTTAAGGTTAACGCCCCGCAGAGAGGTTGTTGCGCCGCATTCGGAGATGAAAGAGCCGTTTTCGGCCCTGAGAAAATCCTTGTCGGATATGGGTTGCCTTGCGGTTGCCTTAACAAATCCGTAAACCGCAGGCACGGTTGCCGCCGCAGCGCCTGCCGCGCAGCCTGCAAGCATAATTTTTTTGTTATCCGTCATTTAAGCTCCTCCTTTTATTTCGGGAGATTAAAATTATTAAACAAACAAAGATAAGCGCTGCCGCAGCGCCTGAGCAGTCAACCAGCCAATCAAAAAATCGGCAGGCACGCCCCTCAACAAAAATCTGGTGTATTTCGTCTGTAACGCCGTATGCGGCGGTAATTGCAAATGCGGCAAAGGGTCGGAATTTTCCAAAGGTGCGGTAAAGTGCATTAAAAACAAGAACGGAAAGCCCTGCAAATTCAAGGAAGTGGGCACCCTTGCGAACAATGAAGCTGCCGAAGGGGAGCCGAAGAAGAAAAGCAAATCTGTCACTCATTGACTGAGAAACGGAGGCAGGCTGAGCCGAAAAATAAAATATGATGCCCATGCATGCAATAACCGCAAGCCAACAAAGGAGGGTAACGGCTTTCTTTTTCATCAGTCATACCTCTTTGTGCCTATGAAGGAAACCGTGCTTTCGGATTTGCCGACGGTTATGCCCTCTATTTCATCGTTAACAACAAAACGGCTTGAACGGCAATAAAGGGGGTAACAAAAGCCCTGCTGAAGAATATAGTTTTCAGCGGTGAAGCAGCCGCCGAGGAGGTCGTTTTCATCCTCAACGGTCAGCAGCCTTGCGATAATCGCGTCATATTCATCGGAGCCGAAGCGCATTGCATTGCCGTCCTTAAGGGAAGCAAGGAAGTCAACCGCGCTTTCATGCTCGGATTCAATGCCTGCAAGAGCAATCTGAAAGTTGCCCGAGCTTACGGCGGCCTGAATTTCTTCGGGAGTTTTGGCTTCAATAGTGATGCCCAGGCTGATGCCCAGAGTCTGCTGCCACACCTGAAGCTGGCGGCGTACTGTGTTATCAAGCCATTCGGGACAAAGCACGGTCAGCTCTATCATGTCCTTGCCAAGCTCGGAAAGGGCTGCGCGCCAATGAGCCTGAGCTGCGGCAGTGTTCTTGTTAATCTGCGGAGTGCGGTCGCCCACTGTTTCGCGGTAGCCTGCGCTGCCGATTGAGCAGCTTCGGGGCACAAACCCGCTCATAGGCACTGCGCCGTTTGCTTCTTCGGCAAAAAGGTTTCTGTCAATCGAGTTACATAGCGCGAGCCTTACGTTGAGGTTTCCGATATATGAATCGTTGCAGTTGAAAACGAAGCCGAAAACGGAATTTTCGTTTTCCTTAACGAGGGTTGAATTCTCGGGCAGGGCGCAGTCGGGCGGAAGCATTGCTGCGGAAACCGCCGCCGAAGATATTCTTGATGAAATTGTGTTCAGGTCATATTTGAAATCAAAATTAACGGAGCTGGGAGATACCTCCTGAGAGCCCGAATAATATTTGTTTTTCCTGATTGAGAGTGAGTCGTCCTTGCTCCATGCGCTGACATAAAACGGGCCGTTGCAAAGAATATGCTTATGGGTCAGGCCGTATCTGCCGTTCATGGCGCTGAAAAAATCTTCGTTGCAGGGCATGAACACGCTTTCCGTAAGCCTTTCAAGCAAGTTGGGGCAAGGCTCGCAGAGGTTGATAACCAGCGTGCAATCCTGCGGCGCGGCAACGCCGAGCGACGATACATCTGCTTTACCGGAATGGATTTCAGCGGCGTTTTCAATAACGAAAAGGCGGTGGGCGGAGGGTGAGCCCGTGTCTGGCGAAACTGCCCTCTGCATTGCAAAAACAAAGTCCCTTGCGGTAACCTTTTCTGTTGAAAATTTGTTGTAGAATTCCTCGCCGAATTCACTTTTGAGCACAGAGGGGCAATACCACTCAGTGCCCTGCTTAAGATTAAAGGTGTAGGTCAGCCCGTCGGGAGAAACCGTCCAGCTTTCCGCAAGGCCCGGAATAACCTCGCCCTTAGCCGAAAGGCGGACAAGCCCCTCAAAGGTGTTGCCTATAATCATATGAGCCCCGGTATCCGTTGCAAACTGAGGGTCAAGGGTTGAGGGGGATGCGCTCAGGCTGTAGGAAATCGCCTTGTTTTCGCCGCCTGAGCATGAGCTGCAGGTGAAAATCAGGGCTATGATAATTATAACAGAAAGAAAACGCCTCATTTGTTTTCCTCCATCCATTTTGCAAGCTGGTCGGCAAGAGGATTGCTGGAGGTCTTTTGCTTTGACTGCTGCTGCATATACTTGGCAACATCCCTTTTGCCTGCGCCTGCGCTTTCTTTTCTCTTTTCAAAATCCGTCAGCTTTTCTCTGTAGCCGCAGACACAGAAAAACGCTTTTTTATCGCCCTCGCCGCGCATTTCCAGCTTTTTGTGGCATTCGGGGCAGCGTGCATTGGTGATAACGGAAATGCTTTTGCGGTAGCCGCATTCCCTGTCCTGACAAACAAGCATTTTGCCTTTTTTGCCGTTAACCTCAAGCAGGTATTTGCCGCATTCGGGGCAGGGCTCGCGGGTCATGTTATCGTGTTTATACTTAACATCGCCCGATTTAACGGAATTAACAAGTGCGCTTGCATAGCTGCGCATTTCTTCAATGAACTTTTTGCTGTCTGCGCCGCCCTTGGCGATAAGTGAAAGGCGTTGCTCCCATCTTGCGGTCAGCTCGGCGGATTTAAGGTCTGGGGGAACAATTTCAATAAGCTGCTTGCCCTTTGATGTGGGAAAAATCTCTTTGCCTCTGCGCTCAACACAGAAGGAATCAAACAGTTTTTCGATTATATCGGCTCTCGTGGCAGGTGTGCCGAGGCCGCCTGCGGTTTTCAGGGCGTCCTTCAGAGAGCCGTCGTCAACCTGGCCTGTGGGGTTTTCCATTGCGGAAAGAAGGGTTGCTTCAGTGTATCTTGACGGAGGTGCGGTTTTGCCTGCAACAAGGCGCACATTATTCACATTCACTCCTGCACCCTGAACAAGGGGAGGCAGCGACTGAGAAGAAATATCATCATCCGCATCGTCCTCATCGGCAAGTGACGAATCGTAAAGAGCCTTCCAGCCCGCGGCTTTGACGGACTGACCCTTTGTATAAAATTTATGCTTGCCGACAGTTACGGTAACCTGCATTTCATCATACTCAAAGGGTGCGCTTAAAACCGCAAGAAAACGGCGGACGACGAGGTCATAGATATGGCGCTCCTCCCTTGACAGCTTGTTGAGGTCAACATACTGCTCGGTGGGAATTATTGCATGGTGGTCGGTAACCTTTGCATCGTTTACAATGTATTTTGTCTGTATGGGTTTTGCGCGGAGAACCGCATTTGCCGCATCCTTATAGGGGCCGATTGCTATTGCCCTGAGCCTTTCGGGCAAAGTTGCGGCAACATCCTTTGTGATGTAGCGTGAATCTGTTCTGGGATATGTCAGCAGCTTGTGGGTTTCATAGAGGCTCTGCATAAGTGAAAGAGTCTGCTTTGCGGAATAGCCGTATTTTTTGTTGGCATCGCGCTGAAGCTCTGTCAGGTCATAGGCGGCAGGGGGTGCCTTGAAGCGGTAAACTTTTTTTACCTCGGAAATAATACCGCGGCCGCCCTTTACTGCATTTGCAACCGCCTGAGCATCAGCGGCATCAAAAAACCTTGCCTGATTGCGGCTGTCTTTATAGATTGCGGAAAATCCGTCAAAATCCGCCTTGACGGAGAAATAATCCCTTGACCTGAATTTCAGGATTTCTTCCTCTCGCTTAACAATCATTGCGAGGGTAGGGGTCTGCACCCTGCCTGCGGAAAGCTGGGCATTGTGCTTGCAGGTAAGGGCACGGCTTACGTTAAGGCCGATGAGCCAGTCTGCCTCTGCCCTGCACTGAGCGCTGCGGTAAAGATTATCATATTGCGAGGCAGGCTTAAGGGCGGCAAAGCCCTCACGGATTGCCTTATCCGTCTGGGATGAAATCCAAAGACGAAGCATGGGCTTTTTGCAGTTTGCCTTCTGGATTATCCAGCGTGCAACAAGTTCACCCTCACGGCCTGCATCGGTGGCGATAACAACCTTATCAACCTCATTGCTGCCGAGAAGGGCGCTGACCGCCTTGAATTGCTTCGATGTCTGCCCGATAACTACCAGCTTCATATGCTTCGGCAGCATGGGTAAATCCTCCATGCGCCAGGTTTTGTATTTGTTGTCATAGGCCTCTGGGTCTGCAAGGGTAACAAGGTGACCAAGCGCCCATGTAATTATATATTTATCGCCGATTATGCATCCGTTGCCGTTTTTTTTGCAGCCAAGCACTCGGGCAATGTCCCTTGCAACGGAGGGTTTTTCGGTTAAAACAAGCGTTTTAGCCAGAATCATCAGCTTCCTTTCTTTTTATTAATCCATATTATATGATAACAAAAAGAATATAATTCTATTTTCTAATTCGGAATTATAATAAATTTAATATATTTGAGATAAAAATAAAAGAGGCAGCCGAAGCTGCCCCGAAAAATGAGATTTAATATCCTCTGCGTTTTCTGATTATTTTCCTTATGATGAGGATTGCAACGAAGATTGCCGCGCCAAGCGGAATGATAACGGGCAGGCCGCCCACTATTGCAACAACTCCGTCCTTCACCCAATCAACAAGGTTGTCAAGGTTGCTCAGGAAGCGGTTTTTAATCCGCGACCAAAGGGTGGGTTTAGCTTCCGTAACCCGTTCAACCTCATTAATCCGCAGGGTTACGGTGCTGTAGCTGACTCTGTTTTCAAGCACCTTAAGCTGCGAGGTGTAGGTTTCAATCTGATAGTTAACCTCGGAAAGCCTCTCCTGAATGGCAAGCACGTTTTCGAGAGATGCGGCTTTTTCAAGCAGACCCGTCAGGGTTGCTTTTTCGGTTTTATATGCCTCAATCCTGCTTTCGAGGTCAACATATTCAAGGGTTACATTCTGCTGATTTTCGGTTTTAGAGGTTATTATGCCTTTTTCTCCCGCTGCACTGAGAAACGCCTCGAGATTTGCCGCGGGAATACGTACAGTAAAGGTTGCATATCGGTTGTAACGGGAATTGTTGCCCAGATTTGCCGTTGATGTTTCAACGTATCCGCCTGCTGCGCTGACGCTTGAACCAAGCGCGGAAATATATGCCTCATATTCCTTTGTTTCAACGGAAAGCTCAACGGTTTTGATGATTTTCTCGTTCTGAGTGTTCTGTGAGGGAGCTTCACCTGTCGCGCTGTCTGCATTGACAAAATATTTTTCATCCGAAATATCCTCGGCTGAAGAATATGAGAAATAATCCGCATTCTGGTTTATAGCAGCCGATTCGCCGGCTGCATTATCCGATTTTGCTCCGCAGGCGCCAAGGGAAATTGCAAGCATGGCGCAGATGATAATTGCAAGTGTTCTTTTCATTTTTAACATCACCTTTCTCTTTGAAATGTTGAATTTGATTTGCAGAAATGTAAAATTTCTTCAAAACCCTTGACTTTTTCATGAAAATATGCCACAAATAATATATAAAAATAAACACACAGGAGGAGATTCCGTGAAAAAAATAATTGCACTTCTGTTGGCCTTTGCCGCCGTCATTTCTCTTGCTGCCTGCAAGGTTGACACTGCACCCGAAGAAACCGAGCCCTTTTCACCCGATGATTTTCAGGCTCAGGTCAGCGCTCAGGAGTCCGTGAGACAGTCGCGTGTTGAGGCATCTATTCAGGCTCAGGCTGAAATTAACCGGGAAATCGATGAATATATTGCCAAGGTTGGAAAGACAAAGAAAAATAAGGAGCTTGTTCTTGAGCTTGAGTATCCTTTGGGCAGAAGATATCAGAAATATGTTTTCGACAAAAAGAAAAATGTTGATTACAGACTTGACTATTACTTCTTCGACTCAGAAGATAACTATGAGGCAACCATTTCCAGCACAAAAAGCGACAAGAACAGAAAAGTGGTTGAAAAGGATAAGGATCTGAAAATGGTTGTTGTTAAATACACAGACCCCTCTCCGTCAACCTTTGATGAGCTTTACGAAACCTACAGCAAACCTGAGGTTATCGATTTAGGCTATTTAATAGTTGAATAATTCAGCGGAAATCCGCCCTCATCCGAGGGCGGTTTTTATTTGATGTAAATGCTGTCCGTCAGTTCTTTATCAAAGCTGTAAATTGCATCTGCATCAAAACACTTGCCCGTTCTTGCGGCAAAAGCGATGTTTGCACGGTCAAAATCCGCCCGTGAAATGTTGAAATGCATTACGAACTGCATAATTGCCATGCCGTCATCAGCTGAAATTTCCGAAAGCCAGCCGCTGAAATCCTCGCCTTCCGAAAGGGGAGCGAATTCTGCGGGAATAAGGGAATAAAGCTCAGTGAAATCCTCTGCGGAAAAGGCGGTGAAATCGGCGTATATGCAAATGTCGCCCGTTGCGCCTGTTGCACTGTTTGCATTGACAAAATTTCCTTCGTCCGCAAGGTAGTGATAATCTTCCTTTATGTTTTCCTGAGCCGCATTGTCGGCGGTTTTTGCCCTGAAAAGGAAGCCCGGGGAAAAAACGGCAACAATGATTATGGCAGCAGCCGCGGCAGCGATAAGAGGTTTATAATTAAATCTTCTCTTTTTCCCTTTGCAGGAGCTTATAATCTGTTCTTTTTGTTCGTCGGTCAGGGTAATCTCCTCAACGGCAGGTCTGATTTTGCTGAGATCCATTGTCACATCGCCTCCTTTTCGTAAATTTCGCGCAGTTTTTCCCTGCCCCTTTGCAGCCGTTTGCGAACGGCTGCAGGGGATATGCCCAGTGCAGATGAAATTTCATCCGTGCCGTAGCCCTCAACATAATGAAGGTGAATAACTGCCCGGTATTTTTCCTCCAGCAACAAAAGCAGACCGAGGATTTGCGCATTATCCTCGCTCGAGCTTATGTTGCGGATTTCGTCAAGGCTGATAAGGCTTGAGTGCTTGCGGTATCGCAGCATATCTTTGCAAATGTTGCTTGCAACGCGTATCAGCCACGCCTTTTCGTGCTCCTGATTTTTAAAGTCGGGAGCCTTTGTTATGTAGCGCAGAAAGCATTCCTGCACGGCATCCTGCGCATCCTCCCGATTCTGCAGCATAACCGTGCAAAGGCGATAAAGACTGTTGCCGTATTCATCAACAGCCCGCTTCGGGTCGGGAGGAAATTTGATTTTTTTATTTTCCATAAGATTATCCTCGCTATCTTAAGGAGTTTTCACTGTATAAACGATTCAAGGGCGTGATTTGTGACAGAAAAAAGCAAAAAGTGCCCGAAGACACTTTTTTATTTCTGATAAACTTTAATAATTTCGCCAACATACATTTTATGGTAATCCTTGTTGGCATAGTTATTTTCTATTGAAGCATCCGCAAAGCCTGCAGGGTCAATAAATTGGGATGCCATTTTGCGGCAGACAAGGGTGTATTCCGCCTGCTCAAAGGTTACGCCGCCGTCGGTGAAAACGGGGGTAAGTCCGCAGACAGCCGCTTTGTCAATATCCCTGCCGCTTTTTGAGCCGCAGATTTTAAGCGCATCCTTAAACTCGCTGCCGTAGAAGGAAAGGGTGAAAATCTCTTCCTTTTCGGTGAATTCATAGGTGTATCTCTGAGGGCGGATGAACACAAACGCCGCATCCTTGCCCCAGATTTCGCCAAGGGCACCCCAACTGACTGTCATTGTGTTGTAGCCGCTTTCGTTGCCTGCGGTAACAAGTCCCCAACCGTCGGAAATAAGCTCAACGGGGCTTTTTTTGATATCTCTGATGTTGATTTCTTTCATAATTACACGCCTCCTGAAGGTAAGTATATCACACAATCCGAAAAATGAAAAGTGATGTTATTATTAATAATATGTAAATATTTCGTTATTTATTGAAATTTGAAAAAAATAATGATAGAATATTAAACTATACAGATGAGAAGGAGGATAAGCGTTTGGATAAGGAAAATTTAAACGGTATTCCCGAAGAAGAAATTGCGGAAGATAATGCGGCTCAGGCTGCGGAAGAAATTGCCGAAGAATCCGAAGCTGCGGAGAAAATTGAATCTGCAGAAGAAATTGCAGAGGATGCTGCCGAGGAAATAACGGCAGATGAAGATGTAAAAGAGCCTGCCGAAATCTGCCCCGTTTGCGGCGAAAGAGAGGTTTCGGAGGAAGGCAATTACTGCACTGAATGCGAAAGAAAAATGCTCAGGAGGAGGATTCCTTTCCTTGCATGGATTGCAGGTCTGCTCTCTCTGAGCTTCAGCCTTTTTGCTTTTGTTCTCGTGTTGCTTGCCAGCGCCCCCGCCCTTCAGGTTATCAAGGGCGATACCTACGCGAACAAAAAGAATTGGTATGGTGCATACACCGCTTATGCCGATGTTCAGACAATGGCTGATGAAATCAACTCAATTCTCGGCACGGAGTCCATTTATACAAAGGTTGGCATGGGAGTCAATAAGCGCATCATCAACGCCGTTGCAAATTACAGCAGCCCCATTGACGCCTATTATGTTGCTCAGAGAATGCTGACGGATGTCAATATTGACGAGATTGGCTTTATCAAAAAATACAAGGCGGTCTGTGATGAGCACGATGCAACCTTTGACCTGATTGAAGAAACCCTCAACAAGGCGTATGACGAAAATCCCGATGAGGAAAAGATTTATGCCGAGCTTGATGCATTCAAGGGCAAGGAGGGCGTAACAGACCTTTACATCGACTTTTATAAGTTTGCCGTTGCTGATTTGCTTGGTTCTGACATTGACACTCAGATTTCATTGCTCAAAGACCTTGAAAAGGCCTGCCTTGCAACGGGCAAGGATTATAATTGGCTTTATTGCCAGCCTATGGCGGAAACCCTTTCCGCAGCAGGCAAAGGCAGCGAAGCAATAAAATACCTTGACCTGATTATTGAAAACGACACTTCAAAATATGATGCCTATGAGCTGAAGATGGATGCTCAGCTTGATTCACGCGATAAGGATGCCGCAAGCAAAACCCTTGCGGAATTCAAGGTTAACAATGAGGCAACAGAAACCGCATATCTGCTTGAAATTCAGTTCCTTCGCAGAACAGGCGAGCAGGATAAGGCAAAAACTCTCTGCCTTGAGGCTCTGGAGCTTTATGAATCAGTTCCCGAGCTGAGCCGTCAGCTTGCGCTCATCTATATGGCAAAGGGCGATTATGTTAACGCCTTTGATTCAATGATGCTTGCCTATAACTACGCTTACTATATCTATCAGTCAACCTATGACACCAGCACTCTGGATGACCCTGCATTCTATAACTCCCTTTATCTGAGCGCTTATCTTCTCAAGAACAGCGACGAGATGGAAGAGGATTTTGCAGAGGATGTTGAAGAAATCCTCAGCCAGTTTGACGAGGACACTCTTGAGGGTGTTACAAAGGAAATCATAGGCGGCAGCAAAACCGTTGCAGAGGTTCTTACGGAAGGAGAGTGTGACTTAGCATGACGGCTCTTTATATAGCATCAAAAATTCTGACCTTCCCCGGAGCTTACATCAAGGGCTTCTGGGAGCATCTGACCTGCAAAATTCTCGGCATTCCCGTTGAAATTCCCGGTTACCTGAGGATTGATGAGGCTTGCGGTCATGTTGAGCATTCCCTTGCAACAAAGGGCTTCAGGGCCTATCTTCTTGCAACGGGTCCTGCATTCATGAATTTCAATGCAGGCATATGGATTTTTCTTGCAGGTTTTGTTAATCTCAATTACATGGGCATAACACCCTATGATTCTGTGGGGCTTTTTGTGCTCTATATTCTCATGACATATGTGGGCGTTTCCATGCTATGCAATGTGTTCCCTCTTGTTGAAGATGCGATGAATCTTTATGATTTGCTTTATTCGCAGAAAAAGGGAAATGCCGTTGGCAGGATTCTTGCTTATATTCCCACGGTTATCACATATGCCGGAGCTTATGCGGAAAAATACTGCATAACTCTTCTCTTCTGGATAATTGTTCTTGTTGTAAGTTTTGTAATTTAAAAAAATAATATAAAAGCAGGCTTGTATGGGTCAGTGCCCATGCAAGCCTGCTTTCTTTGTTTCATATTATGAAAAGCTCACATCGCAATGCTTGCCAACGGTGAAAAGCGCGCTTTTGCCTTTCGCATCATGGCCGTTGGCATTGATATTTTCCAATTTGGCCTGCAGGGTGTTGGATTCTTTGCCGTTGCCGTCAATTTTGGAGGGCATATAGGATGTGTATGTAATGTTTCTGAATTCTACATTTTTAATTTCAAAATTTTCTTTTTCTTCGTCGTAGATTTTAACAAGAATTGCTCTGCCTTCATCGCGGAAAATCTCAATATTTTCAAACAGAACCCCGTCAATGCTGCCGTGGCATTGCTCTGCGACAACAACCAGCGAGCCTATGCGGTCGTTATCCCATATGCCGTCGCGGTAGATAACTGCACTGTCACGGAAGGTAATGTTTGTAATAAGTTTTTCGGTTTCTCCGCAGATGCCGAAGCACCTTGCATAGCCGCCCCAGGCAATGCAGTTTGTGAAGGTGATGTTGTTGCTGCCCATTGTGCCGCCGAGAGATTTTACTTCAAATTCATCGTCTGCCGTTCTTGCAAAGCAATTTTTGATAAGGGCGTTTTCCGTGTTGCATATTGCAAAGGCGTCTGAATTGCCTCTGTAGCCCAGAATATCAACCTGCTCAACGGCAACGTTGCGGCAGCAGTAGGTGATGAATGACCATTCGGGGGAGTTGATTATCTTTATTCCGCTGACGGAAATGTTGTTGCAATAAGTAAATGTAACGCCGCGGCGCTCCCTGCGGTCAAGGCGGGTCAGGTCGATTGCGCCTCTGCCTGCAATAACAATATTGTTGCAACGGTAAAAATTGATGAAGGGATATCTTAAAAAGCCTATTGCATTATCGGTCGGAGCATTTCCCTCAACATATTTCTGTTCATCCTCAACGCTCTGAATGCTGTAGTGATGGTTTGCAATCAGATATGCGCCCTGCTTCAGATAAAGCACCTGATTATCCTTGTCAACAAAGCTCAGGTAATCTGCCGTGTGAATGCCTTTTTCAAACACCGTCACGTTTTCCGCGCCGTATTGTTCAATGTAGGCTGCAATTTCAGCATCCTCATCAATTTTTTCGCGCACAAAAAGAGTGTAACCGTAAAGCTGCTGAGCGCCGTTAAAAAGGAAGGTGTAAATTCCCGTTTTGCTTATGGATGCGCGGACAACGCCGTTTTTGCACTGCGCACCTACGCCGAGGGATTCGGGCAGCACGATTGCATTTTTCAGCTTGACGGATGCCTCGGTAAGCACAATGTCAAACGAAAAATCGCTGCCGGGCTCAACATAAATTTCGGAGAATGAGTGCAGGGCGCCCGTGTTTTCGCTGCGGATGAAAACCATTGAAGCGTAAACGGGGATATCCGTGTTGCCTATTTTTGCCGTATAATAAGGCGATTCAATAACGCCGCCTATATCGTCATAGCCGCCCGATTGCACATATTCGGCAAGGGAAGCATCTGCGCGGAAGGTAAATTCTTCTTCGGTCAGCCCTGCATCCTCAAGAGAAATAACTGCATCCTTGGGGTATTCGAGGAAGGTGAAGTCAAAGCCCTCGCTTTCGGGGCTGAGGGGAGCAGGGGAAAACAGTGATGAGAAGAAAACCGAGATTACGGTGATGACCGTGTATAATGTTTTAATAAAGGCTTGCATAAAGTTCAGCTCCTGTACGATTTAAGGCCTGCAGCTTACGGGTTTTCGCTTTTTACAAGCTCATTAAGAACCGAAGCCGTTGCCGAGCCTGCAGCGCTTCCCGTTGCAAGAAGCTCCTCGTAATGCCTGTGATAGGTTCCGAAGATTTTTTCTGCGCCGTCCATTCCCCAGAGTGAGTCGGCAATAAAGTGCGCATAGTCGTTATCGGGAACAATGTATCCGATAGCATCGTTGCAAAGGCCCATAACAAGAACGGTTTTGCCTTCGGGGATAAGAGAAGCGGTTGCTTCGTAAGTCCATTCCGTGCCGAGATATGAATCCTCCGCCGAAACAACATTTCCGTAAACAATCTGAGGAACAAGCTCGCCGGGCGCCGTAAGCAGAACGATATCTTTTCCGATTTCGATGTAACCTGCCTCCGTAACGATTGAATAGCCGGTTTTGCTTGAAGAATCCTCAACGGTTGTTGTGCCGATAAAGCCTTCGATTGCGCCGTATCCGAAAAGACCTGTTTCAAGTTTAACCGTATATTCCTTCATCTTGACATTAAGGATAGGTTCAACTTCTTTGGCTTCGTTCTGAGCTTCAAGGATAAGCCTTGCATATTCATAGCCTACCACCTTGGCTGTTTTGTAATCCTGAACGGCTGGGTCTGCCGCAATTTCCGCATCAACCTCGCTGACTATTGTTTCGGGGAAGTCAGCCCATTTATTGACCGAAACGGGAGCCTGCGCGCCCTGAATGAACATGAAGTTCATGCCTGCGCCGTTGATTTTTTCCTCCATAAAGTTGGGGAAGTCCGCAGAAAGAAGCTTTGTTGATTTTTCGATTGTTGTGGGATGTGCGCCGATATTTGCAAATATTGTTCCCTCCGATTCACTGTTATCGGGAACGAATTTGAAGCAGGCGAAGCGATGCTGATAACCCTCAGTGTCATATCTCTTGTTGACAAGATATGGATATTCGTCATCGGAATAGACGCCCTTTCCTTCATCCTTGCCCATGCCTGCCGTTTCGAAATAGTAGAGCTTGCCCGTTTCCATGTTCATATAGGCCTCAACGATTGCATCGGAGGCGCGGTCAATCATTATTTCAAGGAATTCGCTGTCAACGGATCTTTCGGGTTCAACGGAGAAAATCCCCCTGAAAAAGCTGCGGAAAATTTTGAGAATAAGGTCAAGGCCGATGCCCTGAGTGTCAATAACCGTGTGGCAGTGAGTTGCATTGATGTTGATAGCATTAATGTTGCTTTCAATGCCCTTATCTCTGAGCTTTTGCTCAACTGCGCCTCTGATGGCACGGACATCGCTGTTGGCTACGCCGATGCCGTCAATTGCGGCAAAAATAGTTGTGCCTCTGCCTGAGCCGTCATTAAGAGCGATGGCGTTTGCTCTTTGGTCGTCATAAACACCGCTTACCTTCTGGGTGAAATAACCGCCCGTGTAATATTTTTTTGTTCCGTCAATAAGGTTATCGGGAATGAGGCTTTCCTTGCCGAAGCCAAGAGACCATTTTGCGCCTTCTGCGGCGCTGTCGATAAATGTTTCGGTGCCCTCATAGAAATTTTCACTTTCTGCAGCGAAATATTCATCAACCGTGGGATAGTCGGGTGTGGCCGTTAACATGCCTAAAAAGCCGATTGCGCCGTCAATAATTCCGCCGAGAACGTTTGTTGCGGTTCTGATTGCGCCGTTATGTTCCCGTGTTGTAAATGCAGCAGAGGCATTTACGGAGAAAAGCATTGTAAATACAAGAAGCATAGCGATAAATGATGTGATTCTTTTTTTCATTTTTTGCATCTCCTCAAATAAATTTGGTTTACTTTTTTATTTTCATCGCAAACCGAATAAGGCCGCGAATAAAAATTGCAATTATGTTACGGCAATTATTTTGCGGATTTAATCAGATTTTCCGTTTCGTCAAGAATGGTTTTGCCCGTGAGAGGGCCTGTTGAATTTGTTTCCTCGTAGTGGTCTCTGCCCATGTCGTCCGTAGCCTTGTTGATGTAGGGCAGGGCGCTGTTAAGCAGGAAATCGTTTTCCGCAAGAATGTAGCCAAGCTCATCGTTGCAAAGGCCGATAACGAATTTGTGTCTGCAATCCGTCATATCGGCAAGCACCTTTCCGTAGCTTGCCTTTCTGTGGTTTGCGCTGTCTTTTTCCGTAAGGAATTCGCCGTTATAGAGCTCGGGAAAAAGCTCGCCGGGAATAAGGAACACACCAACGTCGCCGTCGCCGATTTCCATGTAGCCCACCTCGGAATAAATCAAAACCCTGCTCCTCTTTTCCGTTCTGCCGATATCGTTGTTGAGAACTCCGAGATATCTTGCAAGAATAAGAATGGTGTTTTCAATGTCAATGTTGATTCCTTTTGACTTAATGTTAAGTATGGGTTTGAGCTCCGTTTCGTTTTCAATGGAAAGAGCAAGCTCGCCAAGCTTCTTTCCGAAGCCCTTCATGTATGCTTCGCAGTCGATTGAATCTCTGTAAACCTTTTTTATTTCCTTTGCAGAAATCATGCCGCCAACGGCACCGTTGAAGAAAACGGCATTTGATCCGGGCGCGGTTTCTTCAATTTCTCTGATAAGATATGAGGGAAAGTCTGCGCTGACAAGGGAAGTTGTTCCCAGCAGCTCAGCATGGGAAGCGAAATTCACAATGTAAATGTCGCCCGAATTATCGTTGGGCGAAAAGCGGAATCTTGTAAGGTTTTTGTCGTAGGTTACAGGAGTTCTGACATCCGCCTGCATATCCTCTGCGGGTGCATAGCCCATGTAGAGCCTGCCGTCTTTTCTGTTCTCATAAGCCGCAACAATAGCCTCTGCTGCTTTTATTTTGAGATTGGACATGAATGCTTCGTCTCTGCCGCTTTTGTAAATTTTTTCGCCCCAGAGCCCCTGAGAGTCAATGCCTGCATGAGTGTGGGTTGATGAAATGTTGATTGATTTTATTTTTCCCAGTCTGCCGCTTTCGAGGGCATGTTTTCTGATTTCATTGATATCTTTCCTGCTTATGCCTACGCAGTCAAGTGCGCAGAAAATTGCACCGCCGTTGCCTCTGTTATCGTCAAGGTAAACAGCTCTTGCATATAAATCGTCAAGAATTCCTTTCACGGGGTTATTTGAATCGTAGCCTGCAATGAAATATGTTTTCTCGCGGTAATCGTCGGGAGTGTATGTTGCCTTGCCGAAGCCGCAGGTCCATTTTTCGCCTGCAACGGACGAAAACTTTTCATCGCCGCAGAGCATAAATTTATCTGCATTTTCGCGGGTTGTGAAATTTTTTTTTGGCATTGAAGAAATAATCGCATTTGCAAGGGCGGTTACTGCGCTTTTTGTGAATTTTTCCTTAAAATTCATGGTCAACCCTCCTTAAAACTCTACACTTTTACTATACACCTATTTTTAAAAAATTCAAGCCTTAATTTCCTTGCGGTTTTTAAAAATTTATGATAACATAAAAATACAACATAGATTACGGACGGTGATTCGGAATGGTATTTATCAGAAAATATGAAGAAAAAGATTATGATGATGTGCGTTTTGTCTGCCACAACAGTGAGGGCCCCGAGGAAGTGCCGGATTTTGCAACGGGTCAGTTTTATCACTGCGCCTTCTGCAATTATTATATTGAAAACGAGCCTGAAAACTGCTTCGTTCTTGATGACGGAGGCAGGGCGGTAGGCTACATCATCTGCGCCGAAAATTTTGACAGATTCAAGGAGATTTATGACAGGGATTACCTTCCTCTTTCAAATCAGTTCGGTGAGGACAGATATGAGTGGGCATCAACCGCATACAAGGCTCAGGAAAAATTCAAGGAAGAATATCCTGCTCATTTCCACATTGACATTCTTCCCGAATATCAGAGGCTCGGCATGGGCGGCAAGCTGGTTGATACTCTTTGCAGCCATCTGGCGGAAAAGGGAATTGAGGGCGTTTGCCTTACCTGCGGCCCGAGAAATGAAAGAGCCGTTAATTTTTATAAAAAATACAACTTCACCCTTCTGTCAATTGACCATGACGATGCCTGCTTCGGCAGGAAAACCAAATAAAAAAACATTTCTGCGGAAAGTTGACATAAGCTGCCCGAAGTGGTATGTTATAAATGAAATTAATCACGAAAAGGAGACTTGAATATGGCATCACCTGCTTTGGTTGAACAACTCTATAAGGCGCTTCCCGATGAAACAAAAGAATTTCTTGCTACTGCTATCGAACGCGTTGTTGACGTTAAAAAGCATGGCGGCAAGGTTGCAGCCGTTATCGGCAGCGGCCCGAACCTCCACGAGGGCGTAACAACCCTGATAGCAACGCTTATTCATGCCGGTCTTATTGACGGCGTTACAACAAGCTCGGCGGTTATTTCCCACGAAATGGGCGGCACGCTTGACCGTGTTAAGCGTTTTGATGCCGATATCCTCGGCAGCAGATTTCCTGAGGCATTGCGTCCCCGCGGCAACATTTTTGAGCTTACGGAGCTTCCCGCTGAAGAGTGGGCCCGTATCCGTTCAGAAATGCCTCTTGACGAAGAACTCATTTCCATCTGCGAAAAGGCAGAGGGTAAGGTTATTATCAAGGCGGCGGGCAACATGGCTTATCCCGTAGGTTACTTCAACGAAACGGTGTCAACAGAGGTTATGGTTGCTGCGCAGACTCTGGGCGAGAGCTTTGAATATGTTGCAGGTCTCGGCGCCGACCCCAGAACAATGATAGGTGCAGGCGCAATCAAGGGCGTACCCGTTCTTGTAAGCGTTCCTCAGCTTATCGGCGGCGGTCAGGTTGGTCTTTGCATTTCTGACAGTATCCCCGTAAGCCAGCGCTGCAAGCGCATTGCAAAAATGCTTTCGGATGCAGATGTTATCATTGAATCTGCAGTTGCGCTTACTCAGGAAATTCACGACGGTCCCTTTGAAACATACACAGGCCACGGCATCTGGGCATCAATGAACGGTTTGCCCACCTACAGCCTTAAGGATAAAACCCTCATCCGCTTTGACCTTGATGAAAATCTCAAGCGTTCGTGGGATCTTAACAAGCAGAGCGAGCTGATTCAGAAAGCAATCAACGAAGGCCTTCCCAAAACCAAGCTGACGAAAATTCCTTTCCGCATGGAAATGTCGGCCTTTACCCGCCTTGAAAACAGTATTCCCGTTATCGGTGATATCGGTGAACTGTGGCCCATTTTCGTTGACCGCATCTGCAACGAGCTCGGCGTAACTCTTGATTTCTCTTCCGCTCCCCAGAATACTGAGGAAGGCGCTGCAATGCGCGAGCGCATTGTTGAAGAGATTAAGCCCTTCTCTCTTAATAAAATGCGCAACGCTTTGCGCGAAAAATACGGTTTCTGAGTTTTGAAAAAAGGAGATTTTTAAAATGAGTGCTAAAGTTTTAGGCGTTATTCCCGCGCGCTACGGTTCATCGCGTTTGCCCGGCAAACCCCTGAAGGATATCTGCGGCAAGCCCATGATTCAGCATGTTTATGAAAATGCAAGCAAATCAAAGGTTCTTGACCGCGTTGTTGTTGCAACTGACGACCAAAGGGTTTACGATGCGGTTATTGCCTTCGGCGGCGAAGCGGTTATGACAAGTGTAAATCATCCCACAGGCTCAGACCGCGTGGCTGAGGCTGCAAGCAATTATGATTGCGACTATGTTATCAACATCCAGGGCGATGAGCCCCTCGTTCCCCCCGAAATCATTGACGATATCGGCTCTGCGCTGATTAACAGCCCCGATTGCGTTATGGCAACGGGCAGCGTGCCCATTGAGGGTGACTATGTTCTCAACAATACGGTTGTTAAGGTTGTTACCGATGTGAACGGAAACGCTATCTATTTCTCCCGTTCGCCCATTCCCTATCCCCGCCATGCCGAGGCAGCAAAATATTTTGAGCATGTAGGCATTTATGCATACACACATGAATTCCTCAATACATACACAAAGCTGGCTCCCACACCTCTTTCAGAGGCAGAATCCCTTGAACAGCTTAAGGTTCTGGAGCACGGCTACAAAATTAAAATAGTTCCTGCCCCCGCGCAGTATGAAGCAGTCAGCGTTGACACTGAAGAAGACCTTCAGGAGGTTATCCGTATTTATAAGGAGCGTCACGGCTGCTGATTCCGTTTGCCGGGCAAGCAGAATAAATCCCGCCGAAACGAAGCCGGAAGGCTCCTGCTTCAGGCGGGATATTTTCGTTTTTATCAAAAAGTTCCGTTGCGGAGTTTTTAAAATATTGACATTGAAAAATCCTGCTGATATAATTGTTTTATATGGTCAGATACAGACACCCGAATTAAGGAAAGGTGAGAAAAATGAAAGTGACACACAATATCGTGGCATATGATGAACTCAGCTTTTACGGATGGCCTGCCAACCACGGCATATGGAAATTCAATAATGAGCTGCTTGTAGGCTTTGAAAAGGGTATTCATCATTATAACGGCCCCGGAGTTCATGCATTGGACAGAACAAAGCCCACGCTCAGAATGTTCGCGAGATTCCGCCCCGAAACGGGTTGGGTTCACGAGTATCCTGAAATTCCGCCAATCTGCTATGAAAACACCGAGCCTCTTCCCGATGTGCCCGCAGACCTTCTTACCGCTGAAAGCGGACTTTATCTTATGCCCTCCGGATGGGACGGCAATGTTTTCACTCAGTTTATGGTCACCAATAACAGCGGCAAAAGCTGGGAAGGTCCGTTTCGCATTCCTGACTTCGGCCTGGTGGGCGTTTCCGCCAGAACGGATTACCTTGTTTGCGACGGTTATTTTCTCCTTGCCATGACGGGTGTCAAGCCCGACGGATATGAGGGAATGTCATTTGCCGCAAAGCTCACCTTTGACGGTCAGTGGGAAATGCTCGGCATTATGGGCGAAACACCTCCCAAGGGAGATTTCCGCATTATGCCTGCAATTGCCGCGCTTCATGACGGTTCACTGCTTGCAATTGCACGCTATGCCAGCGAAAATGAGCCGGGCTTCACTCAGTTGGATGTTTACCTCAGCAGCGATGAGGGAAAAACATGGGACTACGAAACAAAGCTGGCATTTATAGAAAACGATATGAGCGGCGGCAGCCCTCCTGCACTCTGCTCGTTGGCCGACGGAACGGTAATGCTTGCATTTTTCCGCAGGCAGGAGCCTCACGGACTTTTCATCACCACCACACGCGACGGCAAAAAATGGAGCGAGCCTAAGGCGCTGCGCACTGACGCTGTCAACACGGATATCGGTTATCCCCGCATTGCGGTTCTGGATAACGAAGTTCATATTCTTTATTACTACAATCTCGGCGAGGAAGCTCCCCGCTTTGTTGCAGACACTGTAGTTTTCGGATGGGAGGATACTGACAAATGATTAAGGCTGAGCTTTTATATCAGGAATACCTTGCAACAGAAGGAATTAACGAAGAAACGGGCGAATGCCATGCAGCAACGGTTGCAATCTGCAACGGCAAGCCCACTGCCGCATGGTTCGGCGGAACAAAAGAAAAAAATCCCAATGTCCGCATCTGGTTCTCATGCCGTGACGGTGAATGGAGCATTCCCGTTCCCGTAACTCCCGATGACGGCGAAGCTGACTGGAATCCAACCCTTTTTGCAGAGGACGGAGTCCTGACGCTGATTTATAAAAGCGGCATTGACGAGGGTCATTGGTACTCAATGAAAACAGTTTCCCGCGACGGCGGAAAAACATGGTCGGAACCTGCAGAGCTGGTTCCCGGTGATATCGGCGGACGCGGACCCGTTAAAAATCAGATGATAAGGCTTTCAAACGGAGCGCTCCTTGCTCCCGGATCAACAGAGGATCTCTGTGACCGCTGGGAATCATGGACGGATTACAGCGCCGACAACGGCGAAACATGGAAGCTGTCGGCTCCCGTTGCATTCGAGCTCCCCGACGGCACAATCTGCAACCGCAAGGAAGAGCTTCCCAAGGACGGCGAGGGCCTGATTCAGCCTGCAATATGGGAGGATCAATCCCATGACGGCAGAGTTTATATGCTTGCCCGCACAAATCTTAACCGGATTTATCGCAGCGAGTCAACGGATTTCGGGCGCACATGGTCAATTGCACGCCCTACGGATATGCCCAATAACAACAGCGGTATCGGCGCGGCAATGACCGATTGCGGAATTTTAGGTCTGATCTGCAACCCCGTGAGCGAAAATTGGGGCGACCGCACACCTCTTTGCCTGTTCCTTTCCGAGGATAACGGCGCAACCTATCCCGTTCGCATTGAGCTTGAAACAGAACCGGGCGTTGAATTCTCGTATCCCTCAATTGTGGCAGAAGGCAACCTGCTCCATATGGTTTACACCTGCGGACGCAAAAAAATCGGATATGCTCTTGTTCGGGTTGAAAAATAAACAGAATTTGAGAAAGGGGTTTGAGTATGGAAACTCAAAACGTATTGGTATTTCTGGCAATCAGCATGGTAACCATGTGCTTTGGCTGGGGCATTCGAGGCTCCGCAATCGGCGGCGAAAAAGGCGCAATGCTCCCCGGCGCATTCATGGGTATTCTCTGTGTGTGGTACACAAATTCCCAGCTTCTGATGGATAATGTTTATCTGTTTGCAGCGGCCTGCGCTCTTGGCTATTTCTACGGCGGTATGGAGCCCTACGGCTCAACAATGGGTCTTGTTCTTACCCATGATAAACCCCGCTATAATCCTCCGCTGGGCTATCTTGCTCTGGCCTTCAAGGGCTCAATATGGAGCGGCCTCGGCGCAGCATTTTTAGGCATCAGCTTCTCTGCGATGAGCGGCGTTGTTTATAAATGGTATGATTTTGTTATTTTCTTTGCCCTTGTTCCTCTGTCGCAGGAAATCGGCTATCGCATTTTCAACACTCCCTATGCCCCCGAAAAGGGCAAAATGCCCAAAATCTGCTTCTCGCAGGACAGCCGTGAGGAATGGGGCCGCAACCTGATAAT
Organism: Acutalibacteraceae bacterium; assembly: GCA_045604685.1. Lineage (GTDB taxonomy): Bacteria > Bacillota > Clostridia > Oscillospirales > Acutalibacteraceae > CAG-177. Next base: position 37,293 of record JAZUON010000008.1, read on the forward strand.
CGTAGCGGAGCTTCTTGTGCTCATGGCAATCCGCCGCGATATTTTCGGCATCCTGATGTGGATCGGCGGCGCTCTTGCAGGCTCTGTGGGCTGGGTTATTGCCATCACATTTTACGATAAGCAGATGCATCCCCTCAAAAACGGCAAATGGCTTTTCGGCAGGCTGGAAACCCTCAGGGTTATTGACGGCTGGAAGATTATGGAGTTCACTCAGGGTTGCTTTAACGGCCTTGGAATCGGCGCAGCTTTCGTTGTTGGCTGGCCTATTGCAGCCAAAAATCTGGAGCAGGCCGAGGCTGCGGGCAAGCTCTGGTATATGCTCCCCGAAAAGGTTGATATTACTCTTTCATGGGTGTTCTGCGCCCTGATTATTCTTACGATTTTCCTGTTTATAATTCCCTATCGCAGAAACGGCAACAAAATCACCCGCGCCTTCGGTGAGGTTGATATGAACATCGTTGAGGTTCTGGAGCGCCCTTGCTACATGGTGGGCCCTCTGGCGCTTATCATGCTCGGCTCAACAACCATGGCAGCAATTATCTGCTGCTTCACGATGTATTATGTTATCGCTCAGCATGACGGTCTTGAGAGATATTGGGATTATAAGAACATCAAGTTTATCCGCATATTCCTGATTCTGTTGGGCGGCGTGATTCTGATTGGTCAGATTTTCAGAGGCTACACCCTTTGGGAAACATGGATTTTCTATTGCTGCGGCTACATCCTGTTTGACCTTGTGTATTTCTACCGTCCGAAGAGAGTAATCGAAAACTACAGGAAATCAAAATCCTTCAAGCAGTTCCTTGTGTCCTTCGGCGGAGATATTACCGTTCTTCCCTTCTTCCATATCCTGATGGTTGGTCTGCTTGTTTTCGGTTATTATAACTTCCGCTGAACATAATTCAAAGCCGGTCATCTTCAAACGGATGAACCGGCTTTCTTTGCTTGAATCAGTGAAAATATCACCGTAAGGAGTTTGTTGTAATGACTGCATTGCTGATTTTCGGCGGAATTCATTTCAAATAATTCTGTTATTATGGAGGCATCAAAATGAATGTAACGATTATTGACGGGCAGGGAGGCCAGCTCGGAGCTCAGCTTGTGAAGGCGGTATATTCAGCTTTTCCCAACATCAGCTTAACCGCAATCGGCACAAACTCGGTTGCCACTGCCACAATGCTGAAGGCAGGGGCAAGGAATGCCGCAACGGGAGAAAATCCCGTTGTTGTTGCCTGCCGCAGAGCCGATGTTATAATCGGCCCCGTGGGTATTGTTATTGCCGATTCCCTGCTGGGTGAAGTGACCGAAAAAATGGCCGTGGCAGTAGGGCAGGCAAATGCAATCCGCATCCTTATCCCCGTGAACAAGTGCGACAATATGGTTGCGGGAGTTCCCAATCTTAATGTGGGAGCGCTTGTTGAGGATGCAGTTCTGAAGCTGCGCGGCATAGCGGACAGCCGTAATCCTTGACAACGGCAGAATATTATAGTAAAATATCGTTGTTGTTCAGAAGAACGGCGCGGAAACAGAAGTTTTCCTTCATTTCATACCGAAACATTGTTATAACGATACTACGAAAGTGTCATTACCTCAGAAGAGGTAGTGTCACTTTTTGTGTTTTAAGAGGAACTTTCATGAAAAATCACAACAGATTATTGAATCCGGTGCTTTCGGCGCTGTTTTTGTCAATCGCTTATGTTATGCCTTTTCTGACGGGGCAGATACCTGAAATCGGCTCAATGCTTTGCCCCCTTCACATTCCCGTTCTTCTTTGCGGCTTTATCTGCGGATGGCCGTGGGGGCTTGCGGTGGGTTTTGTTGCTCCGCTGCTCCGTTCCCTTACGCTGGGAATGCCTCCGCTTTTTCCGACTGCTGTTTGTATGGCCTTTGAGCTCGCTGCTTACGGAGCGGTTTCGGGTCTTATGCACAGATTGCTGCCCCGCAAGAAGCCTTATATTTTTTGCTCCCTGATTACCGCAATGATTGCAGGCAGGCTCATTTGGGGCGTAGCCATGTTTGTTTGCATGGGAATCAACGGCGGCAGCTTTACCTTTGCCGCTTTTCTTGCAGGGGCATTCACAAATGCAATTCCCGGAATTGTTATTCAGATGGTGCTCATTCCTGTTCTTGTTACGGTGCTGGATAACCCCAAAATACTGAAAAGGTAAGAAAGAGAGAATTATGGAAAACAGTAGCAGAACCCGTAAATTGCTGACGGAGCATTATGCGAAATATCCTCAGTTGCAAATCAGAGACGTATTCAAATTTCTTTATCAGAGCTCGTTTGGGTGCGAGCATATGGTGGACTCCTCAGAAGCGGCAACGGAGCGCATCCGCAATGAAAGCGCCTGTGCAGCTCAGAATGACGGCTCTTTTATTGACCGCCTTGACGGAGAATACAGCCGCGTTCACCTCGCTTGCCTTGGGAAAGGCCTGAGTGCTGAAACCCTCGGAAAACTTTTCTTCACATCGGCAAAAAAGGAAATCAACGGCAAACTGGCTCTGGAGCAAAAGATTGAAATTGCAAAAGAGCTTATCAGAGAGAAAAATCTGCCCTTTTCTTTGGACGAATTTGAGAAAGCGGCCGGAGAATGGCAGGCTGAGGGATATCCCGCAGTGCATCATTCGGATGTTTTTCGCGATGCCTTTAAGCCGTCATACCGTGTTATTGACAACAGATATGTTCCGTTTCTGCCGCTTTTTGCAAGGCTTGATGAAATGCTGAAAAAAGGCTCTGCAATTCTCGCTGTTGAAGGCGGCAGCGCAAGCGGCAAAACAACGCTGAGCGAAATGCTTAAGGAAATTTACGGCTGCGCGGTTTTTCACATGGATGATTTTTTTCTCCGCCCCGAACAAAGGACTCCCGAACGCTATGCAGAGGCGGGTGGAAATATTGATAGAGAGCGATTTCTGGAGGAGGTTCTCATTCCCCTGAGCAGAAATGAACCCGTCAACTATCGGAGATTTGACTGCGCTTCAATGAAAATATGTTCTCCGATAAAAATTTGTCCCGAAAAGCTGACCGTAATTGAAGGAGCATATTCAATGCATCCGTTGCTTGCAAATTATTATGATATATCGGTTTTTCTGGATGTTTTGCCCGAATTGCAAAGGAAACGGATATCCGTGCGGAATTCGCCGCAGGTTGCCCAACGGTTTCATAGCGAATGGATACCCCTTGAAAGAGAATATTTTTCAAAGCTGCAGGTTAAACAGAGATGCAGCATGACGGTTACAATCTGTGAATAAAAAAACAAAGCAGCCCCACCTAAATGTGGAGCTGCTTTCTGGCGTCCTCGGCGTAGCGGGAGTTTGTTTTTTTCTCGATGTTCGACCGCTGTTGCTTGAGGGCTGCAAAAGCTACAATTAACTCGACGGGCTAAAAACGCTTCCCCGAAGCGTTTTCTTAACGCCCTTTCAAATCCCGCCTATAAAAACAAAGCAGCCCCACCTAAATGTGGAGCTGCTTTCTGGCGTCCTCGGCGGGATTCGAACCCACGGCCTTTCGCTTAGGAGTTACGGATTGTGTTTTATATGGTGTATCCCTTGGTGTCACACAATGCACTATAATCCCAATAATATCAACAGTTTTTAAACATGTCAAGTGACACCTTATATCCTGTGGTGTCACCTGGTATCATCTATATAATTTATGGTCAAATTAGCAATTTGTTAGCAAAAACATAAGGTGAATGTAGTTCGTTCACTTTTAAATTGCAATTTATGAAAGCCCAAAAGCCGCAAAAGAAGTTTTGCGGCTTTTCTGCTTTAATGCTTAAGCAAAAGACAACCCCCGGTACAGCCGGGGGCAAAAAAGACTTCAGTAAAGCCAAAACGGGCGAGCTCGAAGCAAGCCCAAAAGATTTGAAAGAAAATCAAACCTCCAAGTATAATAGTAGTGGTTTGGCA
>JAZUON010000009.1:0-91587 GCA_045604685.1 Acutalibacteraceae bacterium
GAAACACAAACATATATTACGCCGTAGGTAACGGCTACAACAAGGGTTCAACCTCTCTGCCCACGGGAACGGAATTTGTTGTTCAGGGTGACTGCGGAACAAGTGACGGATGGGCTTACGGGTATATCAGCCGTACTGAAAACTGGGGCTTTATTCCCATTTTTCACATTTCAACCAAAGGCACTGTTTCGCAGTATAATCTTATGACTACAACCATAATAGATGAAAACGGTAAAGAAAAAGAAGTTCCATGGGCATGGCCTATGTATGATGAATCAATTAAAAATATCAGTTCCCCCTATGGTCCTCGCAACATAACTGCTTCAGGAACAATTCATCATAGAGGTTATGATATCACTACAGGAAATCCCGGTGAAATTGCAGGCGAGTATGTTGTTGCATCCTGCTCAGGTACTGTAAAAAAAATCTATAATAATACAACCGATTGCGGATACTGTATTTCCATAAGTACCGATTGTTTAGATCTTATTACCGGCAAAAAAATATCAATCATATATATGCACCTATTAGAAAGTCCTAAATATGAAAATGGCAAAAAAATTTCATTAGGTGATTATATTCAAGCTGGTACAATAATTGGAAAAGTAGGTAATACAAACGGTAACAACGATCCTAGTATGGGATATCATTTGCATTTTGAAGCAAACAGTCAGAATGCTGCCGTTGGAGAATCTGGAAGAAGTAACTTTACCTACACAATAAACCCAATGTATTTCTTTGTCGAAAAAGAAGTAACCTTCAGCAAAACTAAATCCTATAATAAATACGGTGGTTACTGGTATGATTTGAATGGAGGATATCAAAATGAAGAGATTTTTAAGTCTTATTTTAATTTTTAGCTTACTGTTCATTGCAACTTCCTGCACTCAGGATAAAGCAAAAAATAATTCGGTCGTTTCACCAACCGTTCAAGCAGAATTGTCTTCGGAGAGCATTGATAACAACAAAGAAAGTCCAACATTAAATGATGTTGGAGGCGGAACTCCTTCTTTAACTAAATATCGAAGTATTTATTGCGATATTCCAAGACCTTTTATAAATCTTGTAGATCTTTATGAGTTCGAGGATTGGTACGAAATAATTGTTGAAAACGACCCAAACAAAACAGAAATAATGCCAATGAAACTGTTTATTCAGGAGTTCAACATTTCTCGCGAGGATTTTGACAGAGCAAATCTTGAATGGACAAAGATAATCATAAACGGTTTTGACGGAATACCTATGATGAATCCGCAAGATTTCGCAAATCAGGAAACCGATGAAGTTTATAATGCGGATATAATTTATACATTTGACGATAAAATAATAAACGAATATTATTTAAGCCACGAATATCCTTTTGTTTATGTTACCGACTATGAAAATGCCGTTGCAAACGGCACATATCAAACTCAAACCACGGATTGGGTTGACATTGAGCAAATGGAAGCGGAGATAATTGCAAAATACGGCGAAGCGGAAATTGTCACAGAAATAACAACCGCAATTCCCGAGAAAACGGAAATAACGGAATAAACACAAATTACAGCAAAACGCCCCGTACCGATTGGTACGGAGCGTTCATTATTTCTTAAGCCTTATCACATTCCAGCTGAAGGGATTCAGCTCGGCGGTGAGTGTTGAGTTATCAATGGCAGGAACGGGGTTATTATGGGGCTTCACATTAACCGCATCAAAGGTGTTCTCCGCCTTCTTATCGTGGCCGTCCATTGAAATGAACTCAACGGGCTTATAGCCGCCGAAATCCATAAGGTTAACATCAAGCACAACGCTTTCATCAAGGCTCTTGTTGACACAGAAAATTGCCATTTCCTCATTTTCTTCGTCATAGGTTGCGATTGACTCAATATAGGGAACGTCGGTGAAATCCTTGCTGTCATACTTGGGGCAATCAATAAGGGGCAGCAGGGCGCTGCCTCTGCCGTAATTTGAAAGATGCATAAAGGGGAAGTAAATTGTCTGCTCAAAAACTCCTCCGCCTGTCTGAGTGAAAATGGGTGCAATAACATTAACAAGCTGGGCGAGGCAGGCAATTTTAATTCTGTCACAATGGCGCAGCAGGGTTATGAGCATTGAGCCCACAAGCAGGGCATCCTCAAAATTATAAATATCCTCAAGCCTTGGCGGCGCAACGCTCCACTTCTCATAAGGAATGCTGTGGGAATGATACCACACATTCCACTCATCAAATGAAAGATTGATTGTTTTCTTTGAGCGCTTCTTTGCCTTAACATAGTCGCAAACACAGATTACGGAATAAATGAAATCGTCAAATTCCAGCGTTCTTGCAAGGAAGTTGAGTGCATCGTCCTCCCAATTGCCGTAATACTGATGCAGAGAAACATAATCAATGCTGTCATAGGCAATATCAAGGCTTTCCGCCTCCCATGTGCCGAAAGTGGACATATTTCTGCTTGATGAGCCACAAAGAACAGTTTCAATGGTGGGGTCGGTCCACTTCATCAGCTTTGAGGCTTCAAGGGCGGTTCTGCCGTATTCAACGGCGGTTTTTGCGCCCATCTGCCAGCCGCCGTCCATTTCGTTACCGAGGCACCACAGCTTTATGTTATGAGGCTCCTCATAGCCGTGGCTTCTGCGCAAATCCGACCAATATGAGCCTGATTTATGGTTGCAATATTCAACAAGGTTTCGTGCGGCATCAGGGCCTCTTGTGCCAAGGTTAACCGCCATCATACACTCGGCATTTACCTTTTTGCACCAATCCATAAATTCGTTTGTGCCGAAATAATTAGGCTCGGTTGTGCCCCAGGCAAGTTCAAGGCGTTTGGGTCTTTGCTCAACAGGGCCGACTCCGTCCTCCCAATTATAACCCGAAACAAAGTTGCCGCCGGGGTAGCGCACAACGGGCACATTCAGCTTTTTTACAAGGTCAATAACATCGCGGCGCAGACCCTTTTCATCGGCAGTGGGGTGGCCGGGCTCATAAATTCCGCCGTAAACGGCTCTGCCCAGATGTTCAATAAATGAGCCGTAAATGCGCTTGTCAATATCGCCTATTCTGAATTCCTTTGCAAGGGTAATTTTTGCTTTCATAAATTTCACCTCATTGGTTTTAAACCAAAAATCGGACTGTGCAAAAGCTGCACAATCCGATTTCATTTTAAACTTTAGAACGGATTGATTAAACGGTCAAATGTAATGGGGTTATAACCCAATGCGAAATACTTGAAAATCCAGATAATGGGGTTAAGTCTGAACACGGCTACATCAATAACCGTTACAAGAAGGCGGAGGAAATAGGGCAGGTCATAAACCTTTTCAACCTCAACGGGTGCAAATTCCTCACCCTCAACATTGAGAACGAAGGGCTGCGAATAGCAGATGCCGTTATCGCCCGTAATGTAGAATCTTACATAGAGATAAGGCTCGTCAAGAAGGTCAGATGCATGAAGGTCAAGGGTAGCCGTGCCGCTTGTGATATTGCTTTCACGGCGGATAACATTGCAGTTTGAAACCCATGTGATTTCGTCAAAGTTTGTGCCTTCAATTGTGATTGTATCCTTTTCCTGGTCAACGGTAACTCTTGTTACCATGGGAGTATTGTCAAGCAGGAAGCTCTTTGTGTCATAAACCTTCTGCTCGTCAAAGCCGGGCATTTCGGGCATGCCGTTAAGCTCAACGCCGTTTGAATAGTGGGAAATGGAGAAGAATTCGCCCCTTTCAAGGCAGGTGCGGAAATCTTCAAGGGTAAGGTTGGGCATAAGGGACATTGTGTATGCATCATTAACAGCATCCCAATTGTGGGAATCGGAGAAGGTGTTACTCCAGGGAACAACGCCGTTGGGAATGGTCTTTTGCAGAATCTGGTCGTAAAGTATTCTGTCGCAGCGGGTGTGAGCATCGGTTGCGCTGTTGATACCCATACCGAGGCTTGAGCCTTCGTTATCCATAAAAAGGCGTGCAAACTTGGTTGCATAGTAATCGTCAACAGGCATACCTACATATTTTTCGCTGTCCTTATCAATGTAAACATATTCGCCGACATGGGAAAGCATTGAAATGCCGCCCGCTTCCTTAACGCCCTTTGAGGGTGTTTCATAATCGCCGAAAACGCCTGCAAGGCCCTGACCGTACTCGGCAAAGTAGCCTGTAAGGTGGCAGTCTGCAAAAGGAGTTGCCATATTAAGCTCAATGCCCAGAGGCACATCAAGCATACCGTTTGTGTGAGTTCTTCTCTCCGACGGCGCTGTGCCGTTGAGATATGAATAATACTCCTCATCCGTAAGCGGAATAATGGGTGCATTCTTTGTGCGCTCTTTCTTTATATAGCGCATAATGGGCACGGTTTCAGGCACTACATTCCAGCCGAGGTTAAGGGTGCCGTGGTCTGTCAGCGCAACGATATCAAAGTTAAGGTCATAATGTTCCTGAACAAATTCCTTGATTGTCAGGAAGCCGTCGCTGGCTGTTGTGTGGCAATGAAGCTGGGTTTTGTAAACGCCCCATTCATCCCAATCAACTCTCTTGTAAGGGTCATCAATAGTGTAATTTTTTTCTGCCGATGCAGATTCTTCTGCCGATGCGGATACGCCTGCAACAGGAAAAATCATGATTGCAGCAAGAAGGAGTGCGGTTAATTTTTTAAACATAGAGCTAACCTCCTTTAGATTATAGATAAATGTTATCACTTTAGTGCGCAAAAGTCAAACCGCATAAAAAATTTTGTTTTTTTTTACGAAAATTAACCTGCATGATTAGTAAAATTGCCCAATGTATTCCGTCGCAGGCAAAAACTATTGACGAAAATTTTTCCGTTATGTATTATAATAAGGTAAACATTTTATTAAGGAGAACTAAAATGAAATTTGCGATTATACAAGCTCTCAAAAAAGCATTTGCTGCTGTTCTTTCCGGCATTATGGCGCTAACGGGCGGCATTTTCAGCGGAAACGAAGCAGAGGTTGAAAGACCCGAGGCAAACACCGTTACATCTTATGATACCGAGGCGGCGGATTATTCGCTGATGATTGATGTTGAGGATGAAATTCACGATATAAGCGACCTGCTTTTCGGAATTTTCTTTGAGGATATCAACTTTGCGGCAGACGGCGGACTTTATGCTGAAATGGTTGTTAACCGTTCATTTGAATTTACCGACCTTGCTGCAAACGATGCGCTTTACGGCTGGAGCACGGTTAACGGCGCAAAAGCAGAGGTTAAAACAAGCAGAAGCCGACTTAACGAGAATAATCCCAATTACCTTGTGCTTACAAACGAGAGCAATTCCCCTGCAGGCATTGCAAACGTGGGCTTCCTTGACGGAATGTCAATTGAAAGCAGTAAAAACTACAATTTTTCTGTTTATGCAAGGGGTGTTGACGGCTACACAGGCAAAATTTATGTTCAGCTTTGCTCAGGCAACACCGTTGCAGGCGAAGGAACAATTGAAAGAATAAGCTCCGATTGGCAAAAATACAGTCTTACACTCAACTGCACGGCAACGGATTTTGAAAATGCAACCCTCCGCGTGCTTGCGGATAAGGGCAGCGTTATGCTGGATATGATTTCCCTCTTCCCCGAGGACACCTTTAAGGGCAGAAAAAACGGCATGAGGAAAGACCTTGGCGAATTGCTGGAGGCGCTCAAGCCTAAATTCCTGCGCTTCCCCGGCGGCTGCATTATTGAGGGCTACGACTACGAAACCGCATATAATTGGAAAAACTCTATCGCAACGGGCAGCGACGGTAAGCCCCTTGAGTTTAACGGCGGCTACGGCGATGTTGCCGCAAGAAAGCAGGGCACTAACCTTTGGACAAACATTGCTGCAACCGATGACCCCTACCCCTGCTTCATGACCTACGGCCTTGGCTTTTACGAATATTTTCAGCTTGCGGAGGATATAGGCGCAATCGGCGTGCCCGTTATCAACTGCGGTCTTTACTGCCAGATGAGAGGCAGAGGACCCGTTGATATGAACACCGATGAATTCAGACAGTATGTTCAGGATATGCACGACCTTGTTGAATTCTGCCGCGGCGATGAAAACACAACATGGGGCAAGGTACGCGTGTCACTCGGCCACGCGGAGCCCTTTGAGCTGAAATACATCTGCATCGGTAATGAGCAGGAGGGCGAGGTTTATTTTGAAAGATATCAGGTTTTCCTTGATTCATTCAATGAGGCAAAAGCCAAGAATCCCGACCTCTATGACGGCATTGAGCTGATTTATTCCGCAGGTGCATCCGACGGCACCCACGGCGAAAACTACCTTAAATCCTATAAATATGCACAAGAGCAGCTCGGCGATTCCGATAACGCCGCTGATTTTGCGGGCGCAACAGATCAGCATTATTACAACCAACCTGAATGGTTTTTCAAAAACACCGATTACTATGACGAAAAGAATTACACCCGCACCGTTGACACAATGACAGACACACTCTACGGCGGCGGTCTGCAGGTTTTCCTGGGCGAATATGCCGCAAGGTCCAACACTCTCAAGGCTGCCCTTGCTGAGGCGGCATATATGACAGGCCTTGAGCGCAACGGCGATATTGTGCGCATGGCGGCATATGCTCCCCTTTTCGGCAACCTTACGGCAACCCATTGGTCGCCCGACCTTATATGGTTCAACAATCATCAGGTGACGGGCTCAATCAGCTACTATATGCAGAAGCTGTTCTCCGTTAATGCAGGCACAAAGCTGCATAAATCCACCCTTGACGGCGCAAAAATCGAGCAGCAGCCTTTAAGCGGCAGGGTGGGTATCGGTACATGGTACACAGCGGCGGCATTTGACAATGTTAAAATTGTTTCAAACGAAACGGGCAAAACCCTTGGCTCGGATAAATTCTCAACTCTCCTCAACTTCTGGTGGAATTGGGATAATATTTACGACAGCAACGATTTTGAAATCCAGGACGGCAGACTTGTGCAGACAAACACCTGGATGCCCTACACAGAAACGGGAATGGTTGCATACTTCGGCTGCGAGGATTGGAGCAACTACACCTATACCGTTGAAGCAACAAAGCTGGACGGCGACGAGGGCTTCATAATCCCCTTTGCCGTTGAGGACAATCAGAATTGTTATTTTTGGAATATCGGCGGCTGGGGTAACACGGTTTCCTGCCTGCAGCAGATTGAAAACGGCGCAAAAACCAAGATTCTCAGCACGGAAAAGCCCTGTGTAATCGAAACGGGCAGAACATATGAAATCAAGGTTGTTGTTGAGGGCACAAAAGTTGAATGCTACCTTGACGGCGAACTTTACGCCGAGCACGACTTTGCATCCGAAGCGGAAGCAGAGGCTTACCACGTTGTAAGCACCGACGAAAGCGGCGATATCATCATAAAGATTGTTAATGTTACGGATTCAAGCAGAGTTTTTGCAATTGATACAAACGCCGATGTTAAATCAACAGCAACCGTTCATCAGGTTGCAGGCGACAGCCTTGCAAACGACAACATTCTGGGTGCAAAAGAAGACTGCATAATGAAAGAATTCACCGTAAACGGATTTTCTGAGGATTTCAACTACACCGTGCCTGCATATTCCGTAACCTGCATCAGGCTGGAAAGGAAATAAGCTATGGAATGGAACGGCTTTGAATGCCGCGAATTCACCTTTGACGGTCATGATGCAGAGGTTGAATTTGAACTTTTGAAGCGTGGTTTTTACCTTTGCTTTATTGAAAATGACGGGAGTTGGGGTGCGGATTCCGACCTTGAGGTTTATATAAAGCCCGAATGCGGCCACCACCCTCACGGCCTGCCCGACCCCGAACCCATTGTTGATTTCATCATCCGCCACAGTTGACCTGACTCAGTCTGTGTAATATATTACATCAAAAATAAATATGCAGCTGCCACCGGGCAGTAAAAATGCAAAGCATCTGTTGATACATCGTTAGGTCTTTAAAGATGTATCAACAAATGCTTTTTTGTTTGAAGATATTATGAAATACTTTTCAAAATTTTAAATTGGTCTGTTGGGCTTATGATAATTTTCAGCACTCTTAAGCAAACAATCCGTATTTTGTTTTTATGCGGTTGATTTTATCAATAAAAATCGGCCCTGCAATAAGCAATATAACCGATGTTGTTATTGCATGGGACAGATTAAAGCCCAGGCCCGAAGCATAAACCGCCAGAATCTGTTTGGCGGAAAATTCCGTTGCCATCATCAGCACCGAGCTTATGTCAACAATAAGTCCGTAAACAATAAAACATATTGTTCCGCCCGTAAGAGCAAGAGCAATGCGGTTTTTCAGAATTTTTCTGTTATAAAAAATCATTCCTGCAACAAGCCCTGCAGCGCCCATTCCCAGCATCTGAAAGGGAGTCCATGGCCCGTGGCCGAAAATAAAATTTGAAGCAAACATTGATATTACGCCGCAAAGGAAGCCCGTCTGAGGGCCGAGGCAAACCGCAACCGCAATAACTATTGCGCACATGGGCTTCACCGTGGGCAGAGCATAAAAAGCCGCCCTTGATGCAACCGCAAGCGCCGAAAGGCAAGCAAGCATAACAAGCTCCCTTGCGGAGGGTTTTCGCTTTTCAAAAGAGATAAAAAACGGCAGGCAGGCGGCGGCAATAATAAGCGCAGCCATTGGGTAATAATATTCCCTGCCGCTGAGAAAGCCTCTGCCCATGCAGGCAGCAATGATAAGCAAAATCACCGTTGCGGCGGAAATAATCGCCGTTTTTACGGGCATATGTTCTTTTTGCACAGCGAAATCACATCCTTATCCGTTACGCAGTTTTTGAAAATTCCGCAGGACATTCTGTTGGCGGAGGTAGTGTAGAAAAAATTGCCCGTAAAAAATTCGGCAGTTTCTTTGACACAAACAACAGTTGAATCAAAAATCATTGAGCAGAAGTCCGCATAAGCGGCGCAGAATTCAACATCATGGGAAACCATAACAACGGTTTTGCCCGCCTGAGTCATTTTTTTGAGAATATCCGCAAACTCCGCTTTGAATTCACTGTCCATTCCCTTTGTCGGCTCGTCAAGGAGCAGAATGTCGGGGTCTTTCAGAAGAAGCATTGCCAGCGCCGCCCTTTGCTGCTCGCCGCCGCTGAGGTCATAAGGATGTCTTTCAAGCAGGTGAGAAATACCCGTAAGCGCAGCAATATCAGCAATATTATTTTTATCCGTTCTCATTTTTTCAAGCTCTTCGCCAACAGTGCTTTTTGTGAAAAGAAGCTGAACATCCTGAGGCAGCATAAGCACGGAGGTATTTGATTTTTTGGCACTTTCGCCGTGTATTTTTATTTTCCCCGAAACGGGCTTCATCACGCCCGAAAGAATTTTAAGCAGGGTTGTTTTTCCTGCGCCGTTGCCTCCCGTAATTGCAAAAACACTGCCCTTCGGCACATCAAGATTAAGGTTTGAAATAACATCCGCGCCGTTTTTCTCATATCGATAAAAAAGATTTTTTATTTCAACGGCATTACCGCAAAAGCTGAATTTTTTACGGTCAATTTCACTGAATCGTGGCATACCCAAAAGTGCTGAAAGCCACCTTGCCCCCTCGTTAACGGTAACGGGGCAATCCCCTTCCCCGCCAAGGGCTGCAAAAATTCTGACGCTTGCAGGCATCGCAAGGCGCACAAAGCTATCAAGCCTTTCTGCTTTTCCGCCAAGCTCAGAGGGCGCGCAGTCGGCGGTGATTACACCGTTATCCATAACTATAACGCGGTTTGCATATCCAAAGGCATCCTCAAGCCTGTGTTCGGTCATAACAACGGTTACTCCAAGCTCACGGTTGATTTTGGACACCGTGGCAAGAAAATTACCTGCGGCAACGGGGTCAAGCCGGGATGTAGGCTCATCAAGGATAATCAGCTCGGGGCGCATAACCATAACGGAAGCAAGATTCAGAAGCTGCTTCTGGCCACCCGAAAGCTGAGAAATCTTCTTATCAAACCAATCCTTCATTCCGAAATAGGCCGCCATTTCAGCGGTTCTGAGCCTGATTTCAGCCGATTCAACGCCAAGATTTTCAAGCCCGAAGGCAAGCTCATGCCAGACTTTATCGGTAACAATCTGACTTTCCGGATTCTGAAACACAAATCCGATTTTTGAAGCAGAATCTCTGTCATTCATCTGCGAAACGGGCACACCGTTGAAAAGAATTTCACCCTTCAACTTTCCTGCAGGTGCAACGGATTTTTTCATTTGGCGCAGAAGGGTTGTTTTTCCGCAGCCGCTTCTGCCACAGATAACGGCAAAATCGCCTTTTTCAATTTTTAAATCTATTCCGCAAAGCACATCCGACCCGTTGGGATAGGCAAATTTCAGCCCTTTGCATATAATCTGTTCCATCTTATTTCCTCCGCAAAGTCATAAATAACGGGCATAAAACAAAGCAATGCATAGCACACTGCTGCCGCCGCAAGCAGTGGCGAAAAGCCGCTGACCCTGATAACGGGATTGAAAACCGCATCGGCTGCGCCCAATGCCTTTGAAACGGCAATAAATATTGAAAGCGCAATGGTAACACAAAGCAAAACTACATCACGGGGTGAAAGGACAAATCTTGAACAGCTTGTCCTGCCCTTAAGGCCGTAGCCCCTTGATTTCATTGAATCCGCAGTTTCGATGCTGTGCTCAAGCGCCCATGTAATAACCCCTGAAACTGCGGAGGCGCCGTTCCTGATTTTTGAAAACCTGCCCTTTTCATCGGCAACACCCGCACCCTTTGCCGCCGCATTGACCTGAGAAAGCTGATTTGCATAAAGGGGCACAAACCGCAGCACCATCATCACAAGCAGGGCAAGATGAGGCATCCTTTTGCCGAAAAGGTGCATAAACTTATCCTCTGTCACAACCTCGTTATAACACATAAACCAAAGAATGGTATTCACAACAAGAGCACCCGTTGAAGCGCCGTAAACAACAGCCTCAAGGGTCAGGGCATTTCCGCTTTTGAATTCATGCAGCACGGTCACTCCGTAGTGAGAAAAAAGGGCATTCACCGCCGTAACAAATAAAAGCATGGGCAACAGAGCGCCAAAAAAGGTTTTAACCGCGCTTTTGCCTCTAAGCCTTATCGCATAGGCAAGGGATGCCAAAAGCGAAATTACGCTGAACAGCGGATGGTTTATAAGCATTGCAAAAACAATAACCGCCGCAAAAAAAACAAAGTCTGCCGCAGGATGGCACCTGCCGAATGCGCTTTTCATTCCCTCACCTCACTGCAAAAAAATACCTCTCCGCAAAGCAGAGAGGCAAAAATTCCGGTATCACGCCGCCCTCCTCTGCCCGAAGACGTTTGAAATTATTTCGGCATTCCGACTTTAACGGTAATGGCTGTTGCGACGGATTTCCACCGTACTTTCCCGAATTTTGTTTATAATATCATTTTAATTGACGGTTGTCAAGACAGAATGGGTATTCGTTCTGACACAACATCCAATCAGAGATAGGGCTTCATGCTGTCCACAAGTTCCTGCTCAAGGGTACCAAGCTGCTTGGCCATTTTCATGGCATCATCATCCGCAGCAGGGTACTGATTCATATACTTATTGATGGATTTTATGCCCATCCCGCAGCCGTCGGTAATAAGGCTTGCCGCCTGCGCTTCCGTTGGTTTGAAAGCAAGCTCGGCGTTGATTTTGATGGCAGACATTCCCTTTGCCATAATGTTGGGGTCTTTGCCCTCGCTGCCCAGCTTTTCAAGCTCGTCATCAACTGATTTGCCCAGGCTTTCATGGCTGTGCTTGCTGTTTTTCAGAAGCTGCATCATGGTTTGCTCCTTAACATAAGGCATAACGCCGTCAATGCAGGCAACCGCCGTTCTTATTCCCGCGCTGCATTCGCGCAGCAAAAATACCGTATCTTTTTTACTCATACTATCGCCTCCTGTTTTTATTAGGATACCCGATTTGTTGACAAATATTTTTATTTGATTTATCATAAAAACATAAAGCATATAGGGAGGAATAAAAATGATTTTTGCAAATCACGCCCATATTTTTCCAAAGGAGTTAAGACCCGAGGGCAGCGTTGACAGTCTGATGAAATTTCTTGACGAATGTGAAATAGACAAAGCCGTTGCCTTTGCCCCCTTCTCAGACAGATTCCACGAGGGCGGATTTGAGGGCAGCTCCAACACATGGCTTGCAAATCAGATTAAGGGCAACGACAGGCTGGTTGGCTTCGGCACGGTGGATTTTACAAAAAACCTGCGCGACGAGGTTGACAGAATTGCCGACCTTGGCTTCAAGGGCATTAAGCTGCATCCTCCTTATCAGGAATTCGTTATTGACGGCCCTGAGGCGTTTCAGGTTTATGAAAGAGCGCAGGAGCTGGGACTTTTTCTCTCATTCCATTCGGGAATGCACTGGCACAGACTCCGCGATAACAGAGTTATTCTTTTTGACGAGGTTGCATGGAATTTTCCCGACCTGAAATTCAGCATGGAGCATATCGGCGGCTACCATTTCTTCAAAGAAGCTCTTGCCGTTATGTGTAACAATTCAAGAAACGGCGGCAATGTTTTTGCAGGGTGGACAAGCGTTACCTACCGCAAGGGGGATGCATGGGCGCTGACCGACGAAGAGCTTGAAACCGTAATTTGCCAGACGGGCGAGGATAACAGCATTTTCGGCCTTGATTTTCCCTATGCAAAGGCAGACAAAATCAAGGGGGATATAGAGCGCATCCGCCGCCTTGACATCAGCGAAGAATGCAAAGAAAAAATACTGGGCAAAACCCTCGAAAGAGTTCTTAAATAGTTAAAAAGCGAGCTGTGAATCAAACTCACAGCTCGCTTTTTGTTACTTTTCAATTTTAACCTGAACGGGCTTACGGTTTTCAAAATAAGTTACATATTCAAAACCGCAGCTTTCGGCAATTTCATAGCCCTGCTCAATGCCCGCACCCACATGCTCGGTAAAATGAGCATCAGAGCCGAGAGTCAGCAGCTCGCCGCCAAGCTCCCTGAAACGGCGCACATAATTTTCCGTAGGCATTGTTTTGCCTATAGGCTGGCGCAGACCGCTTGTGTTGATTTCAAGAGCCTTACCGTTGGCAATAAGCACCTTAAAAATCTCATCGGTAATATCGTCAAAACGGCTCAGGTCGATATCCGTTTTGCCGTGCTGAGCAAGATATCTCAGCGGATAGGTAAGGTGTGCAAGGGTATCGAAGCCGTTCCATTTTGCAAGGATAAGCTCCTCGTTGAAATACTCATCAAGGAGAGAATATATTTTTTCATCTGTGTAGTTGGGGTAATCAAGGTCGCTGAAATCGGGCATCCCCCTCAGGTTATGAATTGAACCGATTACAAAATCGTATTCATAACGGACAAGGGATTTTTCCGTAAGAGCAAGCTCATAAGCGGGCTGACCCATTTCAATTCCCCTGAGCAGCTTGATTTTGCCCTCAAACGCTGCCTTTGCTGAGCAGATATCCTCATAGCTGCTTTTCTGGCGAACATCAAGATTATGCCTTTCAAAAAAGTCAACATCAAAATGGTCGGTAATGGCTATGGTTGAAAGTCCGTTTTCAACAGCAGCCTTGCACATATCGGCGGCAGGATAATTGCCGTCAAATGAGCCGAGGGTGTGCATATGCAAATCAATTTTGTTTTTATAAGACAAGGGTAACACCTCATTCTGCAAATTTCATCCCCCGATTTCTCGGGGGATATTTTCATCAAAGAACTTTAAACACCTGAATAATCGTTCTGTTTGCACGGAAAAGATTTTTAAAGAATGAAACAATCTTCTGCCAGATTCCCGCTTTTGAAACAACCTTTTGCGAATCAGAAATTTCGCCGCTATCATTGGTAAGGGGATTGCCGTTTTTATCAACAACCTTTGCGGTAACGGTTACCGTGCCGTTGCCCGTTGAAGTTATGTCGCAGGTTGAGTTTTCGGCATTCTGACTCATTGAAACACCGCTGCCCTCAACATACCACTTAACATATGCGCCGTTCGGCATATTTGCGGTTTCTGCGGTAAGGCGGAGAGTTTCGCCGTAGTTGATTGTTTTTGAGCCGGGGTTATTCTTTATGCTGACTATTGCAGCCACGGCAAACCTTGCAGTCAGCGTAATGTCGCTTGCAGGCATTGCAACGGGGATTTCACCGTCCCATCCCCTGAAGGCATAGCCCTGAACAGCAGGAGCTTCGGGTGCGGTTACGGTTGCACCGTAACGGTATTCTGTTGATGTTTTAACGCCGTTTACAACAGTTGTGAATTTATATATTTTTCTGTCGTAATAAACCTTGAGCACAAGGGAGCCGTCGGGAGCGATTTCGCCCTCGGTAACGCTTTTTTCTTCATTTAATCCGAAACCTTCGCCTGCAGAAACAGTTGCAAAAACAGTTTCGCCTGTCGTGCCCGTATGGGCAGTTGCTGAAAGGTTGTAAGTGCCGTCGGGCAGCATTGTGTATGTTTCTACGGTGTAGGCAACGTCATCTGCCGCAATCCACTGCGCATAGAACGCCTTGCCTTCCTCACTGTCAATTATGCCGAGATTTTCAACAACCTCTCCGCCTTCACTTTCCGACCAGCCCGCAAAAACATAGCCCTCTTTTACGGGTATTTCGGGAGCAATGATTTGGCTGCCGAAATCCGTTGCCGCATAAGCCCAATCGGAGCCGTCCGAGAACTCGCCGCCGTTGGCATTGAATCCGGTTTCATAACAGTTCACCTGCCACTGCGCGGTGAATGTGAGATTTTCCTCAGGCATTGAATCGGGAATTTCAGGTGTCCAGCCTGCAAAGGTATAACCTGTTTTTGATGGGGCTACGGGTTCATTGACTGAAGCACCTGCTTCATATTCCTCCGAAAGCACCGTTTCGCCGTCAACAACCCACTGAACAGTGTAAATAGCGGGAGGTGTATTATCTGCGGTCACTTCAACCTTTTCCGCCTCAACAACAGGCGTGCCTTCATACCAGTTGAGGGCAGAGGTAAGAGTTGAAATATCCGATGAAACCTCAGGCGCATAAGGGAAGCTGACCACTCCCTCTTTGTTGGTCTTTGTCTGGACGGTTTCGGGGATGACAAAACACTCAATGCTTTTTCCTATGGTGCCGCCCAGCACATTCATATCAATTTCAAACAGCCAATCCGAGCCGTCATACTGAACACATCCGCTGATAACCGACATACATACTATAAAGCCGTATTTATCATACTGCTCCTGAGTCAGATTGCCGTAACCAAGCTGCTTGTTTGCCGCACCCGTGCCGTGAGCGCCGTTTACCCTTTGAATATAATTATAGGCAAAGGATGTCTTTTTGGGGTTCGTGACAAGCTGGGTTGATGAGCCGTTTGAAGGCAGTCCCGCGCTGAGCACGGACTTATCATAAGCAAGCAAAAGCGTTGATGAGCCCGAAACAAAGTTTGTTGAAACAGAAACCCTCATTTTCAGTGTGTCGCCTCCGGCGGCGGTTGTTACGGGAATCCATTCCTCCGTTGCGGTGTCATAACCGTAAAATTCGGTTTTGACTGTATAGTTATATTCCGTTTCTGCCGATACGAGGGGTACAATGCTTATAAGCATAAGCGCGGCAAGAATAACGGATAATGCTTTTTTCATCATAAAAATCTCCTTAAGGGCTTATCAGAGCAAATCTGCAAAAAGTTTTATATTGGCTGCCTCAAGTTTCAGCTCGCCTGACTGCTCTTTTTTAACGATTTCAACTATTCTGTCATTGATAGGGGTGGGCACTCCGCACTTTCTGCCCCAATCGCAGACAACGCCGTTGATAGCATCAATCTCGCAGGGCTTTCCGTTGCGCAAATCCTGAAGCATTGAAGGAATAATATCCTTATGCTTTTTCATTGCGATGGGAACAAGAAGCTGGGAAATTGCACGCTTGATGCCGTTTGTGTAGTAGAATAGCTTTGTTATGTTTTTGCCCTGAACGGGTGCAAACTCCGCACCTGCAGCATGGCCTACATCAATGCATTCCTTCATGCAGCGAACCGCAACCTTGCGCGCATATGCATCACCCGTAACCGTGCCGAAGGTGCCGCCCATAACCGTACCAAGTCCCGAGAAGGTTGCATTGATAAGCAGCTTTGACCACCTTGTTCCGATAAGATTCTCTTCAAAATGCACGGGGCACATTTTCTCCAGCAGCTCGGTTACACGCTTAACCTGCGCATCGGTAATGCCGTCCATTTTGCCCATATGATATGAAAGGCTGTCGGGCTCGCTTGTGAGCACACATTCGCCGGGAGCCGCAAGGTTTGCGCCCCATTCAACGGCGCAGCCCATTGTATGCTCCTTGCCGATGATTTCGGCAATGCCGGGCTCTGGGATACCGTTCTGCAATGTAACAATAACGCCGTCATCCGTAAGGAAGGGCTTGAGGAAGGTAACAACCTCAGGGTTGTGAAGCTGCTTTGTCATAAGGAAAATAACGCTGTATTCTCCGCTCATTTCATCGGGCGTGATCGCTTTAACGGGAACAGTCATTTCAACCGTGCCCGTAATATGTGCGCCTTTTTCGTTAAGAGCCGCAACATGAGCCTTGTTGCGGTTAACAAGCTCAACATCAACGCCGTTTCCGGTCATATAAGCTCCAAGCACTGTGCCAAGGGAGCCTGCTCCGTAAATTGCTACTTTTTTCATAATTTTAACTCCTTAATCCGCTACGCCGTATGCGGCGGCTATGCGGTCAAATTCTTCATCTGTTATTGCTACAACCGAGCCGTGGCGGGGTCTTACTCCGTCAAAGCTGTATTTTTCGGGGTCAAGCGCCCTGAAATTTTCCATATCTTCGGTTATCTGCATAAAAAAGTTGCCCGTACCATATTCATCCATTACCATAATCCATGAGTCCGTGCCCGTGATACGGTACATTGAGCTGCCCTCAACACCATGCTCCGAAAGGGAAACAACAACAGGACAATCCTCATAAGGCCCGTTAACATTTCTTGATTTGACATAAGCAATGGTCTGGTCCTCATCATGCTTGAAATAAAGGTAAAACCAGCCGTCTTTATATGTTATATCGCCGTCAATGGTCTGAATTCCCCTGCGCTCATAAAGCAGTTCAGGCATTGTTATTGTTTTGAAATCGTCGGTGTATGCATAATACATTGCGGCAACATCGTTTTCAACCGTTGAATTTGCCCAATAGACCATATACCGGCCTGCTTTTTCATCCCATATTGCCTGAGGCGCCCATGCGCGGGTCGTGGTTGCAAATTCGCCACCCAATTCGCGCATATCTATTATCGTTTCATCCGTCCAATTCACAAGGTCTGCGGATTTCCATGTTACAAGGGCATGATTTGAAGTCCAGCCCTCGGCGCACTTCATATCAGTACCGATTATGTAATAAAAGCCGTCCCGACCTTTAAGAATGTACGGGTCTCGCACGCACTGCTTGCCTTTTGTCTGTATTATAACAGGCTTATTTCCGTTGGCAGGTCTGAAATTATAGCCGTCCCTGCTGAGGGCAAAATGAATTCTCTCTTCCCCCTCACCGTTACCGACAAAATGGCAGAAAAGATATCCGCCCGAAAGGCTGCTGACGGGCTGCGCAAAATCCTTCTTGGATAGGCTCATGGTTATCACACTCCAATCATTTAATTTTACCACATATACATGCATTTTTCCGATATGCACAATAGCCAAATTTTTATCTTTTATTTTGTGCATATCATCAAAAATAATATTAATCCTTGTTGTGCAAAAAAAAGAGTGCTATAATGTACAGGATAAATTTATTATAAGGAGTTCTAAAACGATGAAAAAAGCAATTTCCCTTATTCTCGCAATTATTCTTGCATTCAGCTCACTCATCATTGCCGGCGCAGCCGACACAAATGCAGCCCACAAACTTCAGTTTAATGCTGACGGCGATTTCCGCATTATGCAGATATCCGACATTCAGGACGGCACAATCCTCACCCCCGCAACAAAGCAGTTCATCAAAGAGGTTGTTATTGATGCAGAGCCCGACCTTATCGTTCTTTCAGGCGATAACATTTCAGCAGGCTCAGCTTCATTGGGTACAGCTGCAATTGACAAGCTTCTTGTTAAAACAGCTATCAACAACTATATGTCAGTGCTTGAGGAAATCGGAATTCCCGTTGCAGTTGTTTTCGGCAACCACGACGCCGAAGAATACATCACCAAGGAAGAGCAGATGGAGATGTACAGCACATACGACTGCTGTGTTGCCATTGATGAGGGCGAGTCTCTCTACGGCTGCGGCACATACAACCTGCCCATCTATTCATCAAAGGATGCATCCAAGGTTGCATACAACATCTGGATGATTGACTCAAATATGTATGACGATGTTAACGGCGGCTATGACTACGTTCATCAGGACCAGCTTGATTGGTATGTAAAAACATCTGACGAGCTTAAGGCACAGAACGGCGGAGTTCCCGTTCCCTCAATGATGTTCCAGCACATCATTATTAAAGAAATCTATGATGTAATCATTGAAGTTCCCGAAAGCGAAAAGGACAACTACGAATATGTTGAGAACGAAAATGACGACGGCACTGTAAGCTACCATGCAATCAAGCCCGAAGTTCTCAGAACAGGCGAGCTTAACGAAATGCCCTGCCCCGCAACAATCAACGGCGGCCAGTTTGAAACAATCCTTAAGCAGGGCGATGTTGTTGCAATGTTCTTCGGCCACGACCACAAAAACAGCTTTGAGGTTGAATACAAGGGCGTTGACCTTATCAACACTCCCACTGCAGGCTTCGGCTCATATGGCGACCACGGCAGAGGCGTAAGAATCATTGACATCAAGGAAGGAACAACAGATTATGAAACCGAAATCATCAAGTATGTTGATTTCTATGCAGATAACGATTCAATGCTTGCACAGTATGACCTTTATGCAAACGAATCGGGTGTAGGCGAAGTAATCGCAGCATTCTTCAAGACAATCTGGTTCTCAATCATCAATCTCTTTTAATCTAATTCAGGCGCAGTTTAAAAGCTGCGCCTGTTTTTAAAAGGTAGCATTATGACACATTCATCCCATGAAAAGAACAGAATAATTGCCGTAGGTGCAGGTGCGGGAATAAATCTGCTGATGTTTTTTGTCAAGCTCTATATCGGCCTTTCCGTTAACAGCGTTGCGATTTATACCGATGCTCTCAACAGCTTTGCAGACTGCGGAATCTGCTTGGCTGCGGCAATCGGATTCTGCATCATCAGCAGGGGCAAAAGCCCAAAATACCCCTTCGGCACAGGCAAAAGCGAGGAGCTGCTGACCCTTCTTGTTTCAGCGGTTATCACGGTTACGGGCTGCGCCTTTGCCTATGTATCGGTTGAAAGGCTTATGTATCCCGTTCCCGTGTGGTATTCGTCGCTTTATGCTGCAATCATTGCCGCAACAGCAGCGGTGAAGCTGGCGCTTGCCTTTTTATTCAAGGCTTTCGAAAAAAAGCAGAGCTCCGATGTTATCAGAGGCATTTCCGCAGACAGCGCCCTCGATTTTTTTATCACGCTATGCACGCTTATTTCCTTTACCCTATCGCAAAGGCTCAGCTTTTCCGTTGACGGGCTTGCAGGGCTGATAATCAGCTCCGTGCTTATTGTTCAGGGAATAAAAACGGCGGCAGACACCGTAAAAAAGCTGACGGGCAGGCGTAACAACACTCTTTGCGAAAAAGCGGAAAGAATTATTGCTGCAGACCCCGAAATAAAATCTGTCAGGGATATTCAGTGTCACTGCTACGGCGAAACAAAAATTTTCAACGCGGTTATTGAAGCAAGGTGTGAAACGGCGGATGAGCTTCTCAGCCTTTCCCAAAGGCTTGAAAATGCAATGCAGAAAGAAATAACCTGCACACTTTACATTCGCTTTGGAGGTAAGTATGAATAAAAATGAAATGAAAAGCAAAGCCAGAATTGCAAGGCGTGTTATTGCAGGCATTCTTGCCGCCATCGCGGCGTTCGCGGGAATAACAACGGTTATAAGCATTATCGGGCTTAATGCAAATGTGAACAAGGCTCATCAATTCCCCGCGGCAGGCGCTGAAATAGAGATAGAAGAAAAGGGCAACGGAATCTGGAATATATATGCCGACAGAGAAGTCAAGGTTATGCAGCTTTCGGACACTCATTTCGGCGGCGGCTGGATGTCAATCAAAAAGGATTCCATGGCGCTCAATGCCATTGCCGCAATGATAAGCGCAGAAAAGCCCGACCTTGTTATTGTTACGGGCGATATGGCTTACCCCGTCCCCTTTCAGGCAGGCACCTTCAACAACAAATCAGGCGCAAAGCTCCTTGCAGAGCTCATGGAAACCCTCGGCGTCTACTGGACAGCATCCTACGGCAACCACGACACGGAGGCTTACAGTTACTTTGACCGCGAGGAAATAACGGAATTCTATTCGCAGTATCCCCACTGCCTTGTGCGCGAAGGCGCTGAGAATGTTGACGGCTGTGCAAATCAGGTTTTCAACATCATCAATTCCGACGGCATGATTGTCCGTTCACTTTTCACGCTTGACTCCCATTCATATGTTGATAACGACTATTTAGGCATTATGTGGAAATACGATAACATTCATGAAAATCAGATTGAATGGTACAAAAGCGTGATTGAAGAAAACAACATGCATAATCTGATGAAGATGTATGCATCAAGCCAATCGGATTTCGGGCAGAAATACAGAGAGCTTCTTAATGTTCCCTCGTCTGTTTTCCTTCATGTTCCTCTTACGGAATACAAAACAGCATGGAACGAATATACGGACAACGGCTATAAGGACACCGCAAACGTTAAATTCAACTACGGCAAGGCAGGCGAATCGGGCCCCGTTGTTTATCCCGGCCTTTATGACGATAACCTTTTTGAGACCATGCTTGAGCTTGGCAGCACGGACACTGTGTTCTGCGGTCACGACCACCTGAACAACTTCTCCCTTACCTACAAGGGAATTGACCTTACGTATTCCTACAGCATTGACTACCTTGCATATGTAGGAATTTCAAAGCTGGGTGCGCAAAGAGGCTGCACAATGATGAGCATTGACGAAATGGGCAAAATGGAATACAGCGCTGAAAATTACTATCAGAAAAAATACACTTCTCACTTTGAAAAAGAAGAAGTTACCATGCAGGAGTTAGGTCAATGAAAACAGGTCTTATTCTTGAAGGCGGCGCAATGCGCGGACTTTTCTCCGCAGGCGTTACCGATATCTTTATGGAAAACGGAATTGAGTTTGATGCGGCAATCGGCGTTTCCGCAGGTGCGGCATTCGGCTGCAACTATAAATCAAGGCAAATCGGCAGAGTTATCCGCTACAACAAGCAGTTCGCAAGGGACCCCCGATTCTGCAGCCTGCGCTCGCTGATAAAAACAGGTGACCTTTTCGGCGCTGAATTCTGCTATCACACAATTCCCGAAACTATCGACATATTTGACACCCAGGCCTATCTTGATAATCCCATGGATTTCTATGTTGTGGTAACGGATGTTGAAACGGGCAAAGCGGTTTACATAAACTCCGATGAAGCGGGCGATGATTCCCTTGAATTTTTCAGGGCATCCGCGTCAATGCCTCTTGTGTCAAAAGCAGTTGAAATAAAAGGAAAAAAATATCTTGACGGCGGCATTGCGGATTCCGTGCCTCTGCAATATTTTGAGAGCATAGGATATAAAAAGAATGTTATTATCCTTACTCAGCCCGAGGGCTATGTGAAAAAGCCGAGCTCAGCGGTAAAGCTGATGAAATATGCACTTAAGGAATATCCCATGGTGGTTAAAGCCATGGAAAACCGCCACAACGAATACAACGAAACACTTGAACTTATTGCCAAAAGAGAAAAATCGGGAGATGTAATTGTTATCCGCCCCGAGTCAGCGCTTGAAATCGGCAGAATCGAACACAACCCCGATGTTATGCAAAGGGTATATGAGCAAGGTCGGGCCGTTGGAGAAAAAAGGCTGGCTGAAATCAAAGAATTTCTCAAATAGAAACAAACCCTGCGGAGCCGAAACTCCGCAGGGTAATTTTTTTGAAAATCACTTATTATCGCCGCAGTTACACGAGCCGCCGCATTTGCCGTCAGAGCTGTACGGGCAGCCTATGCATTTTTGACCCTTCTTTTTTGCTCTGTAAATGTAAAGAGCTGCAAAGCCTAAAACGATAACCAGAATTGCAATAATAATGATATTTTCCATAGTATTCTCCGAATATTTATTTTTTTGCACCTACGGGAACCTTTTTTTCCTTAAGCTCACGTTCCATTTTTATCTTTTTATCGGAATTGAGGCAGAGTGCAGCAAGAATTGCAACAAATGCCGCAACTGCAATAAGGCCGGGCACAAAGCCTGCGCCGAACGAGCCGGTTGTGATAAGTGTGCCAATCTGATATACAAGATAGCCAACCGTGAAGCCCGTGCCAAGCTGGAATCCGATGCCGCCCCAGAGCCATTTTGCGCTCTTCATTTCACTGTTCATTGCGCCCATTGCAGCAAAGCAGGGAGGTGTGAAAAGGTTGAACATAAGGTAAGCAAGAGCTGCAACCTTTGTTATTGCAAACACGCTGGCAACCTCTGCGCCTGCGCCTTCCATGAGAACAAGCTCTTCGGTATCAATAAGATTTTCAAGGCCGACAAAGCAAACCGCAAGGGTGCCGACTACGTTTTCCTTTGCAATGAAGCCCGTAACGGCTGCCGCTGCAAGCTGCCATGAAAGAACGCCCACAACGGGGATAAGCAGATAAGCAAAGGGGCCTGCGATTGAGGCAAGAATCGAAGTGTCTGCACTTTCAGCAACCTTGAAGCTCCAATCAAAGCTCTGCATAATCTGAACCGCAGTGTTGCAAAGCAGGATAATTGTTGCAGCCTTCACTATGTAAGCCCAACCACGGCTGCACATTGATTTAACTGCCCTCCAGAGGCTGGGAATTTTATATTCGGGAAGCTCAATAATAAAGAATGATTTTTTTGCCTTGTAGCCTGTAATTTTGTTGATTACAAGCGCGCTGAAGAAAATAAGAACGATACCTGCAAAATACATAATGGGGGCAACCCATGCCGCATCCTCAAAGAATGCACCTGCAAAAAGGCTGATAACCGGAATTTTTGCGCCGCAGGGCATAAAGGGAGCAAGCATTGCGGTTGCTCTGCGCTCACGCTCGTTGCGGATTGTGCGGCAGGCCATAACGCCGGGGATTGCGCAGCCCGTGCCGATAACAAAGGGGATTACGGATTTGCCGCTGAGGCCAACCTTTTTGAAGATGGGGTCAAGCACAACGGAAACTCGTGCCATATAGCCGCAATCCTCAAGCAATGCAATGAGGAAATACATAACCATAACAAGAGGAAGAAAGCCGATAACGGCAATTGCGCCGCCGATAACGCCGTCAATAAGCAGGGCATAGAGAAGAGGATTTGCATTCTCAAGGAAGCTGCCTGCCCAGACCTGAAATGACTCAAGAAGAGTTACAAGGCCGGGAATAACCGTTCCGTTTGAAAGCTCATAGCCCTCAGCAATCCAGACACCCGGACCAACCTGCGAAATCCAGAACACACCAAACATAACAACGGCAAAAATGGGAATTCCGAGCCATTTATTGGTAAGAACCGCATCAATCTTATCCTGAAAATTCTTGTTCTTGGTCAGCACCTTGCGGGACTCAACATCCTTAACGATTCTGTTAACAAACTCAAAGCGCTTTCTGTCCGCAGCGGTTACCGCCGCCTTATCTGTCAGGTCAATATTGCCCTGAACATAGGGAGCAGCCTGACCCTTGCCCACTGCGCTCATTGCTGCGCTGACAACGGCAGCCATGCCGTCCGCTGCTGTGGAAACCGTTTCTATAACCGGGCAGCCAAGGGCCTTTGAAAGGGCTTTTGCATCAATTTTTGTTTCCTTTTTCTTGTTTATATCCGATTTATTGAGAGCAACAACAACGGGAATACCAAGCTCAAGAAGCTGAGTTGTGAAGAAAAGGCTTCTGCTCAGGTTGGTTGCATCAACAATGTTAATGATGGCATCGGGATTTTCATTTTTAACATAGGAGCTTGTAACGCTCTCCTCTGATGTGAAGGGGGACATTGAATATGCGCCGGGAAGGTCAACGGCAATAACGCCGTCTTTATTGCCGCAAAGGCTCTTTTTAATGGGATGTTCTTTTTTCTCAACGGTAACGCCTGCCCAGTTGCCCACCTTTTCATTTCTGCCGGTGAGCGCATTGAACATTGTTGTTTTGCCGCTGTTGGGATTGCCTGCCAATGCAATTCTCATTTTGCTTTCTCCTCGGAATAATTTAAATTTTTTAACAATAATACAATTCGAGGTTAGCCAACGCTAACCGCTGCTTCAAAAAAATAATCCGCTCTCGCCGATTATTTTAGAGTTCATATTAATATAGCTTCTGCAAGCTGGTTATCAATATTATATCTTCCATCCTTAATTGAAACAACGCAGCCGCCTTTGATATGAGAGATAACTGTTATGGGTTCGCCGCTGTAGCAGCCGAGCGAGAAAAGAAAAGCATCCAATTCTTCGTCGTCCGTTTCAATAGCCTTAATAATATATTCTTTTCCTTCTTCTGCTGCGGTAAGGTTCATTACTGTTCTCCCATATATTGCTGATTTGGAATTAGCCTACGCTAACTATAACTAATATTAACCAAAATCAATCAATTTGTCAACAGTTTCAAACATAAAAAAGGGTTGATTTTCAATTTTGTTAACATAAACAAATCAGGGGTTATGGAAAACACCGTTTTTTGTTTGTTTTTTAACAATCAAAAGCCCCGCCTGCAATGCAAACGGGGCCGGAACCATTATTCAAAATTGCAGATAATCTTATCGCCCTCTGCGGTGAGTCTGACCGCCTTGACGGGCTTTTCATAGCTGTTAACAATTTTTTCAGTGATAACATCCTCAACATTTCTGCGGATGGTGTTGCGCAAATCTCTTGCACCTCTGGGACCGTCAACGGAAAGGCGTGCTATAGTGCTGATTGCCTCATCGTCCCATGTAAAGGCAATTCCCTTGTCAAGCATAGGATCAACAAGCTCTTTGAGCATAAGCACGGCAATTTCCTCGTAGTTTTCCTGAGTAAGATCGTTAAAAACAACAACCTCGTCAACTCTGCCGATGAATTCGGGACGAAGGAATTCGTTGAGAGCCTTCATCGCCCTCTCCTTTGATGCATCGTTCTTTGACTTTGCAAAGCCCATTGCGCCCGAACCTCTGTTGCTGCCTGCATTTGAGGTCATAACAATAACCGTATTTTCAAAGCTGACCGTTCTGCCCTGAGCATCGGTGATTTTGCCCTCGTCAAGAATCTGAAGCAGAATATTCATAACATCAGGATGAGCCTTTTCAATTTCATCAAAAAGCACAACGGAATAGGGCTTGCGGCGCACCTTTTCGGTAAGCTGTCCCGCCTCGTCATAGCCGACATAGCCGGGAGGCGAACCGATAATTCTTGAAACGGAGTGCTTCTCCATAAACTCGCTCATATCAAGCCTGATAAGGGTTTCGGGAGTGTCAAAAAGCTCCTTGGCAAGCAGCTTCACAAGCTCCGTTTTGCCAACACCTGTCGGGCCCACGAAAATAAACGATGCAGGTCGTCTTCTGGGGTTAATCTGCACCCTGCCCCTTCTGACTGCGGCGCTGACAAGAGAAATCGCCTCATCCTGACCGATAAGCCCTGCCCTGAGATTTTCCTCAAGCTGAGAGAGGCGGCGAAGGTCGCTTTCAATAACCTTGCTTGCAGGGATGCCCGTCCAGAGCTGAATTACTCTTGCAAGGTCATCCTCGGTTACATAGTTATCGGATGCAAGCTCCTCCAGCTTTTTAACCTCTTCTTTTTTCTGCAGGATTTCCGCCTTGACTTTTGCAATTTCCTCGTAGTCTGCCTCGGTTTCCTCCATCAGCTCTGCCTCGCGCGCCTCCAGATCGGCAAGCTCTGCGGAAGCAGCCTCAAAATCGCTGATGCTCTTGTTGCGCAGATTGGCGCAGGTGCAGGCTTCATCAAGAAGGTCGATAGCCTTATCGGGCAAAAATCTGTCATTAATATATCTTTCGGAAAGGCTTACCGCCTTTTCAATAAGAGTATCCGTTACTCTTACTCTGTGGAAATCTTCGTAATAATCCTTGATTCCTTTAAGCATTTCGGCTGTCTGCTCAATTGACGGCTCTTCAACCCTGATGGGCTGGAGTCTGCGCTCAAGAGCAGCATCCTTTTCGATATATTTTCTGTATTCGGTGAAGGTGGTTGCGCCGATAATCTGAATTTCTCCTCTAGAAAGGGAGGGCTTCAGAATGTTTGCGGCGTTCATTGAACCCTCCGCATCACCCGTGCCGACAAGCGAATGCACCTCATCGATGAAAAGAATGATGTTGCCTTCGCTGCGCACTTCCTCAACAAGACCCTTGATTCTGCTTTCAAACTGGCCTCTGAACTGAGTGCCTGCAACAAGAGCGGCAAGGTCAAGCATATGAATTTCCTTATCCCTGAGCTTTGCGGGAACATCACCGTTAGCTATTTTAAGAGCAAGACCCTCTGCGATTGCGGTTTTACCTACGCCGGGCTCGCCGATGAAGCAGGGGTTATTCTTCTGCCTTCTGCAAAGAATCTGGATTGCTCTGTAAATTTCATTTTCTCTGCCGATGATTCGGTCAACCTTGCCTGCCTTTGCCTTTGCGGTCAGATTTGTGCAGAATTGGCTGAGATACTTATGCTTTTTTTCGGCGGCATCGCCGTTTTTGCCTTTTCTGCCGCCCCATTTTTTCTTTTTTTCCTCGGTGGTTTCCTGAGCTTCGGGCTGAGCCTTTTCCTCATCACCCAATGCGCCGTTCATTGCGCCGAAATTCTGAAGGAAGGGCATTGTTCCTGCGCCGCCGGGCTCAAATCCGCCGTCCTCGCCGAACATTGCCTCAAACTGCTCGCTTACATCCTCCAGCTCATCTTCGGAGATACCCATGCTCTGCATAATCTGCTTCACGGGGCCGATATTCATTTCCATTGCACACTTTATGCAGAGACCCTCCTGAGTGGTCTTTTCGCCCTCAACCTTTGTTACAAAAAACATTGCGGGGCGCTTTTTGCACCTTGCACATAAAACCTGTTTCATTAGTTATTTTCCTTTTGCCTTTTATTTTGAGTTCTTCTTTTCCTTAATCTGCCTTATAACTCCGGGTACATAGTTAAAAAATGCAATCAGAGTAAGAACCGCACTGATGCCTACAAGAATAAGCATAACCGTTGCGGGAAGAGTATATACTCCGCCGAGAATTCCGATATCGGGGCCGAACGCCATAACTACACACATAATTGCATAGAATGCAAAGGTAGCAATTTTGCCGGGCATTTCAGCAGCAACGGGCTTAAGTCCGAATATAATCATACCTGCCGCAAAAACAACCATAACAGCCTCCTTGATAAGGAAAACAAGGAAAATCCAGCTGAAAGCCTTAACGGTTTCATCGCTGCTGTTGCTGAAGGTTATGTAGAACATAATTGCTATGGTAATCTGGCTGAGCTTATCGGCAATGGGGTCGAGCAGCTTACCGAGAGCGCTTATCTGATTGAATTTGCGGGCAATTTTTCCGTCAAAGAAATCAGTAAGCCCCGAAATCGCAAGCACGATTACTGCCCAGAGATAATTGCCGTCATTGAAAAGCACGGCAAAAACGGGGATAAGCGCAATTCTGATAACAGAAAGAAGATTGGGCACCGTAAGGCATCCCGTAAAATATTCCTTTAATAATGTTTTCATCTTTTACATCCTCCTTAAACTGATGAAATTAAATTCCAAATAAACTGTGTTATTTTTGAGCCGTCAACCGCTGCCTGAAGCGGCGACTCCGCAAAAAGCTGCGAAACAACCATAAGCACTGCGCAGAGCACGGTTACTCCCACTGCGCCCTTAACCGCTCCCGTTATTCCTCCGAGGAGTCTGTTAATTCCTTTGAGCACCGGCAGCTTAAAGATTTTATTGACAACCGAAACGCCTATGGAAAGAACCGCGTTTGAGATTGCAAAAATAACAAGAAAAACAACCGCCGTTATGACTGTAAGAATAAATGCATTTTCCGCCGCGGTGTAAATCTGCTCCGCTGCGGCCGCTATCTGCTCACCTGTTGCGACCCCTGAAAGAAGAGATTCAACCGAGGTGTTTGCAAAGGCAGTAACCGCCTCGGCAACGGATTTCGGAATCATTTCGGCAACCGCCTGTGCGCCGTTGCCTATATTATCCTCAATCAGCCTTGTGAGCCAGGAAACTCCCCTTTCGTGAATAAATCCGTCGTTGAGGCCTTGAGCAACGGAGGGCGAATATTCCTTTGAAATCAGAATGCTGACTACCGTTGCGATAAGGGAAAGAACCGTTTTAATAAAGCCCTTCCTTCTGCCGTCAATTATAAAAGAAACAAATATGAGTATCAATATGCCGTCAAGAATCAAAGGTAAAAAATCCATCTGCATGCCCCCTTAATATTTGTATATACAGCCGTTTTCAACCGTGTAAAGCGTGCCCGAGCACCAGAAAAGCTCCGTTACGGCATGCTCCGCATCAATGCTCCTGCTCTCGCCTCCGCTTGAGGTGAAAACGGTTACGTCCGTGCCGCTTGAGAGTGCAATTTTTCCTCCGCTGACTGCAATGCAGTCGGGAGTTCCGTCAACGGTAAACTGTGCGGTTTTTCTGCCGTTTTTTGAATATCTGACAACCGCGGCTTTTGAACCTCCAAATTCCTCGTAGCAAATAACCGTGTTGCCCACATCGTCAGCACAGACCGCCGCAATGCTGTCCTCAGAATAAACAAGTTCTTCAACGGTGTCACCGTTTTTATCAAGCACAACGGTTTTGTTGTCGCCAACGGCAATGATTTTGTTTGAATCCGTATAAATTGCTTTGAGGAAAAGAGTTCCTCTGTATGTTAAATCAGCTTTGGGCTCTGCGGAATTTATGTTAAAAATAATTACTCTTGTGTAGATTTCGGCATTTTCCGTGCCCACGGCGGTAACAACAACGTTCCTGCCGTTTTTGGAAAGTCCGATATCGGAAATCCTTTCCTGAGAGCAATTCCACTGGAACACCTTTTCAAAATATCTGTTATAGACGCTGAGAACGCTCTGGGATTCATCGGAAGCGTGAGAGGTTGCAAAATAACCGTTTTTGGCAAGCGACGCCGCAACAACCGTGTGCTCCTCATCAACCCTGCCAAGCTCCTCTGTTCTGCTCTGGAGAATAACCCTGTTGGAGGTGTTGCTGTAAATAAGCGCCCTCCCGTTTTTGGAAATTGCCTTTGAATCCGCCGAATCCAGCTTCAGCGAAAAGATTTCGCCTGCGGAGGAGCTGAGCACCTGAGTTGAGCCGTCATATATAATCAGGGGCTTGCTGCCGATAGCCGTAACCTTTCGGAAATCAAAGGAATCAACAGCGTGGGGATAACCCTCACCCTTTGAAAACAGGGTTCCGGCTTCCCTGATGCTATCCGTCACATTTGACATTGCCACATTGCCCAGCAGCCTTGCACTGAGGAAAAGCGCGCTGCAAACAACAAGAATAACAACGGGAATGCGAATAATTTTAAATATCTTTTTAATCAGCTTTTTGTTGCGCTGCTTTGAAAGGTCAATAATCTTTTTTTCAGCCATTCAGCCGCCTCCTCAGTAATTGATTTTGTTGAGATAAAGCCCGTGAGCAGGGGCGGTATAGCCTGCCGCCTCACGGCTGCGCGAAAGGATTATTTTATCTATGGAATCTGCAGGAATTTTTTCTCTTGAAATATCAATCAGGGTTCCCGTCATAATGCGAACCATATTATAAAGGAATCCGTCTGCCTCAACCCTGAAAATCACCATATCCCCCTCACGCTCAACGGCAGCATTGATAACGGTTCTTTTTGTATCCTCAACGCTGCTGCCTGCGGCGCAGAAGGAATCAAAATAATGGGTGCCGATAAACGCTTTTGCCTGCTCATTGAGAATTTTTTCATCAATGGGATATTTATAATGAAGAGAATAATTATAAAGGAAAGGATTTTTATTTGGCGAGTTCCATATTTTATAAATATATTCCTTTGACTTGCAATCATACCTTGCATGGAAATCGTAATCAACCTCACGGCAGTCAATGGCGGCAATGTCGCGGGGTAAATTCGCATTAAGCGCGCCCACAAGCCTTTGGCATTCAATGCCGCTTTCCGTGCGGATATTGCAGCAATACATATTTGCATGAACGCCCGAATCCGTTCTTGAGCAGCCCACAACATTATCACGCTTTGAGCAAATGCGCTCCAAGGCATCCTGCAAGGTCTGCTGAACGGTAACCGCATTCTCCTGCACCTGCCAGCCATGATAAGCAGTGCCGTCAAATGAAATTGTAAGAAGTAAGTTTCTCATTAAATAACCGCCTCAAAGAAGTGATTAAGCACCACAACGCCTGCGGTGACTGCAATGCAGAAAAGCAAGGCTGCGAAATCCCTGAAGCCCAGCTTCATCTGCTTCATTCTTGTTCTGCCCTCGCCGCCCGTGTAGCAGCGGCAGGTCATCGCAAAGGCAAGCTCATATGCCCTCCTGAACGAAGAAACCATAAGAGGAATAAAAATAGGAACAAGCGACTTTGCTCGCTGAATTATTCCGCCGCTTTCAAGGTCTGCGCCCCTTGCCTTCTGCGCATTCATAATGCGGTCTATCTCCTCAATGAGGGTGGGGATAAACCTTAATGCAAGGGTCATCATCATTGCAAGAGTGTGAACCTTGATTTTGAAAACCTTGAGAGGTGAAAGCACCCTTTCAATGGCATCGGTGAGCATTGTGGGGGTTGTTGTGTAGGTCAGCAAGGAGCTGATAACAACAAGGGTTACAATTCTTATCATCGTGAAAATTGCGGTGTTAACGCCCTTTTCCGTTATTGCAAAACCCCATTTTTCAAAATAAACCTCTCCGCCCTCGGTGTAAATAATATTAAGCACAGCCGTAAAAATAAGGATTATGACTATGGGCTTGAGGCTTTTCAATATCATTTTGGGCGGTACGCTTGAAACTGCGGCGGCAATCACCGCAACAAGAGCAATAAGTCCGAGCGAAAAGAAGCTCTTGCAAAGAAAAATGGTAACAATCAGCAGAAATGTGAGAATCAGCTTCATTCTGGGGTCAAGCCTGTGCAAAAGGGATTTGCCGGGATAATATTGGCCGATGGTTATATCTCTTATCACTTTGCAGACCCCCTTTCAATGAGGCTGCGGAGGATATTTTTTCCCTGCTCAACGGTATAAACATTTGCAGGCACATCAATGCCCCTTGCCCTGAGCTTTGCAAAAATCTCCGTAATCTCGGGCACGTTAAGCCCCATTGTGCGAAGCTCATCGCCCCTTGAATAAACCTCGTCAACGCTGCCCTGCATTGCAACTGAGGAATTATTCATAACGATTATTCTGTCGGCCATGCCCGCAATATCCTCCATGCTGTGGGAAACGACAATCACGGTGCTGCCCGTCTGTTTTCTGTAGTTTTTAATAAGCTCCACAAGGTCTTTTCTTCCCCGCGGGTCAAGACCTGCTGCAGGCTCATCGAAAATAAGCACTTCGGGCTCCATTGACATAACACCTGCAATGGCTGCACGCCTTTTTTCACCGCCCGAAAGGTCAAATGGCGATTTATTGAGATGTTCTGCCTTAACGCCCGTAAACTCGGCGGCACGGAGCACTCTCTCTTTTATTTCAGCCTCGGAAAGTTTCATATTTTTCGGTCCGAAGGCTATATCTTTATAAACCGTTTCTTCAAAAAGCTGATATTCGGGATACTGAAAACAAAGACCCACCTTGAAGCGTGACTGCCTTAAGGTTTCTTTATCCTTCCATATATCAATTCCGTCAACAAGCACCTTGCCGCTATCAGGCTTTAAAAGTCCGTTGAAATGTGAAATCAGGGTGCTTTTGCCCGAGCCTGTGTGGCCGATGATGCCCACAAGCTCACCCTTTTCAATCTGCAGATTAACATTGTTTATTGCGGCAACCTGCTGCACGGTGCCCTTTGAGTAATAGTGGGTCAGGTTCACCGTTTCAATTGCATAGCTCATACGGCACCTCCCAGCACACGGGCAATTTCCTCAACACATTCATCAACGTCAAGCACACCATCTTTTATACCCAGGCTGTGGCAAAGCTCTGTTGACTGAGGTACATCAAGGCCACATTCGCGGAGCCTTTCAACCTGAGTGAAAACCTCTCTCGGCGCGCCGTCCATAACGGGTCTGCCGCCGTCCATAACAATAACTCTGTCCGCCTGCACGGCCTCGTCCATGAAATGAGTAACAAGCACAACGGTTATGCCCATTTCCTTGTTGAGGCGTTTTACGGTCTGCATAACTTCATCTCTGCCCATAGGGTCAAGCATTGCGGTTGGCTCATCAAGCACTATGCATTCCGTCTGCATTGCAATAACGCCTGCAATGGCAACCCTCTGCTTCTGACCGCCCGAAAGTTTATGGGGCTCTCTGTGGCGGAAGTCATACATATTAACACATCTGAGGGCATCGTCAACTCTCTTGCGGATTTCAGCAGGCTCAATGCCGAGATTTTCGGGACCAAAGGCAACATCATCCTCAACAATTGTTGCAACAATCTGATTATCGGGATTCTGAAAAACCATACCCACAATGCGGCGCACCTCATCCGCCTTTTCCTCGGTATCGGGCACAATGCCCTTAACGGAAACGGTGCCTTTGGTGGGCTCAAGGATAGCGTTGCACAGCTTTGCAAGGGTGCTTTTGCCCGAGCCGTTATGGCCAAGCACGGCAACAAATTCACCCTTGTTGATTGCAAGGCTCACATCGGTAAGAGCAGGATAAGCCTGCACCTGCGCCTCCTCGTCATCCGCATCATATATAAATGTTACATTGTTAAATTCAATAATTTTTTCGCTCATAATAAAGTCCTAAAATTTATTCTGTCACTTTTTCGCCGCAGACCTCGCATCTGCCGTCGGTAACGGCATAGTTTCCGCAATGGGGACAATAGCCCAGACCGCTGTCTACATCGTATTTTTCAAGTTTCTCGATTTCTTCCGCTTGTCTGATTATTTCGGCATCTCTTTCGTCATATTCTTCCTCTTCTTCAGGCTCAAAGTCATCTGTTTCAACAACTATGTCCGTCAAGCCGAGTTTCGCACGCTCTTCCTGCAAAAACTTTTTGTAATATTTGCGTGAAATACGGTATTCATAAATTTCATAAGCCATAATAATAAGCGGAGCAATCGTGAATATAAGCATAATCCATCCGGATTTTGAATCACGTGTCATTACATAAACCGCAACACTCGCCCAAAGCAAAGCAATAACACCATAAAAAATTGCAGGTTTTATGCTTTTCATTTCACATTCTTCCCTTTCCAAATTGCACTTGCGCCGCAGGGGAGAACTCTGCCGGGTTTTGATGAAACGGGAATGCCGATTTCATCGCTCTCGGTTATGCCGCCGAACTGCTTCTGCACGGTTTCACCAAGAATATATTCCATAACGCTGGGCGAAAGACCCGTTGTGTAGGAATTAATCAGCACCATAAGGGAGTCCTCGTAAAGAAGCTGCGAGCAAAGCTCAACGAAATCATAAACCTCGTTTTCCAGCTTCCACACCTCGCCGCCCGGGCCTCTTCCGTATGAGGGAGGGTCCATAATGATTATATCGTATTTATTTCCTCTTCTGATTTCACGCTGAACAAACTTTATGCAGTCATCCACAAGCCAGCGCACGGGTGCATCGGAAAGCCTGCTTGCCGCCGCATTCTCCTTTGCCCAAAGGGTCATACCCTTTGAAGCATCAACATGGGTTACACTTGCGCCTGCCTTAAGTGCTGCAACGGTTGCACCGCCCGTATAGGCAAAAAGATTGAGCACCTTAACGGGTCTGCCTGCATTTTTAATTATATCCGCCGTCATCTGCCAGTTTACGGCCTGCTCGGGGAAAAGACCTGTATGCTTGAAGCCCATGGTTTTTATGTTGAACTTAAGCTCATCAAGGCCTATCTGCCACACATCGGGCATTTTTTTGCACGCTCTCCAGCTTCCGCCGCCCGTGTTGGAACGGTTATAAATGGCGTGGGGATTGTACCAAAGGGGATTTTCCTTGGGCGTTTTCCAGATAACCTGAGGGTCGGGGCGCACAAGAATAATATCGCCCCATCTTTCAAGTCTTTCGCCGTCGGAGCAATCTATAAGCTCGTAATCAAGCCAATTATCCGCTTTTCTCATATTTTACACATCCAATCTTTGCTGACCCGGCATGGGAATGCCCAAATGGGCATAGCCTGCAGGAGTTACCGTTCTACCTCTCGGCGTACGGCTGAGGAAGCCTATCTGCATAAGATAAGGCTCATACACATCCTCTATTGTTACGGCTTCTTCACCGATTGCCGCTGCAATGGTTTCAAGACCCACGGGGCCGCCGTTATAGTTCTTTATCATTGTTTTAAGTATCAGCCTGTCAATTGAGTCAAGACCCAAGGCATCAATTTCCATGCGGTCAAGAGCAAGCGACGAGGCTTCCTTTGTGATTTCGCCGTCGCACACAACCTGAGCAAAGTCCCTTGCTCTTTTAAGCAGGCGGTTTGCAATACGGGGAGTGCCTCTTGAGCGTGAGGCAATTTCCAATGCGCCGTCGGGGTCAATATCAATGCCGAGTATGCCTGCACTTCTGTTAACAATGCTTGAAAGCTGCTCGGGGGTGTAAAGCTCAAGGCGGAGAATAACGCCGAAACGGTCTCGCAGAGGTGCGCTGAGCTGACCCGCCCTTGTTGTTGCACCTACAAGTGTGAATTTATGCAAATCAAGGCGGATTGAGCGTGCCGAAGGGCCCTTGCCGATGATGATGTCGAGCACATTATCCTCCATTGCAGGGTAAAGCACTTCCTCAACTGCCCTTGAAAGGCGGTGGATTTCGTCAATAAAAAGCACATCGCCCTCGTTAAGGTTTGTAAGCAGAGCCGCCAAATCGCCGGGCTTCTCAATTGCAGGGCCGCTTGTAACGCGGAAATTAACGCCCATTTCGTTGGCAATAATTCCTGCAAGGGTTGTTTTACCGAGACCCGGAGGGCCGTAAAGCAAAACGTGGTCAAGCGGCTCGTTCCTGCGGCGTGCCGCCTCAATATAAATTGAAAGATTTTCCTTTGCCTTATCCTGGCCGATATATTCATCCAGAGTTTTGGGTCGAAGGGAAATTTCTATATCATTATCTTCCGAGGAGGAGAATTCGGCAGATACAATTCTGTTTTCCATATCAAAATCCATGGTTTATCCTCCTTTAAAAGTTCTTTGCAAGTTGCTTTAGCGCCTGCTTTATCATTTCTTCCGTTGAAAGGTTGCCGTCCAGCCTACCGACTGCAATGCTTGCCTCGGACTTGCTGTAACCCAGCATAACAAGAGCGTTAACGGCATCCTCGCCTGCATAGCTGACGGTTGCCTTCTGCGCTGCGGCAATATTGCCGAGGGTTTCGGAGCTTGTTGCAAAGGAATCCAGCTTGCCCTTGAGTTCCAACACAACTCTCTGCGCAATTTTGGGACCAACGCCCTGAGCAGCGGTTATGGCTTTAACATCGCCGCCTGCGACGCTGACCGCAAGCATATCGGGAGTAAGCTGCGAAAGAATGGCAAGAGCAGCCTTGGGGCCTACGCCCGAAACTCCCGTAAGCATTTTGAAGCAATCAAGCTCATTTTTGTCGGCAAACCCGAAAAGGTCAAGAGCATCCTCGCGCACATTGAGATGAGTGAAAAGAGTCTGCACCTCGCCTACGGTGCATCTGCGCAGGGTATTGCCCGTTGCAAAAAGCCTGAATGCAACACCGCTGCATTCAAGGGCAACACTGCTTTCATCCATAAAAATGATTTTACCTGTTAAGCTGTAAAACATAAGATTGCTCCTTTGTTTATCTTCTGTTAAGCTGACCTATCAGCGAGCCTGCGCTGTGGCAATGGCAGATTGCCATTGCAAGGGCATCGGCAGCATCATCGGGTTTGGGGATTTTTTCAAGGTTAAGCATAACCCTTGTCATTTCCTGCACCTGCTTCTTTTCCGCCCTTCCGTAGCCTACAACGCTCTGCTTTACCTGCAGTGGTGTATATTCAAAAATCGGCATTTTCGCTTTCTGCGCCGCAAGCACAAGAGCGCCTCTTGCCTGGGCAACATCAATAGCGGTTTTCTGATTGGTATTGAAAAACAGCTTTTCAATAGCCATTGCCTCGGGCCTGTATCTTTCAATAAGCATGCAGGCGCAGTCATAAATGCGCTCAAGCCTTTCGTTGAAAGGAGTATGCGCCTCAGTGGTTATTGCACCGTAATCCAGCACTCTGAAATGGTTGTTGTGATACTCCACAACACCGTAGCCGACTATTGCATAGCCGGGGTCAATTCCCAAAACTATCATTTCTTGTTTGACTCTCTTTCGCGCACTACCATTCTTGTGGGCGTTCCCTCAAGGCCGAAAATTTCTCTTATCTGATTATCAAGGTAACGCTGGTAGCTGTAATGGAAAAGCTCCGCGTTATTGACAAAACAAACGAATGTCGGCGGCCTTGTGGAAGCCTGGGTCATATAGTAAATTTTAAGGCGCTTGCCCTTATCCGACGGTGGCTGAACCCTTGCGGTTGCATCTGCAAGCACATCGTTGAGCTTGCCCGTTGAA
Organism: Acutalibacteraceae bacterium; assembly: GCA_045604685.1. Taxonomy (GTDB): domain Bacteria; phylum Bacillota; class Clostridia; order Oscillospirales; family Acutalibacteraceae; genus CAG-177. The sequence continues at coordinate 36,588 of JAZUON010000009.1, forward strand.
ATTCTCATTGCATTCTGTGTATCAACAAACTTGATAAGCTCAAAAAGGCGGTCAATTCTGATTTTTTCTTTTGCAGAAATAAAGATAATGGGAGCATAGGACATGAATGCAAAATCCTTCATAAGCTGCTTTCGCATGCTGTCCATTGTTTTGCCGTCCTTTTCAACGGCATCCCACTTATTTACGGCAATGATGCAGCCCTTGCCCATTTCGTGAGCAATGCCCGCTACCTTTGAATCCTGCTCGGTGAAGCCCTCGGTTGCATCAATCATAATAATGCAGACCTGCGCCCTTTCAACCGCCATTCTTGCCCTGATAACGGAATATTTTTCAATCTGGTCATAAACCTTGCTTTTGCGGCGGAGACCGGCGGTGTCAATAAAAACAAACTTGCCGTGTTCATTTTCAACTATTGAGTCCGTTGCATCCCTTGTGGTGCCTGCAATGTCGGAAACAATCATTCTGTCCTCACCGAGAACAGCATTGACAAGGGAGGATTTGCCTGCATTGGGCTTGCCGATAACGGCAACCTTTATTGCATCCTCCTCTTCGCTTTCCGCACCCTCATCGGGCAGATACTTCAGCACCTCGTCAAGCAAATCGCCCGTGCCCATACCGTGAACGGATGAAACGGGAATGGGGTCGCCTAGACCGAGGTTATAAAACTCATAAAAATCGGGGGGCAATTCACCCGGGGTATCGCACTTATTAACACAAAGCACAACGGGCTTGCCGCTCTTCTGAAGCATCGCTGCAACCTCGCTGTCCGTTGCAACAACTCCCGAACGGATATCCGTAACAAGAATAATAACATTTGCGCTGTCAATGGCAAGCTGTGCCTGCCTTCTCATCTGCTTAAGGATAATATCATCCGAATAAGGCTCAATACCGCCCGTATCGATAAGCAGAAAATGCTTGTTGAGCCATTCGCATTCGCCGTAGATTCTGTCCCTGGTAACGCCGGGAGTATCGTCTACAATCGAAAGCCTTGCGCCTACCAGCTTATTGAAAAGCGTTGATTTGCCAACATTAGGTCTGCCGACAATCGCTACTACATTCGACATTTAAATCCCTCCTGTTAAAGCAGAGAGCAAATCCGCTCCGCTGCTGCCGTTTTGTGTGATTTTAATTCCTAATTTATCCGAAAGGCCCTCAACCGTCATATCGTCAAGGAACATATCTCCCTCGCTGCGCAGGCAGTTCGGAGGAATAATAAGCTCCTCGCCCAAATCAATTCCGCTTACAGCCGCCGCAATATCTGCGCCGCAAAGCAGACCCGAAACGGTTATCATGCTGCCTAAAAGACGGTTTTTTGCAGGCACAACCTGCACCGAAAGTCCTTTGATTTTATTTTCCGCCTTTTCCGCAAGCTCTTTTATCAGCGGATATGCAGCCTCACCCGTAACAACGGTTACCCTGCGGTTAAGTTCCGTTATTTCGCATTCATTCAGCGCAGCCTCAAACTCAGATTTGAGAAGCGCCCACATTCCCACGCCGTTTTCAAGCTGAGGGAAGCCGTTGTAATAATCCTCATCAGGCATTTCACGCTGCGCCTTAAGATAAAATTCATCCGCCGCATAAGCGATTATTTCGCCATGCTTTTCTTCAAAATCCGCATTGAAGCGGTCAATTATGTCAATAACCTCCCCTGCGGTTTCCTCGGTGTAAGACTTAATGGGATAAAGACCTTCTCTGTGGTCGGAAAGGCCTACGGGCACCGCCGCAATGCTCTGCACCGCGGGATAAAGCGACCCAAGCTCATTGAGGCTTCGCTCAAGCTCCGCACCGTCGTTTATATCGGGACAAAGCACAAGCTGAGTGTTCAGCGCGATGCCTGCCTCGGCAAACTGCCTTAAGTATTTCAGCGAGCTACCTGCATTTGGGTTTGCCATCATCTTGACGCGCAACTCGGGATTCATGGTCTGCACCGAAACATTAACGGGGCTGATGTGCATTTTGATTATGCGCTCCGCCTCTGCATCTGTAAGATTGGTAAGGGTAATGTAGTTACCGAAAAGGAACGAAAGCCTTGAATCATCGTCCTTGAAATAAAGACTTTTGCGCAGGCCTTGAGGAAGCTGGTCAATAAAGCAGAAAATGCATTTATTTTTGCAGCTTCTCTGCTTATCCATAAGATAAGTTTCAAATTCAAGCCCGATATCCTCAAACTCATCTTTTTTTATCAGAACAAGTTTCAATTTACCTTCTGCTGTTTCAAGGGAAAGCATAAGCTTTTTTTCATTGAGATAAAAGCGGTAATCCAGCACATCGTTAATCGGGTTGCCGTTTATGCTCAGGAGCTTGTCCCCTGCATTTATTCTCTTTTTTTCCGCAATGCTGCCTTTAACAATTTTGCTGATTGTTACTGCCATACTCTCACCTGCCAATTACTTTTTGAAACAATAATCAATATGGTTTTGAAAGGCAACAGGTTGCATGCAGTCGGGAATTTCTTCTCTGCAGGCATACTGTTGTATTGCAAAGAGAAAATCTCCGAATGGGCGTGAAATATTGTGTTTCAGACATATGATATTATTGTTCCAAAAAGTACCCTATTTTAATTCACAGTACAGTATAACACACTTTTTTCAAAATTGGTAGTGAATTATTTGTAAATATTATATTTTTTAAAATAAAGTTACAAAAAAATCTATTGTAAAACGGAATATTATGGGGTATAATCTATGATGTAAATATATGTCTTAAATCAAGCAAAGGAAAAGGAAAATTATATGTTTGTAGATATTGCGAAGATAAAAATAAAGGCAGGTAACGGCGGCAACGGTGCAGTCAGCTTCCGCAGAGAAAAATACGTTGCGGCAGGCGGCCCCGACGGCGGCGACGGCGGTAAGGGGGGCAACATAGTTTTTCAGGTTGACGACAACCTTGCAACCCTTGCAGACTTCCGCTACAAAAGAAAATACACCGCACCCAACGGTGAAAACGGCTCAGGCGGCAGAAAAAACGGCAGAGGCGGCGAGGACCTTATAATCAAAGTGCCCAGAGGCACAATAATCAGAGAGGTTGAAAGCGGCGCAGTTATGGCGGATATGTCGGGCAGTGAGCCTTTCATTGCTGCAAAGGGCGGCAGAGGCGGCTGGGGCAACCCTCATTTTGCAACCCCCACAAGGCAGGTTCCCCGTTTCGCAAAAAACGGCACCCCCGGCGAAGAATGGGAAGTAAGCCTTGAATTAAAGCTCCTTGCAGACGTGGGCCTGCTGGGCTTCCCCAATGTTGGCAAATCAACCCTTGTTTCCGTTGTAAGCCAGGCAAAGCCTATTATTGCAAACTACCATTTCACAACAATAACTCCCGTGTTGGGCGTTGTATCCCTCGGCGAGGGCAGCTCATTTGTTATGGCAGATATTCCCGGCCTTATTGAGGGCGCAGGCGACGGCGTTGGCCTTGGCCACGAATTCCTCCGCCATGTTGACCGCTGCAGACTGCTTGTTCACATCGTTGATGCCGCAGGCAGCGAGGGCAGAGACCCCATTGAGGACTTTGAGATAATCAACAAAGAGCTTGAAAAATTTGACCCCGAGCTGGCAAAAAGACCCCAGATTGTTGCTGCAAACAAAATCGACCTTGCAGATGATGAGCAGCTTGAAAGGCTTGAAAAATACTTTACCGAAAGAGGCTATGAATATCACACCATGTGCGCTCCCATTCTTGAGGGCACTAGCGAGCTTATAAGCGCAGTGTGGAACAAACTGCAGACTCTTCCGCCCATCAGGCAGTATGAGGCAGAGGCAATTCCCGTTGAGCTGTTTGAAAAGCAGGCAGACAAAGGCTTCTCAATCCGCGTTGAGGATAATATTTATTTTGTTGAGGCTCAGTGGCTGCTCAAAATCCTTCAGCGCACCGACCTTGATGACTACGAATCCCTGCAGTATTTCCAGAGAATTCTTATTTCAAGCGGAATTATTGACGCCCTGCGCGAAAGAGGCATAAATGAGGGTGACACCGTTTCCATTTATGACCTTGAGTTTGATTTTGTTAACTGATTGCGGGGTATAAAACTTGAATTTGTTAATTGAAAAAAATGCTGATGTATCATCCCTCAGCCCTCTGACCCTCGCCTTTGTGGGCGATACGGTTTTTGACCTGCTCACAAGAAGCGAGCTTGTTTGCGAGGCAAACAGACCCGTCAATGCTCTCCATAACATGGCAAGCAAAAGAGTTTGCGCCGCAGCGCAGGCGGAAAGCATGAAAAAAATACTTCCCCTGCTGACGGAGGATGAAACTGCCGTTTTCAAAAGGGGCAGAAACGCCCATACGGGCGGCATTCCAAAAAATGCCTCCAGCGCAGATTATCACTATGCAACGGGGCTTGAAAGCCTTTTCGGCTGGCTTTATCTTAAGGGCAAAACCCAACGAATAACCGAGCTTTATTCCATTATCCGAAGCGAGGATTGATATAAACATGACAAAAAGCAAAGCCATTGAACTTCTGAAGAACAACGGAATATGGCTTGTAGGCTGTATTCTTTATTCCGTCGGCGTTAACAGCTTTTCCGTTCCCAATGAAATTGCGCAGAGCGGTGTAACCGGCGTTGCCGTTATTCTTAACCATCTTTTTGACTTTCCCGTGGGCACGGCAAACCTTGTTCTTAACGTTCCCCTGCTCATTCTTATGTGGATTTATCTCGGCAGGCAGCTTGTTGCAAGAACTCTGTGGGTAACGGTTGTGCTTTCAACCGCCCTTGACGTGCTTGCGCTTATCGGCATTCCGCAATATACGGGCGATAAGCTCCTTGCCGCCATATTCTGCGGACTTTTTCAGGGCGCAGGCCTCGGAATGATTATGATAACCGGCGCAACAAGCGGCGGCACAGACATCGTTGCAAGGCTTGTTCACAAGAAATTTCCCCACATCACGGTTGGCAATGTTGTTCTTGCGGCGGATGCGGTTGTTGTGGCGGCGGGCATGCTTGTTTTCGGCAGCATCGAAAGCGGTCTTTATGCAATTATCATCATTTATGTGAGCACAAAGGTTATTGACACAATGATTTACGGCACGGGCAACGGCAAAATGCTGATGATTATCACCGAAAAAGCAGACGAGGTTTCAAAAGCCATTGTTTCATCATCACCCAGAGGTGTTTCAATCGTGCCTGCAAAAGGCGCATACACGGGCAACGATAAAAATGTTCTTATCTGTGTTGCAAGGAAACACGAGGTTTCAGGCATTCTTAACACGGTCAAAAATGTTGACGACAAAACATTTACAATAATCAGCGAAGCCAACGAAATTCTCGGCAAAGGCTTCAACAAATCAATCTGAAGGAGAAAAATTATGAAAAGAATTTTATCAGTTATTCTTGCGGCAGCAATGCTCCTTGGCCTTGCAGCCTGCACACCCGTCAGCAAGGACAGCATTGAGCCTGCGGTTTACCGCATGGAGGATGAGCAGTATCCCCGCCTTTCGCTCAGGGAAGACGGCACATTCTCCCTTGTTTACACTCCGATTGCAAGCCGCATAAGCAAGGGTACATATTCCGTTGCCGATAAGGTGCTTAAGCTGGAATGCGAGGACGGCATGGTCTATTGCTTTGATGTTAAGCGCGAAGCCCTTGAATTCAACAGCGAGCTTTCCGACGAATTCGTTAAGCAATACGAAAACGAGCCCGATATTGTTGACGGTACAACCCTTGAACTGTGGCGTACAATTGAATAAATTCTTGACAATATATATATTGATGTTATATAATATCAAGGTTAAAATTTCAAAAAGCGAGGTTTTATAAATGTCAGGCCATTCAAAATGGAGCACTATTAAGCGCAAAAAAGAAAAAACAGATAATCAGAGAGCCAAGATTTTCACAAAGATAGGCAGAGAAATTGCAGTTGTTGTCCGTGAAGGCGGTCCTGACCCTGCATCAAACTCAAAGCTCAAGGATGTTATCGCAAAGGCAAAGGCAAACAACGTGCCCAACGACAATATCGAAAGAATCATCAAAAAGGCTGCAGGCGAAACAGGCGGCGCAGACTACGAAGAAATCGTATACGAAGGCTACGGCCCCTCAGGCGTTGCAGTTATTGTTGAAGCTCTTACCGATAACCGTAACAGAACAGCAGGCGATGTTCGCCACTATTTTGACAAATACGGCGGAAACATGGGCCAGAGCGGCTGCGTTTCCTTTATGTTTTCAAAGCAGGGCGTTATCGTTATTGAGGCTGAGGGCGTTGACGAGGATAAGCTCATGGAGGATGCTCTTGAGGCAGGCGCAACGGATTTCATTACCGATGACGAAGGCGTTTTTGAAATCAGAACAGAGCCCAACGATTGCGGCGCAGTAAGAGAGGACCTTGAAGCAAAGGGCTATGCCTTTGTTTCGGCAGAGGTTGAATATGTTCCCTCAACATACACAGCACTCACAAACCCCGATGACATCAAGAACATGGCAAAAATGCTTGAGATGTTTGAAGATAACGACGACGTTCAGGCTGTTTGGCACAACTGGGAAAACGCTGACGACGCTGAATAACAAAATGCAAACGGCTTGCATGGAGAAATTACCCGTGCAAGCCGTTATTTTTTTATTTTTTATTATAATATACTTGAATTATCCTTAAAAGATGATAAAATTATACTGATATTAAATTATCATTACGGAGGTAATTTTATGGCAAAGTTTTTATTCTCTGCTTTTGCAGACGAAGCATCGCCCGATATTCTGGAGCAGATTGCCGCTTGCAAAGCAAACGGAATCGAGTATATCGAGCTGAGAAACGTTAACGGCAAAAACATTTCAAACTTCACCGTTGAGGAAGCAAAGGAGCTCAAAAAGCTGCTTGACGATAACGGAATGAAGGTTTCTTCAATCGGCTCCCATTACGGCAAAATTGAAATTGACGATGATTTTGCGCCCCATTTTGAAGCATTCAAGCAGACCGTTGAGGTTGCAAAGGTGCTTGAAACCAAATATATCAGAATGTTCAGCTTCTTCTTTACAAAGGGCCAGAGCCGTGAAGAATATAAAGACGAGGTTTATGCAAGGCTCAGCGCAATGGTCGATTATTCAAACGAGCACGGCATTCTCTGCTGCCACGAAAATGAAAAAGGCATTTACGGCGACATAACCGAAAGATGCCTTGAGCTTGCCGAGCATTTCGGCGAAAGAATGGGCTGCATTTTTGACCCCTCCAACTACATTCAGTGCGGTTCAGACACCCTCAAGGGCTTCAAGCTCCTTCAGGACTATGTTACATATTTCCACGTTAAGGACTGCATTGCGGAAATTGACACCGTTGTTCCCGCAGGCGAGGGTGACGGCCACCTTGTTGAAATCATGCGCATGCTTGATAACAAAACGGGCGTTTACTTCCTTTCCGTTGAACCTCACCTGAGAGTTTTTGAGGGCCTCGACAACCTTGAGCCCGATGATGCAACCGCAAATGCAATGAACAAAAAGTTTGTTTATCCCGACAACATGACTTCATTTGCCGCTGCATGCACCGCAATCCATAACATTATTGAAAAAGAAATACAGCCCGTCAGATTCGGCATAATCGGCGTTGGCAACATGGGCACATCCCACATAAACATGCACCTTAAGGGCAGACACAAGGAGCTTCGCATAACCGCCGCTGCGGATATTAACCCCTCAAGGCTTGAGGCTGCAAAAAAACTCATGCCCTCACTCAAAACATATGACAGCGCCGAGGCTCTTATTGACAGCGGCGAGGTTGATGTTGCCCTCATTGCAACTCCCCACTATGACCACTCCCCCATTGCTCAGTATGCATTCAGCAAGGGCGTTCATGTTCTTACCGAAAAGCCTGCAGGCGTTTACACAAAGCAGGTTCGTGAAATGAACGAGGCCGCTGCAAAGACCGACCTTGTTTTCGGCATTATGTATAACCAGCGCACAAATTGCGTTTACAGAAAAATGCGCGAAATTGTTCAGAGCGGCGAGCTTGGCGAAATCAAGCGCGTAAGCTGGATTATCACCGATTGGTACAGAACTCAGGCATATTACAATTCAGGCGGATGGCGCGCAACATGGAAGGGCGAAGGCGGCGGCGTTCTGCTTAACCAGTGCCCCCATAACCTTGACCTCTGGCAATGGATTTGCGGCCTTCCCGTTAAGGTTAAGGCATTTGTTCACGAGGGCAAATGGCACAACATTGAGGTTGAGGATGATGTTACCATCTACGCCGAATATGCAAACGGTGCAACCGGCACATTCATCACAACAACCGGCGACTGCCCCGGCACAAACCGCTTTGAAATTACTCTTGACGGCGGCAAGCTGGTCTGCGAGAACGATAAGCTCCGCCTTTATAAACTCAAGGGTCTCACAAGCGAACATTGCGCAAATGCAAAGGGCGGCTTCAGCGAGCTTGAGGGCGAATGGATAGATGTTGAAACAGACGGCCGCAATGACCAGCACTCTGAGGTCTGCAACAAGTTTGCAGCCGCAATTCTCAGGGGTGAAGAGCTCGTTGCAAGAGGCGAAGAGGGCATAAGAGGCCTTTCAATTTCAAATGCTGCTCATCTCTCGGCATGGCTGGGCAAGGAAATTGAGCTTCCCGTTGACGAAGATGTTTACTACGCTGAGCTCCAGAAGAAAATTGCTGCAGGCAGCGCAAAAAAGGATAATGTTGTTGCCTCCGTGCAGGAAGATATGTCATCAACCTTCTGATTGAAAGGACACGAACTATGAAAGCTGCTGTTATAGGATGCGGAAGCGTAGCAAAAATGCATCTTGAAGCACTTAACGAAAACCGTGAAACAGAAATAATCGCAGTTGCGGATATCAGGCCTGAAAGGGCTGATTCCGCCGCTGCTCAATACGGCGCAAGGGCTTATTACGATTTTGATGAGCTTCTCAAAAACGAAAAGCCCGACTGCATCCATATCTGCACGCCTCACTATCTCCACACGCCAATGGCAATCAAAGCCCTTGAGGCAGGGATAAACGTTATAACTGAAAAGCCCTGCTCCGTCACTGCGGCCGAGGCTGAGCTTCTTTGTAAGGCACAGCAGTCAAGCGGCAGGCAGGTGGGAGTTTGCTTCCAGAACAGATACAACGCCTGTGTGCAGTATGTTGTGAATACAATCGAAAGCGGTTCAATGGGAAGAATAAAATCAATCAGAGCCTTTGTTACATGGGACAGAGGTGCGGATTATTATTCCGACGATTGGCACGGCACGCTCGAAAAGGAGTGCGGCGGCGTGCTGATAAACCAGGCAATTCACACCGTTGACCTTATTCAGTATTTCGGCGGCAACTGCAAAAAAGTAACCGCCCATGTTTCAAACGACCATCTTAAGGGAATAATTGAGGTTGAGGATACTGCAAGCCTGCTTATGGAGCTTGAGGGCGGCGTTACAGCCATCCTCTATGCCACCACGGCTTATGCGGAAAATTCGGGCGTTATGATTGAGCTTGCTTTTGAAAAGGGTACACTCCGCCTTGAGGGCGAGATGCTTTTTTCAATCAGCGGCGACGGCAAAATTACCGAAATTCTTGAAAGACCCGATGTTGTTCACCACGGTCAGAGCTATTGGGGCGCAAGCCACAGCAGCCTCATAAATGATTTTTACGATTGCCTTGAAACAGGCGAAAAATTTATAATTGATGCCTTTGAGGGCGGCAAAGCGGCCAAAATTGTTGCCGCGGCTTATGAGTCCTCAAAAACGGACGAAACCGTTCGTATTGAAAGGAGTTAATAAATATGTTCCATGAAAATTTAAAAGGCAGAGTAGCCGTTGTTACCGGCGGCGGCGGAGTTCTCTGCAGCGGATTTGCAAAGGACCTTGCAGCGCTTGGCGTTAAGGTTGCAGTGCTTGATTTAAGAGAAGAAGCAGCTCAGGTTGTTGTTGACGAAATCACCGCAGCAGGCGGCACAGCCCTTGCGGTAGGCTGCAATGTTCTTGAGGCAGAAAGCCTTGAGGCTGCAAGAGCAAAGGTTAACGCCGAGCTCGGCACCTGCGATATCCTTATCAACGGCGCAGGCGGCAACTCACCCCTTGGCACAACCACAAAGGAAACCCTTGAGCTTAAGGATATGGCTGAAAAGGCAGAGGACATTAAAACCTTCTTTGACCTTGATGCAAAGGGCATCAGTTTTGTATTCAACCTCAACTTCCTCGGCACTCTGCTCACAACTCAGTGCTTTGCAAAGGATATGGTTGGCAAGGAAAACACAACAATCCTCAATGTTTCCTCAATGAACTCATTCAAGCCTCTCACGAAAATCCCCGCTTATTCGGCAGCAAAGGCCGCAATTTCAAATTTCACACAGTGGATGGCTGTTCACTTTGCAGATGTAGGCATCAGAGTTAACGCTATTGCACCCGGATTTTTCTCAACAATCCAGAATGCAAAGCTTCTCTACAATGAGGACGGCTCACTGACCGAGCGTTCAAACAAGATTATTACCCACACACCCATGCGCCGCTTCGGCGTGCCTGCCGACCTTACGGGCGCTCTCGTATTCCTTTGCGATGAGGAATACTCGGGCTTTGTAACCGGCGTTGTTCTTCCTGTTGACGGCGGCTTCTCCGCATACTCGGGCGTATAAAAATTTTCGGGCATACCGCTGCGGTATGCCCTTTTTTAAAACAAATGTAATAATTTTATCCTTATTTGTTAATATTTTCCTTTTACAATCAAAATGTAAGGAGGTACAACAATGAAAAAGCTCCCAACCAACAGTCCTCTTATCAAAATTCCTTTCGGCGGTCTGACATCAAATATGCTTCGCGTTCTTGCAATGGTATTTATGATTTGCGACCATTTGTGGGCAAAGGTCGTGCCCGGCAACGACTGGATGACCTATCTCGGCAGGCTGACCTTCCCGATATTTGCCTTTATGATTTCTGAGGGATTTATACATACCTCAAATCTGAAAAAATACATACTCCGCCTGCTCGGCTTTGCGCTCATAAGCGAAATTCCGTTCAACCTTTTCTACGGCGGAAGCTGGTTTTATCCCTATCATCAGAATGTGCTTTTCACCCTGCTTCTCGGTCTTCTTGCTATTACGCTGATTGACAAGGCAAGAAAAGAAAAAACCGCAAAAACAATCATCAAAACCGTTCTGATTTTAATTCCCATTTGCCTCGGCGCATTCATAGGATTCCCCGACTACGGTTTCTGGGGATTCCTGACAGTTGTTATGTTTTATCTTTTCCGAGACTTCCCGTTTGCATGGGTATTACAGCTTGTTGCAATGGTGCTTATGAATCTCATTCTCTTTGAAGGCCAGCAGATACCCGTTGAAATTTTCGGAAAAACATATGAAATCGCAACCCAGGGATTTGCCGTGTTTGCCCTCATTCCCATCTGGCTTTACGGCGGCAGAAAAGGCAAGTCAAGCAAAATTATGCAGTACGGTTTCTATGCATTCTATCCCGTGCATATGCTGATTATCTATCTTCTCGTGTATTTTGCATAAGGAGTGATTTTATGAAAAACAAGGTAGGAATAATATCCTTATCGGTAGTTATCGCAGAGTTTGTCGGCTTTCTCATATGGGGATTCAATATACATCCGGGCGACGAAATGGGCTATGGATTGATTGTGATTTACGGCATAATGCCGTTGACGGTACTTATTTTATCAGCCCTGCTTGCAACAAAGAAATCTCAGTTTTTCATTCCCGTTGCGACACTTGCAATTCTTTCGCATATTTTCCTTCCGTTCTTCATTTTCGGAACTTTTGAAATCGGACTCAGTCTTTGCCTTTCAGCAATCCCCTGCGCAATAGGCGGAATAATCGGATTGATAATCAATAAAATAAAGTGCAAATAAAAATGCGGCAGGTCAGTGACCTGCCGTTTTTTATGATTTATCCTGATTATTGGCAAACACATCCGCAACCTCGCTGATTGTGATGTATGCGCCACGGTCAATTTCGTGAACGATTTCCTGCATTTTTGCAACCTGAAAACGGTTAACCACAAAATAAATAACGGTTAAATCCGAATTCGAATAGCCGCCCTTTGCGCCGATTTTTGTCATTCCGCTTTCAAATTCTGCCGAAAGCACCCTGCAGATTTCATCAGGCTTTGAGGTAATAATCATTGCGCCCTTTGCTCTGTCAAAGCCCTCAACCATGAAGTCAACGGTTTTCAGCGCGCCCGCGTAGGTTACAATTGAGTAAAGCGGCAGAATCCAGCTCTGAATCACAATGCCGCAGACGATATAAAGAATTACATTGTAAATCATAACGAAGGTGCCAACGGTTATTCCCAGCTTTTTTGCAAATATAACCGCCATAACCTCAACGCCGTCCATTGCACCGCCAAAACGGATTGCAAGGCCGCTGCCAACGCCCGAAATAACGCCGCCGAAAAGCGCACAAAGCAGCAAATCCGTGCCTGCAAGAGGAGATGCAACACTTACATCAACAGGAAACACATCGGTTATCAGATATGCAAAAAGAGAATAAATTCCAACAGTGTAAACCGCGTAAAAAGTGAACAGCTTACCCTGCTTTTTCAGTCCTATAAGAAAAAGCGGAACATTCAGAATCACAAGGAAAACGGAAAGGGTAAATCTCTCGGGCGTAATCTGCGAAAGCAACATTGACGTGCCCGAAATTCCGCTGTCGTAAAGGTTAACGGGGTAAAGAAATATTGTGATACCCACTGCATTAATAATTCCTGCAAGGGTCAGCATTATCATATTCTGCCATCGTATTCTTTTTAATCTTTTTAATTTTTCTAACATTTGCGCCTGCCTTTCGTTATTTATTCATAAAGTCCATAAGTCCGTGCCAATCATCGCGGGAAAAATAGTGCCTTCCCTCTCTGTAACAAAGGCCTACATTGCCCTCATTAAGATATTTGCCTGCATTCAGGAAGTCGCCATCCTCATAAACAAAGCCTTTTTTGCCGTAAAGCTCATAAACCTCGGAGGAAGCGGCGCAGAAAAGAAATTCAAGGTTTGGCCCTGCCCAGATATCCTCCGCAGCAGAAGCAATATGCACCCTTCTCGGCGCAATAAGCGCCGAAAGAAAATGCTGCTCAAAGGGAGTTTCGTTATCCTTGCCGTAGAAATTCTTGTAATTTTCGCAAAACCAGAATTCGAATCGGTCAATAATATCGCCGATGAATTCGTTGCCTTCGGTTTTGCCTCGGTTAAGTGAATCTCCGCTGCAGCCCGAACAATTTGAATGAGCTGCCGCAAAGCGAGTGTCAACAGCAGCAGTCAGCAAAGCAGTTTTGCCCAGCCTTGAGTGGCCGCAGACACAAACATTATCCTTATCAACCTCGTCACGGGTCTGCAAAAAGTCCATAACCCTCATTGCCGCCCAGGCCCACATTGCAATTTTGCCTGCGGAACACTGAGTACGGGGCGAATTTTTATATACAACTCCTGCAAGGCCGTTTGTAAAATCGCCGTCATCGCTTGTAACATCCTTATAGCAAAAGGATGCGCAGGCAAAACCGTTATCAATGATTTCTTCGGTGGGCATATATTTATCGGGCACTTCCGGTCTGAAATTAATATGCACAAAGGTTTTGAATTTATCTCCCTTATTGGGGTAAACATAGGTTACGGGAAAAGCAAATTCTTCGCCGCTCATGGTGCAGACTATTTCAAGCTCCATATACAAAGCCTTGCCCGCACAATACCTGATTTTATCCTCCTCAACTATGTTGAACTCAACCTTTTCGGGAGCCTCGGGAAGATAGCCATATTCGCTTTCAAGCATGGTTTTGAGCACAAGGGGCCTGATTTTTTCCCATTCCTCAACGCTGCTCACCCTGCTGCCGCCAACATCAAGCGGTGAGGGAAGATTAAGATTTTCAAGCATTTGTTTTATCATAAAATCACCTTTAACAAGCAGAAGCAGAGGTCTGCCTCTACGTTTTGAACGGAGTTATATTAAGGTTAATGTATTTAAACTTAATATGGTTTTGAAAGGCATATTTCTGCCACTGTTGGCGTTAAAAACCTTTGAAACAGCCCCTGTATTACCGAGCGTTTTGAGCTTCAGCAGCGGAAATATAGCCGCCAAGATTACACATAAGATATAATTTTCAGATATAAAAATAAAAGGCAGGGGTACACGTACCACTGCCGCTTTATTTTGACTTATGCTTCCTTAACAACTACCTGCTTGCCGTTATAATAACCGCACTCGGGGCAAAGTCTGTGAGATCTCTTGAGCTCACCGCAGTTTGAGCACTTCTCGAGCTGAGGAGCGTTCATCTTCCATACGTTGGAGCGTCTCTTGTCTCTTCTGGTCTTAGAAACTCTTCTCTTGGGTACTGCCATGCCTTAAGCACCTCCTTAATTTTGTGCTTTATTAAACCGTGAGGTTTGCTTTTTTAGTTATCCAAAAGCTGCTGAAGCGCCGCTAACCTTGGGTCAACATCCTTTTTGCAGCTGCATGAATCTGTGTTTAAATCCTTGCCGCACTTGAAGCAGATGCCCTTGCAATCATCCTTGCAAAGGAATTTTGCAGGCAAATCAAGGAAAATATCCTCGGTTATCAGCGGGTCAAGGTCAAAACGAAGCTCGTTGACAAGCAGAAGCTCGTCGTTCTTTTCATCATTAAGATGGGTTACGAGGGTGTGAAAAATATCAATCTGCAGAGGCACGCTGATTGGCTTTGCGCAGCGGTCACAGTTCATTTCAAGAACAAACTCTGCCTTTGCCTTAAGCTCAACGATGTCCGTGTAGTTACCCGCAGAGCCGCTGACTTTTACGGGAGTTGTAAAAGGCTTTGCTCCGCTGAGCTCACAATCCGCAAGATTCAGCTCATAGCTGAATTCGCGCACCTTTCCCTCATTATTAAAAATAGGCTCTAAATCCAATATCATCAATTTTCACCTGAAAATCATGCACAAAATATTATATAGGCTAAAGAATGATTTGTCAACTAAATTTTTGATTTAAATTCAGATTTTTTCGCAGAATGTAAAAATTCTTTCGGGAAGATCGCACTCATCGCAAGAAATTGTGAAAGTGATATCCTGCTCTGAGAGCTTGCTGAGCTCTGCAACCTTCTCAAGGAAGTTTGCAAGTGCTTCATAATCCCTGCCGCCAATCTTGAGAGTTGCATCAACAAGAATGTCGGTTATGTCGTGGTCACCTGCGATAACGCCGCAAAGGAAACCGTAGAATGCATCGTAGCCCGATACTTTATAATGATCTGTTTCGATAAGTCTTGCTCTGTAGTTTACATCATAGGTAAGAAGCCTTTCTTTCTCGATGCAAACAACGTTGCCGTTTGACTTTTCAACTGCACCGTTAACGAGTTCGATGAGCCTCTTTGTTTTTCCTGAGCCTTTGTTACCGATAATAAGTTTTACCATTTTGAAGTCCTCCTGTGTGTTTATTTGAGTCTTGCTTCAAGTTCCTCTCTCTGAGCCTCGTAGCCGGGCTTGCCGAGAAGAGCGAACATATTTTTCTTATAGCTTTCAACGCCGGGCTGATCAAAGGGATTAACTCCCAGAATATAGCCCGAAAGTCCGCAGGCCTTTTCAAAGAAATAAATCATCTGGCCGAGATGATATTCGTCCTGCTTGTCAATCTCAACAAGGATGTTGGGAACATCGCCGTCTGCATGAGCAAGAACCGTTCCTGCAAAAGCCTTGCTGTTAACATAATGAACGGTTTTGCCTGCAACAAAGTTGAGACCGTCGCCATTAACATCATCAAAATCAATTTCAACATCCGTTTTGGGCTCATTAACCCAGATTGCGGTTTCAAACAGCTTGCGCTCGCCCTCCTGAATATACTGACCAAGGGAGTGAAGGTCTGTTGAGAAAATTGCAGAAGCGGGGAAGATGCCTTTATTTTCCTTGCCTTCGCTTTCGCCGAAAAGCTGCTTGAACCATTCACACCAAAGGGTCATTGAAGGCTCATAAGCCGCCATCATTTCAACGGATTTGCCGTTTCTGTAAAGAATATTTCTGATTGCGGCATACTTGTAGCAATCGTTTGCGAAAACATCGTCATTTGCATAGGCTTCCCTTGCATCTGCAGCGCCCTGCATAAGAGCATCAATGTCAATACCTGCAACTGCGATGGGAAGAAGGCCTACTGCAGTTAAAACGGAATATCTGCCGCCTACATCGTCGGGAACAACGAAGGTTTTGTAGCCCTCTGCATCTGCAAGTGCCTTGAGAGCGCCCCTTGACTTATCGGTTGTGACATATATTCTTTTCGCCGCTTCCTCCTTGCCGTATTTTTCCTCTGCAAGTTTCTTGAAAATTCGGAAAGCAATAGCCGTTTCGGTTGTTGTTCCTGATTTTGAAATAACGTTAATTGAAAAATCCTTGCCATCAATAAGCTGCTTGAGTTCCGCAACAGAAGCAGAGCTTATTGTGTTACCACCGAAATAAATATCGGGGGTATCCTTTTTGATAAGGTTGTAGTTGTTGGATTTAACAAATTCGATTGCAGCCCTTGCGCCGAGATATGAGCCGCCGATGCCGAGAACAATAAGAACCTCGGAATCCTTTTTGATTTTTTCTGCGCACTCTTTAATCTGAGCAAATTCTGCCTTGTCGTAATTTACGGGCAGGTCAATCCAGCCGAGAAAATCGCTGCCGAGACCCGTTCCGCCATGAAGCATTGCATGAGCTTTTGAAACCTCAGCCTGCATTGCCTCAAGTTTTTCCTTGCAGGCATAATCGCCTGCATACCTGAGATTGAGTTTTAATGCCATCTCTTTTTTTGCACCTCTACTATAAAAACGCTTAAAGTTATTTAATATATTTTACCCTATTCCGCACTTGATTGCAACAGAAAAAAGTAAATTTTATAAGAATTTCTTTCAAAAGGGTGCAATTTTTTTGAATTATTCTTTTATTGATTATATTTTATCATATTTCACTGCATAATGCAAACATATTTTAGCCTGCAACGGCGCGGAGAATGCGCAGGAAAACAATCGCGAATGTAAGGGGCTTTATCTCTTCGGGCGCGGTCAGCTTATATTTTCCCAGAATTTCATCGCCCATGGTGAATGTAACCGTGCCAAGCACCTGACCCTGCTCAACGGGGGCAGCAACAGATGCTGCAAGGTCAATTGTTCGTACAATCTCCCCTTCTCTGCCTTTTTCAATAAGCACGGGCCGGATTTCAGCCATTTGCGGCGTTATTTTTTCCGTTACACCGTTTATTACCGCCACATCGGGAATAAGCGAGGCATCAACGGAAGGGGTTACGGTTGCATAATTTGCAAAGCCCCAGTTAAGCATTGCCTTTGCGGTTTCAAAGCGGTCGGAGCTGTTATCGCTGCCCATAACAACGGCAATGAGGTGGGTGCCGTCGCGCATGGCACTTGCGGAAACGCAGCAGCCTGCCTTTGAGGTTGTTCCCGTTTTAAGCCCCGTTGTGCCCTCATAAAAGCGCACCAGCTTGTTGGTGTTAACAAGCTCCGTCTGCCCCTCGCGAAGAGAATCCATCCAGATTGTTGTATAGTTTACGATTAAATCGTGCTTAAGCAGCTCTCTTGACATTATTGCAACATCCATTGCGGTTGTCAGGTGATTTTCGGTTGTGTCATCAAGACCCGTGCAGTTTTCAAAATTGGTGTTGGTCATTCCAAGCTGCTTTGCTCTTTCATTGAGCAGATTCACAAATGCCTCATCGCTGCCTGCTATGTATTCACCCAAAGCAGTGCAGGCGTCGTTTGCGCTGTAGACCGCGGTTGCCTTGAGCAAATCATCAACGCTCATCTGCTCGCCTTCCTTCAGCCATATCTGCGAGCCGCCCTTTGCCGCCGCTGTTGCAGAAACGGTTACAATATCGCTCAAAGCAATTCTTCCGTCATCAATGGCCTCTGTAACAAGCAAAAGAGGCATGATTTTTGTAACCGACGCAGGATAAAGACGCTGATTTTCATTATATTTCATCAACACCTTTCCCGTTGAGGCATCCATGAGCACCGCTGCCTTTGCTTTGATTTCAACAGGCAGGTTTTCATCTGCCGCCTGCGAACAAATGCAGCAGCAAACAAGGATAACGGCACACATAACAAATGAAACCGCAGATTTCAGCAATTTTTTCATATCAATCTCTCCTTTCAAAAGAATATATGTTGCAATCGGCATTGATTATCACCGATTTTTCTGTTATAATGGCACGGGTGATAAAATGAAAGCTGCATTCCACACGCTCGGCTGCAAGGTTAATCAATATGAATCCCAGGCAATGGCGCAAAGCCTTGAAAAGCAGGGGTTTATTATTGTTGACCCTTCCGAAAACGCCGATGTTTATGTTATAAATTCCTGCACGGTTACTGCCGAAAGTGACCGGAAAACAAGGCAGGCAGTCCGCAAATTCAAAAAACTCCATCCCGACAGCATTGTTGTGCTCACAGGCTGCATGACTCAGGCGTTCCCCGAATACGGTGAAAAGCTGGGCGAGGCAGATATCGTAATAGGTAACAAGAGCAACCGACTGCTGGGCGAATATATCAATCAATTCATTAACGGCAGCGGCAGAATTTTTGCCGTTGACCTTCACAAAACAGGCGACCCCTTTTCAGGCGATACAATAAGCACCTTCAGAGAAAGAACAAGGGCAAGCGTTAAAATTGAGGACGGCTGCAATCGCTTCTGCTCCTACTGCATTATTCCCTATGCAAGAGGCAGAGTTCGCTCAAAGCCTCTTGATGAGCTGAAAAGCGAAATTGCAGAGCTTGAAAAAAACGGATTTTCAGAGATTGTTCTTGTGGGTATAAACCTTTCCGCCTACGGCATGGGCACGGATAAAAACATCGTTGACGCCGTAAGGCTTGCAGCCTCCTTTGAGGGAATCAAAAGAGTGCGCCTCGGCTCACTGGAGCCTGACCACATAACCGATGAAATCATCAGCGGACTTTCAAAAATCCCCGAATTCTGCCCGCAATTCCACATTTCGCTGCAAAGCGGCTGCAATGCAACACTGAAAAGAATGAACAGACACTATGACAGCGGCGAATATCTTGAGCTTTGCTTAAAGCTGCGCAATGCATTTGACGGCACAACTCTGACAACGGATGTTATGGTTGGCTTTCCCGGCGAAACAAATGAGAATTTTGAAGAATCTCTTGAATTTGTTAAGAAAGTGGGCTTTGAAAAGGTTCATATTTTCCCCTATTCCATAAGACCGGGCACACCTGCCGCAAAAATGGCTGACCAGATTGAAAAAAGCGAAAAGGAAAAGCGTGCGGCAATAATGAGCGCGGCGGCGGATGAAATCCGCAAAAACTTCCTTGAAAGCCAAATCGGAAAAACCCTTGAGGTGCTTGTTGAAGAATATCATGAAGGCTATGCGCAGGGATTTACGGCAAACTACACCCCCGTTAAGATTTCCTGTGGCGAAAGCCTCCATGGCATAATAAAAACAAAAATCACCGCAGTTGACGGCGATTTTTGCATTGGAATTATATAATTCATGCGGCGCAGCCAATGGCAGCGCCGCATTTTTTAATTGTTGCTTTTGCTGAGAGGCTTGCGAAGGAGAAGGCTTGCCAACGCTTTGCCATTGAAGGGCACAAGGGGATAAAGATAGCACTGACCCGTAACCGTGCGGGTGGTTGCGATTTCAACAATAATAATTATTATACCTGCCGCAAAACCCCAGACATTAAAAATAGCGGTTAAGCCTATAAGCATCATTCGGAAGAGCTTGAATGCATAGCCAAGCTCAAAGCTGGGCTGGGCAAAATTCGTCATTGCAACAAAGGCCATATAAAGCACCACCTCGGACACAAACCAACCTGCGGAAACCGCAAATTCACCAAGCACCAATGCGCCGATAACGCCGAATGAGCCGCTCAGGGACTGTGGCGTGTTGATTGAAGCAAGTCGGATTGCATCAATTACAAGCTCAACGATAAAAAGCTGCGCTACAATGGGCAGGCTGTTTGGCTCCTCAATCCTTATGAAATCCAGCCATTGGGGAATATAATCGGGATTCTGCACAAGCAGAAACCAAACGGGAATAAGCAGCATCGTCATTGCAAAAATCAGCATGCGGACAATGCGCATATATGAGCCGATAACGGGCGACATATAATAATCGTTGGTATCCTGCAAAAAATCAAAAATGCCTGAGGGGATTATCATTGCCGCAGGCGAATTATCAATGATAACAACCATGCTGCCCTCCAGCACGCTTGCCGCAGCCGCATCGGGGCGCTCGGTGTAGCGCACCTTTGGAAATGGGTTAAACCACTGCTTGGGCACAAGGCAATCAATAAGGCTCTGGTGGCTCATAGTCAGCGAATTTATTGAAATTGCATCAATCTTTTTCCGCAGAGCATTCAGCATTTTTTCATTTACCCTGCCCTCCATAAAGCATATCACAACATCGGTTTTGGATTTTTCACCAACGGAATGAATCTCCATTGTGAGAGCAGTATCCCTTATACGGCGGCGGATGAGAGCAGTATTAAAAACAAGGGTTTCCACAAATCCGTCGTGAGGGCCGCGCAGCACTCTGTCATTTTCAGGCTCACCCACAGAACGCACGGGATAGGTTCTTGCATCAATTATAATAGCTTCGGAAAAGCCCTCAACAAGCATTGCGATTGCTCCCGAAAGCACGGCTCTGACCAAATCGCTGACCTTTGAAACAACATCCGTTTCAACATAAGGTATAAAATTATTTGCAAAATCCCTTGTTGTATGGCAGCTTTTCAGCGTTTTTTCGTCTGCCTTCATAAAATAAGCCATGGTTTTTGCCATTGTTTCGTCCTTGCAGAAGCCGTCCACAAAATACAGCTTTGCGCTGCGCTTGCTGATTTTAATTTCCCTGCCCACAAGGTCAAAGCTCTCTTTGATTCTGAACTCCGAATCCAGAGTTGCAATATTCAACCAATAATTATCCGAAAGAATTTTTTTCATTAACAGTCCCCCGATACATCATAAAAAAACGGTGGCGGTTTTAATCCGTCACCGTTTATTATTTGCCGATTAATTATCTGTATTCATTATAAAGATTAACTATGGCATTCCATGTCAGTGGGCCGACAGCGCCCGTTTGCGGCAGACCCGATAACCTCTGCACCGCAACAACCGCCGCTTTTGTCCGGTTGCCGTAAGTGCCGTCAACAGATATCAACGGCACGGCGTTATTATTTTGAGCAATAACACGCAAAAAGGTCTGAAGCTGGGTCACAACATTGCCGCTTGCTCCAGTAGTAACAGTGTAGCCGGGGTAAAGCAGGGACGAATATGATCGATATTCATCGGGAAGAGAATTAAGAATACCGTAATAGGCATCCTGCAGTGCATTCCATGTTGCCCTGCCCACAATTCCGTCCGCCGTCAGGCCATATTCACGCTGAAAAGCACGAACTGCACTTTCCGTTGCAGGGCCAAAAATGCCGTCAACCGAAATCTGCGGCAATCTGTCGTTGAAAAAACCGATAAAATTAAGATAATACTGAATTGTTCTTACATCGTTGCCTCGGTTGCCCCGTTTGAGCACCTCGCTGAATATTCTGTCAACCTCGCTGATGGTTATACCCTCGGAATAAAGCTCCGACACCTTTTTGACGGCATTATAAATCTGCTTTATTTTATACCACGTTGATTTTCCTACTATACCGTCCTGCGCAAGGTTAAATATTTTCTGAAACTGCAGAACCGCTGCCCTTGTTGAAGCATCAAAAATTCCGTTTGTGTCGGGAATCGAAGGAATCGAGGGGTAATTCCGTCTGATTCTGTTAAGCTGACGCTGAATGGTGCGGACATCCTCTCCGTTTGAGCCCAGGCGCAGAAGCACCCCGGGGTATGTTTCGGAAATGTTTCTTACGGGAGCGTTTCTTACTATATTTACATCGTTGCCATAGTAATTCTGCAAAATCTGATAAGGCGTTCTGCCTTGATTTGCAAGAGTCACTGTTCCCCATTGGGAAAGACCCCTGCAGGTAACGCTCCTACCGTCGCAGTACTCAGTGAAATAAGGCTGAATCTGATTTCCTTTTGTCACATAGTCGTTAAAAAGTTCATCAACTATGCGGGAAACATTTGAAAAAATCTCTCTGCCGTCAACATAAGCCTGGTCATAGGATGTTGAATTTGTAATGTCAAAATTATAGCCTCTGCTGCGGTAATATTCGGTAAAAATTCTGTTAAGGGCAAAGGAAACCTGCGCATAAATATTGGCTCTTATTGCATTTTCAGGCCATGTGGGATAAATCTCACTTGAGGCAACGTTCTTAATATATTCGGTAAAGGGCACGCGAACATTTCGCGCATTTGAGCTTGGAGTGCCCAGATGGACTGTTATATATTCCGGAATTACGGGTGTAACTGGCATGTTTTCCTCCTATCTCAAACCGGTTGTCAGGCCTTCGTCAACAACGATAGGCTCAGGCTCTTGCATACCCGTTGACTTGGCAAGCATCCGCACTGGCTGGATTGACTCTGTTCCCGAAAAAACAGGCACATTTGTGAAAACTGCTCTCACATAATTCGGATGCTCAACATAAATTGAATAAACAGAATAAGGTCTGATCGGGTTATCGCCCGTCTGCGGTGACTGGGAAAGCTGCCGCGCCGGCGCAGGTAGGCGCACGGTTCCGCTGACACCGTCAATATCAGTAATCCCGTCAAAAACCGCAACATTTCCGCTTGGCAGCTCGAGAAATATCATTACCCTTGCGCTGCCAACTCCAAAGGCTCTGTCCGATGCATATGTTTCAACCTTCAGAGTTCCGCTTTCACGGTTTTTATCAAGAAAATCGTTGATTTCAGCGCATCTTGTTCGCTGCTCGGGAGTTGAATTTTCGTTAATATTTGCGCATCCTCTTCTGAGCAGCTCTGCAGCGTCCGCCGCATCGTCTGCAGGGGCAGGGGCAGGAGCCTGAACGGGAATTGCAGCCGGCTGAGGAGCTTTGCTGACCGTAGCCGCCTCCTCCTGCCCGTTTTCGGCTAAAGGGTCGCTTCTGTCCCTTTCAAAAGGTCGGTTATTTTCAATGGCATCGTTCATCTCTTCAACCCGTTTATCGGCAACGGGCTGAGGATACCCTGCAACATTATTTCGCCTGCTGAATTCCAGCATTTCTGCCTTGTATTTATCCATTAACTTTTCCATTTCTCTTTTATCCATAGCAAAACCTCCGTTTCTTCTGCTAATTACAATATATTAACAGACCTCGGTTTTGGTGACAAAAAAAGAGAGCTACCTTTCGGTAGCCCTCTGAAATTTTGTTATTGAGGATTATTCTTCATCCTTCTTTTTTCTGCTGGCAAGAACAAATGCTGCTGCGGTTGCTGCAGAGATTGCTGCAAATGCTGCAAGGCCTACTGCCGAGCCTGTGTCGGGAATTACAACATCTGTTTCGCTTGCCCACTGTGCTTCAAACACGAGATCCTCGCTGCCCATCTTTTCGGGGATTTCGGGATCCCAGCCTCTGAAGATCTGGCCATCCTTTTCAGGATCAGCAGGAACGGGAATCTTTGTTCCTTCAACAACCTTGTAGGTCTTGTAAACCTCGCCGTCTACCATAAAGGTTACGGTGTGGGTGTGCTTAACAAGCTCTGAAATACCAACGATAACAAGGATACCGCCGATGATTGAGATACCTGTGATAAGCGCTGCATTGAGGCCGATTGCTGTGCCGATAACTGCACCTGAAACAACAGTGCCGCCAACAACGATTGCTACAAAGGTCTTGTCAATTTCCCACTGTGCTTCAAATGTCATATCCTCGCCGGGCATCGTTGAGGGAACTTCAGGCTCCCAACCTGCGAATACATAACCGAACTTTGAGGGTGCTGTGGGAACGGGAATCTTATCGCCTTCCTCAAGAATGTAGAGTGCATATGTGTTGCCATCTACAACATACTTGGCTGCAAACTTATCGCCTTCCTCGGGAATCTTTTCCCACTGTGCGGTAAATGTGAGGTCTTCAGCAGGCATTGTTGCAGGTGCGGAAGGTGCCCAACCTGCGAACAGGTAGCCCTCTCTTGAAGGATCTGCAGGAACAGGAATTTCTGCACCAAAGGTTACATCGTATTCCTTGTATGTTGTGCCTTCAACAACATAAGTTGCCTTGTATGATTCAAGATGGTCGATTACTGCATAAGCAACAAGGTCGTTATCGCCCATTACTGCAGGAAGAGCATTGCCCTCTGCATCTACCCATTCGGTCTTGAAGACGATGCCTTCTGCCTCGGGAACGGGATGAACCATTGTTTCGCCTTCTTCGAAGGTCTTTGTTGCATAAGGTGTTGTGTCACCCTTGCTCAGATAATAAGTTACTGTGTGGGTGGGTGTTGCTTCAAGCTCCCATGTTGCAGTAACGGTCAGGTCGTTTGCAGGCATGTTATCGGGAATGTCCTTATCCCAGCCTGTGAACTTGTAGCCGTCTCTTACGGGTGTTGAAACTTCGCCGATTGCTTCGCCTTCCTTGAGCTCCTTAACAATCTTATCCTTGCCGTCGATTGTACCGCCGGCTGCATCGATTGTAAGTGTATATGTCTCAATTGTGGGTTCTGCTTCCCAGATTGCTGTAACTGTCATATCTTCTTCGGGAATCTTGCCGTCCTCGGGGAGGCCTGACCAGCCCTTGAAGATGAAGCCTTCTCTTGTGGGATCAGCGGGAACTGCAATGTCTGTGCCGTAGTTGCCGCTTGCAGTTGCGGTTGATGTGCCATCTGCAAATGCGCCTTCGCCTGCATCAAATGTTACTGTTGCCGACTTGATTTCCCAAGTTGCTGTAAGGTTAATTTCATCATCAGGCATTGTTGAGGGAATTGTTGCGGGATTGCCGTTTTCATCAACCCAGCCTGTGAATGTGTAGCCCTTTCTTGTGGGCTCTGCAGGAACTACGCCTGAAAGCTTTTCGCCATAAGCAACATCAGTTTCTGTGAAGATTGATGTGCCGTCTGCGAATTCGCCTTCGCCTGCATTAAGAGTGATATCGTTCTTATTAACTGCCCAATCTGCATGAACTACAAGATCCTCAGCAGGCATCTTGTCATCCTCAGGCATTCCTGTCCAGCCGTTGAAGGTGTAGCCTTCCTTAGCTGCGGGAGCATAATCTGCGATATCTGCACCGGCTTCATATTTCTCTGTCTTGAGAAGATTTGAGCCGTCATAATATTTAATGGTATAGAGTTCGGGAGCATCGGGAACCCATACTGCATTAAGAACTGTGTCGCCGTCAGGAATTGTTGTTACAATGTTGCCTTCTGCATCAGCCCAGCCGCCGAATGTGAAGCCATCCTTTTCGGGCTCGCCCTTTGAGGGAACGGGAAGGGGATCGCCTTCAACACCTGCATCGGTTGCCTTGTCATATTCTGCGCCGTCTACATTATAGGTAATATCGTAAAGCTCTGACCAGACTGCAGTAAGCTCAACTGCCGTTGCGGGCATTGTGCCGGGGATATCTGCTGCATTGCCTTCGCCGTCTACCCAACCGATGAACTTATAGCCGTCATAGGTGGGACCTGCGGGAACGGTAACAGTCTGTCCCTCTTCAAGCTCTGCACTGTATACTTCTTCGCCGTTTGCGAACTTACCGCCGTTTGCATCAACAACAAGCTCATACTTTGTTGCAGGAACGGGATCCTTTGTCCATTCGCCGGTGATTTCAACATCAGAGTCAGGCATTACAAAGCTCTCTGTGAGCTTGCCGTTATAATACCAACCGTCAAATGTGTAACCCTCTGCCTTAGGAGCATCTTCAACGGTTACGGTTGTTCCTGCGGTGTGTGTTGCAGCTGCGGGAAGCTCTGCATTTGCAGGAATATCGCCGCTCCATGAATAGCTGACTGTGTAGTCACCGGGAACCTCGGGAATTTCTTCCCAGATTGCTTCGAAATCAACTGCATCTGCAGGCATTGTGAAGCTTGCGCCGGGTGCATAGGTTACATCGCCATATTGCCAGCCGAGGAATTCATAGCCATCCTTGCTGAGCACGGGAAGATCAAACACTGTTCCTACTGTTGCAGATGTAACTGCATCGTCGGGAACTGTAATGTCATCGGAGAATCCTACATCATAAGTTACATCATACTCAATAGCGGTGTATGAACCTACTACTGTTACATTTCCGTTGGGCATTTCAAAATCTGCGCCCTCGGCATATGTTACGCCTTCATATACCCAGCCATCAAACTCGTAGCCTTCAATTACATCTGCTTCTGCAAGCTCAACTGTGTCGCCATAGAAGAGACCTGTTGACGATGCGGGAAGCTCTGCACCAGCAGGAGCAACGGAATAGCTGTATGAAAGGGTGTATTCGTTAACTGTAAGGGTTGCATCAAAGGTCATATCGCCGGGGCCCATAACAGTGTTTGCGGGAATGTTCCAGCCACTGAATGTTTCATCCTCTGCAGGAGTATAAGCGGGAGCTTTGATTGTTTCACCAAACTTATAGGGAACGGTGATATATTCCCTGCCGTTGATGTTAAAGATTGCATTGTAGGTGTTTTCACTCCAAAGAGCAATGTAAACATCCTCTGCCGTGAAGGTTGCGCCTTCAACAGTCTTGTTCCAACCTGCGAACTTATAACCGGTTCTTGTGGGGTCTGCGGGAGCAATGATAGCCTCGCCGTATTTACCGGTAACTTCACTTGAAGTCATACCGTCTGCAAACTGACCACCGTTAGCGAGGAATGTAACGGTTACATCTGCGAGCTTGCAGTAAACATTGATAACATTGTCTTCACCGACTGCTACCGTAATCTTTGTTTCGGTTGTTCTTTCTTCATCAAGAACGTTGCTTACTGAATCGATGATATCTTCATAGTTGTAGCTATGGTCTGCCGTTGCGGTTTCGCCCTTGTGGATTACTTCAACGGTTTCGCCTGCTTTTGCATTGTTTGTAACAACCGCTGTTGTAATTTCGGAATTATCTGCGGGATTGATTGTTATAACATTAATAGTATATACAACACTGCCGCTGGGATTGGGAAGCCATGTTGCATCGAAGTACATATCCTCGTCTGCCATCTTATCGGGAACAGGTGACCATCCGTTGAAGATGTAGTCTGTTCTTGTGGGATCTGCAGGAACAGTGATATCTGCACCGTATTCAATATCCTTTGCAACATAGAGAGTCTTGCCGTCTGCAAACTGACCGCCGTTAGCGCTGAAGTATGCATCGTGAACATTTGCCTTCCAAACTGCAATAAGGTTGAGGCCGTTTGCAGGCATTGTTGAGGGGAAGGGAATTACGGTGTCGGGAGATGAAACTTCTGCCCAGCCCATGAACTCAAAGCCTTCCATTTTGGGAGCTTCGGGCTCCTGGATGGGATCGCCGCAATTCACATTCTCAATGGGAGCGATTTCAGCAGGTACGCCGCCGTTAGTATCAAATGTGATTGTGAACTTGAGAGGAGTGCGAACTGCAGTAATAGTCATATTCTCTGCAGGCATTGTTGAGGGAACTTCCTTATCCCATGCATAGGTGTAACCTGCTTCAACGGGAAGGTCGGGAGCATTTACCTCTGCTTCATACTCTGCGGTAACGTTTTCAATAACTGTGCCGTCATAATTTACGAAGCTGATTGTGTAGGAATCCTTTTCCCAGATTGCAGAAATTTCAAGGTCTTCTGCAGGCATCTTTGAGGGAACGGGAGTATTCCAGCCCTTGAAGGTGTGGCCCTTCTTAACAGGATCGGGAACTGTTGTTGTTACATCTGAATTATATTCGCCTTCAATGGGGTTGATTACCGTATCACCGGTGTTAACGAAGGTAATCTTTGTTACATTGATATCGTAAACTGCATTGAAGATTTTGCCTTCTTCGTCCATGATACCTACTTCAGGATCCCACATCTTGAATGTGTAGCCTTCCTTGGCAGGTGCTTCGGGAGCGATAATCTGCTCGTTGAATTCTGTAGGAACTGAGTCATAAAGCTCGCCGTCTACATAGAACTCTGCATCATAAACGTTGGCTGAATCTGCTGCATGAAGAACTGCATTACCTGTTACGGTGTAGGGGAATTCAACGATAATCTTTTCGCCGTTTTCGCCTTCAACATACCATGAGTTCTCTGCTTCATATCCTTCAGGAACATCTGACTCATAAACGCTATCGCCATAGTAGAAGGGAATTTCTCCAACGGTTTCTTCTCCATCTACAAATGTTACCGTGTATTCAATATCGCTGTAATCAGCAATGAAAGTGATGTCGCCGGTTACTGTTGCAGGGATTTCCTCGCTCCAGCCAAGGAATTCCTTGCCGGGGAATACAGGAATTTCAGTGAAATCCTCGGGAGTTGCGCCGTATTCATAAACGAATGAATAGGTTCTTTCTCCGTTTGATTCGAACTTACCGCCCTGAGTTGCATCGAAAATGTAGGTGTAGCTGTTAATTTCATAAACAGCAACAATATTTACATCCTCTGCGGGCATCTTCTTGGGAACTGAGAGACCGTCTTCGGTTTCCCAACCGATGAAGGTGTATCCTTCCTTAACGGGGATGCCGTTGGGAAGCTCTGCCGAATCAAAAGCAGGAACATCTGCACCGTAAAGAACTTCGTGAGTCTGAACCTGAGGAACGCCCGAGTTATCAACATAGTTGTAATCTACGGAATATTTATTTCTTGCATAGTAAGCATTAAGCACTGAGGATTTATCACCTTTAACGGTGATTGTTTCATCGCTGGCTTCAAGGTCTAATGTGAAGCCTTCAACGGGAGTCTGAGGAAGAGTAGCAGTTGCACCGTTTTCAGCAAGGATTTCCTGAGTGAAATCGGGAGATGCTGAATATGTGCCGTCAGGAAGCATATAGAACACCTGATAGGTGTAGAAGTTATCACTTTCGCTGGTAGAAGTCCATACTGCATAAAGGGTCTTCTCTTCATAGCCGTATTCATAAGCAGCGATATCTGCGGGGTCAAGGGTAAGAGCCTTAACCTGAGCCTCTGTGAGAACGCCACCCTGAGCTGCAACGTCATCGTCTGTCAGGCCGAGCTCTGCTTTGATAGCATCGGTGAAGGTTCCGTCTGCAGGGATGGGAAGTGTTGACCAACCGCTGTGGACATAGCCTGACTTTTCGGGAGTTGCTTCGCCAAGATTTGTTACGCTGTCACCGATGATGCCCTGAACCTCATACTCAAGAGCGTAGCCTTCGCCATCATCAAAGTAACCGCTGTTTGCATCAAGAACAACACTTGAGGTTGTTGTGATAACGCCCTCGGTTGTTGACACATTTGCATCCCATACATACATGGCGCTTGCTGCATTGGAGCCCGCTTCGCCCTTGGGGAAATTGATGAACATGTTGAGTTTCTCGGTGGATGCTGCAAGCTCCTTGGGAACTCGTGCATCGCCCTCTTCGCCAACTGTTCTCGTAAGCTCATTATCAAGAACTTTGAGATCATACTCAACTACCCACTGACCGATATCAAGAAGGGTTGTTGTGCCTGCATTTGTTTTGATATCCATGGCACATGTGATGAGATCATAATCGTTAAAATATGTTGAGGGAATGATTCCGAGTGTAACAAGGCGGTTATCCTCGTTCTGGCGGAATTTTGTTTCATCCTCGTACCAACCCGCATTGTTTGCATCAAGATAAACTGAGCTGCTCATATATTGAGAGTTGGTTACCAGTCTTTTGCGAACGCCGTCCGAAAAGGTGGGGTTGTCCAGATACTTTGAGTTGAACAGAAGAGCCATGCTGGCGGAATAGGTGTAGTAATCTGTTCCGATGTAAACTCTTGCCTTTACATCTTCGCCGGGCTTGGCCGTTGTTGTTTCAATCCAGTTGATATCGTCGAGGTCTGTTCCTTCGGCAATGTTATCTTCCTCATCGCCTACTACATTGCCGTCCTCGTCGATAATAAAGCCGTCTGCGTTTCTTTCCATGCGGAAGAACTTAACTTCAAAGTTAAGGTCAAAACCGCCGTCGACTGAAGGGTCGAACGCTGAAGCGGCAACCGACATTGAACTGAAAATCATGACAAATGCAAGAAGCAATGCCAATGATTTCTTAAGGTGTGTCATATGCTTTTTCCTCCTTAGTGCTTGAAAGCCGACAAGCGACACTTTCATATAGTACAAATCATTTTATCATAATGCATCCGGAATTTCAAGAGTATTTTTATATTTTTATATATATAATATTCAGAAATTGCCTGAATGCAGTTTAAAAAGGTTTTTATTCTTCAGATGAGCCTGAATCAATAACTTTTGATGCACGGATTTTTGCAAGCTCATACATCATTGTGTCTCTTGTCTTTCCGTGAACATTGAAGAAGAGAAGGGTTACGCCCTTCATGAATCTGCCGATTGCGGGAGCAAGGGCAAATACCGTCCAGATACCCGCAAGCATGCTTGGGTCTGTCTGGGGAATATTGATGCCGTTGGCATTGAAGAGGGGCACATAGTGGATTGCTCCGATTGCCGCTGCGCTGATGAGCTTTGCGGCGATGTTTGAAAGCACCTTGAAATACTCGGTGGCGGCAGTGATTGTTGCCTCGTTGCGCACACCGGATTTCCACTCAACATAGTCATAAAGGTCGCCGTTGAGGGCAGTGCTGCAATATCTCTGAATGCTGTTGAGAGATCCGCAGAAGGTGAGGGCAATAACTATCCACACAACGTTGAGAATGAAATGATCTTCGCCGAAAGGCTTATATCCTACAATCCACATTATGAAATAGCATGCGCCGCAGAACATATAGCTGCCTGCCGCAAGATTTCTTAAGCCGAATTTTCTTGTAAGTTTAGGGGCAAGGGGAAGAACAAAATAGCTGGGCAGGCCGGTGAAAAGACCTGCTATTGTTCCGACGGACAGCTTGCCCATGCAGTTAAGCCAGAAGAAGTCCTCAACCATGGTTCCCGTGCTCTTGCCGACTGCAAAGAAGTTCTTCACAAGAAGCACCCACATGGGGCGGCAGGTTCCGACGGTTTTCAGGGTTTCAATAAGACCCATCTGCTTCATTTCGTCTCTTGAAGCGAGAGGCATCCTCTCCTTCAGGGCAAAGAAGCCGTAGGTTCTGAAAATTACAACACAGGCGATGAAGAAAAATGCACCGCCCATATAAACATACCTCGTGGGTACATTCAGAAGGTCAACAAAAAGCGGGAAGAGCGACGGAAGCCAGACACCCGCAAGATCCGCATAAGCATCCGTGGCTATAAGACGGTTTCTCTCACCGACATTGGGGGTTATGTTATAGAGCAGAATCTGATAGCTCGTATTATAAAAGGAGTTGGCTATCGAGCCCACATAGTTGAATATAAAAAACCAGACAAGCAGGGCAGTCTGAGACATTCCGCCGGGAAGCACCCACGGAGTGAATGCCGAGAAAAACCAGAACGGAAGAGTCAGCAGAATATAAGGGCGCACTCTGCCCCAACGCGTTCTTGTCCTGTCAATTATCAGACCTGAAAGCGCATTATCCAAAGTATCAATGAATATGCTTGCCGACTCTGCAACACCCCATGTTGATGCCTTTATTCCAAGAAATGTTGTTGCAAAAAAGAACAGCCTTTTGCTGAATGAATTCCAGTTTGTGTCGCCGAAGCCTGACAAAATATATGCCACATAATGCTTCGGGCTGAGATACAATTTTGTTTGCTGATCAACCTGACGCCTGACGGCTTCACCGTCTGCTTCAGGCGCGGGAACGGTTTTTATATCCTCTGACATCACATCACCTTCCTGACTTATAGTGACACTTTTTCATAATAAACCTATTTTATCATCCTGTATTCTAACTTATATTCGAAAAAAAATCAAGCATATTCAAGAAAAAATCTTAAATATGCCTGAAATGTGTTCAACTTTGTGCTGTTAAAGCGTTATTTTTTCGCTCAGAAGAGGCTTTTCGCAACGGGTATCCCAGAAGCTGTTGGCGTAAATATAAACCTGATATTCAGCGCCCTTTTCAAGTCCGTCAAAGGTTACGCTGATTGTGTCGGGCATATTATAAAAATAATATTCGCTCCACACGGTTGAATTGCGCACGGTTACTCCGTCACTGTTTTTTACTATTACATTATAGTCATCAACATATTCCCTGTCGGTCTTTGCCTGGTCAAATGTTACGGTGAAGCCGTTCTCCTTCACATCGGAGATAACTGCCTTTGCGGTTGCTTCAAAATACGGCGCATCGGTTGTTTTATAACGTGCATCCGTATAAAGGAATGAATCCACATCCCATGCGGAATCGATTTTCCATGTAAAGGGGAAAAAGTTCGAAGTAATCAAATCATAGGGATAAATTCTGACTCTCATATCCGCATCCGCCTCAACAATGAGCATCTGCGCCGCATTACTGTCGTTGGGGGGGATTGTTCCGTAAACCTTATCAAACTCATCAAGCTCAAAATAGCTGAGAGTGCCTGTGCCGAGGCAGGTGAAATGCTTCTGATGAATCGAACGGGGGTCATTGATAGGCGCATGTGAATGGCCCGAAAAGTCAATAACCTGCGGATAATTCATCAGAATGGCAGTGAGCTCATCCTCGCCCCAGTTTGCGCTGCCGTAAACCGTTCCCATAATATGGGGATGCTGGAAGAAGAAAATTGGCTTGCGGGGATCATCGGCAGCGGCTTTTTTAAGCTCCGCTGCAGCCCATGCCTGCTTTGCCTCGTCAAAATGGCAGCCATTTGTGCTTGTGATGCTGATAAAATGGTAGCCGTTGATAACCTTGTGGGTATCGGGCTCCATGCCGAAAATTCTGCCGAATCTTTCGAGAGCAGCTTCTTCACCGTCGGTCATAAATTCATGGCTGGCAAGGGAAACAGTAGCCTCTGTTCCGGCCTTAAGATTTTCGTCAAGAGTCTGCTTAAAGGCAAGCATCTGCTTTTCAGAGCCTCTTTTTGAAAAATCGCCTACAACATAAAGAGCATCCAGCTTTGAATATTCTTCGTTTTCGCTGAGCTCATAGGCGGTTTTAATTGCCTTTTCCATTCTTTCGTATTCCGCCTCGCGCTCATCGCCGTAATGAACATCACTGACAACAAGGAAGCGAAGGACGGGCTTGAAATCCTTATCAAACGCCATAGGTATTCTCCTTTTCATATGCACTAAAGGAGCTGCTCATCGAGCAGCTCCCCATAAATTACTTACGCCATTGAACCAAGGTATGTGAAAACCTTTACGATGCTTGTGAATATGCTGCTAATCATGCCCTTGAAGTTAATCTGTTCAATCCAGCCTGCAAAGTTATCCCAAAGGCCGCCCCAGTTAAGCTCCTTGATACGGTCAATAAGGCTCTTGTTGTCGTCGCTGCCGTCATCAAGCGCTTCTGCCTTTTCGGTAACCGTAAACTCATAGATGCCTGCATCGTGAATAGTGCCTGCCGATACTTCAATATAATATGTGCCTGCTGCAAGGGGCTTTGTTTCAGCCTTAGCTGTCTTGCTGTCGTTTGTAGCCTTTAATGCAACGGGGTCAACAACATTGCTGTTGTCGGAATTGAGAATTTTGAATGTCCAGTCGCCTGCATTGGTTGACTTGAATGCAAAATCATAGCCCTTGTTGTCTGCAGGAACGGTGAACTTGAAGTAATCCTTATCTTCGGCTGCATCAAGCGTTGCCTTGTATGTCTTGCCGACA
Organism: Acutalibacteraceae bacterium; assembly: GCA_045604685.1. Taxonomy (GTDB): domain Bacteria; phylum Bacillota; class Clostridia; order Oscillospirales; family Acutalibacteraceae; genus CAG-177. Next base: position 70,032 of record JAZUON010000009.1, read on the forward strand.
GCAATAACATCTGCGCTTGCAGCTGCATCGTTCATTTCTGTTTCAACATTTGCAACTTCTCTGAAAAGAACTCTTGTTTTGTAGCTGCCTGTTGTTTCTGCTGTTGCGCCTTCAATTATAAGGTAATATTCACCCTTTGCAAGGCCTACGCTTGCACCGATTGACGAAGCATCTGCTTTTGCAATAGCGATTGATGTTACGGGGCGAAGCTCCTGCACGCCGCTTACTTCAACATATGTATAAAGAGTTGCTTTGTAGTCGCCTGCATTTGCGGCATAGTTATAGAGATAGAGGTTGATAACGCCGTCGGCAGGGATAGCTACCTTGTAGTAATCCTTGTCACCTGCGCTGATTGAGCCGTAATACTCCTTGGGATTGCCTGAGGGTGAATACTCAAGAACATCAGCCTCTGCAGCTTTATCATTGGGCTCTGATTCTGAAAGAGCAACCTCTGCAACAGCAACAGCAACGGTGTAACCGAGAGTTGCATCGTGAATATCGCCGGCAGTAACAACTACATAGTATGTTGCCTTTTCATCAACGCTGAAAACCGCGCTTTCAGCAGCACTGTTGCCTGCTGATGTGAAGGTTGTGAGAGTTTTTTCTGATGCATCCTTAACTTCAACAGTGAAATATGTTGATGTTGCTGTGTTGGCAGTATGCTTGAAAGTTACAGTTGCATTGCCTGCCTTTGCTGTTGTGAACTTAAGGTAATCAACATCTGCTGAATCCTCAAGCTTACCTGTGATTTCTTCGCCTGCCTCAAATACGGTTGCCGTAGCAGCTTCGCCGTTGGGCTCGGCTTCAACCTTCGCTTCTGCTGCGCTTGCAGTTGCAAGACAACCTGCAACCATAAGAACTGCAAGAATGAGCGAAAGAAGTGACTTGACTTTTTTCATCTTTTTGTCCTCCTGTATTTTCAAAAATTACATTTGTAGTTGCATTCTATCACACTTTTTTGCGATTGTCAAACCATTATGCGCAGGTAAATATTAATATTCGGTAAACATTGCCGCAAAACAGAGCATATGCCATGCCTAAACGCCGGAATAAAACAAGTCTTCAATTATATCCGTAACATGGCAGCTTTCTACTTCATTTGCATTCAGCAGAGCTGCAACGCCTTCTGCGGTTTCTCTGCTTACAGTGAAACCGCAGTAAAAGCGGTTTTCATCCGATATGCCGTAAAGCGTTACTTCTTCACCCTCAATAACAGCCTTTTCCTCTTCAGCTTTATACATTTTGCAGCATCTCCTTTTTAATAAGTGACGAGCCGTCACTTATTCTACGCCTTTTTGTTTGTAAAATCAAGAAAAAATGCCAAACTTTGGTAAATTTGGATATGTGCACAACCGTCACATGCTCAAATTGTAAAATTTTTACAAATTTTTTTAAAACAAAAAGAGGCTGCTGCAGCCCTGAAGCTGCAACAGCCCGATAAAATTTTGAAATTAATACATTCCGCCGCCCTGAGCTGCCATTGCCGCTGCCTGAGCCGCATCTGCTGCGGGGTCGGGCTTATCGGTAACAAGACTCTCGGTTGTGAGCACCATTGATGCAACGGATGATGCATTCTGAAGTGCGGAACGGGTTACCTTTGTGGGGTCAAGGATACCTGCGGAAGCCATATCGCAGTAAACATCCTTTGCAAAGTCATAGCCGTAGCCAACCTTGCCGCTTTCGTGGATAGCGTTGATGATGATTGAGCCTTCAAGGCCTGCATTGGCCGCAATCTGGCGCACGGGCTCCTCAAGAGCCTTAAGCACAATCTTGATGCCCGTCTTTTCATCGGCATCATCTGTTGTTTCGAGCAGAGCCTTAACGCTGCCCACTGCATTGAGCAGAGCAACGCCGCCGCCTGCAACGCAGCCCTCTTCAACAGCTGCCTTTGTTGCTGCAAGGGCATCCTCAATGCGGAGCTTCTTTTCCTTCATTTCGGTTTCTGTTGCTGCGCCAACCTTGATAACCGCTACGCCGCCCGAGAGCTTTGCAAGCCTTTCCTGCAGCTTTTCTCTGTCAAAATCAGAGGTAGTGTTTTCAATCTGGAGCTTAATCTGAGCAACTCTTGATGCGATGGCATCCTTATCGCCTGCACCGTCAACAATAATTGTGTTTTCCTTTGAAACCTTAACCTGACGTGCTCTGCCAAGCTGTGCAAGCTGAGTATCCTTGATTTCAAGGCCAAGGTCAGATGTGATAACCTCACCGCCTGTAAGGATGGCAATATCCTGAAGCATTTCCTTTCTTCTGTCGCCAAAGCCGGGTGCCTTAACGCAAACAACGGTGAATACGCCGCGGAGCTTATTAACAAGGATTGTTGAAAGAGCTTCGCCCTCAACATCCTCAGCAACAATAATGAGCTTGCCGCCTGCATGCATAATCTGCTCAAGGAGAGGCAGAAGCTCCTGAATGCTTGAAATCTTTTTATCTGTAATAAGAATAAGGGCGTCGTCAATAACAGCCTCCATCTTATCGGTATCTGTTACCATATAGGGTGAGATATAGCCTCTGTCAAACTGCATACCCTCAACAACCTCGGACTCGGTAACTGCAATTTTGGACTCCTCAACGGTGATAACGCCGTCAGCGGTAACCTTTTCCATTGCATCTGCAATGAATCTGCCAACTTCCTCGTCAGCGGCGGAAATTGTTGCAATTCTTGCAATATCCTCTGAGCTCGACACGGGCTTTGAGTTATTCTTAACAGCCTCAACTGCTGCCTCAACTGCCTTAGCCATTCCCTTCTTAACTACCATGGGGTTTGCGCCTGCAGTTACATTCTTCATACCCTCTCTGATAAGAGCCTGAGCAAGAAGGGTTGCGGTTGTTGTGCCGTCGCCTGCAACATCGTTTGTTTTTGTTGAAACTTCCTTAACAAGCTGAGCGCCCATATTCTCAAAGGGGTCCTCAAGCTCGATTTCCTTTGCGATTGTAACGCCGTCATTGGTGATAAGGGGTGCGCCGTACTTTTTATCAAGAACAACGTTTCTGCCTTTGGGGCCAAGAGTGATTTTAACTGTGTTTGCCAGCTTGTCAACGCCGGCCTGAAGAGCCTTGCGGGCTTCTTCGCCGTAAATAATCTGCTTTGCCATAATTTTATCCTCCTATAAAACTGAAATTATTCTACTATTGCAAGAATATCGCTCTGCTTAACGATGGTGTATTCCTCGCTGTCCAGCTTAACTTTTGTGCCTGAATACTGGCTTGTGATTACCTTATCGCCAACCTTGATATACATTTCAACCTCATTGCCGTCAACCATTCCGCCGGGGCCGACTGCAACCACTTCTGCAATCTGGGGCTTTTCCTGAGCAGCCGCTGCAAGGATAATGCCGCTGCTTGTTGTTTCCTCAACCTCAACAGCCTTAACCACAACTCTGTCTGCAAGGGGTTTAATAGTCATATTTATTACCTCCAAATATTATTTATCAATTTTAGCACTCGGTCTTGTTGAGTGCTAATTTGTATTTTAGCCACTTATTACGGAAAAATCAAGTACTTTTTCCAAAATTTACAGTATGGTCACAAATAAATTTCTAATTCTTACAATCCTGTAACCCTTGTTGACTTTGAAAACGGATATTGCTATAATAGAATGGTATCAAATAATAAACATAAAAAGGCGCTGCTATGAACATACTGGTCAGTCTTGATTCAAACTACATATATCCCCTGTGTGTAATGCTTCGTTCGCTTGCAAAAACCAATCCGGACGGACATTTTGACATTTATGTTGCCTATTCCTCGCTGACAGATGAGGATTTTGCGCGCATGGATGCTGCGCTTGAGGGCACAAGCGCAGTTATTCACAAAGTTCTTGTTGACAATAAGATTTTCGAGGGTGCGCCCGTGCTCGGCAGGCTCAGCAAGGAAACTTATTACCGCCTACTTATAGGCGATATTCTGCCCGAAAGCGTTCACAGACTGCTTTACCTTGACCCCGACATTGTTATAAACAACGACCTTACGGATTTCTATAACCTTGATATGCATGGCAAGACAGTTGCGGCAGGCACTCACCTTTTCGGCATTATGGAAAAAGGCAACCTTGCAAGGCTCGGAATGAAAAAAACAAGCCGCTATATCAATGCAGGCGTGCTGCTCATTGACCTTGATAAATGGAGGAAATCCGTTACCCTCAATCAGATTTTTGATTTCATTTCCAAAAATATAAAAAAGCTGCTTCTTGCCGACCAGGATGTTATAAATGTTCTGTTTGAGAACAGCATGCTTCCCGTTGACGAAAGGCTTTACAACCTTGACGAAAAAACCTTTGCGGTATATTCAAAAAAGAGAGCGGGCAGCAAAAAAATAGACCTTGAATGGGTCAGAAAAAACACGGTTATCATTCATTTCAACGGAAAGCATAAGCCTTGGCGCGAAAAGAATTACCGCGGAAAGCTCGGTGAGTTTTTTGAAAAAAACAAAAATATTTGAAAATAAAATGCGGCTCCTGCAAATCACAGGGGCTGTTTTGGTTTGCAGCATATTTCTTGGAGTTTTTTTATACTGTTATATTAGATACGGAGCAGAAATCGCCGCCATTTTCAGCGATTCAGAGCATCTGAAGCAGTTCCTTTCCCAATTCCACGGCTTCGACAGATGGGTTTTCGTTGCAATACGTGCATTCCAGACGGTTATCAAAATCATACCTGCAGAGCCTTTGGAAATCGGTTCAGGCTACCTCTACGGCACCGTAGGCGGTATGCTGCTGTGCCTTGCCGGTTCAATGATAGGTTCCCTGGTAATTATTGCCCTTTCAAGAGTTTTCGGCAGGCGCCTTGTCAATGTTTTTATTCCTGTTGAGAAAATTGATTCGCTGAAATTCCTGCAAAACAAGAAAAGAGTTTACAGCACCCTTTTCTTTATCTATCTTATTCCGGGCACTCCCAAGGATATTCTTACATATGCGGCAAGCATAACAAATCTTAACATGAAAAAGTTCCTGTTTATAACGGGGATTGCAAGAATTCCCTCAATTTTAACCTCAACCTGGTGCGGAGAACAGCTCATAAACAAGAATTATGCTCTTGCCGCCGTTATCTTTGTTGCAACGGCAATTCTCAGCGTTATCTGCGGCGCCGTTTATAACAAAATCACATCAAACCGAGATAAAAAAACAACTGATACTCAAATTGAAAACAGAGAGGATGCTGAGTCCGATGCAGGCAACACTGACACCTGAAAAAAATAAACTGCATTTATACGCGCCCGCCGCATTTCTGCTTGCAGGGCTTATGCCCGAGTATGTTGCGCCTTTTTTTACTGTTGCAGGCTTTGCGGCAATCCTGAAAAAACGCGTTGCGGAAAAGAAAAAGCCCTGCTTCGGAGATTTGGGTATATGCATAATCGCCTATATGGCGTGGATGGTTGCGGGAATGTTCTATTCCTCATCAATCATTTCATCACTTGCAAGCATAGGCTTATGGCTGCTTATGTTTTCGGGCTATTACTTTTTTACCGAAACCGTTGACACAACCGAAAAGGTTGACACTATTATATATTGCGGCAGCCTGACGGCAGGCATTTCAGGCGCAATCGGCATAGGTCAGATGTTCCTTTTTCACATCGGCAATCATTTCGGCAGCAGCATCAGCAATGCATTCAATCCCTTCTGGCGTTTCCTTAACCTGCTGATTGAAAAGTTGGTTGTTTTTTTGCCCGAATTCATAACCTCAAAAATGGGCTCCACCACCTTCCACTCCTTTGACACAAGAGCATGCAGCACATTTTCCAACCCCCTTTTCTTTGCTGCAATTGAGGTTATGCTGCTCCCCTTTGCGGCGTATATGTTTTTATGCGCACCCACGCTTAAAAAGCGTATAACAGGATTTTTCTGCTTCATGCTTTCAATAGGCGGCGTTGCCTGCTCATATTCAAGAGGCCCTTATCTTTTTGCGGTTGCCGTATGCGGAATTCTGCTGCTTTACGGCGGCAAAAAAGCCCTGAAGCTGACCGGCGTAGGCATTGCGGCAGGCGGAATTGTTATGATTTTTGCAAGCGGCACGGTTAAACGCCTTTTCACCCTGCTCAGCGGAAAGGATATTTCCGTCAATACCCGCAAGGCAATATGGGACGGAATTTTTGATATGATTGGTGACAAGCCGTTTTTCGGCTACGGCACGGGCTTTGATAATGTTAGGCAGATGCTCCACAATGTTTACGGCGTAAAGCAACCCCATGCCCACAACATTTTTCTTGAAGCATGGGTTGAAAACGGCATTTTGGGCGTAATTCTTCTTGCGGCAATATTTGTTGTGTTCTTCATCAACATTCTGCGCCTTTTCAAGCTGAAGGGCAGATGCAGGGATTATGCGGTTACGCTTTTTGCATCCGTTGCGGGCTTTGTGCTCTGCGGAATGACGGACTGCCTTTTCTACGGACTCAAGCCCCTGCAGTATCTTATGATGGTGCTTGGCCTTTCACAGGCGGTATTTGCTCTTTACCTCAATAAAAAATCAACTTCCCACGGAGGAAATCAATGAACATATTATCAATAGGCAACAGCTTTTCTACCAATGCACACAAATTTCTTTCGCAGATTGCAATGGCAGACGGCGAAGAAATCATGCTCTGCAATCTTTTTATCGGCGGCTGCTCACTTGAGCAGCATTGGAAAAACTGGCGTGAAGAAAAAACAGACTATGACTACGAAATATATCTGCCGGGCGAAACAGAGATGACACGAGCAGACGATATCGCCCTGCACGAGGCTGTTGAGGATGAGGATTGGGATGTTATCACAATTCAGCAGTGCAGCCATTTCAGCGGAATCCGCGAAAGCTACTCTCCATATCTTTCGGAGCTTACGGAATACTGCAGAATGGTGAAGCCTGAGGCAAAAATCATGCTGCACCAGACCTGGGCATACGAGGAAGGCTGTCAGCACGGCGGATTCGCAAATTACGGAAACAGCCAGCAGGAAATGTACCGCGCGCTGACCGAGGCTTATGTTGACGCTGCGCTTGAGGCGGATATTGATTTGATTATTCCCAGCGGCAGGGCATGGCAAACTGCGCGCAACACCCTTGGCGACATTCTGACCGTTGACGGCTACCACGGCAACGACCTTGGCTGCTACCTTGCAGCCGCCTGCTTTTACGAATTAATTTTCGGCAGGAGTATTCTTGAAAACAGCTTTGAGCTGCCCGATGTTGACAAGCGCACAATGGAAATTCTCAAAATCTGCGCCCACACGGCAGTTGAAAAAGGAATAATGAGAAAACAGTAAAAAATAACCCCGAGTACGCAATCAAAGCGTTACTCGGGGATTTTTCTGTTCAAAAAAAAAGGAGCAACCCTCGGGTTGCTCCCAAAAAATGATTTTTAATTATTATTTGAATTATTCGTTGATTTCGATAACAACGCCTGAACCAACAGTTCTGCCGCCTTCACGGATAGCGAAACGGAGACCCTTTTCAATAGCGATGGGAGTGATAAGCTCAACATCCATATCAACGTTGTCGCCGGGCATGCACATTTCAGTGCCAGCGGGAAGGCTGATAACGCCTGTAACGTCTGTTGTTCTGAAGTAGAACTGAGGACGGTAGTTGTTGAAGAAGGGAGTATGACGGCCGCCCTCTTCCTTAGTCAGAACGTAAACCTGACCCTTGAACTTTGTGTGGGGGTTGATTGAACCGGGCTTGCAAAGAACCTGGCCTCTTTCGATTTCAGTTCTCTGAACACCACGAAGGAGAGCACCGATGTTGTCGCCTGCCTCTGCATAGTCGAGGATCTTGCGGAACATTTCGATACCTGTAACAACAGTCTTTCTCTTTTCGTCTGTAAGACCAACGATTTCAACTTCTTCTGAAGTTCTGAGCTGACCTCTTTCAACTCTACCTGTAGCAACTGTACCACGGCCTGTGATTGTGAATACGTCTTCAACAGGCATAAGGAAGGGAAGGTCTGCCTTTCTGTCGGGAGTAGGAATGTACTCGTCAACAGCAGCCATGAGCTCCCAGATGGGTGCAAGTGAAGCGTCTGATGTGTCGCCGCCAGCATACTCAAGAGCCTTGAGAGCTGAACCCTTGATGATGGGAGCTTCCTCATCGAAGCCGTACTCAGCAAGAGTTTCACGAATTTCCATTTCAACGAGCTCGAGGAGTTCGGGATCGTCAACCTGGTCAACCTTGTTCATGAAAACGATGATCTTGGGAACGCCAACCTGACGAGCAAGGAGAAGGTGCTCCTTGGTCTGAGCCATGGGGCCGTCTGTTGAAGCGATAACAAGGATAGCGCCGTCCATCTGAGCAGCACCTGTGATCATGTTCTTGATATAGTCGGCATGGCCGGGGCAGTCAACGTGAGCATAGTGACGAGTGTCTGTCTCGTACTCAACGTGAGCTGTGTTGATTGTGATACCGCGCTCTCTCTCTTCGGGAGCCTTATCGATGTTAGCGTAGTCAACGAAGTCTGCGCCGCCCTTCATAGCGAGGGTCTTTGTGATAGCTGCAGTAAGAGTTGTCTTACCATGGTCAACGTGACCGATGGTGCCGATATTAACGTGGGGCTTATTACGTTCGAATTTTGCCTTTGCCATTGGTGTTTCCTCCCTTTTAAATAAGCAAATTATTTTTTTCTATGCTCGTGCATAGTTTCATTGTAACAAGTATAGGCTTAAATTTCAAGCCTTTTTTAAAAATTAGCAATACAAATTATCTTTCGCTGATAACTTTTTCGGCAATTGACTTGGGAACTTCAGCATAATGGCTGGGCTCCATAGCGTACTGGCCGCGGCCCTGAGTTCTTGAACGGAGAGCTGTAGCGTAGCCGAACATGTTGGAAAGAGGAATATTTGCATTGATCTGAACTGCACCTGTTCTTGCTTCTGTGCCCTGAATCATACCGCGGCGTGAGTTAATATCGCCGATAACGTCACCCATATATTCATCGGGAACGATAACTGCGGTTTTCATGATGGGCTCCATAAGAATGGGAGCAGCCTTCTTCATAGCATCCTTGAATGCCATTGATGCGGCAATCTTGAAGGCCATTTCTGATGAGTCAACTTCGTGATATGAACCGTCGTAAAGAGTTACCTTAACGTCAACAACGTTGTAGCCTGCAAGAACACCGGTAAGCATAGCGCCCTTAACACCGGCTTCGATAGCATTGAAGTATTCCTTGGGAATAGCACCGCCAACGATGTTGGTAACAAACTCGTAGCCCTTTTCGGGGTTGGGTTCAATTCTCATCTTAACATGACCGTACTGACCCTTACCGCCTGACTGACGTGAATACTTGGTATCAGTATCAGCAGCCTGAGTGATTGTTTCGCGGTAAGCAACCTGAGGCTGACCAACGTTAGCTTCAACCTTGAATTCACGGAGAAGTCTGTCTACGATAATTTCAAGGTGGAGCTCGCCCATACCTGCGATAATTGTCTGGCCTGTTTCTTCATCAGTATAGCACTTGAAGGTGGGATCCTCTTCAGCCAGCTTTGCAAGAGCAATACCCATCTTCTCCTGACCTGCTTTGGTCTTGGGCTCGATGGCAACTCTGATAACGGGCTCGGGGAATTCCATTGATTCAAGAATAATGGGATGCTTGGGGTCGCAAAGGGTGTCACCTGTAGTAGTCTGCTTAACACCAACGCAAGCAGCAATATCACCTGCATAGCAGCAGTCAATATCCTGTCTGTGGTTGGAGTGCATCTGCAGGATTCTGCCCATACGCTCGTTAGTATCCTTTGTTGAGTTGTATACAGAAGCGCCTGTATCAACCTTACCTGAATAAACTCTGAAGAAGCAGAGCTTACCAACGAAGGGGTCGGTAGCAATCTTGAATGCAAGAGCTGAGAAGGGCTCGTCATCCGATGAATGTCTTGCTTCCTCTTCTTCAGTATCAGGGTTAATACCTCTGATTGCTTCAATATCTGTAGGAGCGGGCATATAGTCAACAACAGCGTCAAGAAGAAGCTGAACGCCCTTGTTACGGTATGAAGTACCGCAAACAACGGGAACCATCTCGTTGGCGATTGTTGCCTTTCTGATGCAAGCCTTAACCTCTTCAACGGTGAGTTCTTCACCCTCAAAGAACTTTTCAAGGAGAGCATCGTCCTGCTCTGCTACATGCTCAATAAGCTCGTCGTGATACTTCTGAGCAATTTCCTTCATATCATCGGGAATATCGGTAACAGTGATGTCAATACCCTTGTCATCATTGTAGAAATAAGCCTTCATGATTACAAGGTCGATAATTCCTTTGAAGTCCGACTCAGCGCCGATGGGGAGCTGAATGGGAACTGCATTACACTTGAGACGCTCCTTCATCATGTCAACAACACGATAGAAGTTTGCGCCCAAGATATCCATTTTGTTAACATAGACCATTCTGGGAACACGGTACTTATCAGCCTGTCTCCAAACAGTTTCAGACTGGGGCTCAACGCCGCCCTTTGCGCAAAGAACCGTAACTGAACCATCAAGAACTCTCAGTGAACGCTCAACTTCAACGGTGAAGTCAACGTGACCGGGAGTGTCAATGATGTTAACACGGTGGTCCTTCCAGAAACAGGTGGTAGCAGCGGATGTGATAGTGATACCACGCTCCTGCTCCTGCTCCATCCAGTCCATGGTAGCGGCGCCATCGTGTGTTTCGCCAATCTTATGAGTTTTACCTGTGTAGAACAGGATACGCTCAGAAGTGGTGGTTTTGCCGGCGTCAATATGAGCCATAATACCAATGTTTCTGGTCATCTCAAGAGATACCTGTCTTGGCATATGAACCTCCGAAAAAAATAATAGTAGAAATTATTATGCGCAGATTACCATCTGAAATGTGCAAAAGCCTTGTTGGACTCTGCCATCTTGTGTGTATCTTCGCGCTTCTTGAATGCTGAACCGGTTGAGTTGGTAGCATCGATGATTTCGTTGGCAAGTCTTTCCTTCATTGTTCTTTCTGAACGCTGACGGCTGTAGAGTGTGATCCAACGAAGACCGAGAGTCTGTCTTCTCTCGGGGCGAACCTCCATGGGTACCTGATAGGTAGCACCGCCTACACGGCGAGCCTTAACCTCAAGAACGGGCATAACATTTTCCATTGCTGCCTCGAAAACCTCAAGGGGTTCCTTACCTGTTTTTTCCTTAATAATGTCAAAAGCATCGTATACGATCTTCTGAGCAACGCCCTTCTTACCGTCATACATAACGTTGTTGATGAGACGGGTTACGAGCTTTGAGTTGTAAAGCGGATCAGGCAAAACTTCACGTTTTGCGATATTGCCTCTTCTTGGCACTTCGCTTCCCTCCTTCATAATAGTAATGATCTCATAGGTACTCGAGTGACAAATTCCCGTGGCGCCAACGCAGAGGCATACTATTTATATATAATATACCATTGCATTGGTGAAAAGCATTTTTGCTTTTTCAGCCTGCAAGAAGATTTGTCTCAAATAAATGGGTGCGGTAAATTATTTCTTTGCTGCCTTGGGACGCTTTGCGCCGTACTTTGAACGGCTCTGCATTCTGCCGTTAACGCCCTGGGTATCAAGTGTACCGCGGATGATGTGGTAACGCACACCGGGAAGGTCCTTAACACGGCCGCCTCTGATAAGAACAACTGAGTGCTCCTGGAGGTTATGACCAACACCGGGGATATAAGCTGAAACCTCAATGCCGTTTGTGAGACGAACTCTGGCAATCTTACGGAGTGCTGAGTTGGGCTTTTTGGGGGTTGCAGTCTTAACAGCGGTGCAAACGCCGCGCTTCTGGGGTGAATCCTGATCTGTAAGAACGTTCTTCTTTGAGTTCAGACCCTTGAGGAGTGCGGGAGCCTTGGGCTTCTTCACAAGTGTTTCTCTGCCGTTACGAACAAGCTGGTTAAAGGTAGGCAATAAACTCTCTCCTTTCTGTGAAATTTATATCGTGACGAAACCCCGCACTTTTTCAAGTGCAGGAGTTTCGGACACCACAATTTTGTATTTTATCACATATAAACTCGGTTTGTCAACACTTTTCACAAAAATCACTCGGCATTTTCAGCAATATTGCCTGCATTCCCTGTGGGATACACTTCAACATTGTTGTAGCACTTCATTCCCGTACCTGAGGGAAGAAGTTTACCGATGATAACATTCTCCTTAAGACCCATAAGAGGATCAACCTTGCCCTTAATAGCGGCATCGGTGAGAACTCGTGTTGTTTCCTGGAAGGATGCAGCCGAGAGGAATGAGTCTGTTGCAAGAGATGCCTTGGTGATACCCATAAGGGTAGGCATGCAGGTTGCAAGCTGAGGCTCTTCGCCTTTTTCTGCAGCTTCCTTGGCGATGCGCTCATTTTCAAGACGGAATTCCATCTTTTCAACAACAACGCCGGGAAGGAACTTGGAAACGCCGGGTTCGTCAATTCTTACCTTTCTCATCATCTGACGAACGATAACCTCGATATGCTTATCGTTGATATCAACACCCTGCATACGGTAGGTTCTCTGAACTTCTCTGATGAGGTAATCGTGAACTGCTTCTACGCCGAGAATTGCAAGAATATCGTGGGGGTTCTGGGCACCTTCGGTAAGCTGGGCACCCTTTGAAACCTTCTGACCTTCCTGAACCTTAACACGGAAGCCGTAGGGAATAAGGTAAGTTCTTTCGTCGCCGTCGTCGGTTGTAACAACAACATGAGGGCTCTTCTTGATTTCTCTGAAGGAAACAACGCCGTCAACCTCGCTCATGATGGCGAGCATCTTGGGCTTACGTGCTTCGAAGAGCTCTTCGATTCTGGGAAGACCGGTTGTGATATCTGACTGGTCAGCAGCACCGCCGGTGTGGAAGGTTCTCATTGTAAGCTGAGTACCGGGCTCACCGATGGACTGAGCAGCGATAATACCTACTGCTTCACCTACTGTTACAGGCTCACCCGTTGCAAGGTTTGCACCGTAGCACTTGATACATACGCCGTGCTCTGCGCAGCAGGAAAGGAGCGAACGGATTTTGACCTGCGCCTTTGCGCCTTCGGGAAGCTCGCCTGCGGCGATTTTCTTTTCCGTTTCAGCCTGAACGCTTGCCGCAACCTTTTCGGCAACGGCTTCTGTCATCATAACATCCTTTGATGCAAGGAATTCACCGGTTGCGGGATCAACATAATCTTCAAGAAGATATCTGCCCGTAAGTCTTTCTGCAAGACCTACAATCTTTCTGCCGCCGAACTTGGGATCGCCGTCATAAATATCATATACATTGATACCCTCTGTGCAGTGGCAGTCCTCCTGACGGATGATAACATCCTGCGAAACGTCAACAAGACGGCGGGTAAGGTAACCCGAGTCAGCGGTTCGCAGAGCTGTATCGGCAAGACCTTTACGGGCACCACGGGATGAAATGAAGTATTCTGAAATGTTAAGGCCTTCACGGTAGTTAGCCTTGATGGGAACCTCGATTGTTTTACCTGCAGTGTTGGCGATAAGACCACGCATACCTGCAAGCTGACGAAGCTGTGAATCGTTACCACGGGCGCCGGAGTCAAGCATCATATTGATGGGATTGAACTTCTTGAAGTTCTTCTTGAGCTCTGCAGCAACCTCTCTGGTGCATTCTTCCCAAGCCTTGATAACCTCTTCCGAACGGTCATCGTTGGTGATAAGACCTCTTTCGTAGTTTCTGGTAATCTTGGAAACCTTATTCTCAGCCTTGAGAAGGAGTTCTTTCTTCTGGGGAGGAATGGTTGCATCGATAACCGCAACGGTGATACCGCTTCGTGTTGAATATCTGTAGCCCTGAGCCTTGACCTTGTCAAGAACATCAGCGGCGATTGCTGTGCCGTGAACCTTGATGCAGCGGTCAATAATCTTGCCGAGCATCTTCTTGTTAACAAGAACGTCAACCTCGGGAGTAAAGAGGTTTTCGGGCTTGCTTCTGTCGATAAAGCCAAGATCCTGAGGAATGGGATCATTGAAGATAACCTTACCGAGAGTTGTTTTAACAAGCTGAGTAACGGTTTCGCCGTTAACAACCTTTGACATACGGATTCTGATGTTAACATGAAGACCGATATCGCCCTCATCGTAAGCCATCATAGCCTCGTCAACGCTTGTGTATGTGTTATAGATAAGAATTCTTTCGCCGTTTTCGTCAAGAACAAGGTTGCCGTCTGCATCCTTTGCCTCTCTTGCAGCGCCGGGCTCATAGGGATTTTCGGGGTTGTAATCCGAATTTTCGGGGTTATTATCGTTAACCATTGTAAGATAATATGAACCCAGAATCATATCCTGCGTGGGAACTGCAACGGGGCGTCCGTCCGAGGGCTTGAGCAGGTTGTTTGCAGCAAGCATAAGGAATCTTGCTTCAGCCTGAGCCTCTGCGGAAAGAGGAACGTGAACAGCCATCTGGTCGCCGTCGAAGTCGGCGTTGAAAGCGGTACATACAAGGGGATGAAGTCTGATTGCTCTGCCTTCAACAAGAACGGGTTCAAAAGCCTGAATACCGAGTCTGTGAAGTGTGGGAGCACGGTTAAGCATAACGGGGTGATCCTTGATAACAACCTCAAGAGCATCCCAGACTGCGGGGTTTGAACGCTCAACCATCTTACGGGCTGACTTAACATTGCCTGCAATCTCAGTGTCAACAAGGCGCTTCATAACGAAGGGCTTGAAGAGCTCGAGGGCCATTTCCTTGGGAAGACCGCACTGATAGAGCTTAAGCTCCGGACCTACAACGATAACCGAACGGCCCGAATAGTCAACACGCTTACCGAGGAGGTTCTGTCTGAAACGGCCCTGCTTACCCTTAAGCATATCGGAAAGGGACTTGAGAGCTCTGTTGTTGGGACCTGTTACGGGTCTGCCGCGTCTGCCGTTATCGATAAGGGCATCAACAGCCTCCTGAAGCATTCTCTTTTCGTTTCTGATAATGATATCGGGTGAACCAAGCTCCATGAGCTTATAGAGACGGTTGTTTCTGTTGATAACTCGTCTGTAAAGGTCGTTAAGGTCTGATGTTGCAAATCTGCCACCTTCAAGCTGAACCATGGGTCTGATTTCAGGGGGAAGAACGGGGATAACATCGAGAATCATCCACTCGGGTCTGTTGCCTGACTGCCTGAATGCCTCAACAACCTCAAGACGCTTGAGGGCCTTGGCCTTTTTCTGACCCGAAGCGGATTCCATTTCCGCCTTCAGCTCTTCTGAGAGCGCGTCAAGGTCAATCTCGGAAAGAAGCTCCTTGATAGCCTCGGCGCCCATGCCTGCTCTGAAGTCATCCTCATAGCGAAGTCTGTATTCTTCGTAATCCTTCTCATCGAGAGTCTGGCACTTTTCAAGGCCTGTTCCCTCGCCGGGATCAATAACGATGTGCTTTGCAAAATAAAGAACTTTTTCAAGGTCTTTGGGAGATATATCAAGGATAAGGCCCATTCTTGAGGGAACACCCTTGAAATACCAGATGTGAGAAACGGGAGTTGCAAGCTCAATATGGCCCATTCTCTCACGGCGAACCTTTGCTCTTGTGATTTCAACACCGCAGCGTTCGCAGATTTTGCCCTTATAACGGATTCTCTTATACTTTCCGCAATGGCATTCCCAGTCCTTCTGAGGTCCGAAAATCTTTTCGCAGAAAAGGCCTTCCTTTTCGGGCTTAAGTGTTCTGTAGTTTATGGTTTCGGGCTTTTTAACCTCGCCGTATGACCACTCTCTGATCTGATCGGGCGAAGCAAGACCGATTTTTATGGATTCAAATGTAAGATTACCGTTGGATTCAATATTTTCCATTAAACGATGCCCCTTCCGTAAGTTACTTTTGGAAAATGGCGATTATTCATAATCGTCCTCCGAGGATTCACTGTCATCAAAGCCGAAATCATCGGCATCCGCAAAGTCGCCGTAATCTTCGTCGTCATCCTGACTGCTGTAGAAGATATCGTTTTCTTCGCTTTCTTCGTCAACAATGAATGAATCGCTCTGCTCAGCGTCATTAACGCTCTGGAATGCCCTGTCATCCGAAACAAAGCCTACCTCGTCGCCGTCAAAGGTCTGACGCAGGTCAATTTCTTCGTCGTTTTCATCAAGAACCTTGATGTCAAGCGCAAGAGCCTGAAGCTCCTTAACAAGAACCTTGAAGGATTCGGGAACGCCGGGAGTAGGAACATTCTTACCCTTGACGATTGCTTCGTAGGTCTTGACTCGGCCCACAACATCGTCCGACTTAACGGTAAGAATTTCCTGAAGTGTGTAAGCTGCGCCGTATGCTTCAAGCGCCCAAACTTCCATTTCACCGAAACGCTGGCCGCCGAACTGGGCTTTACCGCCGAGGGGCTGCTGAGTAACAAGTGAGTAGGGGCCTGTTGAACGGGCGTGAATCTTATCGTCAACCATGTGGATAAGTTTAATCATATACATACAACCAACGGTAACAGGGTTATCGAAGGGTTCACCGGTACGGCCATCGTAAAGAATGGTCTTACCTGTAAATACGCTTTCAGCATACTCGCTGAGTTCTTGCTGTGCTTCATCCTCTTTCTTATTCTTGTTTTCAATCTTTTCAAGACCTAAGAGAGGTGCCATATCGCCTAAAATTTTAGCAGTTGCAACGAAGTATTTGTCAGCAAGTGCCACAATGCGATCTGCAAGTTGAAGTTTATCCTCAACCTCATTATCATAAGCAAGATCCTTAATTTCAAGGAATTCCTTATCATATGCTTCAACGTCAATCTTGCCGCCATCGTAATCAGGCTGGTCTTTACCGCGAAGTTGTTTGCCCATTTCAAGAAGCTGACCTGCAGTATGACCTAATGCACCGTCAACAACGGGAATTTCCTCAGTTGAGCGCAAACGCACAGCAAATGTAAGAAGCGTATCAATCTTCTCAAGAAGTTTTGAAGCAAGTGAAAGTTTTTCAATATCTGCTTCGTGCGCACCGTCAAAAACGGGAGTTGCAATCTTAATGCCCAATTTCTTTGCAGCAATACCCAAGTGAACCTCAAGCACCTGACCAACGTTCATACGCGAAGGAACGCCCAGGGGGTTAAGGCAAATCTGTACGGGTGTGCCGTCGGGCATAAAGGGCATATCCTCCTCAGGAAGAACGCGGGAAATAACACCCTTGTTTCCGTGGCGGCCTGCCATCTTATCACCGGCATGAATCTTACGTTTCTGCGCAAGATATACACGAACCATCTTGTTTACACCGGGAGAAAGTTCATCCTTATTCTCGCGGGTAAATATTTTAATATCAACAACAACGCCGCCTTCACCATGGGGTGCGCGAAGTGAAGTATCACGAACTTCTTTTGCGTTGTTTGAGAAAATTGCATGAAGAAGTTTTTCTTCAGCGGTAACGTCGGTTTCACCCTTAGGTGTAACCTTACCAACAAGAATATCGCCTGAATGAACTTCAGCACCGATACGGATAATACCCTCTTCATCAAGGTTTCTGCGCATATCTTCGCCAACGTTGGGAATATCGTGTGTGATTTCTTCAGGACCGAGTTTGGTATCACGGGCTTCACACTCATATTCCTCAATATGAATGGTTGTAAAGATGTCATCACGGGCAAGACGTTCAGAAATAAGCATAGCGTCTTCGTAGTTATAACCGTTCCAAGGCATGAAAGCAATAACGATGTTTCTGCCCAATGAAAGTTCTCCCTGGCTTGTTGAAGGACCGTCAGCAAGAGTGGTCTTATATTCAACGCGCTGTCCCTTTTCAACGATGGGCACCTGGTTGATGCAGGTTCCCTGGTTGGAACGGCGGTATTTTAACATTTCATAGGTAATGGTTTCACCGTTGTCGTGTTTAACGATAATCTTATTGGCATCAACGTACTCAACAACGCCGGGGCCTTGTGAAAGAACGGAAACACCGCTGTCGCGTGCCGCTTTATATTCAATACCCGTACCAACGATAGGTGCCTCGGTTCTTAAAAGCGGAACTGCCTGGCGCTGCATGTTCGCACCCATAAGCGCACGGGAAGCGTCATCGTTTTCAAGGAAAGGAATCATAGCGGTAGCAACTGAAACTACCTGCTTAGGTGAAACGTCGATATAGTCAACCTCATGAATTGAAACACGGAGGAAGTCTTCCTTACTACGTGCCGAAACAACTTCGTTTACAAAACGTCCGTTTTCATCAATAGGCTCGTTAGCCTGAGCAATAATATAACGGTCTTCATCATCGGCGGCAAGATAAACAACCTCATTGGTAACAACGCCTTTTTTCTTATCAACCTTGCGATAAGGCGACTCCATAAACCCGTACTCATTGATACGTGCATAGGTAGCCAACGAACCGATAAGACCGATGTTCTTACCTTCAGGTGTTTCAATGGGGCACATTCTGCCGTAGTGTGAATGGTGAACGTCTCGAACTTCAAACGAAGGACGATCACGATTAAGACCGCCGGGGCCCAATGCGGAAAGACGGCGCTTATGTGTAAGTTCCGCCAAGGGGTTGTTCTGGTCCATAAACTGTGAAAGCTGTGATGAACCAAAAAACTCACGGATAACTGCGGAAACAGGTCTGATATTTATTAAAGAAGCAGGTGATACGCTGTCAATTGACTGACTGGTCATTCTTTCGCGGATAACACGCTCCATTCTTGAAAGACCAACGCGAAACTGATTCTGTAAAAGTTCGCCTACGCAACGAACACGACGGTTGCCAAGGTGGTCAATATCATCAAGGTCGCCGTGGCCTTCGCAAAGTGTCATAATATAGTTGATGCTTGCAACAATATCTGACATATAAAGATGCTCGGGTGTAAGGTCTTCCATATCAGCAACAAGGCGTGCTTTAATCTGTTCATCAGTTGAACATTCGGAAAGTATCTTCATCAAAGAATCGTAATGAACGTACTCTCTGATACCAACTTCCTTAGGATCAAAGTTAAGATACGGTTTAGGATCGATAAAGCCGTTTGACATAACGCGGACAGTCTTTACGGTTTCCTCGCCCGATTCATTTTTAAGTGTAATGTTAAGATTTACAAGCATTACGCCTGCATTCTGAATTTCGTATGCCTTTTCGGTAGAAATAGTCTGTCCCTTTTCGATAAGAACTTCACCGTCAGGTGAAATAACGTCGGCAGCGGCAATGTGTCCTTCAATTCTTGAAGCAAGAGCAAGTTTCTTGTTGAACTTATAACGTCCAACGCGTGCAAGGTCATAATGACGGCTTTCAAAGAAACTTGAAGTGAGTCTGTCGCGCATGATTTTTTCTTCAGCATTTTCACCGGGACGGATACGCTTATACATTTCGGTAAGACCGTCAAGTTCGTTGAAAATATTGCTCTGATGGTCATGCTCAATGGTGGCCTTTAAAACTTCGCTTTCGCCTAAAAGTTCAATAAGTTGCTCGTCGCTTGAGAAACCCAATGCACGAAGAAGGGCTGTGATAGAAACCTTACGGCTTCTGTCAACCTTAACGGAAAATACGTTTGCATTGTCAATTTCAAACTCCATCCAAGCACCGCGGTTGGGTATAAGCGTTGCGCCGAATTGGAATTTACCTGCAGCCTTATCATCAGCAAAATAGCAGCCGGGTGAACGTACAAGCTGTGAAGCAACAACACGCTCAGCACCGTTTATGATAAAAGTACCGGTAGGCGTCATAAGCGGAAAATCACCCATGAAAACATCCTGTTCAAGAATCTCCCGAACAGTTCCGTCATCATTTTTAAGTGTAAGACGAACCTTTACGCGCATAGGTGCGGCGTAAGTAACGTCTCTGTCCTTGCATTCCTCAATAGAATACTTAGGTGCATTTTCTATGTAGCAGTCCAGGAACTCCAGACTCATTGCACCTGAAAAATCGTCGATGGGCGAGAAATCCCTTACGATAGGACCAAGATCTTCCTTAACAAATTTGTTGTAGGAATTTTTCTGGATCTCAATCAGGTCGGGCATTTCCAAAGCCGCGTCGATTTCAGCGAAGGATAATCTGTCTTCCTTAGCGGTTTCTGCTGCGTTCAATACCTTATGAAGCATACTTTCACTCTCCTAATCTTGATTGGTAACGAGGCAAATTTACCAAAGCACCATAGTGGCTTATTTTGGGCATTTTTGGGGATAAAATCCCCTTACCCACAATAAATGTGCGCAATTTACCCCATAATACAGTTTTATACAGTTGTCAAGTATAACAGAAATGTCAATGCTTGTCAACCGTTTTTTAAGAAAAATATAAAAATTTTTATTGTATGCCATATATAGTGGTCGTCAAAAATCCAAAGCACAATCAAACGTAAAAAAAGAAGCAAATCTATCGAAAAAACAATAAATTTGCTTCAGTTATCTGTTGCTTAATAACCAATTTTATCTTATATATGTTGCGAACATATACCGCATGCAACCCACAGTTTCAAAAATCCCTCGCGCTTTTACTGGATGGTTATATCAATTTGCGCACTTCTCTCTTGGCCTTTCTCAAGGGGATATAAATCGCGCTTAGTTTCAATATCGTCAACTACGTCAAGATATGCGGGAACGCTTTGCCAAGGCTCAATACAAACGTAAGGGGCTTCGGTCTTAGGCGTGTGCCAGAAACCAAGATATTGGAAATCAGGATATTTTACGGTTACGCTTCGCGAAGTTTTATCGCTTTTTAAAGTAACGGTTTTACACATATCCTTTATAAAAATAGCGTGCTTATGAAAAAGATTATGGTTTAAATGAAGAATCTTCCCGTCTTCAAGTTCAAAAGGAACGGTTTCATCGCTCATATAATACGATTTGAACACCAATTTCTTTGCAGGCTTTTCGCACTTGAATTCCATATAATAATCATCAAAGGTACCGTTATCCAAAGGCACGTTGAAACCGGGATGTCCGCCAAAGGCTGAAAACATTTTGTTTTCGCCGTTATTTTTAGCGGTATATTTCATTTGGACGGTATTGCCGTTAAGTGTATATTCAACGTAATATTCAAAATCGAAGGGATACATTTTTTTAGTTTCTTCGTTGGCTTTTAGCATAAAAAGAATATTGTCCTCTTTTTGACTTATCATTTCAAACTCCGAAATTTTTGCGAAGCCGTGAAGCATCATTTCATATTCTTTGCCCTTGTATGTATAAATGCCGTTAGTAAGTCTTCCGCAAATGGGAAACAGATTGCAAGCCCTGCCTGCCCAAAACTCAGCATTACCTTGCCAGAGATATTCGCAACCGTCCTTTTTGATTGACATCATCTCAGCACCCAAAGAAGAAACAACCAGTGTTAATTGTTCATTTTTGATTATATACTCCATATTTTTACGCCTCAATTAATATTTTCCGATATTATAGCACAATAAGTTGTATATTTCAATAAAATAATTGTGGAAAAATCAATAAATGTATGGTACAATACATTTAAGCGAGGTTATTATTTTGAAAAAATTCTTATCATTCATATTATCTGTAGTACTTATATTCTGTTGCGGTTGTTATGAAACGAATTTAACCGAAAACAATCTTTACGTTTATTTTATCGACGTAGGTCAAGCAGACTGCGTGCTTATAACGTTAAACGGAAAATCAATGCTTATTGACGGCGGAAATATTGACGACGGTCCTTCCGTTATCAAATTTATTAAAAAATTAGGTATTGATACTCTTGATGTAGTAGTGGGTACCCATTCCCACGAAGACC
>JAZUON010000010.1:0-58794 GCA_045604685.1 Acutalibacteraceae bacterium
CTTGTTTTTACGGATACTCCCGGCTATCACAAGCCGAGAACAAAGCTCGGCGAAAAAATGGTGAAGGCAGTAGGCGAGGGAATTCACGATGTTGATGCCTGTCTTCTTGTGGTTGAGCCCAAGGGGGAAATAAGGGAAGAGGAGCTTACCCTTATAAAGAAGCTTAAGGGTGCGGATATTCCTGCAATTCTTGCAATAAATAAGGTTGATACCATTGAGAATAAAGAGGATTTGTTGGCAAGAATTCTCGAATTTTCAAAGCTTTACGACTTTACTTCAATTGTCCCTATGTCTGCCCTTGACGGAAACGGCCTTGGTGACCTTCTGAAGGAGCTTAAAGCTTTAGCCTTTCCCTCACAGCATCTTTTCCCCGACGATACTCTTACCGACCAGCCCGAAAAGGTTATTGCCGCAGAGTATATAAGAGAAAAAATTCTTAAATACACGGACAAGGAAATTCCCCACGGAACTGCAGTTGCAATTGAGCGTTTCAGGGAAAGAGATGACAGCGATATTCTTGATATTGATGCCACAATTTACTGTGAAAGAGAAAGTCATAAGGGTATAATAATCGGCAAAAACGGTGCGATGCTCAAAAGAATCTCAACTGCCGCCCGTCACGATATGGAAAAATTCTTTGACTGCAGAGTTAATCTCAAATGCTGGGTCAAGGTCAAGGAAGACTGGCGCAACCGTGAAGGACTTATTCATAATTTCGGTCTTGACTGATGGAAAAATTTACCGTTGACGGAGTTGTAATAAAAACCTCGGTAACAGGTGAAGCAGACAGAATTGTATGGGTGCTTACCCGTGACAGAGGGGTTATACGTGCTTTTGCAAAGGGTGCAAGAGGTACAAAAAACCGTCTTCACGGCGGCACCTCTCTTTTTTGCTACTGCGATTTTACATTCTCCGAAAAAAATAATGTATATAACATAAACGAAGCACTTGTCAAAGAAGTGTTTTTTGACCTTCGGAAAAGTATGGAGATTCTGACCCTCTCCCAGTATTTCTGTGAGGTAATAATGAAGTGTGTGCCCGATAAGTGTGATGAAGAGATTTATCTCCGTCTGCTTCTTAACAGCTTTCACTTCCTTGCAAAGGGAAACAGGAATCCGCTTCTTGTGAAATCTGTTTTTGAGTTGCGGCTTTCCTGTATTGCAGGTTATATGCCGTCACTTATTGCCTGCGATAACTGTTCGGAATATGAAACCGATATAATGTATTTTAACTGTGCCGACGGCAGGCTTTTCTGTAAAAACTGCGGAAGGGGAATGGCTGTTCCCGAGGTTGGCGTTGCAGTTATATCCGCTATGCGCCACATCTGTTTTTCTGATTTTTCGAAAATATTTTCTTTTGAGCTTCAGGAGAATTCCCTGAAAACTCTCAACAGACTGACAGAAAGCTATCTTAAGGCCTCTCTTGGACAGGATTTCAGTCTTCTTCGCTATTTTGATGGGATAAAAGACTGATTTTTTTAGAATCATTAAAAAATTTTTAGAAAAACTCTTGACTTTTCTTTTAGAATCGTTATAATAAATTTAGAATGATTCAAAAAATAAATCAGGAGGCGATATAAATGACCAAACAAAGGGCTGCTATAATTAAGGTTATGCGTGAAAACTGCGGCCATTTTACCGCTGAAGAAATATTTTTATTGGCAAAAGAGGAATATCCTTCAATAGTCCGTGCTACAATATATAATAATCTCAACGGAATGGTTGAAGAGGGAAGCATCCGAAGAATCTGCCAATCGGGACAGCCCGACAGATTTGACAGAAATCCTATGCCTCACGAGCACATAATATGTACCGGCTGCGGCAAGGTTGAGGATCTGAATATTCCCGGTCTTACCGAAGCTATGGAAGATGCAACAGGCTGTGAGATTGAAGATTACGAGCTTGTTATTCATTGCAAATGCCCCGAATGCAGGGTAGTATAAATTATATCAGGAGGAAATAACAATGGAACTTAAGGGTACAAAAACAGAGAAAAATTTAATGGAAGCTTTTGCAGGCGAAAGCCAGGCAAGAAACAAATATACCTACTTTGCTTCAGTTGCAAAGAAGGAAGGCTATGAGCAGATAGCAGCTATTTTCCTTAAGACAGCAGAAAACGAAAAGGAACACGCAAAAATGTGGTTCAAGGCTCTCGGTGAGCTTGGCGACACAGCGCAGAATCTCCTCCACGCTGCCGAAGGCGAAAACTATGAGTGGACAGATATGTATGCAACTTTTGCTGAGGAAGCAGATGCAGAAGGCTTCACAGAGCTTGCAGAAAAGTTCCGTATGGTAGCTGCAATTGAAAAGACTCATGAGGAAAGATACCGCGCACTTCTCAGTAATGTTGAAATGCAGAAGGTGTTTGAAAAGGCTGAGGAAACAATGTGGGAATGCCGCAACTGCGGTCACCTTGTAATGGGCAAGAAGGCTCCCGAGGTTTGCCCCGTTTGTGCTCATCCTCAGGCATACTTTGAGGTCAGAAAAGAAAACTATTAATCATTATATAAACTGCGAGGGCTGCAATGCCCTCGCTTTTTTTTGCAAATTTTTGAAGAACATTTCAATTTGTTGTTGCTATTTTCGCTTGCAGATTATATAATTAGATTGAAAATATTATAGGAGAGTATGTTCAAATGAAAAAGTTTTTTAAAATAGTTGCATTGGCACTTGCCTTTCTTTTTGTTTTAGGTGCTTGTAACGGTGCAGATAATGCCGACAGAAAAACAGATACATCTGCAGCCGATTCCGGTGAAACCGTGACGGCAGAGCATGAAAAGGTTAAATTTACAATGGAAAACGGCAGCTCGTTTGTAATTGAGCTTTATCCCGAATATGCACCGAAAACCGTTGAAAATTTTGTGAAGCTGGTTTCAGAGGGCTTTTATGACGGACTTACCTTCCACAGAGTTGTTGACGGCTTTATGGCTCAGGGCGGAGACCCCGACGGTGACGGCACGGGAGGCAGCAAGGATAAAATTTACGGCGAGTTTGCATCCAACGGCTATAAAGATAACAAGCTCTCACACACAAGGGGTGTTGTTTCGATGGCGCGCCGCCCCGATTCAATGAATTCTGCATCGTCACAGTTCTTTATCTGCTACGGCGATGCAACCTTCCTGGACGGCGACTACGCTTCGTTCGGCATCGTTGTTGAGGGTATGGAAACCGTTGATGCCTTCTTGGAGGTTGAAAGGGTTATAGGGAACGACAGAGCTCTTTCACGCCCCGTAACACCTATCGTTATTGAAAAGGCAGAGGTGATTTGATTGGCAAACAATATTGTTTTCAAGGGCTACAAGGCAAGCGAGATTGAGTTTGTCAATAAATGCGAAAACGGCGCAAAGCTGGAGTTTGAAACCAAGTATTCCTATAATGTGAAGTATTCTCCCAGCAATACCTGCATCGGTGAATTCACTGTTGAGGTTAACGACAAGGCCGATAAAGAAAGGTTCCGCATCAAGGCGGTAATCCATGGTGTTTTCAGCTATAATCCCGAAATCAAAAAGGAGCTTCTTCACGTTCAGACCTTTAAAGAGCTTTTTCCTTATGCAAGAACAATGATTTCTTCCCTTACGGTCAATGCAGGTGTACCGCCTGTTATGATTCCAAATTTTGATATTGAATCACAAAGCATTTATAAATTCGGCAAAAACTGCTGATGAAAGGAAAATAAAAAATATGGATATTATGGATATCGCCTCAAAAGGCATAGTAGCAATTACAAAATCTTTCGGCAAAAAGGTTTGCAAAAACGGCATAGCCCCCGAAATTGAAAAGGTTGCGCCTGCCGTTATAAGCGGCAGCGGCTACAGAGCAGGCTTTGCAACCGATGAAATTATGCCCGATCTCGAAAACAGCAAAACCTATTGGATTGCAGGTCACGGCTCGGGCCATAAAATGGAGGGTGTACTTACTCCCGTTTACATAAGCGCCGTATGGCTTGACTGCGGCAACGATGAGGGCATGCTCTGGCTTGGTGCGGATATCGTAGGTATGACAAGGGTTGAGGTTAACAAAATCCGTTCAATGATTATGGCATCACCCAAAATCAAGGGTTGCAAGTGCATCAATTTCAGCTGCACACACAGCCATTCGGGTATCGACACCCTCGGCTATTGGGGCAAGCCCAACCTTGTAAGTATTCCTTCTGACGGCAAAGACCCTGAATATATGGATATGCTTATGAATAAGGCGGTTAAGGTTGCCGAGGAGGCTTATGCAGCAAGAAAGAGCGGCAAGCTCTACACGGGCGATATTAAAATTGAAGGCGGTCTTTATACTCGCAGAGGCTTCCTTGACAAGCACGAAATTCTCACAAGATTCCGCTTTGTGCCTGATGACGGTACTGCCGAAACATGGATTATGAACTTTGGTGCTCATCCCAATTCCCTCGGCGGCGGCAACAGAATGCTCAGCGGCGAATATCCCTATTTTATGCGCGAGCAGATTAAGGCTGAAAAGGGCGCAAATGTGCTTTTCGGCATCGGCGCAATCGGCGCAATGGATGCTGCGGAGCTTGATGATAAGGATAATGTTAACTGCATCAAGCTGCAGGCAAAAATGATTGCCGATGCAGCTCTTAAGATTGATAACGATAAGGAGCTGCAGCCTGAAATGAAGATTATGCAGCAGCCTTTCTATTTGCCCGTTGGAAACTATGTGCTTACTCTGCTTGCAATTCGCAAGGTTATGAGCTTTAATGCATACCCCTGCAAGGAAAGTGACATCGGCATTGCAATAATGACGGAAATGACCTATATGTCAATCGGCGGCAAAAAGGTGCTTCTCCTTCCCGGAGAGAGTTTTGTTTCAACCGTTTACGGCGGCTACAAAACTGCCGAAACCTCGCCTACAGGTAAGGGTGGCGAGATTAATCCCACACCCCTTGCGGAAATTGCAAATGAGCCAGATATGGTTGTTTTCGGCGTTTCAAACGATATGACAGGTTATGTTGTCCCCCCCAACGATTTCATTCTTAATCCCACACAGCCCTATCTTAACGGTTATAAAGATAAATTTGACCTTAACCACTATCACGAAACAAACTCAATGGGCATTGCATCACAGAAGGTTATTGCCGATGCATTTGCCGATATGGTAAGCAGATTCTGATGCTCGCGGCAATCTATTCCGTTGTTATTCTCACAGCAACAACTCTGGGTGCCTTTGTGGGATTGGGCGGGGGAGTAATCATCAAGCCTGTGCTGGATTTCATCGGTGCAGAGCCCAGATTGCAGGTCGATTTTCTTTCGTCAATGGCAGTTTTTACAATGTCCGTTGTTTCAACCTGCAAATACATAAAAAACAAGGTTAATTTCAAAAAAGAAATAATCGCCTTTGTTTCCGTGGGCTCGATTGCGGGCGGCTGGTTGGGCAGCAAATGTATGGATTTGCTCAGTACCGTTGCACCGCAGGAAAAAATAAGGTGTATTCAGGCCTTTGTGCTTGCCGCGTTGCTTGCAACGGTGTGTTATTATGTGAGCAAGGAGCGCAAATCCTTTCATGTTACCAACAAGGCTGCAATATTGCTTGTAGGCTTGATGCTTGGTTTTTTCGCCTCTTTTCTCGGTATAGGGGGCGGCCCGATTAATGTTGCGGTGCTTACCTTGTTTTTTTCGCTGAACGTCAAGGAATCTGCGGTTTATTCCGTCGCAATTATTTTCTTTTCACAGCTTTCAAAGCTGGCAACCTTGCTCGCTTCAACGGGAATTGAGCCTTATGCTCACCAATGGAAAACATTGCTTTTCATTCTCCCTGCAGCAATACTCGGCGGAATTATCGGCTCGAAGTTCAACAGAAAATTTGATGATAAGATTATCAGAAAAATCTTTTCTGCGGTAATGCTTTTACTTGTGGCACTCAATATTTACAACGGAATAAGTTATCTTTGATAAAGAAAAACTCCCTCGGATTTTCGTCCGTGGGAGTTTGTTTTATTATTCATATTTTGCACGTTCGCCGCCGATGTATTTGGGTCTTGTCCTTGCGGCAGAAAGCTTTGCTTCGCCAATGGTGTTATTTGTAAGTCTTACGGGCACAGCAACTCTCTTAAGGTGCATGCCTATAAGTGTTGTGCCTATGTCAATGCCTGCATCTGCTTTTATTTCTTCAACGGCAACGGGGTTTTTCATTGTTTGCCAGGCAGAGGTTGCAAATGAGCCGCCTGCATGGGGGTGAGGCACAACACAAACCTGTTCAAGCCTCAGTGCATCAGCCTTTTCTTTTTCAATTATAATTGCTCTGTTAAGATGTTCGCAGCATTGGGCGGCGATATAAATTCCTTTTTCGGAGAATGCAGCATTAAGGCCGTTGAAAATCGCCAGAGCAACCTCAAGTGTACCGCTTGTGCCTATTTTTTCGCCTATAACCTCGCTTGTAGAGCATCCGATAACAACAGTGTCGCCGCTTTTAAGGCCTGCAATGTCAATAAGCTCTTTTGCGGCATCAAAAGAATTTTTATAAACATCATTCATTACGATTTATCCTTTCCTGAAGAAATCCGAAAGTGTCTTGCTGCGCTTTATTGCAGCATCGAATGCAGCGCTTAATGCAGCCGCAACTGCAATGCCGACGGCTCCCTGAACAATATTGGGCACAATGCTTCCTGCGGCACCTGCTCCGTATTTTAAGATTACCGCCTCATAAGCGAAATATCCAAGCACCATAATAGTTTCTGCGGTGAAGCCGCAAATTATTTTTGAAAGGGTGGGTGGTTTTTTGCTGAGTGACCTGAAGGTTACATATGCTGCAACAGCCATAAGAGCTTTTATAACAAATGTGGCCGGAGCATACTGTGCATAGCCTGCCAGCACATCCGCCAATGCAGAGCCGAGTCCTGCTGCAAGGGCCCCATAGCCCGATCCGAGATATATTCCTGCAATCAGCACAAAGCAATCCCCAAGGTTAATATATCCGCCCGTTGCAGGGGAGGGAATCTGCACAATAAATGTTGAAATGCAGATAATTGCCGCAAAAAGCGCAGCAATAACCATTTTAGTCAGTTTATGTTTTTTCATCTGGAATGCCTTCTTTTGGACTTTTTATAAAAGTATAATCCAAATCTCAATTTATTTCAAGGGCTGATTTGTTGTTATTTTTAACATAAATATATATTGTTTATCTTGAAAAAATGGTGTCTGTGTGATATAAATTAATTGTTAATGTCAGAAAAATCTCTTGACGCAGGAGGACACTATGAAAATAAAAGCATATCACAAAGACCTTGGCAGCCTTCATATCGGCTGCGAAAAGCCCAGAGCATATTTTATTCCTTATCACAGTGAAAATACTGCCCTTGAGGCAGACAGAGAAAAATCTGAATTTTACACAAGCCTTTGCGGCGAGTGGAATTTTAAATTTTACGGTTCCTTTGAGGATATCGGCGAGGATTTTCTTGATGTAAATTTTGAAGACACCATTCCCGTGCCCAAATGCTGGCAGACTCAGCTTGGTAAAGGCTATGACGTGCCCCTTTACAGCAACCTTTTCTATCCTTTCCCTCTTGATCCGCCTTTTGTGCCCGATGAAAACCCCGCAGGCCATTATAACAGAAAAATCAACCTTGAAAAGAAGGAAGGCAAGCGTTACTTCATCAATTTTGAGGGCGTTGCATCCTGCTTCTATCTTTATATTAACGGTGAATTTGCCGCTTACAGCCAGGTAAGCCATTGCACAAGCGAGGTTGATATTACCGATAAGCTGGTAAACGGTGAAAACACCATTGATGTTCTTGTTGTCAAATGGTGCGACGGCAGCTATCTTGAGGATCAGGATTTCTTCCGCCTTTCGGGTATTTTCAGAGAGGTTTATATCCTTGAGCGCAGCAGCAAAATCAAGGATGTTTATGTTAAAACAAGCCTTGCAGAAAACCTTGAATCAGGCAGAATTACTGCTGATGTTACGGGCGAATGTGAATTCGCATATAAGCTCCTTTCACCCTGCGGCGAGATTGTTGCTTCGGGTAAGGGGGATATGGATATCGCTCTTGAAAACCCGTCTCTCTGGAGCAGCGAAAAGCCCCTGCTTTACACACTTATTATTGAATGCGAAGGGGAGTATATTCCCTTTAAGATTGGCTTCAAGCGCATTGATTTCAGAGGCAATGTTGCCTATGTGAACAATCAGCCTGTTAAGCTTTATGGCGTCAATCGCCATGATTCAAACCCCGAAACAGGCTATTACTGCGATATGGAGCATATGCTTGCAGATATCCATATTATTATGCAGGGCAACTGCAACACCGTGCGCACATCTCATTATCCCAATGACCCCAGATTCCTTGAGCTTTGCGATGAATACGGCCTTATGGTTGTTGATGAGGCGGATATTGAAACCCACGGAATGGGCTTTGAATACCGTGACACATGGGATTGGATGCGCTGGTCAAAGCTCTCAATTGACGATGAATGGGAGCCTGCTTATGTTGACAGAGCTGAGCGTCTTTTTGAGCGTGATAAAAACCATGCTTGTGTTATTATGTGGTCACTGGGCAATGAATCGGGCTGCGGCAAAAACCACAGGGCAATGGGCAAATACATAAAGAGCCGTGACCCCAAGGCCATTGTTCACTATGAGAATTCCCACCTTGAATTCAAGGCCGTGCCCGTTGGTGAAAACTACAGTGATATTTCCGATGTGGAAAGCCGTATGTATGCTCCTCTTGAATACACCGCAGAATACTGCGAAAACAAGAATTCAAAGAAGCCTTTCTATTTCTGCGAATTCTGCTGTTCAATGTCAACAGGTAATATTCATGCCCATTGTGATTGGTTCAGAAAATATCCTGCGATTTGGGGCGGCTGCTTCTGGGAGCTGACAGACCATGCAATTGCCGTTAACGGAGGCACGGGCTACCGTTACGGCGGCGATTTCGGCGACTTCCCTCACAACAGCGTTTGTTGCATTGACGGCGTAGTATTTCCCGACAGAACATTGCGCCCGGGCTTTGCGGATATGAAAAAGGGCTATGAGCCTTTTGAAGTAAAATATGATAACGGAAAAATCAGCATTTTCAACCGAAGATATTTTGAAACCCTTTGCGATATGTATGTCGAATGGGCGCTTGAGGTTAACGGCGAAAGTGTTCTCAGCGGCAGAATTGACGATACGGATATTGCACCTCAGAGCGCAAAGGAATATGCCCTTTTCGATTCCGTGCCCGTTAGCGGATGTTGTTATCTGACCCTTAAATTCCGTACCAAGGCGGCAAGCAAATGGGCTGAAGCAGGCTTTGAAACAGGCTTTGCACAGTTTGATTTATCCGCCGAAATCGAAAAATCTGCAATCACAGCCGCACTTCCCTCTGTTGACGAGGGCGACAGATTTGTTAAAATTGAAAGCGGCAACATCTGCTATACGTTTGATAAGCCCTATGGCAGAATTTCATCAATCCTTTGCGGCGGCAAGGAAATGCTTTCTCAGCCCGTTCAGGTTGAAATCTGGAAGGCCCACGGCTACAATCAGCTTGGCGATGCTGACGACAGACGAAGCGCAGCAATGCAGGCTGCGGTGCAGAAAACCTATTCCTCGGTTGTTTCTGCTGATGAGGATTGCATAAAGATTACCTGCGCCGTTTCAATCGGCGGCCCCGCAGTTGTGCCCATTATTAAAGGTGAAATCGTTTATAAGTTCTATGGCGACGGCAGTGCGGTTATGGGCTTTAACGGCGAGTTCAGGCCTCTGCTTGCAGAAATGAATATGCGCCTGCCCCGTTTCGGTTTCCGCTTTGCGGTTAAGGGCGGTTGTGAGAATATGGAATATTTCGGCAAAGGCCCCGTTGAAACCTATGCAGACCGCCACCTCGGTGCATATTACGGAAAGTTCAATACAACAGTAACGGAGAATTTTGTGCCTTATATCAGACCTATTGAAAACGGCTCACACTTCGGCACAAAATACGGCACAGTCAGCAATGAAGACGGCTTGGGAATGATATTTGCACCTGTCAGCGAGGATTCATTCTGCTTCAATGCAAGCCACTTTACGCCGCATATTCTTGAGGAAACAAAGCATAACGATGAGCTTGTGCCTCTTGAAGAAACAATGGTTTACGCCGATTACCGCATTGACCCAAGAAGCGGACATGGTATTTATGATGAGCTTGAGCCCGAGCGCAAGTGGGGATTTGAGCCCTTTGAGTTTGCCGTTGCATTCAAGCCTTTTGACGGCGGCATAAATCCCTTTGATTTCATCGGTGAAAAAAGATAAATGCTGAAGTTTGAGATTGATAAAAAATCTTCCTGGGAAAAGATAAAAGAAAGCGCCTTGCCCGTTGTGATTTACGGAATGGGCAACGGCGCTGACAAGGTTATCGATGAGTTTAATCGCCTTGAAATTCCTGTTAAAGGAGTTACAGCAAGTGATGATTTCGTAAGAGGGCAGAGCTTCAGGGGATTTACTGTAAAAAAACTCTCGGATTTTGAGGGCGAATTCATTCTTGCAGTAGCCTTTGCAACCTGCATCCCAGAGGTAATGAATCATATCTATTCCCTTTGCGGTAAATACAGGGTGCTTGTGCCCTGTGTGCCTGTTTTCGGCAACGAAATATTCAACCGTGAATTCATTGAGCGCAACGAGGCACAAATCAACGCCGCTTATGATCTTTTTGAGGAATGCTCAAAGGAGATTTTTGCAGGCTGTGTTAACTTTATGTTTGGCGGTGAGCTCGATGTGCTTCGTAAAATCACCACCGAAAAGGATGAGGTTTTCCGTAGCGCATTCTCAATGGGTCAAAACGAGAATTTTCTTGATTTGGGTGCATATAAGGGCGATACCATTGAAGAATTTCTGCATTATTGCGGCGGTGAATACGGCGAAATAATTGCTCTTGAACCCGACAGAAGAACATTCAGAAAGCTCTGCGCTTATCTTGAAAATGTTCCGCGCTCGCAGGCATATCAGAAAGCGATTTACAACGAAAGCACAACGCTGATTTTCAGCAGTAAAGCGGGCAGACAGTCCGCAATCTCCGATACGGGAGAGGCGATTGAAGCTGCAACCGTTGATGAGCTTTGCATGGGTAAAAATATAACCTATATCAAAATGGATGTTGAGGGTGCGGAAAGTGCCGCCATTGACGGAGCAGAGGAAACCCTGAAAAATCAAAAGCCTAAGCTGAATATTGCGCTTTACCATAAAAGTGACGATATTTTTGAGCTTCCGCTGAAAATCGCAAAAATCAACCCCGAATATAAATTTTACCTCCGCCGTCATCCGTATATTCCGTGTTGGGATATGAATTTATATTGTGTTTAGGAGGTAGGTCAATGCGCAACGATGAAATGTATATGCAGCTTTATATAATCCGCCATGCGGAGAGTATGGGCAATATTGAAACGGACGAGGAATTTGACAGGGTCAATCCGCCCCTTACCCCTCATGGCGAGGCACAGGCAAAGGCGCTTGGTGAGCGTTTTGCTGTCCTTGAGGATTTTACTCTTTATGCAAGCCCCCTTGTCAGAGCAAGAAAAACCGCATCAAATATCAGCGGCGAAATGATAAATGACCCTGACCTGCTTGAATGGGGCGTCAGATTAACGGAAAAGGGCTTTGAGGATTTCAGCGAAAGTGCTGAAGAAGCTGCTGAAAGGGCAAAAAGGGTTATTGAAAAACTTAAGGTAAGGCACAACAATAAAGAAAATGTAATTATTGTTACCCACGGAATGTTTACTCAATTTCTGCTTAAAGCTGCCCTTGAAATAAGCGATTCGATGCGCTTTTCGGTCTATAACGCTTCCGTTTCAAAGGTTAATTTCAGCTATGACCATCCGCCTAAGCTGGCGCTTCAGAACGATGTTTCCCACCTTAAAGAAACCGACGGGGAAAAGCTGTTCTGGATGTAAAAAATATGCCTCCAAAACCGATTCGGCTTTGGAGGCTTTTTAGTTTAGAGTTTTATCATTTCAAGATCCTTGCAGATTTTGTCAAGGGTCTTTTCTTCCATGTTTTCATTACCGTCAAGGGTTACGGTGAAGTAAGCAGAAACGAATTCCGAAAGGGGATAGATAACATTGAGATTTGTTGTGTCTGTGTCCGGCCTTGATTCGTAGGTTATGGCGTATGTTACATCCTTGTATTCGTGCTTAACCGCCTTTGTGATATCGTCATCACCGAAGGACATTGAAAGAGCGCCGATTATAGTTGCAACATTGTCGTTATGCACTCTGATGTGAGCGTTAAGGTTCGAATATGTAAATCCGCTTTTGCCCTCTACGGCAGTGTCAAGGCTGTATGCAACCGTGTTATCCATAACGCTGAATTTGATTTCATCGGGGTTCTCGCAGTCTGCAAGCAGCGCAGGCAGATATCTCATATTGTCGGGTATCTGGGAGTTTGTCTGCTCAATGTGCTGCCTGAAATAATCCGTGTTATCTGTTGTGCTGCAGGCTGCAAGCATAACAATGCAGAGAATAATGCATAAAACAGTTTTGAATATTTTCATTTCAGTCACCTCAAGGCATATAGGGATTATCTTCGTATTCGTAGTCTTCCGGCATAATAAAGGGGCGGAAATAGTTGATTGTGTAATCAATTCCCCACTGACCTTTTTTGCCCTGCCAATAATGTGAATGGGGCTCGATGGAGAGCATTCCGTTGTAGTCCTTTGTGTAGAGAATGTCCATTGCAGCGCCCCAGTTTATGCAGTCCATCCCTGCAGGCGCATCATCATAAACATCGTTGTCAAAATAAACACAGCCTTTAAGATGAAAATGGTAGAATCTGTGTCCCCAGTCGCGCATTTCAGCAAGGTAGTTGCCGTTATGATAAACGCAGTGGGAAATATCGTATTTGATGCCAAGTTCAGGCAAGGCGGAGAGAACAACCTCCCAGACCTTGGGCTCAACAACAAAGTTTTCCCAGCGGCAGTTGTAAACCGCAATTTTAACACCCTTGTCTCTTGCAAAGCCAATCAGCTTGCCGAGGTAGTCAATGGCTATGTTGCAGTTTTCATAAAAGCTCTTGCTTTTAATGTAGTTAACGCCGCAGTTGTAAACGGGACAGCCAATTATCGAAGCAGCTTCAATAATGTTTTTATCGGCTTGAAGAGCTTCGGGAAGGATTTCTCCGTTTTCGTCAATGCGGGTCATTCCCCATCTGCCCATTGAACCTACGGCAACGTCGTATTTTTCGCTGTATCCTTTGATTTCTTCAGCTTTTGCGAGGAATTCAGCGGCATCATAGTTGTGATTAACACAGAATTCAACCGCTTCAAGCCCCTTGTCGTGAACATATTTGATGCAGCCCTCGCTCCATCCGTTTATTATTCCCAGCTTCATTTTATCAGTCCTTTCCAATAATGACCGTATTTTTTTCAATGAGTTCAACAGGATGATATGAGAGCTTAGATTTTCTTAAGCCCTCGTCACCGCAGTCCTCCTCACGGTTAACATATTTTATTTCGTCACTTTCGGCATACATGTGCAAAAACTGATTTGTAAGCATTTGATATGCGCCTGCATAGGAGATATCTGCCTTTTCAATGTGGCTGAAAAGAGTGTCGCCAACAGTTTCGCCTATGGAGTAAGCAATGATTTTGCCCCCAACTCTCAGCGCACCGCCCTGCATTCCGTATGCCTCATAATTTTCAAGCACTTCAATGCACATCTGCAGCTCCTGCATTGCGCTTTCATCTTTTTCGGCGCCGAAGGTGAAATGTTTTGTGAATTCAACAAGCTCGGAGATGTTAGTTACATTAATGGGTTCAAATGTCCAATCCGAGTAAAGCTTTTTGAATTTATTGATGTGATTTCTCGGTGTGCCGTATTTTCTGCCGGCAAGGTTCAGCATTGCATCTTTTTCGTAAAGGTAGTCAAACCAGTCTCTGTCAGCATCGGCAGCAAATTTGCCGAATCGCTTTTTGAGCACGGGCAATTCCGATTTGTTGACAGAGCAGAAAACAAGCGGAATTTGGAGCTCATTGCAGTGAGCCTCAAGCGCATCAAGCGCTCCATCAACATTTCTGCCTATGGGGAAAGAAAAGCATATTCCGCCCTTGAACTTTGTGGATAAAACGATTGTACCGTCAATAACCGCAAAGCTGTTTTCAAAGTAGTTACGCCACATTGCCGTTGCGCCTGCAGACCTATCGCACTGCCTTGAAGGGTAAGCGGAGAAATATGCTTTCAGTGCGGGAATATCCTTCAGTTCAATTCTTTTGAAATTAATCATACATCCTCATTCTCTTACTTTAAACTTATATTCAATTATTATACCACCACATAACAACGATGTAAATATTATTATTTGTTAATTTTCTGTTGCATAAGTTTTTTGTTTCTGTTATATTATAAATAATATTTACTGATTTGAGGTGCCAATATGATAAAGCCTTATAAGCTGAAATCACATTTGTGCAGATTCTGCACCTTTTATGCTGCAGGAGATGAGAAAATACCTGCATCACTTTTAAATTATGAAAATGAAAAGCCCGTTCTTGACGGTTTTCCTTACCCGTTGCCGTCAAAAAAGAGTGATTATACCTGCTTCGCTAAAGCGGGGGATATTGAGTGGTACGGTGCATCAAACGGTCTGACACGTTATGATGCAAACGCTGAGCGCGAGGAAGATGTTGTTATGTATTTCAGCGCGCCCAGAGATTTGCTTGACAATAACGTAAAAGCAATTATGCCTGATGGGGAAAATATCTGGGTACTGACCGAAAGCGGCGCGGTTTATATTGAAATGAGGCTTGTGGGTGCAGAGGAAAAGGCGGATATTCTGCTCGAAGAAACCCTTAAATATGTTGACCGCAGAGGAATGATAAGCCAGAAGTATCTTACGGAAGGCAGAAATCTTGACTCAATAAAGCCCTACGGACATTCAGATAATGACGGAACATTCACTGCTTGCTTTGCAATCGGCGAGGTGATGCGCTATGCGACTTTTAAGCGTGAAAAGGGCGCGTGCCATCCCGACACACTTAAGGCGAAGGCTGTTGCAACAAGAGCTGTTGAAGCCTGCCTTCTTCTGCTTCATGTTCACGGCAGAGGCGACGGTTTTGCTGCAAGAACATATCTTTGCGCTGACGAACCCGTGCCTGATGACGGACTTTTCCTGAGAATTACCGACGGTAAGGCAACCTGTCTTGAAACAACGGATTCAAAGAAAAAAGGCGTTGCGGGAGCAGTCGTTGATGCTTCCGCGCCCGTTCCCGAAAGGCTCGCAAGGCTTTACACCGAAAAAGGCTACACAATAAACGATATTATCTACAAGGCTGATACAAGCAGTGATGAGATAACCCATCACTTTATCAATATGCTTATTGCTCATGAGCATCTGGGCTGTGATGATACGGAGCTTGACGAGCTTATCATCTCATCAACAAAGGGGCTCATGAAGCATATTATCGACCACGGCTATGAGCTCCATGATTTCACGGGTAAGCCTACAACATGGGCAAAGTGGAGCGTAAGCTACTTCAATACCGAATTCGGATGGGTTGACGGCACTCTTAACTCGGCGCAGCTTCTTATGTATCTGCTTGTAACAATGAAAGTTACGGGCGAGGAGGGAATCTGGCGCGAGCATTATAATCACCTTATCAATGACCTCGGCTATGCAGACAGAACCGAAAAGCATTTTGACCGACTTTATCAGGCAAGCCTTTCAATGGGCTTTGATTATTTTGAGGATATTATGTACGGCGACCATATGCTTGCAACCTTGGCATATTTCGGTATTTGCACTCTCGAAAAGGATGAAAATCTCCTTACAAAATACAGAAAGGGCTACAAGGCGTGGAGAACTTCCATTGAGAGAGAACATAATCCCGGCTATGATTTGTTCTATGCTCTTGCCTGTCCCGATGAGGAAATTGATTTTGAACGCCATGCAGAATGGTTTTACCGAACAAATGCAAGCCGCCTTGCAGCAGGTGTTTCCCTTAAAGGCAGGCACGATATCCCCGTTAAAAAGCTCCGCGCGGGCGCAGAGGAAATTTCCGTTCTTCTCCCGCCTGATGAAAGATTTATTTCAAAATATGACCGTAACCCCCTTGACCTCAAAAACGAGGATTCGGGCGGAATAATGTGTGTTGAAAGCTGCTATGTTTACACAATGGCATATTGGCTCGGCAGATATTACGGATTCTTTGAATAATGAGGTGCAGCTATGAACAATAAAATACATATTATCGGCAATGCACATCTTGACCCTATCTGGCTCTGGAGATGGCAGGAGGGCTGTGGCGAAGTGCTTCAGACCTTTCGCAGCGCCGTTGAGAGAATAAAGGAATATAAAGGATTTATTTTCACCTGCTCATCCGCTTCATACTATAAGTGGGTTGAGGAAATAGACCCCGAGCTTTTCGAGGAAATCAGAAAGCTGGTAAAAAAGGGCAAATGGGTGCCTGTTAACGGTTGGTGGGTTCAGCCGGACTGCAATATGCCTTCTGCGGAGAGCTTTGCCCGTCAGGCGCTTTACAGTCAGCTTTATTATTATGAAAAATTTGGTGAAATTTGCAAAACGGGCTATAATGTTGATTCATTCGGCCACAATGCAATGATGCCTCAGCTTCTCAATAACGGCGGTATGCGCTGCTATGTTATGATGCGTCCCGGTATGCATGAGAATCCTGAAATACCCGAAAATCTTTTCTGGTGGGACAGTGCGGACGGCTCAAGAGTTCTTACTTACAGAATTTCTGACTGCTACTGTGTTAACGGTAAGGGTGATATCGACAGAGAGCTTACTTTGCTGAAAGATCGAGTTCAGAATACAGGCCACGGAATGATGTTTTTCTTCGGCGTGGGTAACCACGGAGGAGGCCCTACAAAGGGCGATATGGATTATATCCTTGAGCTTAAGAAAGACGGATATGAGGAGCTTGAATATTCAAGCCCTGATGAATATTTTTCCGAAATGTGTGCCGACAGGCTTGACCTTCCCGTCTGGAGTGATGAAATGCAGCATCATGCAAGCGGTTGTTATTCGGCAACATCGATGGTTAAGCAGCTTAACAGAAAGGCTGAATTCTGGCTTGCAAATGCTGAAAAATGGAACACTGTATCTGCTAAGATCTCAAATCTGCCTAAGGCAACTGAGGATTTCAGCAAGGCGTGGCAGGAGGTTTGCTTCAATCAGTTCCACGATATTTTCTGCGGCTGCTCCATTATGGAGGCTTATGAAGATGTGCGCGATTCAATGGGCTATGCAATGAAAATTGCAGCAAATGAAGAAAACAAGGCAATGCTTAAGTTGGCGCAGCAGGTTGATACGTGGCTTGACGGTGTAACCGATGCTCAGTCAAGCATTGCCCGCCACCATTGCCGCAATCTTAAATTCCCCAGACCGATTATTGTTTTCAATCCCAATTCCTTTGAGGTTGAAGCTCCCGTAAGGACATATCATCCCTCAAGAAAGGTTGAGGATTCAAAGGGCAATGAGGTGCTTTTTCAGAATGTTCGCTCCTCACGCTCCAACGATTCCCATCTTGATACCGTTTTCAATGCAAAGGTGCCGGCTCTGGGCTATGCAACCTATTGGCTGTGGCATGAGGATTCGGAATACACAGAAAGAAGCATCCTTGACGGCGGCCTTTCGGCAGACGGTCTTACAATGGAAAATAAGCATATCAGAGTTGTTTTTGACGGCGAAACGGGCGGAATAAAGAGCCTTGTTTCAAAGGCAGACGGCGTTGAATATGTTGGCGGTGAATTCTGTATACCCACGGTTGTTGACAATACAGAGCCCGATACCTGGGCACACAATATCTTTAAATTTGATAAAACAATCGGAAAAATGAGCCTTAAGTCAATTGAGCTTGTTGAGTGCGGTGCGCTAAGGGCAGTTATGCGCGTTAAGCACTCTTACGGCGGCTCATGCCTGACTCAGGATTTCATTCTTTCAGCTGACAGCAAGCATATCAGAGTTAAATGTAAGGTGCTTTGGCAGGAGCCTCTCACTATTCTCAAAATGCCCGTAACCGTTGAAGGTGAAAATCCTGTTTCAACCTATGAAATCCCTGCAGGATTCATCAAACGTCCCTGTAATGCTGAGGAAGAGCCTGCTCTCACATGGGGCGATATCACCGCAGGCACTGAATTGCGCAAAGGCGTTGCAATTATCAGCGATGCGAAATACAGCTATGATTGTCCCGATAATACACTCAGGCTTACAATGCTCAGAAATTCAATCTTTGCCGATCATTATTCAGACAGACCTGAAGCAGATTTCAATTACTGTGACGAAGGTGTCCACAGGTTTGAATATGCGATTTATCCTCACACGGGCGAGGCGGAGGAAAGCGGAATTCAGCGGATTGCTGCAGCCTTCAATTCAAGGCTTGTTGCAGTGCCCGTAAGCTATCATAAGGGCAGCATGCCCCGTGAAAAGGGCTTTATCAGCATCAATAAGCCTAATATCCGCCTTGAAGCATTCAAATTCTGCGAGGACGGTTCGGGTGATGTTGTAATGCGTCTTTGCGAAACCGACGGAAAGCCCGTTAAGGCGGCAATTATCTGTGATATTGCCGAAGCAGGTTTCTATGCGGATTTCAGAAAGTTTGAGGTTAAAACCTTCCGCATTAACAGTGAGGGCTATGTAACCGAAACAAACTACCTTGAGGGTATTGTTGAAGAATAATTTTCAAAGACCTGCACAGCCGTGCGGGTCTTTATTTTGGTGTTGAAATAAAGCGCCGTATATGTTAAAATGCTGAACAGCATATAATAATTTTGAGGTGGATTTATGAGAATTCTTGAAGGGCTTAAGCCTGAAAAGGTGTTTTACTATTTTGAGGAGATTTCCGCCATTCCAAGAGGCTCGGGCAAAACTGATAAAATAAGAGATTATTGTGCCGATTTTGCCAAGGCTAGGGGACTTGAATATATTACGGATGATGCAGGCAATGTTATTATTTTCAAGCCTGCCTGCGGCAGCGGCAGTGAACCCGTTATAATTCAGGGCCATCTTGATATGGTTTGGGAAAAGGACGAAACCTGCAATATCAACTTTGAAACCGATGGCCTTGAGCTTTTTGTTGACGGTGATTATATCGGTGCAAAAGGCACAACCCTGGGCGCAGATGACGGAATTGCCGTTGCAATGTGCCTTGCGCTGCTTGACGCGGAAGATATTGTTCATCCTCCTCTTGAAATTATTTTTACTGCCGATGAAGAGGTGGGCATGACGGGCGCAATGGGTCTTGACTGCTCCGTGCTTAAGGGTAAGCGCATGATTAACCTTGATTCCGAAGAGGATGGTGTTCTTTGGGTAAGCTGTGCAGGCGGTGTGCGTGCCGATGTTTCGCTTGATGTTGAATACAAGGATAATTCCGAAAGCTGCTTTGAAATCAGTGTTTCGGGACTTCACGGAGGCCATTCGGGTGCGGAGATTCACAAAGGTTATGCCAATGCAAATAAGGTTCTGGGCAGAGTACTTTCTGCACTTGCCGAAAAAGCAGATTTTATGCTTTGCCACATTAGCGGCGGCGCAATGGATAACGCCATAACACGAGATTCAAAGTGCATCGTTGCTTCAAATGAGGATATCTGTGCAGTGATATGTGATATTTCGGCTGCAATTGCAGAAGATTATAAAAATGCCGATCCTGATATAAGAATTTCCGCCTCACCATGCGGCAAAGCGGAAAAATCAATGACGGCAAGTTCATCAAAGGCTGTTGTTGAATTGCTCAATGAGCTGCCCAGCGGCATTATTGCAATGAGCAAGGATATTGAGGGCTTTGTTGAAACATCACTTAATCTCGGTGT
Source organism: Acutalibacteraceae bacterium (assembly GCA_045604685.1). Classification (GTDB taxonomy): domain Bacteria; phylum Bacillota; class Clostridia; order Oscillospirales; family Acutalibacteraceae; genus CAG-177. The sequence continues at coordinate 19,712 of JAZUON010000010.1, forward strand.
TCTCATATGCGAAAAGTCTGCTGTATTATATCGCTTTGCCGTGCGCAGCGGTATTGATGCAGAAAGAGATAGGCTTTGTGAAAGGCTTACCGAAATCGCTGAAAATCACGAGGCAAAAATCAGCTTCAGAAGCGCATATCCTGCATGGGAATTCAAAGATGGCTCCGAGCTTCAGGAAAAAATGAAGCATATTTATCGCAGGATTAACGGCAGGGAACTTACTGTAACAGGCATTCATGCAGGCCTTGAATGCGGAATGTTCTGCGGCAAAATCAAGGGTCTTGATTGCATATCTATTGGCCCTGAAATGCACGGAATACACACCCCTGCAGAGCGTCTGAGCGTTCCTTCAATGGAAAAGCTATGGAACTTCCTGCTTGCGGTTTTGAAAACCATCTGATATCGCATATTTTAATCAGCCTGCCGAAGCTGAGATAAAAATTGATTATCTCGCTGGCATACAGTATAAAAATATAACCTTTGACGGAATATCTGGGCAAAAGAAAATAAACAAGGGCAACACATAGCGCAGAGTCAATTATGTTGTAGCGCATGGAGCTTACCTGCTGATCAAGGCCTTTCAGCATTCCGTCTGTTATCATATCCGTATACATTATCGGAACAAGCGGTGAGAGTATTCTTATATACATCACCGCTTCGTTTGTTTTATAGACAAGGCGGGAAATTGAGGGGGCGAAAGTTGCCATAAATACGGCACAAATCATAGAAAAACATAGCGATTTTTTTAGATTTTCTCTTACGGTTATGTTTATTTTTTCCTTTTCTTTTTTTTCGTTCATTCCTGCAAGCTCGGGCACAAGCAGGGCAGATAGTGAGGATAAAATCGCGCTTGGAAAAAGCAGAACAGGCAGTGCGAGTCCGTGTATGTTGCCGTATGCAGCAAGAGCTGCATCGCTGCCTTCGCCAGATTTTTTGAATCCCTTGGGAATAAGCAGATGCTCAAGAGTCAGCAATATGCTGCGCGCGCAGGTGCCTGCGGCATCGGGCAGGGCAACTCTCAGCATTTTCTTAATATCAAGTGCAGGCTTTAGGCTTTTCGGAGGAATTTCACGCCTTTTCAGCAGTGATGACAGCGTGAAAGAAAATATTTCCGCAGCCGTTATTCCACCAACGATTGCAATGCATGAGAAAAGTGTTGAACCTGTGGGTCGGGTGTACAAAATACAAACAGTTACAGCAATTTTGAATATCTGCTCAAGCATTTGAACTGAGGAATACTGCGGAATTTTTTCGATTGCGGTGAAGTATCCGCCCAGCGCTGATGACATTGCAACAAATGGCAGACTCAATGAAAGTATCCGTAAGGGCAGGGCGGTTTGGATGTCCGATATCCAGTGAGTGCTGATAAAATCAGAAAAAGCAAAAAGCAGAAAGCCTATAATGCAGCCGCAAATGCCCGCGTATGTTATGCACATTGCAACGGATTTATTAAGGTCGTTCTTTTTCAGTGTGTTGATTTCAACCGCAACTCTTGTTGATGCAAGGCGTACACCTGCGCTTGAAAAGGTTGTTGCAAGTGAGTAAACAGTCATTACAAGCTGAAAAAGACCCATGCCCGTTGAGCCTATTTTTGCAGTCAGATAAGCGTTGAAGCCAACCCCTGCCGCTCTCATAACAAGGTTAACGGCTGTCATTATTGCAGTGTGTGTCATCAGTCTGTTTTTCTGCATAATTTATCCTTTCAAGGTTGCAAAATAAAACGGATATGTTATAATGGTATAAAAAAGATTTAGGGTGATGATTATGAAAAAAATAACGGCACTTATTCTTGCGGTTGCAATGTTGCTCTGTGTTTCGCCTGCCGCTTTTGCGGATGCTGTGCCTGAAATGAAGGAATACGGTTTTGTTGATTGCAACGGTGCAAAAATAGAGTACGGAATTTACGGCGTTGAGAATGGCGAGCCCTTGCTGCTTCTGCCTCCCAACGGCGGCGATATGCACTGCTTTGACGACAGCATTCTGCCCGAAATGGCAAAGCACTTTAAGGTTATTACCGTTTCACCAAGAGGCACGGGCAAATCCGATTGGATTGAGGGAACAATGAATTTTGAAACAATGAGCGATGACCTTGCAATTATTCTTGATTACCTCAAGATAGAAAAAACAAATATTTTCGGTTTCAGCGACGGCGGCAACCTTGGCGTTGTGTTTACCTTAAGATATCAGAATAGGGTTAAATCTCTTGCAATTATGGGTTCCAATATCAACACATGGGGCACAAATACCTTTGACCAGATACAGATTACTTATCAGTATTTCGTGCTTTGTGTTGAGGCCTGGATTAAGGGCGACAGAGAAACAAAAATCCGCCGTGACATAAAGGGAATGATGGTCGGTCAGCCCAGCCTTACATTTGAGGATATTTCGGCAATCAAAGTGCCCGTGCTTAACATTTACGGCGAGCACGATATGATTCAGCGCTGGCATTCAAAGAAGATAACCAAATCAATTGAAGGCGCAGAGGAAATAATGATTATCGGAGGCGGTCACAGCACCTGCTTTGAATTCACAGATACAATCATTAACCCCGCATTGCTTGATTTTTACGGCGTAGGCGCATAAAATTATATTGACAATATTTGTTCAATATGATAAAATATCAAAAACTTAATATAAAGGTTTTGACGGGGAGGGCAGCATAAATGCGCTCCAAAGAGAGTCGGCGGTTGGTGAAAAGCCGATGTGCGGCAGATGCCTGTTGTAGCCCCTGAACCGAAAGGAAGAACGCACTTTTGTGTTATTAGACCCTTTCCGTGATTGCTGCGTTAATGCATAGGGCTTGTCAGAGCCCAAAGAGTGGCGCAAAAGCGCAATTTGAGTGGTACCGCGGGTATAAATTATTACTCGTCTCATTGATTATATTATCTGTGAGGCGAGTTTTTTCGTTTCACAAAGAAGAAAGGATTGATTTCAAAATGGCAAAAGAGCTTGCCAAGCAGTATGATCCCAAGAACGTTGAGGATCGCATTTATGATTTCTGGCTTAAGGGAAAGTATTTCCACGCCAAGGTTGAAAATGACAAAAAACCTTACACAATTGTTATTCCTCCTCCCAATATTACGGGTCAGCTTCATATGGGTCACGCCCTTGATAACACTCTGCAGGATATTCTTATCCGTTGGAGAAGAATGCAGGGCTATGATGCACTCTGGCTTCCCGGCACAGACCACGCTTCAATTGCAACCGAGGCAAAAATAGTTGAAGCAATGAAGACTGAAGGCATCACAAAAGATGATATCGGCAGAGACGGTTTCCTTAAGCGTGCATGGGAATGGAAAGAAAAATATGGCGGACGTATTATTGAGCAGCTTAAGAAGATGGGCTCATCATGCGACTGGGACAGAGAGCGCTTTACTCTTGACGAAGGCTGCAGCAAGGCTGTTCTTGAAGTTTTCTGCCGTCTTTACGAAAAAGGCCTTATTTACAGAGGCGAAAGAATTATTAACTGGTGTCCCCATTGCTTAACCTCAATTTCAGATGCAGAGGTTGAATATGAGGACCAGGCAGGTCATTTCTGGCATCTGCGCTATCCCTTCAAGGATGGAAGCGGCTACCTTATGCTTGCCACAACACGCCCCGAAACTCTTCTCGGCGATACTGCGGTTGCCGTTAACCCCAACGATGAGAGATATAAGGATATGATTGGCAAAACCCTTATCCTTCCTATTGTTCACAGGGAAATCCCGGTTGTTGCGGATGAATATGTTGAAATGGATTTTGGTACGGGTGTTGTTAAGATTACCCCCGCACACGACCCCAACGACTTTGAGGTTGGCCTTCGCCATAACCTTGAAGTTATCAATGTTATGACCGATGATGCAAAGATTACCGCAGATTATCCCAAGTATGCAGGTATGGACAGATACGAGGCAAGAAAGGCCATTGTAGCTGACCTTGAGGCAGAGGGCGCACTTGTTAAGATTGAGGATTACAGCCACAATGTAGGCACCTGCTACCGCTGCCACACAAGCGTTGAGCCCCGTGTTTCAAAGCAGTGGTTTGTTAAGATGGCACCCCTTGCAGAGCCTGCAATTGAATGTGTTAAGAGCGGCAAAACTCAGTTTGTTCCCGAAAGATTTGAAAAGACATATTTTCATTGGATGGAAAATATCAAAGATTGGTGTATTTCCCGTCAGCTTTGGTGGGGTCACAGAATTCCTGCTTATTACTGCGCCGATTGCGGCGAGGTAACCGTTGCAAAAACTGCACCCGGTTGCTGCCCCAAGTGCGGTGGCAAGGTTGAGCAGGATCCCGATACACTTGACACATGGTTTTCATCGGCACTCTGGCCCTTCTCAACTCTCGGCTGGCCCGATAAAACACCCGAGCTTGACCATTATTTCCCCACAAGCACTCTTGTTACGGGTTATGATATCATCTTCTTCTGGGTTGCTAGAATGATTTTCTCAAGCTGCGAGCAGATGGGTCAGGAGCCCTTCAAAACCGTATTTATTCACGGTATCGTTAGAGATGCTCAGGGCAGAAAAATGTCAAAATCCCTCGGTAACGGCATTGATCCCCTTGTTGTTATTGACCAGTACGGCGCAGACGCCCTCAGATTTACCCTTGCAACAGGTAACAGCCCCGGAAACGATATGAGATTCTCTGACGAAAAGGTTGGTGCAAGCCGTAACTTCGCCAATAAGCTGTGGAATGCATCAAGATTCATTCTTATGAATATCGGCGATGATGAAATTCCCTGCGAGCTCCCCGCAGACCTTGCTCTTGAGGATAAGTGGGTTATCAGCCTTGTTAACAGCCTTGCAAAGGAAGTTACCGATAACCTTGAAAAGTTTGAGCTTGGCGTTGCAGTTGCAAAGCTCTATGATTTCATCTGGGATATTTTCTGCGATTGGTATATTGAGCTTGCAAAAATCCGCCTCCAGAAGGGCGGCGATGAGGCGCAGACTGCAAAGCAGGTTCTTGTTTGGGTTATGGATAAGATTCTTAAGCTTCTCCATCCCTTCATGCCCTTCATTACCGAGGAAATCTGGCAGACAATTCCTCACGACGGCGAATCAATTATGATTTCACAGTGGCCCGAATACAGCGAAGAGCTTTCATTTTCAGCAGAAGAAGCTGAAATGGAAAGGGTTATGACTGCAGTCCGTGCAATCCGTAACCGCAGGGCAGAAATGAATGTTCCTCCTTCAAAGAAGGCAAAGGTTTACATCGCAACCGCTCACAAGGCAACCTTTGAGCAGGGCGGCGTATTTATGCAGAGGCTTGCAAGCGCATCCGAGGTTGAGGTTGCGGACAGCTTTGAGCTTGAGGGCGCAGTTTGCATTGTTACTCAGGATGCAAAGATTTATATTCCCATGGGTGAGCTTGTTGACTTTGAGGCTGAAAAATCAAGGCTCAAGAAAGAACTTGATGCAGTGCAGAAGGATCTTGATTTTGTTAACAATAAGCTCTCAAATGAAAATTTTGTTGCCAAGGCTCCCGCAAACGTTGTTGCGGCTCAGCGTGAAGCAGCGGCAAAGTATGCCGAAAAGATTGCAATGCTTAAAGAAAGTATCGCAAAATTAGGTTAATTAACAGGACCCCGAAGAAAGCTTCGGGGTCCTTAGAGTGACGGGAGTGCTTCCAACTATGCCTGAAAGCAAGTATTTTCAACGCTTTTCGGCGTTTCGTGATTGAAAGGCGTCAGATTTGCGAGTATTTTAACGAAGAAAAGGCGGAAATCATCCGATAAAAAAACAGTTTTGATTACTCCCGTCACTCTAAGCAGGTGAAAATTATGAATTGTAACGAGGCAATCGAATATATCCACTCTCTTGAAAAATTCGGTATAAGGCCAGGTATGGAGCGAATCCGTGCCCTTTGTGCAGCATTGGGTAATCCGCAGGATAAGCTGAAGGTAATCCATGTTGCAGGCACAAACGGTAAAGGTTCAACCTCAACAATGATTTCCAATATACTGCGCCAAAGCGGCTATAGTACGGGACTTTTTATATCACCCTATGTTACGGATTTCCGCGAAAGAATTCAGTATAACGGCAATATGATTGAGAAAACAGAACTTGCCGAATGTGTTGAAAAGGTAAAATATGTTATTGATAACCTTGCCTTGCAGGGTATTCAGCCCACGGAGTTTGAGGCGCTTACAGCAACTGCTTTTCTCTACTATGAAAAGAAAAAATGTGATTTTGTTGTGCTTGAGGTGGGTCTCGGCGGCAGACTTGATTCAACCAATGTTATCAATGCGCCCTATGTAAGTGTTATAACGAGTATTTCTCTCGACCATACGGCAATTCTGGGCGATACCATTGAAAAAATTGCCGCAGAAAAATGCGGAATAATCAAATTTGGGGCGGAGACCGTAGCCTATCCTGTTCAGGATGAAAATGCGATGGCGCTTATCCGAAAAACCTGCGCAGAGCGTTGCAATGACTTGCGCATTCCAGATTTAAACCGTCTTGAAATTAAGGGAGAACACCTTGAAGGAACCTATGCGGTATATGACGGAATAAAATTCCTTCTGCCTCTTGCAGGCGAGCATATGGTTTATAATGCCTGCACTGCAATTGAAGCAGTTCGCTCTCTTTCGCGTCTTGCAATAAGTATTCCGGTTGATGCAATAGTGAATGGCATTGAAAAATCGGTTATGCCTGCCAGAATGGAGTTAATCAGGAAAAAGCCTGTTGTTATTCTTGACGGCGGCCATAATGAGGGCTGTGCAGAGGCACTTTCTGCATTCGTTAAAAAGCACCTTGCAGGCAAAAGGATTGTTATGGTCAGCTCAATGATGGCAGATAAGGATTATCAGTCGTATCTGAGCGTTGTTGCTCCTCTTGCACAGACTTTCATAGCAACAAAAGCGGATGTTCCCAGAGCGTTGAGCAGCGCTGAGCTTTGCGAAAAAGCAAAGGTGTTCTGTGAAAGCTGTTATGATATCGCCGACCCTCAGAAGGCACTAACCGCTGCCCGCAATATTCTTCAACCTGAGGATGCGCTTGTTATTTGCGGCTCATTCTATCTTGCGGGTGAAATCAGAGAAAGTCTGCTTAATTTTTAAATAAAATATAATTCAACAATTTTTTTGTATTCAATCCCTTATCCTTTGTGGTAAGGGATTATTTTTTTGCAAAGGAGTGTAAAAATGGCAATCAGAATTTCGTCAACGCCCGTAAGAGTGACAGTTGAGCTTATCGGTGAAATTGACCATCATAACGCTGCGGCCCTTCGTCTCGAGGCTGATGAGGCAATCCAGAAGGCGCTTGCGCCCAATGTCCGCCTTGATTTCGGAGAGGTAACTTTCATGGACAGCTCAGGCATTGGTTTTGTACTGGGAAGATACAGAATTGCGGAAAGCTATGGCGGCAATGTTGAGGTTATTAATCTTTCGGAAAGAAACTGTTCAATGATGAGGCTTGCAGGCCTTGACAGGCTGGTAACATTAAAAACTAAAAGGAAGTGAAGAAATGAAAGCAATTAACGAAATGAAGCTGCAGATTGAAAGCAGATCGGTCAACGAATCTTTTGCAAGGTCGGTTGTTGCGGCATTTGCCGCCCAGCTTGACCCTAATATTGAGGAAATATCGGATATAAGAACTGCGGTCAGCGAGGCAGTCACAAACTGCATTGTTCATGCCTATGCAGAAAGCGTGGGTAAAATTTACATATGGGCAGGCATATATGAAAACGGTCTGTTCAGGGTGAAAATTAAGGATAAAGGCTGCGGAATTGCAGATATCGGGCAGGCAATGGAGCCGCTTTTCACGACTCTCGGCGGTGAAAGGGCAGGCCTTGGCTTTGCGGTTATGGAAAGTTTCTGCGATAAAATCAGGGTTACTTCAAAGGTTGGCAAAGGAACAACCGTTACCCTTGAAAAGCGGTTAAGAGGGCGTGAAGCTGAAAATGACAGGGTGTAAAGAAAAAAGAAACCGCCTTGTTGAAAATAATCTAGGGCTTGTTCATTCTTGTGCCAACCGTTTCAGGGGCAGGGGAGCTGAATATGACGATTTGTTTCAGGCGGGCTGTGTTGGTCTTATAAAAGCTGCGGATAACTTTGATGAGTCAAGGGGATTTTCCTTTTCAACCTATGCTGTGCCTGTTATTCTCGGCGAAATAAGGCGGATATTCCGCGATGGCGGCACGGTTAAGGTTGGACGTGCCATGAAAGAAAAATCAAGAGCCGTCTTGAAACGAAGGGAGGAAATTGCGGTTAAGCTGGGCAGAGAGCCAACGGTCAGCGAACTTGCAGAAAGCCTTGGAATCGATTCGGCTGAAACTGCAATGCTTCTTAATGCATCAATGCCTGCGGTGTCGTTAACAATTGGTGAGGATGGTGAAAATCAGCTTGAAATCCCTGTTGATTCGCCTGAAGATGAAATTTCGGATTTGCTTGCCCTGCGGCAGGTGCTTGAATCTCTTGATGAGCGGGACCGCAGAATGATTGAAATGCGCTATTACGGCGGAATGACCCAATCCAAAACCGCGCAGCAGCTTGGTATGACACAGGTGCAGGTTTCGAGGCGTGAAAAGACGGTGCTTGAGGCAATAAGAAAAAAATTAATTCTTTAGCATTGACAAAACTTTATAATAAGTTTAAACTTAATTGCGGCAGACATCTGCCGCTAATTTTATTTGTTGGAGTGATTTCAGTGGTTAAAAGTATTCCAGACGGCGTTTATCCTACAATGGTAACTCCGTTTACGGAGGATAACAAGGTTGATTACAACGGTGTTCAGCAGCTTCTTGAATGGTATCATGAAAACGGTGTTGACGGCATTTTTGCTATTTGCCAGTCCAGCGAAATTTTCTTTCTCTCGTTTGAGGAAAGGCTTGAACTTCTTCGCTTTATAATGAAGAATAAGCCTGATGATATGACGGTTGTTGCATCGGGTCACACTGCCGATGAGCTTGACAGGCAGATATATGAGGCAAATGCTTTTATAAATGAGGGCATTGATGCATATGTTTTTATTGCGAACCGTTTTGCAAAGCAGGATGAAGATGACTCCGTGTTTATCCGCAACTATGAAAAAATGGTTTCCTCAATTCCTGAAATCGGTTTGGGTATTTATGAATGTCCTTACCCCTATAAGCGCCTTATGACACCTGAAACTCTTCGCAGATGCGCCCTTGACGGAAGGCTTAAATTCCTTAAAGATACCTGCTGCCGCATAGAAGAAATTGAGGCAAAGCTCAAGGCTGTTGAGGGTCTTGGCCTTAAGATTTATAACGCCAATTCCGCAACTCTTCTTGAATCTCTAAGGGCAGGCTGCTCAGGTTTTTCGGGCGTTATGGGTAATTTCCATCCCGAGCTTTATTCATGGCTTTGCAAAAATTTTGAAAAAGATCCTGAAATGGCAGAGCAGGTGCAGGCCTTTATCGGTTTTGCATCCCTTACAGAGTGCCAGATGTATCCCGTAAATGCAAAGTATCATCTGGGTCTTTGCGGCCTTGATATAGGCTATAACTGCCGTGTCAAGGATGCATCTCTTTTCACCGATGCCAATAAAAAGGAAATCAAGCAGCTTTATGCTGTTGAAAAAATGTTCAAAGAAATGTTGAAAATCTGATTTTGGAGTTAATTTTATACATAATGAGTCAAAATAGTTGTTGATTTGTCAGATTTATTGTGTTAAAATTATTATGTAGCAATTTGGCGAAATATAACTTTTTGGAGGAATTCAAAATGGCACAGAAAAAGACGGTATTCCTGACCGGCGCTTCAGGCACAATGGGTTGGGAAGGCTTCAAGCAGCTCTATGCAAAGAAGGATAAGTTCAACATTGTTGTTCTTCTCCGTGACAGTGAAAAGAACAGAAAGCAGTTTGCCCCCTACATGAATGATCCTTCTGTTAAGGTTGTTTGGGGTGACCTCAAGAAGTATGAAAGCGTTCTTGAGTGCGTAACAGGTTCAGACTATGTTCTCCACGTTGGCGGTATGGTTTCACCCTCTGCTGACTACTATCCCATCAACACCATCAAAACAAACGTTGGCGCTGCAAAGAACATTGTTGCAGCAGTCAAGGCTCAGCCCGATCCCGACGCTGTTAAGGTTGTTTATATCGGTACAGTTGCCGAAACAGGCGAAAGAGATGATCCCATCCACTGGGCTCGTACAGGCGACCCCATCAAAATCAGCGTTTATGACCACTATGCAACCAGTAAGGTAATTGCAGAGTCAGTTTTTGCAGAGTCAGGCCTTAAGCATTGGGTATCTCTCCGTCAGTCAGGTATCCTTTATCCTGAAATCCTTAAGAATATGGAACCCATTATGTATCACGTTGTTATCAACGGCGTTCTTGAGTGGGCAACAGTTGAGGATTCAGGTCGCCTTCTTGTTAACGTTTGCGGTGACGATGTTCCTGAAGAATTCTGGAGAAGATTCTACAACATCGGTTCAGGCGCACAGTACAGAATCACAAACATGGAATTTGAAGAGCTTCTTCTTGGTAAGTGCGGCCTTGGCCTTGGCGACCCCAAAAAGCTCTTTGACCCCGATTGGTTCATCACCCGTAACTTCCACGGCCAGTGGTATCTTGACTCAGATGTTCTTGAGAATTATCTCCACTTCCGTGCTAATGTTCCCATTCAGCAGTATTTCAAGAGCATGATGGATAAGGTTGAATGGTTCTATAAGCTTGCATTTCTTGCAAAGCCTTTTGCTCCCCTTGTAAAGCCCTTCATGAAGAAGATTGCACAGACTCCCGTTTACGGTACACTCTGGTGGAAGGCAAACAACGTTACACCCAGAATCAACGCCTATGTAGGTTCAATGGAGAAATGGAACTCAATCGGCAGCGATTGGAGCAAGGTTAATGTTTACCGTCCCAACGACGATCCCTCAAAGGCTCTCGTTCTTGACCACGGCTACGATGAAACAAAGGATTTCGATTCACTTACAATTGAGGATCTTCAGAAGGCCGCTGCTTTCAGAGGTGGCGAATGCCTTGCAACTGAAATCGTTGATATGTATACTCCCGTTCTCTGGAAGTGCGCTCACGGTCACGAATTCATGATGTCACCCAACCTTGTTCTCCGCGGCGGTCACTGGTGCCCCGAAGAGCTTCCCTCAACCCTTGAAAAAGCAGAGCAGAAGAAGTTCTGCTGGGCTTATGATGACGAAGCTAAGGTTAACCCCTTCTTCGCTCAGGTTTGGTATCCTCTCCATGATAAGAGCGAAAACAATGTTTACACCGAAGAAATCTACAAGGATTTCAAGGAGTATCAGAACTGATTTAATACATAACTGCGGCGTCTTTCTTTGTGAAAGGCGCCGTTTTTATTTTTATTTTAAAATATAATATTGTATAGTGAGAATTAATGTGGTAAAATAACTTCATAAAGTAAAGAATGAGGCAGTTTTGTTTTATGAGAATATTAAAATCTGTTATTTCAATATTGATTTGCATCTGTATTCCGCTGCTTTCATCATGTAAAAGTGCAGAAGGCACAGCAGAGCTTAAAATCGGCGTTAAGGGTATGGCTTATGAGTTTAACCCCTTTTACGCTGAAACCGAGGCTGACAGGGATGTTGTGCTCCAGATGTTCAGAACGATTCAGCGCCTTGACGGCAACAATAAGCCCGTTAACTGCAGCGGTGGAATTTCCTATGAATTTGTGGGCGAAACTCAGGTTGAATATACAGTTTCAATCAGCGAAAACCTGATGTTTTCCGACGGGACAAACATAACTATTGATGATGTTATTTTCTTCTATCATTTTATCGCCGATGCCACATATGACGGTTATTACAGCGACTGGTATCTTAATGATATAGCTGGTCTCAGAGAATATTATTTTGACGATGTAAATTATTTATCTTCAATTCAGAAAATTGAGGATAAAATTGAAAAAAACTATACTCTTGCAACCATTGAAACAGTTGACTATGTTAAATATCTTGTTGAAACAAAACTGGAGGGTAAATTCGGAGGAAAACTTGAAGATATGTCACCCTCAGGCGTTTCGTGGAGAGAACGACTTATAAAGATGGGCTACGGCGAGGCTCTTTCTGATTTAGGCAGTAACCCGTCGGGTGAGGCGGTTTTAAGGCTTGTTTCACGTGCTGAGGCCGAAAGCAATCCTTTTGCCTATAATCCTGAAAATTGGTACAGAGAGCAGCTTTATTCGGATTATGTTAAGGATAATTACGCCGACGGCACCGATGTTGAAAGCATTTCAGGCATAAAAAAAGTGGATGACTACACCTGCACAGTGCTTTTTAATTCGAGAAATATCAATGCAATTTCAGAGCTGAATGCTTTGCTTGTTTCCAAGGCAAGCCTTTCCGCGGAGTATATCAAAGGTTCGGCAGAGAAAATCAGGGAGCTTGATGTTTTTGATGTTTGCTCGGGTGCTTATCTCATGGATGAGTATACCGACTCAGCGGCTTATCTCAGCATCAACAGATATTACGGCGAAGGCTGCGAATTTTCCTCGCTCAGGTTTGTTGATATAAGTGGAGAGAAAGACCCTGTTAAGTTGGTTGCATCGGGAAAAATCGATGTTGTTGAAACTTTTGCAACAGCTCAGTCGGTAAACGAGCTTTCTGATAAAAATGTTCGCTATTTCATTGAAGATTGCGATTATTATGTTTCTCTGTTTTTTAACACAAGAACTCTCGATTTATCGGCAAGAAAAGCCCTGATTGGCGTCTGCAATGTTAACTCTGCGATTGAGGCTCGGATAGGCTCTTATTATACAAGGCCGCTTAGACCCATAAGCGTCAGATTTGAGGAATACCCATCTGCAGTTACTGAACCTTATTATTCCGAAAGTGCATTTACAGTTTACAGCATGGGTTCGGGCGCAAAAATAGCCGATGTTGATCTTTATTACTGCGGCGCTGAGGGTGACCTTGCTTATTCTGCTGTTGAGGCCTACGGAAATATACTAGCGCAGAAGGGTATTACTCTTAATATTGTTCTTTGTGATGAAGACGCTCTTGCCAGTGCTGCGGCATCGGGCAAGGCTGATATGTGGGTTGAAAATGTTTATGACGGTGCTTCGTGCGATAAATCCCAATATTATCACAGCAGAGGAACGAAAAATAAAACGGGCATCAGCACTGCGGAGATTGATTCTTTAACCCTTTCAATAGTTTCCGCAACGGGATATTATAATAAAACACAGATGACGGCTCAGCTTATGGAGCTTGTTATGGAGCAGGCGGTTGAGTGCCCTCTGTATCAGCAACAAAAAATGACCGTTTATAATATCGATACAGTCAGTCCCGAATCCTTTGACCTTACAACGGATATGGACGGCTTTGCATACCACATTCCTCTTTTGAAGAAGAATTGATGAAAGGAGCTGCATAATTATGGGTGGTATTTTTTCGGCGGCACTGCTTGCTGCTGGTGCTGCAGCGGCTGCTAAATATATTAAGGGCAGAGACTTTGATGATGTTAACCCCCAGACTCTTGCAAAAAAAGCAGCCAATTCCGTTAAGTTGACCTATGATGCTTCTGAGCCTTATGATAACGGCGTTGCTCTTACCCCGCCCATGGGCTGGTCAAGCTGGAATCTTTTCAGGAACAGAATCAATGAGAATCTTATTTATGAAACCGCAAAGGCTATGAAAGACAGCGGCCTTGTTGACTGCGGTTATAAATATGTTAACATAGACGATTGCTGGCAGTCATCCATGAGAGATGAAAACGGAAGGCTGCAAAGTGATTTCGGCTCATTTCCAAACGGAATAAAGTCGCTTGTTGAAAGGGTTAATGCCCTCGGAGTAAAGTTGGGCATCTACAGCTCAAACGGAACTCTTACCTGCGAAGATTTGCCTGCAAGCCTTGGTAATGAGGCTATTGATGCGGACACATTTGCGGAGTGGGGTATAGAATATTTCAAATATGATTTCTGTCATAATGTACCAATTCCTGCCCTTGCTCCAAAAATCGAAAAAATCATTGTTGCCGCGGCAGGCAGCTCAGACGGCACAGAATACGGCGCGGAAGCGGCGTTGCTTTCAGGCGAGGCAAAGCTGATGGAAGACCCCAAGCTGGTCAGCGGAAAATACATAAGCGGTATTTCATCAAATATGGGCGCCTGCGAGTTTCCGCAGGTAATTGCGGAAACTGACGGTGAATATATTCTTACTCTCTGCATTCGTAAAAAGAGCAACAGCAATAAATATGCCGAAATTCTCGTTAACGGCACGGATTTGTATAAAACCTTTCTTCCTGCAACAAAATCCTTTACTGCAGACGGCAGGCATCAGGTCAGAATAAGACTTAATACCGGTGTGAATTCAATCAGGATTTATAATCCTGTTGCTTCAAGGCAGGATAGCGCTGCAATGCAGTATGCAAATATGGGCAGGGAACTAAAAAGAGCAACAAGAGAATATGCGAAAAAAAACGGCTGTGAGGAAAAGCCCGTTGTTTTCTCAATCTGCGAATGGGGCCGGAATTTTCCGTGGAATTGGGGTGCGCATGCAGGCAACCTTTGGCGCACAACTCCCGATATCATGCCAAAATGGGGATCAATCCTCGGCATATATGAATTCAATGTTCTTCTTTACAAATATTCAGGCATTGGAGCATGGAATGACCCTGATATGCTCGAAGTTGGCAACGGCAATCTCAGCTTTGAAGAGAATAAATCGCATTTTACTCTTTGGTGCATGATGGCGGCGCCTCTTATTCTTGGAAACGATATCAGAAAATTTATTCTGGAGGATGGCTCGGTTGATACCGAAAACCCCACCTATAAAATTCTGACAAATAAAGAGGTTATTGCTGTTGATCAGGATCCCCTCGGCATTCAGTGCCGCAGGATTAAAACGAACGGCGCGGAGGATATCCTTGTGAAACCTCTTGTTAACGGTGAATTTGCTGTTTGTTTGTTCAATAAAGCAGGAAGCGAAACCGAAATGAAATTCTCAATCAAGGAGATTATCCGCAATACTTTTGTTGAAACTCCTGAAGCGGAAGAATATTTACTGCGAGATTTATGGAGTGGCAAAGAATTTCTTGCCAAAGACACGTTTGGTGCAAGCGTATCAGGCCATGGAGTAAGACTTTTCAGGATAAGGGTGAAATAATATGTGTTTTAAGATTTTTCAGAAAACAGGTGAAAACGGAGCGGGGGATTATTCAATCCCGATGGTGCGCCTTGATGTTATGCCGGAGAATACTCCTGACGAGCTTAAGTATCTTTATGAGCTCTCTGTTGTTGATAACGGCCTTGATTATCTTGGCCATCCTGATGCTGTTCTGCTTAAGGACGGTAGTATTCTTGATGTTTATCCCTCGGGTCACGGAAAAGGCGCTATCAGAAGCAGTATAAGCCGTGACGGCGGTGTTACATATGATTCAAAAATTGAAAATATGCCCAAATCGTGGTCAACCTCAAGAGAAACACCTACGGTTTACCGCCTTGAATTTGCGGATGGCAGTCCCGATAAGATTTTACTTGTTTCAGGCAACCCCAATTGGCACGACGGTAAAGGAACAATCGGAGGCTTTAATTTCTCGCTTTCTGATGATGAGGGCAAAAGCTGGAGTGAATTCGAGCTTTGTTTTTCAAAAAAACATGATTTTACGGTTATCCCCGTTGTTTCAATGGCATCCCTCACAAGGCTTAAGGAAAACGGTGTTTTTGTTGATAAATGGATGGCATTTTTCCATAATTCCGATTTTGTGAATTTTAAAACAATTCTTTCATTTGTTGACGGCAAGCCTGTATGGAGCAATCCTGAGCCTTATTTTTCGCAGTATCGTTCCATCGAAAAAAAGGCAAATATGTGTGAGGTTGAGGTTGTTCGCTCGGATTGCGGCAAGGGCGATGAGCTTTGCCTGATTGCACGAAGCAACAATAAGAATTATAACAGCCTTCTTTCATTTTCACAGGATGAAGGAAAAACATGGTCAGCGCCCGTTTTTGCTCCGTCAGCCCTTAACGGCGAGCGTCATAAGGCGGATTACACCCCTGACGGCAGGTTGTTTATTACTTTCCGTTCCATTGAAAGAAGTCTTGAAAAGGTTAAATCCAATTCAATTGAGAAAATGAAAAATTGGTACAGTGAGGGCTGGGTTGCATGGGTAGGCACCTATGATGACCTGAAAAACGGACGGGAAGGTCAGTACAGAATCAAGCTGGCTCATACATATCTTGAAAGTCAGACAGAGCCTTCTATTTGTGCCAATGCAGACACCGGATATTGCGGTAATGTTGTTCTTGATGACGGTACTGTTGTTACCTCAACCTACGGCACGTTCGGTGAAAAGAAAAGCGACGGCGGATATAAAACCTATGTTGCATCAAAGCGAATCAGACTTTCCGATGTTGATAAATTAATTAAATGATTTTTTGAAAGGAGAAATTAATTATGGGACTTATTAAAGCGGGTATAGGTGCTCTCGGCGGCGTGTTGGCAGACCAGTGGAAGGAGTTTTTTTACTGCGATTCGCTTGAAAACGATGTGCTTATGGTCAAGGGCCAAAAGCGTATCAGTGGCAGAAGCTCCAACACAAAGGGCAGCGACAACATTATTTCCAATGGTTCAGGTATTGCTGTTGCGGACGGTCAGTGTATGATTATCGTTGAGCAGGGCAAGGTTGTTGATGTTTGCGCTGAGCCCGGTGAATATACTTACGATTCGTCTACCGAGCCGAGCATTTTCTCCGGCAAGCTCGGTGACAGCATTAAGGACACCTTTAAGCTCATCGGTAAGCGCTTCACCTATGGCGGCGATACAGGTAAGGACCAGAGAGTTTATTATTTCAATCTTAAGGAAATAATGGATAATAAATTCGGAACTGCCAATCCCTTCATGTTTGAAGTTGTTAATAAGAGAATAGGCATGAGCAGAACTGTTCAGGTGAGATGCAACGGCGTCTATTCTTACAGAATAACAGACCCCATTCTTTTCTATACAAAGGTTGCAGGCAATGTAAGCGATGAATACAGAAGAGATGAAATCGATATGCAGCTTAAGACGGAATTCATTTCTGCACTTCAGCCTGCATTTGCAAAGCTGACGGAGCTTGAACTTCGACCTGCTCAGATTCCTGCTCACACAACAGAGCTTAAGGATGCCATGAACACTGCTCTTAAGGTTGAGTGGACAGACCGCAGAGGTATTTCCGTTGAATCTATCGCTATGAATCCTATCACTCTCACCGAAGAGGATATGAAGAAGATTAACCAGATGGAAGATGCCGCAACCATGGGCTCAAATCCCTTTATGATGGCGGGCAGAATGACCGATGCAACCGCAAATGCAATGGAAGGCGCGGCAGGTAATGATGCAGGAGCTATGACCGGATTTATGGGCATGGGTATGGCCATGAATGCAGGCGGAATGAATGCAGCTCAGAGCTTTTATAATGCAGGTGTTCAGCAGCAGGCTGCAACGCCCGCAAACGGATGGAAATGCGCTTGCGGAGCAACTGTAAGCGGCAATTTC
Organism: Acutalibacteraceae bacterium; assembly: GCA_045604685.1. Lineage (GTDB taxonomy): Bacteria > Bacillota > Clostridia > Oscillospirales > Acutalibacteraceae > CAG-177. The sequence continues at coordinate 37,107 of JAZUON010000010.1, forward strand.
TGCACGGAATGCGGAGCAAAAAAGCCTGAAGCAGACGGATGGACCTGCTCCTGCGGCAATGTTAATAAGGGCAAGTTCTGCTCAAACTGCGGCAATAAAAAGCCCGAGGATGCACCTCTTTACAGATGCGATAAGTGCGGCTGGATGCCCGAGGATCCCAAGAATCCTCCCAAATTCTGCCCCGAGTGCGGTGACAGATTTGATGAAAATGATGCGAAATAAGAATGAATAAAAACAATGCCCGAGGTTCTCAAAACAGAGTTCCTCGGGTATTTCGATATGTTATAAAATTACTTTTTCGGGATATCCGCCGTTTTCTCTGGATTTATCTGCAAGGAAAACAACAAGATGCCCAAGAAGTGAATCTGTTATACTTGTGCAGGAAACGCTTGTTTTTTCGCCTCTTGCATAGGCAACAAAATCGCGAACAAGATCAAGATCGCCGCCGCCGTGGGTATCGTTATCGATTTTAACGTCAAAAACTGTGTCCTCATGCTCGCAATCCGGCCTGGGATCAATCTTTGAAAGAGTAAAAACTCCTTTTTCAAAGTCACCCTCAATAACACCTTTTGTTCCCGTGATGTGAATTGTCCGTGTGCCGTAGCTTGTGCCGCCTATCATGTTGTGTGTGCCTGTTGCGCCGCTTTCAAAAAGCACGCTGACAGTCTGATGGTCAACAACATTATTATCGCTCTTATAGGCGCAAACGCCGTAAGGGCTTATTTTGAGAAGCTCGATTTTATCTTCAATAGTAGGGTTCTCAAGGTGTTCAAGAGCATCCCATACATAGAATGACCATCTGTCTGGATGGTCAATATAAAGCCTTTTGGCGGAGTAAAGGCACTCTTCGGAAAGCGGGCAGTCAACAAGGCATCTTGTGCCCGATTTTTCAGGCGCGTTTTCGGGAGTGAACTGCATGTTGCATCCGAAGCTGGTAACAACGGATGGTTTTGTTTCGCTCATCAGCCACATCATAATGTCAAGGTCATGGCAGCATTTTGCAAGGAGCATTGAGCTGTGGCACTTTTCAAAGTTATTCCATTTGCCTCTTACATGGCTTGTGGACATGTGGTGGTAGCTGACATATTCGTTTGTTTCAATGCTGATAATTTTTCCGATTTCACCCGAAATGATAATATCCTTTATTTTTCTGTAGAAGGGTGCGTAGCGAAGCACAAAGCAAACCATAACCTTTCTGCCGTATTTTTCGGCAGCATCAACAAGTTCTCTTGCTTCTTTTTCATTAACTGAAAAGGGCTTTTCAAGCAGAACATCATAGCCTGCTTTAAGCAAGGGGATCGTTGTTGAAACATGTATATGATCCATTGTGCCGTTGATAACAGCATCGGCAAATTTCGGCGCCTGCGCAAGCTCCTCAGCGGTACTGAAGCATCTTTCAGGCGGAATATTAAATTGCTTTGCAATGGAGATTCGTCTGTTTTCGTCGGGGTCTGCAATTCCTACGATTTCCATTTTATCGCTTTCGATATTTGCGAGTTCGGCGTAGGTGAGGCTTCTGTGTCCGCCGCCTACGATAACGGTTTTAAGTGGTCTTGTTTCCATAATAAATTTAAACGCTTTCTTCTATCCTGATTGTTATTTCATTATCTTCGTTTGTCATTTTTTCATTCATTTCTCTTCTTCTCTGCATCAGTTCGTTATACATCTGATTTCTCAGGTTGCCGGAAAGGGGATAAAGAAATTTGGGTATAACCGCAAGAATGCCCGTAAGCTGAGGAATGCCCGTGCAAAGGGCGAAGAGCCACCATTTTGTTTTATCGCTCTGTGTGCCGATTGCGATGCCTTGTTCATAGCCGATTGCGCTGAGGATAAGGCTTTTGACTGAGGTCATAACAATATTCTGAACTTTGGTTATAAGGCTTCGTGCAACGCCTATTGTTGCCTCAACACGGTAGCCGTTTTTCCATTCGCAGTAGTCCATAGCTTCATTATAGAGCTCTGCCTTAACAACCTTTCTTATTCCGAACGCCCATTTATCAAACCACGCCTGCACGCCGAAGAGAATGCACATGAGCAGGCGCTTTTTGTAGTTCTTATTAATTGAACCGATAATAAACAGAAGGATAATCCAGAATCTTGTGTAAAGATCCTCGAAAACCCAGATAGCTTTTGTTGAAAAACGCTCTCTTATGGGCTTAACAAATGCATAGCTGATTGTTCCGTTTGCGCTGGAAGGCAGATTAAGCAGTGTTTGCAACGATGCGGAGCCCAGAACATCTATAAAGTAGTTTGTGCTGCTTGAGCCTACGCTGAAGCCGCCGAGGAAATCAGAAAGGGTGATAAGCAGCACGGGGTAGTTGTTGATTACCGCCTTAAGGCCCTGTAGTACGCTGGGTGCTTCAACGGACTGCATAACCCGTTCTCTTGAAACAATGAAGAAATAAAAGGTGCAGGCAGATGAAATAATGCTTGTTCCCAAACCCATTGCAAGGAAAACATTCTGCAGCTTCCATTTAAGAATGCCGTTGTTGATAAGGTCAATAAGAACGCCCATTATGTAGTTTGGCAGATCCTCGCCCATCATTCCCGTCAGCAGCTCGGCAAGAGTAATAAGCCGCGCCCGGTCATTTGGGTGGGGCGTAACCGTTGTCATATATCCTGCCTTTGCAATGCTTGTGAAAGTTCCTGCTGTTTCGTTTACAACATTGAATGCAAAGTAATAAATCAGCTTCGGCAGGTGAGTGCCGGATGTTCCTGGGAAAAAGAAGGGAATGAACCAATAAAGTGCGCCCAGAAGAGTCATGGGGATCTGGAATGCAACAAGGTAAGGTCTGAATTTTCCCCATCTTGTTCGGGTCTTATCAACAATGGCAGCTATAACGGGGTCGTTAATTATGTCCCATGCGCCGGTGAAAATGTTCACAAGTGCATTTGTCTTAAAGTCAATTTTAACAACATCCCAGATAAATCTGTCGGTGTACTGACCGATGTTGAATGCATTTGAAAAGTCATTTAGAAGGTAAGCAAAGGTTTCTTTTGCGCCTACATAGCGCCTGTCATAGACCTTAAATTCAGAGTGAGTGCGGTTCGGCTCATTGCTCATATAATTGCCTCCCGTATAGTGAAAGAAAGGCGTTGCGGCAAAAAAATCCGCAACGCCCGCTTGAACGATGGTGAGATTAAAGACCTTTAACAGCTTCTTTAAGTGCTGCCATTTCATCCTTGCTGAGAGTAACGCCCTTGCCCATTTTTTCATGGTCAGGCGCCCACTCACGGATGTCATACTTGGGGTCTCTTCCGTTCCAGCTGATAAGATTGAGTTCCTTTGTCCAACCCTTGGGATTTTCTGAAAGAACTGCTACAGATTCAACGATTTCGTAAGTAAATTCGGGCATGGTGTTGCTCCTTTCATTATTTATACAATGTCATTATAATATAAACTTTTTTAATTGTAAATATAAAAATAAAAAATTTTTAAATATTTATATTTATTTTGAGGAAATTTAGCGGAATTTCGCCACGGTGGCATAAATTGGACAGGTAACACATATATTGTGGTGATAATTATAACGGGAGGAATAATATGAACCTTAACTGTGAAACACAAAAAGCAGGCTTCTGCGAAAGCGTTTTCGAATCAACTGCGGAGCAGTCGCTGGATGCGGATATCTCTCTGCCCGATTACTGCCCGGAAATTCAGCGGATTCTCAAATGCACCGTAACTCCGAATGTGACTTCTGTGCAGAATAACTCTGGAAGAGTTACTGCGGATGTAACGGCTGTTGTGAGAGTAATCTATGAGGGTGAAAACGGTAAAGCAGCCGCCTATGAGCAAAGCTATCCGCTGCAGAAATTCATTGAATCAAACCGCATCACAAATGATACGGCAGTCAATGTTACCGTAAACACCGATTATGTTAATTGCAGGGCGGTCAATCCCCGCAGAATTGACGTTAGAGGAATACTGACATTCTTTTTCAGGGCTTTTGCAAAAAGAGAGGAGCATATTCTTTGCGGAGCCGAGGGCTCGGGAATGCAGCTTCTCAGTGATGAATGCAGCTTTGCTTCTTTATCGGGTATTTGCGAAAGAGCATTTTCAATGAGCGAGGTTGTTGAGCTCGATGAAAGCAGGGAGCCTATTATGCAGATAGTCAATGCATCGCCGTGTGTTACAGCGGGTGATGTTAAAATTATCAATAATAAAGCTCTCGTAAAAGGAGAATGCACGGTTAAACTTTATTATATAGGTGAAAACGGCAATTTTGAAAGCCTCGAGCATTCAATGCCCGTGAGTCAGATTGTTGAGCTTGAAGGGCTTTGTGAAAAAAGCATCAGCAGCCTTCGCCTTTCCGTAAACTCCTGCGAAGCGGTTGCAAAATCAAACTCATCGGGGGATATGCGTCTTGTTGATTTAAATATGCGTATAAGCGCTTTTATGGCTGCTTTTGAAGAAATTCCCATGCAACTCATTTCCGACGCTTATTCAACGGAATATGAGGTCAGATGCGCTGCCAGAAACACAGAGATATTTGAATATAATGACAGTTTTAATTCTGTATTCACCAACAAGGTTGTTTTTGAGAGCATCGGAGTCAGCGTTGATTGTGTGCTTGCGGTGTGGTGCTCTGAAATAAAGCAAAATTTTGCCTGCAAAGACAGTAATGCCGTTGTAAGCGGCACATATAATGCAACCGTTATTTACCGAGATTCCGAAAACAAACTTGGAGTTATTCAGAAGCCCGTTGATTTTGAATATTCATCAAGGCTTTCCAAAAAAGCGGAAAGAATAAGCTGCTTCGGCTCGGCAGCGATTCTTGGGTGCTCCTGTTCGGTAACAGGTGACAGTCGACTTGAACTGAAAACAGAAATTTCTGTTTCAGCAACCGTTCTCACCTGCAAAATGAAAAAACATATCGGCTCAGTTGAAATTTCAGGGGAGATAGCAAAAAATGAAAAGCCCTGCGCTTTAACAATTTATTTCTGTGGCAGCAACGAAAGCATATGGAGCATAGCAAAGCGTTATGCAACAACGGTTGATGCAATTATGACCGAAAACGGAATTGACGGTGATGTTGCGGAAAACGGCAAAATGCTGATGATTCCCTGCATATAAGCAGTATCCGTCCGTTTTGAATAAATCAGCAGAAAAAAGAAAAAATAATTACTGATAGTATTAACGAAAGGGACGGAAAAATGAAAATTTTTGATGTTACGGGAGACAGTTATACACGTGAGGTAGAGGAGTTCGACGGCACTGTGCTGATTGATTTTTTTGCCGATTGGTGCACGCCATGCAAAATGCTCTCGCCCGTTATTGAAGATGTTGCGATGAGCGCGTCGGATAATGTTAAAATCTGCAAGGTTAATGTTGAATCGGAAAAGGAGCTTGCACAAAAATTCGGTATAATGAGTGTTCCGACTCTTGTTGTGCTCAAGAACGGCGCGGTCAGAAACCGAAGCATAGGGGTAACGGGAAAGCGCGCAATAATGGATATGCTTGAATAAAATAATGCGAATCTGTCCTTTTTTAGGCAAATTCTTGAAATTGTATAGCCTCTTAATATTGACTTCAAACAAGTCTGTAATGTATAATTTTAATGCAGCATAGCTGTAAAAATTAACAGGAGGACAAACAGAATGGAATTTGTAACAGAAATCCTTGCAATGGTTGAGCAGATTCTTGCTTATGTAAATGAGGCTGAAGCAGCAGGTATTGTTGAGATTATTAAGAATTCACTTGCATCTATTTTTGCATTTATCCCCATGCCCCTTTAATAGTTTTCGGCCGGGCGCAGCAGTTATGCTGCGCCGTTTTTCTTTTTATGCACTTGTTTTTTTCGACATTGTATGATATATTGTTTTTAATATTGAATCGAGGTTGAAAAAATGGCTTATTTTACTGATGAAGAGTTTCATGTAATGCTCAGTCAACTGTCGGAAGGAAATCCTGACGGTTATACAACTCTTTATGAAATAGCAAAAAAAACTCTTTTCGGCACAATCAGAAAATGGTGCAACAGCAGAAAGCATACCGTCGGCTATGAAGAGGATGTAATGCAGGAAGTGCATCTCAGGCTTTTCAAAACATGTGTTACCGGATTTTTGATGAGAGACGGGGTGCCTAACGATAATCCTGCAGGCTTCAAAAGCTGGATGTTTACTGTTGCAAAAAATATTTATGAAGATATTGCGAAAAAGCTGAAGAAGATGCCGTTAATTGAAACAGATGCATCTGATGATGAGCCGCCTGAAATTGAGGATATCAACAACGACCTGTATTATGAAGATGATTATGACTACGAAGCCTTGAACAGATATTTTGAGTTTGTTCTGGATTCGGGCTCGGAGCCTCATATTGTTCTTACATGGGTTGCGGTTATGCTTGCGGTTGTAAGAGGTAATCTTAACAGAAGCGAATCAACCGCTTATATTACTTGTGTTTTCAATGATTTAACCATGGATGAGGTTCTGGATTATGTTGTTGAGAATGCGGATAAAATTCTGTGGCTTCAGATCAGCGAAGAGCTTCTCGGCAGACTCAGAAAAAAGCTTAATAAAACAGATTCCGAGGGTCAACGCATCGGCGGTAAAAAATACTGCGATTTTTATATGAAAAAAGGTGACAGGGCTTCGGTGAGCGATTGGGTTAACAGAATGAACGGACGCCTTATTGAAGAAGAACTGGAACAAAAAGAGGAAGAGGACGATGACGACGATGAAACACCTGACGGAAAATGAGATAATTGATTTTGTGAGCATGAACAGCATCAATCAGGAAAGCATTGGGCTTGCAGCAGCGGTTAACAGTCACATAATGCAATGCGATGAATGTCGCGAAAAGGTGAAAGCATTTCAGGCAGTTAATGATTTGGCCATGGATAAACTTGTGGCTGCATCGGAAATTACCCGAACTGAAATAAAAAAAGAAGAAATAATAAAATATGAAACAGAATCATAAAAAATAAAACCGACCTTAACGGGTCGGTTTTTTGTTCAGAATTCGTTTTTAATGGCTTCAACAACATTGTCAACATCAGATTTGACAACAAGAAGTGAAATTTCAATTTCGGATGTTGTTATCATTCTCACATCTGCATCAACCGAAGCTGCGGCCTTGAATATCCTTGCAGAAACGCCTGCAGTGCCTCGCATAGCCTCGCCGCTGACGGTGATTTTACAGTTACCGCTGCTGACGCTGATTTTTGTTTTCGGTGACCTTGTGCGAAGCTCCGATGCAATGGAAAGCACGGAAACAAAATCCTTGTCGCTTACTGTGAAGGAAAAGCCTGAGCCTGCACCGCTGAAAGGAAGCTGCGAAATCATATCAACATCAATACCTGCATCGGCAATCATTTTGAAAACTTCCGCCATATGACCGATGTCGGCAGGTGCATCGCAAAGGGAAAATAAGGTAACATCTTCTGTTACGAAAATATTTTCAACAAGATTCATTTTTATCCCTCCGGTATATCAAAGCATATCCGCCATTTTATAAAGTCCCGCAGGCTTGCCGCAGATGAATTTTGCGGCACTGATTGCACCGGTTGCAAAAAGCTCTTTGCTTCTTGCGGAGTGGGAAATCGTTATGATTTCATCAAGACCTGCAAAAATAACCTGATGCTCACCCGTAATTGTGCCGCCTCTGACTGCATGAATTCCGATTTCTTTTTTTGTTCTTTTTTCACGCTTTGAGTGGCGGTCATATTCATATTTTACGTCCCCGTCAAGCTCTTCTTTGATTGAATCTGCAATCATAAGGGCTGTTCCGCTGGGGGCGTCAATTTTTTGATTGTGGTGCATTTCAATGATTTCAATGTCAAAGGCATCGCCAAGCACGTTTGCGGCTTTTTTTGCAAGCTCGCACACAAGGTTAACGCCCAGTGACATATTTGCACTGAAAAATACAGGGATTTTCTTTGATGCATCTTTTATAAGGTTAATCTGTGCATCGCTGAGACCTGTTGTTGAAATAACGGCAGGAATTGAATTCTTAACCGCGTATTCAAGCAGACCTGCCAGCGCAGCAGGGTTTGAAAAGTCGATTATAACATCAGCCTTTTCGGTTATATCGTTTGTAACATTGGCGGGTGTTGAAAAAACGGGGTAACCGTTTAACGCCTCGGTGAAAATATCAATTCCGCCTACGATTTTGCAATCTGCACTTTCGGCAACGCTTTTTGTAACAGCTTTGCCCATTTTTCCGTTGCAGCCGCTTAATAAAATTCCTGTCATTTCGGATTACCTCAAATTATACAAGTCCGTGTCTTGCAAGTGTGTTTCTGAGTGTTTCTCTTGCGGCATCTGCCATTCTGTAAAGGGGGAGTCTGCAATCGCCGACATCCATACCCATCATATTCATTGCTTCCTTAACAGGAATGGGGTTAACATCAATGAAAAGGTCGTGGCAAAGGTCGATGTATTCAAGCTGGAGCTTGCGGCTTTCCTCATATTTGCCTTCAAGATAGAGGGCGGGAATGTTATGAGCAACCTCGGGTGCAATGTTTGAAAGCACTGAGATTGAGCCTTTGCCGCCAAGTGACATGAGAGCGGTTACCTGGTCGTCATTGCCTGAATAAACAGAGAAATCCTCGCCGCAAAGGGCAATTGTTCTTGCAACTGAAGAAATGTCGCCGTTTGCTTCCTTTGTGCCAACGATTCTTTCGTGCTTTGAAAGCTCAAGATAAGTTTCGGGCAGAATGTTAACGCCGGTTCTTGAAGGAACGTTATAAAGGATGATGGGAACGCTTACTCTGTCTGCAATGTAGTTGAAGTGCTGGATAAGACCCATCTGTGAAGTTTTGTTGTAGTAAGGTGTAACAGAAAGAAGAGCGTCAACCCCTGCTTTTTCAGCCTCATTTGAGAGCTTTACTGCATAGTTTGTGTCGTTGCTGCCCGTGCCTGCTATAACGGGAATTCTTTTGTTAACAACATCAACAGTAAATTTGATTGCATTCGAATGTTCATCGTGGTCAAGAGTTGAGCCTTCGCCCGTCGTGCCGCAGATGATGATTGCGTCCGTCTTATTTGCAATCTGGAATTCAAGAAGCTCGGCGAGCTTGTCATAATTAATTTTGTTGTCCTTGGTAAAAGGTGTAACGATTGCAACGCCTGCTCCCGTAAAAACAGTCTGCTTCATTGTCTGACTCCTTTCATCAGTTGAACTTGGGTGTGATATAACCTTGAGCGCAAAGCTGCTCTGCCATAAGAACTGCTCCGCCTGCTGCGCCTCTCAGTGTGTTGTGTGAGAGGCAAACGAATTTATAATCGTACTGTGTATCTTCTCTGAGTCTTCCGATTGAAACTGCCATACCGTTTTCAAGGTTTCTCTGGAGCTTTGTCTGGGGAAGGTTATCCTCCTCAAAGTAGTTGAGGAACTGCTTGGGTGCGCTGGGAAGCTCTGCCTCCTGAGGATAGCCTTTGAATTCCTTCCAGATTTCTTTCATTTCGTCCATAGTGGGCTTGTTTTCAAATCTTACAAATACTGCTGCCATGTGGCCGTCCGATGCGGGAACGCGAAGGCACTGTGCGGTGAAGTTGGGTGACTTTGCGGGAACGATTTCGTCGCCAACGATTTCACCCCAGATCTTAAGGGGTTCTTTTTCTGATTTCTCTTCCTCGCCGCCGATGTAGGGAATTACATTGTCAACCATTTCTGGCCATGTTTCAAAGGTTTTGCCAGCGCCTGAAATTGCCTGGTATGTGCAAACAAGAACATCCTTAACGCCGAATTTGTTGAGAGGATAGAGGGCGGGAACATAGCTCTGAAGTGAGCAATTTGATTTAACTGAGATAAATCCTCTTTTCGTGCCGAGGCGTTTTTTCTGTGAATCAATAATTTTAGCATGATCTGTGTTGAGTTCGGGAACGATCATGGGAACGTCGGGAGTCATTCTGTGGGCACTGTTGTTTGAAACAACGGGGCATTCAGCCTTTGCATATGCTTCCTCAAGTGCTTTGATTTCGTCCTTTTTCATATCAACTGCGCAGAAGATGAAATCAACCGAAGCAGCGATTTTTTCAATATCTGCAGTAGCGTCCATAACAACGATATCTGCCATCTTTTCGGGGATATCGGTTGCCATGCACCATTTGCTGCCTACAGCATCCTTGTATTTTTTACCTGCTGAACGGGGGCTTGCTGCGAGAACGGTAACCTCAAACCAGGGGTGATTGTCAAGCAGAGTTGCAAATCTCTGACCTACCATACCTGTTGCGCCGACGATGCCGACTTTGTAATTCTTCATAAGTTTAAACCTCTTTTCGGATAATCTGTACAAATTTTTGTTGAATATGCGCCTTGACAAAAAGACACTATAATAATATTATAGATAATAACACAAACACAAATATAAATCAAATGATTATTTATACAAATATATTGGATTTTTTGAGAGAATTTTGAGGTTTTTAATGAAAAGAAGCGATTTTTACTATGATTTACCAAAGGAACTTATTGCGCAGACTCCCGTTGAACCCCGTGACAGCTCACGAATGCTTGCGGTTAACAGATGTACGGGCGAGCTTGCTCACAGAGTGTTCAGTGATATCACTGAATATTTTAAAGCGGGTGACTGTCTGATTCTTAACAACACCAAGGTTTTGCCTGCAAGAATGTACGGCGAAAGGATTGACACCGGCGCTGTTGTTGAGTTTCTGCTTCTTAATCAAAAGAGTATTGATACATGGGAAGTTATAACCGGTCCGGGTAAAAAAGCGAGGGTCGGTCATAAGTTCACCTTCGGCGGAGAAATTCTTACAGCTGAGATAATTGAGGTGCTTGACGACGGCAACCGCATTGCAAAATTCGGTTTTGAAGGTAATTTCTTTGAAGTTATTGATAAGGTTGGCGAAATGCCGTTGCCCCATTACATAACAGAAAGGCTCGAGGATAAGGAGAGATATCAGACTGTTTATGCCAAGGAGCAGGGAAGCGCCGCTGCCCCGACTGCGGGGCTGCATTTCACACCCGAACTTATTGAAAAAATAAAGGCAATGGGCGTTGAGGTTGGTTTTGTTACCCTGCATGTAGGTCTCGGAACATTCAGGCCGGTTAAGGCAGATAACATCGAGGAGCATCATATGCATTCCGAGCATTACCATTTGCCTGCGGAAACTGCTGAAATAATAAACAGAACAAAGGCAAACGGCGGCAGGGTTTTTGCTGTTGGTACAACCTGCTGCAGAACTCTTGAATCTGTTGCAACATTCAGGGGTGAAATATGCGAGGATGACGGTTGGACAAACATTTTTATTTATCCCGGCTATGAATTTAAGTGCATTGACTGCCTTGTAACAAATTTTCACCTGCCGGAAAGCACGCTGATTATGCTGGTCAGCGCATTCTGCGGCTATGAGAACACTATGAACACCTATAAAATCGCCGTTGAAGAAAAATACAGATTCTTCAGCTTCGGCGATGCATGTGTATTTTACGGAGAATAAATTATGTATAAACTCATTAAAAAAGAAGGCAATGCAAGGCGAGGCGAGTTTGTTACAGTTCACGGTACTGTGCAGACACCTGCTTTTATGAATGTTGCAACCTGCGGCGCAATCAAAGGCGCTCTTTCCGCGGTTGATTTAAAGGAAATCGGCTGCCAGGTTATGCTTTCAAACACTTATCATCTTCATGTGCGTCCCGGAGATGACCTTGTTCGGGAAATGGGCGGACTTCATAAGTTTTCAGGTTGGGATGGCCCTATTCTGACGGATAGCGGCGGATTTCAGGTTTTTTCTCTTGCCTCCCTGCGAAAAATAAACGAGGAGGGTGTTTCCTTCCAGTCCCATGTTGACGGCAGGCATATTTTTATGGGCCCGGAGGAAAGCATGAGGATTCAGTCAAATCTCGGTTCGACGATTGCTATGGCTTTTGACGAATGTGTTGAAAACCCTGCAAAATACGAATATGCAAAGCAGTCCTGCGAAAGAACCGTTCGCTGGCTTGAACGCTGTAAGGCGGAGATGAAAAGGCTGAATTCGCTGCCTGATACCATTAATAAAAATCAGCTCCTTTTCGGTATTAATCAGGGCTGCACATTTGACGACCTGAGGGTTGAGAATATGAAGCAGATTGCTGCACTTGACCTTGACGGCTATGCCATAGGCGGCCTTGCGGTAGGCGAACCTAAGGAGGATATGTACCGCGTTATTTCTGCCGTTGAGCCTCACATGCCTGCGGATAAGATTCGTTATCTTATGGGTGTCGGTACTCCCGGGAACATAATTGAAGCGGTTTACAGAGGCGTTGACCTTTTTGACTGTGTGATGCCCAGCAGAAATGCAAGGCACGGACATCTTTTTACGAAAAATGGTATCATTAATCTGAACAATAAGAAATATGAGCGGGATTCCCAACCTATCGACCCTGAGTGCAGCTGTCCCGTTTGTTCAAAGTTTTCGAGGGCTTATATCCGCCATTTGTTCAAAGCCAAAGAAATGCTTGCGATGCGCCTTTGTGTAATGCATAATCTGCATTTCTATAATATGCTGATGCAGGATATCCGTGACGCCCTTGATAACGGCACATTTGAGCAATTCCGCGCTGAAAATGTGGATTTGCTGGATACAAGAATATAATTAACTTTTATTTTTGATTTCCTACTTGCATATTTTGAATTGATGATGTATAATGTTTGCATTATACTTTGGAGGTTATTTCAATGGATTTCATTTACTTACTTGCTCCTGCAGGTGCATCAACAGGCGCAACAGGTGCAGCAGGCGGCAATCAGTGGACTTTTATCGTAATGATCGGTGTTATGGTTGCCATGATGTTCTTCATGAATCGCTCACAGAAGAAAAAGCAGAAGGAAGAGCAGGAAAAGCGCGATAATGTTCAGATTGGCGACGAAATCACAACTATCGGCGGCATTATGGGAAGAGTTATCACCGTTAAGGAAGATTCTCTCATCATCGAAACCGGCGCAGACAGAAATAAGATGAAGATTGCAAAATGGGCAATTTCAACCAACAACACTGCTGATGAAAAGGCTGCGGCAGAAAGAGAGGCTGCAAAGGCTGCTGCTGAGGCTGAAAAGCAGAAGAAGATGGAAGAAGCTGCTGAAAACAGCAAGGCAAAGAGAAAAAAGACAAAGAAAAAGGACGACACCTTTGATTCTTAATTGAATAATTAACAAACTCCTTTCATATTATTGGATTAGCAATGGTATGAGAGGAGCTTTTTTATGCGCGGAAATCGGAAAAGGGAAGATAATCCAAAGAGTTTTATGGTCAAAGTCTGTGTTGGTGCGGCTGTTTCTGTAACGGTATATTTTGCTTTGGTTGCCCTTTATGCATTTATTTCTCTTAAGACGGGGGCGGTTGGTTATTTCCCCGCAGGAATTGCAGCGGGAGCTTTATCAGGAGTTATCGGCGGATTTTCCGCAGTCAGACCGATGAAAGAAAAAGGCGCCCTTTACGGCGCGCTTTCGGGGTTGATTGCTGCATTTCTCTGCGCTGCTGTAATGTTTGTTGTAAACGGAAACAAAGCGGGAAACGGAGTTTTTATTCTCATGGCTTCAATTATTACGGGCAGTGTTGCAGGGGGAATATTCGCTGTTAATTTCAAATTTAAAAAGAAATACTGATATGAGAAAAATTCCGATTGTTTTTATTTTGATTTTTATGCTTTCATCTTGTTCGTTGCAGGAAAAGGTCAGCCCTGAAATTTTTATTCAGAGACTTTGCGCTGAGGATGAAAACATTATGGTTGATGACAGTTTGTGTTTCAATAAAAATAATGTTTTTACGGCTTATTTTTCTTATGCTGATTCGGCGGATTTTGTTCTGGAAACAGATGTTGACGGATTGGGAAATGCAAAAAAAATCAACCTTGCATGTGCACAGACAGACAAGGTTGTTTTATTTAAAAAGTGTGTAGAATCCGTTATATCCGTATATTCACCTGATGAAAACACGGATGAAATAATTGACAGTCTTTTCCCGGAAAAAGAATCATACGGCAAATTCACTTATTACGAAACCCGTTGGTATGTTTATTCTGCCGTTTTATCGGAAAAGGGGCTTTATTTCTCATCGGAAAACAAAAAACTTTCTCCTCAGAACGAGGAGGCGCTGAGTCTTAAGCCTAACGATATAATCGAATATTAAAAATTACGGTCAAGAACCATTTGTCTGTAGTCAAGAAATTCAAATCCGAGACTTTTATAGAGCTTAATTGCACCCTGATTATCTTCTCCCACTTCAAGACGAATTCTTTTGATTTTGCCCTGCATTTCACTTTTCAGATAATCAAAAAATTCTTTGCCTATGCCTTGGCTGCGGAAGCCTTCTTCAACGTAAAGCTCCTCAATCCATGCAGCCATTCCGCCAACCTCTGTTTCAAATTTAAGGGAAACAATGGCATAGCCTGCAGTTTCTCCTTCTTTTTCAAAAATAATACCTTTTACAAATTCGGGTATTTCAAAAGATGCATCAAAGCAGCTCAGCATAACGCTGTCGGGCGGAGTATGAATTGTTGCAGGGGGAGAATAGAATTTTTTAACCATTCTGAAAAACTCATTTCTGTCGGTTGGCTCAAAGAGTCTGAAAACTGTTTTCATTTTATAAAGTCCTTTCAAAATCTCAAATTATTCGGCAAAAAAAGCGAGAATAAAAATATTTTTCAAGAATTATTCCTGATTCCGAAAAATTTTTTGCTTCAGCCTTGACTAATTTGGAATTTTTGGTATTATAGAATTAATTATTGAAAATCGGAACGGGTTGATTTGATGGATGCAATTGATATCAGAATAATCGAATGCCTGAAAGCTAATTCAAGAGAAAACGCATCGGTTATCGGAAGCAAAGTTAATATGTCCGTTTCTGCGGTTATTGAACGAATCAAAAAGCTGGAATCCTGCGGCATTATCAAGCAGTATACGGCGGTTCTCAGCAAAGAAATGCTGGGCCTGGATTTATCTGCTTTCGTTTCTGTTAACCTTGAACATCCCAGATTCAGCGGAAATTTTTCTGAGTTTGTTGCCGGTCATCCGCAGATTGTTGAATGCCACAGTGTAACGGGTGACTATACATACCTGCTTAAGGTGTGTGTTGAAAACACAAAAGGTCTTGAAAATCTGCTTACAGAGGTTAATTCCGTCAGCGGCGTTGTATCCACAAAAACTCAGGTTATTCTTTCAACAGAAAAAGAAATATATTCGCCTGAAATTCAGGAAGAAATTTAATTGATATGCCTCCCTTCAAGGGAGGCTTTTTTATTCATCAGGGTCAATGTTGTTTGTATAAATATATTCAATAAGATATTCCTTAGTCGCTTCAATATCAAGGGATTCAACCCATTGGCCGTTAATGGTTTTCGGTGTCATGTGCTCATCAATTGGAACTCTGTTTTGTTCAATTTCAAAAGCCAGAATGCCAACACCCGCTTTATATGCAAGGCCGGTGATTTCAGCAGGGGACATATCCGTCTGAATAAGAGGAAAAACGTCGCGCATGGTTTCAATCAGCTTTCCTATACCTGCTGATTTAGCCTTGTTGATAAGTGCCGCAATAACCTTTCTCTGGCGATATGTTCTCATATAGTCGCTGTCCAGCTTTCTGATGCGGCAATAAACAAGAGCTTCCTCACCATTAAGGCGAACGCTTTCTCCGTAGTCAACATTCTGCCTTGTTGTGCGATTGATGAAATCGGCCTCTTTTTTGGTAACTTCAACCTCAATTCCGCCTAGACTGTCAATTATGTTAGTGAACATATTGAAATCAACCATAACAAAATGGTCGAGGTCAACTCCAAAATTATATTCAATTGTGTCCGTAACAAGCTGCGGTCCGCCGTATGAGCAGGCAGCGTTCAGCTTGGCATTTTTTCCTTTTGACGGTATCTCAACCCAGCTGTCGCGCAGGAATGAGGTAAGTTTTATTTTTCCATGAAGAAAATCAACCGAAACAAGAATCATTGAATCCGAACGAGAGGAAGAATCGGCATTTCCGTCAACGCCAAGTAGCAAAATGTTTGTGACGAACGGGTTACTTTTGAGCTGAGAGGATGAAATGTATTTATTTTTCTCAAGGTCGTTGCGAGTGTATCCCGATGCCGCTGCAAATAAAAAAATAAAACCTGATGCAAGCAGAAACATTACGGCGAGAACTGTTGCAATAAATCTGAGCAGGCGGTGTTTTTTCTTCTTTTTCTTTTTTGGTGGCTCATCATCTTCGGGCGGGGTCTGCGGTAAGAATTCATCCTCGGGTATTTCAACAATGAAATCATCGGATCTTCTTCGCTTTTTTGAAATATATATATCGTCCATTTGCTTGTCCTTTCGCTGTTTTATCTAATTTTATCGTAAATCCCATGCATATACAATATCTAAAATGTAAATTATTTTAAATATATTTCTAATTTGTTTGACATTTTGTAAAAGGTGATTTAAAATAATACGGAGCGTATGTGCTGAGACGGTTGGGCAGTCGCGGGCAGCTTTTGCTGCATGAGGAAAGTCCGAGCTTCGCAGAGCAGGATAACGGCTAACGGCCGCCGAGGGTGACCTTAGGGAAAGTGCAACAGAGATATACCGCCTGCTTTAGCAGGTAAGGGTGGAAAGGCGAGGTAAGAGCTCACCGGCGTGCGGGGAACCGCACGGCCCTGCAAACCCTATCCGAAGCAACACCGACCGGAGGAGGAGCTTTGCTCCGTCGTTTGCTCGACGATACTCCGACGGGTGGCTGAAGCCTTGCGGCAACGTAAGGCGTAGATAGATGATTGCCTTAAATGACAGAACTCGGCTTACAGACCGTCTCGGCATTTGCTCAAATTCACATTATGTTGGTCGCTATGGATGAATTGGTAACGATTACCGGTACTGTTGAGTACATCACATATCAGAATATTGAAAACGGTTACACTGTGCTTGATTTTACAAGTGACGGTGAGCTTTTTACTGCAACAGGCAATGTCAGCGACCTTTATAACGGAGAAAAGGTAACTTTTGTGGGCAAATGGACGGTGCATCCAACCTTTGGCAAGCAGTTTAAAATCGAAATGTGCCGCCGTGAGATGCCGCAGACCGCCGCCGACATGCTTTCTTATCTTTCTTCGGGGATAGTTAAAGGCGTTAAAGAAAAAACTGCTCAGAAAATTGTTGAAAGATTCGGTGAAGATTCCTTTTATATTATTGAAAATCAACCTGAACGCCTTGCGGAAATCAAGGGTATTTCAAGAGAAAGAGCGCGGGAAATATCGTCAGAATTCAGGCGTCGTGCAGCAGAGCGTGAAGCACTCATATCTCTTGAAAAATATGGTGTTTCAACTGCCGAATGTCTTAAGATTTTCAAGGTTTTCGGCTCAAAATCGGTTGAAACAATTGAACATAATCCGTATTTGCTTTGCGGAGAGGGGATAGGCATAACTTTTGATAAGGCTTGCAGCATTGCAAGGCTTTTGCCAGTACCTCCGGCGGATGAATTCAGGGTTGATGCAGGAATACTTTATGTTGTCAGGCACAACCTTTACAACGGTCACACATGTCTGCCGAGAGAAAAACTTATTCCGCCCTGCTGTGATTTGCTTGGAGTTGGGGCGGATACAGTGGAAATCCGCCTTGATAATCTTATTGAAACCCGTCAGCTTGTTTGCGAAAATCTGAGCGCAAAGGATTTTATCTTTTTACCCGATATTTATAATGCTGAAAAAAACGCCGCCAGTTCAATCCTGTTCATGAAAAGGTTTGCACCGAAGTGCCTCGAAAATATTGATGAGCAGATTGACAAAACAGAGCTGATTAGCGGTGTTTGCTATAATGACCGTCAGCGGCTTGCCATAAGGCTTGCTGTTGAAAAGGGAATTCTTGTTCTTACGGGCGGACCCGGCACGGGAAAAACAACAACCCTGCGGGGTATTCTCAAGGTTTTTGAAAATCAGGGACTTGAGGTTGCTCTTGCAGCACCGACCGGCAGAGCTGCGAAAAGAATGAGCGAGCTTACGGGCAGAGAGGCGCAGACTATCCACAGACTCCTCGAGGTTGAATGGGACAGAAGTGATAAACCCGTTTTTCAGCGTAACAAACGAAATCCGCTGAGCGTTGGTGCGGTAATTGTTGATGAGCTTTCGATGGTTGATGTTATTCTGTTTTCAAGCCTTCTTGATGCTTTGCCCATCGGTTGCAGGCTTATTATGGTCGGCGATTCCGACCAGCTTCCGCCGGTTGGTGCAGGTAATGTACTTCACGATATTATTAATTCAAAAGCGCTTCCTGTTGTTGAGCTTAAGGATGTTTTCCGTCAGGCTATGGAAAGTCTGATTATTACAAATGCTCATAAAATTGTTAACGGTGAGCTACCTGAAATTACAAGAACGGATAAGGATTTCTTTTTCCTTGAGAGAGGATTGCCTGCGGCTGCGGCCAAAACCGTTTCGGAGCTTTGTGCGGAAAGACTGCCCAAGGCTTACGGTTATTCTCCGGTTGAGGATATTCAGGTGCTTTGTCCGTCCCGAAAAGGCGATGCAGGTACGGTGCGCATAAATAAAATTTTGCAGGCGGTGCTTAATCCTCCTGCTAAGCATAAGCGTGAGCAGGTGTTTGGTCAGCGGGTTCTGCGCGAAGGCGATAAACTCATGCAAATCAAAAATAATTATAATATTCCGTGGGTTGGAAATGAAAAAGAGGGCCTCGGAGTATTTAACGGCGATATAGGTATGCTTGAAAAAATCGATGCAGGTGCTCATCTTCTCTATGTACGCTATGATGACAGGCTTGCCGAATATCCCTTTGAAAGTCAATTGGAGCTTGAGCATGCATACGCTGTTACCGTGCATAAAAGTCAGGGCAACGAGTTTGACGCGGTAGTAATGCCCGTTGTCGGTGTCGTTGAGCAGCTTGCTTACAGAAATTTACTTTATACCGCTGTCACGAGAGCAAAAAAAATGATGATTCTTGTGGGTACAAGGAGCACGGTTGAGAGAATGGTTGCGAATAACAGCAAAGCCAAGCGGTATTCTGCGCTGAAAAACTTTATTATGTTGGGTGACAGCTGATGAGAGGTTTTCTTGATGTTATTCTTTCAACATTGTTTCCTCATCGCTGCGCTTACTGCGCAAAGGTTGTCAGCAATGATACATATGTCTGTGTGCATTGTGAAAAAGATTTGCCTCGGATAACCGATGAGATATGCAATAAGTGCGGCAGAGAAAAGAAAAAATGCACCTGCAAAAATGCCGAAAAATATTTTGATGGACTCACTGCGCCGTTTTATTTCAAGGGTAATGTCAGAAAAGGTATTCATCGGTTTAAATTCAGGCATTTGGTTGACAGTGCTGAAGAGTTCGCAAGAGAAATGTCTGAAACCGTTGTGAAAAGATACAAGGGAATTCGTTTTGATTTTATAACCGAGGTTCCTCTCACTGAGAAAAGCAGGCGCGAAAGAGGTTATAACCAGTGCGAACTTCTTGCTGAAAAGTTGGGCAAAAATCTTGGAGTTGAATATAAAAAAGGTGCTCTTGTAAAACTGTTTGAAACAAAAAAGCAGCATTTGATTTCGCCTGCTTTCCGCAAAGGTAATCTCTGCGGCGTTTTTGATGTTACAGACCCATCATCTGTTGAAGGGAAGGTTATCCTTCTTTGTGACGACATTTCAACAACAGGAGAAACTTTCAATGAATGCGCAAAAATGCTCTGGCTTAACGGCGCAAAAGCGGTTTATTGCATTTCGGTTGCTTTGACTTCAAAAGACAAGAAATAATTTATTACATTATATTATAGAAAGGTGGTGGAGTCCGATGCTCGGCGCAAATATAGGAATTGATCTTGGAACAACATCTATAGTTGCTTATGTGGAAGGCAAAGGTGTTGTTATGACTGAACCCAGTGCGGCGGCTTATGAAAAAGAAAGCGGAAAGCTGCTTGCTGTTGGCAGACGCGCATGGGATATGGTAGGCAAGAATCCCGATTCAATCAGGGTTGTAAAACCTATGGAGCATGGTGTTGTGTCGGATTTTACCGCAACAAAGCATATTCTTAAGTATATCCTGTCAAAAATATGCAAGAACATGATATTCAAACCTAATGTTGTTATTTGTGTTCCTTCAATGGCAACAAGTCTTGAAAAAAGAACAATTCTTGACCTTGTAACCTCTGCGGGAGCAGCTAAGGCTTGTCTCATCGAAGAGCCGCTTGCCGCTGCATTGGGTGCGGGAATAAAAAGTAACCGTCCGGTTGGTGCGATGGTTGTTGATATCGGCGGTGGCACAACGGATATAGCCGTCATTACCATGGGATGCATATCGGTTTCCCGTTCGGTCAAGATTGCAGGCAACACCTTTGATGAAGCTATTGCAAGGCAGATAAGACGTGAGCGTGATGTAATCATCGGCGAAAAAACTGCGGAGCTGCTGAAAAAGCAAATCGGATATTCATTTCTGCGGGATGTTGAGCTTGGAATGACTGTCAAGGGAAAGCATTTTATTACCAATTTACCTGTCAGCATTGAAGTCAGCTCAACAGAGGTTTATCTTGCCATGCGTCCTCATCTTGAGGCGATTTCGGAGGCTGTTCGTTCCGTCCTTGAGCTTACGCCGCCCGAGCTTTCTGCAGACATCTGCGAATCGGGTATTTATCTCACGGGAGGCGGTGCTTTGCTTAAGGGTATTGATAAAATGATTCAGAAAAAAACCGGCATAAACACACACATCGCAAAGGATGCTTTGAATTGTGTTGCTCTCGGAACAGGTGAAGCGCTTTCTCATATGGATATTCTCAGCCAGAATGGCTATGTATTTAAAGCCCGTGATGAAATTGGAGGCCTTGAGCCTGAATTAAGTGAATAATGGATTTGAAACCGTCCAATAATGTTTTTAAAACATAAAGGACGGTTTTTTTATGAAAAAATTGAAAATGATAGAAGTATCTGTTGCTGTTGGTTTGATTATTTCCGTGGTTTTTTCGGTTGTCAGCTTTGGAGCAACCTGCAAAGATATCCGCAACAGTGTTCTCAGACTCCATATTCTTGCTAATTCAGATTCCGATGAAGATCAGGCTGTTAAACTCGTTGTCCGTGATAAATTACTTGAAAGCGGTGATGAGCTTTTCTCGGGAAAAGTTAATATTGATGTTGTGTGCAGACAGCTTGATAAGAACAAATCCCGATTAATTGCATACATTAATAATATACTTGCTGATAACGGGTTTGAATATGGAGCGGATATTTGTCTTGTAAGGGAATATTTTGAAACTCGAACCTATGAAAATTTCACAATGCCTGCGGGGGAGTATTATGCATTAAAAGTTATTTTGGGAAAAGGGGAAGGGCATAACTGGTGGTGTGTAATGTTTCCGCCCCTTTGCCTGCCTGCTGCAACAGAAAATGCGGATATTGATGCTGTTTTTGGCGGAAACGGAGTGGAAATAGTCAAATCTTCCCCGAATTATGAAATTAGATTTAAAATTGTTGAAATAATAGAACGCTTAAGGCATAAAATATAAGGTATCAAGGGCTTGTTTAATGCTTTTGCACAAAAATTATTCAATAGGTTTATCGATCTTATGCAAATCTTTAAAGTTGAAAATTTTTTGAGTTTTTTTAAAAAAAGTGTTGACTTTAGTTTTTGGTTGTGATATATTATTCAAGCACTCGCAAATACAGCAGCGCAAACGCACCTTGAAAATTAAACAACGATTGATTAAAAAACCCTTGAAGATTAATTTGAGTATGTACTTCAAGTACAGCAGTAATTCTCGAGAATACGAGAAAAAGAGATGTCAGATGACATCATGAG
>JAZUON010000011.1:0-290509 GCA_045604685.1 Acutalibacteraceae bacterium
GCCGAAAATACTTGGCTGGAAGCGGCCCGGGAAGATAGGTCGACGCCGACACTTTTTTAATTTTGCCCTAATAGCTCAGTCGGTAGAGCACGCGGCTGTTAACCGCGGTGTCACAGGTTCGAGTCCTGTTTGGGGCGCCAAACGATTCAAATCCGAACTTATTACTTTTCAGTAATTCGTTCGGATTTGTTTTTTTCTCATAAAAATTGCAGGTAGCAAACGCTCCCTGCATTTCTTTTGCTGATATATTCTCATGTTTGGAAAATATGTTTTATTATTGTTTTTTCTATATTCATGTGCTATAATTGCGCAGGGTGGTAAAATGAAAGTTTTTCTTAAGGCCTTATCGTTATTTTTCCTTGGTCTGATTATCATAGCGGTTGCAGGTGTTTTTCTTATCAGAGCAGGGGTGAGCGATAATTTATCCAAAAGGCAAATATTTAATTTGGTTGAAAAGCATTCAGAAACAATTATTGCTTATATTTCAGAAAATAATTTTGATGATACTTTGTCAATTAAAGGTGTTAAAAAAGCAAGTTATAAAGACGGTGTGGTTGATTTTTATTGCGGTGGAAAGGGAGTAGGGTCAGAAACATGCTATTATGGATTTTACTATTCCGAAACTGCAGAACCGTTAGGAATGTATTTTGGAACAAATATCAGCGGTGAATTTGCTTTGATACCTGACGGTGATGGTTTTTCTTACAAAGAAGAGAACAGCGATAATTATTTTTATACAGAAAAAATTTTAAAAAACTTTTATTATTATGAATCACATTTTTAAATATGTGAGTTATATGATCTTTATTATAAAAAGCCATACAAGTTGAAAGTTAATCAGCCTGCATGGCTTTCTATTTTTTGGCCAAAATTTGACAATGTAACATTAACTGTGTTATATTATTTAAAATAATTCAAATCAACGGAGCATGGATATGAATAAGTATTATGACAAAATAATGAATCTTGCCGATTCAGATGAAATAAAAGCAGTTGTTAGAAGATGGAATAATCTTTCTGAAAATATCAGGGTTAAGCCTGTTAATAAGCCGATTATTTTGCCGGACATGCTCTGGATTGCAAGAACAGGAATCGGCAGAACGAATTTACTCAGACTTCTTTCTGATTATTTATATGAGCAGGGTAACCTGATGGATTTCTGCGGTGAGGTAAATTTTTTCGAATTTATGCTTGGTTATTGCCCGCCCAACGAAGTTTTTACGGAGCTTCAGCGATTTACTGTTGAAGTAAGAGAGGCGGCAGGCTTCAGAAATGAATTCAAGGGTGTTATACATATTGATATCAACGAATGGCTTGGACACCTTGACGATTCCAACTTTATCAGTTTCATGGAATATCTTTCATCAAACAGCGATAACTGGCTTGTTGTTTTGTCGGCATACACCGACAACAAGGAAGAGGTTAAGAAACTCAAGGCTATTGTTTCAATGTTTCTTCGGATTGAGCTCGTAACACTTGAACTTCCCAAAACAGAAAATCTGATTTCTTTTGTTGAGAAGGAGCTTTGGGATTACGGCTTTGAAATCGATGCTGAAGCAAAGCGTTTGTTGATTGAAACCATTGATAAGTTGAGAGAAAATAAATATTTTGACGGTTATAAAACATTGAAAATGCTTTGTCAGGATATAATTTATAACATTTTTTCAGAATGCGAAGTTCAATCATTTGTTTTGTCTGAAAAAGAGCTTGAGGGCTTTTCGGCCTGTAGTAAATATGTTGAAAAAATGATTTATAGAATTGAGCAGACAAGAAAAATCGGGTTTGGTCAGTGAGGTGCAGCTAAATGAGTAATGAAAGCTACAAATACGGAAGACATATAAGCCTTACAAATGAGTCCAGATGGGCGACTACGGATGAAATAAAAAGTTCGGGTGCCCACATTTATCTCAATGATAAATCCTATTCTGCAGCCGGTATTCCTCTTATGGCAAACGGCAGAGAGGCTTATGTTGATAACAAGGATACCCATACTTTGATTTTTGGCGCAACAGGCTCAAAAAAAACAAGGCTTTTTTGCATGCCTCTGATCAATATTCTTGCCAAGGGTGGAGAGTCATTTGTTGTGACCGACCCCAAGGGCGAGCTTTACAGCAAAACATCAGGTATCGCAAAGGCAAACGGCTATAACATAGTTGTTCTTAATTTCAGAGATATCGGAAAAGGCGATATGTGGAATCCTCTCGGCCTTCCATATGATATTTATAAATCGGGCAATAAGGATAAAGCGGTATCTATGCTTAATGATTTTATCAGCGCAATAGCAGCTCCGCAAAGTGAGAAAACCAAGGAAATATTCTGGGTACATATGGCCGAAGCGTTTGCAATTGCAAATCTTTTGCTACTCTGTGAAGCAGGAACAAAAGAAGAAATGAATGTTGCAAATCTTGCAATGCTCTGCAATATGAGTCAGGAGCTCGTCCTTTCCGAATTGGCTGATAAGATGGACAGCAGTTCTCTTGCCGCAATAAATTATTCAGGAATCTTTTCTGCTGCAGAAAACACAAAGCGAAGCATATATGCATCACTTTATGCAATGGTAAGAATTTTTACCATTCAGGAAAACCTGATGAAAATGCTTTCGGGAAATACCTTTGATCTTAAAAAAATCGGTAAGGAAAAAACGGCAGTATATATAATTGTTCCCGATGAAAAATGCACCTATCATTTCCTGACAACCGTTTTTATCAAGCAGGCTTACGAAGTTCTTATTGAAGAGGCGCAGAAAATGGAGAATAAGAAACTGCCTGTCAGGGTAAATTTTGTTCTTGATGAGTTCTGCAATATGCCGAAGGTTCATGATATGCCGGCAATGATTTCCGCTGCAAGAAGCAGAAATATCCGTTATTTCCTTGTTGCGCAGAGCCTTCACCAGCTTCGCAATAAATATGGCCAAGAGGCTGACACAATCAAGGGCAACTGCGACAACTGGGTTTTCCTTACATCAAAGGAGCTTGATTTGCTTCACGAAATCAGTGACCTTTGCGGCTCATACACAACCGCTGACAAAGTTTCAAGGTCGCTTATTTCGATTTCGGAGCTTCAGCGTCTTGATAAGGAAAAGGGCGAGGCTTTGATAATGCATTCAAGGCAATACCCGTTTATTTCTCAGCTTCCCGATATTGATGATTATGAATGCTTCAAGGGATATGAGCCTGTTGACCTTTCAGCTTATAAAATGCCTGATATTGCAGTTTTTTCACCTCTTGATCTTCTTCACGATGCAAAGAACGGAATAAGGAGCTATCCTTTCATGGCAGAGCCTCTTCCTTTTGATTCTCCGAACAATGACGGTATAATGAAAAAACTTCTTTCTTCGGCAAAATAAATGTTATGTTAAATATTTAAGACCTTCGGAGAGTTCCGGAGGTCTTTTAAAAAAGTTTACTTCATTGCGAAAAGGATAATCCGAAAAAAGTTTAACTATTGAAAGGTGGTGAAAACCATGGAACATAATCTTAAAATATTTACTGAAAATATTGAGCCGGTTGCAATTAATCAGATTTATAACTTGATTTCAATGCCTCCATTTGTTGGCTCAACGGTCAGGATTATGCCGGATGTTCATATCGGCAGCGGATGTGTTGTCGGGTTTACGGCAACGATGGGGGACAAGGTGATTCCAAACGTGATCGGTGTTGATATCGGCTGCGGAATGCTGACGGTGAATATGGGAAAAATTGATATTGATTTTAAGGCGGTTGACGATTTTATTCATGAGAAAATTCCGGCAGGAAGCGAACTTAACAAGGATTATGATGACCTTTACTATGTTAAAAAGCTGATTTGCTATAATGAGCTGAATGACAGGGACAGAGTTTACAGGTCTCTAGGAACTCTGGGCGGCGGAAACCATTTCATAGAAATTGACAGAGATGAGGACGGAACCGCTTATCTTATAATTCATACGGGTTCCCGAAATTTTGGATTGCAGGTTGCGAAGCTCTATCAGCAGAAGGCTGTTAATGCTTGCAAGGTCAGCGCGCCAAAAGCTGTTGAGGATTCTTATGAGATGCTTTCAAGGCTCGGGAAAACCGCCAGAGTTCCCGATGCACTTGCTACAGCAATTATCAACAATTCCGGAAGGTCAAAGGTGCCCGCCGAATTCTGCTATTTTGTTGGTGATGAGTGCGAGGCATATCTTCACGATATGAGGCTTTGTCAGCGATTTGCTGCGGATAACAGAGCAAAAATTGCAGAAAAAATATTGAAATTTCTCGGGATTCGCAAGGCGGAGTCTTTTGAAACAATGCATAATTATATTGACGACAGCGGAATTATAAGAAAAGGTGCAATTTCCGCCCGCGAGGGAGAAACAGTTCTTATTCCCATGAATATGCGTGACGGCTGCCTTATAGCCGTTGGCAAAGGCAATCCTGATTGGAATTATTCTGCGCCTCACGGAGCAGGCAGACTTGTTGGCAGGGGAGAGGCAAGGGAACTTTTCACTCAGGAGGAATATAATCAGGCAATGGAGGGGATTTACACAACATCAGTAAATGAATCAACCATCGATGAATCACCGATGGCATACAAGCCGATGGATGAAATTGTCAGACTGATATCACCAACCGTTGAAATAACAAAAACTATTAAACCTGTTTATAATTTCAAGGCTTCAAAAAGGTAAATATTAATTCGGTAAATGGGAGCGTATGCGCCGCAGCGTATATGCTCCTTAAATTATATCAAAAATCCCGAAATATTTTTTGAATCATTGATTTTACCCCTTTCCGTATGTTATAATTTTAATCAGAAAGGGGTGCAGTTGATTGAAAAGCAAGGATAAATCCATTTTGATAATTGCTTTAATGGGATTTGTTTTAACAGTGGTTGTTCTTGTTGTTGGTTTTTTTGATTCACCCCGTTTTTATAATTGCTTATCGGACGGAAGTTACAACTCTGAATTCAGTTTTTCCTTTCCTGTTGCAGAGGAAAACAAAATCGACCTTAATAACGCGAGTGTTGATGAGTTATTATCCCTTTACGGAATCGGAGAAGTCCGAGCTCAGGCGATTATTGACTACAGAAACGAAAATGGCGGGTTTTTTACGGTTGATGAGCTCATTTATGTTAAAGGAATATCCCCGAAAATCTATGAAAATAATAAGGATTTTGTAACTGTAGGCCCATATACGGAGGTTAATTATGAAAATCAGTCTTAATGAAAAAGCAAAAGAAAATATTATTGTTGTTGCTCACAGAGGCGCATCCGGCGGCAACATTCCCTGCAACACGATGGCTGCTTATGAAATCGCACTTAAGCAGGGGGCGGATATGATTGAGGTTGATGTAAGCTGCAGCAGGGACGGAGTTCTTTTTCTGTTTCATCCTGGAATGGAACGCGAGCACTTGGGCAGACTAACCAGCCTCAGGCTTATGAAATACGATAATATCCGCAGGCTGCATTATAAAAATTATGACAGAACAGAAACACAGTTTTCCCTTGCAGGCTTTGATGATTTTCTTGAGCAGTTTAAGGGCAGATGCTTTATAAATATTGATAAATTCTGGGATAATCCCGAAAAAATTTATGAATGCATAAAGCGCCACGGGATGACTGATCAGGTTCTCGTTAAAAGCAAACCTTCCGAAAAGGTTTTTGCTGTTCTTGAGCAGCTTTGCCCTGAACTTCCCTATATTCCCATTGTTTCCGAAAGGCATCCGCTTCACGATGAAATGATGAAGATGAATATAAACTACCTTGGCGCTGAGGTTTTATTCAAGAAAGATAGCTCATACCTTGCAAGCGATGAGTTTATTGATATGATGCATCGTGACGGCAAGCTGGTCTGGATGAACGCCATAATATATGATTACAAAAAGCAGCTTTCCGGCGGCCATAGCGACGACAGTGCGCTGACTGTTTCTGAGGATTACAGTTGGGGTTGGATGGCAGACAAGGGAGTTGATTTTATTCAGACGGATTGGACAATGATGCTTGTTGATTACCTGAAAAGAACCGGAAAATATTATAAGAAATAACAAAGACGGTATGATTACTCATACCGTCTTTGTTCTTAAGCCCTTGGGATAGTGATTTTTTGCTCTTCCGTTAACCGCTTTTACTCCGCCTGCGGTGCATCCGTCAACGGTTACAACCGCCCATCCGTTTTCACAATCGGTTTCAAATTCTTCACCGTGAAGATATTTTTTGATTTCTTCACTTTCAGCAGTGAGGTTGATTTTTCGCTTGAAGCTGCTTCCCATTGCCATAAAAAACTGGTGGTGCGGCATAATATAATTTTTCCTAAGCTCGCCGATTGTTACGCCGCAGGAAAAAGCAACGCCTTTTCCGATTTCAAAATCAGGGTCAAAATAAACGGGATTGCCGTTATACATAACCACATTTTCTTTGTTATAAAAAAGAAGCACATCATCAAGAAAATCAAAAACAGCTTTATCAATCTTTTCTTTTTTAGATTTACGTGGAATTATGCGGTTGTTTTTCTCAGATTTATTATGAAGCAGCGCCATAAACTGGCCCTCGCCTTTACCTTTGTGGGGATAAAACCGCCTTGCATATTTGATGTTTTCGCACTTGCATCCTTCAAAAAATATACCGTCAGAGGTGTTTTCTTCAACGCGTTTGTTAACGGGTATAATTTCAAAGTCAGGGTGGTTTTGTAAAAATGCATCAACTGTCATTTCATTTTCTTCAAGGGAGAATGTGCAGGTAGCATAAATAATATATCCGCCGTCTTTAAGCGCAAGTGCTGCATTTTCAAGAATTTCTGTCTGCCTTTCAGCGCATTTAGCAACATTCTCCAGGCTCCATTCGTCAATGGCAATTTCTTCTTTTCTGAACATTCCTTCGCCTGAACACGGAGCATCCACCATAATAAGGTCAAAAGTGTCGGGAAAGGTTTTTGCCAGTCTGCCGGTATCCATGCAGGTTGTAACAGTGTTTCTCAGGCCAAGTCTTTCAATGTTGCCGGTCAGAATTTTGCAACGGGAGGGTATTATTTCATTTGAAACAAGAATTCCGTTTTCACCCAGCTTGTTTTTGAGTTGAGTGCTTTTTCCGCCTGGTGCGGCGCACATATCGAGCACTGTCCAATCGGGGTCAATGTCAATGCATTCTGCAGGCGCCATTGCAGCAGGCTCCTGAACATAAAATATTCCCGCATGGTGATAAGGGTGATTGCCGATTTTATCGTATTCAAGATAAAAACCGTTTTCAACATATGGAATGGGGGAAGCGGAAAAAACATTAAGCTTTTCAAAGTTATCGAGGGATATTTTATCAGTGTTTACTCTGAAGCCTCTTACAGGGGCGGAATTAAGTGCGCTGATATAATCACTGTATTCGTTACCCAGCAGCTTCTGCATTCGCTGAGCGTATTCTATGGGTAATTCTTTCATTTATCTTCTCCGTCTGATTTCATTTCAATGCTGAGCATGCACATTGAAACGGCAGTTATTGCCGCAGTTTCTGTTCTGAGTATTCGCCTGCCGAGCGAAACGGTTACACCGCCTGCATTGCATGCAATTTCAATTTCACTTTCTTCAAATCCGCCCTCAGGCCCGATAATAATTCCCACTGATTTACATTTGCTTATTTTGGCTAATGCATCAGCAGTTGCTTTCATACCATTTTTACACTCGTAAGGAATAATAAACATATCAAGTTCTGCTGCCATGCTTATTGCCTGTTTATATGGCATCGCATCATGGACCTCGGGTATTACCGTGCGCTTGCTCTGCTTTGCGGCGCTTTCTGCTATTGCCTGCCAGCGTGCGGTTTTGCTTTTTTTCTTTTTATCATCCAGCTTTACAACACATCTGTTCATTTCAACGGGAATAATTGCGCTTGCGCCAAGCTCAACTGCTTTTTGAATTATCAGCTCCATTTTATCGCTTTTGGGAAGACCCTGAAAAAGAAAAATGCGGGTTTCAAGTTCGGTGTTCTGATAATTTTCTTCAATTATTTTTGCAATGACACATTCTCCTTCAAAACCTTCAAGGCTGCAAAGGCTGCTTATGCCGCTTTCGCTTATGAGGAATGTATCGCCTTCGCGCATTCTGAGAACATTTTTTATGTGGTTAAAGTCAGCTCCGTCAATAATATAGCTTTCGCCGTGCCTTGCAGAGCTTTCAACAAAAAAGTTATGCATGTAATCACCGTCTTTCCCTTGCATTATATCAAAGAAATGCCGTGTTTACAATTAAAAAAACAAATTTAATTAAAATTACTATTGAGAAAAACTCTTCTTGTTGCTATAATATAAAAAACAAAACCGAAAGGAGCTTTTTTATGAAAAAAACTCAATGGTATAAGGAAGCCGTGTGTTATCAGATCTGGCCTCGTTCATTCTGTGATGGCAACGGTGACGGAATAGGCGACCTCGAGGGCGTACTTTCAAAACTTGATTATCTTAAGGATCTCGGCGTTACCTGCATATGGTTTTCGCCTCTTTATTGCTCACCTAATGCCGATTTCGGTTATGATATTTCTGATTACAAGAATATTTCTCCCGATTACGGTAACAACGAGCTTTTCAAAAAGGTGCTTGACGAGGCTCATGCAAGAGGAATGAAGGTTATTATGGACCTTGTTGTTAACCATTCTTCCGATGAGCATGAGTGGTTCAAGAAGGGCATTGATAAAAACAGCAAATACCACGATTATTATTTTTGGCGTGACGGCAAGGGCAAGAAAAAGCCCAATAACTGGTCATCTCTTTTTGAGGGAAAGGCTTGGGAATATAACGAGGAAAACGGTCAGTATTATCTGCATCTTTTCTCCAAAAAACAGCCTGACCTTAACATGGATAACCCTGCGGTTCGCGATGAAGTTAAGGATATTATGAAGTTCTGGCTTGATATGGGCGTTGATGGCTTCCGTGAGGATGTTATCACTTTTGTATCAAAGAGAAAGGGCCTCCCCAACGGTTTCCCCATTCCCCAGGCTTGCGGCATGGAGCATTATGCAGACGGTCCCAACATTCATAAGTATCTTACCGAGTTCCGTCAGGTGCTCAATCAGTATGATTGCTTTGTTGTCGGTGAAGCTCCCATGATGACTGTTAACAAGGCTCTCAAATACATAAAAGAAGGTCCCGATCAGGAGCTTGATATGATGTTCCACTTCCAGCATATGGGCGCGGACTGTCTCTTCATGGATTGCCTTTCATTCCCATTCAAACTTAAAACACTTAAAAAGGCATTTTCAACATGGCAGACAGGTCTTTACGGCAAAAGTTGGAATGCTCTTTATATGGAAAATCATGATCACCCCAGAATTATCAACCGCTATGGCAGCGTGAAGTACAGAACAGAAAGCGCAAAGGTTATTGCAAACTCATATATGCTTCAGTGCGGCACTCCCTTCATTTATCAGGGTCAGGAAATCGGTATGGTTAATATTGATCTTCCCGATGTTGAGGATTATCAGGATGTTTTTGCAGTTAATAATTACAAAACTCTGCGCCTTTTCGGTTTCTCCGATGAAAAGGCAAAGGAACGTCTCAAAACTTCAAGCCGAGGTAATGCAAGAACTCCTGTTCAGTGGGATGACAGCGAGAATGCAGGCTTTACAACGGGAACTCCCTGGATGCCCGTTAACCCCAAATATAAGGACGGCATAAATGCAAAGGCGGAAATGGAAAACCCAGATTCAATTTTCAATCATTACAAGGCTCTTATCAAATTCCGCAAGGAAAACCCCGTTGCTGTTCACGGCGCATATAAGGAATATAACAAGTCCAGCAAAGAACTTTATGTTTATGAAAGAACATATGAAGGTATGCGGATGCTTGTTATATGTAATTATTCAGATAAAGCAGTTGAATTCAAGGCTCCTGCCGGCTATGACTTGAGCAAGGGTAAGGTTATGCTTTGCAGCTATAAAGATAATCCTGTGACCAATAACGGATTTGTAACAAGACCATACGAAACAAGAGTATATCTTTACGATTAATGAATTTATCCCCGATTTATTTATCGGGGATATTTTTAAATCATGGCTCATATAATAATCCTGAAAATTAGTATTGAAAGGCTGTTTGAATGATAAAAACCAAAGAATTGTTAGATTTGTCCCATACTATGGCTGCGGAGTATCTTTCGGAGTATGAATATCCTTGGCAGGCGCTGCAGGGAATCGGTGAGATGATTTCTAAACTCGGCAACGGACTTGATGAGAATGAATACGACGAGGTTTCACCTCAGGTTTGGATACACAAATCTGCAACGGTAGCGCCAACGGCTCATATCGGCGCGCCCTGCATAATTGGTGCAGAAACGGAAATCAGACATTGCGCATTCATCAGAGGCTCGGCCCTTGTCGGAAGTGGATGTGTAATAGGCAACTCTGTTGAACTGAAAAATGCTATTATTTTTGACCGGGTTCAGGTGCCTCATTTCAATTATGTCGGTGATAGTATCCTCGGTTATAAATCTCATATGGGCGCAGGGGCTATAACCTCAAATGTTAAATCCGACCAGACTCTTGTTACAGTTAACACGGGAGAGGGAAGGATAGAAACTGGCTTAAAAAAATTCGGAGCCATACTTGGTGATTTTGTTGAAATTGGCTGCAACAGCGTTCTCAATCCCGGCACAGTGATTGGAAAGAATTCAAATGTTTATCCTTTGTCGTGTGTAAGAGGCGTTGTTGCGGGGAACAGTATTTATAAAACAGGCGGTGTAATTGTTCCAAAACAAAATCAGTGAGGTGCTTCAATGGGTAAATATTTCGGTACGGACGGCTTCAGAGGAGAGGCAAACAAAGTTCTTAATGCAGACCATGCTTATAAGGTCGGACGTTATCTGGGCTGGTATTACGGCGAAAGGAAAAGACAGGCAGGAGATTTCCAACCGCCTAAGGTTGTTATCGGAAAGGATACCCGAAGGTCAGGCTATATGTTTGAATACGCCCTTGTTGCGGGACTTACCGCATCAGGCGCAGATGCATACCTCCTTCATGTAACAACAACTCCGTCGGTTGCTTATATTGCAAAGGTTGACGGATTTGATTGCGGAATAATGATTTCTGCAAGCCACAATCCCTATTATGACAACGGAATAAAATTGATTAACGGAAGCGGCGAAAAGCTGGATGACCAAACAATCGGTTTTATAGAAAATTATATCGACGGCAATTCTGAAGTGCCTTTTGCTACGGGTGAGAGCATCGGAAAAACCGTTGACTATATTTCAGGCAGAAACAGATATATTGGTTATCTTATTTCGCTGGGTATTCATTCGTTCAGAGGCTATAAAATCGGCCTTGATTGCGCAAACGGCAGCTCATGGAATATCGCGAAGGCTGTGTTTGATGCACTCGGGGCAAAAACCTATGTTATTAATGCTGAGCCTAACGGTTTCAATATCAACAGAAATGCAGGTTCAACTCATATTGACGGTTTGTGCAGATTTGTTGTTGAAAACGGACTTGATGCAGGCTTTGCCTATGACGGCGATGCGGACAGATGCCTTTGCGTTGACGAAAACGGCAATGTTCTTACGGGTGACCATATTCTCTATGTCTGCGCTAAATATTTTAAAGAAGCCAATGATCTTCGGAATAACACGGTTGTAACAACAGTTATGTCCAATTTCGGGCTTTATAAGGTTTTTGACAGTCTCGGAATAGGTTATGCCAAAACTGCTGTGGGCGATAAATATGTGTACGATTATATGATGAAAAACGGTAACTGCCTTGGGGGCGAGGAATCGGGACACATTATATTTTCAAAATATGCCACAACGGGCGACGGAATTCTGACCAGCCTGAAAATGATGGAAATAATGATTGCAAAAAAACAGACATTAAGCAAGCTGACCGAGGGCTTTCAGATGTATCCTCAGGTTCTGGTTAATGTTAAGGTTGGCAACAAGGCGGCGGTTAAAAATGACCCTGATGTTCTTGCTGCGGTCAGAAGTGCAGAGGAATTGCTCGGAAGTTCAGGCAGAATCCTAGTCAGAGAATCGGGCACTGAACCGGTTATCAGAGTTATGGCTGAGGCAGATGAGCAGGCTCTTTGCGATGAATGTGTAAAAAACGTTGTTAATGTTATTGAAAGAAAAGGTTATATAATTCATTAAAGGAAGTGTAAATATGGCTGTAAAATTAAATGACGATGCCGAAATGGTGAAAATAATTAAAGAAGGGCTCCGAAAAAAGGGCGGATATTGCCCATGCAGAATGGAAGTTAAAGAGGAATACAAGTGCATCTGCAAGGAATTCAGGGAGCAGATTGCAGACCCTGAATTTGAGGGTTATTGTCATTGCATGCTCTATTATAAATCCAAAGATTAACAAAAGCACCCCGAAGGGTGCTTTTGTTATTTGTTGGATATAATGAATGTTATTCTTTCTTGAATTGCAGGGCCACCGTGGCCTGTTTCATATCCGCCGTGGTCGCTTGTGATAATTATAAGCCAATCTTCCGTTTCGTATGTATCCCTGTTTTCAATAGCGTTAAGAGTTCTGTATGCAAGGATATCGTTAAGTCTGTATCCTGCGCGGTAAATGGGGTTGTTGGTTGAAAATCCGAAAGCGTGGCCGGCATGGTCAGTACCTTCATAAATTGCAAAAATAAAGTCGGAGCAATCTGCCTGATTTATATCTTTAATAGCGGTGTTTGCCGAGGCGGTGTCGCCTGAACAATAATTAAATGCAACATTAAGTCCTTTTTCTTCACAATAAGCTTTTTCAAGATTATATGTTGCATTATCTGTTGCAAAGTGACCGTCCCATGATGTGATAAACAATGCGGAGTCTATTGTAGAGCTTTCGGTCAGAGTGGTGAGAAGCGTTTTGTATTCAAGGGTTTTGGTTATACCATTGCCTGTAATTCCGTGTTTATCTGCCCAAACACCCGTCAATATTGAACACCAGCCCGGAGCTGTTGAAGTGTCTTGAGTGTTGGCAGCAGGATAATTTACTCCTCCGCAGTATGAAAGTTTTATTGAAGCTCCGTTTTTAAGCATTTTATTTACGCCGCTGAAGGTGTTTTCTGTAAAAGCAAGTGCGTCTGCACGGCAGCCGTCATAGCCGATGATTATAGCTTTCTTTTCCGTTTTGCCCTCTGGCAGGGGAGATGCAAAATGATTATTTATAATATTGTAAAGTTCTGTTTGAGGAATTGCTGTTTCAATGGTGTTTTCGTAATTAACCTGTGAAATAAGCTCAAGGTATGCAGATTCGGTGTCGTTTGCATCGCTGCCATATAAACCGAGGATGGCAGGAAACATAAGAATTATGCTTAATAACTTTGATAAAATGTTCATTTGAATTCCCCTTTACTGTTTTAATATATTATAGCATTACAAAATAAAAATGCAAATATAAAAAAATCCGAGCCCTTCTCCAATCTGTAAAAGGTTCGGATTATTTTGGTGTGGTGCAGCTGACAGGGCTTGAACCTGCACATCAAAGATACCAGATCCTAAATCTGGCGCGTCTGCCAATTCCGCCACAGCTGCATTCCGTACTGTTTGATATTATCACGAATGTTACTGTTTGTCAAGCAAGGCATACAATTGAACTTCTTAATTGCTTGACAAATTTCCTGATGAGGAATAAAATAGAGTTATTATATTTCAGGAAGGAAAAAATTATGAAATCTGTAATGAAAAAAGCAACCGCAATTATTCTTGTATTTGTTCTTCTTGCAACTGCTTTTGTACCCTCTTACGCCGCAACCGATTATTTATGGGAGGCAAGTTGGGAAAAAGAATATGATAACGGTGTTATTCTTTTTCCCGGAAGCGATGGCAGCGAAATGAATGTTTCATGGTATTCAAAAACTGAAAGCGAACCCAAGGTTATTGTGTCTGAGGGCTTTATTTTCGGTGAGGACTCAAAGACATTTTCCGGATATTGCATTGAAACCTATGACGGCGATTATGCCAATAAGGTTACTCTCAAGGGTCTTGAATCAGGCAAAACATATTCATACAAGTGCATAAGCGATGGATTTGAATCTGCACATTATACCTTCACAACCGATTCAAATGAAAACGAATTTACCGCTATTTATATGACGGATATTCATGTTACCCATATCAATGATGATGTGCTTGACGATAACGAACTCAAGAGAACTGCAGGCGTTTTTAATGACACGCTTAATGAGGCATATTATAAGCACAATCCCTCAATTCTTCTTTCAACGGGCGATCAGGCATCTTCCGGTCTGGAAAGCGAATATAAGGGTTTTTCATCTGCGCTTCTTCTGAAAAGAATTCCGGTTGCAACAACAATAGGCAACCATGACCGCAAGGGCGTTGCTTATAAAACTTTCACCAATATGCCCAACGAAGGAGATGCAGTGGTTTCATCATATATCGGTGAAAACTATTGGTTTGTTAAGGGCGACGTTCTGTTCCTTGTTATGGACAGCAACAATGCAAGCGGTATGGACCACAGAAAATTCATTAAAAACGCGATTGATGAAAATCCTGATGTTAAGTGGAAGGTTATGATGGCTCATCACGACCTTTACAGCGGTAGAATTCCTCACAGAGAAAGTGAAAACCAGCTTCTCCGAATGCTTTGGGGACCTATGGCGGATGAGTTTGGTATTGATCTTGTTCTTCTTGGTCATAGCCATTATTATACTGTTTCCAATGTTCTCTACAATCAGAAAACAGTTGCGGATTATCAGCCGGTAATGACCGATAATGAAGGCACGGTTTATATGGTTTCAGGCTCGATAACACGCCCCAGAGATGATTCAGAAATTGGCATTAACGATGAATGGATTGGTTTCGCAAATGTTCCTGATGAGAGAATCATCTATAATGTTCTTGATTTCACAGAGCAGTCAATTACTGTTTCGTCATATTACGTAGGTGAAAACGAACCCTTTAATTCCTACAAAATCGTCAAAACATCAAATGACGGCGGACATTCCGATAAAATCTTTCCCTCAATTTTTGATTCATTTGTAAGATTTATAGGCACTGTTTACGGCCTTTTCAACAATATCGGTGTTTACTCTGACCTTACAGACAGATACGGTTTTAATGTTGATTTCTTTGAGGTTGTTTTCGGATAAAAAATGAATATAAAATTGCCTCGGACAGTTTAACTGCCCGAGGCTGATTTTTTATTAAAGACCTGTTTTTTCGCTGATATATTTTCTTGCAAGGCAGGCATATTCATAGGGATTAGCCTTAGCGGGATCCTGCTCCGCTTCAACAACAACCCAGCCCTCATATCCTGCTTCTTCAAGGATATCAAAAACGGGTGTAAAGTCGAAATCGCCGTCACCGGGAACTGTGAAAGAGCCTGCTCTTACACAGTCAAGGAAGCTCCAGCCTTTTTCTTTGCCCTCATTGATTACATCCTGACGGATACTCTTGAGATGGACATGCTTAACTCTGTTAACATATTTTTTGAGAACACCTATTGCATCTTCGCCTGAGAATGAAAGATGGCCGGTATCATAAAGGAGATAAACAAGGTCGGGGTCTGTGATTTCCATGAGCTTATCAATTTCTTCCTCGGTCTGAACACCTGTGCCCATATGATGGTGAACGGTGAAATACATTCCCTTTTCCTTTGCGAGCCTGCCCATTTCGTTAAAGCCCTTTGCAATAAGCGCCCACTGCTCGTCGGTATAAACGGGTTTGTCGCCGAAGATGCTCAGAGCCTTGCCCTGAATTGAATTGCCCTGCTCAGATGCGCCGATAACCTTTGCGCCGAGAGCGTGAAGAAAATCTCTGTGCTTGATAAA
Source organism: Acutalibacteraceae bacterium (assembly GCA_045604685.1). Lineage (GTDB taxonomy): Bacteria > Bacillota > Clostridia > Oscillospirales > Acutalibacteraceae > CAG-177. The sequence goes on from JAZUON010000011.1 coordinate 15,711, forward strand.
TGCTTCAATTGTAGCTTCGTAGCCTTCTGAAAGAAGGAGAGATGAGAACCATGCATTGCAGATTCTGAGACCTCTTACATCCAGCTTGTGCTTAAGAGTATCAACATCCTTAGGGTATTTATTGCCAATCTCGCTGCCCTTGAAGCCACTGAGAGCCATTTCGCTGATGCACTGCTCAAATGTGTTTTCTGCGCCGAGGTCAGGCAGGTCGTCGTTAGTCCAAGCAATAGGGGCTATGGCGAGGCTGACTTTTTCTCTGTTAAGCATAATTATATTCCTCCGTAATCAATAAAGTCTTGCTTTTTCTATGTTTGCCTGCATATCTTCATATGCAGCCTGAACTTTTTCGCTTGTTGAAACCTCTGCAACGCCTACACGCCACCATGCATCGTAGCCGTCACTCATGCTGCCGTGAACAACCTTAATGTCAAAAAGGCAGGGAACTTTTTGCTCCTTTGAGTCCTTGATTGCTTCCCGAAGCTCGGAAACGTTTGAAATTCTGTATGCCTTGCAGCCGTAACCTTCTGCTATTTTTGCAAAATCAATGGGAACGATTGCCCCGTCAAGCATGCCTGTGAGGGGATTCCTTGCCTGGAATCTGGTGCCGAAAGTGTCTGTGCCTTGGTTATTCTGCAGGTTTTCGATGCAGCCCCAGCCGGAGTTATCGAAGAGCATAACATTGATTTTGGTGCCTTCCATAACCGCGGTGTAAAGTTCGCTGTGAAGCATAAGGAAGCTGCCGTCACCAACCATAGTGTAAACTTCTCTGTCCGGCTCTGCCAACTTAACGCCGAGAGCACCGCAGATTTCATATCCCATGCAGGAGAAGCCGTATTCCATATGGTAGGTTTTAGGCACAGATGAGCGCCAGAGTCTCTGCATGCAGCCTGGAAGGCTTCCTGAAGAGCCGATTGCAACAGAATTCTTATCTATAAGTCTGTTTATTTCGCCAAGTGCTCTTGTCTGTGAAAGACCTTCAGCAAGGTGTGCGCCGTAGCAGCGGTCAACCTCGGCGATGTATTCCTGCTTTATCTGTGCAAGCTCGCCGCTGTCCCAATTTGAACAGTATTCTCTGACAGAAAGAGCTCCCATAATATCAAGCAGAGCTGTTTTTGCATCGGCAATAACTGCGGTTGAATCCATTTTAAATGCATCAAACGGGCAAATATTAATTGAAAGCATTTTAACATTGGGATTGTGGAATCCCCATTTTGATGCAGTTGTGAAGTCGGTAAGGCGAGTTCCGACTGCAATAACAAGATCAGCCTGCTTTGCAACTGCATTTGCTGCAGGGCCGCCTGTAACGCCGATTCCTCCCATGTTAAGAGGCAGATCCCAACGAATGTTTCCTTTGCCTGCCTGAGTTTCACCGATAGGAATGTTGAACTTTTCGGCAAAGAACTGTGCAGTTTCCCACGCCTCGGAATATGTAACACCGCCGCCTACAATAAGCATAGGCTTTTCGCTTGCCATGATTGCATCAGCCGCTGCTTCAATTTCGCGGCGGGTGGGGGAGCGTCTGTCGAGATACCAGACCCTCTTTTTCAGAAAATATTCAGGGTAATCAAACGCCTCGCCCTCAACATCCTGAGGCATTGCAAGGCAAACGGCGCCTGTTTCTGCAGGGTCGGTAAGAACGCGCATTGCATTTATGCAGGCGGTCATAAGCTGCTCGGGTCTTGAAATTCTGTCCCAATATTTACAAACTGCCTTGAAAGCATCGTTAGCGGTAACAGTGTAGTCCGAAGGCTGCTCAATCTGCTGAAGAACGGGATCAGGCTGACGGCAGGCAAAAGTATCGCCTGGAAGAAGAAGAAGGGGAATTCTGTTTGCGGTTGCGGTGCCTGCTGCAGTAACCATATTAAGCGCACCGGGGCCGATTGATGAAGTGCATGCAATAATCTGGCGTCTGTTTTTCTGTTTTGCAAATGCCATTGCGGCGTGAGCCATGCCTTGCTCATTATGGCCCTGATAAAATTTAAGGCTATGTCCGCCCTGTTCAAGAGCCTGACCAATGCCAACAACACAGCCGTGACCGAAAATGCCGAATATGCCGTCAACAAATTTAGTTTCAACACCGTCAAAGCTGATATACTGGTTATCAAGGAATTTGACAAGTGCCTGCGACATAGTGAGTTTCATTTGATTTTCTCCTTATATCTTATTTCATCGGCGGCCACATATCCGCCTCTTTTTCGCTGTCTGTAACCCAAAGATGCTCCTCAACAAATGTTGGGGTTATGTAGGGATTGCCGTCAAGATGCCTGATAACCCAAAGATACCAGAGAGCATAGCCGGGTGCTGTTGTCTGGGGATGGGTTTCCTCCTCCGTGATGAAAACAGTTGAGTTCTGATGAGTTTTAACAACATCCTCACCAAGCTCTGCAAAACCGTAACCGTTTTCGGGAAGAAACTTATAAAAATAAATCTCGGGTTGAGGATGATGGTGGGGGGGGTAGCTTGACCATTTGCCAGGGTAGCCTATAACCTCGCCGACAACAAGGTTTGCATAGGGCGCATTGGAATAATCTATAACCGTACGAACTATTCTCGTTGACGCTTCCCTCATTGTGCCGGCACCTCTGTTTTCGCTTCTGCATTCCTCGGGAGTGTAGAGCTTTGAGGGGAATATGCGCTCATTATTTGTTCTCTGAATAACGATTTCCGTGTCGGCTTCAGCCTTGAATGTGACTTTAACTCCGTTTGAAACATGAAGCACCCATGGGTCATAATCATAGCAGTTCGGTCTGTTGACGCTTATACTGTTGCCTTCCCATTCAAAGGTCATTTTGCCGCTGATGAGAAGATATGCTCTTTCAAGCTGCTGTTCTTCGCTGAAAACATCGCCTGCTTTAAGTTTGAGAATGCCGAAATCCATAAGGCTGTTGTGGATTTTGTCGTCAATGGTGGTAATTTCATGGTAACCGTAGTCGTAGCATTGCGGACCTCTTATATGTTTCATAAATCGTCCTTTCTGAGGTAAAATAACCTCATAATGATGTAATAAACCATTAATAGGAATATTATATACTATATATAGATGCATTTCAAGCGGTTTGATACAAAATGATTCCGCAAATGATGAAAAAATTTCATAAAAAAGCCTTGACAACTTGAGGTAAATGATATATTATATTAAAGCTGTCTGCAACGGCGTGCAAATTTGATCCATTAGCTCAGTCGGTAGAGCACTTGACTTTTAATCAAGGTGTCCGGAGTTCGAATCTCCGATGGATCACCAAAACAACTCCGCAACTTTTGTTGCGGAGTTGTTTTTTTCCTTGAATCTCAAAGTTGCCAAGAGGGATCGTTTACAATGAAAAATCCGAACCCTCTCCAATTTTAATGAGAGGGTTCGGATTATCATCTTTTGGTCGGAGTGGCGGGATTCGAACCCACGGCCTTTTGGTCCCGAACCAAACGCGCTACCACCTGCGCTACACCCCGAAATTGATTATATTGCTTGAAAGATTATATTACATATCAATGTAAAAATCAAGTGTTTTTTGAAATAAGGACAAAAAGAAATGACCCTTGACTGTGTTTCTTTACACATCAGCCAAGGGTCATTTCTGATTACTCTTGATATCTAACATCTTTGGATAACCTCTCTTTCTTATTATAGTCCAATTTCATAATTTGATTATGTTGGTTTTAATCATTTTATAAAATTGTTTTTAAGACTTAACCGATTTCTTAATTTTTTTGTTTTGTTTAATTTTCGGTTTTTGGTCTTAAGGTTTTTACCTATTCATCGGTATCACCCTTTCCTTGACTATAATATAGCATACATTTTTGCTGTTTTCAAGACGGAAATTTGTATAAACTTAATGTGTTGCAATTATGGAAAAGGGAGAAATTTGGTAATAATGCACATAATATACAAGAAACATATTGACATCAGTAAGAAATATATTGTATAATTTAAATGTTGGGTCGGTTAAATACCGACCCATTTTTCAACTTCAAGTTGAGAAATATCGTTTGCACAGTTATTGATTATTCCTCGGGTCATTGTATAATTGAATTGAAAGAAGAAATTTTACCTGACCGAAAGGAGAACGAATATGGAAATCAGGATAGGAAGTAAGATAAAAGATCTTCGTAAAAAGCGAAGAATCACCCAGGAGCAGCTTGCCGAAAAAATTGGTGTATCATTTCAGGCGGTTAGTAAATGGGAAAATGATATTGCTTTGCCTGATATAACTCTTGTTCCTGTTATTGCACATTATTTTGGAATATCCATTGATGAATTATTATCGTATGATTCCGGCGAAAAAGACAGAGAGATAATGGATTATGCGATCAGATCACAGAAATACAGAGAAACTGATCCAAACAAAGGCAAAGAAATTCTTGAAGAAGGCTTAAAAAAATATCCTGACAATGATATTTTGCTCTGCAATATGCTTTATGTTTTGAATTACAACGAAAACCTGGGGGAGTATTGGGATGAAACAATCGAGCTTGCAAGCAGACTTATTGATAAAACAACATCGGATGAAATCAGATATGATGCATTGCGTTTTCTTGCTTACGGATATAAAGCGAAAGGTAACACGGCAGATGCGGTATCTGCACTTGAACAGATTCCTGAAATGTATTTTACCAAGCTTTCTGAAATGGCATTTATGCTTACGGGAGAAGATAAATACAAAGCCGCAGAAAAACAGAAATGGATTTCCTATGAAACTCTCTTGCAGATGATGTGGAAACTTGCGGAGTATTACCGTGACAGCGGCGATATCACAAAGGCGGTTGAAGAAACAGAGAGAGCTTTGAAACTGATTGAAGCAATGAACGGTGAAGATAAAATCGACAGATTCGATAATTATAAAGAATATTTTACGAAACAAATCAAATCAATGAGATAATGAAAGGCTGCCTTACATCTGTAAGACAGCCGTATTTTTATGCTTAAGCCATTTCTGAAAGAAGAACAGGTCTGCCCTCAGCAACGGATTTCTTTGCTGCAAGTGCAACAAGAATTGAGTTAAGTCCGTCCTCGCCTGTGGTAGGTGTGGGCTTATCTTCAATAACAGCTTCAACAAACTGAAGCATTTCATCTCTGAATGACTGCATATACCTTTCAAGGAAGAAGTAAAGAGGCTTATCGGCAACAACGCCGTCCTCGCCCATAAATACAACATTTGTGGGAGTATCGTTTGAAGCAACAGCAGCGCCCTTGCTGCCGAAAACTTCAATTCTCTGATCGTAGCCGTATGCAGCACGCCTGCTGTTATCGATAACGCCAACTGCGCCGTTTGCAAACTTAAGGCTGATAACTGCGGTATCAACATCGCCTGCTTCACCGATTGCGGGGTCAACAAGACATGTTGCATTTGCATAAACCTCAGTAACCTCGCTGCCTGCAAGAAAACGAGCCATATCAAAATCGTGGATTGTCATATCGAGGAACATACCGCCGCTGACAGCAGAATATTCAGCCGGAGGGGGAGCGGGGTCTCTTGAAGTGATTTTAACGATGTGAACATCGCCGATTTTTCCATCGTTAACCATTGCTCTGACATTAGCAAAATTATGGTCAAAGCGACGGTTAAAACCAACCTGAAGCTTAACTCCTGCTTTTGCAACGGCATCGATAACTGCATTAACCTTTTCGGGTGTCAGATCAACGGGCTTTTCGCAGAAAATGTGTTTTCCTGCCTCAGCTGCTTCAATGGCAATGTCTGCATGGGTATCTGTTGATGAGCAAACAAGAACTGCCTCAACCTCGGGGTCAGCAAGCATCTCCTTATAGTCATTGTAAATTTTGGGAATGTTGAGTTCGGCAGCAACCTTTTCAGCGTTTGCCATAAATACATCCGTAATGCCCACTACTGTTGCTGTAGGAACATTATATGTAATTGACTTCGCATGAAGGGAGCCGATTCTGCCGGCACCGATGATGCCGATTTTAAGTTGCTTCATATTAACGGTCCTTTCTGTCTGATTAAGGGTTATCCCTCAAATTCTTAATAATATTATCACAATTTATCATGCAATTCAACATTAATTTAATTATTATTCAAAAACTTTTGCTTTGTAGCCATTCCGCCTCTGATATGCCTTTCAGCCTTATTAATATCAAGAATTTTTCTGACATCGTTATAAAGCGAAGGGTTCAGTTTTTTTAACCTTTGTGAAACATCAATATGTACCGTGCTTTTCGAAATTCCGAATTTTTTTGCTGCGGCTCTGACAGTTGCTTTGTTTTCAACAATATATTCAGCCAGCTCAATTGCCCGCTTTTCAACAATGCCATTCAAAATAAAGACCTCCCGTTAACATATCATTAAATGGTATGAAATGAACGGGAGGATTATTACTATTGAACATTTATAAACCTTGAATTAACATAGCCGTTACCATTTCCGTAGCGTATTTTCAGCCATCCGTTTTCAAGCTCCGCAATATTCACTTTGTCTCCGTTGTTAAGTGAGCCGATTATGTCTGAATTTATGCTTGGTCCGCCTCTGACATTAAGCCGGCCAGAGCTGATATTTACAGTTCCTTGAGCAAATCTGTTTGGCTCAATAAAAGGGACTCCGAAATAATCTGCAACAGAAAGAGCAAGGTTTCTGCCGATTCTGTTAATGTTGCCTGACATCCATGTAAAGTCGGCAGGGTTGTCGTGATATGCAACCTCAAAAAGTATGGCAGGCATTCGTGTTTTGTTCAGCTCAATCAGTGTTGCGAGCGGAATTATTCTTATCATCTCGGGCAGAGGATAAATCTGCCTATAGTTATTGGCAAATATATTTGCGGCTCTTCTTCCTTCTGCGCTGCTTGGATAATAGTATATTTCTGCACCTCTGCTTTGTCCCGGCTCACCTTCGCCTGATGCATTTGAGTGAATTGCAAGGTAAAAGTCGTAATCTCCCTTGTTTGCCTGCTGTGCGGAAGAAAGGGCATTCATCTGCCGTGTGTTTCTGCCGTATTCTATTCCGCTTGCATCAATGTAGGGTATCATTGCATCCGCTATGAGGTTTGCATAGAATTCTTCTGATCTGCCCGAAAGTGTTCTGTTGAATTCTTGGGTTGACGGGCTGAGATATATGCTTGGCATTAAATCACCTCCGTTAAAAGCATTATATTCACTTTCGGTTGACTTTGTGTCTGCAATAAAATATAATAATACGTATAAAATTCCCGTTAAGGAGAAGAATATGGCTTTTATCAGTGTATTTGAAGTAATCGGGCCCAACATGGTTGGCCCTTCAAGCTCACACACAGCAGGCGCTGCATCCATTGCACGCCTTGCATGGCGTATGATGCATCCTAAAATCAAAAGCGTTCATTTTACCCTTTATGGTTCCTTTGCCCGTACATATCAGGGTCACGGTACGGACAGAGCTCTGCTCGGCGGAATGATGGGCTTTGAAACGGACGATGTTCGCATCCGTGACTCATTTGAAATTGCGCGGCAAGAGGGTATTGAATTTTCCTTCACCGCCAACACGGTTGAAACCGATGTTCACCCCAACACCGTTGATATGGAAATTGAGGATGTTGAGGGCAGGAGGCTCTCGGTCAGAGGCGAATCAATAGGTGGCGGTAAGGTGAGACTTACGAGGATTGACGGCGTTAAGGTTCTGTTTACGGGCGAATATCATTCGCTTATTGTTGTGCATAAGGACCACCCCGGTGTTATTGCCAATGTTACAACAATCTTAAGCAAATGCCACGTCAATATTGCTTATCTGCGCGTTTACCGTGAAAACAAGGGTGGAATTGCCTATATGATTATTGAATCGGATGAAGAGATAACTCAGGAAACCGTTGAAGCAATAGAAAAAAATCCTTTTGTTAAGGATACAATGCTGATAAGAAGATAAGGTGAATGATATGGATTTTAACACAGCGGAAGAGCTGCTTGAAATATGTGAAAAAGAGAATAAACCTATTTCGGAGATTATGCGCCTGCGCGAAATCGTTTACGGCGAGTCAAATGCCGACGAGGTTGATGCGAAAATGAGGAAATCTCTTGAAATTATGAGAAATTCTGCCCATAGACCGCTTACCGAGGTTGTGCCCTCAATCGGCGGAATGATAGGCGGTGAAGCCAATAAGCTGGAAAAAAGAAGGCTTGACGGTAAGTCTATCTGCGGAAATGTGCTCACTAAGGCTTTGATTTATTCTCAGGCAGTGCTTGAGGTTAACGCTTCAATGGGCGTTATTGTTGCTGCGCCCACTGCAGGCTCTGCAGGTGTCCTTCCTGCCGTGCTTTTTGCTTTGCAGGAGGAGTTTGAACTTAGCGATGAAATGCTGCTTAAAGGCTTGTTTACCGCAGGTGCGGTAGGTTGTTTATTGATGAAAAATGCATCCGTTTCGGGTGCGGAGGCAGGCTGCCAGGCGGAAATCGGCTCTGCTGCTGCAATGGCTGCGGCGGCTGCAACGGAAATGATGGGCGGAACGCCCGAACAATGCCTTGATGCAGCATCAATCACAATCAGCAATATGCTTGGTCTTGTTTGCGACCCTATTGCAGGTCTTGTTGAAATGCCTTGCCAGACAAGAAATGCAGCAGGCGCATCAAATGCGCTCACAAGTGCTGAAATAGTGCTTGCCGGCATAAAAGCCGCAGTGCCTTTTACTGAAATGGCGGCTGCAATGTACCGTGTCGGCAAGGATTTACCGTATGAACTTCGTGAAACCGCTTTGGGTGGCTGCGCCGCAACCCCCACGGGCTGCAGCCTGAAATGTAAAATTTTTGGTGGATGCAATTAATCGGAGGATTTATGAAAAAAATCGGACGGGAAGTTTTATTTTTAGCTTCAAAAGAAGGCAATCCTCGAAACGGCGAGGGTACTTTTCTGCGCCTGAATGATAACTCAATTTTATTTGTATATTCTAAGTTTTCGGGCAACGATTGGCATGATGAATGTGCAGCAGATATTGCAGCTTTTAACTCATATGACGATGGTGAAACATGGACAGATGAGCGCATAATATTTGCTCATGATGAAAATTCAAGGAACTATATGTGCCCGTCACTTGTAAGAATGAATAACGGCGATGTGGGCTTGATTTTTCTTCGGAAAGCAAAGGAAAACGAAAGCGGAATTCCGTATTTTGCACGTTCTTCGGATGAGGGCAAAACATTCACAGTCCCTGAAAAAATTATTGACGATAATGAAAACTATTTTGTAATTGAAAATGACCATGCAATAAGGCTGCAAAACGGCAGAGTAATTCTGCCTGCTAATTTTCATTCAAGGCTCATTGACGGTGAAATGAAAATAGTTGAGCACGGTCTTAAATGTATTTTTGCCTCGGATGATGACGGCGAAACCTGGCGTGAAATTGCCGAAAGGCAGGATATTCCTTTTGCCGATAAAAGCGAAACGGGCTTGCAGGAAACAACGGTTTATCAGCAGCATGACGGCGTTATTCACGGTTTTTCCCGCACGGATTTAGGTTTTCAGTTTGAGTGCTTCTCATATGATAACGGTGAGACGTGGACTGAACCTTCGCCAAACAGATTTTTCTCATCCCCCGATGCACCGTTACTTATGAAAAGGGTGGGGGAGTTTACGCTTGCGGTGTTCAACCCAATTCCCAATTATGTTATCCGCCCTGAGGATAACACATGGGGCAGAACTCCGCTTGTGTGCGCAGTAAGCGAGGATGACGGCAAAACCTTCAGCCGTATTTATGCTCTTGAGGATGACCCAAATAACGGTTATTGTTATCCCGCAATAATTGAGGGCAAAGATTATTTTCTTGTTTCTTATTACCATTCAAATAACACGGAATCTCCCCTTACATCCTGCAAAATAATCAAGGTTATGTATGATGAAATAAAATGATTTCTAACCGCTTGACGGCAGTTTTTATTATGATATAATTAAACTACTTTTAAATTAAAGGACGGGTCAAAATGGATAAATATGCAAGATTCAGATATCAGCCCTGCATCCCTCTGGGCGAGGACGGACGCTGCGCAACCGCTTCTTCAAAGCACACTCAGCTTTCAAGAAAAGCAGCAACCGAGGGCATGGTGCTGCTTAAAAACGATAATAATGCTCTGCCTCTCAAAAAAGGCGAAAAGGTAGCTCTTTTCGGCAAGGCAACCATTGAATACATAAAGGGCGGCGGAGGCAGCGGCGACGTGCATTGCCCTTATATCCACAACATTTTTGACGGCTTCAGGGAAAAGGAAAAAGAGGGCAAAGCAGCCGTTTATATGCCTCTTGTTGATTTCTATAAGGATTATGTTGAAAAAGAAAGTGTACATATTCCCACTCAGGAACAGATTAATGCAACCTGGGATATCGTTAATGCAATGGAATTTTGCACAAAGCGTGACGATATGACATATGACACCTTTGCAAGTATGCATGTTAAAGAGCCCGCCGTTCCCGATAAGCTGATTAAATCCGCTTCTGAATGGGCGGAAACTGCAGTTTTTACAATCAGCCGTTTTTCCGCAGAGGGCGTTGATCGCAGACCTCAGGGCGGCGATTATTATCTTTCTGATATTGAAAAAAATCTTATTGACAGGCTTTGTGACCTTTTTAAAAAGGTTGTTATAGTTATTAATTCGGGTGCAACAATCGATTGTGAATATTTTGCTGAAAACAGCGGAGTATCTGCCGTGCTTTTCGGCTGGCAGGGTGGTATGGAAGGCGGTATGGCAATTGCTGATGTGCTTTGCGGCGATGTAAACCCCTCGGGTAAACTCTGCGATACAATTACAAAGTCCTATGATTTCTACCCCTGCAAGGATGAATTCTGGGAGAGCTTCCGGTTTATTGATTATTCCGACGATATTTATGTTGGCTACCGCTATTTTGAAACAATCCCGGGAGCAAAGGAATTTGTGCGCTATCCTTTCGGTTATGGACTTTCTTATACAACCTTCTCAATCAGCGGCAGAGTATGCTGTGAGAGCGAGGGTAAAATTGTTGCCGTTGCAACGGTAAAGAATACCGGTAATTTTTCGGGCAGAGAAATTCTGCAGCTTTATTACAGTGCGCCTCAGGGAATGCTGGGCAAGCCCGCAAAGGAGCTGGCAGCATATAAAAAGACAAAGCTCCTTGCTCCCGACGAGAGCGAAACCATTGTTATGAGCTTTGATATCAACGACATGGCATCTTTTGATGACCTCGGCAAAATTGCAAAATCCGCTTATGTTCTTGAAAAGGGTAGCTATGAATTTTACCTTGGTACTTCCGTGCGAGATGCGGAAAAAATGGCGCTTGAGTATGTTGTTGCCGAGGATACCGTTACAGAGCAGCTTAAGAATTGGTGTAAACCCTTTAAGCTGTCAAATCGTATGCTTTCAGACGGCAGCTTTGAGGCACTTCCCACAGGTGATGAAGAATATTACTATGCAGTTAATGAACCTTCGGGCGCAAAGGCACCTGCCGAGCTTGTGAAGTTTGATGCGGTAGGTGAAACAATAACTCTTGACGAGTTTGTGGCACAGTTTACCGACGACGAACTTATGGATTTTGTTGGCGGTAAGAGACCTACAGGCGTTGCAAACACGGGCTGCTTTGGCGGACTTGAACGCCTTGATATTCCTCCCGTACCTACGGCGGATGGCCCTGCAGGATTGCGCCTTGAGCCTGAAACGGGTATTCCCACAACCGCATGGCCCTGCGCTACTTTACTTGCCTGCTCATGGGACCCCGACCTCATTTATGAAGTGGGTGCGGCAGCAGGTACGGAAATCTGCGAGAATAATATCGGAATTTGGCTCGCACCTGCGCTTAATATTCACCGTGACCCTCTTTGCGGAAGAAACTTTGAATATTATTCTGAGGACCCCGTTGTATCGGGTAAGAGTGCCGCTGCCATGACAAGAGGAGTGCAGTCTGCAAAAGCAACCGTTTCAATCAAGCATTTTGCATGCAATAATAAAGAGGCAAACAGATATGACATTGATGCTCGCATTTCCGAAAGAGCGCTCCGTGAGGTATATCTTAAGGGCTTTGAAATTGTTGTTAAGGAATCCGATCCATGGACGGTTATGACATCATACAACCGCATTAACGGCCAGCACACATCGGAAAGCTATGAGCTGATTATGGGTATTCTCCGTGGTGAGTGGGGCTTCAAGGGCATGGTTGAAACCGATTGGGGTGTTAAGAATGACCCCGTTAAAGAGGTTAAGGCAGGCAACGATATGAAGATGCCCTGCGGCTATCCTGAGGACCTTAAAGCTGCTTTTGATAAAGGTGAGCTTACAAGAGCAGACCTTGAGCCTTGTGTAAAACGTATTCTTGAAATGACAATGAAATTTGCATAAAAACAAAAATCAGGCAGCCTAAACTGCCTGATTTTTTTATCCGTTTAGAATCGGAAATCCGTTTTCATCCCATAAAACCCTGCGTTTTCTTGCGCTTCTGCAAGGGTCATAAAGCGGGTCGTGGTGTGCATATCCGCATTCACCTTTGAAACATTTTTCATCCCTTGAGTGATAAATAAAAACCCAATCTTCATTTTCATCTTTCACAAATGAATTGTGCCCGGGGCCGTACTCGCCCTCAAGGTCATTAGAGGTCAGCAGGGGAGTGCTTTGCTTTTTCCAATTGTTTATGTTCAGTAAATCTGCATTTTCATCTGCATACATAAGTCCTATGCAGTATTCGGGGCCCGTTGCAGATGCCGAAAATGCAAGGAAAATCTTGCCCTCGTGAATCATTGCGGCAGGACCTTCATTAACAGGAATTTTAACTCTTTCCCAATCAAATTCGGGCTTTGTAAGCAGCATTGCAGGGCAGGTTGTTTTCCACGGCTCATCGGGATTAACAGTTGCAAGATAAACGTTGGAATTACCGCCGTTTTGCGCCCAGGCAACATAATGTTTTCCGCCGCATTCAAAATGGGTCATATCAAGGGAAAATCCTCTGAATGCAAAGGTATCATTTTCGCAAGACTGAAACTTGCCTTTGTCAATCCAAGGATCATTATAAGGGTCATTACCGCTGCACATAATTATGTGGCAGTCAATATCCCAAACATTGTTTTTGCTGCCACTTGCAGCAAAAAGAACATACCATTTACCGTTTATTTGGTGAATTTCGGGTGCCCATATAAATCGGAATGCCGTGTCGGATTCCTCTTCATCCCATATTATCTTTTCTTCAGCAGTTGCAAGGTCATCAATTGCCTTTGCTCTGCGCAGAATAATTCTGTCATAGCCCTCGGGGTCATCTCTGCCGTACATAGGGTAGGATGAGGTGAAATAAAAATATCCGTCGTTGCCTTTGGTTACAAACGGGTCAGCTCTGTCTTTGATAAAAATATCTGTTTTTATGCTCATATAAATACCAAACCTGTTTCAAATATATACTAATTATAAACATCAAAACCTGTATCTGCAATATAAAATAAAAATATTATAAAAATTTCAAAAAATTATTGACAAAATCAAATCTTTTTGATAATATATTTATCGTTGCGAATGCGACATGGGCCATTAGCTCAGTTGGTTAGAGCAACCGGCTCATAACCGGTCGGTCCGGGGTTCGAGTCCCTGATGGCCCACCATGAATTAAATATAGGGGTATAGCTCAGTTGGTAGAGCAGCGGTCTCCAAAACCGCGTGCCGAGGGTTCAAGTCCTTCTGCCCCTGCCACGAACAAGTCCGGAAATCCTTGATATATAAGGGTTTGCGGGCTTTTTCTTTGTTAAAAATTATTTTTCCGAATTCGCACTTTACCGTAAAATATCGTACATTTTCGAGGGCTATGTGCCCCCCAATGTGCCCCCCGCAGAAGACCGCTATCCCTATATATATCAACAGTTTTTATACGTTTCTATGTATAAAAAACCATTATTTTTGGGGGCAAATTTTACCGCGTGCCGTATTTTTTGCTCTTTTTATTGCTCATTCATCACTCATTTTCCGTTGATAAACAAGTGGCGAAAAGGTAGTTGATTTCTATATAATGTATAAGATGTTCTTTCAAAATTTTTTGGCTGTTGATATTTTTTATTTAGTATGATAAAATAACCGAAAGAGAGGAAGTGATTAAATGAACAAGAAATCATTTGAAATCTTAAGTGCCGATACAGTTGTGGCTGTGTGGAATGACGGTCAGCTTACAGTTGTTAACGACGCTTTACTTCCTTTATATTTAAAACGCATATCAGATGCTGAAAAGTGGCTTGAAAGCCGTGCTATTGATAGTCACAGAGCAAACTCCCGCCTTCTCAAGAAGGCGCTCAGACTTGCTGAAAAAGATGATGTCTCAACGGTTGTTCACGTAAACGGTGCAACAATTACCGATAATTATTGGGTACGCCCCATTGATTCAGAGCTTACTTATGCTGACATCAAGTTTGATAATGACTACTTTTCCAACCTTGCTCTTAAGGGTACTTATGACAGCTTTAACCGAGCCGCTAACAGCAAGCACAGCAGAACACCTGAGCTTACTAATGTAGGCAGCTTTGAGAAATGCTGGAAGCTCCGGGACGGTAAATGGTGGATGTATAAAAAAGCCAATCATAACGAACTGTTTTCCGAGCTTTTTGTTTTCGAACTCGGCATAGCTCTCGGAATGAATATGGCTCATTACGAGCGTGGTCAGAGTGTTATTAAATCTCTTGACTTTACGGATTCATCAAGTGTTAATTTCGAGCCTGCTTCAACATTTATGGGCGATAATGAAGATTATGAGGATGTAGTTTCCAAGCTTCAGCAGATTTGTCCCGAAGCAATTTCGGATTATGTCAGAATGATTTTCCTTGACACTATAGTCGCAAACCCCGACAGACACACAAACAATTTCGGTTTGCTCCGTGATATTCATACAGGTAAACTTATTGGATTTGCTCCTAATTTTGATAACAATATGGCTCTTATAGCCAGAGGTTATCCGAAGAAATCAACCTCAAAGGATTTGCTTATCAGGCTGTTCAACGAGCTTCTTGAAAATCATCCCGAATTTAAAGCTTATCTTCCCGAACTTGATGAATTAACAGTCAAGAACATTCTTGATAAATTGAATATGAAAGTAAAAAGGCAAGAAATAATTGATTTTGTAATTAACAGATATAATATGATTTCATCAAATTAATAATCAATTATTACAAACAAAAAAAGAGAGCAGAAAGACGGTTAAATCTTTCTGCTCTAAATTTTTATGAAATCAATGTTTCCTTTATGAATTTATCCTGAAGCATAGCGGCATTAGCTTTGGATTGTTCATCGACATGAGTATAAATATTTGCTGTAACTCCGTACTCGCTATGTCCCATAAGCTCCTGTGCTGTTTTAATATCTACCCCCGACCATTGCAGCATTGAACAGTAGGTGTGACGAAGCTGATGTGCCGTAAATTCCTCAAAACGCTCATCGGCAAAGCAGAGAGAATCTTCATCTCTGCCATCGGCAGCCCTTAATGCCTCCATATAGCTTTCAAAAAGTCGTTTCCACGCTGTTTCCGTCATTCTTCCGCCGTACGCTTTTTGAACGATATATGTGCCTTTGGACTTCTTTTTCGCTTCAAGAAGCAACTCATAAAGATAATCATTCATAGGGATTTTTCTCATACCTGCTTTGGTTTTGGTTTCCTTTAATTCGCATTGCTTGAAATCATAGGATTTGTTTACATTTATAATTCTGTTCTTGAAATCAATGTCAAACCAAGTCAGTGCTGTTACTTCACCACGCCTGAGACCGGCAAGAAGCATTATACAGGCGGCAACTTTTGCTCTGTGTTCGGTAGTGAGAATTAACTGAATTGTATGTTTGTTTATTGCGGTTCTTGTTT
Source organism: Acutalibacteraceae bacterium (assembly GCA_045604685.1). GTDB lineage: Bacteria > Bacillota > Clostridia > Oscillospirales > Acutalibacteraceae > CAG-177. The sequence continues at coordinate 31,445 of JAZUON010000011.1, forward strand.
GTGTTACAGCGTTTTTAGGTGGCTTCAAATCACTGCAAGGATTGCTGAAATTATATGCTCTTTCCTTTCGTGCAAATTCAAATACATTGGATAAAGCACGGATATATCGCTGTATGGTTTTCTTCGCCGTAGCCTTGCCTGTTGAAGGGTTACAGCGGTATAATTCATTGACTGCAGGCTGAATGTGAGAGGTAAGAACATCCTTAAGCTTTGTTTTTGCAAGCAGTCCGCCCTTGTAATCAACAAAATACTGCAACCTTGCTTTCAAGGTTTTATACTCGGATTCCTTGATATTTTCACAATCAACCTCGGTTGTCATATAATCAAGATAATGATTAATCCAACTGTAAAGGCTGTCATTGTTTTTCAGAACATCAAGACCGTCATCAATATCATTTCGGTATTCCCTTACTCTTTTCTCAAGTTCCTTTTCTGTTTGTGCCTTCAGTTTTTTATACCTTGGTTTTCCGTTAGCATCTGTACCGATATAAATTTTGGTGCAAAAGCTTCCTTTTTCTACATAAAACTTATTCATTATAATTCCTCCTTAAAAGTATTGAGGGATGCTTTCGCACCCCTCATGTCAATGTTACTGATTTATGTCATTATCATCAAATGTGCCAAGTCCCATTTTAAGAAAATCATCCTGACTGATACGCCATTCTCTGCCGATTTTGCGGGCCCTGATAATACCTTTCTGACAATACTTTTTAATGGTTTCGTAATTAAAGCCTGTAAGCCCTGCAACCATTTCAAGAGTAAGCATATAGGGTAAGCCCTCAAGGCTTGAAATATATTTTCGCTTGATTGAGTTAATCTTCAATAAACATCACCTCCTTACCTCGCACCCTTGTCTTTTTGCCGCTGTAGGTATCTGTAATAATACGCACAGGACTTAATAACAAAATCTTCAAAATCCTTTTCTTTGATTTTCGGGGCAACCCTTTTCAAACGCTCCATCGGCATTTTGAAAAGCTCCTGCTGATTGGGTTTGTCACGGGACATAATTTCCGTTATTACTTTTTCGTTCAGATTACCCGCCGAAGAAAGATTTTTAAGCTCAACCGCCTGAGAGTATGAGGGCGTAACCTCCATTTCGTCATAAAAGCGATATATCGCACTTTGCTCCTCGGGTGTTAAATATGACAAGGCAACGGCAGGAGTGAACGCAATTCTTCCCTCGTCCACAAGCTTTAAGATTTCGGGAATAAGAAAGGTCAGACGGATATACCGCCTGACCTGCGTTTTACTGTCGTCCGATTCATTTGCAATAATCTCTGCCGATTCACACTTCCGACCAGCCTGGTCGGAGGTTAAATCTGAACGGAAACCTTGTCTTTTCATCGCTTCAAGCTTCATTCTGTAACCGTAAGCCTTTTCACTCGGCAAAACCTTGTCACGATGAAGGTTGGAATCGACGTGCATAACAATCGCTTCTTCCCTTGTAAGGTCTTTGATGATTGCAGGGATAACATCAATGTTGAGCCTTTTGCAAGTCTCAACTCTGCGGTACCCGCTTATGATTTCAAACCTGCCGTCTTTTTCACATACCACAATTGGTGAAATAACACCGTTTTCCGATATACTTTCAAAAAGCTGTGCAAAGCCTTCATCTTCTCTGAACTCAAAGGGACTGTCCTCAAAGGAAACTAAATCCTTTATTTTTACTTCTTTAACTTTAATCATAAAATATACCTCCTAAAATTATCGTTCAATTTGTCTTTGATGTGTTTTGTTTGTATTGGTTCGTATTGAGTCGTAAGCATAACGCTCATACGTTTTTGAATGCTCGTTGATTCTGTCCATTTTGGCAACTACCTCCTCGGCTCTGAGCTTAACTCTGTTCAGGATTTTAAGATTCTTTCTTGAAATCCTCATAGCACCGGTGAGCGTTGAGATGTGGTCACGCAGTTCCTTCTGCTGATTTTCATCACCTGAACGCACAGCCTTCTTTAATTCGTTTCTCAAAATCTCTCTTGCTTCGTTCATTTCCTGCAATTCTTTTTCGGTGTTATTGATGAATGCTTCAAGGTCTTCGTAGCTTTCAACATCGTTGTCACAAAGCAAATTCTGTTCCTCACAAAGCTGGTGAAGTTTCAAAATTTCTTTTTCAAGATAACTCTCAACACTGTTGCAGTGCGGATGCTTCTTAAAAATTAACAGCCCCTTACACAGACAAGTGTAGGAGCTGCTGATACCGCTTTTGTAATTGAATGGATTGCCGTCGAAGAATAAAGTTTTAAGTGTGATTGAATCGTGAACGACTCTTCTTGTCGAATGCCGCTTTCTGATAATTACATCTTCAATGTCCTTTATAGAGTAACCCTCACCGATGTCACAAAGCCAAACGGGGCGTTTGAATCTCTTGTGATATATAGTCGGCTCGGGTCGGTTGAAATCAAATTGATAACCAATCTTTTCCATATTCCACACGAAAATTCTGAATGTTGAACTGCGTGAAAGACAAGAATCAATATGAAACTTCAACAGGTCGTACTGATGGCTTTCGCCGTTTTTCTCGGCAAGGTACTGCACTCTTCTCGGTGCCTTGTGCGGCTTTTCAACAACGGATAAGCCGTACTTGATGCAAAGCTCATCGGATACTTTTCTCATTTCGTTATAGCTCTGCTTGCAAGCATTGAACTTTTTTCCGTCAACCATTGAGACACTGTTCACAACAAAATGATTATGAATGTGACCTCGGTCAAGATGGGTTGCAACAACAACCTCGTGTCGGTCTCCCCATAATTTCTGTGCAAGTTCTTTTCCGATTTCGTGAGCAAGCTCAGGCGTAACCTCGCCCGGCTTGAAGCTCTGATAACCGTGAAAAGCAATTATCCCGTCCTGCTTTCCGTAAACCTTTTTCGTCTCCGTCATCTGGTCACGGGCAAATTCGGGGTTGCAGTTTATACCGCTTACAAAATATTGCATTTCGGTTTTTTCGCTTTCAACAGCGTAGTCAATAACATCCTTAAGCGATTGCAGTTCGTCGTTGCTGTAATAATCATTGAGCGTTTTATCGGGATTCATTGCGTAATCAACAACACTTTTCAGAGTTCCTTTAATCGACCATATTTTAGTTACCGCCATAATTTTCTTTATCCTCTGAAGAAAACTGTGATGAGATTTTCTTTTCGGTTTCACGAAGAGAAAGAATAGCATTTCGTATTTCATTTGCGTTACTCCAACCCCTTGAGTTTGCAACCGCCGCAAGCTGATTCAAGCTGTTGCCTGCGGCACGCATCTCTCTTATCAGAGTTACATAATCAACCGTCGGAGCTTCCTTGAGCACCTTAAAATTAATCAGCATCCGAATTACCTTCGACTTGGAAAAGCCTGATTTCTCACAAAGATAACACAGATGCTCATACTCCTTTTCGCTGAGATATGCTTTAACAAGCCTGTCCTTTTTATTTTCCTTCACGGAATGTTTCACCTCCTTTTCTTTGATTTGTTTCGGGGCGGATGCACCCAAACGGATTTTGTGGTACCAAAATCCAATGCTCGCTAAACTTCGGACAGAAATAAATATAAGTAAGGTATCGTCCTTGTTTAATGACTGACCGACAAGGGAGCATTCTTAACTGTTGCTTTGGTTTTTCAGATTCTTACGGTTGCGTTTACCGTTTTTGGAAAAGGCTTCCTTTGCTTCTTCGGTTTGAGGCTTGATGATTTTGAAAGTTATGTTTTCAAGCTTAACCGCCGCACGAAGAAATCCCGGTTGTTCATCGTCGATAATATAAACCGCATCAGGTGCTTCCTTGTGCAAGTCAAGAATTTTCTTGTTAAGCTCTTTACAGTAGCTTTCAACCTGCATTTCATCATCGCCTACCGGATACCAATAATGGTTTTCTTTTACCTTCGGCATACTTATTTCCTCCTTTCAAAAAATTTTTAAGTGTACCGTTTTAGGCGTATTTTTATCGGACTTAACTCCGTGTTTTTGAGCATTTATCGAATGGAAATTTACTGAACGATGATTTGTTCAACGGAACAATTTCTATCGGACAAACGGTAAATCCGATAAAAAAAACCTGCCGAAACAGCAGGTCTAAGAATCAATTATTCGTTTCTTCAACGCCTTGTTCCCGGGCAGTACGGACTCAAGAAAATATCTGCAAACAATGTGACTCGGTGTTATGAGCTGAGGACAGATGTGGGTTTCTCCGTCATCAAGCAGCAAACAGTTACCGTCATAACAGTTGCAGCATTGAGCCTTGATAAGGCTGACTACCTTATCAAACGACAGCGAGTTCAGTTTTAATTTTTGCATAGAGCGTGCCTCCTTTCTTTTGGATTTTGGATATAAAAAAACACCCGTCAAAATCTGACGAGTGCTATATATTCTGGTTGAAAAACACAGTGTTGTTGTGCTATACTTTTCACATTAAACATAGAAACATAATGAGGTAGTAATATGTTCAAACAGAATGAAATTAACGAGTGTGATAAACTTATAAACAAATACATCTTGACAGCAAGAGCGTTTATTGAATATGGGTGCTTTCAATACGGAAAATATAGTTATGCAATTGGAAAGAAACCAACCGCAGATTTTATTAGTGACTTTCAGTATTTTGTTCTTACCAAAAGCACAAAGTCTCTCGAATCAATCAGAGCATTGTTAGATTTAGGGCATACCGAAGACGTTTTTATACTTGCAAGAACAATGTTTGAAGGGTACTTGTCGAGTAGATATATTTGTGAACAGTATGATGATGATTTATTAAATGATTTCATTTTCGTACCACAATTAATTGCACAAAGAAAAGTTATTTATGAAAACGAAGAGGCAAGAGTTCGAGGAACTAATGAAATAATACAATTCTTACAAAGAAATCCCTCACAAATGAAACTCGGAAAAGACAAAAATTATTTTTATGATTTATATGCATATTTATGTGATTTTGCCCATTGTAATTTTTCCACGTTATATTATTACATAGGAAAAGATGATAGTTACACCTGTGACAATGTCGTGAATGAATATTTGGTTAGAGTCCTTGTTTTATTTATATATACAAAAATATTTGAAAGTATCGTTACAGTTGAAGGTGAAGATTTCATAAGTGAAGCCGAGGAAAAAGAGTGTTATAATCTTGTGCAAAACTCAACTCTCTTTCTTTATGAACAACTTGATTATTTTTCTAAATTTAATTGTGAAAGTGTAGGAAACGAGTTAAACAAGCATATGAAAAATATGTTTAAAGAAATGAAAAAGTCTTTGAAAGAGGAAGTTGGAAGTGTAAAAAAAGACTTTTTAAAATAAAGATTTGGAAAGTTATAATAGGTGACGGAATATGATAAATATAGATGCCGGAGATTTCTTCTTGGTTGAACCATGCGAGAAATATGCGGAACAAATTGCTGAATATAAACAGGCTTGCCTGAATGCCGATTCCTCAATGGACGGTTGTGGTCCTCTCCGCAAAAGCGAAAACCCAATAGCATATATTGCAGAATGTAGGAAATACACAGCTCTTGACACACTTCCGGAAGGGTTAGTTTTGGCAACACAGTTTTTTTACATACGCAAAACCGATAATTGCCTTATCGGTATGATACAGGTGCGTCATTATTTTAATGACTATCTTTCTAAATATGGCGGACATATTGGATATTCTATAAAACCCAACGAAAGAAGAAAAGGTTATGCAAGCTCAATGCTGAAAGCCGTTCTTCCTTATTGCGGAGAAATCGGTCTTGATAAAATTCTCATAACCTGTTTTGACGATAATATAGGTAGTGAGAAAACAATACTAAATAACGGTGGAATTTATGAATCTACTGTTTATGAAATAAACAGTAAACGAAATTTGAAAAGATTCTGGATTACTCTTTAAAATATGTTTCACAACTCAACTGCTCTCCGCGTGAGGGCAGTTTTTCTTTGCCTTTTTGCCTCCCTCTACTATACTTAATACGGAAAAAGTGCGATTTCTAACGGAATACCGTAACAACTGTAAAATGATAAACGCAACAGTACCGTAAAGCTTTATATATAAGCCTATATAAGCATTTTACCTTTTTAATAAATATCTTTTGCAACAAAAATTTTTCGTAATTTTTTAGCAAAACAATAATTTTGGTTATAAGTCCGTTTTATTGTGCTTACTGCCTGATATAATGACATTTACAAAAAAACATATTGACAACAGAACATTTGTTCTTATATAATATATTCGATTCATTTTTCTATAGGAGGTGAAACAATGCTTTTCAGTGCAGATTACAGAGACGGTATAGTAATGATTGATAAGAAGCATTACGCAGGCTTTTATGCTATGAGCCTGCTGAATCAGTATTACAAAAATGACAGTGCCGGCCGTATTGCAGTTTTTCGTGAATACCTGTGGCATGTCAGAGAAACTCTTTCACTCGGTTATCTGAACGATACCGACTTTGTTAAAGCCGGGGAAGAAATACAGTTGATGTTAAAAACTCTGCCTAATATCAAGCCTTTCAACACTTGTGACATCACAGCCGAAAAAGAAAGAATATCTTATCTTTTCACAAAGGCAAACGCAGATTTGATTACCAAATATTTTTGCCGAAAAGCAAAGGTGCAGAGTATTGATACAGCTCAGTCAGTATTGGATATTCTACCGCCCGAATATGATAAAGCCTTTTTTGCTACGGCAGAGGATTTACTGAAAACAGTAAATGAAACCATAAACTTTTACGATAATCTCCCCGAAGATATGGAGAAGGCACACAAGAGTCTGTTAAAGTTTGTTTTCCGTCTTGATGATGCAGAACGCTTTGATGAAGCACATCTGTTGCCTATTGCTATGGAAGTATTCAATAAAACGGATTGTAATGTCAGAACAGAATATGTTTCAGTTACAAAGAAAAAGGAAGTTGCGGTTGCAAAAAGGCTGACCTTTGAGGATTATTATTCCTTTATCGTTACGGATTTCTTTGAAGGCTTACATTACGGACACTACCCTAAACAGTGCGGTATTTGCAACCGATATTTCCTTATGACATCTGCCCGAAAGCAGAAATACTGTAACGGCTTTGCTCCGTATATGCTACGAGGCAAGAGAACACCCTGCCGTAAATATGCCGCATCAATCAAACGTAAAGAACGTGAGCAGGATAATCCCGTTGTGGCTGTATATGAAAAAAGAGCCTCTGCAATCCGAACAGAGAAAAGCAGAGGCACTGTAACGGCAGAATTTGCCAAGATGGCTACATTCATAGCGAAAAACAATATGCTACGGGCACAGGAAAATCACGAATATTTCACTACACAGTACACAAAGGATATGACCCGTAAAAAGCTGTATTATGACACAGCAAGAATGCTAAAATGAAAGGACGGTGAGTGCCGTGAAGGATTGGGAAAAAGAACTGTATATTTACAAGCTGAAACCGGCACCGCCGAAAATGCATTTGCAGGAATACATTGAGCTTTATTTAACGGAAAAGGATGACAAATATTTCGCATGGTTTTTACACTATTACGAGCCGACACTCAATAACGCAGTAATAGGCTTTGTTCAGGACTATGCAATGCCCGGTCACTTTGCAGATTTGAAGTCAGCTTGTGTATTTGCATTACTAAAAGCGCTGCAAAATTATGATGTTTCAAAACATAAATCCTTTGAAAATTATTATACAGAGTTTTATGTAAAGCGAGAAGTTCACGAATATGTGCGGACTATGAGAACAGGATACACCATACCCACAGAGGATGAAGATGCAAGGCTTCGTAAAATTATGGCATTGTACCGAGAAAACGGTTACAGAAACGACGATGAAACTATCGGCAAAATTGCCGCAGAGCTTAATCTGAATCCGAAAAAGGTTATTGAGATAATCTCCGCCGGTCTTCGCAATATGAATTACACCGAGTTTTATAAGAATCTTGCCGATGATGAAAGCGAAGTCAGAGAGGAAGAATATATTGCCGATACATCCTCTGAGCCTTTGATAATGCTGCTTAACGCTATGCGTAAAGAAGCAGTACATGAGGTTTTTGACAAGCTCTATTATGATGAGCAGTATATGGTTGCAAATAGGTTAGGATTCTGTATGGACTGCTTTTCTGATTACTATATGGATAACACCGTCACTGATAAAGACGGAAACCCAAGAAAAGTTAAATTCAAGAAAATGACCTACATCGACCTTGCAAACACCTTTGAAAAATCCTCTCCCGATACCGCATATCAGACCGTCAGCCGAGCCTATGCAAAAATGCGTGAGTGGTTGAAAGATACGGAGTATTTTAAGGGTGAATAAAAAGAAAAATCCCCGTTATGAAAGCGGATTGCCGCAATCTTAACGGGGCTATACATATATGACATATCCATCAATCTCAATTAATGTTTCGATAAAAAAGTGTAGAAATACGCATTTTATTAAAGTGGATAATTCTAAATTCAAAATTACGCGAGGTGTAATTTGTATTTTTGAGCAAAAAAGCAGCTCAGTACAGTCAAAATCGCAAATTATTGTATTTGAAACAATTACAGAAAACATGTAATCTAACTAAACAAAACCAGCTTTTCATTCTATTGCAGTTTAAGTGTATTTAGTCGAACTTTTAGTCGAATTTTGTTATTGTATTTATTATATAATTCTGTTATAATATTTTTAATTATGGGGTATTATGCTGATTTTGGTTTGTTGGAGTGAAATTATGAGCAATATAATGGATATAATTGCAGAGAAAACCAATGGAAAGAGTTACAAAACATTTAAATACTGTTTTGATAATTATAGTGTACCAAGTTTTAACTATGATGACCATGCCGAAATAACATGGAGCAAATATGGAGAGACCGCACCTCCTATGACTTCTGAAGCTCAAAATATGAAGCCACTTGCGGACAAAATTATATTCGAAAAACCTTTGTTTACATATTTCCTTGATGGTTCAAGACACACATATAAAGTGGATGACATTGCTTATAACAATCAGGTTTATCCCGTTATTGCCGGTCAAATAGGAATAAGTTGTTGTTCTCGTATAAACAGAAATATGCAAAAACACGCATTCAAGAACAAATTGGTTGTTGCGTTGCCACAGTGTGCATGTTCTGATACTTGGAAAAGAGAAGTATTTTTTGATAATATCAAAACCACAATAAACAATAGTGCAACGAGACTAAAAAAGATTAATATTCAAATCACCGATGTTTTGTCTTATTCTACAAAGAAGGACGAATTTGAAAAAATAGAGAACAAAGGAATCGCTGCAATACAGGATTTAATGATTGACCAAGAAATAGAAATGGTTACAGAATTGGTTAAAGAAGGTTTATTAGACCAAGATAACTATTTATTAAAGGACGGCTCATTGGAATATCGTATTGATAATATTGCAAATGCTAGAGAAAGAAGACGATTCCAAAGCAACTTTAGGAATGTTGTTGGCGTTTCAAAATCTTTTAATCCTGAGAATTGTAAAGATAAAAAGGGAAAAAACAACTCTAACCTCATTGCTAATTTACCATTATATCACAGAACACCAGTATCCTTTTATACATCGCCGAGATTGGAAGGAATGGCTTATGCGGTATGGTATTTAAGAATTAGGGATAAAAAATATACAACCAACACCTTTGATGGTATTTTAAAAATTGAAAAAATCATTGTGACAGACGAAGAAAAAGATCATTATTTAGATACCGAAGAGGTCAATTTGATTTCTGCTAACCTTGTTAACGAAAGAAATCCTGTTTGTTATGGAGCAGATTCGCGTTGGGCAAATCATTTATATCCTGTATATATAACAGAAAGATACGCCAAAAGCCGATATTTAAGCACTGAAATGTTTTTAAATTTATTTTAGGAGAATTTGATTATGGGTAAAGTAATTGGAAAAATTATCGCGACTGAAAAAACGCCATCAACTATTGATGATTTTTATTTTTGGACTAAACAGGAGACAATTCTCAGCCCATTTGATGTTGTGAAAGTAGTTTCTCCCATTAATGGCAGCACATCTTTTGGCGTTATTGAGGAAATATCACATATTACTGATACAGCTAGTTTTTTGTCCGATTACATTTCAAATGATTTTGGTGATGTAACTACCTCAGACTATACTAACAGAGTTGGAATGAATTATGTTAAAGCAAAAGTAATAGGTAACACCAAAAACCTATACGTTCCGTTAATCAACAACTTAAAAGTAGAATTCGCAGACGAAACAGAAGTTGCTCAGGCTTTAGGTTTGATAAATGTTAAAAATCCTGTTACTTGTGGATATTTGGAAATGTATTCCGGACAAGAAGATCAGATTATTTTACCTGTTAATATGGATTCACGATTTCTTATCGGTCCTGAGGGAGCACATTTAAATATTTCTGGTATATCCGGTTTGGCAGCAAAAACATCTTATGCAATGTTTTTATTGAAGTCAATTCAAGATAAATGCATTAAGGAAGAGTTCGAAAACGACAATGATGTAGCCTTTGTTTTATTCAATGTTAAAGGTAAAGATTTATTAGCCATTGATGAAATGGGAGAATTTGAATCCGATAATGAGAAAAAAGATACAATAGAAATGTATGAAAAACTTGAATTATCTGCCGAACCATTTAAAAATGTTAAATATTTTTATCCATATCAATCATCAAATTCCGCAAACACATATCTCTTAAAAGAAGACTTTGAAACACAGTGCAAATTAGATAAAGCAAAGCTTTTCAAATATGAATATGAAGATGATAAAGATAATTTAGACTTGTTATTTGCAAGTATGGATGACCCGAATCAGACTATGGAATCAATTATAAATTATATTGTAAATGGACAAGGCGGTTTCAACGGTCTTGATGATTGGGAAGATTTTCTTATTGAAGTAAAAAAACATACTAATGCAGGTGCTTCAGGCGATAAAGAAATTCCGGTTGCAAGTTGGAGAAAGTTTAACCGCATTATCAGGAAATCCATTTACAATAACAATTTATTTGGTAGAGTTTCTAATCCTTCAAATGAAACACGAATGGAAGATGCTCTCAAAAATATTAAAAAGAATGAAGTCTTTGTTATTGACATTGCAAAGCTTAATGAAGATATGCAGGGATTTGTTTTTGGTGATGCTATTCGAACAATATATGATTTACAGCTTGGACAATACGAAGATGTTACACCGCCCAAAAAAATCGTTATTTTTATTGACGAGTTGAATAAATACGCATCTCAAGATACTCCCAAGAGTTCTCCTATTCTCCATCAAATTCTTGATATTGCAGAAAGAGGAAGGTCATTGGGCATTGTTCTGTTCTCTGCAGAACAATTCAGAAGTGCGATACATTCTAGAGTAACAGGAAACTGTTCAACGCATGCTTATGGAAGAACAAATGCAATTGAAATCGCAAAAGCTGATTACAAGTTTGTTCCTAACGTATACAAAAATATGATGACAAGATTAAAACAAGGTGAATATATTGTTCAAAACCCTGTCTTTAGATCTTTGTTAAATATTAAATTTCCAAAGCCAATATACAAACAATACAAACAATAATTGAGAGGTCTTATTATGGCTGAAATAGGAAAAAATGTTATAGAAAATTTAACCTCTGCGATGTATGAAAACAGCTATACAGTTTATAGAGAATACATACAGAATTCTGCTGACTCAATTGACAAAGCGATTTCTCAGGGCTTATTAACAAAACAAAACGCTTATATCGATATTGAGATTAACCCTCATAAAAGAAAAGTTTCAATTTACGATAACGCATGTGGAATTCCTGAAGATAAATTCCATAAAATTCTATCTGATATTGCTGACTCAGAGAAGGATAGAACAAAAGATAAGGGATTTAGAGGAATTGGCAGATTGGCAGGAATTGCCTATTGTAATAAGCTGATTTTTAGAACAAGTTATTACGGTGAAGATGTTGTTTCAACAATGACGTGGGATGGAAATCTTCTTAGAAATATATTATCAGATAATTCACAACATCCTTCTGCTTCTGACCTTGTTGATATGATTATAAACACCACTACAGCACCTGCGGATAGCAATGAACATTTTTTTGAAGTCATAATGGAAGGAATCATTCCTGAAAGCGATAATTTAATTAATGAGCATTCAGTTATTGAATATCTTCAAGCTGTTGCTCCAATTCCATATGTAAATACATTTATGTATAAAAACAAAATATATGACTTTGCAAAAGCAAACGGATTTGCGATTGATGAATATAAAATCTCTATAAATGGTAATCCTCTTTACAAGCCGTACAGAACCACTGTATACGAAGGCACAGAAGGCAATAAAACTCAGTGTGATGAAATATCAGATGTTCAATTCGAAATTCTTAAAAGCCCTAAGGGAGATACTTTGGGTTGGTTGTGGTATGGTATTACACGTTTCGAAAAGCAGATACCTGTAATTAATCCGATGCGTGGTATGAGAATTCGAAAAGAAAACATTCAAATAGGAGATGAAGAAACTCTTAGTTCAAAGAAATTTTTTAAAGAAGCTAGAGGAAATCTTTATTTCTTTGGAGAAATTTTTGCAACTCACCAAGAATTAATACCCAATGCTCGTAGAGACTATTTTAACACCAATGCCACACAATCCGAATTTGAAAAGGTTTTGTACCCAATTTTATGGAATGATTTTTATAGTTTATATCATTATGCTAATAAGGTGAAAACCAATTTAAAAAAAGTTGTTGATTATGAAAATAAGAAAAACGAATATTCAAGTAAAGCATCTATTGCAGGTTTTGTAAGTAAAAATGATCAAGAAAAAGCTGCAAAAGAGCTTGAAAATTCTAAAAAGGTTGCAGATAAAGCAAAGCATGAACTTGAACTACGTGAAAAAGATGCTCAAAAAAACGGAGTATACTCAAGAGTTTATAGTGCGATCAATTCAGCGTATAAACCTAAAGAAGTAATTGAAGATAATACTTCAAAAGCAAATGATAACAAGAAAAAGAAAGATGTCTATTTATCTCAGTCGCTTTCACGATATTCAAAAAAAGAGCAAAAACTTATTGGAAATATCTATGAAATCATCAAAAACATTTTACCACAAGATACAGCTGAAATTGTAATTAAAAAAATCCAGGAAGAATTGAAATGATGCAACGTAAAGTCTTACTAGTAGAACCTAATTATAAAAATAAATATCCACCGATGGGTCTAATGAAAATCGCTTCATATTATAGAGCTCTTGGCGATGATGTAAAGTTTTTTAAAGGCGACTTAAACACTTTAGTTCTTGATGACACTTATGAACTTGTAATTGAAAAGCTTTATGCAAATGATGATACGATTTTTTGGGAACAGTATAAACCTCAAATTTGTGATTTCTTAAAAAAGGGAAATAAAGAATCATTTGAGGAAATTCCCTTGGTAACTGAAAATTCTGTTATTCGTGACGTTTTGGTTTATTTTAGAAAATATTTTTATAATAAAGACTATTTTAAACCTGAAAACAGAAAGTATGACCGAATAGGAGTTACCACTTTATTCACTTTCTATTTTGACATAACAATTAAGACTATAAATTTTGTTAAAAATCTTTGCAAAGATCCTAGTGGAGTTATGGTTGGCGGTGTTATGGCCTCAATTCTTCCTGATGAAGTTGAAGCTGCAACAGGAATCAGACCCTTTGAAGGTACTTTAAGCAGAAAAGGTATATTAGATAATAACGATTATATAATTGATACAATTCCCTTGGACTATTCAATTCTTGAAGAAATTGAATATGAATATCCTGCTAATAATGGATATTTAGCTTATATGACAAGAGGTTGTATAAACAAATGTGCCTTTTGTGCAGTTCCAAAATTAGAACCTGAATATAAGGATTATCTCCCTTTGTGTGAACAAATTAAAGAAGCAGAAAAACGTTTTGGCGCAAAGCGGGATTTGCTGCTGTTGGACAACAACGTTCTTGCTTCTTGCCAATTCAACAAAATAATTGATGAAATTGTTGAATCTGGCTTTGGAAAAGGCAGCAAGTATATTCCTCCAAACAAATATGAAATTGCGATAAAAAATATAAAAGATGATTTTAATAAGCGAGCATATATAAAGGCAGTTGTAAAGGAATATCAAAAGCTTGTTGAAAAATACGGAAAAAAGATTCAAGATATATATGATCTTCTTGATTCTAAATTTCTTCTTAATGACTATACAGCTAAAGAAGAAAACATTCTTGCTGTACACGAAACAGTAAAGCCGTGGTTTGAAGAATTTTATAAAAGTAATCCGAAGAAAAGAAATGTTGATTTTAATCAAGGAATCGATTCTCGATTAATTACAGAAGAGAATATGGAAAAACTCTTTGAAATCCCTATTCGCCCCGTTAGAATTGCATTTGACCATTGGGAGTTGCGAGAAATTTATGAAAAATCCGTTAGAACAGCTGTAAAACACGGTCATACAAACCTCTCAAATTATGTTTTATACAACTTTAAAGATAAACCTTTAGATTTGTATAATAGATTAAAGTTGAATGTAGATTTGTGTGATGAGCTTGGTGTTAGTATTTATTCATTTCCAATGAAGTATCACCCCATAGAAGATCCTGATTATTTCAGTAATAGGGATTTCATTGGAAAACACTGGAACAGAAAATTTATCAGAGCTATTCAAGCTGTTTTAAATTCAACAAAAGGTAAAATAGGCAGGGGCAAAGAATTTTTTGAAGAAGCTTTTGGTAGTAGTCCTGAAGAATTCATGAAAATCCTTTGGATGCCTGAAACCTTTATAATTTATCGTAGAATTTATGATAAGGATCTTCGCACTCGTATGGCAGATAAATATAAAACAGTGACGGAGCACGATTGCGATTTAGCAAACGAGTGGTGGGAAAAGTTTAAAGCTTTGCCCGAAGATAAACTTGAAAAGGCTCAGGCTATTATTGCAATGAATAAGTTTAAAGATGGCGATTACGAATGTGATGATGAACAAATATCAGATGTATTATCATATTACAGAATTACACGTAATGATGCTGAAAAATAAAAGAGAGGTAGGGATATGGCATTGGGATAAAACGAAAGAAGGAGTAGTAAATGAGTAATTAAGAGAAAACTTATGCAACTGATTATTCTATAGGTTTAGAAGCCAAAAAGAATGGCGGTATAATTGAATGCCCGTATTTATATGTTTTATATATTGCAAAGAAAAGTGAGTTTGTCAATATGAACAAAAAGAAAGAAGGATAAAAATGGCTCAAACAATTCTATATTATCCTAACATTAATATTAAGGACGGGCAGTGGCTTAGAAATGCTTTGCTATATTGGGATAATATTTCCTCAATTGTACCGTATGATAATTACGGAGACCTTTCGCCGGAATTACTCTTTTTGCAGAAGTCAGGGATTTATGAACCGATTTATCCACAAGATTTATTTTATTCGAAATATGCAGATGAATTTTGCAAGGCAACTGTAAAAAGGATTTCAAAATATGCAAACGGTAATGATAAAAAATTCTCAATGGTAAATGCTAAAAAAGTCCGGGTTCATAAAGAAAAAATATATGCACCTGCATTACATACATTGATTCATTATAGGAAATTACCCCCTGAACTTTTAGAATATTTTACAGACAAAAAGTACATAAACGACTACAATACTGACGGTTGGATGGAAATTGATGCGAAAATAGCTCAGATTTATATGAGAACACTTGCAGAGTATTCCATAAAATGTTCTGATAAAGACATTGTTTTAGGAACAGATAAGGTGGCTAACAGCCAAGAAATATATCGTTCAACTAAACACCGTCAAGATACACAATGTTGTTATTTAAATATTATCAACTGCCTACCTCAGCCTTCAACAAATGTCAGCTTTGAGGAAATCATTGATTTTAAAGTCAGGCGTACAGATGAGTTAAATGCTTTCAGACAGAAAATCCACGAATTGGAACAAAATATTTATCGCTCTCAAAGTATTGAAGAAATAAAGCATTATGAAAACAGGTTTATAGAAAGTTGGCAAAATTGCAGTAACGACTACTATAAGGTTTTAAAAGAAGCAAAAATACATTTTACATTAGGAAATTTAAGCACTTTAATTGCCATTCCTTTTGTCGGAATTTTGCTAACAGAACATTTTGGACAAGATGCTTCTGATATTATGCAAACTGGAGCATGTTTATTGCAAATGGGAATCAGCTATATTGATTATAGAAATAAGATAAGTCCCAAAAAATCTGATGCTGGATTTGCATATGTTATAAATGCCCGTAAAAACGGATTAATACAGTTATAAAAATAGGTGTAGCAGCCATTTGAACTGCTACACCTAAATTATTATCCGTAAATAAAATCACTTTCAACAATATCTTTTACCCTTTTCTCAATATTCTGCATACGGCATATCCATTCCAACTGATTTTCTTCTTTCAGATCTTCGGTTACACCTTCAGCTTCTTTCATCTGCTCAACCAGAGTGTCAAACATCTGTTGAGCTTGGGTGTCAATATCTGCAAGATACTGCCACAGTTTGCCTTGTGAAAAAAGAGTTGTAAATAATGTTTTCTTGCGGTTTAGAAGATAATCCTTATGCATCATTCCCCATTTGCCGAGGCGGATATTTGATTCTTCGGGTGGCAGAGTGAGATTAGGGATAAGATAACCGTTGACTTGTCTGTAAGTAATGTTTGCCATGTTTTTCATCCTTTCTGTATTTTAACAAACGTATCGTATGTAAACCTTGCACCGAGTCGGAAACCTGATATGAAGCTGTCGGCATTGCTTGTACAAAGAAACTCGTTTGACTGACTTGCATATTTCATAAACAGTGATTTTTCTTCTTCGGTTAATTTTGATGTCAGTCGTTCTTCGGCTTGTGTAAGCTGGTTGAGTTTATTTTTAAGTTCAGAGTTGAGTTCGGTGGTACATTCTTGCGGCTCAATATTGCCGTAGTAAAAATCCTCAATAAAGTCTGCCATAGTATCGCTCCTTATCGTTCGGATTTGTTGATGATTTTCAAAAGCAGCTCATCAACATCTTCTGTGGAGATACCTTCCGAGAGAAGCATATTACGAAACTCATTCATACCGTTGATAAGCAAATTGCATTCAAAATCCGTAAACATTATCTTGGCTTTTTTCATAAGAAAACCTCCTGTTATTTGGTAGCTTCATTCTACCGCATAACAGGAGGTAAGTCGAATGTGTGGAAACGATAATTTTTTTAAATTTATGTTACTTTTTATATTTTTGATACTTAATTTATGAAGAATGTAAAAGGAATAACGATATGATTTAATTGCAACATTTCTTTATTTGATTACTACATAACTTTACTATTTTTTGTGTTGTGGCTTATTGTGATTTATGATAAAATTAAAATATATAGTTTTAGATGTTTGAAGTGTGGAGGTTTTTATGAGTATAGATGTTAACGATATTCGCAAAGCCGATTCAAAAGGACATGGTATACCGCTATGTGATGATATAATGACTTTTTTCTATGATGAAACGGGAAATTGCGGAAAATTCAGTTTGAATGAAAATGGTGTTAATGATGAAACTGCTTTGCAAAAAGATTTTATTCTTGGTGGTGTAGCATATGATGGCAGTGACTGTCCTGCCGATGCTGAAAAACTTATAAAAGACCTTAAATTAAAGTCAGAGGAACTTAAGTTTAAAAATATATGTAGAACAAAAGATTTTATGATGTTTTTGGGAAGTGAGCGTGCCAATATATATATTGATTGGTTATATAATAGTGGGCTATATATTCATTATGCAACTATTAACAATTTATATTTTGCATTAGTAGATATTGTAGATTCTTTATGGGACTCACAGCCACAGTTTGCTTTCTCGTACGAATGGGTAATGATGTTAAAATCTTCAGTATACAGCTTTTGTAAAGAGCATTTATCCGAAACACTCTACCTTTTAAAGAAATATAATTATCCAAATATTGAAAGAGACAAAAAGGCTGATTTTTGTGTTGATTTTTGTAGCTTGATTGAAACTTTTAATGATGATTCTACACTAGATGGATTTTACACGGAAAGTTTTCGACAAATGCTAAAATACACAGGACGACACGGAGAACTTGTGTTTCTGTATGACAATGAAAAAGATGTTCTTGTTAAAGAATATTACACTTTGTACGCTGGAAGATGCTACACCTATAAAAATGCAACTCATTATTTTGACAACGAAAAAGTTATACATCAAAAAATGGAAGAAGTGCCAATGTTAGATAATGGTGTTCTTTTTGTAAACTATGAATTTATAGATTCAAAAGAGAATTTATTGATACAAGTATCGGATGTTTTTGTTGGCTTGCTATCAAAATTATTTCAATTTTTGGATTCAACAACATTTGAGGAAATATCAAAATTTAGTAGTAATGTATACACAAAACAATTGATTAACTTGGCAAAAATTAATAAACTAATTATAGAAGCAGAAAAACGGCATACTATGATGTTACAAAACGTGAACGGAATTAGGTTAGTACAAGAAAGAATGGAAAAACTTCAAATGTTGATTGCAAACATTATTTTGCCGTAATTCATATAAGGAGAAGCTCTTATGAATTTTGATTTGTTGGAAAAACTTTATCATCAAATCTGTAAAAATCACGTTCAAAGATTGTACGAAGAATATAATTCAGATATAAATAAGTATAATAAAACACCATATATTAAAGAAATTATCATACAGTTCAATCCGGAAAACACCAATAACGCAAGTGCAAAATCTGACGAAAAAGATATAATTATCTTATATAAGGGATTATTAAAAAAACTGCATGATTGTGCAAGCAAAATTGTTGAGAGTGAATTTAAATATAGGGATGATAATGAAAAAATAACAATAACTGTTTTTTTGGTATCAACTTCTCTTAATTTTATTATTTCTCATGAATTTGCACATATATATTATGGTCATTGCGATATGTTAAATAAGATAAATAAATCAAAAATAGAGTTAATGTTTACATATGATAATTCAATTGGGCTTTCGCCATTAGATTTTCAAACTCTTGAAATGAATGCAGATGCAGTGGCTGTTTGTAGAACAGTTGATTTTGTACTGTTTAAACCATATCATACAAAAAATATACAAGAATTATTTTATAATAACGGTCGAGAAAAAGATTTATTACTGCGAGCATTAAATATTACTTTTTTCACCCTTAGGGAATTTATGCCTCCAATATATAGAGAAAATTACAGAGAGCTTAAACATCACCCTGAATTGCTTCGACAATTTATGAATTATAATACGCTAGAAAAATATGCAATAATGGAGCATAATTACTTGATTACGTCTGAAGAAATTGACGCAAAATTCGCCGAAGACGAAGCTAAGTTGTCGGAATTATATTTTATACAAAAAAATCTTGAACACTATAAAAGGAATTTGAATAAAGAGATGATTTTGCACGAAAAAAAGATGCGTGAAAATTTGCGTCATATGAATGCAAGACTAAGGCCGTTTGCTCGTGCAGAATTGCCTGAATTATAAAATATTATTTTATCTAAATAACATTTAAAATTTTATTTAACTCTAAACAGCATACAATATACATTTCTTAATAGGGTGTTACCATAAGGAAAGCTATATGCCCCCCAACGTGTCCCCCGAGAGCCTGAAAACGGCTATAAATAAGGAAAGAATACAAGCCTCCAAAACCGCGTGCCGAGGGTTCAAGTCCTTCTGCCCCTGCCACGAACAAGTCCTGAAACCGTTGATATATAAGGGTTTCAGGGCTTTTTCTTATGCTTTTTTGAAAAGTGGTTATTTTTCTAAATTAGCATCATTACCGCAAAATATCGCACATTTTCGAGGACTATGTGCCCCTTTATGTGCCCCTTTTTTACAGGTTAAAAACGCCCGAAAACCCAGACAGCAGAAGGGATTCCCAACTGCTGTCTTTTTTGTTTGATGTGAAATTATGTGCTTTTTATGATGTTAAATCAGCTTTTTGAGGGCTGTTTTTCAGCTTTTAAAAAGTTGTTTAAATACTCATTCTGAAGACTTGCCGCTGCAATTTTCAAATCATCATCTCCGTGAGTATATACATTGGCAGTAACATCATAATCATTGTGACCCATAAGCTCCTGCGCTGTCTTTATGTCAACGCCTGCCCATTGAAGCATAGAACAATATGTATGACGAAGTATATGAGGTGTGAATTTCTCAAACACATCATCTGAGGAATATTCATTTTCCTCTTTATACTTTTCGTCGGCTTCTTTCAAAGCAATCATATAATATTCAAAAAGGCGTTTCCACGCACTTTCGGTCATTCTGCTACCGCGAGACTTTTCAATGACATATTTGGATTTTGATTCTTCTTTTGCAACCTTTAAAATCTGACAAAGATAATCGCTGATTGTAACCGTTCTTGTGCCTGCATCGGTTTTAGGTTCCTTGACTTCATATTCTTTAAAATCAAACGATTTATCTACGTTTATAGTTTTATTTTCAAAGTCAATACCCCTAAACTCTGACACGTAATGTCGGGGAATCAAAAGTATTTTTATTTTTTTTAAAAAATACTCCTTCGACGGATTATCCGCCGAAGGAGTTGAGAATATATTATTAAATTTAATTCAACAAATTGGAATTTGCAGGTATGTATCTGAAAGGCACATTTAGCAAATGAGCCTGTTATTTCCACAAATTCTTATTTATCGTTTATTTTTGCAAATTTTTTGCTCTTTAAAAACAATCCGTAACAGGCTCTTTTGAAAGCTCAAACTTTAAAGTGCCGCCGGACGTGATTTCGAAATACGACAAATACGGTCTGTTTATCATATTTCCGTTGAACTCAACCTTTTTGATATAAGGGTATTCAAGAGGTTCTTTGTCACAAACCACGGTAAAGGTATCGGCATTTATACAAGAATGATAATTTTTATTTAATTTAACAGTCGCTTTCTTAAACAAGGGGGTATTGATATAATAATCCTGTTGACCGATGCAAACCTGAGCAAATCCCAGACTTGAAAGAACATACCACGCAGAAAGCTGACCTACATCTTCATTGCCGCAGAAACCGTATGCACCTGTTCTGTACGCTTCTTTTTGAACTTTACGGGTCCAGTACTGTGTACGGTGAGCGAGACCCAGAATGTTAAAATAATGGGTGATGTTATGGCAAGGTTCATTTGAATGGTTATAATCTTCGTTCCAGAGTTTGGAAAAATCAGCTTTTTCAAAAAATCTTTCCAAAAGCTCAATTGTTCTTTCTTCGCCAAAGAGTTTACTTAAACCGATGACATCGTAAGGTACAAACCACGACTGTTGAAAAATGTTGCTCTCAACACATCCGTCATCGTCATACTCATTTTCTTCAAACACAAATTCACCGTTATCTTTTCGGGGTGCTAAAAAGCCAAGCTTTTCATTGTAATTTTCGGTATATTTTTTTATACGGTTAAAAAAGAATTCTTCGTTTTCTTTATCGCCTTTTGCTTTTGCAAAAAGGTACATTGTGTAATCCGTAAGTAAAAATTCTAAGGTATCACTCAATTCTTCGGGAACAAAAGCATTTTTCAGATACTGTTCGCAATCGGGTCTTACGGAATGAAACGGCTTACCGAATAATTCTTTTTCGCATTTGCTTGAAGCAAGACCTATTTTGTATGCTTTTTCCGTATCGTAATTCCTGATTTTTTTGAGGTATGCATCGGTAACAACAAGAAGTCCGGGGTCTCCGACCATAGAGTGTGTGTCAATGCCCAGAAGCTCCCATTGCGGAAATGATGTGTTTTTAGTCTCCGCAATTTTTAAAAGTGAATTGACCTCATCGTTAACGATATCGGGACGGATGATTGCCAGAAGCGGAAATTCACTTCTGTAAACATCCCAGCCGCTGAATACCGTGCGGTGAATGTAACTGTCATCCTTCATCGTTTTTCCGTCCAAAGAGAAGCTGCCGTCAATATCAGCAGAAACTCTCGGATCTAAAAGTGTATGATAAAGGCAGGTGTAAAAAAGCTTTAAATCTGTTTCGTTACTGCCTTCAACATCTGCAATACTGAATGCTTCATCCCACAAATTAAGTGCATTTTTTCTCTGAGCGTCAAAATCAAAATCAGGTATTTCAGCCTTTAAATTCATTCTTGCACCGGCAAGACTTGTGTAAGAAATACCGCATTTTATTTTAAGCGAATCTGTGAGATTTTCACCGAATTCCAAAAGCAGACCGACATCTTCGTGGCAAAATTCTTTTATGTGTTCACTCTGCATTTCTTCATTTGAAAAGAATTGCATTTTTGAAGGTGTTTCGGAAAACTCGCAGGTAAAATACAAATCGTAAGAAATTCCGGCATGACCGTGACCGAAACCTCCGCCCTTCGGTGTGCATATGATTTTACCTTCAACAGTATTTTCGCTAACTATTTTAATTTCTTCAAAATCTGCTTTGCCACCGATTCTTCGGGAAAAATTCATTATAATTTTCGCGTTTTCGTTTTGCGGATATGTAAATCTTAATATACCGCTGTGAACGTTCGCTGTTGCTTCCGCTAAAATATTGTAACGGTCTAATTTTACGGAGTAATAGCCTGCTTCTGTTTTTTCGCTGTCGTGAGAAAATTCCGATTTCCAGCCTTTTTTACCCTTTTTAAATTCAACATGACTGTTACTGCCGCTTCTCAAATCCGTTTCACCCGTAACAGGCATAATCTGGATATTTCCCAAATCACCGTACCAGCCTATACCGCTCATATGGTTAAAGCTGAAGCCTTCTATCGTGTTATCGCAATAGTTGTAGCCGTTACCGTTGTCACCGCCCGTTACAGTATCCGGTGAAAGCTGCACCATACCGCCTGGAACAGCGGCTCCCGGATATGTTTTACCGCCGCCGTGATAACTTTCTGCCTGACCGTCCGCAACGGTGCCAATCATTGTATCAACATATTTTGCCTTACTCATAAAATCACCTATCAAAATTCTTTTCTAACTTGGTCATATACAGTTGCTGAGTTCTATTGTTTCTCCTGCCGAAAGTTCTGTTTTCAGGCAGTTGTCTTCAATAGTATAGAGCTTATTTGCTTTAAGATTTTCGGTTTTGTCATTTATTTTAATTTTTAACGTGCAATCGTTTTCTGCCGTTACCGCTGCATTTTTAAGAATCGAATTTTCCCAAGAAATATCAAACGTCAGATTTCCTCTTGCCTTTATACCCTTGACCGAGCCCTTGTTCCATTCATTCGGCAATGCAGGTAAAAGCTCCGAAACTCTGTTGTCGGGAGAGCCAAGGTGGCTTTGAAGAAGCATTTCCGTAATAGCCGCAACACCGCCGAAATTACCGTCAATCTGGAACGGAGGATGAATGTCAAAAAGGTTGTTGGCAGTACATTTTTCAAGTAAATATTTAAGGTGCTTGAGTGCATTTTCGCCGTCTTTAAGTCGGGTGTAAAAGCAGATTGTCCATGCTCTTGACCAGCCTGTTGAACCGCCGCCGTTTTCAATTCGGCGGGCAATGGTTCTTTTTGCCGCCTCATATATTTCGGGGTTGCTTTCGTTAATCTGGTCACCTGGGAAAAGTCCGAAAAGGTGAGAAATATGGCGGTGTCCGGGTTCGGTTTCCTCATAGTCCTTTATCCATTCGCGTATTGTTCCGTAACGCTCGCTGATTTCCATGGGTGGAAGTTTTTCCAGAACTTCAAAAAGAGTTTTTGAAAATTCTTCATCTTTGTAAAGAACCTTGCAAGCGTGAGCAGTACGGGTGAAGAGAGCATAAATAATCTGAAAATCTATTGTTGCACCCTCGGTAAACATACTTTCCTGCTTTTCGCCGTTAATGTCAATATAATAAAATTCATTCTCGGGAGAGTTGGAGGGAGAAGTAATAAGCTGACCTTTCTCATTCTCTGTCAGATAATCCTGAACAAACTCGCAGGCTCCTTTTAAAATCGGATAAATATCTTCGAGATATTCAATACTGTTTGTATATTCATAATGTTCCCAGAGATTGAGGCAAAGCCAGGGACCTGCCATCGGGAAGAATCCGCAGTCAACGCTGTCGTGAACACCCGTTCTTCCGAATGCGTCGGTAGTGTGGTTAATAACCCAACCTCTTGCGCCGAAAAGTTCCCTTGCGGTTTCAGAGCCGAAAGAGCTGACCATTTTCATAAAATGAATGAAAGGCGCAGATGTTTCAGAAAGATTTGCACTTTCGCTCGGCCAGTAATTCATCTGAAGATTTATGTTTGTGTGGAAATCGCTTCCCCAGGGCGGATTGAAGTCATGGCACCATATACCTTGAAGGTTAGCGGGAAGTCTTGCATTTTTACCCGAGCTTTCAATCAAAAGATATCTGCCGAAATTATAGTAAAGAGCAAATAAATCGGGATCATATTCATCCCATCTGAGTTCTTTGAGCCTTTTGTTTGTGGTTAATTTACTGAATTCGGTTTCTTCCAATTCAAGCTGAACATTTCCGAACCATTTTTTATGGGTCGAAATGTGAGCTTCTTTAACCTTTTCGTAATCTGCATTCACAAGGCTTTCGATTGTTTTATTTAACTTGCTTTTGAAATCAATGGTTTCGTCAATATCGTATTTATCAACATTGTAATTTGTTTCGAAAGAGGCGTAAACAATAACATATGTTGCATCGGTTACGGTTATTGTGCTGTGGTCGGCAGTCAGTTCACCGTCTGTTTTCACACGGAGTATTGCACCGAATGACATACCCTCGCCGCCCTCACCGTAGTGGGGATGGGTGCTGTATGTAATTCTGCCGTTCATAATAATTGTGTCGGGATTTACACAGGAGCTGTAGGCATCCTGCTTTCTTTTAATGCTCACATTACAAGAAAAAGGGTTTCCGTTGGTTTCAACCTTATAAACTAATCCGTCAAAATTCTCGCTGATAAAGCATTCGCTTTTAAAATTAATTTTGCTTTTTGTCCAGAAAACCCGTGCAACAGCTTCGCTTAATTCCAATTCCTTGCGGTAGTCTGAGACGGGAGATTTATCAAGAAAATCAATGAAAATTTCTCCAAAGCTTTCATAGGAACGGACAACGGGCGGGTCTGATAAAAAAGTCTGGCGGGCAAGCTGAGCCGCTTCTTTAAGTTTTTCTTCGCTTACAAGGCGGCGGATTTCCTTGAGGGCTTCGGGTGAAGCGTGATACTTCTCCTGAATCTGCCTGCCGCACCAGAGGGATTCTTCATTTATTTCAATCTGTTCACAATGGGGGTTGCCGTATTGCATGGCACCGATTCTGCCGTTACCCAAAGGCAACGCCCACATCCAATCATTTATAAATTCATCATACCAGAGTTTTGTTGACATATTTTCACAACCTATAAGACATTTTTCAAATATTATATCATTTGAATAAGGGCGTTTCAATACCACAGCAATAAAAACAGCAAATTATATTCTTTCGGAAAACGACACCATAATTGTTGATAAAAATTAAAATATGTGTTATATTTATTAAAAATTTCTATGTTATAAATGAGGTGTTGTTGTGTCCCTGTTTAACAAGATAATCAGTTTTATCACAGCCTTGATAATTTCGATTTTTCCGTCACTTGGTGAAAATCCCGTAGTTCCCGAATATTTTGAGGATGACCCGCAATATGTTGTCTTCATGGTAACAAATGTGCATTACCTGGATCTTGAGCCTTATGTTAAGCAGATGGTTGAACTTCACGGTGAAATCAATCCCGATTCAAAGCGTATGTATGCTTTCGGTGTTGTCGGTCCGATGTGTCTGACTCAGTCTGTTGAGCAAATGAACGAAGAAGTCAACCACGTTTTTTCGCTTGCAGAAAAGTATAATGTTCCGGTTTATTTTCAAATGGATGACTGCACTAATTATTCCACCTATTTCGGTGACGGTGCAACAACTGATGAAAACGGCAGTAAATTTTATAATGACCCCGAGATGTGCGAATGGATTGCCTTCCCTAAGGAAGGTGAAGAATGGGGCGGTCAGTCATACGGTATGCTGCCGAGATGGCATTGTGACTGGAGCGGTGTTCCGTTTGCAACAGCAGGCGGTTTTCCGTGCTTTAATTCCGAAAAATATCTGAATTGGTACTCAGATCAGGTAAAAAACGGCTTTATTGAGCCGCTTGTTAAAATCTACACAAGGCTTAAATCGCAAGGTAAGGCATATCTTTTTGCCGGCATCAATACAGGCTGGGAAACGCAGATTCCTGACTACAGCGGCAGCGATTACGCTTCAATGGAAGATTTTGAGCGTGCGCAGTACGGTATGCATGCTCTGCACAATATGGGCTACAACGAAGAAAGTCTCAAAAAAGAGGCATATAAAAATCTGATGTCTGTTGAGGATTATACAAAGCAGCTTCTTTACGGCGTTCTCGCCGATTATATTGAGTTTACCTGCAAATTATTTTATGATGCGGGGATTGAACGGCATAAAATTATTTCGCATATAGTTTCACTTTCGTCTTACACGGAAGAATATAGCACAATGCGTCCTCCAACCTGGGTATGTATCAATGATTACTGCACTCCCGGCTGGACAATGAGCCCCAAGACGTGCCCGTATGACCTTGATATTCTTTATATGCAGTTAGCTCAAAACGGCAGAAACGAATACGCCAATGCAGAGGGTTACGCACATTATGATGATGTTGAAACCTGCCGTGCTTATTTTGAGGAAAGCCTGCTCGGCAACTCGAAGCTGATTACCGTTTACGGCTATGACCAGGAAACGGGAGCTTACGGCTATGTGAAAAATAAGGATTTCTACTTTGTAAAGGTCGTTAAGGAATGGCTGAATTACGAGCTCGGACCTGATTACAAATGGACAGAAAGACCCGATTTGTCGGTTGATTACGGCGGCTGTGAGCCGTTAGTAAGATTAAAAATAAAGATTAAAAAGATTTTCAACTGAACAAGTCGGTAAATCGGAGCAATGCTTTTTGTTTTATTTTATTTAATTGGATTTACATAAGAAAACACAAAACCACTTCAATCAATGGCGTTACAGGCAGCGATGTGAAGTGGTTTGCTTTTTGTATATAATAAAAAAAGTGCAACAGGATTTTTATTTCCCATTGCACTTAATAGTTTTATTTTCAGTTCAACAAATTGGAATTTAACTTATCCGTTATCGAGTGCTTTTTCAATAATCTCCACACCACCGATTTTATCACCGTTTATATACTCACCGTTTTGGTAATAAACCTCTGAATTTATATTTACAACAGCATGGGCAGGCACATATAAAACAGCCTTCATACCTTGTGGGAGAGTAAGGTCGATAATATAATTCTCGGAAGCCTTTTCAAAGCCCAGAGTAATTAACCCTTTTACGCTCGGAACAGTACAGTTTATGCTGTCGGACAGAGTGTATTGAGGATTGATTTTAACCTTCTCATAGCCTGCTTCAATGGGCCTGATGCCTGCAAAATGCTTACTCATTATTACAAGAGGTCCGCCACTCCATGCGTGATTCTTGGTACCTCGCCAGGAGTCCCAGAATTCCCAAAGAGTAGAGTAATCCTCACTCATCATACCCTTATATCTGTCCTTAATTCTGTCTCTTGCAGCTGCATATTTTTCCATTTTACAAAGGGCTTCAAGAACATAGTATTCCATATACGGGCTTGAATTTTTAGTGGTTGTGAGTACATTTGTAATAGTATTATACTGCTCTTTTTCTGCGAGTCCCGACAAAACTGCAAGGGCATTGGCTCTGTCATCGGGCTTTCTTGCATCTTTACTTTTGAAGCCTTCTTCTGTCCAAAGAGCCTTATAGCCTTTTGCGATAGTATCCTTTCTTTCGGAAATAAATATAATGTCATCGTCTTTTTCTAAAATCTCCGCCATTTCCTCTGTGGCGGAAAGAGCATAGTAAACCCAAGCGTTTTCGATGGCTGTCATATCTGCCTTTTTGCCCCAATCAGCCCAATCCCATGAGCCGCCTCGATGCACAACAAGATTATTTTCATCGATTTTCCAAAGCTTCAGATAGTCAAGGGAAGCATCATAAACCTTTTCGATAAAAGCTCTGTCGCCTGTATATTCATAGTAGGTGAGGAAGCCTACTATTCCTGCAAGCTGCTGAACGGGAAGCTCAAAATAGTCACCGCTTATAGGTACAACAGTCTGAAGCACTTTAGATTCGTCAACGTGAGAAAGCATCGCCTCCACACCCTTTTGATACAGCAGGTAGGAATTACTGTCCATAGAGTACATGGTCATAATCATTTCACTTGTAACATCGCCCCACCACTGGGCTCTTTCTCTGTCGGGACAATCCATAAAATTGTCACGCATGGTAACATAGAGAGTGCGCAGAGATTTTTGCCACAAAGAATTCAGGAATTCATCATCGCACTTGAAGTCACCGCAGAACGAGCTGTCATATCCCGTTTCACGGTACTTCAAAGAAACAACAGTAACGCCTCTCGGTATTTTATAAGTGATATGCTCTCCGTTAAGCCAGCCTAAAGCCTCAAACTCCTGCTCTCCTTCTTTGGTTTTATAGGTAGTTGAAACTGCGCCGATTAAAGTGTTTTCCGTTGTTATGCGAATCTTTTTACCTGCAGGTGCTATGATTTTAAGATAGGGAGTAAGCTGTGCATTATAGGGAATATCTACGGTGATTTTTTCACCGAAAAGTTTTTTTACAGTATAATTTTCGTAATCCTTTGAATTCTCATAATCTTTAAGACTGTAATCTTTCATAAAAGGTATTCCTCTCGGATAAAGCTTGCCGTAAGCACCCTCGCCACCGACGGAATATTCGGTTGCATTTTTCCATGAGGAAGCATCATAAGCTTCATTTATCCAATCGCCAATATCTTTCCTTGCATCGAAATAAATACTGTATTCGGGGAGTCTGTAATTAGGCGGATAAAGAATGCTGTCAACATAAGCGCTGTTTCTTTTTACCTTCCAGCTTTTGTCGGAAATTATGGTGACGCCGTCGCCTATGGCTTCAAAAAGGAACCCGCCTTGACCGCTGCTGCAATAGGAATAACTTGTTTCATTATCCCAGAACCACACCAAAGAACAAATTGAGTTTTCACCCTCTTTGAGATAAGGGGCAATATCTATACTGTCATAATAGCCGCTGTTTTTATCGGGACCTCGTTTCACGCTCCCTTCAAAAACAACGTTTTCTCCGTTTATGTAAAGCCAATATTTCGAGTCGGCTGATATGCAGGCGGTAAGTTCTTCGGGAATCTTATCAAGGGTGACCTTTTTATTAAAGCACATCCAGACATTTTTCTCCGTCAGGTTTTCCTTATCCCAAATCCATTTGGCTTTCCAATCGGTTTTCTCTTCGGTAGAAATCACATTGTATTCGGGAATACTGTCGGGAATTTTATAATCATTTGTATAGGTTGTCATTGCCGAATCTCCAAACGAAAATATTGAAGAAATAAAAGCTGCCGCTATTGCAAGATAAGAAATAATTGTTTGTAAAATATTCATAGGAATCTCCTTGATTTTATCTTAATCGGCTCATAAATTGTTATTTGTATTATTCTTCATCGGGCTGCTGTCCGTCGTGGGCGAGCCATTTGCATTCCGTAATCTCCATATTTGTAAAAGTTGCTTTGAATGATGAATTTTCGGGGCTGCAGGCATAAACTCCGAATCGGATATTTCCTCCGCCGTTCCACATATGACATACACGCATCTGCCTGAATGTGACGCCATCCTCCGAACACTCTATGCAATAGTCATCTTCTCTTCGGCTGAATCTGTACCACATTGATTTTATGTTTGCATCAATTTCTGTTGTTGCCCAATCCGAATATCCGTTGTTGGTAACAACAGAACCGAGATGCTGGAATTTTTCGTTTTCATATTCGATTGAACCTTTAATCCAATTATCGGAATCAAGATACATAACAATTCCGCATTGGTCAAATCTGTGATTGCTTTCAAAGTCCGTTTTTACAACAAATGAGAAAAACTTTTCATCGGTTTCCATTTGCAAAACGGGTGCGTTGTCATTTCTGAAATGATAGTATGTTCTCTGCCATAAGTCGGTATGTGGATTTGTTATTATATCAATTTTATCAGTAGATATGGAGTAATCTGCAGGCTCTCTTGTCCACTGTAATTTGTTAATATTAAAAATCATATAACACCTCGTCAAATTCTTATTTATCGAGTTGATTATATCACATTCTTTTGGCTTATTCCATAGAAATTTTATTGAGGATAGTTTGATTATTTTTTTGTTCCGTGTTATTCTTAATGAAAGAATTTTTTGAAAGGATGTAATGCAGATGAAATTTGAAAACTCAGAAGTTTCTGTTATAAGAAGCAAACGAAAAACCATTTCAATTCAGGTGAAGCCGAATGAAGTTATCATTCGTGCGCCGATGAAAATGAAAGAAAAAGAAATTGAAATGTTTGTGGAATCGAAAAGAAACTGGATTGAAAAACATCTGCAATCGCTTTCAGAGAAGAAAAAACTTTTTGAAAATATTGAGCCTTATTCAGACGAAGAAATAAAAAGTTTTGTTAAGAAAGCGAAAGAAATAATTCCAAAGAAAGTTGAATTTTATGCCGAGAAAATCGGTGTGACTTATAACAAAATCACAATCCGATGTCAGAGCACACGTTGGGGAAGCTGCTCATCAAAAGGCAATCTTTATTTCAATTGTCTGCTGGTTTTGCTTCCCGATGAAATAATCGACAGCGTAATTGTTCACGAGCTTTGCCACAGAAAGCAGATGAATCACTCCGCAAAATTCTATACGGAAATTGAAAAAGTTTTTCCTGATTACAAGCGTTGCCACAACTGGCTGAACCAAAACGGAAATAAATATATGAGCCGAATCCCGAAATAAATCAACGGGTTCTGGCTCTATTTTATATGCAATGCTAAATTGGCAAGCAGGGCAAGTGGGTATCCAAAATTAAAATTTTACTTCATATCCTTGCCGCTTGTTGGTGAGGCTTTTTCAAAAATCCCTTACAAAAATCGGAGAGAAATTTTTAAAAAAATCTCTCTGAGCGACGCCACAGTGGCTTGAAAAATTACTCCTCCGACAGATTATCCGCCGAAGGAGTTGAGAATTGTGTTACTTCTTAATGATTTCTGAATTATATTCTTTTTTGTACCTTCTGTATTGAATCAACAAGTATACCACGCTGATTACGGTTGTTACCGCTTCGGTAAAGAAGACTGCCCACCAAATCCCGTTTCCACCCATAAATGCAGGGAAAAGATACAAAAATAATCCGTTCAGTACAAGCCCTCTTGACAGCGAAATTACACTTGCCATTTTTGAATGTGTAACGGATTGCAAGTAATAAGTTGCAAAAGTATTAATCGCCAACGGTACGAAAGAAAGCGAATAAACCCGTAGAATATAAGGTGTGATTTCTGCAACTTCTTGTGTCATCTTCATAAAGATACCTGTAATCTGAATCGGAAAGATCATACACAATATAGCAAATACAGTTCCGAATAAAAGGGATGTTTTCATTCCGAGACCCTCTGACTGCCAGCATCGTTTGTGATTTCCTGCACCGTAATTTTCAGATACAATAGGCTGTGCAGCTTGTCCGACACCTGAAAAAATGCTTAAAAACAGTGCCGATACCGTTCCAAGTACACCGTATAAAGCGAGAGCAGGTGCACCGCAGTATTTCATAATCTGATTGTTGGCTATAAATGATATTGCAATGAGAGATAATGAACCGATGCCCGAACCAAATCCGACTGTTATGATTTTTTTAATCGCCGATAACCATTTGTGCGGTTTTATCAGCTTTAAAGATGTTTTTTTGCGCAGAATAAACGCCAGGAGTAGAAATGTCTGTACGGCAGAACCCAGAACGGTTGCTATTGCTGCACCTGCCATGCCCATTTTAAGCGGGAACACAAACAACCAGTCTCCGACAACATTTATCACACCGCCAATCAGCGTACAATACATAACAAAACGGGGAGAACCGTCCGTCCTGATAAATGCGCCTAAAAAAGTTGTCATAACAAATGTTGGTAAGCAGGCAAAAATCCAGGAACCGTATTCTAACGAATAGGGTAATAATATATCATCTGCACCGCATAATCTATAAAAATTCTCTTGTATCAGATTGCCTGTTGCCCACACAATAACGGTAATTATGCCGACGAGAACCGTTGCCGCCGTAAAATAAGCGTTTCCCTTTTCTTCATTTCCTTCGCCTTTTGCCTGACTTCTTAAAACACAACCGCCTATGCCGCATAAAAGTCCAATGAAACTGGCAATTGAAAATACAGGAAGAAGAATAGCACAGGCAGCCGTACCGTCTGCACCAACACCTTGTCCGATTGCGATTGTATCAATAAGACTGTAGGCTGCAACAGCTATAGCACTACTGATTGCAGGAACAAGAAATTTCATAAATAGTTTTCGTATATCGCCTTTTAATAAATCCATATCTCTTTCTCTCAATCTATTAACTGTATCAAAAATTCTTATTTATCCGAATAATTTTATCACATAAGCAAAGAAAAAAGCAACAGTTTTCGGCTGTTGCTTTTTATTCTGAGTTTACTGCGACAGATAATTTTTGCTATTTATCAGTTTGACATAAAACGATGCTCTGCGTATGCCGCGCCGTCGGAGTCAACTGATATTACCGTTCCGCCCATAAGACCGTCGGTATAATAAGCGCCATATCCTGTTTTGAGTGTATAGTTGAGTCTGATGCCTTCATGATAAATCTGGAAATTATTTGCATGATCGTGACCTGCAAAAATGTTTTTGGTGCTTCCGAGTTCTTTGCAAACATCAAAGAAACCGTTGTTTATGGGTGGACAGCAAACGCCTTCACCGTTTACACCGATTGCTGCGGGTGCAAGCTCGGGAGCAAGAGTTCCGACTTCATCGCTGCCATAGGCTTTTGACCATGCATCTTTGTATTCACAAAGGGGAATATGTATAAAAACCGAACTTTCAACAGTTTCGCCCGTGATTTCAGAAATACCGTTAACAGCCCACTTGTACCATTCAATCTGGTTATCCCAAAGATGGTCATAGCCGCTTACCGTTGAGCCGTCTTCAAGAGTAAATTCAGCGTTATTATGAGTGTCAAACATAAAAAGTGTGTGGATAATTTTTCCGTTTTCAGTAATGTTTATGATATAGTTGCCGTAGCCCATATTTTCGGGACCAAATTCAAAAAGGCAATTTTTAGCATCGTAGAGGAGATAAGCTGCCCAGAATTCATTTATCAGACATTGACCGTCGTGGTTGCCCATAACGGGAGCCCAGGGAATACCGTAAGCATCAATCTGCTTGATAAGTTTAATATATGCTATTGTGCCCCAAGCATTATCGCCTGTCAGAGTGATAAGGTCAGGCTCGGTTTCCTTGACAAGGTTGTCAATCATCTCGGCCGTCTTCTCGCCTCGGTCTTCATAAACCAAATCGTCTTTAAGTTGAATATCGGCAAGGTTGAGGATAATGAAATCCTCGTCGGAATTCTTTTCAATTTCAGCACAATAATCTGCCGTAAATTTATCCGTTACCGACCACTCGGTAAAAAATGCGCTTTCACCGAAATTTACAACAAGCGCAGCTATGGGCGAAAGAATCTGAAACAGCGAAAGGAAAAAGGCTAAAATAAGTTTTACAGTTGCCATATTGCACCTCTGAACACCTTATATTTTTTATTTATTATAAATTCAAAGTTTGAAACTGTCAACACAGATAACTATTGAAACAAAAAGATTTTGGAGATTAGTTTTACAAATTGGAAATTGTCAGTTTATTCTTCCTGTTTCATCAAGCGGAAGATTCTGAAAATCGGGAATGGATTTTCTTAATTTCTCAATATCCTTGATATTGTAATTTCCTGAATCAATATCAACAAAGAGTTTATCTGCTTTATTAAGCGAATAAACTTCGTTATCGGATATATCACTGAATCTTTGTGCAGAAGCGTATATATCTCCGATTTTACTGTATTTATTGAAAATCAGATTTCCTTTTACGGTGCATGCAGGGTTGGGTATATATGATGCGGTTTCACTCTGCGATATATCATCCGTCATTGTTTTGTATTCAGGGAATGCATTCTGCCAGATTTCGCTCTGCCACGGTGAAGCGTAGAGCGCATCCCACATATCTCCGCTTCCGATATGAGCATGTGTAAACCAACCGTTGTTCAGTGCGCCGTCTCTTGCTCTTTCATCAAAGTAAATTGCATTATTTCCTGAATTAACAATTATATTATTGGTTACAACATTATCTCTGCCGCCGCCGATATGAATTGCATTTCTCGGAATATTGATAAGGAGGTTTCCGTAAATCTGCTGACCGGAAAGAGCATCGTCAAGATAAATTCCGTCGGGTTTATGCTCTTCCGAACCAACGTTATAAATGCAGTTATATCTTATGATATTGCCGTACCACACCCAGCTTCTGCCCGAGTAAATTGCACCGGCATCGTCGGAAAGCAGGCAAACATCATGAATATTATTATACTCAATAATATGGTTGTTGCCTTTGTAGGTGATTGCTTCGTGAGGTGAATTTGCCATTTCGTTGTGTGAGCAAACATTGCCGACGCCGAGCAGAGTTACCGCAGGTTGATATGTCTGATAAATCTCCGACCAATCATGAATGTAGTTGTTATCTGCTTTGCTGTTACCGGGTGTAAGTGTTTCTGTATCGCCGCCGTCAATAATAATTCCGCCCTTGCCTGTGTGGGTAATTTCGTTGTTATATGCAAGGTTGTTGCTGCCAGTCATTATAAGCGCATTGCCTGCAACATTTTTGATAAGACAATTCTGCACGGTGTTGTTATTTCCGGTTATAACAACGGCATCTGCTCTTGTTCCTTTTACGGTTATTCCGTCAAAGGAGAGATAATCCGCTTCGGCATTGATTATGGGATTCAGGGATAATGAAAGGTCTATTTGTGCTTCCTCCATTTTTTCGGGCTTCCAGAGACAAAGCAAGCCGTTTTCACGGTCAAGATACCATTCACCTTCGGTGGTAAGCTCTTCAAGTATATTGAAGAAATAGTAAGGTGCATCGCTTTTTGTTCCGTAAAGACTTACAAACTTCGGAGAGATTTCGCCTGTCTGTGCATTGAAACTGCCGATGGGCGATGAAGCGTCTGCCCAGTCATATTTCCAATAGCCGAACATCCATACATCGTCAAGCGTTTTCCAGCCTGCAATTCTTCCTGCAAGCTCGGAATTGACTCTGTAAACATCGGATTCGGGGTTGCGGATTTTATACCAATCCTTGACTTCGGTAAGTGCGCCGTCGGATTCTTTGCCCAAGCCTGTTTTAACCACTTCTTCGGTATAGACATAACCGTTATCGGGGTAGCGTGCAAGAGATTGTCTTTTATCATTCACAAAAAGTTCGCAGTAAAGCTCACCCGTGTAATCGCCGTCATAGCTTTCCGCAGTATGATAAGAACCGATTGCATACATCTTGCCCCAATCGTCTTTTGTGAGAGAGTAGGGGATTTCGGTCAAATCTACAACTACAACATTTTTCTTTGCTTCGGTTGTAAGTCTTTCCGAGATTATGGGATATTCGGTTACAGATTTGAACTCATTACACGAAAGGGTTACGCCGCCGTTTAATACAACCTCGCCTCTATAACCGCAGTATGTTATCGGACATTCAGCGGTTCCCGAATCTTCTTTTGCGAATTCAAGAGATGAGACACGGTATTCACCGGCTTCAATACAAACGGTGATTCCGTTTTTGCCTGCTTTATCGGTGTTTCTGACTGCTTCAACAGCCTTTTCAATTGTGAGGAACGGAGCATTTTTTGTTCCGTTGTTTGAGTCGTTGCCTTTTGTGCTTACATAAAAATCGCCGCTAATCATTTTATCATCATCTTTCTTGTTTGTGTATGTTGAAAGAGCAGGTACGGGAGCGTTATATCCGTCATATAATTCGTCGATTACAAAAGGCACTATATATGAATAACTGCCGATTATAAAACCCGTGAGTACAATAAAAGAAAGAATTGCTTTCGATATTTTCTTATCAAACATTTTAAAAATACAAAGAAAAACAAGAATTGTTGTGATAATGAATGATAAGTAAACGGGAATGATCAATGCAAGCAGGTTCAGCTCTCCGTTGCCGATGATTCCGTTTATCAAAAACATAAGACCAACAAGTACAACGGCATAAATTAATGCCGTAATAACCGCATTCATAACTATTTTCTTTTTGCCTGTGTTTCGGCTTAAGGGGATCGAAAGCAATGCTCCGCCCAAACAAACAACCACGGCAAGAATGAACTGAAGTGGCGTGTATTCATAACAAAGATATTGCATATGGAAATAATAAAGACCGACTATTGATAATGCGATGCCTGAAATAAGGCAAATGATTTCGGATATTATTTTCTTTTGGTAAACCTTCTTCATAAAACCTCAATCTCGTTAAATTTTTTTAATCTAATTATAATTCTTTCCGTTTATTTTTGCAACACTTGAATTGATAATTAATCTGATATATAATTTCATTATAATAAAATAGAAAGCGTGATAAAATGAAAAAACTTAAAATAATTCTTTTAATTATTCTGATACTCGCAATCGTTGCGGGAGGTTATGTGGGTAATATGCTTGGCGTTTTAAATGAAGGAAACCATGGTGAATATTCTCTCAAAAATACAGAATCAATTCCCGACAGCTCAATAAGAGGAAAGACGATTATCTTTCTCGGCAGTTCCGTTACGGCAGGTTACGGTTCGCTCGGTGTCAGCTTTGCAGATTTTCTTGAAAAGACCGACGGTATCACCGCAGTTAAAGAAGCGGTTTCGGGCACAACCCTTGTAGATGTCAAAAGCAGTTCTTATGTTTCAAGAATGAAAACAATTGATAAAAATATCAAAGCTGATGCATTTGTTTGTCAGCTTTCAACCAACGATGCAACCAAGAAAATGCCCATCGGCAAAATATCTGACAGCTTTAATGCAAATGATTTTGATATGCAGACCGTTTCAGGTGCGATTGAATACATAATTGCCTATGCAAAAGAAACGTGGAATTGCCCTGTTGTGTTTTACACTCAATCGAAATATGACTGCGAGCATTATGCAAAAATGGTTGATCTTCTTCTTGAAATTCAGAAGAAATGGGATATAACCGTAATTGATTTATGGAATAACGATAAGATAAATTCAATTACAGATGAACAAAGAAAAATCTATCTTGTTGACCATATCCACCCGACCAAAGCAGGCTACAAAGAATGGTGGCTGCCTGAATTTCAGAAGTGTTTGTATGAAATTTTAAAATAAAACAATTTATAGTAGCTGCAGTTAATTTATTTCCCAAAGGTGAAAAAATGAAAGTTATTATTTCTTGTCTAAATTCAAAATTTGTCCATGCTTCGCTTTCTCCTTGGTGTTTGCTTGCAGGGATCCGTGAATTCTCAAAAAACACATATGATACTTTGGTTATGGAAAGCACAATCAATGGTGATACAGAGTCCTTTGCCTATGAAATCATAAATGAAAAACCTGATGTTGTGGCTTTTTCGTGTTATATCTGGAACATTACGAAAACTCTCGAAATTTGCCGTGTTATAAAAAGAAACCTCGATTGCAAAATTATACTTGGCGGTCCTGAAGTGGCGTACCGTCCGAAAGATATCCTTGAAAAATATGAATTTACGGATTTTGTGCTTTCGGGAGAGGGGGAGTGGACTTTTCCTGATTTCCTCGATAATATTAACGGTGATCTGAGCCTTGTGTCAGGCCTTACTTACAGAAAAAACGGTGAAATCATCACAATCGCCGAAAATGAATACACATATAATCCGCCGTCACCTTTCAGTGACGAATTTTTCAAAAACCTCAATGGCAGAATTTCTTATATTGAAACCGCCAGAGGATGTCCTTACCGTTGTGCTTTCTGTCTTTCGGGAAGCTGTTCAACACTTCGTTTCTTTGATATCCAGAGAGTGAAAAATGACATAATCAAACTGTCAAACAGCGGCACACAGACAGTGAAATTCGTTGACCGTACATTTAATGCAAATGCAGAAAGAGCCAACGAAATTCTGCTT
Source organism: Acutalibacteraceae bacterium (assembly GCA_045604685.1). GTDB lineage: Bacteria > Bacillota > Clostridia > Oscillospirales > Acutalibacteraceae > CAG-177. Next base: position 69,378 of record JAZUON010000011.1, read on the forward strand.
TTTATTAAAGAAAATTACGGTAAAGAAATTCCACGGAATGTGTGTTTCCATTTTGAAATTGCAGGTGATATTTTAAAGGAAAGCACACTTGAGATTTTATCGTCAATGCCTCGCGGTGCTGTGCAACTTGAAATAGGTATGCAATCCTTTAACGAGGAAACATTAAAGAAAATCAACCGAAAAACCGACACAAAAAAACTTGTTGAAAACATCAGAAAACTTATAGGTTTCAATAATATGCACATCCATATTGACCTTATTGCAGGGCTTACGGGTGAAGACCTTGAAAGTTTCAAAAACAGTTTTAATATTGCCTATTCATTTAAAGCACATATGCTCCAGATGGGATTTTTAAAACTTCTTTACGGTGCAGATATGCGTGAAAACAGGGAAAAATATCCCTGCTCATTTACCGATGAGCCGCCTTATGAGGTTACATCAACTCCGTGGCTTTCGACTGATGAGATAAAGATGCTTAAGAATTGTGAAGATGCTGTTGACAGGCTTTATAACAGTGGTCGTTTTTTATTTACACTTGACTATCTTATTGATGAAGTCGGCATTTCACCGTTTTATGTTTTCAATGATTTCGGTAATTCTGTAAACGGCAACAAAATGCGACTTTGTGACTATGCGGAAAAACTTTACAATTTCTTTTGCAATAAATGTGACAAGGAAATATTAAGAGAAAAAATCCTTTGCGATTTGCTCTGTTGCTCCTCGTCGGTACAAATTCCCGATATTTTTAAAACTAATGATCCGCATTATAAAAAAGCTAAAAGGTATTTCACAGAAAATGTGGATAAAAACATAAAAATAGCAATTCTTCGTTCAAGAAATCAGGTTTTTGCAGTCAATCAGAGCAAAGAAAAAAACCTTCATAACAGATATGAAGGAAAATTTTATGATATTAATGAATTAGTTACATTGTAAAACCATTATTTTTATACATAAAATGATTATTAAAGGCAGGGACAAAAACCCCTGCCTTAACTTTATCTGTAAACTATTTTATATCATTCATTTAAACACCGTTATTCTAATATTTTACCATCCGTAGAAATTGTGACCACACTCCACGGAATAAATTTGCCGCTTGTTTGTAAAGCTTTTTTAACTGCATACTCGATTCCGCCGCAACAAGGCACTTCCATTCTGACAACAGTAACACTCTTGATGTTGTTATTTGCAATAATAGCGGTCAGTTTTTCGGTATAATCGCCCTCATCGAGTTTCGGACAACCGATAAGTGTGATATGATTACGGATAAATTCATTATGAAAATTGCCATAAGCATAAGCTGTACAATCGGCTGCAACTAAGAGGTTTGCTCCATCAAAATAAGGAGCATTAACGGGAACGAGCTTTATCTGCACAGGCCATTGCGAGAGTTGACTGTTTATCGTTGAAGCAGAAAAACTGCAATCACAGCTTTCTCTGTTAATAACTTTCGACTGAATACCCGGACATCCGCAAGGAAGCGGTGCAGATGCTTTCTTTTCTTTTGCTGCAAGTACGGCAGCTTCATCATATGCAGGTGCTTCTCTTTCTTCAAATGTAATTGCATCCACGGGACAAGCAGGAAGGCAATCACCAAGCCCGCCGATAATACGCGAATTCTCCATAGCAACATACCATTGAGGAAAAGCATTATCGCCTGTCAGACAGTCATTCATGCTTTTAATATATGCTTCTAATGGCACACTCCATTTTTCATGAAACCAATTTGCCATCCTGTCTTTCATTTCAGGCTTATCAATTAAACGGATAATAATATAATCCATAAAATTATCTCCGTAACCTTTGTTATTTATTAAATTTCATGGAGATATTTCCTCAAGGCGTTCCAACTGTTGACGGCAAGGTATCTGCCTTTTCCGCCGTCATTACGAAATTCAAACGGTATCTCCGATTTCAAATCAAGAAGAACAGGCGCCATACCGGCATTTTTGGCTCCGTCAACATCGGGGATTCTGCCGTCCCCGCAATACCAGCAATCGGTTGAGTCAATGTGTGCTCTGCCTGCAGCTGCGGTAAAAATCATCTCAGAAGGTTTGGAGAGTAACAAATCTGCACTTGTGAGGCAGAATTCAAATTTGTTTTCAGGAATCAGTCTGTCAATCGCAAGATCAAGGCTTTCACCGCTCATCATATTGTTGCTTATTACTGCCGAACGTATGCCCGATGAAGCAAGCTCGTCAAGCAGCTCGGGTACGCCTTCAATGACAGCTCTTGAAGAATTGAATCTGTCAAAAATCTCTTCTTGCTCCGCCATTGAAATATCAAACAAAAGACCAGATTGCATAGTTGCATATTTTATTACTGCCGACAAAGGAGTTTCAAGTCTGATATTCGATTTTGAAGTGATTTTGCCGACCTCATCAAGATATTCATTCCACTTTGTTGCAAGTGTTTCAGCACAAGTTACATCGGGATTTACTGCTGCAAGACGGAGCATCTCAAAGCCTGCAACAGGGTCACATCTGCCGTCGTCAAAAAGAGCACCTCCAACATCAAAAAATATCATTTTAGGTTTCTTTTGGTATTGCATTTTTAAAACTCCTTTGAAACTTGTGCTGCGTATAAGTTTAGGTTAATTTATTTGCCTTTGAAATTTGGAATTTATCGCATTATTCAAGCCATTGAATAAAAGCTATTTTATCTGAACTGTTATAGCCTGCATTATCATAGAAATCCAAAGTCTATTCTTCTTTTGAGCCTGTAAGCAACATCATTTTCTATCAACTTCTCTGACCATTCAAACGTCCTCACAAATTCTTATTTATCTATATTTATTATAATATCCGGCAGTATTTTTTGCAACACTTGAATTGCCGATGAAATTGATAGATAATTTCATTGTAAAAAAACGAAAAGCGTTGTTAAGATGAAAATGCTTAAAATTGTTTTTTTAATTTATTTAATACTTGTAATCATTGCGGGAGATTATGTGGGTAATATGCTCGGGTCTTGAAAAAGAGGAATTTGGGGCTGAGTGTAAGTGAAAACAATAAACATCAATGCAATCAAGCATAGAATAATAAACGCTGTTTTTGATGATTTGCAAAATTCAATTTCTCTTTTCAAAAGCTGATATTCCAAATAATATGCTGCACATGCCGATATGAAAAAGATGACAATATTAAACCAATCAGCAGACACACCCAATGCACCTGTGTAGGTATAGTAAAGCATTGGTATCAGCAGCAAACCCACCGCTGTCCCTGCGAGTTTTGAACACCAGAAGTTTTTGTAATCCTTTCCGAATGCATGATATTCAATCAAAGCGAATATAAACATCGGGAAAAACAGCAGCTTCTTGTGTTCCCAAATCGACTCGTTCACTGCTGAAAACAGTGCAACGATAGTGCTTTGATTAGTCCACTCATAAAGAAAGTGAAGCAAAACTCCTGCAATTCCCGTGAAGAAAAAACCGCCAAGCTGCCATAGTTTCAATGACCTTTTCAAACTGACTCCTCCTAAAACAGTTTCATACAAAAGTATATTTCATGGATATTGATTTTATCCTTGTTTATAAAAACGAGTCATCTCAATGTTGAGATGACTCGTTTTATATGTTTATCAAATCGTTATTCGTGAAAAGGACAGGCTTTATTTATACACTGATTATTCATATGTGAACGGGAACAGACAACATTATCAATTTCCATTTGCACAGTTAATTTTTCTGCAATAAAAGAAACAGCCTCAATAATTGCGAGATATGAATCTCTTTTACAGCAACGGGGACCACCGTTCTGACCTATTGCATTTAAAGCTCTTGCGGTCATTTGGTTTGAAAGTCCCCAAGCCTCTTTTGCTAAAGGATTTGCTTTGGTAACAATTGAAATGAACATACCCGTACTGATTCCTGCTCCGCATGCACCCCAAAAGCCACACGCTCCGCCCGGAACCTGTTTTCCTCTTTTGAATATTTCGGAAAGTGCTGTTTCTAAGTCTAAAACTCCGCCCGCATTTTTGAATGCGGTAAGAAGCGAAGCACCGACCATAACATGATGCTCTGGTCCGTGCATATGGCAAAAATCAAGTGACATCATTTTTTTAAGTATCTGTATGGGATTTTTTGATTTTTCATTTAAGCACAGCGAAAAAATCTCATCCATTCCGTTCGTATGGCATTCATTACAAACGAAATGTCCGTTGGTACATCTTGTTTTGCTTTCTTCTTTCTTGCGGCAGATTTCACACTCCATAGCAATATCTGTGTCAAGATATTCTAACGGTGCTTTGCAGATTAAACATTCATCACTCATTTTTATACCTCGCTGAATCGGAATTTGTTTTAATTTCACCAAACAAACGGAATCAACCGATATTTTACTTTTTGCTTATACTCACTATAACCATCGAGTTCTTTTTCAAGAAATTTTTCTTCATTTTTAATTCTTTTGGCAATGATAAATGGATATGCAAGGAAAATCAAAAATGAATATATGGAACCCAATACAATCGGCATCGATAAAAATAAAAGCAATGTAACACTATACATTGGATGTCTGACAATACCGTATAATCCTGTGTCAATAACTTTTTGATTTTCCTGCACTTCAATAGTGCGGCTGAGGAATGTGTTCTCCCTGAGTACCTCTGCATAAAGAATATATGCCACAAGAAATACCACAGCAGCGCCGATTACAACACCCGTTGGTAAGGTGTAGCAACCGAAACGAAAGCCTAAGCCTGCAGCTACAAATCCGCCAATAAACATAAGTCCGCTGAGTTTCACCACAAGGCTTTGTTCTTTTTGCTTTTCTTTTGCATTAAGTCGCTTTTTTAGCAGTTCAGGGTTTTTGAACATCATCATAATTCCGGCACAGAACATTGGCACAAACAGAATTGCCATAAGCAACCAACCGTTTACAAATGAAAAAGAACCCGCAGGTAAGAATATCAACAAGCCTATCAAAACAATACCTGATAAAAATTTAATTATTGCTTGAATAAATAATTTTATTGTCATAACATCACTCCTGCAAATTCAAGTTCATCTGTGAATATACATTCTGCTCATATCATATTCGCCGTCATTTTGTACCATAAATAAAAACTCCCAGCAGTATCACTCGTGAAAAGTAGTATGGTCTGTTACAATATACAATGTTTCAATTCCTTTTGCCTTCAATAATACGGGTATTCTCCATAGTAACATACCGTTGAGGAATAGGATTGTTTCTTGTCAGGCAGTCATTCATACTTTCAAGATATGCTTCCAATGGCACACTCCATTTATTATGAAACCAATTTGCTATCTCATCTCTCATTTCAGGCTTATCAATTAAACGGATAATATAAAAAATCATCTCCGTAAATCAGAAATTACAGGTTTATAATTGAAAAATCTTTGTTTCAATACATCTTCGGTGACGATGTTCATAAGTGGTTAAATATCATTCTGTATACAGCGTAACAGGACCGTACAGTCCGCCTGATACATAGTCTTTAGCGAAAGCCTTTTCCCCATCAAAATACGGGGACAATTCTTTGATGTTCCACTTATCAAAGTAATCGGTGTGAGTATACCAGTTTGCTGATGTATTAGTCACAATTACTTTCAGTATATTATTTTTTTTAATTACACCGTCGGGTATTTTTAATCTGTACGGAGGCATCAAAGCAGTTCCCAGAGGTTGACCGTTGAGATATACACAAGCTGTGAAATGAACATCTCCGAGATCAATTTCTCCTGCTTTTCCGATTTTTTCATCGGAAAGTGTAAAAGTTGTTTCATAAATACCGCTTCCGGAGTAAGCACTGCCAATCAGAGAGTCCCAATCACCAAGGCTGACGGGGATTGCTTTGTCAAAATGTTTTATAATTTCAAATCCGTTTTTATTACAGGTTAATTCAAGTTCTTTGCGGAACAGGAACCCGTTCGGAATATCGAATCTATTTCTGAATTCTTTTTTGGTTTCTGCATTCAGAGTTTCGTCTGTCAACAATATCACAGCTGTTTCACCTATGGCAAGAGAGAGTGACAGAATGCCGTTTTCTGTTTCGAAACGCTGTAATGCACCGGTTGCCAAGTCAAGCAGATAGCCGCTTGACGAAGGGAGGTGAATGCGATAATCTCCGTTTTCACCTGCTTCTCGGAACAGACAGAATAATTCTGCATTTTCTGCCTTTCTGTGCATTGCACGTAAACCTGTGCCCTCAACCTGAATTACCGGCGTGAGATCTGAAAGACTTTGTGAAACCCTTCCTCCACCTTTGATAAAACTGTTCAGTACCTTTTGAGTTTCTTGCGGAATGTAAGCGTTTTCAGGGATGATGATATGTCGATATGCAGCACTTCCGATGCATATACAGCCGTTATCTGTTCCTTCTGCAGCTTGTATAACATCATCGTCAACAATATCAAAATCCACCATCATGTCTTCAAGTGTTCTGCCAAGAGTATCGAATGCTTTTGCCGTTACATCCGCTTTCAGACCGCCATGAAAATCATGAACAGGATAATAAAGTCCTGTTTCGCAGATACGTTCTCCGAGAGAGGATACATATGACAGCCGTTCCATATAACGGTTGAACTGACAGAGATAACGGTAAAACACCTGATTCTCCGTAAAAACCGGAAGTTCCTGTGCAAGATATGTACCATTGCGCCCAAGAGGGAAATTAAACAGATTAAAGATGTTTATTCCGCGTACAGCCTGGTATCCTACGGTATACCGCATTATATCGTAAGTCAGTCCGGGACCCGCTACGCCGAAAATTTCAGTCATTGCAAGTTTTGTGCCATTTTGTGATGCTGCAGATGAAGCATACCTTGGAAAAAATCCGTTGTAACCGTTCAAATCATTCTTATTTATTGTTTTATTTTCGGGGTAGAGTTGCCGCCAGATAACATCAACTCCGGGGATATCAAAACAACGCAGAGCACGCATCAGATTGCAATTTCCGCCGCCACGGATACAACCGAGGGGATCGTGGTCCTTATCCATATGCCCGGTAAAAGCCATACCGTGATCGTTTGCCCATTTTTTGCATGGCAGAAGAAAACTATCACAGAACATCCGGCTGCATAAATCGTACCAACGATACAATATGTGAATGTTTTCCTCCGTTGCGGCTTTTCTTTGTGTAATCAGCGGCAGATACGGTAAAATTGACTCGCCATACACGGTTTCATATCGCTCTGCCAGCTCTTTTCTAAATGCGCCGGAGGGTGCTTTCGGCTCATCTGTAAATACGGCTGTAACGTTTTTACCAAGTGCATTTTTCATTGAGGATGCATAATTTTCGTGAGTTATTTTGATAAAATATTCTGTCGCATCTTTATTCAGCAAATCGGGATAATCGGCATTACCGCAGATTTCTTTGTGTGCAACATACTCGGTTATAACGGTATCCTCAACAAAAACATACCCATCCGATATTATTTCTTTATCCTGCAGAAAAGCTGCCAGAACATCAGGTGTTGTTTTATACACATCTCCTGCTGAAAAAGAGCGTTCATAAACTTTCAGCACCTGTCGGGCATATTCGGGATGATCCTGCAGAACATTTCCGCATGCACCGCCGGAAGGCCATCCGCCTTCATCATAGATCCAGCAGTGCATACCAAGGGATTTTGCCTTTTCAACGGCATAGGCACAAAGCTCAAAATATTCCTGCGAAAGATAGTTGGGCGTAAGGTTTGTAGGCATACTGTCAGGTCTGAATTCCTTTGGCTCGGGAAGAATATAAAATGCCCGTATGCCGAGATTCTGCATTTCAGAAAGCTGAGCGTCTATAATAGCGCAAGTGCAGATGTCATTCCATACCCAGACATATACAGGTGCATAAGAAACATCGGGAAAGATGAAACAGTTTATATCGAATTTATGATTGTTTTTCATTATTCAACCGTCCTTGCAACTTCAGACATTTGTATTGTATCTGTCCTGCTTTTTCAACCGATTTATAAAGCACTTCAGAGTGATGACCATTATCACATAGAGTACAGCAAGCAGAAGAGGATATACCGCTATGCCAAACAGACTGCTTATAAGGCTGACCATAGGAGGTGCCAGCATAACACCAATGTAAGCAAATGCTATCTGTGAGCCCATAATCGATTGTGATACTTCTTTGCCGAAGTTATGCGGTGTCAGATGTATCATATTCGGGTATATAGACCCATTACCCAAACCAACAAGGAATAAACCGACCACGGTAAATACACCCGGCAGAGGAAGAAGCATAATTGCAATGGCAGGAGCAAGAACGGCAGCGCCGATACCGATACGTTTCCATGTGCTGATTTTATCAGCAAGCAAACCTGAAACAAAACGTCCGACAGACATTCCGGCATAATATATGGTCAGAGCAAGCGCTCCGTGTTCTGTCTGAAATCCTTTTTCCATTACTAGATATGTACTTCCCCAGACTCCGCAGGCATATTCAATTGCATTTGTTGCAAGCATAATAATCCATACTTGTCGGACTTCCGGCTTTTTTGCCATCCGTAATAGAGTGAGGTTTACACTCTTTTCCTCTTCTGCTTGTTCAGCTGAGGCGGTCTTTTTCCATAGAGGGAGGGACACGATCAGCAACAGAGTGATAACTGACTGCACATAAAAAGCATAGCGATAACCGCCGCGCCAGCCTACATTGCTTAATGCTTGTGACATAAGGTAAGGGCTGAGGGTTACACCCACACCGTAAAAACAATGCAGGAAATTCATATGGCTTGCTTTACAGTTAAGTGCTACATAATTATTAAGTCCGGAATCAATCGCACCGGCACCAAGTCCGAGGAGAACAGCCAGGGGAATCATAAACCAAAAAGACGGAGCCACAGAGAAGCCAAACAAAGCCGCCGCAGTCGTAGCAGTGCTGAAAGCTGTAACTTTAGCTGTTCCCAATTTATTGAGAATTCCTGCACTGAACATGCTTGATAACACGGTGCAACCAGAAATCAGAAGGGTGAGGATACTTACCGCTTCAATGGGAATGCCCATTTCCGTATGGATAGCAGGCCAAGCGGAGCCGATGAGAGAATCGGGGACACCAAGACCTATAAATGCAATATATATTACAACCAATAAAAAACACATAAAACCTCCGAACAAATTTGCGCTATTGTTTTTTGAAAAATGAATTGAGCATCCTGCAAATATATTTGCTATAATTATATGGTAAAAATAAAAATACGTCAATCTCAGAAATATTAAATGTTACATATCAGCAGAAAGACTTTCTGATATGAGCCTTTCAGAAGCCACTGACATCTTTGCAAAGTGTAGTCCAGAAAGTGTCATGGCGGATTATATGCTTTTAAAAAAATTGAGTATTCATAGGTTGAACCCCCATGAATACTCAACAAATAAAAATACCGGCTTATAATAAGTTGTTTTTACGTTTATTCAGCGTCAAACATCAGAATTAAAGCTTTTTCGCCTTCGGGAAGATTAAGTGTAATACCGTCACTCATAAGCTGTTTGCCCGTTAAGGTGTAAACATTTTCAGGATAGTCTATATTGTAAATATTGTATGTCTGCGAGGGCACAAGACCGTTGAGTTTAACTGTATATTCTGTATCCGTTACTTCGGCACGCTTATAAACAAATGCCGTTCCTGTAAGAGCATCTTCTGTTGAAAACTGCATTGCAAGCATCTTATCTTTGTCAAAGCTGCCGAAATCAAGGGGATAATAATTACCTGCCATCAACTCTCTTTGCTCTTTATGGAAGCTGAAATCAGGATGTGTGTTTGAGAAGAAATCCATGAGCATCAGGGGCATAATGGCGGTTCTGGCTGAATATTCATCCAACATGTAAAGATTTGCACCCGTTATCGGAAGCCAGAAAGAAATTCCGTATGTATGAGACTGTGTTGCCTCAAAGAAATCCGTGTGAAGCGCGCAATTATAGTCGCTTCTCCAGAAAGCGATGCTGCGGTAAGTCATCTCGAGGTCAAGTCTCTTACCGCCCGAAGCGCAGTTGTCAATTATAAGCCCGTCAATATTTTTGCAAAGATAATCGAGATATCTGTAAAGATTGGTGACATAGTGGTTTTCGCAGATACCTGTTCTTCCGCCATAGAATTCTTTATCAGCTTTCTGCCAGTACTTGAGAGGAGCAAAGTTGAAGTCCTGACGGTAAACGGTAACGCCGTTTTCTTTAAGCGAATTAAGTAAATATTCGCAATAATATTCAAATGCATCCTCGTTTGCAAGATTCCACATGATATTATCTTCATTGCCGACGGATATCAGCCATTCTTCGTGCTGTGAGCCGATATTATGGAACTGTGTGCCGGGATAAACTCTTTCGGGCTCATACCAGAGCACGTGACCGAGACCTTTTTGGGCGGCATAGCCGGACAACTCCGAAATGCCGTTATCGTATCTTGATGTATCAACCGACCAGTTGCCGACTCCGTCATGCCAACCTTCGTTATAGCTGTACCAGCCTGCATCCATCCAGAATGCATCGGTTTCTGCATAAACAGTGTCACTTATATTGTCAAGAATTTCAATAATCTCATCGGAGGTTCTTGTCGACATGGGACCTGCAACTTCCATTACGGTATAAGAATTCTGAGTTACGCTTTCGGGATATACGCTGTTCATAACCCAATTTCTGAAAAGATTAAAGCCTTTAAGGGGATTATCGTTTTCATAAAAACTCAGCGAAACAAGCGGCGAACGCACCTCTTCACCGGGGAGCAGATATGCTTTGAAATGCTCTTGTTTTACGGAAATATCGGTTTCTCCATTTGTTTCCGACAGAGCGGCAGCCCACTGACCCGTCCAGCCGATGCCGAGAATCATGCCGTGGTTTTCTCCGAGTATGTTGAAATAGGGCAGATATGCTTCTGTAGGTTTACCGTCAACGCCGGAAAATTTTCTTTCAATAACGGATAAATTCTTTTTAATGAGAGAAAAATCGCTTGCAGCGGTATCGCTGCCCATTGAGTAATAAAGCTCAGCTTTACCTGTCGTGAAAGACGAATCAAGTGCATAAAAATCGCTTATAACTCCAGAATTTCCTGTGCCTATGTTTTTGATGTAAACAGTCCATTGGCATGTTGCATTTTCAGTAAAAACAGTTGCTTCAACCGTAACTTCAAGACCTTTTGCTTCATTTGATAAAACAAGGTATTCCGTCTGACCGCCTGAATAAACCGAACCGAATTCAGGTGACGGCGCAAAGCTTTTCTCCCAGTCATCGGGGTTAAATTCTTCGCCGTCAACTTTAAATGAAAAAGGATAATCTCCGCTTTCGGATAAATTATCTTTATACCATTTAAAACAAAGATTTGTTTCGGAATCAGTAAGGTTCATTTCTTCGGCACTGATGCTGTCAAAACGGATATTCTTTTTGTATGAAAGAGCCTTGATGTTTTCAATGTTGAAAATATACACGCCGCCGCAGGAAACAATAAAATATATAAATGCCAGAACAATGTTCAATACCTTATATTTGCTTTTTGCTCTTAAAATGAAAGTCAAAAGAAGAACAATCGCCGATAAACCAAAGGCCACAGTGAAGGTTTTTATAATAACGGCATCGTTGTTATCACAGGTTGGGTTGATTTTTGCATTAATACCCCAAATTAAACCCTGAAACAGAGCGTTGCCTGCCAAAAAGGCGATAAGTTTTTTTATCCAACCAGTATTTTTGAAAACTGCCTGAATAAAAAGCAGAAGAAACCAACCCAATGCCGATCCTGAAAGAACGGTGTATAGGTGAATATCAAAACCGCTCTGAGTTCCGTTGAAGATGTACCAGAGTGAATATGCGGCATAAACAAGAAGCCCCATTAACACAGTGGTAACGATACTTTCGATAATTACTTTGTTTCTTTCTTTTTTCATAAGATTTCACCGCCAAAAATTTTATAAATTGTAATGTTTTATTGGTTGCAAATTAATTGTTTGTTTTATTCCTCTTCATGTTGCCGATCGTTGTGTGCGAGCCGTTTTTTTGTTACCTCTGCTTTTGCTGAAGAAGTATAGTTTATAAATCAATTTCGCTGTAGTTGTAAATGTATATATCGGCAAGCTCTTTCAGCATATCGGTTTGCTTTTCGCTTTTATCAAAAATACCAACAAGATTGTAGCCATTTGCTTTTGCTGTTTTTGCGGCATAAAGTGCATCCTCAAAAACCCATGTTGTATCTTTATCAGTCCCTATTTTTTTAAGCACTACATCATATACTTTGGGCTCTGTTTTGGATGCGCCTACGGTATATGTGGAATAAATAGCCGAAAAATAACCGAGCATTCCGTATTTTTCAAGCACGGCTTCAAGCGCGGGCTCACCTGTAGCGGTAGCTATGCCCATTTTTACGCCTTTTGCTTTCAGCTTTTCAAGGAATTCAATTATATCGTTTTTGGGCTCTGTTTCGGCAAGATATCTTTCTTTTATGTAGTCAAAAAAATCGGTTAAAAGTTCATCATAAGATTTTTTAAAACTAAAGCGCTCTTTTGCAAGAATAAGAGATTCTCTTAAATTAAGTCCGTTGAATGCTTTTTCATCTTCCTCAGTAAGATTCAGCCCGATTTTATCAAAAAATTTGTATCTTATACCTTTCCATACATGCATTGAATCGAAAAGTGTGCCGTCAAAATCAAAAATTGCACCCGTGATATTCATTTTTTCTCCCAATATAAAATTTGTATTATATGTTTTGTCTGTTTACACAGCGAAGTATTGCGCTGCCATCACGGCATAAATTAACAACCGTGATTGATATGTTATCTAATGCAAAATTAAAGCAATGGGTTTTAATTCCCAAGGCCGTTGGAATTAAATGTTCCAAAAATCCGTGGTGGCTGAAAACGGCAACACGATGTCCAAAGGTGAAACGCTCTTTAATATATGATATAACCTTTTGCGCTCTTATATCATTATCTTCAATGGTTTTGCATGCAAATTCATGTTTTTCCGTGCCATACAGATTTTTACACATTTTTATATTTTTGTAGTAGCGCTGAAGATACTCTTCGCTGCATCCGAAATAACCGGGTGTGCAGCCGCATTCAACAAGCTCCGGACAGATCTCAAGAAGCGGTTCATCGGGTTTTGCTCTGCAAACACCTGCTGCAGTTTTAAAACTGCGTAAAAGCGAGCTTGAAATATAAGCGTCTATCGGCAAATCCTTCAGTCTTTCGCCCAACATATTGCATTGCTTTTCTCCGTTTTCCGTAAGCTCTCCATCGCTTGGGTCACGGTCACCGATATCATCATACCGGGTTTCGGCATGCCTGATAAAAATGATTTCCAATGTGTCGTGATTATCCATATTTTCTCCTTACAATGATAAATTTATAATTTATGATATCATGCATACGAGCTAAAATCAATATCTTGTTTTTAAGATGACAGCAACATTTACTTGCATTATATTTTAAAATGAAATATAATTCGACTATAAAGGAGATGAAATAATGGCTTTATCTTTGGATGATAAGCTGGTTATCGGTGTTTCTTCAAGGGCTCTGTTTGACCTTGAGGAAGAAAACAAAATATATGAAGAGCAGGGACTTGAAGCATATTCAAAATATCAGGCGGAGCATGAGGATGATATTCTTATGCCCGGAACCGCCTTTCCTCTGGTTAAGGCTTTGCAGCGTCTTAATGCAGACGGAAGATACCTGACTGAAATAATTATTATGTCAAAAAACAGTGCAGATACCAGCCTCAGAATCTTTAATTCAATCGAGCATTACGGTCTGAATATCAGCAGAGCAGCTTTGGTCGGCGGTGCATCAATTTCGCCATATCTCGGCGCGTTCAAGACGGATTTGTTTCTTTCTGCAAATGAAATTGATGTGCAGGAAGCAATTAATGCCAACATCGCCGCAGGAATTATATGTGATAATCCCATTCTTCCCATTAATCCCAATGAAGATATCAGACAAATCCGGATTGCTTTTGACGGCGATGCGGTTATATTTTCGGATGAGTCTGAAAAAATTTATAAATCAGAAGGCTTAAAAGCATTTGAAGAGCATGAAAAGCTTAACGCTGAAAAACCGTTGCCCGAGGGCCCGTTTGCGAAGCTCTTGAAAACTGTTTCGCTTATTCAGCAAGAGTTTCCGAAAGGGGAGGCGCCCATCCGAACCGCACTTGTTACCGCAAGGAATGCACCTGCCCACGAAAGAGTTGTCAGAACATTAAAGGCATGGAATGTCAGAATTGACGAAGTGTTTTTTCTTGGCGGAGTCAAAAAAAGCGAAGTTCTTAAGGCGTTTAATGCAAATATCTTCTTTGACGATCAAGCAGTTCATACAGACCCTGCATCGGAGCATGTGCCATCCGCTCTTGTTCCCGGCAAAAAATAAAGCAACAGCCGATGGTTTTTAGTTTCCATCGGCTGTTTTTTATCATGCATACAGTAACCCCACAATCCAATTCCGAAATCGGCAAGGGAAGATTTTGCAAAGAGTGCTGAGGATTTTGTAGCTTATTCCTATGGCGTAAACAGGTTTTACTGATTTTTTAAGCGCAATTGAGGCAATATATTTTCCTGCAAATTCAGGTTTCATTCCTTTTTGTTCGTCATTTTCCATTGCGGAAACACTTTTTGAAATTCTGTTGTTATAAATATCGTCACCTTCAAAAGATTTCTTTCTTGCCTGAGTGAATTCGGTGCAGATATCTCCGGGTTGAAGCGCCGTTACAGAAATATTGAACGGTTTAAGCTCGTTGGCAAGAGAACAAGTGTAGGATTCTATCGCAGCTTTTGAAGCAGAATAAAATGCCTGAAAAGGAATGTGTGCAGCGGCAGCAACCGAACTGATATTAACGATTCTTCCGCCGCTGTTTTTTCTCATAAACGGTATAACTGCTTTGCAAACATTAACTGTTCCGAAAAAATTAACGTCAAACTGTTTTTTTGCATTCTCATCCGTTGTGAATTCAATTGCTCCCGAAATGCCATAGCCTGCACAGTTTATAAGAATATCGATTTTACCATCAATGGAAATGATCTGCTCAATTGCATTTCTAACCTCGTTTTCGTCAGTCACGTCCGCCTTGATATGGATTATATTTTCGGCAGGAATATTTCTTCGGCTGATGTCATAAACCTTGCAGCCTGAGCTATAAAGTGCGAATGAGGTGCATCTTCCTATGCCTGAGTTGCCACCTGTGACAACAGCGATTTTTTTATTCATTTTATCACCTTCAGCATATTTTTTTATCCATAATTTATGTGTATTATCAGAGAGGTTTATTATTGTTTAAACATGTAGATCATACTATATAACTGAATTATAGGGCTAAAACAAATTCAAGTCAATATTTTAATGTTTTATATTGAAAAAAAGGGTTGTAAATGATATCATATATTTTAACTATAAGCAAATGAGGTTTTTTATGAAAATCGGATTCACAACAACATCTTTGCGTCAGATAAAAGATATTGAAAAAATTGTTGATTTTGCGGCAAGAGCTGGTGCGGAATGTATTGAGTGGGGCGGCGACATCCATGTTACAGACACGGAAACCGCAAATCATGCAAAAACACTCTGCGAAGCTGCGGGAATAAACACCCTTATTTACGGCAGTTACTACAGAGTCGGAGATAATGACAGAGCTGAGTGGAAAAGAATTTGCGAAATTTCATCGTCGCTCGGTGCTGAATCTGTCAGAGTTTGGCTCGGAAGAACAGACAGTGAATTAACCGATGAAAAAACTTATGCAGGACTTCTTGCTGACATTTCACATATCTGCCGCATTGCAGATGAATACGGAATAAAGGTTTGCTGTGAATGCCACGGAAACACTTATAACAACAATACCGATGCATTTCTGAAAATCCGTGCCGATGCAGATTGCGGCAATTTCGGAACATATTTTCAGTCACTTTATAAAAAAGAAGAATACGATATTGACCGCATTGAGCGAACATTTCCGTTTATTGATAGTGTTCATATTTCTTATTTTGAGCAGGTCAGGGAACAATTTCCGAATTATAACGGAAAATATATCGATTCTTTGCTTGAAAAACTTATTCAATGCGGTTTTGACGGTAATATTCTTATAGAATTTACTTGGCCGTCATATCGTTTCGGTATTTCGTCAATCCTTAGAAGAGATATTGCAAGGCTGAGGAAAAACATAGGAGAAAAAAGATGAAAATAGCACTCTTGGGAACTGATGAACGTCAGTTTAAAAAAGTTTATACTCCCGATGTTATGAAAAGGCTTTCGTGCTACGGTGAGGTTTCTTCGGTGATAAAAAGAGCTGATATTGCTGATTTTGCAGGTTTTCTTTCTGATTGTGAAATTGCTTTTTCAACATGGGGGATGCCATCCTTCACAAAAGAGGAAATAAAAAAATATATGCCCAATCTGAAAGCGGTTTTTTATTCGGCCGGCAGTGTTCAGTATTTTGCAAAACCTTTTTTTGAAAGCGGAGTTAAAGTGTTCAGCGCATATGCGGCAAACGCCGTTCCTGTTGCAGAATACACATTTGCACAGATAACGCTTGCTGCAAAGGGATATTTTCAGTCAGCCAAGCAATACCGCATTTCACCGCTCGGTGCAAAGCATCATGCAGAAACGGCAACGGGCAATTACGGATGCAGAATAGGTCTTGTTGGCTTGGGAACAATAGGATGCATGGTAGCTGAAAGGTTAAAAATGCTTGATGCAGAGGTTTTGGCATGTGACCCGTTTGTTTCTGAAGAAAAGGCAAAAGAACTTAATATTAAACTTGTTGATATGGATACACTTTTTTCTCAGTGCGATATAATCAGCAACCATCTTGCCGATAAGCCTGAGCTGAAAAATATATTCAATAGCAAACTTTTCAAAAAAATGAAGCGGCATTCCGTGTTTATTAATACGGGCAGGGGAGCTCAGGTTGATGAGTTTGCGCTGGCGCTTTCACTTTGGCTTCACCCTTCAAGAACTGTTGTTGCAGATGTTCATAAACATGAAAGCACGCCTTGGTTATCGCCTCTTTTCTGGTGCCGAAATGCAATTATAACTCCTCATATTGCAGGGAGTATGGGCAATGAGCCTCAGCGAATGGCGCACTGTATGATAGATGAGATGGAACTTTTTTTGCACGGAAAGGAAGCGAAATATGAAATCCTTTCGGAATCGCTTGAAAGGATGGCATAAAATTTATGTTTCCAAAAATCTGAAGATATTATCGTTATGTCAGACGATAAATTAATGTCTGAGGTTTTAAAATAATACTCTAAAATCTTATAATAAATTCGGAGGAAAATAAAAATGTGTGCAAAGGTTTATTTTTCAAGGGAAATAACTGCTGAAAAAGTTCTTGAGCTTTATAAAATGCTTGGAACCGAGCTTGAGGGTAGGGTAGCTGTCAAGGTGCATTCAGGGGAAAAAGGCAATCAGAATTTTTTGAAGCCTGATTTCTGGAAGTCTGTTGTTGATTATGTTGGCGGAACGGTTGTTGAATGCAATACGGCATATGACGGAGCAAGAAACACAACTGAGCGTCACCTCAGCCTTTTTGATGAGCACGGTTGGACAAAATATTTTAATGTTGACCTGCTTGACGCCGAAGGGCCTGACCTTGTTCTTGATATTCCTAACGGTAAAATGATAAAGAAGAACTATGTAGGAAAAAATATTAAAAATTACGATTCCATGCTTGTTCTTTCTCATTTCAAAGGTCATCCCATGGGCGGTTACGGCGGCGCAATCAAGCAGCTTTCAATTGGTGTTGCTTCATCCTATGGAAAGAGTTACATTCACGGTGTCGGTGTTCCGGAAAATTTCTGGACATCAGACCACGATTCATTCCTTGAGTCTATGGCCGATGCAGCAAGCTCGATTGTTGAGTACTTTAAGAGTAAAATTGTCTACATCAATGTAATGAAGAATATGAGCGTTGACTGCGACTGCTGCGCAGTTGCTGAGGACCCTTGCATTGCAGATATCGGTATTCTTGTTTCTGATGATCCTGTTGCAATTGATAAGGCTTGCATTGACCTTGTTTATGCTTGTTCGGATGAAGGCAAACCGCATCTTATTGAGCGCATCGAAAGCCGCAACGGAGTTCATACCATTGATGCCGCTGCCGAGCTTGGAATCGGCTTAAAAGAATATGAACTGATTGAGGTCTGACCATGAAAGAAAAAAACTTAACCAAAGAACAGCTTGCAAAAAAGCAGGCTAAAATTCAAAAAGAAATTGCAAAATTGGAAAAAGAAAAGGCGAGGCCAAAGAAGAGCGGTTACCTCGCATTCCTTATTCTTATAATTTGTGTTGTTTATGTTACGGATGAAATCGCTTCGCAGATTCAAACGCTTATGAAAACCGAAATTGCAACAGATCTGCTTGCAAAATACGGTGAAAGTTCAATCGGAGTGCTTGATATTCTCGGAATAATTGCATTTCCGTTTCAAGGTCTTTCGCTGCTTTATAAGCCCCTTGCGGACAAATACGGCAGAAAGCCTTTCCTTGTTCTTAACACTTTCGGAATGGGTATTGCTTTATTCTTGATTTATCTTTCAAACAATCTTGTTATTTATGTTATAGGCTCAACGCTTGCGGCGTTTTTTGTGCCTCACGATATGCAGGTTGTTTATATTACCGAATCTTCTCCGCCCAAACACAGAGCAAAAATTTATTCTGTCGTAAAAGGCATTTCTACCTTTGGAATAATGCTTATTCCGCTTTTGCGCCGTGTGTTTATGACATCAGCTTCTGAATGGAGAATGGTTTATCTTATTCCAGCGCTTCTCGGAATTGTTGTTTCGCTTGTTGCGCTTATGATGCTTCGTGAAACGGATGCATTTATCGAATCCCGCCTCAAATATCTCAAAATGACCGATGAAGAAAGAAAATGCAACAGCAATTCGAAGGATTCATCGAGTTCACAGGGCGGACTTGTTGCTGCAATCAAATTTGTTGCCCATCATAAGCAACTGCGCTGGCTTTATATTGCTGTTGCATTCGGCACAATGGGTGTGCTTGTTACCATGCAATATCAGGCAATAATTTCTTACGGTTATGCACAGTCATACATTGCACAAGGGCTTTATTCAACAATTGAGGCTGCCCTTGACGCTGCATCTGTTGGCGCGGTAACATCAGCGCTTTTTGCATTCCCCATCGGTAGCGGAATCATTCAGCTTTCCCACGGATTTATTTCCGATAAATGGGGCAGAAAAGCGGCGATAATTTCAATGGCTGCAACAACAATTATTTCGCTCATTGTATTTTCCGCCGGTGCGGAAAAGGCATGGAATCCTTATCTTGTCGGCCTTTTCAGCGGCATATGTGTCGGCAGCTTTTGGGCATGCACCGATATAAATACCATGATGGTCAGTGAGTCTGCGCCAACCAACCTGCGATCATCAATTATATCGCTTTCAATGTTTGCTCTTGGTGTAGGATATGTTGTTACATATTGCATAGGCTTACCGCTTATAACCTATTTTGGCAACTCTTCAATCCCCACCGTTTCGCTTTCCCTTGCATTGCCGAGCATGATAGTTTCTCTTATTGTTCTTATTTTTAAAACAAAAGAAACAAAAGGCACAAACCTTGAAACCGTAACAGGCGGCGAATGGGATTGATTTTTAGTGTTTTAACAGTACATAAAGAAAATATTCAAAGGCTTTTTGCTACGAAGAATTGGAGCAATATTAAAATGAATATAAAATTTGGTGTGAAATAGCCGAAGAATTTAAATTCAAAGGATACGATATCGAAGCAAAAATGCCTAAAAAAACAGGCAGAATTATGTTTGGAAAAACTAAATAATTAAAAAAACCGAGGTTTTTTAACCTCGGTTTTTTGGTGGAGACGGAGAGGATCGAACTCTTGACCTCTTGAATGCCATTCAAGCGCTCTCCCAGCTGAGCTACGCCCCCATATCTTTTGCTCAATAATATTATCACATCTTTTTGAAAAAATCAAGCCCTCCGTTAAAAATATTTCTGATTAGCTCTATTGGTATAATCAGGGAAAGTAATTTATGATAAATATCAAAATACTATAATAAAAGTTGACAAAAATTATTAAAAGTGATAAAATATAAAAATATATATTCAAAACTTGGGGGATAAACATGCAAAATATTTTTTCAGAATTGATTTCAGACATTGCCGCAAACGGATTTTTAATAATCAGAATGCTGCTTGCCGCAGTTTGCGGTATATTCATCGGCTTTGAAAGAAGCCGCCGTCAGAAGGATGCAGGTATAAGAACACATATGATTGTTGCTCTCGGCGCTGCTCTTGCGATGATTGTTTCCAAGTACGGCTTCTTTGACCTTCTTCAATATGAAGGATTAAGGGCGGATGCTTCAAGAATTGCTTCAAATGTAATCACGGGCGTTGGTTTTCTTGGCGCAGGCGTTATCTTTGTCCGCGATGTTTCAATCAAGGGTCTTACAACTGCCGCAGGCATCTGGACAACTGCAAGCGTTGGCCTTGCAATCGGCGCCGGAATGTATACGGTAGGTATAGGTGCAACGCTTGTTATGATTCTATTTCAGCTTGTTTTCCACCGTTTCTTCCGCAGCCTTGAAAACACCGTTAATGAATTCACCGTTATTATAAGAGATGATAATGAGGCAATCAAGAGCTTCCGCGATAATCTCGAAACAAATAAAATTCTTATTGAAAAATGTAAAATGACAAGAAATCCCGATGCAACAGTAACTCTTGATATTACAATCAAAAAAGCCCGAACAACATCTATGGATGAAGTTCTTCTTGTTGCAGAGCAGGATGAAGATGTTCTTTCTGTAGAAATATGATTTTAAATGTAAAAAATCCGCTTACCGGTTGGCAAGCGGATTTTTTTATTTGTTTTTCTTGGGCTTTTTGTTTTCAATAAGCACAAGGATAAGGCACCAAAGCGCTGCAAGAAGAACAAAAAGAATACAAACAAGGACTACATTATCCATTGCAAAGTGAAGCAGACCGCCGAGAACGGGTATGTATGAATTAACTATGCCGTAGCTTTCTGCGGCCATAACTGTTGCGGAATATGACTGTGATGAAGTGATATCGGTTGTTGAGATTTCGGCGTTTTCGCTGTAATAAGAGTTAACGCTGTTAACAATATGGATGTCACATCTTCCTTCTTCATATGCAGAAGGGACTGCAATCATTGCGCCGGGAGTGTATTCGTTGGGCTCAACCTTGGTTGAAATGATAAGGTCACCCTTTGACACAATTTTGTCTCCGTTAGAGTCTATAACATCTGCGCTCATTGTGTTGAGGCAATAGCCGCCGATATCAGAGCCGTTATTATCAAGGAAAACGGTTACAAAGCATCCGAGAACAAAAACAACGATTGTTGCGGCAAGAAGAATGATGGAGATAATTCTGCCGACAAGTGCGCCTGCGCCTGATTTTTCTTTTGCAGGCTTTTCGTTGTCCTCATCGTTGCCGAAATCCTCTTCGTAAATGGGCTCTGCAGGGGCACCGACAGGGGAGTATGCGCTATTCTGACCGATAGGAACAAGGGGTCTGGGTGTTTTGACAACTTCCTCCTGAGGAGCAGGGTCAAATTCGGGCTCAACATCAAAATCCGATGCGGTTTTCTTAAAATATCCGCCTTCCGCAGCCTCATCCTGAGCTTCAGATTCATCATTGAAATTGAATTCGGGCTGGATTGAATCCTGTTCAGGCTCGGTTTTGCTTTGATTTTCAGCATTGAGCATTTCAATAAAATCAAGGTCGAATTCATCAATATTTTTTAATTTGAACTGATCCATATATCAAATCTGCCTTTCGGTTATTTGGAAATTAATTTATGCAGTGCAGCGTTTTCTTTTGCAAGTTCCTCGCAGAGAGCCGATATTTTTTCAATTACTTCAACAACAGAATCATCTGCTTCTGCGGCTACGGAGCCGTTTGCTTTAAGTGACTTGTTTTCTTCCGAAAGTGAACGGCAGATATTCTTGAGTTTTTCATTGTTTTCTTTGGTTACATTTGCATATTCAAAAATCTTTTTGTATTCAGCCTTAAGAACACTTATGTATTTTTCAACCTGCTCGCAGCTATAGCCGTTTTCAACAATCTGAAATAAATCCTTGCTTTCCATTTATTATTTCTCCTTGTGTATAAAAATTTATTTGCTTTTCAAATATACCACATACATGAAAAAAATACAATAATAAAATGCAATTTTGTATTTTATTTTTGTAAAGCAGGTATAGTATAATAGTCTGTCGGTGTAACATATGAAAGGTTAAAAAAGGGCTCAGCTACCTGCGGCTATGTGACGATATTCTTAATTATTAAATTAACTATGCCGCCTGAAAGGGCGGTTTTGATGTTTTAGACACATTATAAATATTGTATATAATTATAATACTTGATTTTATCGTAGCATTCTGCTATAATACAACACGGTTTGTTAAAAATTATATCATAAGGAAGTGAGAATTATGGCATTTTCAGATTTAGGTGTATTGATTGGTGATGTTTCTCTTGCAGAAATAGAATATTTTACAAAAATTCCCATGAAGGCTCAGAGAAGCACTTTGAAAAAGATTCTTGGCAGAAACAAAAACTGCGAAATCGGTAAGAAATATAATTTTAAGGATATTAAATCTATTGAAGACTATCAGAGGCTTGTTCCTCTTTCAACCTACGAAGATTATGAGCCTTATGTTGAGCGTATGATTCACGGAAAAGAAAAAAATCTTATGTTCACAGGCCCCAATATCCGTTATTGCTCATCCTCGGGCAGCGTAGGTAAGCCTAAGATTCTTCCCAAGGGCATTAAAGACCTTTGGAATATGCAGTGTATCGGCTTCTCCTGCACGATTGCAACTGCAGCTCATTACCTTAAGAAAGTTAAGAACATAAAAATGCCCGCACAGATGGGTCCCCTTGTTCTTATTCTTACGGGCCATCCTCTTGAGGACGGCAAAATGTGTAACGGTGCAGGCCAGGTTCCTCTTACATATCTTAAGCCTATTACCCGTTTCTTCTGCACTTCTCCCACATCGCTGCTTTACCCTGAGCATGAAGAGCTGATTGATACCTCATATCTCCAGCTTCGCTTTGCTCTTGAAAACTCAAAGGTAAGCTACATCGGTTCACTTGTTATTACTCTTGTAACAACCATGTTTGATTACCTTGAAGAAAATTGGGAAATGCTTTGCGACGATATTGAAAAGGGTATTATTAACCCCAACATCAAGATTACTCCCGAGCTTTACAAGGAATATGCAAAGATGTTCAAACCCAATCCCAAGCGTGCTGCAGAGCTTCGCAGGGAGTTTGAAAAGGGCTTTGATACTCCCATCGCTCCCCGCATCTGGCCTAAACTTACCTGGGCATACGGTATGGTTGGCTCAAACCTTAAGGTTTATGTTGAAAAGCTCCGTAAATCAATTGGTGATGATATTCCCATCCATAATATGGGCTTTGCTGCTGCAGAAGGCTTCTTCTCAATGGCAACAGAGCTTGATGTTCACGACGGTGTTCTTCTTCCCCACACTCTTTTCTTTGAGTTCCTTCCCATTGATGATGAGGAAGAGGGCGGAGATGAAAGCGTAACACCTCTGCTTATTGACCAGCTTGAGGTTGGCAAAAAGTATGAAATTATTGTTTCCAACTTTTCCGGTCTTTACAGATACCGTATGGAAGATGTTGTTCAGGTTACGGGTATGCATAACAATACCCCCAAAATTGAATTTCTTTACAGAAGGAACCTCGGCATGAATATTGCCAACGAAAAAACAACAACTCAGATGGTTGACTTTGCTGCAAAGCAGACCGCTGAGGCTATGGGCAACGAGTTTGTCGGTCATAGTATGTATGCCGATTATTCAACCAATCCGCCTCGCTATTGTATGCTTGCAGAGCCCGTTAACCCCGTTTCTGAGGAAGACAGGCAGAAGTATATTGATTTTCTTGATGAGAAGTTCAAGGAGTTCAACGAGAAGTATTTTAAGTATCGCCGCTGGGGCATGATTAACAGACCTGAGGTTCTTTTCCTCAAGCCCAAGACATATTGGGATTACAGAGAGCATCTCAGGGCTCAGGGCAGAGTTCTTAACCAGATTAAGCCCGTAACAATCATTAACAGCGAGGAAAGATGCGAATTCTTTTTCTCACATGTTGCAACAGAAACGGAGCTTCCTTATAAATTTAAGGAAACAAAGTAATTTCAAAGGGGTGGACAAAATTGAAAAAAGTTATATCATTATTACTTTGTTTTGTAATGCTTGTATCGGTTGTTCTTTGTGCGGTGCCTTCATCTTCTGCAGTTCAGGGAGGAACTGATATTCCCGTTATCTATGTAGAGGGTCAGGGTCACTCTCTTTATAAAAATCCCGGAACACCGGAACAGGAGAAAATATATCCTATTGAGATACCTGAAGAATATATCAATGAGAAACTTGAAACCTTTCTTCCTGTTTTTGCTGAGGCTTTTTTTACCCAGCAATGGGATGAGTTCTGCGTTGCACTCTATGATATTATTGTTCCGTTAATGGCGGAGGTTCGCCTTGATAATAACGGTGAAGCTTCAAACGGAACAGGTATTGACTGGTTCTGGTCAGAGGAAACTCTTTATGACAAGAAGGTTAACGGTAAATATAAGGTAGATGATTACGTTTTCAAATATGACTGGCGTATTGACCCTTGGGAAACTGCAGATAAACTCCATGAGTACATCAAGGCAGTTAAAAATGTAACAGGCGCAGAAGAAGTCGCCTTAATCGGCAGATGTCTCGGCGCAAGCATAGTTGCTGCTTATATGACCAAGTATGACGGTGAATTTGTGGGCGAATGCATTTTTTATGCAAGCGCATCCCACGGCGCAGCAATGGCGAGCAAGGCTTTTTGCGGCGAGCTTTATCTTGAGAGCAACGGAATTGAACGCTATGTTTATGACCTTCAGCTTTTTGAAGATGATACTCTTGAAAATCTGATTGAATCTCTTGTGACATTGCTTAATAAAACCTACGGCCTGGATATTGCTTGTTGGGCGGTCAACAATGTTTATAAGGATATTTATCTTAATATTATTCCTCCGGTTTTAAGTGAAACTTTTGCAACGTTCCCTGCATATTGGAGTATGGTCGCTGAAGAAGATTATGAGAAAGCGCTTGAAACTGTTTTCTATAACACAGAGGATGGCGAATTTGACGGCCTTATTGAGAAGATTGAAAATTATCACAATAATGTAAGGCTCAAAATGGATGATAAATATCTTGAGCTTTACGGAAAAGGTGTTGAGTTTTCAAACGTTTCAAAATACGGTAAGCAGATAATTCCCGTATCAAGCAACAATAACCTTGTATCTGACGGAACTTGTGAAATTTCGCAGAGTTCTATGGGTGCAACCTCAGCGGGAATAAAGTCAACATTCGGCAGTGATTATATTGATTCTGCTGTTGTTAACGGAACTGCAAAATACATTTCACCCGATAAACAGCTTGACGCTTCAACCTGCCTTTTCCCGAAAACAACCTGGTTTATCAAAGATCTTGATCACGAGCATTTCCCGGATGATGTGGAAAATCTTTTTATTGAAATATTTAATAATGAGGGTTTTACGGTTTTTGATGATGAAAGGTATCCGCAGTATATGTTTTACAATAAGGAAACCGATTTGATTGAGCCGTTAACAGCAGAAAATCTTGACACAAAGCCCGAATATAGAACAACATTTCCTCAAGCACTTGCAACTTTTGTTAAGAGTCTTTATGAGATTATAAAAAACTATTTCGTTTCTCAATACTCAAAATAATATTAAAGGGGCTGTTTCGGCAGCCCCTTTTACCTTTATAAAGAAAATGCAAAAAAACACTTGATTTTTTTATAATGTTCATATATAATATATAGGCATTTGATTTGCAGATACGGAGAGTTGTCCGAGCTGGTCGAAGGAGCACGATTGGAAATCGTGTAACGGGCTATAACCTGTTCGAGGGTTCGAATCCCTTGCTCTCCGCCAGAAAAAGCAGTTACACCAAACGGTGTGACTGTTTTTTTGTATATAAGCAAGGGATTCGAAAGCCCGTTAAGAAAACCTTTCGGGGAAAGGTTTTTAGGGCGTGGGACTACTCCGTGATAAATTTGACAAACAAGCAGCACACAACGAGCACACATATAAATTAGACTTAAATAGTACCCTTGCTCTCCGCCAGAACCCCATAGAAGTAATAGCTTCTGTGGGGTTTTTCTTATGTTTTCACCAACAGTAAAGTATATCCGAAAACCACTTCCGACGACGAAAAGACGACGACAGACCGAGGATAAATATCTCTGTGGTCGTCAAGAACTTTCGTCACCGTCAACTATTTGATGTTTTTGTAAATCGTATGAAGATTGATTTTAATGCAAATATGTGTTATTCTTAACATGGTGATTATATGAATTGTTCAGAAGTATTCAAATGCTCAACCGCCAAAGAATTGTTTGAACTTTGGCAAAAAGCACATAAAAATGAACAAGGCTTTGATACTGTCCCGAAAATGAACGGTGATGCTTTAATTTCAAAACACAATTTTATTGCTGATGGTTGCTTTGATTTGAAAAATGAAACTGCAAAGTATTTATATATTCTTAAAGAAAGCAATCAAGAAAAACAATTAGATTGCGGTGATTGTATTCATTACGGTGCGTTGGAATGGAGAAGAAGCAATAATGCTTCTGCAAAAAGACAAAACACAAAAATAATGAGGTTGTTTTCTATTTTAGAGGATGAAGAAATATTGTCATCCGACCTTGCTGTTATAAATATCAATAAGCGAGGCGGATACAACAGTTGCGATGAAGTTGCTCTATTGTCATACGGCAGAGAATATAAAGACTTTATCAAACGACAAATTGAAATTATTTCTCCGTCAAAAGTTATTTGTGCAAATACCGTGTTTGACATATTAGCTGATATTTATGGAGTTAGAGATATTGTAAATACTTTTAAATATAACGAAATCACATTTTACAAATGGTATCATCCCGGAGCAAGAAAACCATATTCTGAATTTTTACAACGATTCAAATAAAATCTTTCTGTTACAAATGAATATATTTAAAAGTTAGGGAGATGTAGGAATGATTGGATATAATGCAATAGTTGTATTTAATGAAACTACTGATAAAATGTTAATGTGTAAAAGAAGAAGAAATCCGTATAAAGGTTTGTCAAATTTTGTCGGCGGAAAAATTGAAGCAAATGAGAATGGATTAGATGCTGCATATAGAGAACTTGAAGAAGAAACTTCAATAACCCAAAATGATATTGTTCTTTCTCATCTGATGGATTTTACATATCACTTTGGAAAATGTTATCTTGAAGTATATGTTGGAAAATTAAATAAAGAAATAAATGTTAGTGGTGACGAAAATGAGTTGTATTGGTCAACTTTAGACAATAATTTTTTTGACCCAACACAATATGCAGGTGAAGGAAACATAGGACATATTATGATGCATGTTGAAATGTTTCAAAAGGAATTGTTGAAATAATAACAAAACATAACTATCTATCCTGAGTTTTTGAAGGATGAAATATATCATTTAGATGAGCCGATGAAACATTTTGTGTCAAAATAATAAAACTCAATATATATCTTTTAAGTGCAATGGGATATGAAATCCTGTTGCACTTTTTCTATTTGTAAAGGAGTAAATCGAATGAAACAATCAACACTTGAAGATTTATATTATGGCAACATAAACGCTAATGAAATAAGTTTTGTGAGGGGTTCTGAATACGGTAAATGCAAAGGGTAAAAAGAGCCGAACTTCATACGGTTCTGAAAGGCAGATTTTCACCGATACTGCATCATTCTTGTCAAAAATCTGCTCTTTCATAACTTTAAAAATGAAAACATATTCAGTCGACTCTTTTTACCCTATAAAGTAACGGAGCTTTCAACGGCAGAAACACAACCTTCCGAGAAACATAAACATGAATGCAAACATTAATTTTGGATAGTATCAATTATAGAGCCAGATTTGGTCAGTCAAATCAATTTTGACTTTTCTCTTGAAATAATATACTGATTTTGATATTATAGTTTCAGTAATTTAAAGTGAGGTTTTGAATATGGGTTATCAGTTTATCATGCCGAAGCATGTGTTTTACGGTGAAAATTCTTTAAAAGACAGTATACCTACAATTTGTTCTTTGGGTAAGAAGGCCCTCGTCGTTACTGATCCATCAATGGTCAAGCTCGGCAACGCTAAAATTTTAACGGATATTCTTGATGAAAACGGAATTTCTTATTTCATTTTTGATGGAATTACGGGTGAACCTACCGATAAAATGATTAGTAACGGTCTTGAAAAATACATTGAAGAAAAATGCGATTTTCTTATTGCGATTGGCGGAGGCTCACCGATCGATTCAATGAAAGCGATTGGCGCAATTGCAACCTCTGGCGGTTCAATCAATGATTATTTGGGCAAGGTTTTCACTGTTCCGACCCCTCACATGGTAGCAATTCCCACAACCAGCGGAACCGGTTCTGAAGCAACACAGTTTACCATTATAACCAATACCGAAAAAAATATTAAAATGCTCCTTAAGGGTGCAGTTTTGATGCCTGATGTTGCGGTGGTTGACCCTGTATTTTCAATGACAGTGCCCGAATCTGTGACTGCCGCAACGGGCTTTGATGCCCTTTGTCACGCGGCAGAAGCGTTTACTTCAAGGAAGGCACAGCCTTTAACTGATGCCTATGCACTTTCTGCAATCAAAAGAATTTTTAAATATCTCCCTGTTTGCTGCAGTGACGGCAGAAATATCGAAGCAAGGGCACAGATGTCTTTAGCTGCTCTTGAAGCAGGTATAGCATTCAATAACGCTTCAGTTACAGTTATTCATGGAATGAGCCGCCCAATTGGTGCATTGTTTCATGTGCCTCACGGAATAAGTAATGCAATGCTCATGAATAATTGTTTCAGCTATGTATATGACGGTGCACACAGTCGTTTTGCGAATATGGCAAAAGAAATCGGTGTTGCCGATAGCGCTGATGATGAAGTGTCAGCAGCAGAAAAATTTATAACCGCCTGCAAGAAACTCAACGAAATCTGTAAAATTCCTACGCTTGAAGCTTACGGAATCAATAAGGAAGATTTCTTTTTAAATATGGATAAAATGGCGGATGATGCAGTCGCATCAGGCTCACCTGCAAATACAATCAAACCGATTAACAAGGATGATATTTTAAATATCTATAAATCTCTCTGGGAATAAAAATTCGGATTAATTAATCTTTTTGCAATTTGAGTTTATTTGTGCAACAAAAAAATAATCGATTACTGATTTGCTGAAAATATATGTAGATATTAACGGAGTAACGTTGCTCAAAATTCATTATTTATAGTTCAGCACAAAAAACATAAAGACTTTTCCTCAAAAGAATAAAAAAAGGTGCAATAGGATATAAAATCCTATTGCATTTTTTATAAATAAAGGAGTTTTTTAATGAAACAATCAATAATTGTGTTATAATTTTTGTTGACTGAATTTGATAAATATTGTAATATATTTAAAAATAAATTATTACGGAGGCAAAAAAATGAAGGAAAAGCTTTTAAGCATTGTTTCAGTTATGCTCTGCTTCGCTCTTTTGGTTTCGGGAGTATCTGTCGGTTCTTATGCCGTTCAGGAACAGAGCGTTACAGCAACACAGGATGAATCTGTCGGAGACCGTGTTATGAAAGGTCTTTACAATACGCTCAATGTTATTGTTGAAGGTCTTGTAAAGTCAATTTGTGCAATTTATGTGAATCCGAAGGATTGGAAAAGTATAGATGATTATGATTCCGACGAAATAGGCTTTATGGCAGGCAGAGATACATATCAGACATCATCGGGTGAAAATAATGTATGGAAGCTTGGTTATTCAAAAAAAAGTATTGTGCCGGATGATGTTGACAGCGGTAAGTATAACCTTGGCAGAGATCTGCTCAATAAATATGCTCAGGGTGTTTATGATGATCAGTGTATCCGTGTTGCCGTAATTGACGATAACAGCGGTGAGGGTGCGGTTGTGCTTGGTGCAATTGACTCACTTGGCGTAACTTCAACTGATATACGTACAATCCGTAAAGCAGTTCTCGAGTACTGCGAATCTCAGGGTATCAAGGTTGCAAGCATCAATATCAGCGCAACTCATGCACATTCCGCACTTGATACACAGGGCGTCAGCACCGAATTTTTCAAAAAGCTTTTTGGATCATTCTGGTGTAATCTGATTGGTTTTGACGGAACAATGTCGGGTCTTGAAACAGCAGAAAAATTCAAGAAACATTTCATCAATGTATCCGCTGAAGCAATCAAAGAAGCCTTCTCCAACATGGAAGAGGGTAGGCTTTACTTCTCGGCAATTGATATGAGCGAATATTTTAAGGATAAACGCGGTCTTATTTCGAAGGAAGATCTCCCTGAGACAGCAAGCTTTAAATTTGTTCCTGATTCCGGAAAACCTGCAACATATATAAGCGATATTACCTGCCATGCAACATCCTTCAGCGCAAGCAATGGTCTTGTAGGTTCAGACTATATCTACTATGCTGATGAATATATCAAAAACACCGACGGCGGCAATTTTATCATGTTACCCGGTGCTGTGGGTCAGGTTTCACGCGACATAGATGTAGATACATCAGGTATGACCGAGTATGAAGAAAAAGGTGCCGACGCAAGAGCACTCGGACAGAAAGTTGGCAAAAAAATAGTTGATGCTGACTATGCTACAGAGCTTTCACCCGTTATCAATGTAAAGCACAGAGAGCTCTTTATTGTGCCTGAAAACAGCATTCTTACGCTCGCTTGTGAAATCGGACTTGTAAATAATAAGATTTTCTACGACGGATTTCTTGTTAAAGAATACTGTATGGCAACTGAAATGGGTTATCTTGAATTTGGCAATGAGATTGCACTTGCACTTTTCCCCGGTGAACTTTATCCTGAGGTTTTCTGGGATGACGAGATTACCGGCGGAGCAAACTGGGACGGTACCGAATGGCCTTACGATAACCTTTCTACAGCGGTTGATGGCGTTACAACTTATGCTGTAAGCCTTACAAATGATGCTATCGGTTATGTGCTTACGGATAATAATTTTGCATTTATGGGTCACATCATCGGTGACGGAATTGCTGACGAAACACTGTCTGTTGGCAAACATATCGGCTCGTATCTTGTAACAGAATACTTAGCTCTTATTGATTCACTTTGAAAGAAGCGATTTTAAGAACTATGTTATATCCGGTCTGACGACAGAGGACTGCAAAATATCAAAAACGAGTATTGATTAAATATCAATTTATGCCATAAAAAATATGAGTAAGCGAAACCCTACATATATCGACGACAAAAAAGACAACGGCAGACCGAGTAAATTCCAATTTGTCTAGCTAAAAATATAAACTATTAGGTGCAATGGGATTCAATCCTGTTGCACCTTTTTAAATTTAAATAAAGAGTTTACAATGAAGCAAACAATGCTTGAAGTTTTATACTATGACAACATAAACTCATGTGAAAGAAGTTAATTAGGCGTTCCGATTCGGTGTATTTTATCTTCTTGACTACTTGTTTAATTTGGTTTATATTATATTTATCGAATTAAGGAGGCTGTTTCATGACCAAAAGTGAAGCGAAAATCAAAGCAAAAGAAATAGTTGCAAAAATGACTGTTGAAGAAAAAATTTCTCAGCTTCTATATAACTCTCCTGCAATTGAAAGACTTGGAATCAAAGAATATAATTGGTGGAACGAAGGCGCTCACGGCGTTGCATGCGCAGGCACCGCAACAGTTTTTCCTCATACAATTGCCATGGCTGCAACATTTGACCCAAAACTCATCGAAACTATTGCTGATGCAGTTTCAACCGAAGGACGCGCAAAATATAACCAGCATGTCAAATACGGCGATTACGATATATTTAAGGGCATCACATTTTGGACACCAAACATTAATATCTTTCGCGACCCGCGCTGGGGCAGGGGGCAGGAAACCTTTGGCGAGGATCCGTTTCTCTCTTCAGTTCTCGGCTCTGCATTCATAAAAGGAATTCAGGGCGACGGCGAATTCTTGAAGGCTGCAGCTTGTTCAAAGCATTTTGCTGTTCACTCTGGTCCCGAAAAATACAGACATGGCTTTGATGCAAAGGTCAGCCTCCGTGACCTTTATGAAACATATCTGCCTGCTTTTGAAAAAACTGTTGCCGCAGGCGTTGTTGGCGTTATGGGTGCCTACAACAGAACAAACGGTGTTCCTTGCTGCGCTCATCCATATCTGTTGGTTGACATTCTCAGAAACAAGTGGAATTTTGATGGCTATATTGTTTCGGATTGCGGCGCACTGAAAGACATATGGATGAATCATAAATTTACTGAAACAAAGGCTGAGGCTGCTGCTGCTGCTCTAAAAAATACATGCGACCTCAATTGCGGTCAAACTTATGATGCGCTTGTTGATGCATATGAGCAGGATTTGGTTACCGAAGAGGAAATTACCGCTGCTGCCGAAAGGCTTTATATGATTCGTTATTTTCTTGGCGAGTTTGAAGAAAACAGGCCTTATTTCGAAATTGGATTTGATAAGGTAGACTGTAAGGAACACAAGGAGATGAATCTAAAAGCTGCCGAGCAATGTATTGTTATGCTGAAAAATGACGGGTATTTGCCTCTTGATAAAAATACAGCAAAGAAAATTGCCGTTGTCGGCCCAAATTCACTGTCTGTTACTGCTCTTGAAGGCAATTATAACGGATATGCGTCAGAATATATAACTGTTGCCGATGGTATTCGCAGAGTATTCACAAATGCTTCGGTCACTGTTGAAAGAGGCTCCAAATATTGCGAAGAGCAACTTAACAACTGGGACGGATTTAAAAATATGATAAGCGACGGTATTGCCGCTGCCGCCGAGTCTGACATAACAATTCTCGCACTTGGCCTTGATTGCTCTGTTGAGGGTGAAGACACCGGCGTTGACAATGATTATACCGCAAGCGGTGATAAGCGTTCGCTTTATTTGCCTGCAACTCAGCAGAAACTGGCGGAGGCTGTTTGCGATGTCTGTGAAAACGTTATTGTTGTTCTCATGTGCGGAAGTTCGATTGATGTTGGTGAAAAAGTGAGAAAACATGCAAAAGCATTTATTCATGCATGGTATCCCGGTGCGCTTGGCGGACTTGCTCTTGCGAAGATTCTTGCAGGCGACGCTTCACCCTGCGGCAAACTGCCTGTAACTATTTATTCAGGTAACCATCCCGTTCCAGATTTTACTGATTATTCTATGAAGGGCAGAACATACAGATATATTGAAGGGGACGCGCTTTATCCTTTCGGATTCGGCCTTTCATACACTGATTTTAGATACGAAAATGCTGAAATTGTTGATAAAAACGATAAAAAAATTACAATTAGTGTTGATGTTATTAATACGGGTAAAATCAGAGGTATTGAAAAGACACAGGTCTATGCCTCGTTTAGCGACAGCAGAACCGTAACACCGCATTATCAGCTTTGTGCAATCAGTTCAAACGAGCTTGATGCAGGTGAAAAGGCTACAGTTTCACTTGAAATTGATACATATTGGCTTAAGGCGGTTATCGATGACGGAAGCCGCGTTGACCCTGACGGAAAAATTACCTTTTACGTTGGTGGACATCAGCCAGATGCGGTCAGTTGTAGATTGACCGGCTATGACTGCGAAAAGTTAGAGATTCAGTAATCACTGAAGTTTCATCGCAATATTCATCTTGAAATTTCAAACAATTAGTGTTATTATTTATTAAGAAAGAGGTGTTGGTGTGAATTATAAAGATATTTTGACAAAATTTATTTCCGTTGCTCTTGTTGTTGCAACATTGCTTGGGGTTTCATCATCTGCTTTTGCCTCCGATGAATGGAATATTATGATAAACAATAATGAAGTTACAGAAGAATCTGCAGGCGAAGAAATTCCTATTTCGGATGCAATAGTTGACGTTGCAAGGTCAAAAATAGGATTTTATCCCAGTAATATCAATGAATTTACAACCTGGTATTACGGCAGAGAAACAGATGCATATTGGTGTTCAATATTTGTTTCATGGTGTGCAGATCAGGTTGGTGCATTGGGCACTGCGGTGCCCAAGCGTTCATCTGTTGATGCTATGAGACAGTGGTTTATTAACAAAAGCCAATATTATCCTGCAACAAGTGATTATGTTCCTCAGAAAGGTGATATTCTTTTTATTAATACTGCTGTTGACGGAACAGATGATGTTCATCACGTTGATATTATAACTGAAAACGGATTTATTACAAAGAAAAATACCGTTTATGTTAAATGCATAGGCGGAAACACATCGGATTTAAATTACAATGGCTCAGAGTATGTTACTGAAAAAACAAGGCCTGTTAGCGGTCCAAAGGCAGTTGTTGTAGGTTACGCTCATCCTGATTATGCAAGCAGCGAAGGCCTTATGGGTACGCTTTACACTTTGGCCGATGATATCAGCCCTGCATTTGTAACATACTTATATTCAAAAATTATTTCCATACTTCCTAAACTCAGTATTGTTTTTGAAATACTCAGCATACTTCTTACTTATGAGCCTGCTGCACCCGTTGAGCCTGTTGAACCTGTTGCATAATTTTATCTTTAATTATAAAAAACCAGCCATTGAATTGGCTGGTTTTTTGTTTATCTTTCTTCACGGAAATATGAAAGACCAAGGCTGGCAGGGGGCAGATTTTCACGCTTGCGGCGCATACTTACAATTACAAGAACAATAATCGTAACAACATAAGGAGTCATTTTGAAAATTTCCTGTGATGCCATTGTAAGGTTGGGAATGTAGTTATGAACAACAAGAAGTCCGCCGAAAAGAATTGAACCGAAAATGCTGAGGTTGGGTTTCCATACGGCAAAAATTACAAGAGCAATTGCAAGCCATCCTCTGTCGCCAAAACCGTCGTTTGACCAAACTCCGCAGGCATAGTCCATAACATAATAAAGACCGCCAAGACCTGCGATTATGCTGCCGATGCAGGTGGCAAAATATTTATATTTAGAAACATTAACACCTGCCGCATCAGCAGTTGCAGGGTTTTCACCGATTGCCCTGAGGCTGAGACCTGCTTTTGTTTTGTTGAAGAAATATGCGCAGGCTAATGCAATGGCTATTGCAACATAGGCAAGAAAACTGTATGAAAGGAAGATATCACCAAACCAACCGAGCTTGTCTGCGAATGGAATTTCTGTTTTAAAGCAGTTGCTCGTTGCCGTAAGTGTAATTGATGGGAGCTCGCTGTTTGTAAGTTTAATCAGCGAACCGCCAAAGAAGTTGCCGACACCTACGCCGAATGTTGTGAGAGCAAGACCTGTAACATTCTGATTGGCTCTTAATGTAACGGTTAATACCGAATATATCAGACCCATAATAAGCGAGCCGATAATTGATGTTAAAATCGGAATTATAACCGCAAGAACAGGGTTGATTGTTTCAACCGAGTTTTCATAGATGAAAGCTCCGATAACGCCTGAAATACCGCCAACATACATAACACCGGCTGTACCAAGATTGAGATGCCCTGCTTTTTCAGTTATAATTTCTCCGGTTGAGCCGAACAACAGGGGAATACCCTGAACAATTGCTCTTTGAATAAATGCAATAATCATTGTTTGTTCGCCTCCTTATCATTATGGCGGAATTTAATTGTGTAGTTAACAAAAAATTCGCTGCCGATAATAAAGAATATAATTATACCTGTAAGAATTTCGGAGAATGAGTCGTTAAGACCGAAATCTGTTGAAATCTGACCTGCACCTTTTTCAAGAAAAACAATCAAAAGAGAAGTCAATATCATATATATCGGGTTGAATTTAGCAAGCCAGGAAACCATGATCGCAGTGAATCCTCTGCTGTCTACTGTTTCTTTCGCAATGGAATGGTCTGTGCCTGCAACAAGAAGCAAGCCAGCAATGCCGCAGATTGCACCTGAAAGGAACATTGTTCTGATAATAACTTTTTTAACATTAATTCCAATGTATTTGGCGGTGTTTTCGCTTTCACCGACAACAGAAATTTCATAACCGTGCTTGTTGTATTTGAGATATATATACATTCCAACAGTTAAAATTGCAACGATAATAATATTAAAGAGATATGTTTTGCCGCCTATTTTCGGAAGCCAACCTGCCTCTGTTGCACTGTTGATAATGCCTATTTTTCCCGAGCCGACAGGGTTTGAATGAAGAAAAACAAAATATGAAACTATTTGCATGGCAATATAGTTCATCATAAGCGTGAAAAGCGTTTCGTTAGTATTCCAGTTCGCTTTAAAAAAAGCAGGAATTACTGCCCAGATTGCAGCAGCAACAACACTTGCGATTATCATAACTGGAAATAAAATAACGGGGTGGAGTGATTCACCGAAATAAATCATGCATGCAGCGGTTGCGAGTCCGCCGATAAGAACCTGACCTTCGGCGCCGATATTCCAGAATTTCATTTTAAAAGCAGGGGTAACAGCAAGTGAAATGCAAAGCAGAATTGCAACATTCTGAAAAAGAGACCATATTCTGCGCTCCGAACCGATTGCACCTTCAACCATCGTTGTATAAATTTTAATCGGGTTTTCCCCCGTGAGAATAATTGTAACAACTCCGCATACAACAAGAGCAGCAACAATTGAAAGAATTCTGATTAAACATGAGAGCCAGAAGGGGAGCGCTCCTCGTTTTACGATATGAAAAAGCGGTTCATGAATTTTTTTGTTATTGCTCATTGTTTTCACCTCCATGCTTTGTCATAAGAAGTCCCAGTTCTTCTTTGGTTGCGGTTCTCGCATCAACAGTTCCTGAAATGCGGCCTGAGCTGATAACCATAATTTTATCACAAAGCTCAAGAAGAACATCGAGATCTTCTCCAACAAATATAACGGCTACGCCGTTTTTTTTCTGTTCATTAAGAAGATTATAGATGAGGTATGAGGAATTAATATCAAGACCGCGAACAGGGTAAGCAGCCATGAGAACGGTAGGAGCAGCAGCGATTTCTCTGCCAACAAGAATTTTCTGAACATTACCGCCTGAGAGCCTTCTGACCGGGGTAGAGGTGCCAGGTGTAACAACTCCGAGATCTTCAATTATCTTTTTGGCAAGTGTTTTGGGCTGCTTTCTGTCAACAAAAAGTGATTTACCCTTTTTGTAGCTTCTGAGCATCATATTGTCAACAATATCCATGTTACCTACAAGGCCCATACCGAGTCTGTCTTCGGGAACAAAGGACAGTCGTACGCCGAGATCTCTTATCTGAACAGGGGTCTTATCTCTGAGATTATCAATTTTACCTGTTTGAGGATCATAGTAAAGAATGTTGCCTTCATTGAGCTTCTGTAAGCCTGCAATTGATTCAAGCAATTCACGCTGACCGCTGCCTGCGATACCTGCAATACCGAGAATTTCACCGGAGCGTGCCGTGAATGAAATATTGTCAAGAACCTTTACACCTTCACGATTAACACAACTGATATTGAGAACTTCAATTCTG
The DNA here is from genome assembly GCA_045604685.1 of Acutalibacteraceae bacterium. Classification (GTDB taxonomy): domain Bacteria; phylum Bacillota; class Clostridia; order Oscillospirales; family Acutalibacteraceae; genus CAG-177. The sequence continues at coordinate 106,812 of JAZUON010000011.1, forward strand.
TTTTCGCAGTTTACGGGCTCAGTTCGCTCAATATTAAGCTCCACCTTCTGACCAACCATCATTTCAGTCAGTTCAGACTCATTGGTGTTTTTGGTTTCAACAGTTCCGATGTATTCGCCTTTGCGAAGAACTGCAACCTTGTCGGAAAGCGAAAGCACCTCATGCAACTTATGAGTTATTATTATTATGGATTTGCCGTTTTCTTTCATTTTACGAAGAACCGCAAAGAGTTTTTGTGTTTCCTGAGGAGTCAGAACAGCTGTTGGTTCATCAAGAATAAGAATATCGGCACCTTTGTAGAGAACTTTAACAATTTCTACAGTCTGTTTTTCCGATACGGACATTTCATAAATCTTTTTATTCAAATCAATTTCAAAACCGTATTTATCGGTGATTTCCTTGATTTTTTTTGTTGATTCCTTAAGATTATATTTGCCTTTTTCATCAATGCCGAGAACAATGTTTTCAGCAGCGGTAAATACATCAACGAGCTTGAAGTGTTGATGTATCATACCTATTTTATGGTCAAAAGCATCCTTGGGAGATTTTATGACAACTTCTTTGCCGTTAATAAAAATATGACCGCTGTCAGGATAATAAATGCCTGAAATCATATTCATAAGAGTTGTTTTTCCGCTTCCGTTTTCACCTAAAATAGAGAGTATTTCGCCGCAGTTTACGGTAAGAGAAACATTTTTATTCGCAACAATACTGCCAAACGATTTGCTTATGTTTTTCAGTTCAATAGCCGGAATGTTCACTGTTTAACCTCCTGCAATTTTATTTTCAAAAGATTGTTCAGTTGTTGAAGAATCTTTTCAGAATAAAATAGTGTTTAGGCGGAGTGTTACCTCCGCCTAAACTGTTTTAAATTTAGGAATTAATATGCTTCGTTAAGAAGTTTGATACCGTCAATCTTCAAATCAAAGTAGGGAGCTGAACGGAATTCGGATTCAGAAAATTCACCGTTTTTGATAACTTCGTTTGTTTCTTCAACAATATAGCTGTTAACTGCTTCGCCGTTAACGGTAAATGTTGTTGAATCAAAAACCTTGATCGAACCGTCAGAAAGGCCGGCCTTAACTTCGGCAATTTTTTCTGCAGTGCCTGCAGCTGCGGCTTTATCATTGATTTCGCTGAGTTCAACGGAGCCTTCTTCAATGCCGCCGCACCAGTCATCAGCAATTTCTGTGCCGTTCATAACTGATTCAATCATGTATTTGAAATAAGGTTCCCAATTAATTCTTGAGGAAATGATGAAGGTGTTGGGGCAAGCAGCAACTGTGCTGCCGTTGTATGATACGTTAGGTACGCCTGCTGTTTCACAAGCTGTGGGTGCACCCCATGAGTCAGCGTGCTGGCTGATAAGAACGCAGCCGTTGTTGATAAGAAGCTCTGCTGCTTCCTTTTCTGCCATTTCGTCATACCAGCTGCCGGTAAACTGAACTTCCATTGTAACTGAAGGGCAAACTGACTTTGCGCCAAGATAGAATGAAGTGTAACCTGAAACAACTTCAGCATAAGTCCATGCGCCAACATAACCCATCTTAGCTTCGTCAGCAGTGATTTCGCCTGAATTAATCATTTCATTAAGCTTCATGCCTGCAGCAACACCTGCAAGGTAGCGGCCTTCATAAATTGAAGCAAAAGCATTGTGGAAGTTGGGGAGATCGCTAAGATGTGCATTTGTGCCTGTTGCATGGCAGAACTGAACATCAGGGCATTCCTTTGCAGCTTCAATCATATAAGGCTCATGGCCGAAGCTGTCAGCAAAAACAATGTCACATCCGTTATCTGCAAGGTCGAGAGCTGCTTCTTTGCATTCTGCGCCTTCAGGGATGTTAACCTTTGCAACATACTCAACGCCGAGAGCTTCACAAGCTGCTTTGGCCGCCTTAATAAAGTTGTTGTCATAAGTCGAGTTTTCATCGTGAAGGTAGATGAAACCAACCTTAAGGTCTGAAGCGGCTGAAGGAGCCTGAGTTTCAGTTGTGTCTGTTTTGCCGTTGTCATCAGTCTTGCCGCAAGCAGCAAAGCTGAAAACGAGAGCAAGTGAAAGAATGACTGCGAGGATTTTTGTGAGTTTCTTCATTTTGTTTGCCTCCTGAAATTTTTTATTATTATCCAAAAACAACTTTTCCGTTATCAATGGATTTAATAACCGCAAGTGATTCTACTCTGTAGCCGAGCGAGCGAAGGGAATCTCCGCCCGGCTGAAAGCCCTTTTCAATTACAATGCCGATTCCTTCGAGCGTTGCACCCGCCTGATTAATTATATTTATCAGACCGTGAACCGCCTTTCCGTTTGCCATAAAGTCATCAATAATAAGTATGTGATCATCTTCGTTGAGATAATCTTTGGAAATTCCGATGGTTGTGGTCACGCCTTTTGTGAATGAATAAACATCGGCTTTATAGATGTTATCACCAACGTTTCTGTTTGCACCTTTTTTTGCAAAAACAACAGGCACTGAGAAATACTGCGCTGCAATACATGCGATTCCGATGCCCGATGCCTCTATTGTCAGTATTTTATTTATGTTTTCAGATGCAAAAATCCTGCGGAATTCCTTGCCTATTTCGCAAAGAAGATCCACGTCAATCTGATGGTTGAGAAACATATCAACCTTTACAACATCCGATCCGATGGCCTTGCCTTCTTCAAGAATCTTTTTCTTAAGTAAATCCATAAATCGATTCAACACCCTATATTTTTTATAAAAATATTATAAGTTATGCAATATTAAAAATCAAGATTTTTTTGTTATATTTTATTATAAAATGTCGTATTAAAAAAACATAGATTGTATTGTTTGTGATTATATTTAAAAAGAATCCCGAAGCATTGCCTCGGGATTCTTTTTAAAAAATTTCATCTCTTGTAGGAATTGAGCAGCCGGCGCCTTTTCTGCTGACGGTTATTGCTGCTGCCTTGGTTGCAAAGTCAATACATTCCTTGAGCTTCATTCCCTCTGCAATTCCGCAACAGACGGCACCAATAAAAGTGTCGCCCGCAGATGTTGTGTCAACAACAACAGATTTTTCCGCTTCGCGGAAATAAACATCATTACCCATGTTATAAACACATCCTTTGCCGCCGAGAGTGATAATTGCGGTTTTTACACCCATTGAATTTATAACACTAATGGCCTTTTTACAATCGTCATCTGTTTCAATTTTTATTCCCGTCAATAAAAATGCTTCGTGTTCGTTGGGAACGAGAATATCGATATTCTTGTATGCATCAGCCGGTAAAGCCTTAAAAGGCGCAGGATTAAGAACTGTAAGCGTTTCCGATGCTTTTGCGATTTCTGCAGCACGGACAACAGACTCAACGGGGATTTCAAGCTGCATAACAAGAATATCAGCGTCAGAAATAAACGATGAATATTCTTCAATGACCTGAGGGGTTATACAGTTGTTTGCACCTGCATTAAGAATTATAAAGTTATCGCCGTTTACAACAGTTATGCTTGCAGTGCCCGTCGGAATATCGCTTACTTTAAATCCAACAAAATTCACCCCTGCATCAGTTAAATCATTAAGAAGCATATCGCCGTTTGAATCATTGCCTACTGCGCCGAGAAAACGGACATCGCCACCAAGTTTCGCAACTGCAACAGCCTGATTTGCACCCTTACCGCCTGAATTAAGCGAGAAATCATAGCCCTCAATTGTTTCACCGAGAGCAGGCATTCTGTTTGTATGAATGGTAAGGTCGGTATTTGCGCTGCCGATAACAAGAATTTTTTTCATAATATTACCGCTTTTCTGTTTAATTGAGGTTGGCAAGATCTTTGTAACTGCCTCTGAGTGAGGAATAAAGTGAAGAATAAACATTATAGTATTTACGGTATGAGTCCGTATTATTTAAATCAGGCTCGATTTTATCTGAAACGGCAGGCACCATATTGTCACATGCTTCTTTTACACTGCTGTAAATGCCTGCACCAACCGCTGCAAGAACAGCAACGCCAAGCGCAGCTGCATCGGAGGATTTTGCAGTTTCAACGGGAGTTGCAAAAGTATCGCAAATCATTTTTTTCCATAGCTTGCTTTTGCTTCCGCCTCCGCAGAGAAGCATTGAAAGGGGAGTGATGTCCATTTCCTTAAGAACGAGAAGACAGTCATAAAGTGAATAAGTAACACCCTCCATAAGCGCTCTTATAAAATGCGACTTTGTATGCATGGCGGATATACCGAAAAATACACCTCTGCAGTCAGGGTCAAGATGAGGCGTTCTTTCTCCCATAAGATAGGGTAAATAAATGAGTTTATCGCAACCTATGCTTATACTTTCAGCCTTTGCATCGGTAATCTGATAAACATCCTTATTTTCTGATTCAGCAAGCTTTAATTCTTCATAGCAAAAATTGTTTTTAAACCACTGAAGTGAAAGACCTGCGCCCTGAGTTACCCCCATTACATGCCATGCATCCGGAACAGCGCAGCAGAAAGTGTGAACTCTGCCTTTGGGGTCAATTACTGGTCTGTCCGTATGAGCGAAAACAACGCCTGATGTTCCGATGGTTGTGAAAGCCTTGCCTTCGGTTACAACGCCCATGCCTACTGCGGCAGCGGCATTATCACCTGCACCGCCGACAACGGATGTTGCGGTTGAAAGACCTGTTTTTTCAGCGGTGTCTGTGTTTATATATCCGGTTATTTCCGGTGATTCATAAACCTTGGCAAGATACTCTTTTTTAATTTCAAGAGCATCAATCATTATATCTGACCATTTTCTGTTGGGAACATCAAGAAGTTGCATTCCCGATGCATCGGAAACCTCGGTTGCAAACTCGCCCGTGAGCCTGAAGCGCAGATAATCCTTGGGTAAGAGTATATGCCTGCATTTTGAAAAATTTTCAGGTTCATTGTTTTTTACCCAGAGAATTTTTGATGCAGTAAATCCGGTAAGAGCAGGATTAGCTGTTATGTTAATTAAGGTGTTAATTCCCAGCTTTGCAGTTAATTCCTCGCATTCCTTGCCTGTTCTCTGATCGCACCAAAGAATAGCGGGGCGGATAATATCGCATTTCTCATCAAGCATAACAAGACCGTGCATTTGCCCCGAAATGCCGATGGAAACGATATCATCACTGTTTATTCCGCTGCAGCCGATAACATTCTTAAGCGTTGAAATTGCTGCATTATACCAATCCTCGGGGTTTTGTTCTGCCCAACCGTTTTGTGGCTGCTGCATGGGATATTCAAAGCTTGCCGATGAAATTGAATTACCTTTTTCGTCAAAAAGAACGGTTTTGGTTGCTGATGTTCCAAGATCAATACCGATTAAATATTTCATATTATTCACCAAACAAAATACTGTTCAATGCAGACTGAAGATATTCCTGACCGCCTGAGCCGGGGTCACTGCATTTGCCCAGTGAGCAAGCATATTCCGAAAGCTCTTCAAGAGTTGCTGCGCCATCAACAATTTTTTTGCCGATTCCGTTTCTGTAGCTTGAATATCTTTCTTCCTTAAAGTTGTCAATTCTGCCGTCCTCAATTATTTTTGCAGCTTTGATTAGACCGAGAGCAAATGTATCCATACCGAGAATAAAACCAAGCATCATATCTTTGAGCGTGTTGCTGGGTCTGCGGTTCTTTGCATCAAAATTAAGGCCACCGTTTTCCATTCCGCCCGCTTTAAGCACTTCGTACATGCACATTGTTGCCGAATAAACATCAAAGGGGAATTCGTCTGTATCCCAGCCGAGAATGGGATCGCCCTGATTGGCATCAATTGAGCCGAGCATTCCGTTAATTGCGGAGATTCTGAGTTCATGCTCGAAGGTGTGACCTGCAAGAAGTGCATGATTTGCTTCTATGTTCATTTTGAAATCTTTATCAAGACCATACTGGCGAAGGAAGCCGATTGCAGTTGCCGCATCAAAATCATACTGATGCTTCATAGGTTCCTTCGGCTTGGGTTCAATGTAAAAATCGCCCTCAAAGCCAATGCTTCTGCCGTATTCAACAGCCATTTTCATAAGGCGTGCAATGTTATCCTGCTCAAATTTAACATCGGTGTTAAGCAAAGTTTCATAACCTTCTCTGCCGCCCCAGAAAACATATCCCTTACCGCCCAGCTTAACTGTGAGATCGAGAGCTTTTTTTATCTGCGCTGCAGCAAAGCAATAAACCTCAGCGCTGTTTGTGCTGCCTGCACCATTCATGAATCTAGGGTTTGAAAACATGTTTGCGGTTCCCCAGAGGCATTTTATGCCTGTTTCGTTCATCTTTTCAAGTATATAATCGGTTATTTCGTCAAGGCGTTTGTTTGTTTCATTAATATCCTCAGCTTCAGGAACAAGATCAACATCATGAAAACAGAAATATTCAATACCCAGTTTGCTCATAAATTCAAAGCCCGCATCAACCTTTGCTTTTGCATGAGCCATTGTTCCTTTTTCTGCACCAAAGGATTTGTCAGCAGTATCCCGACCAAACATATCCGTACCTGCCGCGCCGAGATTATGCCACCAAGCCATGGCAAAAGAAAGATGCTCTTTCATAGTTTTGCCCATAACGACCCTTTCAGCATTATAATATTTGAAGGCAAGGGGATTCGTGCTTGCCGGGCCTTCATATTTAACCTTGTCAATGAAATCAAAATACATAAGAAATCTCCTATCTAAAAATTTATAACTTATTATATAATTATATCGGCTCTTATGCAAGAGAAATTTAAATCAAAGTTAAAATAAAACAGTAAAGACATCTTTTCTCTTGCAATAACAGATAAAATATTGTATTATTGATTCAGATAAGCAAATAGCTGAAAAGGAATGTTTTTATGCAATTTATCGTTATGGATCTGGAATGGAATAATACCTATGCAAAAAAAGCCAACGGTTATATCAATGAGATAATTGAAATCGGAGCTGTAAAGTTGGATGAGGACCTCGAAACCGTTGATACTTTTTCGTGCATAATCCGTTCTCAGATAGGAAAAAAGCTGAGAGGAACGGTTAAAAGGCTGACACAGCTTACTAATGCAGATATAAGCTCGGGCATGCCTTTCACAAAAGCCTTTTCCGTTTTCAGAAAATGGATAGGCAATGAAGAAACCGTTATTTTTACTTGGGGTGACGGCGATATCCGCGTTCTTCTTGATAATTTCAAATATCTTAACGGAATCAAAGTTATTCCTTTTCTTAAGAAATATTGTGACCTGCAAAAGAGCTTTCAGAAAATCAACAACAGCGGAAAGGGTCAGCAAACGGGTCTTCTTGTTGCAGCCGAGTTTCTCGGAATTGACCCTGAAATGTATATTCATCACCGCGCGTTGGGCGACAGTATGTTGACTGCTGATATTCTTAAAAAGATTTATCCTATGGGAATTGTTGATCCCGATGTTGTTGAATGCAATGACGAATTTTATTCAAAACTGCTTTACAAAGCTAAAATAATCAGAAACATTGATAACCCGTTGGTTGACAAGAAAAGGCTTAACCACACATGCGAATCATGCGGAACTGTTTGCAGGCAGATTACACCGTGGAAATTCCATTGCCAGTTTTTCAGGGCGAATTTTTACTGCGGTGATTGCGACCTTACATATTCGGTAGGTGTCAGATTTAAGAAACTGTTTGATCAGGTTGAATTCAGGAAAATTGTTTCGGTTATTGAACCGGAACCAAAAACGGAATCGGAGGAGACAGAGCAATGAAAATTCTTATAACCGGCGGTGCAGGTTTTATCGGCTGTAACTTTGTTTACTATATGCTCGACAAATACAGCGACTATGAAATAATCTGTCTTGATGCGCTTACATATGCAGGCAACATCAAAAGCCTCCGCAAGGCGTTTGAAAATAAGAATTTTCGATTTGTTAAGGGAAGCATATCGGACAGAGAGCTCGTTTATTCGCTTTTTGAAAAAGAAAAATTTGATATTGTTGTTAATTTTGCTGCTGAAAGTCATGTTGACCGTTCTATTGAAAATCCCTTTATTTTTCTTGAAACAAATGTTATGGGTACAGCCTGCCTTCTTGATGCAAGCCAAAAGTTCGGAGTGAAAAGATATCATCAGGTTTCAACCGATGAGGTTTACGGCGATTTGCCTCTCGACAGACCCGATTTATTTTTCAATGAAACGATGAATCTGATAACTTCAAGCCCCTATTCCGCTTCAAAAGCGTCGGCTGACCTTCTGACTCTTGCATTTCACAGAACATACGGTTTACCTGTTACAATTTCAAGATGCTCCAATAATTACGGCCCTTATCAGTTCCCTGAAAAGCTGATTCCCGTAATGATAATGAAAGCTCTTGCCGACGAAAACCTGCCCGTTTACGGTCAAGGACTTAATGTCCGTGACTGGCTTTATGTTGAAGACCACTGCAAGGCCATCGACATGATTATTCATAACGGCGAAGTGGGCGAGATTTACAATGTAGGCGGTCATAATGAAAAGCAGAATATTGAGGTTGTCAGAACAATTCTTGCTCATCTTTCAAAACCTGAAAGGCTCATCACTTATGTTAAAGACAGGGCAGGGCATGACCTCAGATATGCAATTGACCCAACAAAAATTTCAACCCAACTCGGATGGGAACCTGAAACCGCATTTGAAATCGGCATGAAAAAGACAATCGAATGGTATCTTGAAAACAGAGCATGGATGGACGATATCAAAAGCGGTGAATATCAGAACCACGGATATTAAAAAAACACCCCTCATTTGAGGGGTGTTTTTTTAGTCTCTGTATATAAATTTGAAGAAATCCTTAAGTAAAAATGCTGCGATTTTATCCCAGAAGTTAAGTTCACATTCAAATGTGATGGTTCCCTCCGTGATTGAACCGTCAATATTTTCAACGCGCAGTCTTACGGTTACTGAGCCTTCATCTATGCACCTTACTCTGCCGGATGAAGAAACAAGAACAGAATCTTCGTTATCAGAAATCCACTCGGCGTTTGTGTACTCCGCATCAAATGGATGGAAAACCGTTATAATCCTTTCAGCCTCAAGGAAGCTGAGCTCTGTATCCGATGCATAAAGATTAATATTTTTAACAACCTTAAAATCAAGCGATTCAATTGCATCAAGAATAGCCTGAGCTGCAGCATCAACGATTTCTTGTTCGCAGGAATACCTTCCGCTTACATCAACTTCAAGAGCCCTGTCAAGCTCAACAAGGCTAATGTAAAGCGTTCTGTCAATGGCGTTTGCTTTTTCAACAGCCGCATTGTAGGCGGTGTAATCGGCAGGCACGGTATCTTTAGTAATAATATCTGTTGTTATTCTTGTTATTGTTCCGAGGTCGTTCTGAAATATCTCGCAATAATAATAAGGTGCGGAATCGTCGCTTGTGAAAGTATACGACTGAGTTGTTGCGCCAACTATTGCAGTTCCGCTAGATGTTTCAGGTACGGTGTTCCAATACCATTGATAAGTCAGGTCAAATCCTGCGGCAAGGATATAAACGGTTTCACTGTTTTCTGTAATGTATTCCGGAACTTCACTGTAAATCAACGGGATTTCAATGAACTCATAGCCTTTGAGGTTTGCATATCGTTCAACAAATGTGTTCTTCGTTCCGTAAACAGTCATATTTTCGGCTTTATCTGTTGATTCAACAAAGTTGTTGGAAAGAAGAATACCGCTGTTATCAGGCAAATCCGCGGTTGAAATCAGGCTCCTTGCATCAATAAATGTTATTGAGCATTCGTTGAAAGCACCCTCGGTTATTTTTTCAACACTCTCAATATTAAGAGAATAAATATTATAACAGCCCTTAAATGAATTTTCAGCCAAATTTTCAGCGCCGTTAAGGCCGATAATTACAATATCAGGGGAGAACGAAAACATTCCGGTAACGGTTTCTTTCATTTTTGGAGCATAAAATCTTTTGAGGTTTGCGGGCAAATAAATTTTAGGATTGTTTTCCGAATAAACGGATTCCTCAAAGGTCTGCAATTCAGGCAGATTAAGAACGGAAAGATTTATGCATCCGTTAAATGCATTTGAATAAATTTCAACTGCCGACATGAGTTCAACATCGGTTAAAGACACACAGTTTTCAAATGCATTTGAAAAAACATTTTTCACAGTTGGGAAGGAAGCATATTCCAGATTTTCACAACAACTGAATGCACCTGCAGAAATATAGCCAAGCTCTTTGATTTCTACTTCTGTCAATGAGGAACATCCCTTAAAACATCCGTCAGGCATATTCATAAGATATTCAATGTAAACATTAACAAGTTGATTGCACTCAAGGAAGGATGTTTTTGAAATAGATTTTATTCTGTTTAGTTCAATTGATGCGATTGATGATTTTGAGAATGCTCCGTCCGGAATATCAGTCAGTTTTTTCAGTTTAAGAGTGAACGTTGTTCCTGAAAGCAGATTCTGCTTATTTCCCGCGTTATAAAAAGCGTATTTTCCGATTGAAGTAATATCAGACAATAGAAGAACATTCTTCAGGAGCTCGCAATTACAAAAAGCCTCTTCTCCGATAACCGTAGCATTACGTGAAAAAACAGTTTTAAGCTGTGTGCAATTTTTGAAAGATGAGTTGTCAATTTTCGTAACGGAATCGGGGAGGATTACCTCGGTTATATTTTTATTTTCAAATACACCCGGACCTATTGTTTTAACTTCGTTTCCGTTAACATTTTGCGGAATTGTGAAACTGGTTGCAGTTCCGCTGTAGGATGTCAAGGTACCGTTCGGAGTAACCGTCAGAACGCTTTCATCAGCATAAGGAGCAATAATAGAAGCAAAAGTAGAAATAGATGACCTGTACATACCATCGCAATATGCGACGGCAGTTATAATTATCGTCTGTGATGCATGAATCGGTTTTCCGTCATAAAGAATCGTATTTTTATTAGTTGTTGAGGGAATTGATCTGTCTGTTGTGTAATAAATCAGCGCATTGGACGTGTCACAAAAAATTTCAATGTCGAGCTCTGTCTGGCTGAATGCGGTTTTATGAGAGAAATAAGGCGTCGCCACAACATCTTTCAGTTTACTGCTGTCCGGCTGCTCGGGAGCCCGGATAATGCCGTTACCGTATTTAAGAGCAGAATTATGTTCACTAACTCTGACACAGGTGTTAGTCATTATTTCAATAATTTCCTCGCGTTGCGCTGATTCCTTATATGAATGTATTATAGCTGCAACAGCGGCGACGAACGGTGATGCAACAGAGGTTCCTCTTGTTTTAATATATCCGCCGTTAAGGGTTGTTGTTGTAATTTCAAAACCGGGTGCTGCAAAATCAACGCCGTTATCATAGGTGCTGAAGTTGGTTACTGTTCCCGAACGGTTAATTGCCGTTACTTTAATAACATTATCATATGATGCGGGGTAATATTTCTTGGTTGTACCGTCATTTCCCGATGCACTTACAACAAGTATATCGTTAATTTCTGCATTATCAATGGCATTTTTAAGAACTTCGGATTCTTCTTCAAAACCGATGCTTATATTTATTACATCAACACCGTCTTCAACTGCACAATTTATTCCCGCAGCAAGAGAGATGATGGTTCCGGAACCGTATTTGTCAAGCACTTTGTAGGGCTGAATATATATACTATCAAGTGTTGAATCAGCAATAACACCCGCAACCTGAGTACCATGGCCGTTATCATCCATTGAATTGTTTCTGGTTCCGCTTGTGCTTGTATTGATTCTTGTGGGAAGAACTCTCCCTTCAAGGAAAGGATGATCAGGGTCAACGCCTGTGTCAATAACCGCTACCACAGTGTCGTGAGTGGGGATTTGCTTGAGAATTATATTGTTATTAAGCATGTCTGCACCGATAAATTCGGGACCCCATGAAAGATAAGATTTTTCTTCTTCATCTGAAAAGTAAACCGCAGAACTGCTTGCAACAGATTCTGAAAAGAGAGCATTTACTTCCCTGTCTATTTCAACAAACTCTACCATATGATCGTTGAGAAGATCATTATATGCGACTTCAGCCTTCTCAGGTGAATCAAACTGAAGCACCCAAAGGTCGTCAAAACCGTTAACAACTGACACAGCATCCGATGTATCAATTCTATGCTTGCTTTTTACGATAAGTCTTCCTGTTTTAAATTTATCATAGCCCGAAGCGGGGGATGATTTGTCACCGAGCGACCCTGCAGATTCAGCTTCAGCATTAATCATTCCGCTTATTTCGCAAGCAAACCTTTCGGCAGAAATTTCTGCAACATTTACATCGGCTGCATAAGCTAAAAGTGAACCTCCTGATGAAAATACAGTAATAAAAGAAAGAAGAATACAGATGATTTTTTTCATAACAATATCTCCCAAATACAATTTGTATTATAGATTGTTAATTCTTAAAAATTATTTTAACATTATTATATTTTCAAAGCAAGTGATATGTTACAAAAACATCAAAAATACATACATTCTACCATTTTTGTATAAAAAATATATTACAGATTGTATATTTTATAAATCGATTTTTAACAAATTAACCAAAATAGTGTTGAAAAAATATTTTATTCGATTATAATGAAAAAGGAGGTGATTATTGATGCTTAAAGAAACAGTATTAAAAAACAGATCATACAGACGTTTTGTTGAGAACGAAAAGGTTGAATATGATGTTCTGAAAGAGCTTGTTGACTTGGCAAGGTTAACCCCTTCATCAGTTAATTTTCAACCCCTCAGATTTAAAATAATCAACGATTCAGAAAATACTGAAAAAGTTTTTGAAACACTGTCCTGGGCAGGCTTGCTTAAAAATTGGCCCGGACCTTCGGAAGGAGAAAGACCGTCGGCATACATTATAATACTTACCGACAGAACGGTTGCAGAAAACATGAAAATTGATGTTGGTATTGCTGCGCAGACAATAATGCTTGGCGCAGTTGAAAAAGGGCTTGGAGGATGTATGCTTGGCAGTGTTAAGCGTGATATGCTTGCCGATTACTTCAGAATTGACCTTAAAAGGTATTCCGTAGACCTTGTGCTTGCTCTGGGAAAGCCTGCGGAAACGGTAAAAATTGTTGATTTGCCTGAAAGCGGAGCAACGGCATATTACCGCGATGAAAATGATGCACACTGTGTTCCAAAGCGCTGCATTGAAGAAATTATTGTATAAAAAATGCTTCCTTTTGGCAGCGGACTTACCGCCCCGAAAGGAAGCATTAATTTATATTTGATTTTATGCGAAAATATCAAAAATTACTCTTATGGGAGTTTTGAGAAGAAAAACAAGAAGCTTTACAGGTGTGTCACAGATTGCAGATGCAAGTGTTCCCCAATCAAAGAAGCCTTCTTTTTCAGCAACGGGTGCGCCATCATAGTCAAGAACAAAAGCCTGTGTATAGATAATTCCGCCCATACCAAGCGATTCAGCTCTTACATATTTACCGATTTTATCTGAATAGTCATCAAGGTCAATTGTATTACCTACATGAATAACCTTTCCGTCCGCAATCCAATGAACTACCGAAGTGTTTTCTGTTGCAAGAGTAATTGTGTCTTCTGTTTCATCAACGGTAACATTTGTAATCATCGGAGCTGCTGCATCGGGATAATTAGTGGCATTGAATTTATCGTTTGTGTTTATGGCTGTGTCAAGCTCCTTTGCGAGAGCAAGAGCATCTGCTGTGCCGATGTTTTCAAGTGATGCCTTATATCTTACCTGCTCATCGTAGTTGCCGAGATATTTGCTTGCAGCAAAAAATTCACCTTTTGTAAGACTCTTTCTAAGAGCATCGGATGTCAGCTCAGGCATAAGCATCATTGTGTAGCCTGAATCTGCAATATCAAGGTTATGGGCATCGGATGTTGCAATTGCAAAAACATTTCTTTCACCTATGGGAAGAATCATCTGAAGCAGAATATCCCAAAGCTTTCTGTCAAAGCGTGTTCTGCCGTCACCCTTGCTGTTGATATCAATACCGATGCATGATTTATATGTGTTAAGAAGATTTGCAAATTTATCAATTTTATATTTGTATGTTGAATTCTCAACATTATATGCATCTTCGGTTTTCTCTTCGTCTCTTGCATTTGTGTATTCACCGGGATGGTTAATAACGGAAACGCCGCCCAGTTCATCAATCTTGCTGATGGGGCTGAGATAATTACTAGTTCCGCCTACAACGCCATGTCCGTAATCAACAAACCATGTGTTAACATGAGCATTGTTGAATGAAGTGGGGTTCTGTTCATTGGCATAAGGAACACGCATCAATTCCTGACCGTTTTCGCCGGATGCAAGAACCTGTGAGTAATATTCATCGGTTCCTCTGTTATAAACCGAATACTGATTACCGTTAGCGGCAACACCGTTTGCAGAAAGAACGTCATCAATAAACTCGCCATTATCAATGTATGAGAAAAGCATCATAGGCTCATTATGAGTCTGTGTGGTATAGCCGTAGCTTACGGTGCCGTGGTCTGAAATAGCAATGATATCAAAGCCAAGTTCATAATGCCTTTCAACCATTTCGGGGAGCGAATTGCTTCCGTCGCTGAAAGTTGTGTGGCAGTGAAGGTCAGCCTTATACTGATTAACTGTTGAAAAATCAACATCAGCATAAGGGCTGTTGATTGTGTAGTCAACATCGTTGCTGTTTGCAAAGGTGAGGGGAGCAACCGTTAACAGCATTGCCGCAGCCATAAAAACTGCAAGAAATTTTTTGAACATTTTTATTACCTCCCAAAAATATATAAGTTTATTATAGCAAAAAATTAAAAATTGTAAATAGTTAACAAAAAATATAAATTAAATTTGTTTGTAAAAAATTAAGGAAAAATTTGATATTTGATAAATGTTATGTTAGAATTAATGAAAAAGTATTTGGAGGTATATTATAATGTTTATAATCAGAAAAATTTGGTCTGTACTCACTCTCCCGCTTTTAATTATTACTTTGCTTACAAGCCCTGTCGCTCAAAGCACTGAAACTGCAGAGCTTGTTTCAAAAAATGTATTTGTATTTGAAAAGGCGCTGCTTATGGGTCAGGGTATTGCAACAGACGGCGAATACTACTATACAAGCGGCGCAATAACAGCACTTAATCTCACTGCTCTTGCCAAATTCACATTTGATGATATGGAAATGGTTGACAGCAATGTTAACCCGCTGCCTGATGTTTGCGAGGACAGAGGCAATAATCACATAGGCGGCATAAGCGTATATAACGGCAAGATTTATGCATCTGTTGAAGACGGTGACGATTATCTTTACCCTTGTATTGTTGTGTTTGACTGTGAAACTTTGGAGCCAACAGGTGAAGTTTATGACCTTCCCCGTGAAATATTTGATGACGGTGTTCCTTGGTGTGCAGTAGACGATGAAACAGGTTATCTTTATGCCTCAAAATGGACTGATATTGAAAAAATTTATGTTTATGACACAAATAAAGCCATGTCGTTTGTGAAAGAAATCGACCTTTGCGGTATGGAAAAAATCCACCGAATTCAGGGCGGTGAATTCTGGAACGGAACTCTTTATCTTTCAAATGATATCGAGGATAACGGCACATTCAAGAACATACTCAGTGTTGATGTAACAAGCGGTGAAACTGAGATTGCTTTTATCAGAGATGTAGGCGGAGATAATGTTGAAGCTGAGGGCGTTACTTTCTATTCCGCAGAAGACGGCTCTGTAATGCACGTTCTTGACTATAATAAGGTTATAGGTATTTTTGTTCACCATTATGCAGTTGATTTTGCGGAGGTTGAATAATGAAGTTTTGCGATATCAACATAAGAGACCCGTTTATTATGCCTTTTGAGGGTAAATATTATCTTTATGGCACAAGAGGCGAAACTGCTTGGATTGCTGCAACAGGTCTTGATGTTTATGTAAGCAATGACCTTGAAAATTGGAGCAATGCTCACGAATGTTTTACCGTTCCCGAGGGATTCTGGGCTGATAAAGAGGTGTGGGCTCCCGAGGTGCATCAATATAACGGCAAATTTTATATGTTTGTGTCCTTCCGTTCGGAGGAACGTGACAGAGCTACACAGATTCTTGTAAGCGAATCGCCTATGGGTCCGTTTTTACCTTTTACGGATGATGCGATTACTCCTGTTGGATGGAGATGCCTTGACGGCACATTCTATGTTGCCCAAAACGGCGATCCATACATTGTTTTTTGCCGTGAATGGTGCCAGGTTAAGGACGGTGAAATCCATGCAATGAAACTTACAAAGGATTTAACCGCAGCTGCAGGTGAGCCGTTTTTGCTCTTTAAAGCATCCCAGCCCCATTGGGCAGACAAAACAAGAGAATCATTTATAACCGATGGTCCTTTTATGCATAGAACGGAGTGCGGCAGGCTGCTTATGATATGGTCAACATTTACACCAAGCGGCTATGTTCAGGCTATAGCTTATTCCGATAACGGTGAAATTGACGGTAATTGGCTGCACGAGGACTTGCTTTTTGAGAAAAACGGCGGTCACGGAATGATTTTTGAGGACTATAATAACACAAAGTATCTTGTTCTTCATTCACCCAACGAGAATCCTTATGAAAGACCTGTTTTATTGCATATCAAAGAAGAAAACGGCACACTGAAGCTTGTGTGAAAGGAATATGATAATGAAAAAAATAATAAGCATAATGCTTGTAATTACGCTTTTATTTACTGGTGCTATACCTGCTTTTGCAGAGAATGAACATAGTGCAGATAATTGTAAAAACGTTCCCGTTATTGTGGTAAGAGGCATGGATTTCGGCGGTCTTTATCTTGATTACGGAACGGAAAATCAGCAGCCTGCAATCAATACCGATGCAGGCATGATTGTTAAAGGTGCCGTTAAGGCTATTTCGGCAGGAATTTTTAAATTTAGTCTGGATGCTTTCGTTGACGGCGTTGCTGATTTAGCAGGTGATATCTTTAAGAATTTTACAATGGATGAAAAAGGAAATTCTGCTTATAATGTTTCTGTTCCCAAGTATCCCGAAAGTGCGGATAATTACAAGGAGCTTCGTGAAGGAACGGCTTTTGAATACGGTATAGTCAGAACTTGCATTGAGACATTCGGCGAAGGACATACATATTATGTTAATTATGATTGGCGTCTTGACCCGTTTGTGGTTGCGGATGATATCAACGCCGCTGTTGAAGCTGCAATAAATAATACAGGGCACGGTAAAGTCAATATTGTTTGCTGCAGTATGGGCGGCCTTATGACCGTTGCATATCTCTCCAAATACGGATATGAAAAAGTTAATCGTTGCCTGTTTTTATCATCGACCTTTTGCGGTGCGCAGGTTGCATCTGACTTATTGACGGGTAAGGTTGATATTGATGCCGATAATCTTTACAACTTTATTAAATACAGTACCTCAGGCAACGGAGCGCTTTCTGTTTTAATGAATGTGCTTTATAAAATTAAAATTTTTGATTTGTTAACGCATATCACAGATTTTATTCTTGAAAATTATCAGGATGCCGTGTTCAAGAAAACAGTAATACCTGTTTTCGGAAATATGCTGCCTTTGTGGGGCCTTGTTCAGGCAGAAGATTACGAGGATGCAATCAACTACATTTTCGGCGGCAGAGAGAATGCAGACCCTGAATTTATAGCCAAAACCGATAAACTGCAAAAAATGATGGCGGATAAAACCGAATTGCTCAAAGAGATGCTTGATAACGGTGTTGAAATTGCAATTGTTGCCCATTACGGCTTGCCTGTTGTTCCCGTATATGAAAATTCGCATTTCAACGGTGACACTGTTCTTGAAACCTACCAGATGTCAGGATATGCAACAGTTGCACCCTATGGTGAAACACTTGGTGATGATTATATCGCAGAAAATTCCGAACTGCTTTCACCTGACAGAGCCGTTGACCTTTCAACTGCGCTTTTCCCTGAATATACATATATTATAAAGGGAGCGCCTCATGTAGGCGGTTCATACGGCACAGATTACAGTGGATTTATCATTTGGCTTCTGAAACACGACGGCGATTTTTATGCCGGAGCAAACGAAAAATATCCTCAATTCATGGTTTCGGATTCTTCCCAGAGCCTCAGCAAATTCCAATAAAAAAATCAGCGTATACCGAGCTTGGTATACGCTGATTTTTAATATTTATTGTTTAAATGTTTCGTACTGTTTATGTATTCAAAAACAATATCACCGTATTTATTGGTGCCTTTTTTATAGAAAACAACCTTTGTTACGCTTGTGTTGCTGAAATCAACATCATAAACGGGAACGGCGTTTTCATAGCCCATAATATAAAAAACAAGAAAAGTCATAAATGCAGCATGGCATACAACCGCAACCTTTTCACCGTTTACATATTTGGTTCGTAAGTATTCAAGTGATTTTTTTGCTCTCTCAAACAATCCGGCTTCATCATAATAATCATTATGACAAACAAGCGGTTCGGCTTCGCTTATTCCGTCTGCAAATCCGGCGCTTGAACATATGCTTTTTATTTCATCCATTCCAGCGCCTTTATAGTCGGGGTTAATGCTCACTTCCGTCAAAAGCGGTAAAATATTAAGCGGTATTTGCTCAGGTTGTTTTTTTATGATTTCGGCAGCAGTCTGCACCGCCCTTAAAAGTGCACTTGAATAAATGTCATTAAAATGAACATCGGCCAGCGCTTCGCCTGCTTTTTGAGCCTGAGAAATTCCAAGCTCCGTCAGATAAGGGTCGTTTGATTCTTTAAGTGTTAAATTTTCCTTGTTGTAGCCGGCATTGCCCATGCTTTGTCCGTGACGGATAATATAAAGCTCAAGCTCTTTGATAGGATTATGTTTTTCCATATTCTCGACCTCCCTGAAAAATTATAAATCCTCAAACGATTTATGTCAATGACTTGACAATGGCTTGATTGAACATTAAAATATACAAAAAGAAATCGCAGAGGATGATAATATGAAAATATGTTGCATCGTCGGAGCGGGTGAGTGCAATGAATTTGATTTCATAAAAGGTAAGGATGATTTGTTAATTGCCGCAGACGGCGGATATGAACATCTTAAAAAATTCGGAATAAGGCCTGATATGGCAATCGGCGATTTTGATTCGCTTGGTTTTGTTCCCGATGATATCGAAATTATTAAACTTCCTGTTGAAAAAGATGTTACAGATATGAAGGCAGCCGTTGATATCGGAATTGCAAGAGGGTATAAAACATTTTATATTTACGGTGGGTGCGGCGGAAGAATAGACCACACAATCAGCAACATACAACTTGCAGCATCGCTTGCCGGAGCCGGAATTAAGGCTTTTATCCGCGACGCCAAAAATGTTATTGTTGCCGTCAGAAACGATAAAATAGAGCTTGACGCTTCCTTGAAGGGTTATATCTCTGTTTTTGCTCATTCTGATTTATGTGAAGGCGTTTCAATCAAGGGGCTTAAATATACAGCAGAAAATGCAAAGTTTTCAAACACTTTCCCTCTTGGTGTCAGCAATGAATTTATAAACCAGAAAGCTGAAATAAGCGTAAAAAACGGAACGCTTATAGTTGTTTATTCTTACTAATCACGTAATTCGAACGGAAAATTTGAAATATCATAGAGGTAAAACAGAATGAAAAGAATTATAATTTTCTTTTTCCTTTTTATTTTGCTTGCAGTACCAATGGATAATGCATATTCTGTTGAAACAGACGGTTATGACAGCGGCAATGAATGGTTTGGCGCGGATTCCCGAGTTGTTCTGAACGGCGAAAGTAATTGTAAAGTAAATTTCGGAATCATGAAATGGTTGATTGATTCTGAAACTAACACTGTTTATTTTTGCATAATGTTCAAAGAGCCTGAGCTTTTGTCTGATAATAAAAATATAGGTATTTCTCTTCAGGTTGAGAATTCTGACCCGTTTTATATAACAGTTAACTCAACCCCAAATGAAATTGATGCTGATAAATATTATTTTGACGGTGCAATTTCTGTTGATGAAAATAACGGTGCAACCTGCGAAATAAGGCTTGGAATGAAATACGGTATCCCTCAGAATATTAACGGCAATGTAAGATTTTACGATTCGGAAGGTACTCCCTCAAACATATATGATTTTATCATTGAAAATACTGAAAGTACAACCGTTAAACATAATAATTCACACTCAGGCGGCACATATCATACAACTGCAAATAATAAAACAACCACTTCAAAAGCAGAAAAAACTACAAAGCCTGCTGAAAAGACAACCAAAAAAGAAACAACAGATTCAGACAACAGTCTTTGGTTGCTTGACCTGCTCTTAAGTGAAGAAACTACAAAGAATAATTCAAAAACAACAACTAAGGCTGACAAAAGCGAATCAAAAGTTCCGCAGAAAAAATCAAAATCAACAAAAACCGCAACAAACAAAAACGAAACAACGAAAAAATCAACAGAATTATCAACATCAGATTCTCTGATTGAATCAACAGAAAATGCATCATTAAAAAACAGCTATACTGATGTTCTCAGCCTTGAAAAAGGTGATAAATATAAAACAATAACACTTATCGCAGGCGGAATTTCTCTTGTTGCAATTTCAGTTTTGGGCTCTTTAAAATCCAGAAAAGATAGTGTAAATGATAATGACCCGAAGTCTTGATGACCTCGGGTCTGTTTTTTTATTGCTTTGCAGGCATCATATAGAAGCTGAATTCAAGCTCATCGCTGCCGTCAACAACAAATTGGGGAAGAACATCCGGGCCGCAACTCGCAGTGCCTGAACCTCTTGTAAATCCGTCGATATTAACTGCAACTGTGTTTTCGCTATGTAAATCCTCCTGATGCTTTGCATTCTGAAGGAGCTTCTGGGTGTATTCTCTGACGTTGAAGTTAAAGTAGTTTTCATCATATGCAAACCTGATTCCGTTGCCGTTATCATCGGTTACTGCAAGATATCTTACGAGAGTTCTGTTTCCCGAGTCCTGAGGCTTGATGTAAGGCTCGTGCATATCCTGAACTGTTGTATTATATACGCCGACAAGAGCCTGAGCATAAACATCGGAAAGGTTTTCATCAGGACCCATTCCGTAATATTCAACATTATTGAAGCCTTCAGGCATTTCAAGCGCAAGACCGAACCTTGGAATATTGGCTGAAGCTCTCTTCTTTGTAACAGGCTCCAGCTTTGCTTCAACCTTAACAAGTCCGTTTGCATAAACAGTGTATTCAATCTCTGCCTTTGCAATGGGAAGAAGAGTCTTTTTGCTCTTAAGACGGTAAGTAACCTCAACTTCAGCTTTATCCTTTTTCAATTCAATCTCAAAATCTGCGCACTTGCATTCATAGCTGTCATATCCCGCACTGAGCCATTTATCAAGCTGACGGGTATCGTTATCAAGAGGTGCTCTGAAGATGTTAGGCCAAAAACCCTTTGAAACTGCAGGGGAGGGGTTAACAAGCTCCGTACCGTCAGATATATAGCTTTCAAGCATTCCCGTTTTGTTGGAGAAAGAAATGCTTCCGCCGTCAAAGCTGAGTGTACAGATTTCACCGTCACTTGACATTGAGATTCCGGACTTTGATTTTTCTGCCTTGAATTCATATTCCTCTTTGAGAGCAATCTGCTCAAATGCAACCTCATTATCGCCGTCATAATAATAAATGTTTATATGGCAATCACATTTTTCTTCAGGAATGTTTAATTCAACTGCATGCTTCAGCTTCTGCTCAGGCTCAATGTCAAGTATAAGCTCATCAGCCGCAAGGAGAATATTTCCGTTTTTAACAAGCTCCCACACTGCGGTCAGATAGGATGTGTTTCTGAATCTGTTTGTGTTGGTGAATGTTATGATTCCATCAGAATATTCAGCTCTCACGGGTCTATATACATTCTTCATCTGCTTTGCACCTGTGTGAAGCCTTCTGTCGGGATAAAGAAGACCGTCAACGCAGAAATTACCGTCGTGGCGCCATTCGCCGTGATCGCCGCCGTAGGTAAACTTCAGTTTGCCGTTCGGATGATAAACCGCATGATCTGCCCATTCCCAGATACATCCACCCATAAGATTATCGTATTTATAGAATATTTTCCAATACTCTTCAAGACCGCCGGGGCCTACGCCCATTGCATGAGCATATTCGCAAAGGAAAAACGGCTTGGGAGTATATTTTTTACCTCTGGTATGCTTACCTGTTTTCTCAACATCTTTATGATCTGTATACATTTCGGATACAACGTCATATGAATGTCGTTCGTTGCGAACAACGCCCTCATAATGAACGGGAATTTCAGGACACACGCTGTGAAGGAAATCGTAGCATACATCGTGGCAGGCATATCCGCCCGCTTCATTACCAAGTGACCACATGATAATGCCTGCGCGGCTTCTGTCGCGCATATACATTCTCTTAACTCTGTCAAGATATCTGGGTGCCCACTTAAGGTCGTGGCTGATAAGGTCGATATTTTTATGAGGATCACATCCGCAGCCATGAGTTTCGATATCTGCTTCGTCAACAACATAAAGACCGTACATATCGCAAAGAACAAGGAACTGCGCATCGGGAGGATAGTGAGATGTTCTGACGGTGTTGACATTAAGAGACTTCATGAGCTTTATATCCTTTTCAAGGTCGTCAAAGCTCATTACATAACCGTTTTTATAATGTGTATCGTGATGATTAACACCCTTGACCTTAATAATTTTACCGTTAACCGTAAATAAATCTTTTTTAATTTTAACGGTCTTGAAGCCGATGTAATTCCTCGTTGTCATTATTTCGGTTTCACCGTTATAAAGAGTAACAAAAGCTGTGTAAAGCGTCGGAATCTCAGCGTTCCAGCTTATTACATCAAGATTGCTGAAATTAATAACCGTTTCATTTGCAGCATCAGCACACTTCGTTGCAATCAGCTTGTTTTTATAGTATATCTCAGCGCAGACAGAAAGACCGTCAGTTTTTCCTTCAAGAGCAATGTTTATGTCCAGATTCCAGCCCTTGGAGGTTTCTTTTGTTCTGTAATATACATCGTAAAGATACGTTTCAGGCATTTCATAAAGAAGAACATCTCTGAAAATTCCATTTTCCCTGAACATATCCTGACATTCAAGAAATGTTCCGTTTGACCATTTATGAACAACAGCAAGAATTTCGTTTTCACCTTTTACAATATACTTGGTGATGTCAAATTCCGCAGTATTGTGTGCCCCTTCACTATAGCCCACGAATTCGCCGTTAACATAAAGGTCAAGGCATGAAATAACACCAAGAAAGGAAAGAATATAAACCTTTTCAGTGTTCTCAACATCAAAAATCTTTCTGTATACGCCGACGGGCTGTTCCTCGGGAACATAAGGAGGCTTATCATCAAAAGCATAAGGGCAGTTGATATAGGCAGGGGCATCGTAGCCCGTCCTCTGCCATGTTGAGGGAACTTTAACAGTTTCAAACGCTTCTCTGTCCGTATCTATAACTTCAGGCACATCCTTTGTGCTTTTATAGAACCTGAACTGCCATTTGCCCGAAAGAACCTTCACAATATCGGATGATGTTCTTTCTTTTTTGAATGAAGTTTTCTTAAGCTCACCCTTTGTTGAATAGGGGATTGAATAGCCTCTGCCGCTGAGCTTGTTGATTTCATAAATGGAGAAATCATTGAAATTTGTTTTGTTGACCGTATATTTCACTTAATCACTGCCTTTCCTTAAGTTTTTTAATCATTATTTTTGCCGCTTTATAAATATCGCCGCAGCCGAGTGTGATTATAAGATCACCTTTTCCGGCATTTTCAACAGCGTATTGCGCAACCTCTTCGAAAGTGTTAAACCAAACGCTTCCGGGAATTTCTTCAGAAAGCTGAGAAGTATAGATATTATATGTGTTAACCTCTCTTGAGCCCATAATCTCAGTCATAATGCATTTATCGGGAATCTGAAGCACCCTCGCGAATTCGTTAAAAAGAATAGCGGTTCTTGAATAAGTGAACGGCTGAAAAACCGCCCAGACTTTGTTATAACCCATTCTCATTGCTGTGTTGAGAGTAACCTCAAGCTCTCTTGGATGATGTGCATAGTCATCGGCAATTGTTATTCCGTCAATTTCGGCAAGGATTTCAAAACGCCTGCCTGCACCTTTAAAATCAGCAATTCCTTTAACACACTGCTCAAAGCTGACTCCCGAATACATTGCTGCAGCTATAACCGCAAGAGCATTTGAAACATTATGCATGCCGGGCACAGAAAGGTTTATTCTTCCGAGATTCTCGCCATTAACAACAAGGTCAAAAGAGCTGAATTCATTTTCAAATTTAATGTTAATCGCTCTGTAATCATTACCTTCATTCAAACCGAATGTTACAGCCTCTTTTCCGCTTTGTTTAACAGCAGGCAAAACAGCATCAAGGGTGTCTGCATCATCACCGTTATAAATAATTGCTTTCGTTGACATTGAACAGAATCTGGTAAATGATTTTTTCAGATTTTCAAATGTTTTGAAATAATCGAGATGGTCTTCATCAACATTAAGTACAACTGCAACATCGGGTGAAAGATCAAGGAAAGTGTCAACAAACTCACATGCTTCGCATACCATATGCTCACTGTGGCCGACAATTCCGTTCGAGCCCGTGAGTGGCAGCTTGCCGCCGATAACCGCAGTAGGAGAAAAATCAGCCTCAATAAGAATCTGCGAAAGCATAGAGCAAGCGGTTGTTTTTCCGTGAGTGCCGCTGATGCATATACTGTTTGAATAAAGTCTTGTTATTGCGCCCAACAGCTTGCTTCGCTCAAAAGTGGGTATTCCTGATGCTTTTGCTGCAACAAGTTCGGGATTATCGGGCAAAAGAGCAGCGGTGTAAATAATCATTTCCGCGCCCTCAATATTTTCTGCTCTCTGACCCATTGCAACGGGGATTCCAAGAGAACGGATTCTTGCAAGAGTGTCTGTTTCATTGTTATCCGATCCGCTGAGAGAATAGCCTTTCTTGTGAAGAATTTCAGCAAGGGGACACATACCCGAACCGCCGATTCCGATAAAATGAACGCGCTTTATCTGCTTAAGTATTTTATCTATTTCAAACATTTCGGTTACTCCTTTTTTATGATTGATAATATTATATAACATTAATTAAAAAAAATAAAGAGAAATCTAAAATTTATTCCCAATAAATTAAGTAACAGACCGCTTACGCTTCCCATAAAATGATAGTAAATTACAGGGAGGTGTAAATTATGAAAAAAATCAATAGTCTTGTTATTGTCGGCGGTGACAGCAGGCAACTGTATATGGCGGATTACCTTGAGTCAATAGGGTATGAGATTTCAATTTACGGACTGCCCGAAAAAAGCAGAAAATGCGTTCCAGATATAAAAAATGAAATAAAAACCGCAGACGCTGTTATAATGCCTCTGCCGGTAACAAAAGACGGAAAATATTTGTTTTCGACGGTTCCCATGAAAGAAACTGCCGATGAAATAATCTCAATGCTGAATGAAAATCAGCCCGTTTTTGCAGGAATGATAAACAAAGGATTTGAATTGAAGCTCAGAAAAAAAACCGAGAATGTTTTTGATTATTTCAAGCGTGATGAGGTAACGGTTATGAACACCGTGCCTACCGCACAAGGAATTCTCAAAGCAATGATTGATAACATAGAATATACCATACATTCCAGCAGATGTGCTGTTTTCGGTTACGGAAGGGTAGCAAAATTAACCGCCGATATTCTCGCTTCACTCGGCGCGGAAATAACCGTTTGCGCCCGTAAATACAGTGACCTTGCAACCGCACAAACCAAAGGATACAAAAGTATTCCGATTTCGGATTTTTATAAATCGGCTCATAAATATGATATTATCATCAACACGGTGCCTTCGCTCGTAATTGACAGAAACGTTCTCGAAAACGTCAGAACCGACTGCCTGATTATTGATGTTGCATCTTCGCCGTTCGGAACGGATTTTGCATATGCTTATGAGCTGGGTCTGAATGCAATTCAATGCTCATCGCTTCCCGGCAAGGTTGCCCCGAAAACAGCAGGCAAAATAATTGCAGACGGAATTATCAACATTATAAAGGAGGGGGAGTATGAGTAGCTTTACCGCAGGATTTGCATTATGCGGCTCATTCTGCACATTCTCAGCCGCAAAAGAGCAAATAAAAATTCTTTGCAACAAAGGAATAAATGTTATTCCGCTTATGTCATATAATGCATTTTCAACCGACACCCGTTTCGGCAAAGCTGAAGAGCATATCGCCGAAATTGAAACGATAACAGGCAACAGAATCATTTCAACATTAACTGATGCGGAGCCTGTCGGCCCTAAGAAAATGTTTGATATTCTGATTATCGAGCCGTGCACGGGAAACACCATTGCAAAACTGGCAAACGGAATAACAGATACCCCCGTTACCCTTGCAGCAAAATCGCATTTGAGAAATGAAAGACCGCTGCTTATTGCAGTTTCAACAAATGATGCTCTTTCTTCATCGGCAGCAAATATAGGGAAGCTGCTTAATACTAAGAATATTTATTTTATTCCGATGCATCAGGACGACAGCGATAAAAAACCAAGATCAATTGTTGCTGATTTCAGCAAAACCTACGATGCGGCAATAAGCGCATTGAACGGAAAACAACTCCAACCGATTTATATTTGACTTTTTTAACGGAGTATGATTATATCATTACTCCGTTTTGATTTGAAAATTGTTGCGGTTTTACTTGAAATATACATTTTTTGTTGATATAATGTTAATAATTATGGTGTAATATGGAGGAAGTATGGACGGAAAGCTCATTGTTATTGAAGGTCTTGACGGCAGCGGAAAATCAACTCAGGAAAATCTTTTGCGCGAAAAGCTGAGTTCTTTGGGGATTAAAGTTAATTTTATTAAACTCCCTAATTATGACGACCCTGCATGCGAGCTTGTTAAAATGTATCTCGCCGGAAGATTCGGCAAAAAACCAGGCGACGTTAATGCATACGCTGCATCGGCTTTTTTTGCTGTTGACAGATATGTCAGCTACAATTGCTATTGGAAAAAGCAGTATCAGAACGGTGAAACATTTCTTGCGGACAGATACACAACCTCCAATGCATACCATCAGCTCACCAAAACAGACAAAGCCGAATGGGATTCTTATCTCGAATGGCTTGAGGATTTTGAATATAACAAAATGGGAATTCCCAAACCGGATGCGGTTATTTATCTCGATATGCCTATAGAGGTTTCCCAAAAGCTCATGACAAGCAGATATAACGGAGATGAATCAAAAAAGGATATTCATGAAAAAGATGTTGAATATCTTAACAGTTGCCGCGAGGCAGCAGATTACGCTTGTCAAAAGCTTGGTTGGCACAGAATCAAATGCAGCAAAAACGGTGAGCCTCTTCCTGTGGAGGAAATATCCGAATCAGTGATGAAGGCAGTTGTCGGAGCACTCGAATTATGATAAGATTTTCAACGGAGAAAGATATTGACGGTATAATTCACCTCTGGAATGAAGCATTCGGTGATTCCGAGGAAGAGATTCTTTTCTTTCTCAATAACCGTTTTGAAGCAAAAAATACTCTTGTTTTTGAAATTAACGGTGAAATTGCATCAATGCTTTTTTTGCTTGAAGGAGATATGCATATAGATGATATTGATTATCCGTCATACTATCTTTATGCTGCCTGCACACTGAAAAAATATCGGGGCAGGGGGCTTATGGCAGAGCTGCTTAACTTTTCAAAGAGCATTGCATATGAAAGAAAAAAATATTTTATATGCCTTAAGCCGGGCGAAAAAACACTATTTGATTTTTACGAAAAAAACGGTTACAAAACTGTTTTTACTCTTAAAAGATGTGTTTATGATTCGATTTTCTGCAGTGCCGATAAAAAAGAGAATTATTCTGAATTTAACTGTAACAGAGAAAAACTCAGAAATGAATCTTTTGACGGATACTGTTATTTTAAATGGGACAAACATTTTATTGATTTTGCATTTTTGCATAACAATTTTTTTGGCGGTTATGCATTTGAAACGTGTAAAGGATATGCGCTTTACAGTAAAAACGACAGCAGTTTGACTGTAAAGGAAACAACCTTCACGAGTATAAGTTCAGTATTTGAATCGCTGAAGAGAGAATTAAAATCGGATAACTGCATATTGACTGTTAATTTCCCTTCGTGGATTGACGACGCGGGCGAAATTGTTCCGTCGGCAATGATGACTGCAACAAATAAGCATGCCGAAAAAATTATGAATAATATTGAAAACGCTTATCTGGGACTTACTCTTGAATAGGAGGGTATATTTATGTTTTATATGTTCTTTGCGGATGGCTTTGAAGAAGTTGAAGCCATTGCTGCACTTGACGTTATAAGGCGCGCAGGAATTGAAATTAAAAGTGTGGGCATCGGTTCAAAATCCGTTAAAGGTTCCCACAATATTGAAATTGTCTGTGACCTTACCGAGTCAGATGTTTTGCCTGATATTAATCTTTCGGGGATTATTCTTCCCGGCGGAATGCCCGGAACAACCAATCTTATGGAAAGCCAAGTTGTTAATAATTTTATTGATTATTGCTCGGAAAAGCAGCTTCTTATTTGCGCCATCTGCGCTGCACCGATGATTCTCGGCAGAAAAGGTCTTCTTAACGGGTGTAAAGCAATTTGCTTTCCCGGCTTTGAAAATGAGCTTACAGGCGCAATAATTTCTGATGATTTTGTTTGTACGGACCACAACATTATCACTGCAAAGGGTATGGGCAGCGCGATTAATTTCGGACTTGCCGTTGTAGCATATGTTCAAGGGAAAGACATGGCCGACCGTCTCAAAGCAACTCTGCAGTGTTCATAAACAATAAAAACAAGCTCCGTTCGATTTATAAATCTGTCAGAAACGGTATTAAAAATCCGTTGAAAAACAATCTTGATTCCCGGATTTTTACATTGCTTGTTAACTCGGATTTATTCAAAAATGCCGATTTGATTTTGTCCTATGTTTCATTTGGCAGCGAAACGGATACAAGACATCTCATTGATTATGCCCTCGGAATCGGAAAAAGAGTTGCAGTTCCTTTCTGTAACGGAAAACAGATGATTTTCTATGAAATCAGCTCACTTAACGAACTTGTTGACGGTAAATTCGGTATACCTACGGTCAATACGGGAAATACTTTACCCGTAGAGAATTTTGACAATGCCCTCTGTCTTGTTCCCGGTCTATGTTTTGATCTGAAAGGTAACCGGATCGGTTACGGCGGCGGATTTTATGACAGATTTCTTGGCAAAAACCGTGTTACCTCGGTTGCTCTGACCTATGAAAGATGTATTTGCAGCAACGTTCCGTGTGAGCAATTTGATATAAAAACAGATTTTATTTTAACAGAAAATTTTATTTTGAAAACTCTCAGCAAGGAGGTTTCTACATATGAATAATGAGCCAAACAAAAATTCAGGCAGCAAAAAGCCCTTTGAGGTTCATATTGAGGATGACGGATTTCTTAATCCTGAGACACTTGATAAAATTAAGCCACAGGGTACCGCTCCGAAGAAAAAATTCGAAGTTCATATAGATGAGAATGCACCCTTGTCCGATTATGATGACCACACTCCACAATACAAGGGCGAAATTTATTTTTCAAACAGAAAACCGCAGAGGCGCGCACCTCAGCAGCAGTCACCATCGGACACAAGCAGGACCCCAGCGCCGAAAACAATAAAGAAAAGGGCATTCAACTCCGTTCTTGCAATTTTTATGGCGATTGTGCTTGTTTTTACAACCGCTTTTTCAGCTTTGGCAATTACATGCATCAATGATGTTCTTGCATTAAGCAGAAGTGATGAAATCGTAAAAGTAACCATACCTCAGGATTCAACGACCGACAGTATTATAGATATTCTCAGCGATGAGGGTCTTATCAAGCAAAAGCTTTTCTGCAAGGCTTATTATAACCTCATAACATTCCTTAAAAATCTTAACAAAGACCCAAAGCCCGGTGAACCCGAATATCTCAGCGGAGTTTATTATGTTCAGAAGAATCTGGGGCTCGAAGGGTATCTCAATGAATTCAAGGAAATCCAGAAAACCGCCGATACAATCACCCTTGTTTTTCCTGAAGGCTGGACAATCTATCAGATTTTTGATAAAATTGCCGAATTCGGCGTTTGCAGTAAAGATCAGCTTCTTGCATCAATAGACGGTACTGATTTTGAAAATGACTTTATTGCCGATATTCCTCAGAGCACGGAAAGAACCTTTGCACTTGAAGGATATCTTTATCCCGCTACCTATGAATTCTATGAAAAGAGCGATGCAAACTCCATAATCCGCAAATTCCTTGAAGCATCTGAATCAAAATGGACCGAAGAATACGAAGCAAGGCGAATTGAGCTTGGGCTTACCAGAGATGAAGTTATAACCATCGCTTCCATAATCCAGCGAGAAGCCGCAAGCAAAAAACAGATGGGTCTTGTTTCATCGGTTATCCATAACAGACTCAATAATTCTGTTTCATGGCCTTTGTTGGGATGCGACTCAACAACAAATTATATTTCGTCCTATGTTGCCCCCAATGTCCCATCAACAAATGCATCAGTTTATCTTTCAGCTTATGACACCTACTCGCAGCAAGGACTTCCTCCCGGACCTATCTGCAACCCCGGTGACGATGCTATTAACGCTGCCCTTTATCCCGATGATACCGATTATTTCTACTTCAGGCATGATAAATACGGCGAAATTTACATGGCAAGAACTCAGTCCGAACATGATGCAAACGGCAGAGAGGTGCTTCGGGTAAACAGCCGATAGGAGATATTTTATGTTTCAGATTTCTAAACCCGAATTGCTTGCTCCTGCAGGTGACTTTGAAAGGCTTCGCGCCGCTGTTGAATACGGCGCAGATGCTGTTTATCTCGGCTCCGACTGCTTCGGAATGCGCACCGCGGCTGCCAGTTTCGGCGGAGACGAATTAAAAAAAGCATGTGACTATGCACATTCAAAGGGTGTTAAGGTATATCTCACCTGCAACACAGTGCCTCGCAACTGCGAGCTTGATGCTTTGCCTGCATTTCTTGAATATGCTGCCCAAAGCGGAGTTGATGCTTTTATCGTAACCGATATAGGCGTGCTGAAGCTCGTTCAGAAATACGCGCCGAAAACAGAAATTCACATTTCAACACAAGCAGGTATTACAAACTATGCCGCAGCAAATGCATTCTACGAAATGGGTGCTAAAAGAATTGTTACTGCAAGAGAGATTTCCCTTGAGGAAATTGCCGAAATAAGGGCAAAAACTCCCAAGGACCTTGAAATAGAATCTTTTGTTCACGGAGCAATGTGTGTTTCTTTTTCAGGCAGATGTCTGCTTTCCAATTACATGACAGGCAGGGATTCGAACAGGGGAGACTGCGCTCAGCCCTGCCGTTGGAGATATACATTGCTTGAAGAGAAACGGCCTGACGAATATTTTCCCATTGAGCAGGATAACACAGGCACATACATAATGAATTCCCGAGATATGTGTCTGATTGAGCATGTAGCCGCCTTAACAGAAGCAGGAATCAATAGCTTCAAGATTGAAGGCAGAGCAAAATCGGCATACTACACCGCAGTTTCGGTCAATGCTTACAGATGTGCAATTGACGGATATGAAAAATCCGGATTTTCAACTGATTACATGCCTGAACAATGGATTCTTGATGAGGTCAGAAAAGTCAGCAACAGACAGTATTGCACCGGATTTTACTTTTCAACGCCCATGGACGATGCTCAGATTTTTTATAATGGAGGCTATGTTCGCGAATGGGATGTTGCTGCTATTGCGGAAAAATGGGAGAACGGTGTTTTATATGCATCTCAGCGAAACAGATTTTTTAACGGCGATGAGCTTGAAATCATGATAAAAGGTATTGAACCCGTTAGAGTTACTGTTAAAAATCTGAAAAATGAAGAAGGGGAGCCGATTGATAACGCACCTCATCCCATGATGAAGCTGAGCTTTGATTGCCCATTTGATGTTCCCGAAGGAGCATACCTCAGAATGCAGAGAAAGAACGGTGTTATTCTTTGAGCACTTATTTACCTGTTATCTTTCTTTGGATTATTATTTTTTTGATTTTCCGTCATGAGAAAAATCAAAACATACGAAGACTCATTCGTAAGCGTAAAAAAAGAGGTATAATTTATATGAACGATATTTTTAACAGATATATAGGCAAGGACTGTGTTGTTTACATATCAAACGGCGGTTCAAATGTTATTGAATGCAATGTAACGGGTATTTCCGATAATTGGCTTACTGTCAGAACCCGCGACGGCGAAGAAGCAATAAATTTTGACTATATTGTCAGGATTAAGGAACATCCTGTTAACAAGAACGGTAAAAAGAAAAGCGTAATATTTTAATATTACACCCGTCATTTAAGGCGGGTGTTTTTCTGTCCGTTTTTACGGTCTTAATTCATATTATAATGTTTTTAATAAGAATTATCTTACAATATCTTGGAGCATAACTTGACATTGATTCAAGATGTGGTATAATAGTATCGGTTAAATTTGCGCATTTTGGGAGGATTATCTTATGGCTAAAAAACCGGGATATAATGACGAAAGCATAGTTGCGCTTAAAGGTAAAGACAGAGTCAGAAAAAAGCCTGCGGTTATTTTCGGTTCAAGCGGAATAGACGGTTGTGAGCACTCTGTTTTTGAAATCGTTTCCAACTCTGTTGACGAGGCAAGAGAAGGCTACGGCAATAAAATTATTGTTACCAGATTTTCCGATAATTCTGTTGAAGTTCAAGACTTCGGCAGAGGAATTCCCGTTGACTATAACCAGAAAGAAGACCGCTACAACTGGGAGCTTGTTTTCTGTGAGCTTTATGCAAGCGGCAAATATAATAACGGTGAAAACGGAAACTATGAATTTTCGCTTGGCACAAACGGTCTCGGTCTTTGCGCCACCCAGTATGCATCCGAATATATGGAGGCTGAAATTCACACCGGCGGCTACAGATATGTGCTTAATTTTAAAAAGGGCGATCCTGACGGTAAAATGCTTAAGGAAGAATATTTCAAAAAGGATACAGGCTCCAGAATCAAATGGAAGCCTGACCTTGAAGTTTTCACCGATATCAATGTTTCTCTTGAATATTTTCAGGAAATGCTCAGAAATCAGTCCGTTGTCAATGCAGGTGTCAGGTTTGTTCTCAGAAATCAGGTCGGCAAAGGATTTGAAACTTACGAATACTATTACGAAAACGGCATAAATGATTATATCAAAGAAAAAGTTGGCGAGAATGCTCTCACAAGTTACCTTTCATGGAGCGGAGAAAGTATGTGCCGCGACCGTGAAGATCTTGATGAATACAAGCTGAAAATGAGTTTTGCTCTCACATTTTCAAACAAGGTTCAGCTCAAAGAGTATTATCATAATTCCAGCTTTCTTGCAAACGGCGGTTCGCCCGATAAAGCGGTCAAGCAGGCATTTCTCTCTCAGATTGACCTCTACCTTAAGCAAAGCAACAAATATCAGAAGAGCGACAGTAAAATAACATTTCAGGATATTGAAGATTGTCTTGCAATTGTTGTTTCATCATTTTCAACTCAGGCATCCTATGAAAACCAAACTAAAAAGTCAATTAATAATAAGGGTATTCAGGATGCAATGACGGCATTTATCAGGCATCAGCTTGAAATTTATTTCATTGAAAATCCTATTGAAGCAAATAAAATTGCCGATCAGGTGCTTATCAATATGCGAAGCAGAGTCAAAGCTGAAAAAACAAGGCTCGGACTCAAAGAATCTCTTATTCAGAATGTCGGCAATCTTACAAACAGAATTCAGAAATTTGTTGACTGCCGAAGCAAGGATGTTGCAATCCGTGAACTGTTCATTGTTGAGGGTGATTCGGCGTTGGGCGCTTGTAAGCAGTCAAGAAATTCCGAATATCAGGCAATAATGCCTGTCAGAGGTAAAATTCTCAACTGTTTAAAATCCGAATATGACAGAATTTTCAAAAGTGATATCATTACCGATCTTATAAAAGTTATCGGATGCGGTGTTGAAGTTGGTGCAAAGCAGAAAAAAGGCAAAGATATGATTTCCTTTAACCTCGATTTACTTCGCTGGAACAAAATCATAATCTGTACCGATGCCGATGTTGACGGCTTCCACATCAGAACCCTTATCCTTACCATGATTTACAGACTTATGCCCACACTTTTTGAAGAAGGTAAAGTGTTTATTGCCGAATCTCCTCTTTATGAGATCACTTGCGGAGATGAAACATGGTTTGCTTACACCGAAAAGGAAAAGGCCGATGCCATAGCTGAAATCGGCAACAAAAAATATACTATTCAGCGCTCAAAAGGTCTCGGTGAAAACGACCCCGATATGATGTGGATGACAACAATGAATCCCGCAACAAGGCGTCTGATTAAGGTTGAACCCTCATTTGCACAGGAAACTGCAGATAAATTTGACCTGCTTCTCGGCGATAACCTGGCAGGCAGAAAAGAGCATATTTCCAAAAACGGTCATCTCTACATTGATATGGCTGATGTTTCATAATAAAAATAACGGAGTATAAATATGGCTAAAAAATCAAAAAAAGACAGCGAAAGACCTGTTGAAACCCTCGATGCCAAAACTCATATTTTAGGTGCCGGTGAGGTTGTTAATCAGCCTATAGTTGACACCCTTGAGCTCAACTTTATGCCCTATGCAATGAGCGTAATCATGTCCCGTGCAATCCCCGAAATTGATGGCTTCAAGCCATCTCACAGAAAAATTCTTTATACAATGTATAAGATGGGTCTGCTCACGGGAAACCGTTCAAAATCGGCTAATATTGTTGGTCGAACAATGCAGCTTAACCCCCACGGCGATGCAGCTATATATGAAACAATGGTTCGCCTTTCAAAGGGTTATGAAGCGCTCCTTCATCCGTTTGTTGACTCAAAGGGTAACTTTGGTAAAGCGTATTCAAGGGATATGATGTGGGCAGCATCAAGATACACCGAAGCGAAGCTGGATAAAATATGCGCAGAGCTTTTCTCTGATATTGATAAGGACACCGTTGATTTTGTTGATAACTATGACAACACAATGAAGGAACCTGTCCTTTTGCCGGTAACATTTCCAAGCGTGCTTGTTAATGCAAACACGGGCATTGCTGCAGGAATGGCAAGCTCAATTTGCTCGTTTAATCTTGAAGAAGTATGTAACACAACAATTGAGCTTCTTCGTAACCCCAAGCATGATGTTACAGAAACACTTAAAGGTCCTGATTTTTCAGGCGGAGGTTTTCTTGTATATAACCGTGATGAAATTGAAAACATCTATAAAACGGGTAGAGGTGGATTTAAAGTAAGAGCAAAATATTCTTACGATAAATCCAACAACTGCATTGATATTACCGAGATTCCGCCCACAACAACATCAGAAGCGGTAATCGACAGAATTATTGAAAAAATCAAAGCAGGGTCAATTAAAGAAATCAGCGATATCCGTGACGAAACCGATAAAAGTGGTCTCAAAATCACAATTGACATAAAAAAAGGAACAGATCCGGACAGACTGATGAAAAAGTTGTATGATTCCACTCCGCTTCAGGACACTTTCTCATGCAACTTCAATGTTCTGATTAAAGGAATGCCGAAGGTGTTGGGTGTAAGCGACCTTCTTAAGGAATGGATTGATTTTAGAAGCGACTGTGTAAGAAGAAGAACCTCCTTTGACCTTAAGCGTGCAACCGACAGACTTCATCTTCTCCGCGGTCTTGAAAAAATTCTTCTTGACATCGATAAAGCAATAAAAATAATCAGAAACACGGAAGAAGAATCAGAGGTTGTTCCCAACCTTATGATTGGCTTTAAAATTGACAAAATTCAGGCAGAATATGTTGCCGAAATCAAGCTGCGTCATCTTAATAAGGAATATATTTTGAAGCGCCTGCAGGATATTGAAAAACTTGAGGCTGCCATTAATGATCTTAACGATATCCTTGAAAGCCCCAAAAGAATCAAACAGATTATAATTTATGAGCTTAAAGAGGTGATAAAAAAATATTCCTCTCCCAGAAAAACACAGATTATTTATTCAACTGAAATTGAAGAGGCTGAAATTGAGGAAGAAGTTCCTGATTATCCCATCCACCTTTTCTTCACTGAAGGCGGATATTTCAAAAAAATTACACCTCTTTCACTCAGAATGAGCGGAGCGCAGAAGCTGAAAGAAGGGGATGAAATAGTTCAGACCTTCGAAACAACGAATGCAAAAGAGCTTTTGTTCTTCACAAACAAGTGCCAGGTTTACAAAACATCCGCCGCAGCATTTGAGGACACAAAAGCAAGCGTTCTCGGTGATTATATTCCTGCAAAGCTGGAAATGGAAGACGGCGAAATACCTGTTTATATGGCAGTTACAAGCGATTACAAAGGATATATGCTTTTCTTCTTTGAAAACGGTAAGGTAGCTAAAGTTGACCTCAAGGCCTATCAGACGGTCACCAAGCGTAAGAAGCTCATCAAGGCATTCTCTGATAAATCTCCCGTTTCAACGATTATGCATATTGAGCATGATACGGAGCTTGTTGTTGTTTCAAGCGCCGGCAGACATCTGCTGATTAATACCGCGGTAATAATGCCCAAAACAACAAAAGATACAATAGGTGTAAGTGTTCTGACACTCAAAAAAGGCCACAGACTTATGAATGCAAGACCTTACAGAGAAGGGGAGTTTGCAAAGCCTTACAGATACAAAGCAAAGAATCTCCCTGCTGCAGGCGCGCTTCTCAGCGGCGAGGATGAGGCTGAGCAAATAACCTTCAGCGCAGAATAAAATAACAAAACCGTTCAGGGTCGGGCTTCCCCACCTTGAACGGTTCGAGCATAGCAGAGAATGACTTGTGTTTTCTTCATTATAACCACATAACGAACAAAAACATAAATCTCACTGCTGCTGCGGCAGAGAATCAGCAAACGCATTTTCATTTTCACTCTGCAAAAATATCATTGCCCGTTATGTTATTTTAATTCCGTGAACATTTTTCCAAATAAATTAAAAAAACATCTTGCAATTATCAATAATATATGTTAAAATCCATTAGTACAATAATTTTTGGAGGTCATTTACCTATGCAGTGGTATGAAATCGTAGTAGGCATCGTCCTTATTATTACATCTCTTGCACTTATTGCTATCGTTCTTCTTCAGGAGAGCCGTACTCAGGGTCTTTCCGGCGCAATTGCAGGCGGTGCAGAAACCTTCCTCGGTAAAGGTAAGAGCAAAACAACAGAACAGAAGCTGGCTAAGATAACAAAGATTCTTGCAATAGTTTTCTTTGTTCTTGCCCTTGTTTCAACTCTCATTGTTCTTTTTCTTAACTGATCAGATTTAAAAATCACTAAAAGCTGTTCCGTCAGGGGCAGCTTTTTTGTTTGTTCTGAATTTGTTTCTGAGTTTTTCAATTACTCTTTTTTCAATTCTGCTCACATATGACCGTGAAATATCCAGTTTTTTTGAAATTTGCTTTTGAGTAAGAGGCGCAGTGCCGTAAAGCCCGTAACGAAGTATTATAATTTCCTTTTCTCTCTCATCATCAAGCTCTTCAATGAATTTATACAGTTTTGCAATTTCAATATTTTCGCTTATGTCATCGGCAATTGTATCTTCTATGCAAACAATATCCATCAGTGTAAGCGGATTACCCTCGCTGTCTGAATCAATAGGCTCATTTATGGAAATATCCTGAGAGGATTTTCTTTGACTTCTGAAATACATAAGAACCTCGTTTTCAATGCATTTTGATGCATATGTTGCCAGTTTGGTGCCCTTTGAGCCGTCAAAGGTGTTCACCGCTTTAATCAATCCTATTGTTCCGATTGAAATAAGATCATCCTGATCGTTTGGGTTCGGACAGTATTTTTTTGTTATATGTGCAACAAGACGAAGATTATGTTCAATAAGAATATTCTTTGCATTCTGATCGCCTTCCTTGAATTTTTTAAAATATTCCCTTTCTTCTTTGGCTGAAAGTGCAGGCGGAAATGAATTTCCGTTTCTTAAGTGCAAAGCAAAAAAAAGAAATCCTTTAGATATAATATCAATTATCAAATTCAGCATATTATCACCCCGTAATTTCATTTATATATATTTTCAACCGTAAAATGACTGAAAAATAAAAATTCATAGGATTTATAATCAATATAAACTTGCATAATATATAAAAAAGTAATATAATGTAATAAATATATTGGAGGGGTGAATACAAATGAGTTCTATTAAGCTCGGCGCTCAGCTTTTTACATTACGTGACTATATCAAAACATATGAAGATTGCGAAGAAACCTTTAAATATCTTAACAGCATCGGAATTAATGTTATCCAGATTTCAGGCATCGGCCCCATTCCTGCAGAAAAGGTTGCATATCTTGTTGAAAAATATAACATGGATGTTTGTGTTACACACACATCGTTTGACAGAATGCAGTCAGACCTTGATGCTGTTATGAAAGAGCATAAAATGATGGGCTGCGATACCCTCGGCATAGGTGGAATGCCGGATGCATACAAAAAAGATGTTGCCGGCATAAAGGAATTCATAAAGATTACAAGCGAAATCGGCAAAAAAATGCATAGTAACGGCCTTCAGTTTGCTTACCACAATCATGCATTTGAATTTGCGAAGCTGGAAAACGGCAGGCGCATTTTCGATATGCTTATTGAAGACACTAAACCTGAGGAATTCAGCTTTATCGGCGATACTTATTGGTTTCAATTCGGCGGAGTTAATCCCTGCGAGTATATCGAAAAATTATCGGGCAGAATGAAGGTGTGCCATTTCAAGGATTACGGTATAACCGACCACACACCAAAGTTTGTTGAAATAGGAACAGGAAACCTTAATCTTGATGCAATTTATAACAAATGCAAGGATTCCGGTGTCAGATATATCGTAATTGAGCAGGATATATGCGAGATAGACCCCAGAGAGTCAATGGCAATCAGCTATAAAAATCTTGTTGACATTGCCGAAAGGAACGAAAAATAATGACATTTTCTCCTCTCACGCTAACCGTACTGACCGATACACACTATTATTCAAAAGAGAACGGAACAAGCGGCAAGGCTTATGATTTTGCAAACCTTAAAAGCCAGAAGCTCCTTGCCGAAAGCCCGGAAGTTCTTGAAGAGGCATTCAGGCAAATCAAAAACGACAGCGAAAGCGAAATTGTGCTTATAAGCGGCGATGTTACCAACAACGGAGAATTAAATGCACATAAAGAGTTCATTGCCATGCTCCGTGACCTTAAGAAAAAGGGCAAAAGAGTTTATGTTATAACCGCAACCCACGATTTTCGCAACAACGGGGTTACCGACGGTTATAATGGCGATCATGTTTACGATGTTCCAACCGCATCAAGAGAAATGCTTTTTGACATGTACCGTGAATTCGGTCCCGACGAAGCGATTGATGTTCATATGCCGAGTATGTCATATGTTGTTCAACTTGCAGAGGGCTACAGACTTTTTGCGCTCAATGATGACACTAATCTTAACGGCAAAAGCGGTTTTTCAAACGATTGTTTTGAATGGATTTCAAGGCATGCCCAAAAAGCGAGAGAGGAAAATCAGTTCATAATTGCAATGACTCATCATCCGCTGATTGCACCTTCGCCCATCTATGAGCTTATAGGCAAGGGCGACATGCTTGGCGACTATAAAGACAGAATACGCGAACTTGCAGACCTCGGAATTCAGTTTATCTTTACAGGTCATACCCATATTCATAATATTTCTGCTTATCAAAGCGAACAGGGGAATGTTCTTTATGACATTTGCGGTGCATCACCCATAGGCTATCCCGGCGCTTACAGAAAAGTTACCTTTGCCCCCGAAAATGGGACGGTTAACGTTGGCACAAGCTACGTAAACACACCTGAAGTTTTTAAAAATCAGGGCATTGAGCTCCGCGACCGTCTTGAAGAACAGTTAATCGGTGTAATAAGAGGAATGATAAAAACAGCAGGCAAAGATATTGATCGCCTTGCAAATATGGCAACCGCTATCAGCATAAAACCAAAGGTTATTTATAAATTCGGCTGGATTATAAAGCCTGTTTTTAAGCTCCTTAATTCATTGAAAATAGGCACGGTAGCAAAATGGACTCAAGCCGAAACCGGACTCGCACCTTCCGATTATTCACATATAAAAGACATAAAAGTTGTTGATTTTATAACGGAGCTTGTTCTTAATCTTTTCGGCGGAGAAAGCAAATATCCTCCAGAAACTCCTCAATATAAAATTACGATGGGTTTTCTGGGCATTATTGACAGTATTCTTCGGGTTCTTCATATTGACCTAAAAAAAATATTAAAGGTAGTTCCTAATGCATCTGCGCTTGTTGAGCCACTGCTTTACAACCCAAAAATTGATTCATATTTTGCTGATCTTGAAATTTTTCCGTATGTTAAAGCAGGGGAGAGCGTTTCAAAAAAGCTCAGCTTTAAGACTGTTGACTCAACAGTAAAATGCAGCCGAAAAGGTCTCCCCATTCTGGCAGCTGCTCTTGTTACCCTTGTTGCTTTGCTGCCCATATGGCTCATCCTTGTTCTAATCGGCTATGTAATCAACAACATAAAATATAAAGATAAATTGAAATAATTAATAATTCCGTTATTAATTTTCAATTAATTTCTATTATTATTAAATCGGCACAATCTTCTTTAAGGAGGTTTGATTATATTGGCAAAAACCAAAGAAGTTAAACAAAAAAATAAAAAAGAGCTCAGCAAAGCATCCCTTGCTATTCTCGGAATTTTCAGTGTAATTGCATTGACGGCGGTTGTTGTTGTAACTTATGTTCTTTTTAATGTTGTTTCAACAGTTAAAGGTGACCTTATTATCAACCTTGATGAATACAAGGCTAATCAAAACCAGACTTCATTTATTTATGCTTACGATAAAAACGGAAACACCGTTGAAATCGCAAGGCTTCACGGAGAGGAAGACAGAGTCTGGGTTGACCTTGATGACATGTCGCCCTATATGAAGAAGGCATTTATTGCTCTTGAAGACGTTCGTTTTGATAAGCACCACGGCGTTGACTGGATCAGAACCGTAGGCGTTATTGTTAAGCCAAAACAAATCGGACAGGGCGGCTCAACAATAACTCAGCAGCTTATTAAAAACCTGACAAACAACAAGGAAGTTACTGTTGTTCGTAAATTCAACGAAATTTTAACCGCGCTTAACCTTGAAGAGCACTATGATAAGGACACAATTATAGAGGCGTACCTTAACACGCTTTATCTCGGTAGCGGTTGTTACGGCGTTAAAACCGCAAGTGAGGAATATTTCGGCAAGGATGTCAGCGAGCTTAATGCTGCAGAATGCGCAGTTATAGCTTCAATTACACAGGCGCCAACCAAATGGAATCCTCTGCTTAACCCTGAAAACAACAGAACTCGTCAGCTTGTTTGCCTTGAAAAAATGTATAATGAGGGCTTCCTTTCAAAAGAAGAATATGATCAAGCATGCAGCTTTGATCTGATTTTTACCAATAGTGAAAATTATGTTCCGGATGAGGACGAAGAGGAAGAAACCAAAAAAGACACCGAAAACACCGTTGACAGCTTTTATGTTGACTATGTAAGGCAATGTGTTCAGAATGATCTTATGGAAGAATACGGTTATTCAAAGCAGCAGGCTCAGGATAAAATACTTTACGGCGGCCTTAAAATTTATGCAGCAGTTGACCTTGAAATTCAGGAAACTCTTGAGGATATTTATGTTAACCGCAAGTCTTTCCCGGACATCTACAGTAAAGACGATGACCACGAAGGTGAGCCCGTACAGTCAGCAATGACTATTATGGACTATAGCGGCAGAGTTATTGCAATAGTTGGCGAGGCAGGTCCCAAATCAGGCCCCATGTGCCTTAACAGAGCGGCTAATTCTTACAGACAGCCCGGCTCAACAATCAAGCCCCTTGCAACCTATGCACCTGCAATTGAAATGAATATCTATAACTATTCAAGCATGATTAAGGACTATGCAATTCCAGTCCAAGGTAAGCTCTGGCCTCACAATGTTGACAAAACTTATGGCTCAGGCAGCAACGTTTCAGTTGAATATGCAATTCAGAAATCGCTCAACACAGTTCCGGCAAGAATAATCAACTATGATGTCGGAATTGATAACTCATTTGAATTTGTCAGAGACCGTTTCAAGCTCTCAAGGCTTGATGAAAAAGAAGACAGAACTCTTTCGCCCCTTGCAACAGGTGCTTTGACAAACGGCACAACAACAGTTGAAATGGCTGCCGCATATGCCACTTTCGGCAATGGCGGATACTACTATGAACCCTACACATATTATAAAGTTACCAACAGTCAGGGTACACAGATTCTTCTCAGCAATGAAAATCCTAATGAAAAAGCTCAGCAGGTTATTTCCGAGGAAACATCTGATATTATGTGTGAGCTTCTGCAAACCGTTGATACCAGCTATTACGGAACGGGCAGCAATGTTCGCAAATTCCAGATTATGGCTAAAACCGGTACAACAAGCAGCGATAAGGATCGTTGGTTCTGCGCCGGCACACCTTATTATGTTGCGGCAGTCTGGTTTGGATTTGATCACCCTGAAACGCTCGGCGTTTCAACCAACCCCGGCGGCAAAGTGTTTATAAGAGTATTTGATGAAATTCATGAGGATCTTCCCGCAAAGGAATTCCCCAAGAGCACAAAAACAATTGAAAAGCGCTATTGCCGTTCAACAGGCAAACTTGCAGGTTCAAACTGCTCATCAACGGGTGTCGGTTGGTATAAGATTACCTCCTTACCCGCAACCTGCACATCCTGCACCTATGCGCCCTCAACAGATGAGCTTGTCAGCAATGTTGTAGGTGGTGTAGTTGACAGCCTCGACTCAATTCTTGACAATA
Source organism: Acutalibacteraceae bacterium (assembly GCA_045604685.1). Taxonomy (GTDB): domain Bacteria; phylum Bacillota; class Clostridia; order Oscillospirales; family Acutalibacteraceae; genus CAG-177. Next base: position 149,615 of record JAZUON010000011.1, read on the forward strand.
TAGTTGGCGAACAATAAATAATGCGGAGTTTGTAAAAGCTGCAAACTCCGCAATTTTAAAAGAGGAATGATTTTTTGATTATAATGGCAATTGATTACGGCGATGTGAGAACGGGCATTGCCGTGTGCGACAAATATGAAATGCTGGCGTCTCCCGTATGTGTAATAACTCAAAGAAATCCCGAAATTCTTATTGATGAAATTTCAAAGATTGCCGAGCAATACAAGGCTGAGCTTTTTGTTGTGGGTTTACCGAGAAATATGGATTCATCTTTTGGTTCCAGAGCAGAAAAATGCGAAGAATTTGCAAAAGCTCTTTCTCAAAAAACAGGCATTGATTATGTTATGAGAGACGAACGGCTTTCAACTGTCAGCGCACATAACGCCCTTAATACAACCAACACCAGAGGCAAAAAAAGAAAAGCGGTTGTTGATCAGGTAGCTGCGGTTGTTATTCTTCAGGATTACATAGATTATAGAAAAAATCAAAATATATAGCATTTCTTTCGCATATTATTTAGCAAAAATGATATGCGGAGTGATTCAATGAAAATTATTGCACCTGCAAAAATTAAAATCCGTATGATTTTTGCAGCCATCTTACTTTTGGTTTTCTCGTTCATTGCGGTAGGAACAAGGATTGCCGTCAATAAATCATCAATTGACGCCGCAGCAAATAATATTCCTGTTACGGTTATTATTGATGCAGGTCACGGTGGAGTTGACGGCGGAACGTCTTCCGTCGACGGAACACTTGAAAAAGATATAAACCTTCAGATTGCTCATAAACTGAATAACATTCTGCAGGCATTCGGAATTGAAACTGTTATGACAAGAACGGAAGATATTTCCATACACGATGAAACTGCAAAAACAATCAGGCAAAAGAAGATTTCTGATATCAAGAATCGCTTGAGCATCATAAATAATACCGACAATGCAGTTTATGTAAGTCTTCATCAAAATCACTATTCAGATTCAAAATACAGTGGAACACAGGTTTTTTATTCAAAAAATAATCCGAACTCAAAAACACTTGCCGAAAAAATTCGCCTATCTGTTGTGTCTTATATGCAAAAGGAAAACACACGGGAAATAAGGCAGAGCGGCAGTGAGATTTATCTGCTGAACAATGCTCAGGCACCGGCAGTAATGGTTGAATGCGGATTTATGTCAAATGCCGATGAAGCCAAAATTCTTAAGGATGAAAATTATCAGCGCAGGCTTGCATTTATAATTGCCGTAGGCATTACGGATTTTATTAATTCAACGGAGGATATTTAAAAATGGCTCCAAAATCAAAAATAATGTATATATGCAATCAGTGCGGCTATGAAAGCGCCAAATGGTTTGGTTGCTGCCCTGGCTGCTCTGAATGGAACACAATGGAAGAGGAATTTCGCACGGCAGCTCAGCAGCAAAAATCCTCACGGATAAACTCAAAATCCATTGCAGCGCAAACAATAAACGAAATAGATGCAGATGATGAAATCCGCTTTAAGACCGGTATGGATGAGCTTGACAGAGTGCTTGGCGGCGGAATAGTTAAAGGCTCTCTTGTTCTTCTGAGCGGCGACCCAGGCATAGGAAAATCAACAATTCTTCTTCAAATCTGCGAATATCTCGGCAAAAATCTTCGCATTCTATATGTTTCAGGCGAAGAATCGGCAAGGCAAATAAAGCTCAGGGCAAACCGACTTGGAGTTAAAACTGATAATTTACTTATTATGTGCCAGACTGATGTTGAAAGCATAACCGAATACATAAAAGCGGAAAAACCCGATTTGGTTATTGTTGACTCAATTCAGACAATGTGTGTTTCTGAAATAAACTCATCACCGGGCAGCATAACTCAGGTTCGAGAGTCAACAAATCTTTACATGCATTGCGCTAAAAGCCTCGGAATACCCACAATTCTTGTTGGTCATGTTAATAAGGACGGTAACATTGCGGGTCCTAAGGTTCTTGAACATGTTGTTGACTGTGTGCTTTATTTTGAGGGTGAACGTCATCTTTCCTACAGAATTCTCCGCGCAGTTAAAAACCGATTCGGCTCAACCAATGAAATCGGTGTTTTTGAAATGCTTGACAAAGGTCTTGTTGAGGTCATTAACCCTTCTCTTATGCTTATTTCAGGCAAGCCTAAAAATACCGCAGGAACATGCATTGCTTGTGTTATGGAAGGCAGCAGACCTATCCTTGCAGAAGTTCAGGGACTTGTTGCAACCTCAAATTACGGCAATGCAAGGCGAATGTCAACCGGTTTTGATTATAACAGAATGTCAATGCTTCTTGCCGTTCTTGAAAAAAGATCAGGATATTTTTTCAGCAATTGCGATGCATACATTAATGTTGTTGGAGGATTAAGACTCGATGAGCCTGCCACCGACCTTTCGGTTGCACTTGCCCTTATTTCAAGCCTTAAAGATACACCCATAAGAGATGACACACTTGTTATCGGCGAAATCGGCCTTGGCGGTGAATTAAGAACGGTATCATACTGTGAACAAAGAATAAAAGAGGCTGAACGCCTCGGCTTCAAACGCTGCATAATACCAAAGCATAACCTAAAAACTCTTTCTGACGGATTTAAAGGCAACATTGAAATAGTTGGTGCAAGGAATGTTAATGAGGCATTTAATGCTTCGGTGTAAGAATATGAAATATGTCAATAAACCAAATTTGCCGCAGGGGAGAGTTACCCTTGCGGCAGTTAGTTGTGAAGCAGGGGAGGCAATAAGTAAATTGAACTCCCTCGGTGTTGAAATAATTAAAATTAACCGAAATTTAAACCTGCCTGTACCTGTTAATTCACACCCTGATATTCAAATGCTTCATACCGGAAACAAAGAAATTTTTTGCTATGAACATTTGTTCTTGGGGGAGTCAACAAATAATTTTTATTTTAAAGAAATAAGAGAAAAAGCAGGAAATTTATATCCCGATGATGTAAGATTAAACTGCTCATTAATCGGCAACAAACTGATATGTAATACAAAAACAGTTGCAAGAGAAATTCTTGAATATGCATATTCAAACGATTTGACGATTATCAATGTTAATCAAGGATACGCCAGATGCTCAATATGCATTGTTGACGAAAATACAATTATAACGGATGATAAATCCATCTTTTCAGCCGCTGGAAAATTTTTTAACGATGCTCAGTTCATTTCAAAAGGCTCCATTGGCTTGAAAGGATATTGCTACGGATTCATCGGTGGATGCTGCGGTAAAATAGATAAAAATATAATTGCATTTAACGGAGCAATAGAAAGCCACAAGGATTATAAAATTATAATAGATTGTTTGAACAGAAATGGTGTTGAATGTCTTGAACTTCACAGGGAACCTTTATATGACATCGGCGGAATAATTCCGCTGTGTGAAAAATCAACATAATGTTTATATTTTTCCTGTTCAATCCTCCCCTCAATTATACAAAACATTTATTTTGTATAATTGTATTGATTTTTTTAAAAGGGTATGTTATAATTGATTTATAACAATACCCTTTTATTTTTTGAGGTGAAATTATGCGACAGGAAGAGCTTGTAACTTTACCGGCACTTGTAAGGACATATCTGAACTACCTTCTGGCTATCAAAAACAAATCAATGCTTACCGTTTTGGAATACGGCTCGGACCTGAGACTTTTTTTCAGATATCTTGCAAGGTCACGCGGATTATGTGATAAATCCGTTCCTTTAGATGAAATTAACATTTCTATTCTTTCGGAAGATGTGATATGCAATGTTACCCTTGAAGATGCATATGCCTTCCTCACCTACTGCAGAAACGAAAGAAATAACGATAATAATTCAAGGGCTCGCAAGGTTGTTGCAATTAAAAGATTTTATAAATACCTTGAAGTTAACGGTTACATCAAAACAAACCGCATTGCTTTTCTTGAATCGCCGCAAACCAAAAAGAGCCTGCCTAAATATTTAACACTTGAGCAAAGCGTCATGCTCCTTAACAGTGTTGATGGCAAATTCAAGGAGCGCGACTATTGCATGCTTACTTTGTTCCTTAACTGCGGTCTACGTCTCTCTGAGCTTGTCGGAATCAACATTTCCCACATCAAAGATAATAACACTCTGATTGTTCTCGGTAAAGGAAATAAAGAAAGGACAATTTATCTCAACAACGCTTGTCTTTCCGCAATAAAAGCATATCTTGCTGTTCGGCCCGTTGACGGCGTCAAGGACAGAGATGCACTTTTTATAAGCAGCCGTAAAACACGAATAAGCAAGCAAAGCGTTCAAAAAATGGTTGAAGGTTATCTGAGAAAATGCGGATTGGACGGCATGGGATTTTCTACCCATAAGCTTAGGCACACAGCCGCCACCCTAATGTATCAGCACGGAAATGTTGACCCCCTGCAGCTCAAAGAAATCCTTGGGCACGAAAATCTCTCAACTACAGAAATATACACTCATATTCACGATGAGCAGTTAAGACAGGCTGTTGATTCAAATCCCCTCAACAATCCTTCAAATTTTAAAAAGCCCACTGAATAAAGCGGCGAAAACTGCATCGACTATGGCAGAAACCAAACATACTGCTGCAAATATAATCTGCCTAGTCAAAAAAATCTTTGTTTCATCTTTTTCAAATTGTCCCCTGCCCCTGACCGCTTTTGCAAATGCATTTTTAGAATATTCGCAACCGTCATTGCATGCAATAATAAACGAAAAAGAAGAAATTAATGCAGCCGGGTAAACCGTAAGTACACAGTAACCCAAGCCAGTCAGTTTATATGCAGAATAAAGATATCCGCTGATGGCACCAAGGCCCATTCCTCGCAAAAACGGCATCCATATCAGTAAAGGATAACCCGCAAGCGAAAAAGAGAAAAACAAACATACTCCGCTGAATATCAGACTGACAAGCAGAGAATCAAAAAAATTATCGCCTATCCCCTGCTGAGTTCTTGTAAAGATAAATTGCTCGGCTATTTCCGATATTTTCTCGGCAGTTTCTGAATTATGCTTCAAGATAACAGCACCTGTAAAAATACCGATAGCAAATGCTGCGGCAAGAAAATATATTCTTGAATTATCCAGCAATTTTTTCAACGCCTTACCATTGTAAACACCATAATTAAATTTGGACTTACTCATTTTTAACCTCCGAAAATCATTTGTTAAAATATATGAGCAAGTCCTGTTTTTTATAACAAAAAGACGGATGATTGCTCATCCGCCTTAAATCATTTCTTTTCAACCTTGGCATAATTGGCCATAATTTTTTTAGTTCCCGCCGAAGTAAAAGCAATTTCAAGCAGCGTATCATTACCCATGGGCTTTGCGCTGAGAACAATTCCTTCACCATATGCCTTATGAACAACGGTATCTCCGACGTTGAACACTGCGGTACTCTTTGAAGGCGCCGCAACAGAGGGAGACGAGGTGAATCCTCTCGAAGGAGTTTGAGGTTTTGCTGGGCTTTGCTGAATGCTGCCGGTAAAGCTCCTGAGACTTTCTCCGGTTCTTTCCATAAGCTCTTCAGGAATTTCCCTTATAAATCTTGAAGGCTGATTATAGCGCGTCTGACCAAAAAGCATTCGGGTTTTTGCCCTTGTAATATAAAGCTGTTTTTTTGCTCTTGTAACAGCAACATAAGCGAGTCTTCGCTCTTCTTCAATCTCCTCCTGACCTGCCATTGACGACATATCTGAGGGGAAGATTGATTCCTCCATACCAACAAGAAAAACAACGGGGAATTCAAGACCTTTTGCGGCATGAACAGTCATAAGAACAACGGTTTCAGCCTCTGCATTGTAATTATCAATATCAGTCATAAGCGCAACTTCCTGCAGGAAGTCGTTAAGAGTTGCACTCTCATTTTCATTGGAAAAACGAAGCAGGTTATTAGCCAATTCATCAAGGTTGGCAAGCCTGTCTTCCTTGGTTTCGGGTTCGTTTGAAAGTGACTCAACATAACCGGAAACATTGATTACTCTTTTGAAAAGCTCGGATAATTCAAGATTATCCATTTCATCAATAAAATCTTCAATCATCCTTGCAAATTCGAGCATTTTCTTTGACGAACGGCTGAGTCTCGGAAATTCATCAGCCGACTTGATAACATCAAAAAGGCCGATTCCAAGCCCGTCTGCAATCTCCTGCGCCGCAGCAACTGAGGATTCTCCGATTCCCCTTTTGGGAACATTGATGATTCTTTGGAGCCTGACACTGTCATTGGGATTAACAAGTACGCTGAGATATGCAAGCGCATCCTTGATTTCCTTACGGTCATAGAATTTATGACCACCGATAAGACGGTAAGGAATACCCATCCTGACAAATGACTGTTCAATATGGTTTGACTGTGAATTCATTCGGTAAAGAACGGCAAAGTCACTGTATTTTTTACCGTTTCTGATGCCGTCATAAACCTTATCGGCAACATAAAAGCCTTCATCTCTGTCTGAATCAGCGGTATGATATGTAATCAAATCTCCCCTGCCGTTATCAGACCAAAGATTTTTTCCTTTTCTGTTCTCATTATTTGAAATTATTTTATTGGCTGCATCAAGAATATTTTGAGTTGACCTATAATTCTGCTCAAGCCTTATTACTCTTGCATTTTTATACTGATGTTCAAAGGAAAGGATGTTCTCAATTGTTGCGCCTCTGAATTTATAAATACTCTGGTCATCATCGCCAACAACACAGATATTTTTATATCCGCCCGCGAGCAGAGATGTCAGCAAATACTGAGCGTGGTTTGTGTCCTGATACTCGTCAACCATTATATATTTGAATTTACGCTGATAATATTCAAGAACCTCAGGATTATTTTGCAGCAAACGAACGGTATTAACAATAATATCGTCAAAATCCATTGCATCGGCAGCCTTAAGGCGCTTCTGATAGGCCTCATAAACCGAGCCGATATTTCTCTTTCGAATATCCATGTAATTTTCTTTTATATATTCCTCAGGAGAAATAAGCATATCCTTTGCACTGCTTATTGCACCGAGAACACTTTTGGGGTTAAGAATATTATCTGAAAAACCAAGTTGCTTAAGACAATCCTTAATAATACGCTTGCTGTCATCCGTATCATAAATGGTAAAGTTTGAAGTGTATCCGATATAATCGGCATTTCTGCGAAGAATGCGCACACAAGATGCATGAAATGTGCTTGCCCAAATATCCCGCGCCTGCTCACCAAGCATCCTTTCAAGCCTATCCTTAAGTTCACCGGCAGCCTTATTGGTAAATGTTATTGCAAGAATTTCCCAAGGCCTTGCAGCATCAACCTTCAGAAGATGTTCAATATCAAAAGCATCCTGAATTGTGCCGTCTGCAACTGCTCGCATAATTGCAAGCTCGCTTTCGGTTGGCTCATACTCTACAACATCGCTGTAATACGCCTTTCCGTATTTAATCAGGTTGGCAATGCGGTTTACGAGAACCGTTGTTTTTCCGCTGCCTGCGCCTGCAAGCACCAAAAGCGGTCCCTCCGTAGAAAGGACCGCTTTTTTCTGCATATCATTAAGAGACTTAAAATCCCTTTCAATAATTCTTCTCCGTAATGAAAGAAAATCGTTAGAAAGCATTTGTTACCTCAAATTGAAATTTCATGTGCAATCTTATAAAGCTCATTGTTAACGGAACGTTCCATGTTGAGAGCTTCATAAATATCGTAATCTATAATATGGTCATCCTTCTGAACAACAACTCTGTTGCCAATGCCCTGCATCAGAAGCTGAACTGCCTTGTAGCCCATCTGACTTGCAGCAACTCTGTCACGAACTGTGGGTGAACCGCCGCGCTGAACATGACCGAGAATAACAGCTCTTGATTCAACGCCACATTCCTTCTCGATTTTTCTTGCAAGCTCTTCTACGCCGCCGATACCTTCAGCAACCATAACAATAAAATGCTTTTTATCAGTCTTCTGAGTTCTTCTGATTCTGTCAATAACATGCTTTTCAATTTCAGAAGGAATTTCGGGAATAACGATTGCCGTTGCGCCAACTGCAATACCTGCATTAAGAGTAAGGTCGCCGCATCTGTTACCCATAACTTCAACAACAACACATCTGCTATGTGATTCAACAGTGTCTCTTACTCTGTCAACCATCTGCATAACAGTGTTAAGGCAGGTATCGTAGCCGATTGTGTAATCGGAGCTGACAATATCGTTATCAATTGTGCCGGGAACACCGATGCAGGGAATTCCTCTGAGTGAAAGGTCACGTGCGCCTCTGAATGAGCCGTCACCGCCGATAACAACAATGCCTTCAATGCCGAATTTCTTACAAGTGTCAATAGCCTGCTGCATACCGGATTCTTCTCTGAAAGCCTTGCATCTTGCGGAATAAAGCATGGTTCCGCCTCTGTGAATTATATCGGAAACACTTCTGATATTAAGCTCACGAAGATCTCCTTCAATAAGGCCCTGATAGCCTCTGTTAATACCATAAACCTTAATACCGTTTTCGCATGCAGTTCTTACAACTGCGCGTACGGCAGCGTTCATGCCGGGGGCGTCACCGCCGCTTGTTAAAACGCCGATTGTTTTCATAATCAATACTCTCCTTGGAAAAATGTTCAAGCTATATAATACACTTTTTATCGCATAATGTCAATGAAATAAACAGTTTTTGATAAAAAAGTTATTCATTCGGCAGCATCAGTCATTATATATTACATTCTGCTCGCCAAGTATTTTCCTGAGCTCTCTGAGCAAAACAGGATTTACATCAATATTATGGTTCAAAGGATTGCGCCTGTATTCCTTTGTATCACTGAAGAAATAGAACAAAGGAGCATTTCCGTCAAATATTGCAAGCAGCTTTCTGCAACATTCAATCTGAGGTGATTGCGCATTATCAAACCGGAGGAAAAGCCCTTTTGCCTTTTTCTTTCCAATCTTTTTTTCCTCGGAAACAGAGAGCTCGGACGGACACTTTTCAACAGTTTCGCAAACTATTTTAATATCCTCATCCTCGCGCATGCTGACCCTTCCGCGCATAAGAACAATATTGCCCTCAAAGAAAAGAGAGGGATTTTCCGCCAATGTTTTCGGAAAAACTATAACCTCAACGCTGCCATAGGTATCCTCAAGGGTAACAAATGCCATTGTTGAATCACTTTTTGTTATTTTCCTTTTTACCGATCCTATAAGGCCTAGAATTTTAACTCTGTCATTATCTTTATAAGCAGAACCTTCTTCGCTTATAATATCGGATATTCTGGCGCATTTCAGATTTTTTGAAATATCCTTATATCTTGCCATCGGATGACCCGAAAGATACATTCCCGCAACTTCTTTTTCATATTTCAGCAATATTTCCGCAGGATATTCTTCCATATCGGGATAAGAAAATGTCTGCGCCGGTGCAGCTTCTGCCTCACCGTTCATTAAATCACCAAAACCAATCTGACCGTCAACATTTCTTCTTTTTTCACTGTCAAGATCTTCAATGATATTATCTATAACAGAAACCATCTGCTTTCGGTTTGCTCCCAAACCATCAAACGCGCCGCATTTAACAAGACTTTCAATTGCTCTGCGATTAAAATCCTTTCCGTACATTCTGCGGCAAAAATCATAAAAATCAGTAAATTTGCCGTTCAGCTCTCTCTCTGCAATCATCCTTTTAATGAAATTTCTGCCAAGATTTTTAACCGCAAGCAAACTGAAATGAATATTGCCGCCTGAAACTTCAAATTCCTCAGAGCTTTGATTAACATTGGGCGGGAGAATTCTGATACCAAGCCTTGAGCATTCACTGATATACTGAACAACCTTGCCGGTATTATCAAGAAAACTTGTCAGCAAAGCCGCAAGAAACTCACAGGGATAATGGCATTTAAGCCAAGCGGTCTGATAAGCAACATAAGCATAGGCGGCGGCATGAGCTTTATTGAATGCATAGGATGCAAAGGACATCATTTCATCAAAAATTTCATTTGCAACCCTTTCATCTATTCCTCGTCTTACCGCACCTTCGCATATAATTTTACCTTTTTCGTCAACCGTTCCGTGAACAAAATTTTCTCGCTCTTTCAGCATTACATCATGTTTCTTTTTGCTCATTGCACGGCGCACAATATCAGCTCTTCCGTAAGAATAGCCCGCAAGCTCACGGCAAATCTGCATTACCTGCTCCTGGTAAACCATGCAGCCGTAGGTAACATCAAGAATGCTTTTCAGTTCAGGTGTTTTATAACGTATTTTATGAGGATTATGACGGTTTTCAATGTAAGCAGGTATTGAATCCATGGGACCCGGTCTGTAAAGCGAAATAACCGCAATCAAATCCTCAAGACTTTCAGGTTTAAGCTGCGAAAGAACACTTCGCATTCCCGCCGATTCAAATTGAAAAACGCCCTCAGTCTGAGCCGAGCACATCATATCAAATACCGCTTTATCCTCAACATTAACATTATCAATGCTGAAATCAGGATTTGATTTGCGGATCAGCTTTTCGGCGGATTTAATAACGGTAAGTGTTCTGAGCCCCAGAAAATCCATTTTAAGAAGGCCAAGCTCTTCAAGCGTTGTCATTGGGAATTGAGTAACAATCGCTTCATCGTTCCTCGCCAGCGGAACATATGACACAACGGGGTCGTGAGTAATAACAACACCTGCCGCATGCGTTGATGCATGGCGAGGCATACCCTCAACCTTTTTAGCCATATCAATAAGCTCCCGCGCCTCAGCGTCATTATCATAAATAGATTTCAATTCGCTTGAACGCTTAAGAGCTCTGTCTATTGTTATATTAAGCTCATTGGGGACCTGCTTTGCAATGTTATCAACAGTTGAATAAGGCAAACCAAGCGCCCTGCCAACATCGCGGATTGCAGCCTTTGCAGCCAAAGTACCGAATGTTACAATCTGAGCAACATGGTCTGCACCATATTTACCGATAACATAATCAATAACCTCTCCCCTTCTTTCAAAGCAGAAGTCAATATCAAAATCAGGCATACTGACTCTTTCGGGGTTAAGAAATCGTTCAAAAAGAAGATTGTATTTCATAGGGTCAATACCCGTTATGCCTATACAGTAAGCACAGATACTTGCGGCACCTGAGCCTCTGCCGGGACCCACGGGAATACCCTCATCTTTAGCATGCTTAATAAAATCATGAACTATAAGGTAATAATCAACATAGCCCATTTTATTGATAACCTCAAGCTCATAGTTGAGCCTGTCCAAATATTCCAAAGGCGGATTTTCTCCGTAACGCTCAACAAGACCTTTGCGGCAAAGGTGCGAAAACCATTCAAAATGGCCGTAACCTTCGGGAACATCAAAATGAGGCAGCTTCGTTTTGCCGAATTCAAATTCAACGTTACACCTTTCAGCAATTTTCGCCGTATTTTCAACGGCTTCGGGGCACTGAGGAAACGCTTCAAGCATCTCATTCTCACTTTTAAGATAAAATTCCTGAGTTCCGAATTCAAGCCCCGTATCTTCACCGACAGTATGATTGGTCTGAATACAAATAAGAACCTGCTGCATTTTAGCATCGGATTTATCAACATAGTGAGCATCATTTGTGGCAGCAAGAGGAATTTTAAGCTCCTTTGAAAGTCTTATAAGCTCAGGATTAATGCGAAGCTGGTCATCAAGACCGTGATTCTGAATTTCAAGGTAATAATTGCCTTCACCAAAGGTTTCGCTATACCATTGAGCAACCCTTTTAGCTTCGTCATAATCACTTTGCTGAAGAGCTCTTGCAACCTCACCTGCAAGACAACCGGAAAGAGCAATAAGCCCCTCGTGATATTTTTCTAGAATATCCTTGTCCACTCTGGGTTTTGTGTAAAAACCGTTAACCCAGCCTTCGGAAACCAGCTTTATCAAATTCTTATAACCCTCATTGTTTTTGCAAAGAAGAACAAGGTGGTATCGCTCACTGTCAATTCCGTGTACCTTATCAAACCTTGAACGGGGTGCAACATAAACCTCGCAACCAATAACAGGTTTAATGCCTTTTTTCAGGGCAGCTTTATAAAAATCAATTACACCGTACATTACACCGTGATCGGTTATGGCAACGGAAGTCTGACCCATGCTCTTAATTTTATCAAGCATAGGTTCGATTCTGCATGCACCGTCAAGCAGACTGTATTCACTGTGTACATGTAAATGAGTAAACGACATTATGATTCTCCGTTTTTAAGACTGTCAGCAATCTGAACAATTCTGTTCAGTCTGTGATTAATACCCGAGCGAGAAATCGGCTCATCAAGCAGCTTTCCAAGCTCGCTTAGACTTGCTTCGCGGTTTTCAAGGCGAAGCAAAGCAATTTTACGAAGTCCGTCAGGAAGAAAAGACAAGCCTTTTTTCTTTTCAATATATTCAATTGCGGCTATATGTACATTTGCAGCTTCAACAGTTTTGCTTATGTTGGACATTTCAAAATTGAGCTTTCTGTTAACTTTATTAATGACATCTTTCTCAATTTTTATTCCCATAACATAAAGCGAAGCCTCCTGAGCGCCGATTATTGCAAGAATATCTTCAATACTTTCGCTGTCTTTGAAATAAATAATATGATTGCCTTTTCTTACTATATATTTCGGGTTAAGATTAAGCTCGTCCATAAATTTCATAAGATCTGCCGAAAGGCGCTTATAAGGAACAACAAACTCAAGATGATAACCTCTTTCGGGCGTTGTTACCGTTCCGCAGGAAAGGAAAACTCCCCTCAAAAACGCGCCGGCACAGCATTCATCCGAAATGTTTGCTCTGTTGATCCTGAGGGTAGGCTCTTTGAGAGTATGACCGAACTTGTCAAAAACCTTCTCTTTTTCTCCATCCGTTTTCAGGTACGCGGTTAATTTTTTTGTTCCGCTTTCGCTTATCGTTGGCTCAACACCGCAATAATCCCTTAAATATGAAAGATAAAGAGAAAAAACATCTGCATTCTCGGTAGTAATTGAAAAATTATATTTTGAAAAATGAGCAAAAAGCACAAGCCCGTAGACTTGTGCATGGAAACAGCAAGGGGAAAGGTTTTCCAATTTGCAAATATCACTTTTAACATCAGATGAAAAAGACAATCAAATCCCCTCCTGTCCGATAATTTTAACCTCAGGTTCAAGCTCAACTCCGGTATGATCAAATACCGTTTTTTTGCAATGATTTATAACATTCATAACATCCGAAGCAGTTGCGCCGCCGACATTGACAACAAAGCCTGCATGCTTTTCGCTGACCTGAGCTCCGCCTGACCTGTAACCCTTTAATCCGCACTGCTCTATAAGCGCGCCTGCAAAATGCCCCTCCGGGCGTTTAAATGTGCTGCCTGCGCTGGGGAATTCAAGAGGCTGCTTATCCTTACGCCTTGACATAAGGTCATCCATTTTAGCTTTGATTTCAGCTTTATCTCCCTTTTGAAGCCTGAGGATCAAAGATAAGATAATATAATCCGAATCGGAATAAATACTGTGACGGTAGCTCAAATCAAGATCATCGCCGCTGAATGATGAAATTTTTCCATCGGGAGAAATATGCCCGCAAGAAACAAGAACATCCTTCATTTCGCCGCCGTATGCACCAGCATTCATATATGCTGCGCCGCCTGCTGTGCCCGGAATACCGAATGCAAATTCAAGACCGGTAAGAGAATTTTCAAGGGCAAATCTGCAAAGCCGCGATAGAGAAGCACCGCATTGGCAACTGATTGTTGTTTCATCAACAAGCTCAATTTCATCCATTTTGCAAGTATTGATAACAACTCCCCTGAATCCGCTGTCGCTGACAAGCAGGTTGCTTCCCTTGCCGATTACAAGAACAGAAATGCCGTTAGCTTTTGCATATTCCTTAACCGAAATCAACTTTTCGGCCGTGTCCGGAAAAGCAATCACATCGGCATTTCCTCCGATTTTAAAGCTCGTATAGTCCCTGAGCGGCACATCAACAAAATATTCACATTTAATTTCACTGCAAAGCGCACAGATACCGCTGTATGAGCTCATTTCTGCCTCCGTAAAAATTATTCATCAAGAAGTGCAGCGCCGAAGATGCCTGCATCGTTACCAAGCTCAGCAGCAACAACTTTGCACTGCTTACCCGAATGAACGCTGTATACTTCATCAGCAACATGCTTTCTGATAGGAGCAAGAATTGTTTCACCCTCATGGCTTATGCCGCCACCGACACAAACAAATTCAGGCTGGAAGGTGTTAATGATATTGATAATACCAACCGAAACATAATAAATATAGTTATCAACAACGGTCTTGGCCGTTTCATCGCCGAGGCGCATTGCATCAAAAGCAGTTCTGCCGCTTGCGGCATCAATATTGCCATTTACAAGCTGCCACATTTTGCTTTCTTTATCATTAAGCATAGCTTCCTTGGTCTGAGCTATAAGCGCAGTTGCAGAGGCATACTGCTCCCAGCAGCCCTTTCTTCCGCAGTTGCACTGCTTGCCGTTAACCATAATTACAGTGTGACCCATTTCGCCGCCGGCATAGTTAACACCGCTTACGATTTTACCGTTAACAATAATACCGCTGCCAACACCCGTGCCGAGAGTAACCGCAACAAAATCACCAACGCCCTTGCCTACACCTGCAACAGCCTCACCGAGAGCAGCGCAGTTGGCATCGTTATCAAGATAAACGGTTTTGCCTATTCTTTCTTCAAGCATTTCCTTTGCAGGCACCTGATTGAAATCAAGGTTGTTTGCAAATTCAATATAACCGTTATTTTTATTTACCGAGCCGGGAGTACCGACACCGACTGAAACAACCTCATCCATTGAAATGCCTGCATCCTTAACGGCCATTTCAACTGCAAGAGCAATATCATCAAAAATTTCTGCAGCAGGTCTGGGGCATCTTGTTTTTACCTTTCCTCTGCCAATAATCTTAAGTTCTTCATTTACAACACCTACGGCAATGTTTGTGCCTCCAAGGTCAACACCGATTCTATACATATTTTTTACCTCCAAAAAATTTTATCCTTTAATATTAGAAATTATGCCAGAATTCAAGCTCTTTCTGAGCAGGAATAATATCATCTGTCATGCCAAGACCGTGAAGAAGCTCGCGGGCAGCGTTATAGCCCATCTTCTTCTGTCTGTTGTTCATGGCAGCAGCCTCAATAATAATTGAAAGGTTTCTGCCGGGTCTGACGGGAACGGTTGTTACGGGAACCTTGATATCAAGTATATCCGTATATTCATTATCAAGGCCGAGACGGTCATAAACCTTGTCACTGTCCCAAGGTTCAAGCTGAACAACCATATCAATCTTTTCCGTCATCTTAACCGCACCCATACCGAAAAGCCTTCTTGCATTAAGAACACCCACGCCTCTGAGCTCAATAAAATGGCGAATATTATCGGGCGCCGAGCCAACAAGGGTTTTGTTTGAAACACGGCGAATTTCAACCGCATCGTCGGCAATAAGTCTGTGACCCCTTTTAATAAGCTCCAGAGCCGTTTCGCTTTTACCGACACCGCTGTCACCGAGAATAAGAACACCCTCGCCGTAAACCTCAACAAGAACGCCGTGGCGCGTAATTCGCTGGGCAAGTTCAACTCCGAGATATGAAATAGCTGCAGCCATTGAGCCCGATGTTGATTCGGATGTGCTTAAAATAGGCACTTCATATTTTTCGGCAAAGCTGAGAAATCTTTTGCCGCATTTCAAATCTCTTGTAACAACAACTGCAACGGGACGCTTTGAGAAAAATCTTTCAAGGCATTCCAAAAAGGCTTCTTTGCTGAGGCTCTTAAAATACTCAAGCTCGGTAAGGCCAAAAAACTGAATTCTTGCAGGATCAAAATAATCCTCAAAACCTGTCAGAATAAGACCGGGACGGTTAACATCCTGCGCAGTGATGTAGATATCCGCAATATCCTTCGGTGTATAAATCACCTGAAATGAAAGGTCGTTTACAACCTTTTCAAGTGAAACGGAATATTTGCTCATAATATTCTCCTTAAATCAGTTCGCGCTTTTTAAACACAAACCCATATTAATGATATTATAAAGCATATCCTTTAATTTTCCAACCCTTTTTAAAAATTTTTATTTGAATTTTGATTCATTTTTTATGTATCCACGGCCAAATATTGCTATGACGGCATTCACATCATGCAAATGCCGCCGAATAATTAAAGCTGATTAGCCAAATTTTCAAATTTTGTTTTTGTTTCAGTTATCATCTGTGCCTGGGCTGCGCTGGGACTGTACCAGCCTCTTTTCTGCATTTCGCCGAAAACGCTGAATTGAATTGCATGCTCCTCTTTAAGAATATTGAGCATATCGGACTGAAGCTGCTGGTTTGTGCATTCATTAGAAAAAGTGTTATAAACATCTGAAATATGCTTCTGAGAGCTTAAGATATCGTCCATAATCTCTCTGTCTGTAAAATTTGTGTTTGTGTTCATTTTTTTGCTCCCCTCTTAATACAGATGACCCATAAGTGTGTCGTAATGCTGCTTGTGCTGGTTTGCAATCTGCTCGCAGGTTGTTTTAATCTGCGGGTCACTTGCCGCCTGGGCATATGCCTTGTATTTCTTAATAAGAATCTGTTCGCAGTTAAGCTGATCTTCAATAGCGGAAAGCTCTTTTGAAGTGAGATTTGCCATTGTTATTCTCCTTTGCAGTTTAGTATTAATAGCATTTGCAGCCTTATGAAAAAAATGCAGACAAAATTATTGACAAATCAAAATTATTGCGTTAAATCAATATCAAAATGAGAAAACAACATAAAAACGGCTGCTACCGATTGGTAACAGCCGTAAAAATTCATTTTTTAGTTATTCATCATGCTTGCAACTTCTGCTGCGAAGTTATCTTCCTTCTTCTCGATGCCTTCGCCCTTTGCAAGACGAACAAAACCTGTAACCTTGATGTCAGCGCTGAGCTTCTTAGCAACATCAGCAACATAACCTGCTACTGTGCCATCAAAAAGGTCTGAACGAACAAAAGTCTGATCAAGAAGGCAGATTTCCTTAAGCTGCTTCTTAATACGTCCTTCAACAGCACCTGCAAAAATCTTGTCGCTTACAAATTCTTCTTTGCCTGCTACTGCAAGCTGTGCAAGAGTGGCGATTGCTTCTTTTGAAAGGAAGTTAAAGAGGAAGTTATTGTTCTTCTGTTCCTCATAAGCAGCAATGTCTTCGTCACTCCAAAGTTTTTCATTGCAAGCCTTCTCAAAAAGCTTTCTGAGAATGGGCTTGGGAAGTGATTCAGGCTTATTCAATGAGCTGTCGATTGTGATGGACTTCATCTTTGCAAGCTCGTCAGCTGAAATATCAGCCTGGCTTAAATATTCAGGATTCATAGCTGCAACCTGCATTGCAATATTCTTACCCATTGCGATGAATTCTTCGTTATCAGCTACATTTGTATCAAAGCTTACAAGAACGCCAACTGAACCGCCGCCGTGGATGTATGAAACTGCTGTGCCTTCAACAAGCTCGAAACGACGAAGTTTGAGGTTTTCACGAATCTTGAGGAAAAGCTCCTGAATTGCATCTGCAACTGAAACGCTGCCGTCTGAAATTGTTGTTGCAAGAAGTGCATCAAGGTCAGCAGGCTTTGCTTCAACAACTGTTTTTGCAATCTGGTTTGCAAGAGCCTTGAATTCGGGGCCATTGCCAACGAAGTCTGTTTCGCAGTTAAGCTCAACAAGAGCTGATGCACTGCCGTCTGTGTAAAGGCCGATAACACCTTCTGCAGCAATTCTGCTTGCTTTCTTAGCTGCAGTTGCAAGACCCTTCTCACGAAGGATGTCCATTGCCTTGTCCATATCACCGTCAGCTTCTGTGAGTGCCTTTTTGCAATCCATCATACCAACGTTTGTTTTCTCTCTGAGAGCCTGAACATCTTTAGCTGTAAATGCTGCCATTGTATTATTCCTCCTCTGTTGCTTCTGCTGCTTCGGGAGCAGTCTGCTCGCCCTGTCTGCCTTCGATAACTGCATCTGCCATTGCGCCTGCGATGAGCTTAACTGCACGGATAGCGTCGTCATTACCGGGGATTACATAATCAACTTCGTCGGGATCGCAGTTTGTGTCTACGATTGCAACGATGGGGATACCGAGCTTCTTTGCTTCAAGAACAGCGATTCTCTCCTTGCGGGGATCTACTATAAACATAGCTGCGGGCTGCTTCTTCATTTCTGTGATGCCGCCCATGAACTTCTCAAGCTTTTCAATCTCAAGGTTGAGCTTTGTAACTTCCTTCTTGGGGAGAAGGTCAAATGTGCCGTCTGCTTCCATAGCTTTGAGCTGTGCAAGTCTCTTGATTCTCTTCTGGATTGTGTTGAAGTTTGTGAGCATACCGCCGAGCCAACGTGCATTTACGAAGGGCATACCGCAACGGATTGCTTCTTCCTTAACTGAATCCTGAGCCTGCTTCTTTGTGCCTACAAAAAGCACCTCGCCGCCGTCTGCAGCGATTTCACGGATGAACATATAGGCCTCTTCGAGCTTCTTAACTGTCTTCTGAAGGTCGATGATGTAGATGCCGTTACGTTCTGTGAAGATGTACTCAGCCATTTTGGGATTCCATCTTCTGGTCTGGTGTCCGAAATGAACACCTGCTTCAAGCAATTGCTTCATTGATACTACTGACATTTGTTTTTCCTCCTAAGTTAAATTTTGTATCTAATGTCAGATACGAACCGCCGCAAAGCCTGATATTACAACGGATTTTGACCTCCGCACTCATAATAAAAATAGCCTCGCGTGTGATTTGCCTTGGAATTATATCACAACCCGAAAGAAATTGCAAGCATAAAATTAATTATTTTATATTATTATGCAATTTTTTCCGAATTACACAAAACATGCCGCACCAAAAATGATTTGATGCGGCATATTGCTTTAAATGATTATTCTCTGTGCCACTTAACGCCCTGAGCTGTATCTTCAAGAACAATACCCATAGCCTTAAGCTCATCTCTGATTCTGTCTGCCTCTGCCCAATTCTTGTTCTTTCTCGCCTCTGTTCTTGCTGCAATCATTGCATCAATTTCTTCGTCAAGAGTTTCAGTCTTACGATTATAAACAAGACCAAGAACGCACGTAAGCTCATCAAAAATCTTTGCGGCATATTCTGCAGTTGCCTTTGAGCCACCCTTGCCGATAACAAGTGAATTGATATCTCTTACAAGCTCAAATACGGCTGCAATACCGTCTGCTGTGTTAAGGTCGTCATCCATAGCCTCAATAAACTGTGCAACTCTCTTATCAAGCTGCTCCTTGATTTCAGCGGAAAGCTCACCCTCGGGTGCATTCTTGATTTCAAAATCAAGGCTGTCACGGCAGGTGTAAAGCCTTGCAAGTGAAGCCTTGCACTGCTCAATGATTTCAATGCTGTAGTTTATGGGGCTTCTGTAAGAAGATGAAATCATCAGGTAACGGATAGGCTCATAGCCGTAAATATTTGCAACATCGCGAACGGTTTTAAAGTTGCCGAGTGACTTTGACATCTTTACATTATCAACATTGATATAACCGTTATGCATCCAATAATTTGCAAAAGGCTTGCCTGTAAAGCATTCGCTCTGCGCAATTTCGTTCTCATGGTGAGGGAAGATAAGATCCTGACCTCCGCAATGAATATCAATGCTTTCGCCCAGATATCTGCATACCATGGCTGAGCATTCAATATGCCAGCCGGGTCTGCCCTTGCCCCAGGGTGATTCCCAATAGGGCTCGCCGGGCTTTGCGGATTTCCAAAGGGCAAAATCCATGGGATTGCGCTTGATATCGCCAACCATTATTCTTGCGCCTGCTTCAAGCTCCTCAAGGGGCTGATGCGACAGCTTGCCGTATTCTTTGAAGGTTGAGGGGCTGAAATAAACATCACCGTCAACCTCGTATGCATGGCCGTTATCAACAAGACCCTTAACAATTTCAATAATCTTTTCAATGTTTTCAGTTGCTTTTGGATGAACGGTTGCAGGGCGGAAATTGAGGCCCTTTGCATCTGTCCAGAATTCTTCAATGTATTTTTCGGAAACCTCCGTAAAGGTTGAACCTTCTTCGTTAGCACGCTTAATGATTTTATCGTCAATATCCGTGAAATTCTGAACAAAGGTAACATTGTAGCCTCTGTACTCAAAATATCTTCTCAAAACGTCAAAAACACAGATTGGGCGTGCATTGCCGATATGAATAAAATTATAGACCGTAGGGCCGCAGGCATAAATTTTAACCTCGCCCTCTTTAATGGGCTTGAATTCTTCTTTTTCTCTTGTGAGTGTGTTAAAAATTCTCATTTATTTATCCTCCTGTTTAATTTGCTTTTTCAGTTCCGTAATTTCATTTTCAAGCCTTGCGATTTCCTGGGCAACAGGGTCAGGAATATGAACCTGATCAAGGTCATCAACCCTCATTCCCTCTCGTTTTACAACCCTTGCAGGCACACCGACTGCCGTTGAATCGGGCGGTATATCATTAAGAACAACCGCACCCGAGGCAATCTTTGAATTATCACCGATTTCAAGGGGACCAAGCACCTTTGCACCTGCACCAATCATAACATTATTGCCGATTGTGGGGTGTCTTTTGCCCGTATCCTTGCCGGTGCCGCCGAGAGTAACTCCCTGATAAATGGTGACATCATCGCCGATAACCGTTGTTTCGCCGATTACAACTCCCGTTCCATGGTCAATAAAAAACCTCTTTCCGATCTGAACGGCAGGGTGAATTTCAACACCCGTTTTCTTTGATGCTCTCTGAGAAATCCAGCGGGCGGCGAAATACATTTTTTTCTTATAAAATTTGTTGGCAAGTCTGTGCATTCTTATTGCCTTTAAACCCGGATAAAGCAAAAGAATTTCAAGGGCAGATCGCGCAGCTGGGTCTCTGTCCTTCACGCAAGCAATATCTTCCCTAAGCTGGTCAAACATAAAATCACACCTTAAATAAAACAAAAAGCTCCGCAGTCCATAAAGACTACGGAGGCGTTGAAACGCGGTTCCACTCCTGTTTATAACTCAAACAAGGCTTTAACGCAGCCTTACGTGCAGAGATACTCAAATTCCCCCTGCATGCCGTCGGGCGCACTTCACTGAATTCGTATAAGAAGCATTTTCAGCTGCCTGCTTCCTCTCTGCTATACGAGCTTTCGGTTACTCTACCCGCCGATTGCATTTTCTTTATCCGAAACATTATATGCCATTTACATTGAAAAGTCAATTACTTTTTTACCATCAAGCATGTATTTGACACCCGAAACAACAGTTAAGAATGCAGAAATACCCATAAGAATATTGGATACAAGCGAAAGTGTTCCGTATTCCATACCCGCTGCCTCAGCAAAATGCACCATAAGCATAATTATAATCGAAAAAACCATCTGACTGACAGTTTTAACCTTTCCGAGAATTCCCGCAGGAATAACAATTCCCTGAGCAGAAGCAACAAGCCGGAAAGATGTAACAAGAAATTCTCGGGTGAGAACAACCATAACAATCCAAATGTTGCAAAGCCCCAGATGCATAAAAGCGAGAAGCGCAGCCGTTGTGAGCATCTTATCGGCAACGGGGTCGCAGAGCTTGCCGAAGGTTGTGACAAGATTATTCTTTCTTGCAATTTTTCCGTCAAGAAAATCAGTTACCGAAGCAACAATAAAAATCAGAGCCGCAACAAGATAATGATATTCAAAATCCACAAGCATCGCAGCAAGATAAAAAGGCGTAAGGATAATTCTCAGCACAGTAAGTTTGTTAGGTAAATTCATTTTATCTCCTTAAATAATATCTTTACCGATAAGATCGTAATCATTAACTCCGATAACCAGAACATCAGCAAAATCACCGGGCTCATATCGGTTATCGGTTGTGAATGAAATGCTTCCGTCAATTTCAGGAGCATCCATATATGTTCTGCCTCTGTAGCTGTCGGAATAGCCGTCGTAATCCTCAACAAGAACTCTGTAGGTTTTGCCTATTTTTTCATTATTCTTCAAGGTAACGATTTCAAGCTGGTCCTGCATTATAATTTCGCCTCTGCGAAGTTTCGTGTCACTGTCTACATCATCCTCAAAATCAAAGGCCGGAGTGCCCTCCTGAGGAGAAAACTCAAAGCATCCGAGGCGGTCAAACTCGATTTCATTAACAAATTCGGCAAGGTTTTCAAATTCCTCCTCGCCCTCGCCAGGAAAACCGACAATAAACGTTGTTCGGATTACCGCATCGGGCAGCGAAGAACGGATTCGGCCGATTGTTTTTCGAAGAAACTCACTGTCTCCCCTTCTGTTCATTGCCTTGAGAATCTTGTCGTCGGCATGCTGCAAGGGAAGGTCGATATAATGCAAAATCTTGGGCTGCCTTGCCATTGTTTCAAGCAGCTCATCAGTAATTTTATCGGGATAGCAATAAAGCATTCTTATCCATTCAATTCCTTCAATTTCACAAAGGGCATCAAGAAGCTGCGGAAGACGGATTTCACCGTAAAGGTCAGCACCGTAATTGGTTGTATCCTGTGCAATAAGAACAAGCTCTTTTGTTCCTGCAGCCGCAAGCTGCCTTGCTTCCTCAACAAGTGTTTCAAGCTCAACGCTTCTGTAATTGCCGCGGATTGAAGGAATCGCGCAATAGGTACATCTGTTTGAACATCCGTCTGCAATCTTAAGATATGACCAGTATTCGGGCGTTGTAAGCAACCTTTCACCGGTAAGGGGAAGAAGCTCGTTCTCAGGCATTTTCAAAACTTGTTCACCCTCGATAACGTTCTTGACAATTTCGGAAATTTCGCCGTTTGCACCTATACCTACCACGGCATCAACCTCAGGAATTTCAGTGAAAATTTCATCCTTGTAACGTTGCGCAAGGCAACCTGTCACAATTATTTTGCCGACAATTCCCTCTTCTTTGAGCTGAGCCATTTCAAGAATATTTTCAATAGCCTCCTGCTTTGCGGCATCAATAAAACCGCAGGTGTTGACAATTACAGCATCAACGCCCTCGTAACAATCGGCAATGGCAAAATTACCGCCGTCAAGCTGAGCGAGCATTCTTTCGGCATCCACCTGATTTTTGGGGCAACCGAGAGAAATCATACCGATTTTATACATCGTCAATATCCTCCGTTTCAATTTCAAGCCTGCGGAAAGCAGTGTTAATATCGGACCATCTGTAGCCTAAACGCTGTAAAGCAGCAACGGTGCGCCTGACTCCTTTTTCATCCGAAATCTTTCTTGAAAATTTTGTATTCAATAAGTCTATAATACGGAAAACGGGGTCAATGTCAAGTGTTTCGACAATATTATCCGAAATTTCTCTTGAAATCCCCTTCCTGAGCAGCTCATTTCTGATTGCATTTGCATTCATACCTTTGCGTTCAAGAAGATTTTCAGCAAGACCTTGCGCATATCTTTCATCGTTTATATAGCCGTATTCCACCAGCTTTAACGCGGCGTTTTCACAATACTCACGGCTATGGCCTTTCTGAATCAGCTTTGCAACAAGCTCCTTTACGCTATGGTCGCGGTACGAAAGTAAACGAAGGCCTGCAATGAATGCGCAACGGGAGCCGACGGCTTCATAAAAAGCCGTCAACTCCTCATCATCATTTATTGTTTCTCTGCCGTGGTATGGGCTGCTGAACCAATACTCGGCATCAACGGTAAACTTGTATTCACCGTCGCATGAGATATGAATTTTATTCTGTTTTCCTTTACTTACAGAGAGTTTCATACGGATTAGTCATCGTCATCATCAACAACAATATCGAGCTTTGCTCTTGCGCTCGCTTTTGTTGTGGGTTCCGGTGCAGGCGGAGGAGGCGCAACGGGTCTGGGTTTTCTGACAACCTTAGCAGCTGCATTTGCCTCAGCCATAGCAGCAACAATCTTCTTCTCGATTTCTTCTGCAAGCTCAGGTGAGCTGAGGAAAAGCTCTTTGACATTATCTCTGCCCTGACCAAGGCGCATATCGCCGTAGGAGAACCATGCACCGCTTTTCTGAATAACATTATATTTTACACCGATATCAACCATTTCGCCTTCCTTGGAAATGCCTCTGCCGTACATAATATCAAACTCTGCATCCTTGAAGGGAGGCGCAACCTTATTTTTAACAATTTTACATCTTGTTCTGTTGCCCACAACCTCGCTGCCTGCGCCTTTGAGTGATTCAATACGACGAACATCAATTCGCATTGTGGCATAGAATTTGAGCGCTCTGCCGCCGGTTGTAACCTCAGGATTACCGTAGATAACGCCAACCTTTTCACGAAGCTGATTGATAAAAATGATAATTGTATTTGACTTTGCAACAGCGCCTGCAATTTTCCTGAGAGCCTGAGACATAAGCCTTGCATGGGCGCCAACGTGGGAATCGCCCATTTCGCCCTCAATTTCCGAACGTGGAACAAGAGCAGCAACAGAGTCAATAACAACAACATCAAGAGCACCCGAACGAACGAGAGCCTCAGCAATTTCAAGCGCCTGCTCGCCATTATCAGGCTGAGAAACAAGAAGAGCGTCAACATCAACACCAAGGTTTGATGCATATGCAGGATCAAGAGCATGCTCTGCATCAATAAAAGCTGCCTCTCCGCCCAGCTTCTGTGCCTGAGCAACAACAGAAAGAGCAAGAGTTGTTTTACCCGAAGATTCGGGACCGTATATTTCTATAATTCTGCCCTTGGGCAAACCGCCGATGCCCGTTGCGGCATCAAGAGTAATTGAACCTGTTGAAATTGCTTCAACATTCATTCCGCTGTTTTCGCCAAGACGCATGATCGTTCCTTTGCCGTATGCCTTTTCTATTTGCGCAAGTGCAGTTTCGAGAGCTTTCTTTTTATCTGCCATTTTAAAACCTCCGTAGCTTTATCAAACAAATGTTCTATTGGTATTGTATAACATATTCCGAAAAAATGCAATACTTTTTTCAAAAATATTTAAAATTAAAAATAGTTTGCAAAAAAACAAAAAAAGTCTTGCATTTTCTTCAAAAGTCTGTTAATATATCATCTGTTAATGACTAAAAAGGAGGTTGTGTCACATGGCAAAATGCGAATACTGCGGTAAAGATGTTGCATTCGGCATTAAGGTTTCTCACTCACACAGACGTTCAAACAGAACCTGGAAGCCCAATGTTAAGAGAGTTAAGGCCGTTGTTAACGGTACTCCCAAAAGAGTATACGCTTGCACACGTTGCCTTCGCTCAGG
Source organism: Acutalibacteraceae bacterium (assembly GCA_045604685.1). Classification (GTDB taxonomy): domain Bacteria; phylum Bacillota; class Clostridia; order Oscillospirales; family Acutalibacteraceae; genus CAG-177. The sequence goes on from JAZUON010000011.1 coordinate 174,747, forward strand.
TAAGGTTACAAGAGCCGTTTGATTAAACAGATGATTAAGAGACTGCTTTCGGGCAGTCTCTTTTTCATTTTGTCATTTTTAACAAACAGATTGTTAAATCAGAATTTTATTTCCACAACATATTGTGATTAATTACATTAATATATAGAACTTTTTCCGAAGTTGTTATTTTTCAAAAAATGTGTTTGTTTTTCGGCCCAAATAGTGTATAATAGATTTTAATGTTTAAAATCATAAAACGGAGATTTGAAATGAGCTATTCTGTAAATCCATCAGTTTTCAGGTCAATATTTGCAGTGCCAACAGACATTGTGGATAAACATATCCGCCTTGCCAACGAGCATCAGCTCAAGGTTTTGCTCTGGATTTTGCGAAACTCGCCTGACTGCCCCGATATTGACGAAATGTGCAAGGCGCTGAAAATGAACAAAAGCGATGCGACGGACTACCTTCAATATTGGGTATTAACGGGCGTTCTTGGCGACGGAACAGAAACCGTAAACAAAAATGAAACACCTGAAAAAGCTGAAGAAAAACCAGCAATAAACCCTGTAAAAAAAGCAGATAAAGAGGATGAACCTCAGGCGCCTTCAAAGCCATCAAGCGCGGAGATACTTACCCGCCTTGAAGAATCTCCCGAAATCGGATATCTTTTCAATGAAGCGCAGGTGAAACTTGGAAAAACAATCGGTTATGACGGTCAATGCACCCTGCTTCTTATTCATGACCATTACGGACTTCCCACCGAAGTGATTTTCATGATGATTGACTACTGTGTTTCAATCGGCAAATCAAACTACAGTTATCTTCAGGCAGTTGGTAAAGACTGGGGTTTGCGTGAAATTGACACTCTGGAAAAAGCAGCAGAGCAGATTGCGATATTAAGAAATTCAAATTCGCTTTGGAAAGAATTCGCCGCCGCCGCAGGATTATCAAGCACAAGACCCACTCCGAAGCAGCTTGAGCTTATCCGTCACTGGAGCGAAGAACTGAAATACAACTTCGAAATGATAATTCTTGCATATGAAGCGATGCTTGATGCAACGGGTAAATATAACATAAATTACATCAACAAGATTCTTAACACATGGCACGAAAAGGGTTACAAAACACCCGAAGATGTTGAAAAAGGCGAAAAAGAGTATCAAGACTCCAAAAAAGCCGCAAAGAAAGCCGGCAATGCAAACACAGCCTCCTATGACCTTGAGGAATTCAAGGAACGCTCACTTCATTCGGAGCTGAAATATGAAAGGAAGAAAAAGAAATAATGAGTTACAGTAAGGCTACCCTTTCAAAGGCAACCAATATTCTTGAAAGCAGGCGCAATAAAGCTCAGCGCATTCAGCTTGCAAGACATCTTGAAGTAACCGAAAAATTACCCGTAATTTCCGAATACGAATCAAAGCTGTCACAAACGGGCCTTGATATTGTAAAAGCTATCGGTATGGGCAGCGATGCAAAGGAATACATAGAGCAACTTTCAGTTATGAATCTTTCATTTCAGGAAACAATCAGAAAGCTCCTCAAAGAAAACGGATATCCTGAAAACTACCTTGAAACGCCCTATACCTGCGCTGTTTGCAGTGACACGGGTTTTGCGGGCGGATATATTTGCGAATGCCGCAAAGAGCTTCTGAAAGAGCTTGCAAAAAAAGAGCTTGCAGCGGTATCTCCCAGCGAAAGCTGCAATTTTGATAATTTTGAGCTGAAATATTATCCCGAGCCCGTTGACGGAGCTCTGGGTGTTTCACCGCAAAAAAGAATGGCAAGTGTTCTGCAATACTGCAAATGCTATGCCGAGGATTTTGACACTGATTCCGAAAGCCTCTACATGCACGGTGCAACCGGTCTTGGAAAAACTCACCTTTCTCTTGCAATCGCAAATGTTGTTGCCGAAAAAGGATACAGAGTTATTTATGACACGGCGCATAACATTTTTTCATCTCTTGAAAGAGAGAAATTCAGCTATTCAAACACTGGCGAAAAGGAAAATGAAATTCTTGACTGCGACCTGCTTATTATCGATGACCTCGGTTCCGAATTTTCAACACAGTTCACAACCGCGGCAATTTACAACATAATAAACACCAGAATTAACCGTTCGAAACCCGTTATCATCAGCACAAACCTTACCGAAAAAGAGCTTGAAGAAAAATACACCCAGCGCGTTACATCAAGAATTATCGGCAATTATGTTTCGCTGCTGTTTATCGGCAAGGATATAAGACAACTCAGGAACAATTTTTAAGGAGAAACAAATGGATATTATTCAGCAACTTACATCTCAGTTCGGTCTGCAGACCTGGCAGGTTGAAAACACGGTAAAACTCATTGATGAGGGTAACACAATACCTTTCATTGCACGATACAGAAAAGAAGCACACGGCACTCTTGACGACCAGATTATCAGAGAGCTTTCTGAAAGACTTGAATACCTTCGCAACCTTGAAAAGCGTCGCGAAGAGGTTCGTTCATCCATTGAAGCTCAGGAAAAGCTGACAGATGAAATCTCTGCCGCACTCGACAAGGCGGCAACCCTTGCAGAAATTGAGGATATTTACAGACCGTTCAGACCTAAAAGAAAAACAAGAGCATCTGTTGCAAAAGAAAAGGGTCTTGAGCCTCTTGCAAACTCAATATATGAACAGAACGCGGATTCTCCCTCCCCCATTGAGCTTGCAGAAAACTTTGTTGATCCCGAAAAGGGAGTTGAAACCGCAGAGGATGCACTTAAAGGCGCTCTCGACATTATTGCCGAAAACATATCAGATGATGCAGATATCCGCCGCAGACTCCGCAACCTTTTCACAGTTATCGGCACTGTTACAACTTCTGCAACAGATAAAAATTCAGACAGCGTTTATTCAATGTATTATGAATACTCAGAGCCTGTAAACAAGATTGCAGGCCACAGAGTTCTTGCCATTGACAGAGGAGAAAAAGAAAAATTCCTCAAAGTAAGCGTAACAATCGACGCTGTAAAAGCAGCAAATGTTATAACAAGTGTAACTTTGAATCCTCAGGGCTCGCCCACAACAGAGGCTGTCCGCGAAGCAGGAGAAGATGCATATAACCGCTTGATTTATCCCTCAATTGAGCGTGAAATAAGAAATATGCTCACCGAAGCCGCAGCAGCAAGCGCAATAAAAGTTTTCGCACTTAATACAAAAGAGCTTCTTCTTGCACCTCCTGTTAAAGGAAAGGTTGTTATCGGCCTTGACCCCGGTTACAGAACCGGATGCAAGGTTGCTGTTGTTGCTCCCACCGGCAAGGTGCTCGACACGGGCGTTATTTATGTTACACACTCCGATGCACAGAGAAATCAGGCAAAGGAGCTTATCAAAAAGCTGATAGTAAAGCATGGCGTTAACTGCATTTCAATCGGTAACGGCACAGCTTCAAAAGAAACCGAAATATTCACCGCAGAAGTTCTTCGCGAAATCAAAGCAGATGTTTCTTATATGGTTGTCAGCGAGGCGGGAGCATCGGTTTATTCCGCATCAAAGTTGGCTGCTGCTGAATTCCCTCAGTATGACGTTTCTTTGAGAAGCGCAGTTTCGATTGCCCGCCGTTTGCAGGATCCTCTTGCAGAACTTGTTAAAATTGATCCCAAGGCAATCGGCGTTGGTCAGTATCAGCACGATATGCCTCCTAAAGAGCTTGACGCTGCCCTTGACGGTGTTATTGAAGATGCGGTTAACTCTGTTGGCGTTGACCTTAACACTGCATCCGCACCTCTTCTTTCAAGAGTTTCGGGCATCAATTCAACCGTTGCAAAAAATATTGTTGATTACAGAGATGAAAACGGTGAATTTCAGGAACGCTCTCAGCTTAAAAAGGTTCCCAAGCTTGGCGCAAAAGCATTTGAACAGTGCGCAGGCTTCCTTCGCATTCCCGAAAGCAAAAATGCCCTTGATAACACGGGCGTTCATCCCGAAAGCTATGCCGCAGCAAAGGCATTGCTCAAGCTCTGCTGCTATTCCGTTGATGATATCGGTACAGATGCAATTGCAGAAATAAAAGAAAAGGTTGAAACACTCGGCGAAGATAAGGTTGCCGAAAAACTCGGTATCGGCGTTCCCACTCTCAAGGACATTGTCAAGGAGCTTATTCAGCCTGCAAGAGACCCCAGAGACGAGCTCCCCCCTCCCATGCTGAGAACGGATGTTATGGATATAGATGACCTTCGCCCCGGAATGGAGCTCAAAGGCACAGTCAGAAATGTTACGGATTTCGGCGCATTTGTTGACATTGGCGTTCACCAGGACGGTCTTGTTCACATTTCGCAGATTACAAACAAATTCATCAAGCACCCCTCTGAGGTTCTCAAGGTTGGTCAGGTAGTTACAGTTTGGGTAATTTCCGTTGAAACCGCCAAGAAGAGAATTTCACTGACTATGAAAGAGAAAAAAACACAGGAGAATTAAAAAGTGGCAGATAAATTCAGACAAGATTTAACTCAGGGAAGCGTTGGAAAACAGCTTATAAGATTTTCTGTTCCGTTTTTGCTTTCCAATCTTCTGCAGGCGTTTTATTCGGTAGCTGATATGATAATCGTCGGCAGGCTTTGCGGAACACACGGAATAACGGGCGTTAACATAGGCAGCCAAATTAACATTCTTGTTACGGGCGCGGCGTTCGGCCTTGCCGTTGGCGGAACAGTGCTTATCGCACAATACGGCGGCGCAAAGAAATTTGACGAGCAAAGAAAAACCATAGGTACTCTTTTCACTGCTTATATGATACTCAGTGTTATATGCACGGCAGTAATGCTTCTTCTCAACACAACGCTTCTTGATGTTCTTAACACACCCGAGGTTGCATACACTGAAGCAAAAAACTACTATAACATCTGCATGGCAGGCCTTGTGTTTATGTTTGCATACAATGTTATAAGCGCAATACTCCGAGGTATGGGCGATTCAAAAAGACCTCTTTACTTTGTTCTTATTGCAACAATCGTAAACATAATCGGCGATATAATTCTCGTTGGCCCCTTTAAGATGGGTGCTGCAGGCGCTGCATATGCAACAGTTGGCGCGCAGGCGCTGAGCGTTATTCTTTCTCTCATATACCTTGCAAAGAATCATTTCTTTAAGGGATACAGTAAAAGTGATTTTAAAATTGACAAAGAAAAAATGAAAATGCTGCTTAAACTCGGCCTGCCCTCATCAGTGCAGCAGGTTGTTGTTTCATTTTCATTTTTGACTCTCACTGCTCTTGTAAACTCACTTCCCATTGCAGATATTGCATCTGCCTGCCAAGGCATCGGCGGAAAGGTTAACTCATTTGCCATTTTACCCGCCCTTGCAATGAGCAGCGCAGTTTCATCAATGGCAGGTCAGAACATCGGCGCCGGAGAAACAGCAAGAGCTAAGAAAACAATGCTGACAGGCATGGGCATAGCATTTGCAATTTCTGCTGTTGTTTTTGCGATTGTGGAGCTTTTCCCTCAGCCTATCATTTCACTTTTCGACACTAATCCCGATGTTATTGCCATCGGCTCGGAATACATGCGTTTTATAGCGCTTGATTACCTTTTTGTTCCCTTTGTGTTCTGTATGAACGGACTTGCAATCGGCGCAGGATACACAAATTTTGCGCTTTTCAACGCCTGCTTCAGTTCAATCCTCGTCAGAGTTCCTGCGGCATACCTTGTTGTTGAGTTCACAAACCTCGGTTTCAACGGAATCGGCCTTGCAACAGGTCTGGCATCAATCGCATCAATTTTTGTAGGAATTATTTTTGTTGCATCAGGCAAATGGAAAAAGCCCAAAATCAGGATTTAACCGTATTGACAAATACATTTTAAAATGATAAAATTTATATGTAAAATTTAAAGGTTTTTTGTAACTGACGGAATTATGCAGAGCACTGCAAAGGAGCAAAAAATCTGTTTTTTCAAAGCCGACCGTCTGGGCAGTCTTATCTCGGATAGGGCTGCCCTATTTATTTTGGAAAGGAAGAAGAAATCTATGGGTATTTACGAAATCAACAACATGGGCGAGCTTATCAAGGATAACACATATGTCGGCAGAGGCATTGTTATCGGCAAAAGTGCAGACGGCAAAAAAGCCGTTACCGCTTACTTCATTATGGGAAGAAGCGAAAACAGCAGAAACAGAGTATTTATCAAAGAAGGCGACGAAATAATCATCCATCCTTTTGATGCATCAAAGGTTGAAGATCCTTCACTTATCATCTATGCACCCGTAAGACAGATTGGAAATAACCTTATTGTTACAAACGGTGACCAGACCGACACAATCTATGATTTCATTAAGGACGGCAAAACCTTTGAGCAGGCTCTTGAAACAAGAGAATTTGAACCCGATATGCCCAACTTCACCCCCAGAATCAGCGGCATGATGACCTTTGCAAACGGCGATTTCACCTATAAAATGAGCATTCTCAAGAGTGCAGACGAAAACGGCTCTGCATGCAACAGATACACATTCTCATACGCTCCCCTTGCAGGTCTCGGCCATTTCATTCACACTTATAACCACGACGGCAACCCCATTCCCACATTCACCGGCGAGCCTGAAAGAGTTGAAATTCCCAACGATATCGACGAATTTACAAACAATATCTGGGCTAACCTCAATGAGAACAACAAGATTTCACTTTATGTTCGTTATATTGACCTTGAAAGCGGCGAATATGACAGCAGAATGATTAACAAAAATAAATAAGGAGATATAAAATGAAAGAGTTTGAACTTAAATACGGCTGCAACCCCAACCAGAAGCCTGCAAAGATTTACATGGCAGACGGCACAGAGCTTCCCATTGAAATTCTCAGCGGCAGACCCGGCTACATTAACTTCCTTGACGCTTTCAACAGCTGGCAGCTTGTTAAAGAGCTTAAAGAAGCTCTCGGCATGCCCGCAGCAACATCATTCAAGCACGTTAGCCCCACATCGGCAGCAGTAGGCATCAAAATGAGCGACACTCTCAAAAAGGCTTGCTTTGTTGATGATATTGAAGGCCTTGACGATTCCCCCCTTGCAACCGCATATGCAAGAGCAAGAGGCACAGACAGAATGAGCTCATTCGGCGACTGGATTGCACTTTCCGATGTTTGCGATGTTACAACCGCAAAACTTATCAAGAGAGAGGTTTCCGACGGCGTTATTGCTCCCGGATATGAGCCCGAAGCACTTGAGATTCTCAAGAGCAAGAGAAACGGCAACTATAATATAGTTAAGATCGACCCTGATTTTATTCCTGCACCCATTGAAACAAAGCAGGTTTACGGCATCACCTTTGAGCAGGGCAGAAACAACTTTGAAATCAACAATACTCTCCTTGAGAACATTGTTACCGCTAACAAGGAAATGCCCGACAGTGCAAAGCGTGACCTTATAATCTCCCTTATCACTCTCAAATATACTCAGTCAAACTCAGTTTGCTATGCAGTTGACGGTCAGGCAATCGGCGTAGGTGCAGGCCAGCAGTCAAGAATTCACTGCACAAGGCTTGCAGGCAACAAGGCTGATATCTGGCACCTCAGACAGCACGAAAAGGTTCTTAACCTCCCCTTCCTTGACACAGTAGGCAGACCTGACAGAGATAACACCATTGATGTTTATATTTCTGACGAATACGAGGATGTTCTTGCAGACGGCGTTTGGCAGACTCTTTTCTCAGAGAAGCCCGAACCCTTCACAAAGGCAGAGCAAAAGGCTTACCTTGCAACAATCAAGGGCGTTGCTCTCGGCAGCGATGCATTCTTCCCCTTCGGCGACAACATTGAAAGAGCAGCAAAAAGCGGCGTTACCTACATTGCAGAGCCCGGCGGCTCAATCCGCGATGACAATGTTATCGCAGCCTGCGATAAGCACGGTATGGTTATGTGCTTCACAGGTATGAGACTCTTCCACCACTAATTAATAAAAATTCATCCCCACGGTGTTTTACCGTGGGGTTTGTTGTTAACTATCCTTCAATAATAGCTCCGCTCCACTTATATGAATTTATCCAATAGCGTGTTCCGATATAATGTATTCTTTGTGTTATTACGCCGTATTTGCTATGTTCATATGTAACATCGAACTCAAGATAAATTTTTCTATCTTTCATCGTTGCTTGTTGTGTTCCTTTGATTGGCTCTGCCCATAAAATATTATCTTTATCATATTCCATTCCTGCAACAAATTTTTCAGTTAATTCATCACAATATATATCATAAATCGTAGTAACATAACCGCCTCTGCAAGCACCTACTTCCCAATCAACAGGGCACAAATGTATCAAAAGAACAATACTGATGATAAAAGCAAATCCCAGAGAAAGCAAAGTCCAAAATCGAATCTTTCTTTTCTGCTCTTTTGTTATTTTCCTTTTTTCATTTTCATTTATAATTACATTCGATTTTCCTGTTAATAAGTAATCAACATTGGTATCAAATAATTCCGCAAGCTGAATTATATTATCAGTATCAGGTTTGGAAATATCCTTTTCCCACTTAGAAACTGCCTGACGGCTTACACCTAATTGTTCAGCTATATATTCCTGGGAATATTTCAGTTGTTTTCTTAATGAACATATACGGTTTCCTATAGTCATATCATGTGCCTCCTTTGCAATGATTATAGCAAATTTATCAGTTCAAATCTACCAACTATTTGTCAACTTTAGGTTGCACTTATAAAAAAATAGGACCCCTAAAGCTAAAGAGGTCCTATAATTATTGAATTATGCTTTGTTAATTGTTTCCACAAGAGTATAATAGAAATCCTCAAAGCTTGTGATATAATCTATTGTGCCGCAGAAATCAAAGTGATCAAAGCCATCCATAATCGGCATATAATACCATACACCGGGCTTGATTGTGTCGCCTGCATTTACAGCTGCTTCATAGCTTATTGCAGTATCAGCATCGGTTGAAGGATAAAGTGCACTTGCAAGAGGAACAATACCGTCATTTTTTGCCCATGATTCATCCATATAAATACCGTCAATTGTTTTTCCCTCAAGGCTGCCTATATAAAGTGAAGTAAGGTAGAACATAACAAAGTTTGATTTGATGGGGAAATAGGTACCAAGGAATGTTTTGTTGCTGGAATTACAGGAATATGAATAATAATATGCGCTGTCAACGGTTTTGATCTTTTCGTTAAGCTCTGCAGCGCCTCTTAGGGTCATATCATATCCGCAGTTATCGTGAGAGTTAACAACATTAATGATGTTTGATATGCTAAATTTTGCTCTTTCTTCGCCTTGCTTGGGTGTAAGACCAAGATGGCCCATCTGAAGATCCCACATCAGAATATCACTGCCGATAAGTGCACCGACAAGGTTAAGCGCTCCGATAATAAGTGTCATAAGAAATGAATCATGGATAAGGTTTGCAACGGGTGAACCGTTGTGAACACCTGAGAATGTAACAACCGAATGAACGGCGTTCTTATGGCCGCCGGAGAAAAGGGGCGAGGTGTTGCTGCCTGTTGCTGCAATCTCATCGGCATCACCATATGCGAGAAGTGAAGCAAAAAGCCTTACGGTAGGGCCGCCGAAGCTGTGACCAACAAGATTAATTGCACTTTCGCAGTCCCAAGGCTTGCCCATAAGGCAATTATCTGTATAATCGTAGCCGTAACGCTCGTGATTATGAGCCTTTGAATGAGCTTCACCGTAATCAACAACAGTACCTGTAAGCTGAGCATAAAGCTCGCAGGCTCTGTCCCAAGCGCTGCTCAAGGGGCCTACAACAGCCGCATATGCTTCAATGCCGTGACTGTTATAAAGAGCAATAACATCGCCTTCAGAGGCTGCCCATCCGCCCCAGTACGCTTCGCCATTATAATCCGCCCAGCCGCCCATACCATGAACAAATACCCAAGGATGTTCATTGGATAAATCGTATGTTTTTCCTTCAAATTCGAATTTGTTTTCAGCCTTATCTGCAAAAGCCACTGTGCTGAACATTGAGAAAACCATAACAACACTTAAAAATAAACTGATAAATTTTTTCATATTATTACTCCTGAAATTTTGATTGTTTTTATAATTACATATTAACAGATAGAAAACTACAAGTCAATCCAATTTTTGATTTAACGAAAAACAGCCACGACAACAATCTGCCGTGGCTGAAAACATTATGTTTTATACGGTTTCAACATCAATTCCAATGATTGAAATTTCCTTGAGAGGCTTATCACCAAAGCCGGTTTTAACGGTTGCGATTTTATCAACAACATCCATACCTTCAACAACCTGACCAAAAACCGTGTGCTTATAGTCAAGCCAGGGAGTGCCGCCGAGAGCCTTATAATCCTCAACACATTCTGTGGGAAATCCTCTGTCTGCAAGCTGCTCCATCTGCGATATAAGGCCGCCGTCAACCTCTTTTGACTGAACGATAAAGAACTGACTGCCGTTGGTTGAAGGGCCTGCATTTGCCATTGAGAGGGCGCCTCTGATGTTGTGATAATCAACGCTGAATTCATCCTCAAAGCTCTTGCCCCAGATGCTTTCGCCGCCTCTGCCGGTGCCCGTGGGATCTCCGCCCTGAATCATAAAATCAGGAATAACTCTGTGGAAAATAATTCCGTTATAATATCCGTTTTTTGCATGCGTTGTGAAGTTTTCAACTGCCTTGGGTGCGGCATCGGGGAAAAGAAGAATTTTAATATCGCCCATTGTTGTTTTCATAAGGGCAACAACATCACCCTGCTGAATTTCTCTTATCTGCTTGCTCATTTTTATTTATCCTTTCTTACTTTGCTTTGGGGTCAAAGGTATCAGACAGCTTCATAAAGTCAACCTTTGCCATTTTTGTTCTGGGGAAACTGTCCATAATCTCAATTTTCCTCGGGCAAGAAAATTTAGCAAGATTCTTTTTGCAGAACGACTGAATCTTATCCGAAGCCTCATCCTTATCCATGTTTCGATTAAGAGTAACACACAGCTTTACACAGGGTTTATTCTTCAAATAACCCTGAACGGCGCACGCTTCGCCGACAAACGGAAGCTGAAGAACTGCATTTTCAATATCAATGGGATAAACATTATAACCCGAAATAATAATCATTCGCTTTTTTCTGCCCGTGAAATAAATGAAACCGTCGGAATCCTTATAGCCGATATCGCCGGTAGGAACCCATCTTGTGCCTCGGGCATCAACATAAACGCCATCATTCATAACGGTGTTATCGCCGTTATAGTAGCCGAGCATCGCCGTATCACCGCTGACAACAATTTCACCCGTTTCACCTGCAGGAAGCTCTCTTTTCATTTCATCCCATATCTGAACAACTATATCACCAAGAGGCTTGCCGATTGAATCCTCTCTGTTGTTCTCATAAGTGTTAACCGTGCAGACGGATGAAACCTCTGTTAAACCGTATCCTCTGAAGAGCTTGCCTTTACCGCCGTTTTTGGCAACGGTCTTGTTGAACTCCTTAACAAGCCTTTCGGGAAGAACATCACCACCACAGAAAACAAGCCTCAGATTTTTGAGATGAGGGCCATCAAAATTTTTATCCTCCATCATCTTTTTAAACATATTGGGAACACCCAGAAGAAATGTTACCTTGTGCTTTTTCATATATTTATTGGCAGTTTCGGCATTAAACTGCGGCATGGGTATTGAAGTAAAGCCGTGAGTCAACGGGAAATGCATTGCAATTCCGAGACCAAATGCATGAAAAATAGGCAGAACCATAAGCGAAAATTCATCCCCTGCCTTGTGAGGAATATCAAGGGTATTCAGCTTTTCCGATAGGTTGTTGAGATTATTGCTGGAAAGCATTATTGTTTTGCTTTTGCCTGTTGTTCCGCCGCCGTGAAGATAAACCGCCACCTTTGAGCCATCATGGAACTCTGCAGATGACTTTTTTGAGCCAAGCTGAACGGCTTTAAGATATTTAACAGAATTTTTATATTCTGCAAGACCCTTTCCCTTGATCTTTTCAAAAACCTTGAATGCGGGCACTGCAGGAGCAAGAACATAGTCTGAGTTAGAACAGATAATGCAAGGAATGCCTATCGCATTGAGAACGCCGGAGTAATCAGCAGCGAGAATATCAAGAATAAAAATCGCCTTTGATTTAGTAAGCTCAATGCTTTCCTTCAAACTTTCAGGAGATGTTAAAGGATGAACAATGTTGGCTATAACGCCAATTTTATTCAATGAATAAAAGGTTGTAAATGCATGAACAACGTTAGGCAGAAAGATTGTTACCGCATCGCCCTTAACGATTCCGATTGAATTAAAATAAGCGGCAAGAGCATCAATATCGCTGATAATTTTCGAGAGCTTTATTTTGCTTCCGAATGCATAAACAGCGGTAAAATCACCCGTCTTTTTTGCACAAACCTTAAGGTAATCGTAACAAGTAAGATTCATAATAAATAATCCCGTCCGTTTTTTACATTGAATTTCAAAATGACAATATATATTTGATTATATCAATTAATAAAGGCTTTGTCAATTTTACAATAATGAAATTAACAAACTATTAATGTATATTATTTGAAAGGATAATTTCGCCGCCGTCAGTAAAAGCAGCAATGATTCCGTTGTTATCGTAGGTTGCAAAAACGGGTAGCTTGGCCGACATAACAAGATTCCATTTAACATTCGGATAAATCTTGCCTAACTGATTTGTAACAACGGCAATCTCAGGCGAAAGAGCCTCCAGAAAGCTCTGTGAGGATGAGCCGAAATAACCGTGATGGCCGATTTTCAGCAAATCGACCTCCCCTACCAACGGTGCAACAATATCTTCAAGGCCCGTTGATGCGGTTATATCCGCCGCAAGAAAAGCAGATTTGCCGCCTTTTGTTACTTTCACACCGATGCTTGCTGCATTTTCACCCTCGCCCTTAAGCTGTTCGGGAGTAACCGTATTAAAAAACTGAAGATTAAAATCACCAAAGGAAAACTGCTCAGAAGGAATATCGCTTATAACCTCAATTTCTCTATCGTTCAGAGCATCAATAATATCTGCATATATTTTGTCAATTTTCCAGCGTTCAATCTCATAATCTTTTGCAATTTCAGGGCTGAATTCCTTAAAATAGGCTTTACCTATACCGATTTCCGAATCCGAAGCAAGAGAAAGATATGACCCGATATGGTCATAATGGCAATGCGTGCCGAGAATAAAATCAAGATAAACTCTGCCATCCGTCTTTTTGCAAACCTTCTTCACATAGTCAATAACTTCCTGCTCATAGCCTTTGTATGCCGTTTTTCTTCTGGGATTTGAATTTCCCTCTCCTGCATCAATAAGAGCAAACATACCGTTGCTTTCAATCAGTATGGCATCGGAATTGGCGGTGTTCAGGAAGTGGATTCTGTCATCACCCGAAGAATAATCAAACATTTCCTGAGAAACTGTGTATCTGCGGCAATAAGAATTGGCAATTGCAACAGTTGCAATGTCAAGCAAAAAAATTGCCGCCATAAGCGGCACAATAATCCAGGTTGCTATTTTCTTTGCACGATTTTTATTCATAAAAAATGCTCCGTAAATTTAAATTGATTTATTTTAGCACATATTTATGTTTTTTACTATACTTTATAAAAAAGTTTTTCATAAAACTGCTTGTATAGTATTGATTTTTATTGTAAACTAATATTCAGAGATTTTTGAAGGAGATTTTAATTTGAATAACAGAGTAAATCTTTCAACCAAAGAAACTGCAGCCGTTCTCAGCAATATTGTTCCCGTTGTTTTCAGCATGGCAGTATGTGCGGGAATGGGCGCTTTTGCAGGTGCTGTGTTTGCCTGCATTGCCGTATTAATCTGCTCGGTTGCTGAAGAAAAACAGCAGATGCCGATTTATGTTTCTTTGCTGATAATAACATATACATTCAAAGAATTCGGCGCGTCATCGACGGCACTTTCAATAGTGATATGCGGAATTCTGCTTGCAATCTCAGGTTTATTTTATAAAAAAGCAAAAGAAAAACTTGATAATCTTTCTGATAATCCTGTTATCGGTGCGGTTATGCTTTCCTGCGCACTTACCATTACAATTTTATTTACAACAGATTATTTCGGCATCGGCGCAACGGGCAATACCGCAAAAGAAATGATTTCATCATATCTTTCGCTTGGATTTCATCCTAATTGGAGAGGTGTTCTTTACGGCACGATTGTTTTGGTTGTAATGATAACTTTTCCCAGGAAATTCAAAAAGGCAACAAAGGTTATCGGCGCAGCATTTATTGCCCTTATTATCACAACAATTCTTAATCTGTTTCTCAATCCGTCGGATATGATTACTGCGATCCGTGAAGCAGGCGCATTATCCTTTGATGAATATAAAAGCAACATCTTTTTCCCTGTTTTAAATTCAAAACCGATTGTTTTATTATCTGTTTTCAGCGGCGCATCACTTTTCCTCACATATTTTTATATGATCCTGCAGAATAAAAACTGCAAAAAGTCAGATTTCATTACCTGCGGCATTTTAAATTGCATTTTTGGTTTTGTAACTTGTATGCCCATTCCGAACACCGCTAAAAAAAGCAAAATTTTAAACGGGGTGCTTGCTTGTATTTTAACGGGCGTTATCTTTTTTGTATTTCACGATTTCATCGCAAGAGTGCCCGTTCATTCCTGCGCTGTGGTAATTATTGTCGGCGCTTGGCAAAGCGTTAAATGGAGCGAGGTTAAAAAGATTTTTTCATCTGCATTGAATATTTTCCTTTTCGTTCCCATTATAGTATTCTCACTTTGGACGGGTTACTTTTATGTGCCTTTTTATGCATTGGTTGCTTTCAGACTTTATTCATATGAAAAAAGCGAAAAATTAAAAGCAAACTGAATAATCATTTCAGGTCAACCTGCGGATATTTTTCCGCAGGTTTTTATTTAAATAAAAATAAAAAGATTTTCGTAAAAAGCCAACCAAGCAAACCGCAGGCAGGAAAAGTAATCAGCCATGCAGTAACCATTTCAGCAGCAATTTTCCAATTAACGGATTTAAGGCTTTTCGCAACCCCTGCACCCATAACGGCAGAGGTTTTGGTGTGGGTCGTGCTTACGGGCATACCCATAAGCGTGGAAACAAGCAGGCATAATGTGCCCGCAATATCGGATGAAAAGCCTTGGTCTTTACCCATTTTTATCATATCCGTTCCTACTGCTTTGATTATTTTCTCCCCTCCTGCAACTGTTCCCACTGCTATAAAAATCGGGCACAGAATTGATAGCCATACAGGTGCATCGCCGTCGTGAATTCCCGAAATTGACAGCGCAAGCATGATTATGCCCGTAAATTTCTGGGAGTCCTGAGCTCCGTGCATAAAAGACATCAGCACGCTTGATAATATCTGTGATTTAACAAATATTCTATCTTTTTTATCAGATTTAAAAACAAAAAAAGTCAGCCTGGATATTAAATACCCTGCCGCAAAACCCAAAACAACTGAAACAAACAATCCCGATAAAACCTTATTCCATGCATGAATATTTGTTTTTATCAAGCCCCCGTTTACCGCTACACCTGCACCTGCAAGCGCTGCAATCAATGCATGGCTTTCACTGGTTGGAATTCCGAACATCCATGCTGCAACAGCCCACATCACAACAGAAAGCATTGCAGACGATAAACCTAAAAGAGATGCCCTGCCGTCATTATTAAAAGTTGCAATATCAGTTATCGTTTCAGCAACATTTCTGTTTAACAAGCCAAAAGTAACCGAACCTGCAAAATCGGAAATTGCAGCTATTACAACGGCTTTTTTCATGCTTATGCTTTTAGTTGAAACACAAGAAACAATAGCATTCGGCGCATCCGTCATACCGTTTACAAATGCAACTGAAAAGGTAATTATAACAGTTAAAATTACAAATAAATTCAATTCGAGCAGAACATCTCCTCTCTGCAAAAAAAGAAACGCCTTCCGAAGAAAGCGTTTTAAGTTCCTTATTTAAATAAATTTCCGCCGTTGGCATCAATGCCGACTATAACAGGAAAATTTTCAAGCTCAAGCCGTTTGACACTCTCACATCCCAAATCCTTAAATGCGATTTCCTCGCATTTTATAATATGCTTTGCATACAGCGCACCTGCCCCGCCAATTGCACAAAAATAAACCGCTTTATTTCTGACTATCGCATCGCAAACTGCTTTATTACGCTCGCCTTTGCCAATCATTGCTGCAAGACCAAGGTCAAGCAGCCTTGGAGAATAACAATCCATTCTTCCTGAAGTTGTGGGGCCGCAGCTTCCGATTACCATTCCTTCCGGAGTAGGCGTTGGTCCTGCAAAATAGATGCAGGCACCGCAAAGCTCATAAGGCAAGGACACACCGCTGTCAAGCAATTCAAAAATGCGCTTGTGCGCAGCATCTCTCGATGTGTAAACCGTTCCGCTAAGCAAAACTCTGTCCCCTGCCTTAAGAACAGATGAAAAATCTTTAATTTGATTAATGTTTATGTTGTACTCTGCCATTTTATTCATCCTTTGCATCAACGGCGTCAATCTTCTCAGCGGCAGTCGAAAGAGCATCAAGCAGAGCATCGGTGCCCGATTTTAGGGAAACAAGCGAGCTTTCAAAATTGACGGAAACAGTTTTGAATCTGTCTGCGGCAGCTGAAATATCAGCACGTGCAGAAGAAACCGCACTTTTTGCATCGGATGCAATTTTTGACACAGATGCCCTTGCTTCTTCGGCAATGGCATTGATATCTGTTATTTTTAAAAATTCAGCATTAAGCGCCTCATATTTTCTCTCGGCTTCTGCCGCATCCTCTCTGTTTTTCTCAGCAACAGATGTTAACTGCTCAAGCCTGAGGGTTATTGCGGCATTTTTCTCCGTAAGTGATGAATTTTCAGCCTTTAACCCGTCATTTTCTGCCTGAAGTGAAGCTATTGTTTTTTCATTTTCGGCATTTTGAACCCTGAGAGCATCAGCCTCTCTTTTGTATGCGGCGCAATCAGATGCCTCTCTCTTCAAATCAACCATTTCCTGCTGCAGCTTCTCAATATAATCAATAACATCCTCTTTTTTAAAGCCGCCAAAAGCAGCTTTTTTTAAAATCTTATCTTTACTCATTTTCTACACCCTTTCAGAATCAAGCCAAAAGCAGAATCTCGCTTGCATTTTCACAAATTTCGGCCGATTTGCCGTTGCCGAAAATCCAAAGTTTTCCGTCAGATGTGATAAATGCTGCCCTGCCGTCTGCAGAATAGCTGAAGCTCTCAACAACAATTTCGTTTCCAATAAGAATTTCTTCACCGTCGGAACAAATATAATAATCCGCCGTCTGCTCAGGTGAATTTATATCGTTGTTTTTAAGAACAATAACATCCTCAAAATTTTCAACCGTAAATGCGTTTGCTGCATTGGAGAGCTTAACGCTTTTTTCGCCGCCGTAGGTATAAACATCACCTGAAATTCTGTCAATATCCGATTTAAGATAAATTACGGAATCATCCGAAAAACGGTAGCCAGATATTCCCGTGTCAACGCTCATCATCCCTGAAGGCTTCATGCCTTCACCGATACTGTTGGTATAAAGACTTAGCCTTTCTCCCTGAGCATCGCGCACAAAAGCAAAAATCCTGCTTCCGTCACGGGAAAAAGAAAACAGAGTATTGCTTTTATCATAACCGTCAAGAGGATAAGTTACTGCACCGTTTTCACCGTAAGCTGCATAAGCCATTCCGTTGGATTTAACGCTTTCCGCAACAACCGTTCTGGCATAATTTATAACCTCTGACATTGAACTTCTCTGTGCAATGCTCACAAGAGTGCTCATATCTGTTTCAGAAGCAAGAACTTCAGTGCTCTCAAAAACAATTTTGGGGTCACCAAAAACAGAAACAGTGTAAACATTTTTAGGGTCAATATTTTCCGCTATTTTAAATGTTCCCTGCGGACTATAGGCAAATGCATTGAAAACAGGAACCGAAAACTCGCCGTTCTCAACAGATTCATTAAGCGCTGCTCTTATTTCATCCCTTACAAGCTTATCCTGATATTTTTTCAGAGCCTCATTATATTCTGCGGAAATTCCAAGATAAGCAAAGAAATTATCCCTCTTTGGCTTTTCAACGGTTTTATCGGATTCCGAATATTCATCAGCAATAACATAGCTCCATGAAATGCTCTCGGATGAAGATGTGAAATAATAAAGATTGCCGCCTGCAGAATAATTATCATACATTACGGTATGAACACTATCACACACAAGTTCACTTTCACCGCTTGAATAAACCGCATAAAGCTCGGTCATTCCCGTATTAACGAGAGAATTCTTCTCATAAAAAATATGAGGATTTTCCGCATCATTATAGCAGCGTATGCTCATCAAATCTCTGCATACCTCGGCTGCAGCACCGTTCTCATATTTATAAAGCACGCGATTGTTTCCGTGCATCTTTGTGAAATAAACTGTATTGCAGTTTTCAAGGGCATAAACAGACTCAACATTGCCTGAAAAAGTTTCAATCTTGTTTTCATCAATGTTGCAAACCGTGCCCTCATAAGCACCTGCACCAAAATCCTTCTTTAAATAGTATATATTTCCCGACACAACATCATAACTTTCGCCAACTCCGATATCGATTATCTTTGGCTCGGTTATCTCACTGCGTTTTTTTTCAATATAATATAAATCGTAAAGCCCATCTGCGCGGGAGGACTCTACCGTGTAAAAAACTCTTCCGTTTTCAGAATCACACTTAAAATTTGATGCAGTTAAATCGGGAACAGTCTTTTCAAGCCCGTCAATTCTGACTCCCGTTGTTCCTGCGGATTTATAAACAACGATGCTGCTGTTTTCAGGCTTTGAAAAGCCGATAAGATTAACCAAAACAACAATAGCCGCAGTTAATGCAACAACCGCAGCCGAAACGGCAAGAATAATCTTAACCTTGTTTGATATTCTCTTTCCTTCAGTGTTATTCAACAAATACACCTGACCCTTTTTCTCAAACAGGCGGTTGCCCCGAAAGGAGCAGCCGCCCAACAATTCGAAAATTATTTCATTGAAATTGCCTGCTTAGCCTTTTCAACAATATTCTGTGCATCAAGACCGTAAATATGAAGAAGCTCAACCGCAGGGCCTGATTTTCCGAAAACATCGTTAACGCCAAGCCTTACAACGGGAACAGGCTTTCCGCCTTCGCAAACCGCCTCGGCAACTGCGCTGCCGAGACCGCCGATAATATTATGCTCCTCAGCAGTTACGATTGCGCCGGTTTTTGCAGCAGAAGCAAGAATTGTTTCGGAATCAAGAGGCTTGATTGTGTGAACATTGATAACCTCTGCACTGATTCCCTGCTCTGCAAGAATCCTCTGAGCTTCAATTGCTTCGCCGACCATAAGACCGGTGGCGCAGATTGTTACATCTTTACCTTCATTAAGAACAACAGCCTTGCCCCACTCAAACTTATAATCCTCATCAAAAATTCTGGGCACTGCAAGGCGACCGAATCTCATATAAACAGGGCCGTCATAATCTGCCGCTGCAAGAACCGCAGCTCTTGTTTCAACATCATCGGCAGGGTTAATGATCGTCATTCCGGGAATGGCTCTCATAAGAGCAATATCCTCGCAACACTGGTGGCTTGCACCATCCTCACCAACGGAAATGCCTGCGTGAGTTGCACCGATTTTAACATTAAGATGGGGATAAGCAATTGAGTTTCTGACCTGCTCATAGGCTCTGCCTGCAGCAAACATTGCAAACGTGCTTGCAAACACAGTGTAGCCCGAGGCAGCAAGACCGGCTGCAACACCCATCATGTTACCCTCTGCGATACCGCAGTCAAAAAACTTTTCGGGATGAGCCTTTTTAAACATACCTGTTTTTGTTGCCGCTGCAAGGTCGGCATCAAGAACAACAACCTTATCATTTTTGTCGCCAAGCTCAACAAGAGCCTTTCCGTATGCATCACGGGTTGCGGTTTTAATAATATCAGCCATTTTTATCACCGATCCTTTCCTTATGCTTCAAGCTCTGCAAGAGCAGCGGTAAGCTCGCTCATAGCCTGCTCATACTGTTCTGCATTGGGAGCAGTTCCGTGCCACGAAACCTGATCCTCCATGAACGAAACACCCTTGCCCTTGACACTGTTTGCAACAATAACTGAGGGCTTGCCTTTAAATTCGGCAGCAGCGCAGAAAGCTGCATCAATTTCATCAAAACTGTGAGCGCAGATTTCAATAACATTCCAGCCGAAGGACTTGAATTTTTCAGCAATGGGATAGGGTGAATTAACTTCGGAAATTTTGCCGTCAATCTGAAGGCCGTTGTTATCAACAACAGCAACAAGGTTATCAAGACCCTTTGCAGAAGCAAACATTGCCGCCTCCCATACCTGACCTTCCTGAATTTCGCCGTCACCAAGAATGGTGTAAACTCTGTTGCTCTTGTTGGAAAGTTTTGCTGCAAGTGCCATGCCGCAAGCTGTTGAAATGCCCTGACCGAGAGAGCCGGTACACATATCAACACCTGCTGTGTACTTCATGCTGGGGTGACCCTGAAGCATTGAATCGCTCTTTCTGAGAGTTTTCAGCTCATCAACGGGGAAAAAGCCGCGATGAGCAAGAACAGAATAAAGAGCAGGCGCAGCATGTCCCTTAGAAAGAACAAATCTGTCCCTATCCTCCATCTGAGGATTCTGAGGATCAATATTCATATGATGAAAATAAAGATACGTCACAATGTCAACACATGAAAGGGAGCCGCCGGGGTGACCCGACTTAGCGTTGAAAACACCTTCAATGATACCCATTCTTGCTTTACACGCTTTGATTTTTAACTGTTTTCTGATAACTGCATCCATTGCAGCCACCTCCTGTTTTGAATTGGATTGAAATGGCCCAAGTGCTTACAGCTCCTTGGTCTCGATATATTCAAGGAAATCAGCAACAGCGCCCTTGTTGCAATGGCATGCAACAAACTGAGCAGTTTCCTTTAATTCCTTGGGTGCCTGACCGCAGCAGGCAGGAACTGCAACGGTTTTAAGCATATCAAAATCGTTGAAATAATCACCGATTGCTCCCGTATGAGAAGGGTCAACGCCAAGAATTTCAGCCAGCTTCATAACCGCGGTTCCTTTATGAGTATTCCTTGCGAGAATTTCAAAGCTGGCAACCGATGATGACATAAGAGTAAGGTCAGGATCGGTCATTGATTCGAAATGCTTTCTGACTTTTGTTATATGGAAAGGAATACCCGAAAAAATAACCTTTCCCCAATTTTTCTTGGGAACATCGTCAATGTTTCTGATATGCTCATGCTTCAGCTTATCGGCAGCAACAAACATTTTCCCAAACCAGCCTGAGCCTGTGATATAAATCATATCCTTGGCAACAACAATAACATCTACTGCAGGGAATTTTTTTGCAGCTTCAATTGCAAGCCTCATACCCTCATTGCTCATTGAGCTGAAATATATCATTTCCTTTTTTTTGAAATCATATAAGCCGGCGCCGTTAATAACAACAGCAGGCGTGCCATCAATAGGCAGACGCTTGAAATGCTTTTCCATTGACTGAGGATTTCTGCCCGAGGCAAGAGTAAATCTTCCGCCAAGGTCAACAAACCTTCTGATTGCCTTTTCGTTTCTTTCGGGCAGCCTTCTCAGCTTGTTATTGAGAGTACCGTCAATATCGGATGCAATCAGCCAACCGGAAAGGGATTGTTTATTATCCATTATCTTTTTATTCTCCCAAGAAAATCTGTAAAATATTCAGGCAAAGGAGCTTCTTTAACAATATGCTCCCCCGTTGACGGGTGAACAAAACCCAACAAGCCCGCATGCAGGCACTGACCGTTAAGGGATGAAACACCGTTTTTAGGCCCGTAAACAGGGTCTCCCGCAACGGGATGGCCAAGATACGCCATATGAACACGAATCTGGTGTGTTCTGCCCGTTTCCAACTTCAGCCTGATAAATGAAAAATCCTTATATTCTTCAAGAACGGTATAATGAGTTATCGCATTTTTTGAATTCTGATTTGTAACACACATCTTTTTTCGGTCATTGGGATTTCTTCCGATAGGAGCATCAACAACGCCTTGCGGCTCCTTAAGACGTCCGTGAATAACCGCTCTGTATTCCCTGTCAAGAGAATGCTCGCTTATCTGCTGCGAAAGAGAAATATGCGCCGCATCATTCTTTGCAACAAGAAGCAATCCGCTTGTATCCTTATCTATTCTGTGAACAATACCGGGCCTTACAACACCGTTTATTCCCGACAGATTGCCCTTACAATGCCACAAAAGCGCATTGACAAGAGTTGAATTATAGTTACCCGGCGCAGGATGAACAACCATTCCTCTGGGCTTGTTTACCACAAGCAAATCACTGTCCTCATAAATAACATCAAGAGGAATATTCTCGGGCTCAAGCGATATTTCCTTCGGCTCGGGAACAGTGAACGACAAAACATCGCCTTGCTTTGGTTTGAAGCTCTTGGAAATTTTTTTGCCGTTGCAGAAAACCAAACCTTCAGAAAAAAGATTCTGAACAAAGGAACGCGAGTAATCACAAAGCGCAAAGGAAAGCAGCTTATCCGCCCTTTCTCCGCCGGATTCGGCATCAACTGTTGCAGTTATCAACTCGTTATAGCCTATAGAGTTAATCTGTTCAATCATTTTCAGCAGCCTTTTTCTTCTGTTCGCGTATCAGTTCATAAATTTCATAGGCAATCATCATAAATGCACCTACGGTTATGCAGCAGTCTGCAAAATTGAAAACCGCAAAATCAATAAACAACGGTTCAATAAAGTCAACCACAAAACCGAGACGGAAACGGTCAATCACATTGCCGAGACCTCCCGAAACCACAAGCAGAAGACAAACATTCATAAACATTGATTTAATTCTTTTTGAAAAAAGCAAAATCAGGCAGCCTGCAAGAATAACCGATGTCAGCACAGCGAGAACAAGAGTGTTATCGGAAAACGAACTGAAAGCAGCCCCCGTATTTTCAACATAACGGAACTGGAATGAACCGAAAAGAAATTCAACGGGGCCGTTAACCTTAACAGTCATTACGGCAATATGCTTTGTAAGCTGGTCAATAACAGTCAGCACTGCAATAACAATTATGGAAACTGCCTGAAACATAAAAACCTCTCAAAAATTACTCATCATCAAACATTGAGTCAAAAAGCGATGTTATATCATCGTCTTCATCATCATTGTCGTTATCGTCATCACCTATTGAATCAAGGTCAATTTTGAAGCCTTCAAAGAAATCATCATCGGCATCGTCCGATTCATCGTCATCATCTTCAACTTCAAAACCGTAGGAATCTTCTTCATCTGATTGAGCAGCAATTTCATCGCCTTCGTCAGGGGTTTCTTCTGCAACAGCAGGCTGAGGAACAAGATCATCAAGGGTTGAAGGAATTGAATCAGGGTCTGTGATATCCTCAAAATTCATATCATCAATCAGGCTGAACAAATCATCAATCGAATCCGATTCTTCAGCAGGAGCATCCTCGGATGAAGGCTCTTCGGGAACATACACAACCTGCTCAACTTCAGCAGCCTCATCAATTTCTTCTTCGGGAGCATCAAATTCATCATCTGAATCGGGAACTTCGTCACAGCTTTCAATAGCGGCAATTTCATCCTCAATTTCAGCCATAAGATTCTGACCGAAAAGAAGCTCGGATTCAGGCTCTTCCGCAGGAATATCTTCGGCAGTTTCCGTTTCAGTTTCAACGGGAACAATAATTTCTTCTTCCGCTTCATCAGCCTCTTCGGAAATAACGGCAGGCGCAGCATCAATAACGGGAACAGATGCAAGAAGGTTAAGCTGATCATTGCAAAGAGCTGCCATAGATGCTTTGAAATCTGCAGCCGATTCCTGAAGCCTTGCTGCTTCTGCAGTATAGAACTCATATGCACTCTTGCTTTCGCCAACTATTTTTTCGCTCTGTGCAGCAGCATCGGCAACAATCTGCTCAGCCTTTTCTTTTGCAGCAGCAATAGTCGCGTCGGTTTCTGCCTGAGCTCTTTCGGTAAGAGAATTAACGGCACTTCTTGCGCCTTCAACAAGCTCTTTTGCCTGCTCTCTTGCATCCTCAATCATTTTTGATGACTGTCTGTTTGCGCCGTCAACAATAAGCTGTGCTCTTGTTTCTGCATCGCCAATAAGAGTGTCTGACTTTATCTGAGCATTCTTGGTTATTGTTTCAGCCATTCTGTGCGCATCGAGAAGAGCGAGCTTAATTGCCTCCTCATCGTTTCTGTAGCTTTCCAGCTTATCGGCAAGAATGCTGATTTTCTTTATGAGTTCTGCCTTTTCGGAATTAACGGAATCATATGACTCTGCAACAACCTTAAGAAACGCATCTACCTCGTCTGCACTGTATGTACCTTTGCTGACGGGGGTAAATTTAGCATTTAAAATCTGTTCTGTTTTAAGCATAAGAATTCACCTGTCCTCTCTTTAATTAATACTGCTGGCCGCTCATGCCGCTGAGTTCATCAAGAAGCTCGCCTGAAACGGGCACATTGTAAGGAGTGATTATGTATGCTCTGCCTGCAACCTTTTTGAAATCGCCGTGGTTTGCATAAGCAACACCGTAAAGGAAATCAATGATTCTCTGCGAAACATCATTGGGACAGGTTTCAAGGTTAAGAATAACAATCCTCTTTTCGTTGAGGATATCGGCAACCTCGCCTACCTCTTCAAATCTGTCAATCTTCTGGAAAACAACATGAGGCTTGGGCTGACCTGCAGCAGCCTTCGTTGTTGAATTGATATTAACAACATTGCCCTGATTTGAGCTTGTTGTTCTTTCTGCTCTTGCATGCTGAGCCTGACGGCCTGCAGATGCAGAGGGAGCAGGCTCATAATCAAAATCATCATCGTAAGCAGGCTCGGTATCCTCGATGTAATCCTCATCCGAAACATTAATAAACTTCTTAAACTTTTCTTTGAAACCCATTGGTAATTCCTCCTTAATTATCTGTAAATCCTTGCGCCAAATATTGCAGAACCCACTCTGACAAGATTGGCACCCTCAAGGATTGCATATTTATAATCTCCCGACATTCCCATTGAGAGAATATTCATATTTACATTATCCATTTTTTTTGCGCCGATGTCAATAAACATACGGTGCATATTTGAAAAAACAGCGCGAATTTCTGACTCTTTTTCACAAATCGGGGCTACACACATCAAACCGTTGATTGAAATGCCGCTTATTTCGGAAATTTCACACGCCTTTTCAAACAGCTCATCCGACGAAAAACCGAACTTGCTTTCTTCACTGCCTGCATTAACCTCAAGCAGAATGTTGGTTGTTATCCCTGCCTCAAGGGAGCGTTTTCCGATTTCTTTTGCGATTGAAACAGAATCAACCGATTGAACGGTATCCACATGGCCAACAATTTTTTTAACCTTGTTGGACTGCAGATGACCGATGAGATGAGCCTTACATGAGCCGAGATTAAGCTCAGGCTCTTTCAGGAGAAGCTCCTGAACCTTGTTTTCGCCAATAAGAGTTATTCCGCAGCCGATTGCATGATTGATAAATCTGCTTTCAACAGTTTTTGTTACCGCCATAAGGCTTACATCGGCAGGGCTTCTGCCTGATTTTAAAGCTGCCTCGGCAATATCAGCGTTGATATATTTCAGATTTTCTTCAATAGCTGCAAACCGCTCATTATCCGATAACCATTCCATCCTTTAGCTCCTTTCCCGAAATAATAACTTCATCATAAAGTTTCAGATGAGTATATTCAAGCTCTATTCCGCTGTTTGCGGAGGGCTTTGAAGCAATAATAAAAGAATCCTCGGAGTAAATTATATTAACGCTTCTGAAATTGATGATGTTGCCTCTGCGGACATAAACGCCCTGATTGCCTTCTTCATCAAGCCTTACGGCATCTCTGCTGACCTTAAGACCCGTGTATTCATCAACAACTATTTTTCCGTCAATTATTCTCAAATCAGAAAGACTGTCGTTCATCAGATTGCACCTGAAAACGATAAGAGATTCTTTTTCATCAAGCATCTTTACGGAGTGGATATAAGTTTTAACCGTATCTTTTGATGAATCATTGAAAATAAGATTTACAGCTGAGCCTTTTGAAAGCTCCGAAACCTTTGCAGTTTCAACAACGGTTGCAACATACCAGTTGTAGCCGTCAATAATTTTTCCGATTGACCCTTCGGAAATCTCTGCCCTTTCGGCTTTAAAAGCCGCCTCCAGTTTTTCCTTGGTAAGGGTTTCTATATCCTCGCTTGTCAGGTGATTTTCATATCCGTCCAGCTTGCTGACATAATAGCCTGATGATTCGGCAGTCAGGATATCCGAAGGAGTTGAATCGGATTTCAATGCGGAAATTTCATTTTCAAGCTCTGCAATCTGCGCAGTGCAATCAACCTCCCTGCCGAGAGAAATCTGCTTTCTGGAGAGTTTTTCGGAAAAGGAGAGCTTGTCATCACCTAATGATGAAAAATCATTCTCATAAACCGCATTAAGTATTGAATTGAAATCCTTGTTGATTTCACCGTTCAGCTTGTTGAGGTCAACATTTGCCAGTTTAAACTGACCGTCAATCTTTTTATATGTTTCCAGCTTTTGCTCGAGTGCGCTTGCTTTAACATAGTTTTCAGCGGAAGATTCAGAAGGGAAAACTGCAGCAATCATGCTGCCCTTGCTGACTCTTTCGCCGTTATCCGCAACGGGAACCGTTACACCTGAGGAATTTGTTGTAAGCGGAGTTTCATCACGGATAACATACATTTTAGCATCAACGGTTTCAAGAACCGTTTCTTCATAAACCGTCTGAGTTGTGTAGCTTTTATTCGCTATGCCATACATTTCGGCTGCAAAATAAATAACGATAACAATTGCCGCAAGCACGGCAAGAACTTTAAGAAGCCTGTCCTTACTTTTCAAAATCCAAACTCCTTTCTATGAATTCACAGACAGCGTTAACAAGCTCTTCGCCGTCTGAATAATTGTCAATATAAAAAAACTTGATTCTCTCATCGCGCCTGAACCATGTAAGCTGGCGCTTGGCATAGCGGCGGGTTTGCATTTTCAGATTTTCAATGCACTCCTCAAGCGACCTTTCACCCTTGAAATAAGGATAAAGCTCCTTATAGCCGATTGCCTGACGGGCGGTTATGCCTAAAGATGAATCAAAAAAGGCTTTTGCCTCTTCAAGAAGACCTGCTTCAAGCATAAGGTCAACCCTTCTGTTTATTCTGTCATAAAGGAACTGCCTGTCCCTTGCATCAAGACAGATTGCAACAGTTCTGAACGGTGACGGATTTTGCCGCGACTGCTCGTTCTGCATTGTTTTTGTTTTGCCTGTTGAGCGGTGAATTTCAAGGGCGCGGATAATTCTGCCCACATTGTTGACATGCAGACTTTTTGCTGCTTCGGGATCAACGGCGGAAAGTTCGTCAAGAAGAGCCTGAGCGCCTTCTGTTTCCGCCCGTTTTTTCAGAATTTCTCTGTATTCCAAATCTGTTTCATCCGGCAAGAACTCAACATTATCCGTCAGAGAAGAATAATAAAGACCCGTTCCGCCAACAATTACGGCACGCTTTCCCCTGCCGTTAATATCAAATATTGCTTTCTTTGCAAGCTCGCAATACCTTGCAACGCTGAAGGCTTTATCTGGGTCGAGAAAACCGATAAGATGATGAGGTATGCCCTGCATTTCCTCGGTTGTGGGCTTTGCGGTTGCAATATCCATTCCTTTATAAATCTGCATTGAATCGCAGGAAACCGCCTCCGCACCATAACGCTTGCATATTTCAACGGCAAGCGATGTTTTGCCCGAAGCGGTGGGCCCCACAATTGCAATAAGAGGTATTTTAGACTCTGCCAAAATTTTTCTCCAGCTCTCTTTTAGTCATTTCAATCATAACGGGTCTGCCGTGAGGACAATAGCGGATATCAGGCATTGAAAGAAGCTGCTTTGCAAACCTTTCCATTTCAAGCCTTGAAGTAAAATTGCCTGCTTTGATTGCGCTTCTGCAAGCAACGGAATGGAAAATCCAATCCAGCTTTTCAAACATAACATCCTGCTTTTTCTCTACAAATCGGCCCGCAATTTCACAGATAACATCCTGAACATCGTCGGCGGTTATTTCCATCGGACATTCCCTGACGATGATGCAGCCGTTTCCAAAATCCTCGGCATCGAAACCGGCGTCATTAAGCAATTCAAGATTATCGAGAATTGCTGAATATTCTTCTTTTGAAAGAGTAACCGTAACGGGTAAAAGCAAAAGCTGAGGTGTTCTTTCGCCGTTTTCGCGCTTTAACTTTTCATAAATTATCCGTTCATGGGCGGCATGCTTATCAATTATAACCATTTTGCCCTTGTATTCACAGATGATATAAGTTTTAAAGGCCTCACCCACAAGGCAGAATTCCTCTTCCGAAAATTCGGGCTTTTCTACCGCAGGCTGCATAACGGAAACCTCTTCCTGAACAACCACCTTTGTTGAAGGCGAGTTAAGGAGGATATCCTCTGTTTTCTCTTCAAAAGCAGGTTCGGTTGAGGGAGAGCTTGCAACAACAAACCTTGCTGAGCTTTGAATCACCTCAGCAGGCGAATCATCAGCAATTTCAACCTTGCGAACAGGCTGTTCCCCAGATTTTGAAACAGGAACGGAAGGCTCCTGCACAGGCTTTTTGGGGATATGCTGCCAGAAATCCGAAACAGGACCCGGTGCAGAATTTATCTTAAGCTGCTCCGCTGGTTTTTCGGGAGCTTTAAAATAATCAACAGAAGGTCTGTTAACCTTCTTTGGTGTATCTCCCTTCGCAAGGGCATTTTTGCAGGCATAAAAAACCGCATTAAAAATTGCCCTTTCGTCAGAAAATCTGACCTCTGTTTTTGCAGGGTGAACATTAACATCAACCTGCGAGGGATTAACTTTGATATTCAGAACACAGGATGGGAACTTGCCCACCATAACGGAATTTTTATATCCTTCGCTTATGGCAGCGCTGCCCGTTCCCGTTTTTATAAGTCTGTTATTCAGAAAGAAAAACTGCATGTTGCGGTTGGGCCTTGATGCAGAGGGCTTTGATACATAGCCGCTCACCTCAACTCCTCCGCCTGAATACTCGGCAGGAATCAAATCGGATGAGAAATCTTTGCCAAAAATTTCGCGGATGCAGGTCAGCAAATCGCCGTTGCCGCTTGTGACAAGCACCTGCTTACCTTCCCTGATAAATCTGAAGGAAACCTCGGGGTGAGAAAGCGCAATTCTGTCCACAACTCCCGCAACCGCATTTGCTTCGGTAACATCCTTCTTCAGAAATTTCATTCTTGCGGGTGTTTTCCAGAAAAGTTCCCTCACAATAATGGTTGTTCCCTTGGGGCAACCTGCATCGTCAAGCAGAACTTCATCGCCGCCTTCGATAACATACCTTGTGCCGATTTCATCGCCTTCGGCGCAGGTCATAACATCAACCTTGGCAACTGCGCTGACGCTTGCAAGAGCTTCGCCTCTGAAGCCGAGGGTGAAGATACTTTCAAGGTCTTCGCTTGATGAAATCTTGCTTGTTGCATGGCTGACAAATGCATTTCTGATATCTTCTCTTGATATACCGCAGCCGTTATCAGTGATTCTTATGTATGAGATGCCACCGTTTTTGATTTCAACGGTAATATTATCGGCACCTGCATCAATTGAATTTTCAAGAAGCTCCTTTACGACAGAAGCAGGACGCTCAACAACCTCGCCCGCAGCAATAAGCTCGGCAAGATGCTTTGAAAGAACATTTATTTTAGCCATAACGAAGCCTCCTTTTCAGTTAATTATTAATTATTGGCCTGCTTTGCAAGCTCATAGAGAACACTCATAGCCTCAATGGGGGTAAGAGTGTTAACATCAATGTTTTTCAATTTTTCAACAATATCGTTTGCATTTGATGAGCCGAACGACATCTGAACATCATATTCCTGCTGAGCTTCAGCGCGGACAGGGGCTTTGATACCCTCGCCCTCAAGCTCTTTAAGAACAACCTTTGCACGCTCAACAACGCTGTTGGGAACGCCTGCAAGCTTTGCTACTTCGATACCGTAGCTGCCGTCTGCGCAGCCCGAAACAATTCTGCGAAGGAATGTTATGTCATCCCCTCTCTTCTTAACTGCAATGTTATAGTTTTTAACGCCTGCTACCGAGGTTTCAAGCACCGTAAGCTCATGATAATGAGTTGCAAACAGTGTTTTTGCGCCCAGCTTACGTTTATCAGCCGAATATTCAAGCACTGCTCTTGCAATACTCATGCCGTCAAAGGTTGAGGTTCCTCTGCCGATTTCATCAAAAATAATAAGACTTTTTGAAGTTGCATTTTTCAGAATATCCGCAACCTCAGTCATCTCAACCATAAAGGTTGACGAACCTGATGCAAGGTCATCCGATGCGCCGATTCTTGTAAATACGCCGTCAACAACACAAAGCTCCGCGGCCATTGCAGGCACAAAGCTGCCTGCCTGAGCCATAAGGCAAATCAGCGCAACCTGGCGCATAAAGGTTGATTTACCTGCCATATTGGGTCCTGTTATGATTGCACAGCGGTTATCCGAGCAGTCAAGAACGGTATTATTGGGCACAAAGGGGAAATCAATCATTTTTTCAACAACGGGATGCCTGCCGTCGGTAATAACGATTCTGTCCCCTGCATTCATTGAAGGGCAGCAATAGTTATTTTCCGATGCTACCTTTGCAAATGAACACAAAACATCAACTGCCGCAACCGCTGCGGCGGTTTTCTGTATTTCAAAAAGATGCTCTGCAGCTTTTTTGCGAACGGAATCAAAAATTTCATACTCCAGCTTAACTATTCTTTCCTGAGCACCGAGCACCTTTGACTCAAGCTCCTTAAGCTCCTGAGTAATGAATCTTTCGCAGTTTGTGAGAGTTTGCTTCCTTATGTAATCCTCGGGTACAAGCTCTTTAAAAGAGTTTGAAACCTCAATATAGTAGCCAAACACTCGGTTATAACCGATTTTAAGTTTCTTTATGCCCGTTCTTTCCTGCTCCCTGAGCTGGATATCAGCAATATATCCCTTGCCGTTATTGACTATATCGCGAAGTGAATCAAGCTCGGCATTAAAGCCATCCTTAATCATTCCGCCCTCTCTCACCGAGAAGGGAGGCTCTTCAACAATTGCGCCGTCAATAAGCGCAGATAAATCTTCAAGGGAATATATTTCACCGCGAAGCTCGCAAAGCAGGCTGCTTTTGCAGGCAGAAAGATGTTCCTTAACCGAAGGAAGCCTTGAAAGAGTTGATGAAAGGCCTTTCAGCTCCCTTGCATTTGCGGTTGAATATGCAATGCGGGTTATTAACCTTTCAAGGTCCTGACAGCCGGTCAGAGCTTCAATCAGATCGCCCCTGACGGAAGGATTCTCAACAAGCTCCTCAACGGCATTATGGCGCTTTGTTATTTTTGCAATGCTGAGCAGAGGCTGTTCAAGCCAACTGCGAAGCATACGCTTGCCCATTGAAGTTTTGGTTTTATCAAGCACCCAGAGAAGCGAGCCTCTTTTTTCTCTGTTGCGCATGGTTTCTGTTATTTCAAGATTACGGAGCGTTGAAACATCAAGGCGCATAAAGCTGCCTTCGCCGTAATAATCAACATTCTTGATGTTTTCAAGCTCCGATTTTTGCACCTCTTTAAGATAATCCATTGCCGCACCGAGGGCGGAAACCGCTGCTTCCGCACCGTCGAGAGAAAGCTCTGAAAGAGAGGTTACATTAAAGTGCTTTAAAAGCATTACGGACGCTTTTGAAAGGTCAAAGCAGGAATCATCAAGCAAATCGCAGGATGAACGGAGCCTTGTTTTAACAAAATCCGTTACCTGAGTAAGCTCCAGAACATCAGAATTAATAATAATTTCGCTGGGGCTGAATCTGCCGAGTTCATTTATAACTCTGCGCTGTGAATTCTTTCTTTCAAACTGCGTTACATGAACGCTGCCCGTGGAAATATCGGCAAAGCAAAGACCCACAAAGGATTTTGAAGCATAGATACAGGCAAGAAAATTATTCTTTCCTTCGTCAAGCATCGTGCTCTCAATAACCGTACCCGGAGTAAGCACTCTTGTTACGTCACGCTTAACTATCCCCTTTGCAAGCGCAGGGTCTTCAAGCTGCTCACAAATGGCAACCTTATAGCCCTTGGCAACAAGACGGGCTATATAAGAATCCGCACTGTGAAACGGCACGCCGCACATGGGAGCCCTTTCTTCCTGACCGCAATCCCTGCCCGTAAGCACAAGGTCAAGCTCTGCCGAAACCTTCTTTGCATCCTCAAAGAACATTTCATAGAAGTCACCGAGACGGAACATAAGGATTGTGTCGGGGTAGTTCTCCTTTATCTGAAAATACTGTTTCATCATAGGGGTAAGCTCTGCCATGAATTTACCATACCTTTCAAAAATTCCCGTGGGGGCTGATTTTACTCAGCCCCGCAGATTTTAAATCTTAGTGGCAACCGCTGCATGAGCTGCATTCGCCGCCGCAATTATGCTCCTGAGGAGGCTCGCAGGTTGCGGGGTCCTCGCCCTGAAGGCAAAGAGCAAAAATACCGTTGATATACTGCATGAGGCTGTCAATTTCTGCTCTTGCAGCTTCATAAGCCTGCATATTGGGATTAGCCATAATCTGAGTATAGATTTCGCCGAACTCCTTATCATATGCTTCCAGCTTCTGCTCGTTCTTATCTTCCTTCTGTGCTTCATGCTGGAATGACATCTGAACAAGCTGAATTCTTGCGATAAGCTCGTTGAGAGCTGTATCCTCTTCGTTAGCCTTCTGTGCGGCCATGAGCTTTGTGTAGCGCTCGTCCTGCTGAAGGGCTGCGCCAAGTTCTCTTGCTTTTGCAATTACGTCCATTTTTGTTTCTCCTGTCTGTAAAATTTATTATAATACGGTTTACCGTCGTATTAACTGAGTTCGCCTCTTAAAATCCATGTAAGCGATTCTGTTACCTTAACAGTTCTGAATGAACCGATTACCGATTCATCTGCAGGGAATTCAATGATGATGTTGCCTTGAGTCCGACCTTCAATCAGGCCGCCCTTGCTTATGCTCTCGCAAAGCACTCTGTAGGTTTTGCCAACCATTGATGCGGTGCGCTTTGCGGCAATCTTCTCCTGTTCATCAAGAAGCTCTCTGAACCACTTGCCCTTTTCTTCTCTTGAAACAGGGTCAGGCATTTTTGAAGCAACCGTGCCTTCTCTTGATGAGAAAATGAAGGTATACATCGAAGTGAACTTCGCTTCTTCAACAAGGGTTACGGTCTCACGGAATTCATCATATGTTTCACCGGGAAAGCCTACAATTACATCGCTTGTTACCGAAAGCTCCGGCATTTTTGAATATGCATAACCGAGAAGATCAAGATATTTTTCTCGAGTATAGCGCCTGTTCATTGCATCAAGCACCCTGTTGCTGCCGCTCTGGAAGGGCAGATGCAGATGCTTTGCAACCTTATCGCAGGCCGCCATTGTGTCAAGCAGCTCATAGGTGCAATCCTTGGGGTGTGAGGTCATAAAGCGAATGATGAAATCACCATCGATAGCATTTATGCGCCTTAAAAGCTCCGAAAAATTGCAACCGTAATCGGGATACTTGCCGTATGAATTGACATTCTGACCGAGCAAGGTTATTTCCTTATAGCCCTG
Organism: Acutalibacteraceae bacterium; assembly: GCA_045604685.1. Taxonomy (GTDB): domain Bacteria; phylum Bacillota; class Clostridia; order Oscillospirales; family Acutalibacteraceae; genus CAG-177. The sequence continues at coordinate 208,370 of JAZUON010000011.1, forward strand.
AGCAACAAGCTGCTTTGCTTCTTCAAGAATAATTTCAGGGTCTCTGCTTCGCTCCCTTCCCCTGACATAAGGAACAATGCAATAGCTGCAGAAGTTATTGCACCCGTACATGACGGGAAGCCATGCCTTGAAGCTGCTGTCACGGTGGACGGGAAGCTCTTCGGCAATAACTCCATCCTCATCAGGCAATTCATAAACCTTTTTGCCTTTGCTGAGGCTGATATATAAGAATTCAGGGAGCTTATGAATAACATGAGTTCCGAAAACAATATCAACAAAGGGATAGCTTTTTCTTATTTTCCGGGCAACATGCTCCTGCTGCATCATGCAGCCGCAAAGCAAAATTTTCATTCCCTTATTGGCATTCTTCATGCTTTTAAGCGCACCCACATTGCCGAAAACTCTGTCCTCCGCATGCTCACGGATGGCGCAGGTGTTATAAAGCACAAGGTCTGCACCCTCAAGCTCTTCAACAAGCTCATATCCCATTTCCTCAAGCATACCCTTAAGGCGTTCGCCGTCCGAAACATTGCCCTGACAGCCGTAGGTATGAACAAAAGCCTTTGGCGGTGCAGCAAACTGCCTGTCAATTATACTGCGGACAAGTTGTGTATATTCGCGCTGCCTCTGAATTTCCTCTGCGGAAACAGCAACGGATTTTTTATTTTCAACTGCTGACAAGCCATATTCCTCCATGTTGAGCATATATTTTGTATTATATAATAAAAAGCAGGATTATTCAAGTAAAAAATGAATAATCCTGCTTATTTTTTAAAAATTAATTATTTATTCATCAAACAGACTTTCGGCAAGGGCAAAATTGGCAGTTCTGCGCCTCATTTCTTCCTCTTCGTCAACAACATAATATCCGTCCTCGTTTTCGCGAAGAACGCTTCCTTCACCGTAGCTGCCGATTATCTGTTCGGTTGATAAAAGAAGAATTTCCTCCTCATCGCCAATGCAATAAGCAACCTCTTCAACAATTCTGTCAATGCTATAAAACATAGCTTTCACCTCACTGATTTTCATAGCTGACGGTCAGTGTGTTTCCGTCACTACCGATAACAACACTGCCGCAGATATCCGTTCTGTAAACCTCATCGGTATGCTTTGCGATGCGCTTAAGCGCGGCGTCATGGGGATGGCCGTAGTCATTATCCGCACCGCAACTTATTACACAGATTTCAGGTGTAACGGCATTGAGAAAATCTTTTGATGACGAAGTATACGAGCCGTGATGACCGGCGTGAAGAACGTCGCAATCGAGATCAGCTCCGGATTCAAGAACTTCCTTTTCCTCCTCGGTTTCGGCATCGCCGGTAAATAAAAACGATTTTTCGCCATAGGAAACCTTAACAACAACAGACATATTGTTGATATCTTCGGCATCGTTGGTTACCGGGCCGAAAATTTCAAACGAAGCACTGCCAAGAGTGTATGATGCACCAACCTTTGATGCAATAACCTTTGCGCCTGATGCCTGAACAGCTTTAAGGAACGCGGTATATGTGCTGTTGGTAGGGGTCTGCTCTTTGGTAAGTCTCGGCATGATAATATTATCTGCCGCAAATTCATCAAGTACCTCGGACATACCACCGATATGATCAGAATGCTGATGAGTTGCAATAATATAATCCAGTTTCTCAACCCCAACAGAATTGAGATAATTTAAAACCTGCTGCTCATGGCCGTTTTCGCCGGCATCAATGAGCATATACTTACCTTCACACTCAATCAATGTGCAGTCACCCTGACCTACATCAATATAGTGAACATTAAAAGATTCAGCTTCAATAATTTCCGCTTCGTAGGTTTCGGTTCCAATCCAAAACGGATCCCCGAAAAGTTTATCGTAATTATCAACACCGAAAACCGAAAAAGCAACAAGAACCAAAGCGATAATGATGTAGAATATTTTCTTACTTTTTCTTTTTGCTGCCATAGGTACTCCTTCCCCTTTCGTTGAATTGAGGCTTTGATTTTTTATCGGGAATTATAAGACATTTATCGCCGTAGCCGATAAGATCATGTCTGCCCGCTTTGCGCAATGCCTCACGGACAAGGTCTGCATTTCTGGGGTTAAAATACTGCAAGAGCGCCCTCTGCATAGCCTTTTCATGGGGGTCCTTTGCAACATAAACCTCTTTCATTGTGTACGGATCAAGCCCCGTATAAAACATACAGGTTGAAACAGTGCCGGGCGTGGGATAAAAATCCTGAACCTGCTCGGGTCTTATGCCGATTTTTTTAAGAAAAAGCGCAAGCTCAACTGCTTCCTTCAGCGTGCTTCCCGGATGGGACGACATAAGATAAGGCACAAGATACTGCTCCTTACCCTCTTTTTTTGTATATCTGAAATAACGCTTTGAAAATTCAAGATATGCCTCAATATGAGGCTTGCCCATTTTATCAAGCACCGCGGCAGAGCAATGCTCCGGAGCTACCTTGAGCTGACCGCTGACATGGTGCGCCACAAGCTCCCTGAAAAACGAATCGTTATTATCAGCAAGCATATAATCGTAGCGTATACCCGAACGGATAAACACCTTTTTCACCTTGGGTAATGCACGCACGGTGCGCAGAATATCGAGGTATTCCTCATGATTTGACTTAAGATTGGGGCAAACTGTGGGTGCAAGGCATTTTTTCCCCTTGCAGAGCCCCCTTTTCTCCTGACCCTCACAGGAGGGACGGCGGAAGTTGGCGGTTGGTCCGCCTATATCGTGAATATAACCTTTGAAATCAGGCAATTCAATCAAGAGCTTTGCCTCATTAACAACGGATTCCTTGCTTCTTGCAGTAATATATCTGCCCTGATGAAAAGCAAGAGAGCAGAAATTGCAACCGCCGAAGCAGCCTCTGTTATGAGCGATAGAAAAACGGACTTCCTCTATTCCGGGCACACCGCCATCTGCCTCATACATGGGATGATAAGTCCTCATATAAGGCAAAGCATACACCTCATCAAGCTCCTGCTGCGAAAGAGGAATTGCAGGCTGATTCTGAACAAGCATCTGACTTCCGTGGCGCTGTCTGACGGCTTTCCCTCTGAAAAAATCCTGCTCATCCTGCTGAATTCTGCAGGAAACTGCATATTCATTTTTTGATTTACAAACATTCTCAAAAGACGGACATTCCGTGCCATAATAAGGGGTTTCACGGACATCCACACTATAGCAGGTGCCTCTGATATCATGTATATCGGCAACATTCTCGCCGCCATCGAGCCTTTGGGCAATTTCAAGAATTGAGCGTTCACCCATACCGAAAGAAAGCAAATCCGCCTGAGAATCAAGCAGAATTGACCTGCGGATTTTATCATCCCAATAGTCATAATGGGCAAAACGGCGCAGAGAAGCCTCAAGTCCGCCGATAATTATCGGAACATCTCCGTAAGCCTCTCTGATTTTGTTACAATAAACAATAACAGCTCTGTCAGGCCTCAGGCCGAATTTACCGCCCGGGCTGTAGTAATCCGAGCTGCGTTTTTTCTTCGCGGCAGTGTAATGAGCAACCATTGAATCAATGTTGCCGCTGCTGACAAGAAAGCCAAGCCTCGGCCTGCCAAAGCGCATAAAATCTGCCGTACTGCGCCAATCGGGCTGAGCCAGAAAAGCAACCTTAAACCCTGCATTTTCAAGCACTCTTGTGATTATGGCTGCACCGAAAGCAGGATGGTCAACATAAGCATCTCCGCTGACATAAACAAAATCTGCCCGAGACCATCCTCTTGCATTCATATCCTCTTTTGTAACGGGCAAAAATCCGTTTGAATTATACAAAGTCATCATCCGATCCCGAATAATCGTCATCATCCGCAAAAATATCATCTATATCAGGCACACCTGCACCGTCAGAAAGCGCCTGCATCTCATACCATTGCTGCTTCGATATAAGAACAGCTCTGGGCTTGGCACCCTCCGACGGGCCCACAATTCCCTTTTCTTCAAGCTGATCCATAACACGCGATGCTCTTGCATAGCCCAGCTTCAGCTTTTTCTGAAGCATTGTTGTTGAAGCGCCGCCTGCATTAACAACAACCTCGATTGCATCGTTAAGCATGGGATCCCACTCGGTATCGTCGTCATCATCCGCAGCCTTTTTCTTGGCATTTTCAGCCGCAGCAGCCTTTGCTTCAATTTCATGGATTGTTTCTTCGTTATATGTTGTCTGTGCCTGGGATTTAATGTGAGTAACAACCCTGTCAACCTCTGCATCTGAAATGAAGCAGCCCTGAACGCGGGTTGGCTTTGATGTTCCTACAGGGTTAAAAAGCATATCGCCGTTGCCGAGGAGCTTTTCCGCGCCAACAGAGTCAAGAATTGTTCTTGAGTCAACCTGAGATGAAACAGAAAGGGCGATTCGGCTGGGGATATTCGCTTTGATTATACCCGTAATAACATCAACAGAGGGTCTCTGAGTTGCAAGAACAAGATGAATACCTGCAGCTCTTGCCTTCTGCGCAAGACGGCAGATAGAATCTTCAACCTCCTTGGGTGAAACCATCATAAGGTCTGCAAGCTCATCAATAAATATAACAATCTGATGCATTTTTACAAGGTCATCCCTTGTATCACAGAGCCTGTTAAAGCCTTTGATATCCCTTACGCTGTTTTCGGCAAACTGCTTATATCTCTTCTCCATTTCACCAACAGCCCAACCAAGAGCACCGGCAGCTTTTCTGGGGTCAGAAACAACCGGCACTTCAAGATGTGCAATGCCGTTATAGATAGTGAATTCAACCATTTTGGGGTCAATCATCAGCAGCTTTACTTCATCGGGCGATGCATTGTAAAGTATGCTGACAATCATTGAATTAAGGCAGACGGATTTACCCGAGCCCGTAGTACCCGCAACAAGAAGATGGGGCATTTTTGCAAGGTCAGCACAAATAATATTACCCGTAATATCTTTACCCAGCGCCACATTGAGCTTGCTTGAAGCATCTCTGAATTCAGGCGTATCAATAATTTCGCGCATTGTTACCATTGATTTAGCGCTGTTGGGAATTTCAATGCCGATTGCAGCTTTGCCGGGAATCGGCGCTTCTATACGGACACTTGTTGCGGCAAGGCGCAGGGCAATATCATCGGCCAGGCCGGTTATTTTGTTAATTCTGACACCTGCTTCGGGAACAAGCTCATACCTTGTAACCGAAGGACCGCGGCAGATATTTGTAACCTCAGCGTTAATCTTGAAGCTCTCAAGAGTTGAAACCAGCTTCTTTGCACCAATCTGCATTTCCGTCATACTGTCAGTTGCTGCCGATTTTTCAGCATAATTGAGCAGCTCAACAGAGGGGAAAATATATTCGGGCTTGAAGGAATCATCAGGAATAACTTCAAAAGGTATTTCATCCTCATCATCCTGCAGCCCGTCATCGGGCTCGCCGTCAGGCATGGGGGGCTCAAACTTTTTCTTATCCCTTGATTTTGACTCTTCAACCGCAGTTTCAATAGTATCCTCAACAACATCACTGCAGGTAGAATCAGGCAGACGTACAACCGGTATTTCAGGCATGGGAGGCTCCTCAACGGGAGCAAAGGTCGACTCATCCGTTATGAAATTATCCTCAAAATCATCAGCGGAATGGGTTGGCTTTTCAGGTGGATTAAAGGGCTTTTTGTTCTCCTCCGCCTTTCTTTCTCTCTCTTCCTGAATGCGCTGCGAATGCTGCTCAATCTTCTCACCTGCATATTCGCCGACTTTCTGAACGGGCTTTTTAACAGCATTGAAAACCTTGCCGAGAGATGTTCTCGTGAGCAGCATAATGCCAACAATTATAAGCAGTATAAAAGTAAATGCAGCGGGAACCTTGCCAAAAAGCATAGCTACAAGTCCGCCGAAAACCGCGCCGAAAAATCCTCCACTTAAAAGTTTGGGCGCATTTGCCCATATATCGGAAAACTGCTGAGTGAGTGTAGTATCCCTGAGGTAATCATTGGTGTTTGCAAAAATATGTATCGTTCCGCTTAAAAGAGCGGTAAAAGCGAAAATGACAAGCAGATTTTTTGCAACGCTGCTGACGGGCTTATCCATTGCAAGAACAACAACTGCATAAATAAGCGCAGCAGGCAATACCCATGCAAAAAATCCGAACAGAGCAAACATTCCGTTATGCATGCTCATCCAGACACTTTCACCTTCAATGAAAACGACTGCCGCAAGAAACAAAGCAACAGCAAACAGAATAACGGCATAAGTCTGGCGGCTTATACCCTGAGATTTCGATTTGCTTTTTGATGAATTTTTGCCGGAGGTCTGTTTAGCGTTTGCTGCCTTTGGTTTTGCAGCAGGTTTTTTATTTTGGGAATTTGCCATTTATTTCATCCTTTCGGAATATTTATTCCTTATTTTTATTGTCAATCATTTCATAAAGGCAGTTAAGCGCATCCGAAAGGCTGCCGAGAGAATCAATAAGCCCCTCATTAACTGCCGCTTCACCGCTTAAAACCGTGCCCACATCCATTACAAGCTCGCCTGTTGCAAGCATCATTTCACGGAATCTGTCCGGTGCAATTTCGGAATTATCGGAAACAAAGCGAACTATTCTTTCCTGCATCTGTTCAAAATATGAAAGCGTTTGCGGCACACCCAGCACAAGTCCGTTCATTCTCACGGGATGAATTGTCATTGTAGCGGACGGTGTTATAAATGACTTATCTGTTGAAACCGCAAGGGGCACGCCGATTGAATGACCGCCGCCAAGGACCAGGGAAACCGTGGGCGTTTTCATGCCCGAAACAAGCTCTGCGATTGCAAGACCCGCTTCAATATCGCCGCCTACGGTATTTAAAATCATTATAAGACCGTCAACCTCGTCGCTTTCTTCAATAGCCACAAGCTGCGGGATTACATGCTCATACTTTGTTGTTTTGTTCTGTGCAGGCAGAATATAATGGCCTTCAATCTGCCCGATAATCGTAAGGCAATGTATAAGGTGATCGCCTTTTCTTACTGTTACGCTTCCGGACTCAACAATGCTGTTCAAAGCAGGTGAATCATCCTCACCTGCGCTGCCGCCGCTGCTTAAATCAGGAGCCTGCCACGGAGGAGATGGAAGAAAAAAATTATTCTTTTTGTTCTTTTTGCCGTTCATAAATCTGCATCCTTTCCGAATATAAACACAATTATTATTCCGCAAAGGGCAGATAATAAACCCAATTATACATGATAAAGATTATACCATTATTTAAATATCTTTGCAACAAAAAACTCAACATTTTGTTGTAAAATCAACAAATTTTAAAATATTTTGTATTTCTTATTACATTATATATGGTTTGTTTGCTCACTTTGTCATATATTTAAACATTATCAGTTACTGAATTTTCGCAAAAAATAAAAACCGCCGAGGCAAATGCTTCGGCGGTAATTATATTAAGTTTAGAAAAGTCCGCTGATTTTGCCGTTTTCGTCAACGTCAATCTTCTCTGCGGCAGGAACTTTGGGAAGTCCGGGCATTGTCATAATATCACCCGTAAGAACAACAATAAAGCCTGCACCTGCGGAAATCTTTACATTCTTGATTGTTACGGTAAATCCTTCCGGCGCACCCAGCTTTGCTGGGTCATCCGAGAAACTGTACTGTGTTTTTGCCATACAAACAGGAAGGTTTGCATAACCCATCGCCTCGATTGCAGCAATCTGCTTTTTGGCTGCAGGGAGAACACTTATACCGTCACCGCCGTAAACCTTCTTGACAACTGCTTCAATTTTGCTTTCAATTGAACCGTCAAGCTCATATGAGAATGTGAAGTCATTGGGCTGCTCGCAAAGCCTTACAACCTCTTCCGCAAGCTCAACGCCACCATTACCGCCCTCTGCCCAAACATTGGAAAGAACAACGTTTACGCCAAGCTCCTTGCACTTTTCGATGATAAGGTTAACCTCTGCATCGGTATCCGTGGGGAAACGGTTAACCGCAACAACCGAAGGAAGTTTATAAACATTTTTGATATTTGAAACATGGCGAAGAAGATTGGGAATACCCTTTTCAAGCGCTTCAAGGTTTTCGCCGGAAAGCTCGGTTTTGGGAACTCCGCCGTGCATTTTGAGGGCTCTGATTGTTGCCACAACAACAACCGCTGATGGTGTGAGACCTGCATAACGGCACTTGATATCAAGGAATTTTTCTGCGCCCAGATCTGCGCCGAAGCCTGCTTCGGTAATCGCATAGTCGCCCAGCTTCATTGCGAGCTTGGTTGCCATAACAGAGTTACAGCCATGAGCAATATTTGCAAAGGGACCGCCGTGAACAAGAGCAGGTGTTCCCTCAAGAGTCTGAACAAGGTTGGGCTTAAGAGCATCCTTAAGAAGCGCGGTCATTGCGCCTGCAGCCTTAAGCTCGCCTGCCGTAACAGGCTTTTCATCATATGTATAGCCAACGATTATTCTTGAAAGTCTTTCCTTGAGGTCAGTGATTGAAGTTGCAAGGCAAAGAACGGCCATAATTTCCGATGCAACGGTAATATCGTATCCGTCTTCTCTGGGCACACCGTTAACTCTGCCGCCGAGGCCGTCGGTTACGAAACGGAGCTGTCTGTCGTTCATATCAACGCAGCGCTTCCAAGTAATTCTTCTGGGGTCAATATTAAGAGCGTTGCCCTGATAAATATGGTTATCAAGCATTGCTGCAAGAAGGTTATTTGCTGCGCCGATTGCATGGAAGTCGCCCGTAAAATGAAGGTTAATATCCTCCATGGGAACAACCTGAGCATATCCGCCGCCTGCCGCGCCGCCCTTAACGCCGAAAACAGGGCCGAGAGAAGGCTCTCTGAGAGCAACCATGACATTTTTACCGATTTTCTTCATACCGTCGGCAAGTCCGATGGTAGTTGTTGTTTTACCTTCGCCTGCAGGGGTGGGAGTAATAGCTGTAACAAGGATGAGCTTGCCTTCCTGCCTGCTGTTTTCGCTGAGAATGGAAAGGTCAACCTTTGCCTTGTAGTTACCGTACTGCTCAAGGTATTTTCTGTCTATACCTGCGGCATCAGCAATCTCGGTTATGGGCTTCATTTCAACAGACTGAGCTATTTCGATATCTGTCATCATAGTTTTCAGCGTCCTTTCAGAAATTCATTACCATATATTGTGCATTAAAAAACAAAATTTGTCAATATATCCATAATGAATTTTTATTTCAAGTTAAATAATTACATAATATAAAATTTGTGCAAACACATATAATTGTCTGAAAAAAATGTTGTTTTGTGAAACGTGGTGTGATATAATATCCGATAGAAAATTATTCGACGGAGGTCTTTGTCAATGAAATATGATGTTGCCGTTATCGGCGCAGGCGTTATCGGGTCACTTATTGCCCGTGAGCTCAGCCGCTACAGCCTGAAAATTGCTCTTGTTGAGAAATGCAACGATATGGCAATGGGCACTTCAAAAGCGAACAGTGCCATTGTTCATGCAGGCTTCGATGCTAAACCCGGCTCGCTTAAGGCAAGGTTCAACGTAGAAGGCACAGCGCTTATGCCTGAGCTTTGCAAAACGCTGAGCGTGCCCTTCAAGCCCATCGGCTCACTTGTTGTTGCTTTTTCTGATGAAGAGGTTGAAACTCTCAATGAGCTTCTTGAAAGAGGCAAGGCGAACGGTGTTCCCGGCCTTGAAATTTACGGCAAAGAAAAGCTCAGAGAAGCCGAGCCCAATATAAGCGATAAGGCTGAAGCTGCTTTGTTTGCGCCCACCGCAGGTATTGTTTGCCCCTATGAGCTGACGGTTGCTGCAACGGAAAATGCGGTTGTTAACGGCGCAGATTTCATCCGAAATTTCGAGGTATGCAAAATTGAATTTGACGGCAAAGATTTCACACTTTCAAACGGCGAAAGCGAAATAAAAACAAGATATATTATCAACGCTGCAGGTGTTTATTGCGATGAAATCGCGGCTCTTATCGGCGACACATCAATTCACACAAAGCCCCGCAAGGGCGAATATATGCTTTGCGACAAATCCGTCGGAGCTCTTGCAAACCACACAATCTTCCAGTGTCCTTCAAAAATGGGTAAAGGTATTCTTGTTACCCCCACAGTTGACGGAAACCTCCTGCTTGGTCCCAGCGCAATTGACATTGACGATAAAAACGATGTAGCAACTCAGGCAGACACCCTTGCCACAGTTCTTGAAACCGCCAAAAAATCCGTTCCCTGCCTGACCGCCAGGGAGGTTATTACATCATTTGCAGGCCTCAGGGCACATTGTGACAGAAATGATTTTATAATTGAACCCAGCGAAAAAAATGAACAATTTATCAATGTTGCAGGCATTGAATCACCCGGCCTTTCATCTGCGCCTGCCATTGCACTTTATGTTAAGGATATGATTCTCAAAGCATTCCCTGCAGAAGAGAAGAGTGATTTTAATCCTGTCAGAGAAGAGCCCGTGCGCTTCAGGCATCTCAGCAACGAAGAGCGTAAGGCACTTATAGAAAAGAACCCCGCTTACGGCAGAATTATCTGCCGCTGCGAAACAATAACCGAAGGTGAAATTCTTGACGCCATCAATGCGCCTGCGGGAGCAAGAGATGTTGACGGTGTTAAAAGAAGAACGAGAGCAGGCATGGGCCGCTGCCAGGGCGGATTCTGCGGCTCAAAGGTTGTTGAACTGCTTGCCCGTGAGCTTGGCGTTGAAATAAATGAAATCACAAAATCAGGCGGCAATTCAAAAATACTCTATAACAGAACAAAGTGAGGCGGAGATTATGCTTAATTATGATATAGTTGTTATCGGCGGCGGTCCCGCCGGAATGGCTGCTGCTCTCAAAGCAAAGGAATGCGGCGTTGACAGTATCCTAATCCTCGAAAGAGCCGAAACCCTCGGCGGAATTCTTGAACAGTGTATTCACACGGGCTTCGGCCTTCATTATTTCGGCGAAGAGCTTTCAGGCCCCGAATATGCCGACAGATTCATTTCTCTTGTTAACGAGCAGAAAATTGAATATAAAACAGATACAATGGCTCTTGAAATTACTGAAAACAATGTTGTTTATGCCGTTAACAAGAAAGACGGCCTGCTTGAAATTCAGGCAAAAGCAATCATCCTTGCAATGGGCTGCCGTGAAAGACCCAGAGGCGCGCTGAACATTGCAGGCACGAGAGCATCAGGCGTTATGAGCGCAGGCACGGCTCAGAAATACGTTAACATTGACGGCTATATGCCCGGAAAAAAGGTTGTTATTCTCGGCTCGGGTGATATCGGTCTTATTATGGCGCGCCGCATGACTCTTGAAGGCGCAGAGGTTAAATGTGTTTGCGAGCTTATGCCCTATTCAAGCGGCCTTACAAGAAACATTGTTCAGTGTCTTGACGACTTCAATATTCCCCTTCATCTCAGCTGCACCGTTGTTGACATTCACGGTAAGGAAAGAGTTGAGGGCGTTACAATCGCAAAGGTTGACGATAACCGCAAACCCATCCCCGGCACAGAAGAATATATCGAATGCGACACCCTTCTGCTTTCTGTTGGTCTTATTCCTGAAAATGAGCTTACAAGAGCAGTCGGCATCAGCCTTGACCCCGTAACAAGCGGCGCAATTGTTGATGAATACAGAGAAACAAGCCATAAGGGCGTTTTTGCCTGCGGCAATGTTCTTCATGTTCACGACCTTGTTGACTATGTTACCCTTGAAAGCCAGACCGCGGGCGAAGGCGCTGCAAGATACGTTCTCGGCAAAACTGACGATGCAGAATACATCACAACCAAGGGCGTAAACGGAGTCCGTTATATTGTTCCCCAAAAGGTTAATGTTAAGAATGACGGCGATGTCAAGCTCTATTTCAGAGTAGGTCAGGTTTATAAAAACGCCAGAACCGTTGTTAAATATAACGGTGAAGAAATCATCAGCAAAAAAAGGCCCCGTCTTGCTCCCGGCGAAATGGAAAATGTTGTTATCAAGAACGATATGCTCAAGGGCTTTGCCGAAGGCGGAGTAATTGAAATTTCCGTGGAGGTGTGATTTATGCAGAAGAATATTATTTGTGTAGCCTGCCCTATGGGATGCGGAGTAACGGTTGAAATTGCCGATAGCGGCGAAATCCTTTCCGTAACCGGCAACACCTGCAAAAGAGGCGACACCTATGCAAGAGCCGAATGCACAAACCCCGTCAGAAGCCTTGCTTCAACAGTTAAGGTCAGCGGCGGAATTTATAATGTTGTTCCCTGCAAATCAGCAGGCTCACTGCCCAAGGATAAAATTTTTGAATGCATGGATATTATCAACAAGGCGGAAGCAAAGGCTCCCGTTAAGCTGGGTGATATTCTTGTTGAGAACATTCTCGGAACGGGCATTAACATTGTTGCAACAAACCACTGCCCTGCAAAATAAAATCAAACGGCGGAGCTTAACACTCCGCCGTTTTTGTTAATTAAAATAAATTTTTCTGCAAATTTTCTGCAATTATGTAACATATTTTATATTGATTTATGTAAAAGAATATTGTAGAATACTAAAAAATAAACGGGAGGGTAATGCCGTGATTATTTCAGCGCAAAAATCACATGCCTGCATCTGCTGCGGAGAAACCGCTGCGGACCTTGCTCCCGTCTTTTCATTTTCAGATTTTATATTTTACCGCCGTCATTTTTGATTGGCGGTTTTTTTATAACTTTTTTCAAAAAAGCATTTAAAAATATGAAAATATATGATATAATGTAATGAAATGTAAATTAATTGGTTAATAATTGTTTTTTGGAGGCATATATGAAGCATTTACTCAAGCTCATGGATTTGAGCACAAACGAAATCAGCGAGATTCTTAATCTTGCAGACCAGCTCAAATACGAAAAGAGAAACGGAATTGAACATCACCATCTCAAAGGCAAAACTCTGGGCATGATTTTTGCAAAGTCATCAACAAGAACAAGAGTTTCATTTGAGGTTGGTATGTATGACCTCGGCGGCATGGCACTCTTCCTCAGCTCACACGACATTCAGCTTGGCAGAGGCGAGCCCGTTAATGACACTGCAAGAGTTCTTTCCGGCTACCTTGACGGTATTATGATAAGAACCTTTGACCAGAGCGATGTTGAAACCCTTGCAGAATACGGTTCAATTCCCATTATCAACGGACTTACCGATTACTGCCACCCCTGCCAGGTGCTTGCAGACCTTATGACAATCCGCGAATTCAAAGGCAGCATCAAAGGCAACAAGCTCTGCTATATCGGCGACGGCAACAACATGGCTAACTCGCTTATCGTTGGCGGCATCAAAATGGGTATGTCTGTCAGCATTGCATGCCCCGAAAACTACAAGCCCGATGCAGAAATCATGAAATGGGCAAGCGAAAACGGAGATTTCACCTGCACACCCGATGTTCTTGAAGCTGCAAAGGATGCAGATGTTCTTTATACAGATGTTTGGGCCTCAATGGGTCAGGAAAGCGAAGCAGAGGAAAGAAAGAAAATTTTTGCCGGCTATCAGATTAACGACAGCGTTATGGCTGTTGCAAAGCCCGATGCAATGGTTCTTCACTGCCTGCCTGCTCACCGCGAGGAAGAAATCACCAACAAGGTATTTGAAGCACATGCAAAGGAAATCTTTGAAGAAGCAGAAAACAGACTTCACGCGCAGAAGGCTGTTCTTGTTAAGCTCATGAAGGATTAATCAACTCATAGGGGGTTTAAAATATGCCAATCAATAAAGATATCAAGAAAGTTATGGTTATCGGCTCAGGTCCTATCGTTATCGGACAGGCTGCCGAATTTGACTATGCAGGAACACAGGCTTGCCGTGTTCTCAAGGATGCAGGACTTGACGTTGTTCTTGTTAACTCAAACCCTGCAACAATTATGACAGACAAAGCGCTTGCTGATGAAATCTATCTTGAGCCTCTTACCGCTGAAACGGTTAAAAGAATCATTGAAAAAGAAAAGCCTGACAGCCTGCTTGCAGGTCTCGGCGGTCAGACCGGTCTGACAATCGCTATGCAGCTCAGCAAGGACGGCTACCTTGACAGAATGGGCGTTAAACTTCTCGGAACAAATGCCGAAGCTATTGACAAGGCTGAGGACAGAAAAATGTTCCGCGATACAATGGAATCAATCAACCAGCCCGTTATCCCCTCGGAGATTGCAAACGATGTTGAAACTGCAGTTGAAATTGCTGCAAAAATCGGTTACCCCATCATCATTCGTCCTGCATTTACCCTCGGCGGCGGCGGTGGCGGCGTTGCATATAACGAGGATGAGCTCAGGGTTATTGCAAAAACAGGTCTTGACCTCTCCCCCATCACTCAAGTTCTTGTTGAAAAATACATCTTTGGCTGGAAAGAAATTGAGTTTGAAACAATGCGCGACAGTGCAGGCAATTGCATTGCTGTTTGCAGCATGGAAAACTTTGACCCTGTAGGTATCCACACCGGCGACAGTATCGTTGCAGCACCCGCACTTTCACTTAAGCCCGAAGAGTTTGAAATGCTTCGCAAGGCATCTCTTGACATTGTTGATGCACTTGGTATCATCGGCGGATGTAACTGCCAGTTTGCTCTTGACCCCAACAGCATGGATTATGCCGTTATCGAGGTTAACCCCAGAGTTTCACGCTCATCGGCACTTGCAAGTAAAGCAACGGGCTACCCCATTGCAAAGATTACCGCAATGCTTGCACTTGGTCTCACTCTTGATGAAATCAAGAATGACAAAACAGGCCTTAACTGCGCAAACTTCGAACCCGATGTTAAATATATCGTTGTCAAGCTGCCCAAGTGGCCCTTTGATAAGTTTGTTAATGCAAGCAGAAAGCTGGGCACCCAGATGAAGGCAACGGGCGAGGTTATGTCCATCGGCCCCACCTTCGAAATGGCAATTATGAAGGCTGTCAGAGGAGCTGAAATCTCACTTGACACTCTTAACGCTGCACCCAAGTCGGATGCTCCCCTTGTGGAAAGACTTAAGGAAACCGACGATATGCGACTTTTCGCTGTTTTTGAAGCACTCAAAAGCGGAATGTCCATTGAAGAAATTCACGAAATCACAAAGATTACCGAATGGTTCCTTCTTAAGCTCAAGAACCTTGCAGACTTTGAAAAGTCAATTGAAAACGGTAACATCGATGAAGAAAAATACAATCAGGGCAAGCTCTACGGCTACACCGATGCTGCTCTTAAACGTCTCTCAGGCGTAAGCGAGCTTCCCAAGCACAAAGAAGCAGTATACAAAATTGTTGATACCTGCGCAAAGAATATGAACACTGCCGCCCCCTACTTCTACTCAACCTATGATCAGGAATGCGAGGCAAGACCTCTTGTTAAGGGCGATAAAGAAAGAATCATTGTTCTTGGCTCAGGCCCCATCAGAATCGGTCAGGGCATTGAGTTTGACTATTCATCCGTTCACTGTGTATGGACTCTTAAGGAACTGGGCTACGAGGTTGCTATCATCAATAACAACCCCGAAACCGTTTCAACAGACTATGACACTGCAGACAGACTCTATTTTGAGCCTCTCACCCCCGAAGATGTTATGAACATCATTAAGGTTGAAAAGCCCATCGGCGTCGTTGTTGCCTTCGGCGGTCAGACAGCTATCAAGCTGACAAAATTCCTTGATGAGAACGGAATCACAATCCTCGGCACATCTGCTGACGGTATTGACACTGCTGAGGACAGAGAGCGCTTTGATGCACTTCTTGAAAAGTTTGCAATCCGCAGACCCAAGGGCATGGGCGTTATGACAAAGCAGGAAGCTCTTAACGCTGCAAACACCCTCGGCTACCCCGTTCTTCTCCGCCCCTCATACGTTATCGGCGGTCAGAACATGACAATTGCTCATGAGGACAGCGATGTTGAAAGATATATGGATATCATCCTCTCGGGCGAAATTGAAAACCCCGTTCTTGTTGACAAATACATGATGGGAACAGAGCTTGAGGTTGACGTTATTTCAGACGGCAAGGATGTTCTCATCCCCGGCATTATGGAGCATGTTGAGCGTGCAGGTGTTCACAGCGGCGACTCGATTGCCGTTTATCCTCCTTACAATCTCAGCGATAAAATGCGCGAAAACATTATAGATGTTTCCGAGAAGCTGGCGCTTTCACTCGGCACAAAGGGTCTCGTTAACATTCAGTATCTTATCTACCACAATCAGCTTTATGTTATTGAGGTTAACCCCAGAGCTTCAAGAACAATTCCTTATATCAGCAAGGTAACCGGTGTTCCCATGGTTGACATTGCCTCAAAGGTTATGATCGGTCAGCCTCTCAAGGATCTGGGCTACGGCACAGGCCTTTATAAGACTCCCCCCTACTTCACTGTTAAGGTTCCCGTTTTCTCATTTGAAAAGCTTTCGGATGTTAACTCCATCCTCGGCCCTGAAATGAAATCAACGGGCGAAGTTCTCGGCATAGGCAAAACAACTGCCGAGGCACTTTATAAGGGTCTCACATCCGCAGGCTTTAAGATTCAGCTTCCCACAGCTGAAAAGAACATCGGCATCCTTCTCAGCGTTGACAGCCACGACCTTCTTGATGCCGTTTCACTTGCAAAGAAGCTGGACGACCTTAAGATTAACATTTACGCCACCAAGGAAACTGCCGATGCAATTTCTCAGCTTGGCATTGACGTTGAATGTGTGCAGAGCAGAAACGACGATTCTGAAATCTACAAGCTCCTTGAAAGCGGTAAGATTGACTACGTTGTTTACACCGGCGCTCTTCACGACTCAACAATGGGCGACTACATTGCGCTTCACAGACGCGCAATTCAGCTTTCAATTGCCTGCATAACTTCTCTGGACACTGCAAATGCACTTGCAGACATTATTGCGAGCCGCTTCAATCAGCAGAACACAGAGCTTGTTGATATCAATAATATGCGCTCCGAAAGACAGACACTTAAGTTTGTTAAGATGGATGCTTCGGGTAACGACCACATAGTTATTGAAAACTTTGATAACTCAATTACCTGCCCCGAAAGCCTTTGTGTAAGCCTTTGTGACAGAAATCATGGCGTTGGCAGCGACGGCATTGTTCTTGTTGAAAAATCGGACGTTGCTCAGGTTAAGATGAGAGTATTCAACCTTGACGGCTCCGAAGGCAGAATGGGCGGTAACGCTATGCGCTCCGTTGCAAAATATGCTTACGATAACGGTTATGTTGACACCGAAACAGTTACAATTGAAACCGCAAGCGGTGTTAAGAGCGTTGAGCTTTACACAATGAACGGTAAGGTCAGCTCCGTATGCGCAAACATGGGCAAGGCAGACCTTGAAAACGCCGTTACAGGCTCAAAGGGTCAGAACAAATTCATTAACTGCCCCGTCGAAATTGCAGGCGAAACCCACAACATCACCTGTGTATCAATGGGCAACCCTCACTGCGTTGTATTCGTGCCCAGAGTTGACACAATTGACATTGAAAAAATTGGCCCCAAATTTGAAAAGGCTGATATCTTTGCTCACAGAGTCAACACAGAATTCGTAAGAGTTGTTAACGAAACCACACTTAAGATGAGAGTTTGGGAAAGAGGCAACGGCGAAACCCTCGCCTGCGGCACAGGCGCCTGCGCCGCAGTTGTTGCTGCGGTTGAAAACGGCTACTGCAAGAAGAATGCAGATATTACCGTTAAAGTCAGGGGCGGCGACCTTATTGTTAACTATTCGGACGACGGAGTGCTTCTCACCGGCGCAACAAAGCTTGTATTCGAAGGCACAGTAGAATATTAAAAAACGGAGGCGGCATCAAAACGATGCTGCCTCTTTTGTATGTTCTATCCTTCTTTTATACCGAAAACCAGCTTTAGTATGCCTCTGAGAGCCTTTGGGCTGCGTACAACGACAACCTTCATATCCTTGCTCCTTTCATCAGAATCGGCAAAGGCTCAGGCCCGCAACAATCAGCACTGCAGCAATAATCAGCACCGCCAGAGTATAAGGAAAAAGCGCTGCAACAATCATTCCTACAGCAAAAGAAATAATCACATTTCCGTTTGAAATGCACCTCAAAATAAATCACCGCCCGAATTACACTGCATGAGTCTTTGCTCATTACAGTATAATCAAAGGCGGTGTTTTTCGTTACTTATTATGCTTTTTATAGCTGCTTAATTCCCATTCTTTGATGTTCTTTGCCTGCTCCATCATAGCGCAGTAGCTTTCATGGCGGCTGCGGGGAATTTTGCCCTCCTCAACTGCCTGAATTATCCGGCAGCCCTTATCCTTTGTGTGAAGGCAGGAGGTGAATTTACACTGACCGATATACTGCTCAAACTCCTTGAAGGAATAGGGTAAATCTTCTTTAAGAATGGGTTCTGTTTCCTCTGTTTCAAATGAAGAAAAACCGGGAGTATCCGCAACATATCCGCCTTCAACTTTAAACAGCTCGCTATGGCGGGTTGTGTGCCTGCCTCTGCCCAGCTTATCACTGATTTCGCCCGTTTTAAGGCTGAGTTCAGAGTCAATGGCGTTGAGAAGCGATGATTTGCCCACACCTGAATTGCCGCAGAATGCGCTGATATGCCCTTCAAGCTCTTTTTTTACACAGTCAACGCCTTCGCCGTTAATGCAGGAAACGGCAAAGACCTTTATCCCTGCTTTACGGTAGATTTCAATATAATCATCGGCGCTTTCAAGGTCTGTTTTCGTAAACACAACAACGGGCTCAATCCCCTTGCTGACGGCAAGTGCGGTTAGGCGGTCAATAATAAGCAAAACAGGTTTGGGTTCACAGACTGAAGAAACAATAAACAATCTGTCAACATTGGCAACGGGCGGCCTTACAAGAACGCTGCTTCGCTCATGAATTTCATCTATTGTGTTTTCTGCATTATCATTAATGCTGATAGTCACCCTATCGCCTGCAAGAGGTTTTATTCCCGTCTTGCGGAAAACACCCCTCGCCTTGCACTCATATATCTCCTCAGCGGCTTCAACATAATAGAAACCGCCGATTCCTTTAATAATTATTCCTTCAAACTTCGGCATTTATATGCCTTCCTTCTGACCGACTACGATTGTTACAACCGTATCAAGAGGATATGTCTGGGTTATTCCTATTATTGCGCTTGATGTTGCGGAGGGTGACTGCGAAAGAACTCTGCCGTTTTCAGACTCAGAGGTTACATTCTGTTGCTTAATAACATAATTTCTGAATCCGTTTGATTCAAGCTCTTTAATTGCATTTTCCATTGGCATACCAACAACATTGGGAATTGCTCGCCTTGAGCTACCCGACGAGGAATAAACACCGTTTGTTACAACGGGAGGATCCTGAGTGAAGTCAACATTGCAGCTATAATATTCCTTGTTATCGATAAACACTTTTACGGATGCATTTTCGCCGCTGCCCTCAACCTCAAAGGGATAGTTACTGCCGTCCATAAGCAGAGTTCTGTTGAGCTTTGATTCGTTATTAACAAAAACCTCAAAGCTGCCTCTTGTTGAACCCGAAGCAGGAAGCGTAACCTCAAGACTTGCGGCTCTTGATTCAGGTATACCGTTGCTGACTGTAAGTTTAACCTTACTGCCGGGAATTACCTTTTCGCCGGCTTCGGGTGACTGAGCAATAACAATACCCGCAGGTTCATTACTGTCTTCCTCAACAATCTCGGGATCAACTGTAAGTTGAACAGAGTTAATCATTAACTCGGCCATTTCAAGGTTAAAGTTCATTCCGACAACATTCGGAACTTCTATGAAATCCTCATCGCTTGCAAAATAAACGATAATAATTGTGTCACTGTCTGCCTCTTCGCCAACCTCGGGTTCAATCTTGATAACATCGCCGAAATTCTCCGTGCTGAGCATAGGCATAAGCCTGATATTCTTGAAGCCCTTGCTTACAAGAGTTTTTTCCGCAATCTCATAGCCGAATCCGATAACATCAGGAATAACAATCTTTTGCGCATTGTTTGCAACGGAAAGAGTAACAACATTGTTATCCTTATCAATCTTCTGTCCGCTGCCTGGCTGCTGAGCAAAAACATCGCCGTTTTCATAGGCACTGTTGGAAACTTCATTTATTTTGATATCAAAATCACTGTATTCGGGATTATTGAGAATTTCCTCCTCGTAATTCTTACCGATAAACTGAGGAACAACAAGGGTATCACCCTTGAAAACATCTGTAAAGAAGAAGAGAAATGCAAAAACAAAAACCGCAAGAACAACAGCTGCAATTGAAACGCCGATTGCGATAAGTCCGCCCTTTCCTTTCGGCTTATCCTCCTCACCGTAATCTCCCTGATACTCAGGAGGATCAATGGGTTCAACAGGCTTTTTGACGGGAGGAGTTACAACCGGAGGCGCAACGGGCTTCCTTGCAGGAACATATTTTGTTGGATCATTATCAACAAAATAATCTCTCTGGAAGCGGATGTTGGGGTTGCGCTTGAACTCCTCAATATCAAGAAGCATTTCCGCTGCAGACTGATATCTGTTCTTTGTGTTCTTCTGCATTGCATGCATAATAATCTGCTCAAGACCGAGAGGAATGCTGCCGTTAAGCTCTCTTGGCAGTTTGGGGTCATTCTGAAGCTGCATAAGTGCAACAGAAACAGAGTTATCCGACTGGAAGGGAAGCTGACCCGTAAGCATTTCATAAAGCACAACGCCTACCGAATAAATATCTGCCCTTGCATCGGTTGCATCGCCCCTCGCCTGCTCAGGGCTGATATAATGAACGGAACCGATTGCACTGTCCGTCATTGTTTTTGTGTCGCTGTAGCTGAATCTGGCAATGCCGAAATCCGTTACCTTTATGTTACCGTTTGAAAGCAGCATTATGTTCTGGGGCTTGATATCTCTGTGAACAATACCCTTATCATGAGCGTGCTGAAGCGCTCTGAGAATCTGCATTGTAAAATGCACTGTTTCCTTGATGCCAAGCTTGCCCTGCTGCTCAATATATTCTTTAAGTGTAATACCTTCAACATATTCCATAACGATATACTGAAGTCTGTCACCGTAGCTCACATTGTAAACCTTAACAATGTTGGGATGAGAAAGAACGGCAATTGCCTTTGATTCATTTTTGAACCT
Source organism: Acutalibacteraceae bacterium (assembly GCA_045604685.1). GTDB lineage: Bacteria > Bacillota > Clostridia > Oscillospirales > Acutalibacteraceae > CAG-177. The sequence continues at coordinate 229,355 of JAZUON010000011.1, forward strand.
GCGGCGGAATTCCTCATTGGCAAGATATTCCTCTTTAAGAATTTTAACTGCAACAATTCTGTCGTCAATACTGTCATACGCTTTATAAACAACGGCCATGCCGCCAACGCCGATTACTTCCTGAATTTCATATCTGGCGTCAAGTCTTTTACCTGTATAATTATCCATATTAACATTCCTTTCAATTTACAAGTTAAAATGTAATCAGTGAGCAACTGCAACAACGGTTATGTTGTCTGCACCGCCGTTTTGATTTGCAAGATTAACGAGCTTATCGGCAAACTCAAAAAACTCGCCCTCGCCGATAAATTTTAGAATATCCTCGGGTTCAACAGAATTTGAAAGTCCGTCTGAACAAAGCAGAAGCATATCGCCCTCATCAAAGGACTCCTGACAGAAATCAACCCTGATCTCCTCATCAACGCCGATTGCACGGGTTATGATGTGCTTGCTGGGATGGTCGGACACTTCCGCGGCGGTTATTTCGCCGTTTTCAAGCATTCGCTGAACAACCGAATGGTCCTTGGTAAGCTGACTTAGCTGACCGTCTGTTATTTTGTATGCTCTGCTGTCACCCGCATGAGCAATGTAAACATAGGAATCTGCGGCTATTGCGGCAACAACCGTTGTTCCCATACCCTCATATTTTTCATCAGTGAGGGATAAATCATGAATAAACTTGTTGGCAGATTCAATCGCGGAAACCATAAGGCTCCTTAAGGAAATATCGCTCATTGAGCCGTAGTAGCGCTCGGTTATGCGCTCCTTTATAACTCTCACCGCCTGAGCACTGGCAAGGGCACCTTCCGCCGCGCCGCCCATTCCGTCGCAAACAACGGCAAGCACGGCACCGCCCTCAAGCTCGCAGGCAGCATAAGAATCCTGATTGTTTTCTCTTAAAAGGCCCACATCGGTCCTTGCAACAATCTTCAAACTATTCATCCCCCTTTTTCTTGTTTTTGTTTTCTTTCAGCCTGAGCTGGCCACAGGAAGCATCGATATCCGAGCCCAGCTTCCGCCTTACGGTTGCATTTATTCCGTTTTTGGCAAGGATTGAAACAAACTTTTCAACCCTTTCGCCCGAGCTTGGTTTAAACGGACTTTCCGCAACCTCGTTAACGGGAATAAGATTAACATGGCAAAGCATTCCCCTCAGCTTTGATGCAAGGAGCCTTGCACATTCATCAGAATCATTTACACCCGAAAGCATAGCATACTCAAACGAAATTCTGCGCGAGGTTTCTGCAGCATATTTTCTGCAGGCAGCAAGAAGCTCATCAACATTATATTTTTTGTTAACGGGCATTATTCTGCTCCGCAGCTCATCGCTTGGCGCATGAAGAGAAATCGAAAGAGTAAGCTGCATTTTTTTCTTAAGCAAATCCTCAATTTTAGGAACTATACCGCAGGTTGAAAGGGAAATATTCCTCATTGAAATGTTAAGCCCTTTTTCGTCGCTTATGAGCGCAAGGAAGCGCATAACATTATCAAAATTATCAAGAGGCTCGCCCATCCCCATAAGAACTATATGGGAAATCCTTTCGCCCAAATCCCTCTGAGCAGCATAAAGCTGCGAAAGAATTTCGCCTGCATAAAGGCTTCTTTTGAAGCCACCGAGAGTTGATGCACAGAATGCACAACCCATTTTACAACCCACCTGAGAGGAAACACAGATTGTATAGCCGTATTTATACTTCATAACAACGCTTTCAACGAAATCGCCGTCGTGCAGCCTGAACAGATATTTAACCGTGCCGTCAAGCTGCGAAACCTGCTTTCTCGCTATTTCGCAGTTATAAAGCGGAAAATCCTCAGCCAAACGGTCGCGAAGGGTTTTGGGCAGATTTGTCATTTCATCATAGCTGCCTGCAAGATGGCGGTGAAGCCATTCATAGACCTGCTTAGACCTGAATTTCTGAATTCCGGAGTCGGTAAATGCCTGAGTTATTTCCTCAAGGGTCATTGAAAGTATATCTCTGCTCATTCTTCGCCTCCGTTCTTACGGAACGCCGCAATAAAGAAACCGTCCGTTGAATGAATATGCGGCATAAGAGTCAGATATTTATCGTCTTCACTGTATCTCGGCAAATCAGGAAGAACTTTTTCCGCAGTGAAATGGGGATGCTCTGCCAGAAATTTATCGCATATCTCCGAATTCTCCTGCGGGTTAAGGGTGCAGGTTGAATAAACAAGCCTGCCGCCTGCCTTAAGATACTTTGTTGCATTGCAAAGAATTCTGTATTGTATTTCGGGAAGATTGCTAATCTCCGACTGATTTTTAAACCTGATTTCAGGCTTTCGCCTTATGATTCCCAGCCCCGAACAAGGAACATCGCAAAGAACTCTGTCGGCCAAGCCGTAGTTTTCGTTAAAAATCACAGCATCAGACAGATAAGAATAAACATTATCAAGGCCAAGCCTTTTTGCGCCGTTTCGGATAAGCTCAACCCTTGACTGATAAACATCAAAAGCCCTGATAACACCGGTGTTGTTCATTCTTTCTGCCGTTGTAAATGTTTTGCCGCCGGGTGCTGAACAAAGGTCAAACACGGTTTCACCCTCCTGACCGTCAAGAGCAGCGCAGCAAAGCTGAGATGCAATATCCTGAGCATGGAAAAGACCCTGCTTATAAGCCTCAAGCTCCTCAACAGAGCCTGTGTTGCTGATTATAAGCGCTTCGGGAATAATGGCAGATTTTTCACTGACTACACCCTCCTCCGCCAGCTTCCAGACAAGCTCATCGGGGGTTATTTTTGTTGTGTTAACCCTGATAACAATAGGAGCAGGCTCAAGTGCTTTTTCAGCCAGAGCAACAGCATTATCAATTCCGTAAGCATCAATCCAAAGGGATATAATCCATTGGGGGCAGGAATACTTAACGGCAAGATATGACGGGTCTGTTTCTCCGCCTTCGGGAAGTCTGACACCGTTATCGGACACCCTGCGAAGCACCGCATTAACAAGCGAAGCCGCAAAGGATGATTTATTGACTTTTGCAAGATTAACGCTTTCGTTAACCGCAGCCCTTGAAGGAACCTTATCCATAAACAAAAGCTGATATGTACCCATTCTGAGAATGGTGTGAAGCTCAGGCTTCAGCTTTTTGACGGGCTGATTAAGATATAGGCCGAGATTATAGTCAATAAGAATCAGCCTGTCAAGCGTGCCGTAAACAAGGTTGCAAACAAAGGCTTTATCCCTCTCATCAAGGTCGGGATTTTCCTTTAGCAAGCTATCCACAACAAGGTTGGAATATGCACCGTCACGGTGAATTTTTAACAGAGCTTCAAATGCGACCTGCCTCGCACTTTTCATAAATTTAACATCCTTTCGAGAGCATCATCTTCTTCTGTTGAATCGGAGCACAAGCCTCACCAAGTTGGCAAGCGCAACAATCATTGAAGCAACATAGGTCATTGCGGCAGCTGAAAGCACTTTTTTTGCACTGCCGACCTCATCCTCATAAAGCAAGTGGGTATCTTCAATAACATTAATAGCTCTGCGGCTTGCATTGAATTCAACGGGAAGAGTTGCAAGCTGAAAAGCAAAAATTGCACCGTAAAGCACAAGACCGATTGTTATAAGAGGCTCAAATCCGAGGAAAAGACCAATCAGTGCGAGGGGAATTCCAAGAGTTGAACCGACATTACAAACAGGAACAAGAGCCGTTCTTATTTTAATGGGAACATAGTTCTGAGCGTGCTGAGCAGCATGACCCGCTTCATGGCAGGCAATGCCCACGGCTGCAATTGAAGTTGCATTATAAACGCCCTCAGAAAGACGGATAACCTTTGACTTTGGGTCATAATGGTCGGTCAGCTTGCCCGAGGTCTGCTCAATGCGGACATCGGTTATGCCGTAATGGCTGAGTACTGCCTGAGCAGCGTATGCACCCGTAATTCCTCTTGCGTTAAGCACGGCTGAATACTTGCTATAGGTTGATTTAACTTTATACTGAGCCCAGCCCGCAAGAATCATTGCGGGAATAACAAGGATAAAATACCAATAATCAAAAAACATTCCGTAATAGAACGGCATATTATTTCTCCTTTCTCAATCACTCAAAAAAGCTGCCTTTTTCAACAGAGTTTCCTCTCAGAAAATCTGCGGCAGACATTGCCTTTTTTCCCTCTGCCTGAAGATTTGTAATTTCAATGCAATTCATATCACCGCAACAGACAACGAGTCGATTATCGGCAACAACAATCTCTCCTGCCCTGCTGCCCTTTTCAGAAGCTAAAACGCTTCTGTGAATTTTAACAGTTTTGCCGCCCAGCTTTGCATTGGCTGACGGCCAAGGAGAAAGACCCCTGATTTTGTTATGCACCTGACGGGCAGGCATCGACCAATCAATGGGTGAAAGCTCCTTTGAAAGCATAGAAGCATAGGTGAATTCGCTATGATTCTGCTTTTCGGGAGAAAGAGTTCCCCTTTGCAGAGCGTCAATGGTTTTTTCAAGAATATCGGCACCAAGAACAGAAAGCCTGTCGTGAAGCTCGCCTGCAGTTTCATTTTCGCCGATTTCAAGCTCGCCCTTAAGCAGCATATCTCCTGTATCAAGTCCTTCATCCATCTGCATGGAGGTTACACCCGTTTTATCAAAGCCGTTGATAACCGACCACTGAATGGGCGCAGCACCTCTCAGCTTCGGCAGAAGAGATGCATGAATATTGATGCAGCCGTATTGAGGAAATTCAAGAATTTCCTTTGGAAGTATCTTACCGTAAGCAACAACAATAACAAGCTCGGGATTTGCTTCCTTCAGCATTTCAAGAGCAGTGCCGTCGCGCATTTTAACGGGCTGATAAACAGTTATGCCGTTTTCAGCCGCAAGCACCTTTACAGGAGGCGGTGTCAAAACCATCTTTCTGCCCTGAGGCTTATCCGGCTGAGTAAAAACTCCGCTGACCTCATGGCCGCAGTCAATCAGCTTTTGAAGGCACGGCACTGCAAATTCAGGCGTGCCCATAAAAACTATTCTCATTCGGCAATCTCCTTTTTAACTACTCTCTGAGTAAAAACAATTCCGTCAAGGTGATCAAGCTCATGGCAGAAGCAGCGCGCCTTCAGTTCTTCACCTTTATAGATGCACCATTTTCCGTTTCTGTCCTGAGCCTTGACTCTCACAACAGCAGGGCGGCTTGTAACGCCGACCTCACCGGGCAGGGAAAGGCAGCCTTCCTCTGCAAGCTGAGAGCCTTCACTGCTGATTATTTCGGGATTGATAAGCTCTATATATCCGTCGCCGCAATCAATAACGACAACTCTTCTCAAAATGCCAACCTGCACGGCAGCAAGTCCAACGCCGTTTGCACTGTACATTGTTTCTTTCATATCATCAAGAAGCTGCCAGAGGCGTGCATCAAAATTTTCAACCTTACGGGATGTTTTAGCTAGAATCGGATCGCCGATTTTAACTATGTTTCTGATTGCCATAAATGTCAATCCTTTCAATGGGAAATTAATATTTACATTGCCGTATCAGGGTTGATATCGGCAAAAACGGTTACACTTGAAAAACGGGAATCCGTTCCCATCTTTATAAGTATTTTTGAAATCATCTGCCTGAACCTTGCCGTGTTACGGCATTTGATTATTATTCTGTGCCTGAATTTTTCGCTTATTTTAGCTACCCTTGCAGGCATCGGACCAAGAACAATTATTTTTTCTCCCTTGAACTCATCCTTAACATAGTTTTTGAGCAAATCAAGGGTTTCTCTCGCGGCAGTTTTTACTATTGTATCATTTTCGCCCGTAAAACCGATAACACAAAGGTCGCAATAAGGCGGATAAGTAAGACCTTTTCTGAGCCTTATTTCGGTTTTAAAAAATTCATCATAATCCTGCTTTGCCGCAAGGCGGATTATTTCATTTTCGGGGGTCAATGTCTGAATAATGGCCTGACCCTTCATTTCGCCTCTTCCCGACCTGCCCACAACCTGAGTAAGAAGTGAAAAGGTTTTTTCAAGGCTTCTGAAGTCATCATTATATAACTGCTGGTCAACGGATACTACTCCGACTAATGTTACATTGGGAAAATTAAGGCCCTTTGCAACCATCTGAGTTCCAATCATTATATCATATTCACCTTTTGAGAAGCTATCCAGCAGTTTTTCATGCGAATTTTTGCCTGCAGTGGAATCCGTATCCATTCTCACAATTTTTGCCTCGGGCAAAAGAGCTGAAAGCTCATCCTCAATCTTTTGAGTACCAAAGCCTGAATACCTTACAGCATCCTTGCCGCATTCAGGGCATACGCTTGAAAAAGGAACTGAGTAACCGCAGTAATGGCACATCAGTCGGTTATTTGCGCTGTGATATGTCATTGAAATGCTGCAATGGGGGCAGCAAATAACCTCTCCGCAGGAATTGCACGCCGCAAAGGTATGAAATCCCCTTCTGTTTATAAGAAGAATTGACTGCCTGCCGTTTTCAAGGTTGTCTTTAAGGCTCTCGTAGAGAGTCTGACTTATCGCCTTGCTTCCGTGAGCCTTTTCAGCGGTCCGCATATCAACGGTTACAACCTCAGGCAAAACCGCATTGCCGTATCTTTTTGAAAGTGTGCAAAGCTCGTATCTGCCGCTTTGAGCCGCGGCATAGCTTTCAACGCTTGGCGTTGCAGATGCAAGGATAAGAAGGCATTTATTATAAGCCGCCCTGAATTTTGCAACATCAATGGCGTTGTATCTGGGAGTCTGCTCGGATTTATATGTATGTTCCTGCTCCTCATCAATAATTATCAGTCCGATATTTTCAGCAGGCGCAAAAACCGCGCTGCGGGTGCCGATAATGATTTTTGCCTGACCCTTTTTCACTCTTTTCCACTGCTCAAGGCGCTCTCTGATTGAAAGCGCACTGTGAAAAACAGCAATGTCTCCGCCGTACCTTTTGCAGAAAAGGGATATTGTTTGCGGAGTAAGACCGATTTCAGGCACCATAACAATGACGGACTTGCCCGTGTCAAGCACCTTATCGATAACGCTCATGTAAACAGAGGTTTTGCCGCTGCCCGTAACACCGTAAAGGAGCGATACTGCAGGCTTGCCCGAGGACGAAAGCTCCGCAAGCCGGTTATAAGCAGACCTTTGCTCATCAGTAAGCAAAATTTCGGTTTTCTCTCCCTTTGCATCGGCAAATTCAGGCAGCTTTATAACTTCCTGCTCGTAAAATTCGGCAACTCCGTTGCTGACAAGAGCATTGGCTACCGCGGGGGTAAGGCCCGTAAAATAACAAAGCTCCTTCACGCTTGCAACCCCTGTATCAAGCAGAACATCATACATTTCCTTTTGTTTTTTTGTCAGCTTTTTGGGCTGCTCAGCAATAATGGGACGAAGCATTTTAACGGTTAAGTCGCCCAGATTGCGCACAGCATCATAGCTGCACACAAGAGCTCCGCCTTTTGCCATTTTATCAAGCTCTGCGGGATTTGATTTCATTCCGAGAGCATTGAAAATATTATCGGATTTAACAAAAACGCCGCGCTTTTGCAGGTAGGAATAAATCTCCGCCTGAGTTTCATCCAGCTTATCAATAATTTCCTTAGGACAGTCCGCATTAACGGCATAGGAAGCAACAATTCGGTGATTGATTCCCGTTGGCAGCATTGCCCTTGCCGCTTCATAAAGCGTGCAGAAGGTTCGTTCCTTGACCCATTCTGCAAGCTGAAGCATTTCTTCATTAAGAAGCGAACTTTCATCAAGCACCTCAAGAATTTTTTTGGGTTTTGCACTTTCTGTGAAATCTGAAATATCAAAAATAATACCGATACACTTTTTATTTGCTTTGCCGAAGGATACAGTTACTCTGCATCCTTTTTTTGCGGATTCGTCAAGGCTTTCGGGGATTGCATAATCAAAGAGCTTATCAAAGGTAAAAACCGCAGTTTCAACGGCAACCCTTGCATATTTCATTTGATTTCACTCCCCTTTTTTGAACTTAAATCCGCTCAGATATTTCTTATTTCCTCAGGCTCAACAATAACATAATCACCTGCAAGAATTTCCTCAAGCGCAAGGCTGACGGGTTTTTCTGTTATGATGATTTTATTTTCTTCAGCGTCTTCTGCAATTTCTCTTGCCCTTTTTGCGGTTGCGGTTACAAGAGAATAACGGCTGAGATGGTTTTTGAGAACTCCTCTTAAATCGGGATTAAACATAATTAATTACCTCACTTAAAAATTTTTTATTTCTTGATGCTTTAAGTCTTTCGGCATCAATAATTGTTTCTATATTCTTTACCGCATTTTCAATTTCATCGTTAACAACAATAAAATCATATGCAGATGCCATTTTCATTTCGCCTCTGGCAATAACAAGCCTGTGGTTGATTGTTTCCTCATCCTCGGTATTCCTGCCTCTGAGCCTTCTTTCAAGAACACTGACCGAAGGAGGCATAATGAAAATTCTGATTACATTGGGATAAAGCTGCTTGATTTTATCTGCACCCTGAACATCAATTTCAAGGATAACAGCCTTGCCTGCCTTGAGCATTTCATCAACGGGTTCCTTGGGCGTGCCGTAGTAATTGCCTGCATATTCGGCATATTCCAACATTCCGTTCGATGCAATCTTTTTTTCAAAATAATCTCTATCAACAAAATAATAGCTTGTCCCGTCAATTTCGCCGCATCTTTTTTGGCGCGTTGTCATTGACACGGAAATTTTTACATCATCACGCTTGTTAATAAGTTCGCCAAGAACGGTGCCCTTACCTGAGCCCGAAGGGCCTGAAACCGTTATCAGCATTCCCTTGTCAATCATTTTCATCCTCCTCATCCTCAAGCTCGTCCATTTCATCGTTGAGCCTGTTTGCAACAGTTTCGCTCTGAAGATAGGTAAGAATAACGTGGTCACTGTCGGTAATAATAACCGCTCTTGTGCGCCTGCCATGAGTTGCATCAATGAGCGTGCCCTTTTCCTTGCACTCCTGAATAATGCGCTTGATTGGCGCAGATTCGGGGCTGACAATAGCAACAAGGCGGCTTGCATTAATCATATTACCGAAACCAATGTTTATCAGCTTCATTTTATCTTCCTTTACTCTATATTTTGAATCTGCTCACGGATTTTTTCTATTTCCGCTTTGATTGATACAACGCGGCGTGCAATTTCAACATCCTGAGCCTTTGAACCGATTGTGTTTGCCTCTCTGTTGAGCTCCTGAACAAGGAAATCCATCTTTTTGCCCACTGCCTCGCTCTGGTCAAGGAAGGAACGAAGCTGCGAAACATGGCTGCGAAGCCTTACCGTTTCTTCTGCAACGGCAATCTTATCGGCAAAAATTGCAGCCTCCGTAAGAATCCTCTGTTCGTCAATATGAGTTTCGCCAAGAAGCTCCTTAAGCCTGCCGAGCAGCTTTTCATTATATTCCGCAACGGTCTGCGGCGAACGCTCTTCAATAAACTCAACATTGCTGATTATTTCATCAAGCCTTGAAAGCACATCAGCTTTGAGCCTTGTGCCCTCTCGCTCTCTCATTGCAATAAAGCCGTCAAGAGCAGCTTCGGCAACCGTCTGCACCGCTGCCCAGATTTTATCTTCATCTGCAGCCTGCTTGCGCACCGAAAAAATATCGCTTACTCTTGAAATATCGGATACCTTAACATCATTTTCAAGCCCATAGGTTTCCGCAAGCTCCTTATAAGCATCTAAATAGCCCTTAACAAGGGAATGATTAAGGCTGATAACCGTATCAGGCTCTTCAACCGCCTCAATCTGAACATAACACTCCATTTTGCCTCTTGTGAGCTTGCCGTTGAAAAAGCTCTTGAGCTTTTCATCAAGGAAGCCGTAGCTTCTGGGCAGCTTTGAGGAAAATTCAAAATATCTGTGGTTAACACTTTTGATTTCAACCGTTATATTCATTCCGTCTGCAAGCTGCTGGCTTCTGCCATAGCCTGTCATGCTTTTTATCATTGGATTAACATCTCCTGTTTTTTATTGCATACCGCAGGTACAACCCGATGCAAGCGCCTCGGGAATTTCAACACTGAGAATTTCATCGCCCTCAAACCCCAGCCTTTTAAATGCCGGCGACGAAAGCTCTTTTTTTATTTTTGCAATGTAAGCATTTCTGTTTGCGGAATAATTCATTGCTGACCTTGCAAGGCCCTCGGTAATTATATCATCCTCACATTCAACTGATTCAAATGTCATAAAATAACCGCTGATGCTGAATGTGCAGCAACCGATTTCATTTTCACCGTCAAGGGCTGTCACGCCGATTGCGCCGTTTTTCTCAAAAGGAATAAATCTTATCATTTTTTACCTCCGCCGTTCTTGACGCCTGCCGCCTTGAAAAGACTTTCAACCTCTGCGGCAGTAAGGTCACGCCATTCACCCGTCTGTAGCATACCCAGCTTTACGGAGCCCACAGCAATTCTGCGAAGCCTTGCAACCTCAAGGTCAACCGCCTCGCACATACGGCGAATCTGCCTGTTCCTGCCCTCGTGGAGAACTATCTCAAGCACAGCCCTGCCCTCATCCCTTGAAATAACATAAACATCTGCAGGAGCAGTCATTCTGCCGTCAAGTTCAATTCCGCTCGAAAGTAAATCAACCTTTTCGGCGGTTATATCGGGCCTGACTGTTACTCTGTAAGTTTTGGGCACATGACGGGAAGGATGCATCATAGCGTTTGCAAATGCACCGTCATTTGTAAGAATAAGCGCACCTTCGGATATTCTGTCAAGCCTGCCTACGGGGTAAACACGCTCTTTGACATCCTTAACAAGCTCAAGCACGCATTTTCTGCCTAATTCATCATCGGTTGTGGTAACATAGCCTCTGGGCTTATTAAGGAGAATATAGCGCATATTGCTCTCTTTTCTGACCTTTTTGCCCCTGACTATAACCGTATCTCTTTTCGGGTCAACGCTGTCACCGATCTGAGCAACCGCACCGTTGACCTTAACAGTTCCGTTTCTTATCATTTCTTCGGCCTTGCGCCTTGATGCAACGCCTGCTTCTGACAGAAACTTCTGAAGCCTGATTTTATTATCGGCCAATTATTTCACCTCTGAAACATTGAATAAATCTTTTAGCTTTTTATAAATTGCAGAGAACAATCCGTCATCGCTTTCCTGTGGGATTTCCGGAGCAGGTCTGAAATCAACACTTTCCGCCGCAAATATAAGCGACTCGCCGATAACCCTGCTGTCCGAGCTGAAAACTGCCTTACCGACAATTTCGCCCTCGCTTACGGGCGCATATGTCATGGGCTGCATAAGAATCCGCACACTTACTTCCTTGCCTGAAAGCCACTGAACATTATCAGAAAGCGTAACGGAAATCCGATTTTTTGTTCCGCCCGCAACATCAAGCGTTACATCGCTCAGGTCGCAGGTAAACTCTGCGCCTTTGCAGAGCGAAAAACCGTATTCAAAAAGTGCAATATGGTCATTCCAGTCATCGGGCGCTTTAAGCGTAACGGCAACAAGCGTTATTCCGTTCCTTTCAGCAGCGCTGACAAGGCATCTGCCGCTTTTCTTGGTAAAACCCGTTTTAATACCCACCGCATCACCATACATCCGTAAAAGTCTGTTATGGTTGGTGAGGGTGCGAAGATAGGGCGGATTGCCGTAAGTGACGCTTGCCTTTTTCTGCGAGCAGATATAAGCAAATTCGGGGTTTTTAATGCATTCGCAGGCAAGAAGCGCCATATCGTAAGCGGTTGAATAGTGATTTTCATCATCAAGCCCTGACGGAGTGACAAAATTGGTGTTATTCATACCAATTTGCTTTGCGCGGTTGTTCATCATCTGAGCAAAGCCCTCAATGCTGCCTCCCAGCACTATGGCCGCGGCATTAGCCGCGTCATTGCCTGACTGAAGAAGCATTCCGTAAACAAGCTCCCGCAGGGACACACTGTCCCCCGCAATAAGACCCATTGAGGTGCCCTCAACCCTCACCATTTCATCGGTAACCGTTATTTCCGCATCAGGCGAGGAATATTCAAGAGCAAGCAATGAGGTCATGATTTTAGTTGTGCTTGCCATGGAAAGCCTTTTATCGGCATTCTTTGAAAACAGAACTTCGCCGCTGTTGACACATATAAGCACAGCCCCCTGAGCCGAAACATCAGGTGCGGCATACGCCGACAGAGCAAAAGAATTAAAAATCAAGAAAGCTGCAATAACAATGATTATTCTCTTTTTCAAAATCTCATCTCCACATAATTTCATATATAGAAATATATGCGGATGAATGATTTTTAATAATTATGCATTGGGCTCCGATGAAGCCATATAATCGTTGATTGCAGTATCAACGGTATTATCCTTATTTTTAAGCTGGCTGATAACATCAGTTGCCTTATCAACGATATCGGGCACCATACCGATAACCCTTTCAACCGAACCTTCTGCAGCGTTGATGTACTTAACGGAAACACTGCCGTTATTTACAACAAGGAATGCAACGGGAGAAATTGTTATGCCTGCTCCGCCGCCTCCGCCGAAAAGCTCCTGATTATTCTTTGAAGGGAAATCGGTTCCGCCTGAAGCAAAGCCGTATGTTACCTTTGAAACAGGGATAATCTGAAGTGTTTCGCTGATTTTGATGGGATCACCTATAATTGTGCTTACATCAACGAGATCCTTAATCTTTTCAATTGATGTTCCGAGAATACCTGATGCTGACTGTTCTTTCATTTTGTTTTCCACCTTTCAAAAAGTATAATTATTTATTAACCTGCTTTTCCACATCAGCCTTGGGGGCTTTACTGTGCTTAAGCAGCTTTAATACAACCTTAAACAAGAGCTCAAATGCAACAATTATGACTGCATTAATCAGCTTTATTGGTCTGACTGAAATCTGAGTGTGAAGCCTTGCCTCATTTTTTCCGTTTATGAAATCGGGGTTGATTTCTATGTTATATTTTTTAACTCGCATGGAGCTGACAATCAGCCCCATAGCAGGGAATGCAGCCGAGCAGATTTTGCCATATTTGATTGCAGTTTCCGCAGAATCGCCTGCACCGACTGTCAGCGAAATAATAAGCTCTTCAAAAAAGAAGGCTCTGCCGATTCGTCTGAACATTCCGCCAACCGCATTTGCGGTATCTTTGAGAAGCTGAACAACACCTTCAACGCCTCTGTTACGGTAAAAACGGACAAACATATTATCCTTCTTCTTTTTCTTTGGCTCGGGAATAACCTCGCTCTCTTCCTTGGGCTTTTCTTCCTTTTTCTTTTTCTCCTTTTTGGGTTTTTCTTCTTTTTCATGTTTTGGGAGAATATTGAACTTAAGGAAAAGCCATTTAACGGACACCGCAACATCGCCTTCATAGTGAACGGTAACCGCAACCTTAACTGAAAGCAGAACAACAAAGAAAGCTATAATTCCGAGAATAACACAAAGCGCCGTCAAATTATCGCCTCCTTATTCTTCTTCATCAGTCTGGAAGAAATCTCTTATCTGTTCGCCCTGCTCATTATCAATTTCATCGTCAGTTTCCATATCCGCATCCGTCTTTTCGGGAAGCTCGGGCAAATCCGAAAGAGATGATAAGCAGAAGCATCTTAAGAAATCGGGAGTTGTGCCGTAAAGGAGAGGTCTGCCGGGAAGGTCAAGCCTGCCCTTTTCTTCAAGCAAGCCCTTCTGGCAAAGAGTTGCAACAACACCGGAGCAGTCAACTCCTCTGATTTGCTCTATGTATGCCTTTGTTACGGGCTGATTATAAGCAACAACCGCAAGCACCTCAAACGCCGCAGGCGAAAGCGGAGCGTTTTTCTTAATGTCAAGAACATTCCTGACCTGCTGCGCATATTCAACGCGGGAACAAAGCTGATATTTGCTGCCCAGCCTGAGAAGGCAGATTCCGCTGCCCCTTTCGTCAAGGCTTCTTGAAAGCTCCCAAAGAGCTCCCGAAACAACATCGGGCTCAAGCTCAAGAGCCTGAGCAATCCGGGAAACCTCAACCGGCTCGCCTGAGGCAAAGAGTATCGCTTCGCAGGCCGCGCGTATCTGTTCATTCGTCAATTTCAATCTTCTCCTCTCCGCCCTCAAGCAGTGTTATGCTCACATCCTCACCCTGACCGTCAATCTGAATGCGCTTGGCCTTTGCCATTGCAAGCAGCGCAAGAAAGGTTGCAACCATCTCCGAGCGGGATTCTGATTCCTCAAAGAACGAAAGGAATCTGTGATTTTTCTTTTGTTTGAATTTATCGATAATAAAGCTGATTCTTGAAGCAACGGAAACAATCTTATGAGCAACGATTCCCCTGAATGCTTCAATGGGCGGAGGCAGCCTGCGCTTACCCTTGCCGACAGCCGCAATATAAGCCTTAAAAATCTCAACAGGCTCATGAATCCTTGTGTAAGTCATATCAACTTCGATTTCCTCAGGCGGTCTTGAATAAAACTCAAAGCCCTTTGCCTGATTCTGAAGTTTGCCTGCAACCAGCTTACAATCCTGATATTCCGTAAGCTCGCCTCTCAGCTCCTCAACCAGCTTTTCAGCCTCTTCGTGAACGGGAAGCAAAGATACGGTTTTGATATAAAGAAGTCGGGCTGCCATCTCAAGAAATTCGCTGGATACATCAAGATTATCCTCCTGCATCTGACGAACAAAATCAAGATACTGCTCAATGATTTCCATAATGGGAACATCATTTATGCTGACCTTCTTTTTTGCAATAAGCTGAAGGAGCAGGTCCATAGGGCCCTCAAACACCTCGAGCTTATACTGTATTTTTTCCAAGAAATTAACCCCTTTCGGTCAATCAATAAAACATAGAAAACGGAAGACGCGCCAAAAAGCTGACGCCCTTCATCAGAAGATTTGTTAAAAAGCTCAGCGGAATATCAAGCACTCCGAGAAAAATCAGAACAAAAATTCCGAGAATGATGTAGCGCTCATACTGCATAATTTTGAAATAATATTTTGAGGGTATGAGCAGGTTTGCAATCCTTGAGCCGTCAAGAGGCGGTATGGGAAGAAAATTGAAAACCGCAAGGCTCGCATTGATGTTTGCAGCCGCAACAAAGAAGGTTATTGCTGCGCCGGCGAAAACCGCACCCGTGCGGACATAAATTATGTTGATTCCGTTGGCAAGAATCATAAAAATCAACGCCATCAGAACATTGGACACGGGGCCCGCGAGGGCGGTCAGCGCCATGCCTGCTTTGGGATTTTTGAAGTTTCTCGGGTTAACGGGAACGGGCTTTGCATAGCCGAAGCCAACAAGAAAAATCATAAGCGCACCCATGATATCAATATGAGCAAGAGGCGCAAGGGTAAGCCTGCCTTTGAGCCTTGCAGTCTGGTCGCCCAGCTTTGTTGCAACAAGTGCATGGGCATATTCGTGAACGGGCAAGGTGCAAAAAACAACAAATATACTTGCCATGAGGCTGATTATAACCTCTATTGAAAATCCGTATCTGAATAAATCTAAAAGCATTTTTATTTCCTTTCCGTGCCAACAACAACTCTTTCAATTCCATTGAAATCCTTTACGGAATGAACATCGGCAAAAACTGATGAAAAAAGTGTTTTGATTAAATCCGCCTGACCCTCACCGCATTCAACCGCAACCGCAGAGCAGCTGCCCAGCCACTTTTCGGCAATGGCATTGTAAAAAATCATTCCGTCCGCACCGCCGTCAAGAGCCATAACGGGCTCATGGAGCACCTCCGGCTGAAGTGATTCAATTTCTCCGCTTTCGATATAAGGCGGGTTTGAAAGAATCAAATCGGGCAGCGGTAAATCAAAGGCGTCAAAGCCGCAAAGTACATCGCCGCTGACAATGCGAACATTGGGGCATCCGAAAGCAACGGCATTCTTACGAAGATATTCAAGGGCAGCCAAAGATTTCTCAATCAATATAACTGTTGCATCGGGTCTTATCTTCGCAACGCTGAGGCCTATGCACCCCGAACCTGCACACAAATCAAAAACAACGGGGCTTTGAATTTCTCTGAGATAATCCAGCGCAAAATCAACAAGCAGCTCCGTTTCAGGCCTCGGAATCAGAACACCCTCGCCTACACTGAAACATTCGCCGTAAAAATCCCACGAGCCGATGGCATACTGCACAGGCACGCCGTTCGCACGGAGATTTATCTTTTCAAGAAATTGCTCCGCCTTTGAGGTGTCAGCCTCGCTTTGAGCATTAAAAATAAGATATTCTCTGCCGCATTCAAAAACCGATTCAAAAATCCACCGCGCTTCATTCCTGAAATTTTCAACATTTGCTTTTTCAAGAATTCCGCATCCGCATTCAAAAAGCTCGGATATCCTCATTCTTCGCTCTCCGCATCAGCTTCAGGCTCTGCCTTTTCGGGCGCTTTGCCCGTCAGTGCCGCTTTCATTGCTTCGATTGCAACCTCAATAACCGCATCATCGGGCTCGGCTGTTGTGATTCTCTGCATCATGAGACCGGGAGCTGAAAGAAGCTGTGTGAATTTGTTGGGGTATTTGCCCGCAAGCTGAATAAACTCAAAGCCTATACCCATGATGAGAGGCATAACAAGCAGTTTAACGCCAACCCAGACAAGCCTTGTTTTGGTGAGCGCAGGAAAAAGAACCGCAATAAGGGATGAAACAACTATGCTAAGCAGAATTGTTACAAAAATGAAGCTGGTGCCACAGCGGGGATGGCATCTCTTTTCGCCTCTTATGTTTTCAACGGTAAGCTCTTTTCCGTGCTCAAAAGCAAAAATTGTTTTATGCTCTGCGCCGTGATACATATAAACTCTGTGAATTTCCTTCATTTTGGAAACGGCGTACATATAAATAACAAAAATTACAACTCTGATAAGTCCCTCGAAAACAGCACGCCAGCCAAGCAATGCACCGCCCGCAAGTTTATCGTTAACAAGGTCAAAAACAAAGCTGGGAAGCCACATAAACAGAAGAAATGCAAGACCGACGCCAAGCACAGCGGATATTCCGCCGATAACAGCCATCATCTTAGGACCGAAATGCTCAGTAATCCATTTATCCAGCTTTGACTCGTTTTCTTCCTCCATATCAAGCGTTGTTTTTTCGGCAGACTCCATAAGAAGCTTGTAGCCGAAAATCATTGATTCAACAAAGGAAACTACACCCCTGATAACAGGTATGTTCAGAATCTTATATTTTTTTCTGACGGAAACAAAATCCTTCATTGTTGTTTCTATTGAACCGTCAGGCAGGCGAAGCGACATTGCCGTGCCCTCAGGGCCTTTCATCATTATGCCCTCCATCAGAGCCTGACCGCCGACGGCAACATAATTATTCTTCTTTTTGCTCATCCGAAATTTCTCCTTCCCTTTCGGGTATGTCGTACTCAACAGGCTCAATGGGAAGCGTAACCCTGACTGTTGTTCCCTCGCCGAGAACACTGTCAACATCAAGCTCGCCTCTGTGAAGCCTCGTAATTTCATCTGCAACCGCAAGACCTATGCCTGAGCCTCTGACGGTTGTGTTTGCCTTGTAAAATTTCTCCTTAACATGGGGCAAATCCTCGGGAGGGATTCCCTTGCCCGTGTCGCTTACGGTTACGATAAGAGTTGCAGGGTTTGGCATTTCGGCATAAATAACTATTTTGCCGCCCTGCTCCGTATATTTCAGCGCATTATCAAGAATATTGATAAACACCTGCTTTATTCTTGAGGCATCTGCATTTGCAGGTGCAGGAAGATGAGGCACATTATAAACAACCTCGATGCCCTCCTTAACAGAGCGCTCCCTGAAGGCAAAAACAACTTCATCAAGCTCAGCAAGAATATCAATTTTTTCAATCTTCAGCTGCATCCTGCCGCTGCTCATGCGCGAGAAGTCAAGAAGCTCCTCAACCATGTCGTTGAGCCTTGAAGCCTCGTTAATGATAACGGTCATTCCCCTTTTTGTCATTGCAGGGTCGGTATCATCAATCTGCAAAAGGGTTTCGCCCCAGCCCTTGATGGCCGTAAGCGGAGTCCTCAGCTCGTGAGAAATTGTTGAAATAAAATCATTCTTCAGCCTGTCCGACTCCGACAGCTTTGTTGCCATATCGTTGATTGTTGCACAAAGCTCTCCGACTTCATCGTTATATGGATAGTGGTCTATCCTTGCATCAAGGTCGCCGCCCGCGATTCTTTTTGCAGTTTCGCCGATATCTTTAACAGGGTTAACAATTGAACGAATGAAAACACTGCCCGAAACAACTACAAGAGCAAACATCAGAATACAGACAACCGCAATAAGCGCTGCAATTCTGCCTAGCTGAGCATCAACGGCTTCAAGTGAAACCATAAATCTTACGGCTCCGCCGATGTTGCCGTTTGAATAGTTATAAGCGCAGGTTGATGACATTATTTTTTCGCCCGAAGGCAGCCTGCCAATCCATTTTGAAGTTCCTTCACCGCTGACAGCAGACACAAAATCGGGCATTTCAACCTTCTCAATGATTTCAAATCCGCTGGTTGAAAGAACAACATTGCCTCCGCTGTCAATAATCCAGACCGCCATTATGTCCTTATCCGGGAAACTGTCAATATAGTTTCTTCCTGCATCCTCAAAGCCTCCTGAGGATGAATCAAGATAAAGATTGAACTGAGTTGCAACCTCATCGGCAGAGTGGGCATCAAGCGCCATATCCGCAACGCCGTAGTAATAACTTCTCAGGGAAAGAAACAGAATGGATGAAGCAACAATAAGAATAACAATTATGATTGAAGCAACGGTAAGAAACCATCGCTTTGTTAAACCTAAAAACTTCAAACTTCCTGCCCCCTTTCGCCCGTATGTTTAAATCAGATTATCCATTTGTAGCCCACGCCCCAGATTGTTGTCAGATGCTTTGGCACCGAAGGCTCATCCTCAATTTTCATTCTCAGCCTTCTTATGTTGACATCAACTATTTTTTCTTCTCCGAAATATTCGCTGCCCCAGACCTTATTGAGAATATCTGTTCTGCTGAGAGCTGCCCCGTGATTAGCAAAGAAATATTCCATCATCTGAAATTCAACCTGAGTGAGTTCAATGAATCTGCCGTTTTTGGTAAGTGTTCTGCTGCGCAGGTTGAGTTTGAATTCACCAAGCTCAATAATATCTTCCTTCTCGGGCTTGCGAACGGTATTCATTGCAACACGTCTGTAAATCGCATCAACTCTTGCAACAAGCTCCGTTGGTGAAAAAGGCTTGGTCACATAATCGTCAGCCCCCGTCATAAGGCCCGTTATTTTATCCATTTCCTGAGTTTTGGCGGTGAGCATAATAATGCCGATATTTTTATTCTGTTCTCTGAGCCGCCTGCAAACCTCAAGACCGTCAACATTGGGCATCATAACATCAAGAAGCGCAACATCAAAATCACCGTCGCAGGCGTCATAAAGCTCAAGGGCTTTTGCGCCGTCCTCCGCTTCAACAACCTCATAACCGCCCCTGCGAAGGTTGATTACGATAAATTCTCTTATAGCGGCTTCGTCTTCAGCTATCAGAACTCTTTTCATTTTCATTCTCCTTAAGAAGGAATTTTGGTTATCCTGCTTTTTAACTGTTCCTCTGTTATGCCTGATTTTGCACCCTTTTCCGTGATGTAAGCGCAAATCACACTGTCCTCATATTCAACAACAGAGAAATAGGCTTTGAATTCATCATCTGCCCATCTGTCCGCCGCGACATTCAACACGGAAAAAAGCTCAGTCTGAGTGCCGTCGGAATCAACGCTGCAAACAACCCAGCAATTCTGCGAACGGTAGTTTATGATGTTAACCGATTCAGCCTCTTCGTTGCTGAAATTAATCATGTAGTTATCATCAAAGTTAACAACCGAATTGGCAACTGTAACCGGGGAAGCTCCCGAATAATCAACCCATTCGGTAACATATATCCTGTTTGTGGAATCCTCACCGCTGAGCAGATACCCCTGAACGGGAATATCAATGATTCCGTCATTGTTGATATCTGTGCTGGGAATCGGATTATCCCTTAGAGTTTCAATGTTGGACATTGTGTCCGCATCAAGGAAAGGCGCACAAAGCTCAGCCTTGCTGCTGTCCCAATAAATCAGCTCTGTTATCATCTGACTTTCACCCTTGAGAGCATCAATATAAATCCTCATCGGTGAATCACCCGATGCCTTTTCGGTTTTGACCGAGGTGTAGCTACTGATATTCGGGTCAACCTTTGCTTCGCCCATTATGACAATGCTGTTACCCGAAAGCCTTACGGCCCTTGCCTGCCTCTGAACGATACCTGAAGAGGTGGTCTGATTAATGTAAAAAATTTCATCCTTTGAGTCGCCGTCGATATCGGTCAGCTCGCAAACGGAGCAGCTTTCATTTGAAAGCTCCTTATATGAGCCGTTGCCGTTGGATGCTCTGTAAACCGACATGATGTTGCTGGACGAAACGCCTGCTACCCGCCAGATAACAATCAATTCGCCGTTACCGTCGCCGTCCATATCGCTTATCATCAGCTTTTCAACCTCATTGCCATAGCCGTTGAGATCGGTTTTTGAAACCCAGTTGCCGCCGTCCAATTTAAAATAATGAAGCCTTGCTACGGAATTCTCAAGCTCATCTCTGTAAAAAATAAGAGCTTCATTTTGCTTATCTCCGTCAAGGTCCTCAATTATTATTGCAGAACGGTAATCACCCTTGCGGGGGTTGCAGAAAACAACATTCTTGCTGACCTCGCTATGAAATGCATCAACAAGAGATTTATATTCTTCATGATAAAGCGGAGGAGAAAGGAGAGAATCAACGGGCTTTATGAAATCCGATGATTTGCATGAAGAAAGCAAAAATGAAAAAGCAAGCATAAAAACAACTACACAGATTAATCTTCTTTTCATTTCCGCCACTCCTCCTTATAAACTATATTTCACTATATTATAGCACAGACTTTATATATAAATCAATAACTATTTATTAATAATTATATAATAAATATATAAAAAACCTGCACAGAGTTTTAATTCCGTGCAGGCTTTAATGCCATTATTCTTTTCAGGAAATTGAAACCGTTGCGGTATATTCACCGAACGACCAGCAGTCGTCATCCTTAATCATAACCGGAACGGTTACGTTGCCCTTTGCATCGGCGGAAATTCCGCTGAGGTCAGCAGTTACGGTCATATTATCGGAGGTCATTGACTCAACGGATTCTGAGGGACCGACAACCGTAATTTCCGAAAAATCCAGCTTGACAAGCTCGGCTTTTGCACCCGAAGGCTCATTTACAAAGCTGATAACGGCAGGTGCATCCACCTTTGCCGAAGTCATTCCGTGAACATTAACGGTTATTTTGAACTCCTCTGCGCCGTCCACAACAACACCGCCCACAACCTCGGAGGATTTGACGGTAAACGTGTTGACACCCTCTTTAATCTGTGAAAAATCAATGGTTGCAATTTCAAACTCGGTTAATCCCTCCAGCTTTTTTTCAGGCACACCGAGCACTGCCGAAGAGGGCATAATTGAAACAGTAAAAGGAGGATTATCAACATAATCAGAAGGCTTGTTTACAAATCCGCAGGTAAGAGGAAGCTCGGCAATTTTATAAACAGGCAGGGTTATGCGTATTTTTCCCGATTTTCTGCTGAAGGTGATATTACGAACCGTTTCATCCGATTCAGTGAGCGCAACAAGCTCTGCATCAACGGTTTCATTCTGCTTAATCCCGCCGCTGACGCTTGCCCTTGCAACAACCTTGCTGATTTTGTTTATTTCAGTTTCGGGTCCCGTTATGCGAACGGTATCAGACTCGGGGAAAATATAGTCACCGATATGATAGCCCTCTGCCGCTTCACCTTCAAATTCAAATTCAGGCGTAACAACAAACTCTCTTTCACCGGGATAATCAAAATAAACCGTGATTTCATCTGCTGAATACCTGACTATTTCATATGCAGGGCTGGAATCCTTTGAGCTTATTTCCAGCTTGAGGGTCGACTTGCCCGCAGAGTTAACATAGCTTGTGTTGGCGTTAACAAGAAGGTCATCAAGCATATCGGCGGATTCAACAATATATTTTTTGCCCTTAACGGTAACATCAACGGTAAATGAGGTTTCGCCAAAGGGTTCAAGGCCGAGATTTTCCTCAACCTTTGCATAGTCAATTCTGACTGGAACATCCCTGACCGTGTTTTCAACCTCAACTCCGAGCTCAACAACAACCACAAGCCAGAATACTACTGCAACGATAACCGAAAATATCAGCAAAAATCTGTTATTATAGAAAAGATCGCTTATTCTTTGTTTCTTCTTCATTTCTTTTTACCCTTAAACAGTTTAGTGAATAATCCGCCTTCGGAAGAACCGTCATTATAGTCGGCACTGTCAAGAATGTAATCAATAAGCTCCTCGCGAAGTTCAGCCTCCGTAAGACCTCTGAGAAGCTCGCCTTCAACCGCAAGAGAAATTGTTCCCGTTTCCTCCGATGTAACAATAACCATTGCATCGCTTTGCTCACTCATGCCGAGGGCCGCTCTGTGCCTCGTTCCGAGGTCGCTTGAAAGCTCATCGTTTTTTGAAAGCGGAAGAACACAGCCTGCGCTGCAAAGCCTGCCTTCACGGATAATTGCGGCACCGTCATGGAGCGGAGAATTGGGGAAGAAAATGTTGCCGATAAGCTCATGGGTTACCTTTGCATCAATATCCTTTCCCGTTTCAATCACATCGCCGAGAAGAAGCTCTTTTTCCATAACAATAAGGCAGCCCGTTCTGCTGTCACTCATTCGCTGAACGGCCTTGCAGATTTCAATTATGGCTTCATTAACGGTTTTATACTTTTCCGAGCTGCTGCCCCAAAAAAGATTGCTCAGGCTGGAAAACTTGCTTGTGCCCACCTTTTCAAACACATGCCTTATTTCCTGCTGGAAAATAATAACAAGAATTATGAAAATATTTTTGAACAAGAACTCAAAAATATAGGAGCTTGCTTCCATATTGAGAGCGTTGATAACAAAATAAATCGCGCCAAGCAAAAGCAGACCTTTAACAAGCTGAAATGCTCTTGTTTCGCGGATAAGTTTTATGCCATTGTATATTATAAAAGCAACAAAGCAGATGTCCAGAATATCCGTAACCCTGAAGTTAATTGACGGAATTTTGGAGAAAAAATCTGCAAAATTTTCAAAAAAGGACATACCTCGACCAACCCTTCATACATATGAATTAATCATATCATAATAAGCTGCAGGTTGCAAATGATATTTGTATTTTTTACAAAAAATTAACTTTCTTTTTCAATCAGGCAAACGGAATGAGCCGATATACCCTCGCCGTTGCCCGTAAAACCGAGCCCTTCCTCGGTTGTTGCCTTAACGCTGACATAATCAGCATCAATTCTGCAGGCAGTAGCAATGTTATGTCGCATCTCATCAATATAAGGGCGCATTTTAGGCCTTTGCGCGATGAGTGTTGCATCAATATTAACAACGGAATATCCCTTGCTTTTCAGCAGAGAAGCAACCTCTGCAAGAAGCATAAGGCTGTCCGCATCCTTGAATTTCGGGTCATTATCGGGAAAAATGCATCCGATATCGCCCAGGGCTGCCGCACCCATAAGCGAATCGGCAATTGCATGGAGAAGCACATCTGCATCGGAATGACCGAGCAGACCCTTTTCATAAGGAATTTCAACGCCGCCGATAATCAGCTTTCTGTTTTCAACCAGCTTATGGACATCATATCCGTGACCTATTCTCAGCATTCAGCCATCTCCTTTTCAATTTCTTTTACATCTTCAAGAAATCGCTCATAGGTTGTTATGCAATTAAGCACCTTAATCAGTGAATTTGCTGAAAGACGCTCGGGGAAAGAATAATATTTAAGCAGAGCTGCTCGTTTTCTTGAGCTGTCCGTGCCGCCAGTAAACCCGAGCTCATATAAATCCAGCTTTGTGATGGGGCGTTCGGGTTCAGGCGCAGTTTCGCAAAGCACGCCTGCATTTGAAAGCGCTTGCAGAATTATTTCCTCAGACACACCTTCAACGCCGATTTTGCCTTCTTTTGAAGGCTCGTTTTTACGGCTTTCTTTGCCGAAAATATCAGGAATATATGCATGAATTATGTTTTTGGGGTCAACCGTTGAACCGATAAACGAACGGATTTTAAAGCCTGCGGAATCACTGTCCGTAAGCACAAGAATGCCTCTTTTCTCCGCAAGTTTCCTGATAAGAAGCTGCAACTCCTTATCCTTAAAAATACCGAAACCGTCGGTTTGAATTATGGGCGCATCAATTATTGTGGAGAGCTTGATTTTATCGTACTTTCCTTCAACAATAACCGCCTGCTTGATTTTAATCATCGGTTACCTTCCCACCCTTGCCAGCTTAACAACCGCCTGCTCAAGAACAAGACGCTTGCTCATTGCAGAGCTCTTCAATGTATTGTCTGCCCAAAGCAGAATTTCAATGCACTCCCCTATATCATCAAAAGAGAGCGAGGAGGCACTTCTTGCAGCATTTGTGAGCCTGAATTCCTTGCCCGCATAGTTATAATGCTTTGCAATCATCTCCGCACGGTTGCCCGATTTAACAGCAGCCTTTGCGCGGTAAATATCGGAATACTGCGCAATAAGCGCACCGAGAATCTGAAATTCATCCTCACGCTGCTCAAAAAGCACCGAGAGCTTTTTGAAAGCACTGTCAAATCTGCCTGCGGTAAGGTCTTTTATCATGTCAAAAACCTTTGCATCAAGGCTTTTTATGCACACTGCATCAACATCATTTTTCTGAATTTCATCGCCCTGTGCATAGGCGCAGACCTTTTCCGTTTCATTGAGCAATGTGTTAAGATCGCTGCCGACACAAGTGATAAGATATGATGCAACGCCCTTTGCAAAAGGCTTGCCTCTCCTTTTAGCGCCGCCTTCAAGCAGTTTTGCAAGCTCAAGAGAAGTTTTTTTATCCAGCTTTACGGCAAAGCCGTATTTTTCAAACAGCTTAACGGTCTTAGTCCACTTTGCACCCTTGGGCTCTGTAGAAATAACCGAAAAAACCAAAGCGCAGTCATCGGGATTTTCCGAAACAACCCTTTCAAGCTGCTCAAATCCGTTATCGTCAAGATTTTCAAAAGGAAAGTCCTTGACAAGAACGCATTTTGTTTCCGCCATCATGGGCACCGCTTCGGCGCTTTCATACACCTCGGAAAGTGTACACTCCTTGCCGTCAAAGGCATGAAAATTAAAGTCCTCAAAAGCAGGGTCAACAGTTTTGGAGACTATTTTATCAACATATGTCTTTTTTAAATACGCTTCCTCGCCGTAAATGAGATAAACACCCACGGGATTATCCCTGAGTTTTTCCTTTAAAGCAGATTCATTTAAACCCGGCATATCTGATCCTTTCCGAGAAGAATTACTCCCTCTCTGCACTCACCGCACCGTTTTCAGCCCGCAAAACAACACTGCCTGCGCCGCCCGTTGCAACAAATCGTTTGCCCATGTCGCCGTAAACCACGCTCGCATATCCGGCTCTTGCTTCCTCCGCGCTGAGGACATAAACCGAATCGGTATACTGCAAGGTCTGAGCAGGAAAATTGCCTCTTGAAATCACGACATCGGCATCGCGAATCATCTCGGGTAGCAAGCCGTAATCAAAAGAAGGGTCAAAGCAAACGACCGCAGAAATATCCTGTGTTTTTATATAAACACAATAATTATTTTCGATATTAAATGATTTCACAAAAATATTTTCGGTATAATATGTTTCTGTTAAGCTATGCTTACAGCTTTTTGAAACAAGCAATTCTGCCCCCTCGGGCAGAGCACAAGAATAAATCTCCGAAGGTCTGTAAGTGGCAAAAACATCAACAATATATGCAGATGATTTTTCTTCATCAAGGGGAACAAAAACCGAATCAAGCCCTCCCCCTGCCCCTTCAAGAACATTGTTTATTTTTGAGGCGCCGAGAAAATCGGTGCCGCCTCCGCCTATCAGAACATTTTCACCGCCGCTGCTGACAACAACAGACATTCCGTTTCCACAGTCAACAACGGTTATCTTTGTTTCTTTTGCCTCGGAAGTGGAAAACGTAACAATGCAAACTGTAAACATGACAGCACACACTGCAGCCGCAGCAGTATATACCAGTTTTCCGAACACGGAAATAAAAACCGCGGCAATGCACAGCAAAAATATTCCACAGAGAATATACATCGTTTTGTCCCGACTGACGGTAAAGGTCAGAAAATCAAAACCTGCCATCCAATCGGTAAAACCGATTAACAGCCTGCATAGCACTTTTGCCGCAACAGCAGGCAAATTAAACAGCATGGGCAATGCGGCACCAAACGCCGCCGCTGCTGCGCTTGAAATCATACACCAGCCCGCAACAGGCACTGCAACAAGATTTGCTGCAAAAACAAGGAAATTAAAGCTGCTGCCAAGGCTAAACGAAACGGGCAGAGTAAAGGCTGTTGCAGACACCGTTATCATAAACACGGAAACAAGCCTTTTCAGGTTTTCCGCAAACTTTTTGCTGCTGATTTTATCAATAATTCCGTTGATTTCAGGCTCAACAATCATAGAATAAAGTATTATTCCCGCTGTTGCAAGCGCAGAAAGCTGAAGCGAAACCGAGCCCATTGAATAGGGTCTGATTAAAGCAAGAACAGCCAAGGCAAATCCCAAAGAATTCAGGGAATCCCTTTGACGCATTAATATATTCCCAAGCAGACAGACAAGCATCATAATGCCTGCACGGACAACCGAATAGGTCAGTCCTGCAACAAGCATAAACACAACAACCGCAACACCCGCAAGCAGATTTGCAGCCCTGAAATTAATGCGCGTCTTTTTGAGAATTTTCAGAATGAGCATAGACCATAGCGAGAGATGAAATCCCGAAACACAAATTATATGGGATATTCCCACTGCTCTGAAATCTGAATATATTTCTTCAGGCAAAGCGCTCTTATCGCCTATAATAAGCGCAACGGCAAGAGCACCCTTTTCATCGGGCATTATTCTGTAAACGGCATGTTTTATTTCTTCTCTCAGGTCAATAATCTTTTTTGCAAAGGGCTTTTCCGATTCGGCAATCTCCGTTATCAGGTAGCTTTCATCAGACGGATATGCACCGAGAAAAATCCCCTGAGCTTTGTATGACTGCTGCAACTCCTCATCGGATGCACCGAGAGCAAAAATATTGAATTTTCCTTCTATGATATCATAAGGCTCAGCCTCCGGAGGAGATGAAAAAACAAGGCGGATTTTAACATCCGCTTCCTCTCCGTTAACCGAAAAAGCCTTTGCGGTGCAGTAATAATTACCGTATCTTATCTCAGGCAAGCCAATAAGCTCCGCCTTGATTTCGCAGTTGTTTTTTCCGTCAAATTCAAGGGCAGGGTTATAAATAAACATTGTTTCGCAAATCAAAAGAATGCAAGCAACTGCTCCAGATGCAAATACGGTTGGCAAAAGGCCGTTTTTCCTGACATTTCTGATAAATAAACACACAACCAGAGCAACGGTAAACACCGCAAGGGCAGTTACCGTTACTCCGATTTCAAATCTGAAAAGTAATGCTGTTACAAAAAACAGTGTGAACCCAATAACCGTGTAAGGTCTTGACACTGCGGCACCTTTTTCTTACTTTTCGATAAGAGGGATTACTCCGAGAAAAACGATATCCGTTCTTTCTGCAGCATCACCCTCTGCAAGAACTGCAGCCTTTGCAACAATATCCGCATCAAATTCAGCACAAAGCTCTTCAACAGCCTTGAGAGACTCTCCCGTGCTGATAACATCGTCAAGAATAACAACCCGCTTGCCCCTTATCTGCTCACCCTCAACACCGTCAAGAATAAGTGTCTGCTCCGATGCGGTTGTGATTGAACGGACACTGACGGTTACGGGGTCTTTCATATAGAGTTTTGCCTTTTTACGGGCAACAAAATACTTTTTGCCGCTTTGCCTTGCCATTTCATAGGCAAGAGGAATGCTCTTCGCCTCGGGAGTTACGATATAATCAAACTCAGGAAGCCTTTCAAGGAGCTTTTTTGCTGAATGAACGGTTATTTCAACATCGCCGAAAAGGATAAATGCGGCAATATCCAGCTTATCGCTTATGGGGCATCTGAGAAGATCACGCTCAACACCCGCAATATCAACTCTGTAATATTCTGACACGGCGTATCCCTCCCATTAACCTGCAGGCCAGCCGAAATCACGGCCGCTCATAAGGTGAAAATGAATGTGCTTAACCGTCTGACCTGCACTGTCGCCGCAGTTGTTGACAATTCTGAAGCCGTCAAGATTCTTTTCCTTTGCAATCTTTGCAGCAACCTCAAAAACATGGGCAACAAGGCCGCTGTTGGATTCATCTATTTCAGCAGCAGACCTGATATGCTCCTTGGGAATTATAAGAATATGCACGGGTGCCTGAGGCTCAATATCGTTAAATGCAATAACCTTATCATCCTCATAAACCTTTGCCGAGGGAATTTCACCATTGATTATTTTGCAGAAAATGCAATCCATATTTAACACTTCCTTGAATTATTTTATCATTTCTTCAACAATTCCGACAACCGCATCCATAGCAGCTTTGATGTTTGAAACATCCTTTGTGCCTGCCATTGCGCTGTCGGGTCTGCCGCCGCCTGAACCGCCTGCCAGCTTGGAAACCGCCTTAACAATATTGCCTGCATGGGCACCCTTTGCAACGGCATCCTTGCCGCATGCGCAGGCAAAGTTTGCACTTGCGCCGTTTACGCCGCAGATAACCGCAACCGCATTGTCATTTTCCTTAACCTTATCGCACATGGAACGAAGGTCACCGGGATTAACACCCTCAACTGTAGTAACAACCAGACTTACACCGTTAACATCAACAGCATTGCTCATAAGGTCGCCTGTTTTAAGCTGAGAAAGCTCTGCGCGGAGCTGCTCAATTTCCTTTTCTTTTGCCTTGATATCAGCCATAAGGGAATTTGCCTTTTTATCAAGTTCACTTACATTTGCCAGCTTCATTGCGGCAGCAGTATTATAAATAAGAGAATTGTTTTTTGAAATATAGTCAAGCACACCATAGCCGGTAACTGCTTCAATTCTGCGAACGCCTGCAGCAACGGAGGACTCGGAAACAATCTTGAAAAGACCCAGCTTACCCGTATTGTCAACATGAGTACCGCCGCAAAGCTCTGTTGAGAAATCGCCTGCTTTAACAACGCGGACAACATCGCCGTATTTCTCACCGAAAAGAGCCATTGCACCCTGCTTTTTAGCCTCTTCAATGGGCATTTCGGTGCTTGTTACGGGCATAGCGGAAAGAATTATTTCATTAACCTTGCCTTCAACGACTGCAAGTTCTTCTGCGGTAAGTGCAGAGAAATGAGTGAAGTCAAACCTCATTGCTGACTCATTGACAAGCTGACCTGCCTGCTCGACATGGGAGCCGAGCGCATCGCGGAGCGCAGCCTGAAGAAGGTGAGCTGCAGTATGGTTTCTCATTGTGTTTTCTCTTTTGGAAACACAGATTTCAGCAAAAACTTCTTCTCCGACAGAGATTGAATCACCTGCGATAATTTTACCGACATGAAGAATAATTCCGTCGGGAGTTTTATTGGTTGCAGTTACTTCAAAGGTTGCATTGGCAGTCTTGATAACACCGGTGTCACCAACCTGACCGCCGCTTTCACCGTAGAAGGTTGTTTTATCAAGAACAAGAACAATATTTGAATCTGCATTTGCAATTTCCGCTCTTTCACCGTCGGCAATTATTGCCTTGACAGTTGCATTGCAGGTGAAATCAGCATAGCCGAGGAATTCGGTTGCTTCGATATCCTTAAGCGATGCCTGACCGCCCTTCCATGCCTCTGCGCCTGCATCCTTGCGGGCTGCTCTTGCGGCTGCTCTGCTTTCGGCATAAAGACGCTTATATTCATCAATATCAACGCTCATGCCTCTTTCTTCAAGAAGCTCCTTCGTAAGGTCAATGGGGAAGCCGAAGGTATCCTGCAGTTTGAATGCATCCGCACCGCTGAGCACCTTTGAGTCCGTGTTTTCAATAATGTTTTCAAGGAGGCTGAGACCCGTATCAATAGTTTTATTGAAGCTCTCCTCCTCCGCTTTTATAACCTTAACAATAAGATCACGCTTTTCAACAAGGTTGGGATATGCATTTGCATTTTCACTGATAACTGTTTCACAAACATCTGAAAGGAATGTTCCCTGAATGCCGAGAAGCCTTCCGTGGCGAGCAGCCCTTCTGAGAAGGCGGCGGAGAACATATCCTCTGCCCTCATTTGAAGGCATAACGCCGTCACCGATCATGAAGGTTGTGCTTCTGATATGGTCAGTAATAACGCGGAGCGAAATATCGTTTTTCTCGTTTTCGTGATATTTTATGCCTGAAATTTCAACAACATGCTTCATGATATTCTGAACGGTATCAACCTCAAAAATGTTGTCAACATCCTGCATAATGCATGCAAGACGCTCAAGACCCATACCGGTGTCAATATTGCAGCTTTTGAGCTTTTCGTAGTTACCGTTACCGTCGTTTTCAAACTGAGTGAAAACAAGGTTCCAGAATTCAATATATCTGTCGCATTCGCAGCCTACCTTGCAGTCAGGTGAGCCGCAGCCGTATTTTTCGCCTCTGTCAAAATAAAGCTCTGAGCAAGGGCCACAGGGACCTGCGCCATGCTCCCAGAAGTTATCGGCCTTGCCGAATCTGACCATATGGTCCTCGGGAATACCGATTTCCTTTGTCCAGATATCAAACGCTTCATCATCCTCAAGATAAACGCTGATATAAATTCTGTCCTTGGGCATTTCCATAACCTCTGTGCAGAATTCCCATGCCCAACGGGTTGCTTCGTGCTTGAAATAATCGCCGAAAGAGAAGTTGCCCAGCATTTCAAAATAAGTGCCGTGGCGCGCAGTGATACCAACACTTTCAATATCGGGTGTGCGGATACACTTCTGGCAGGTGGTTACTCTGTTTCTGGGAGGAGTAAGCTCGCCTGTAAAATACTTTTTGAGAGGAGCCATACCTGCATTGATGAGCAGAAGGCTCTTATCACCCTGAGGCACCAGCGAAAAGCTGGGCATTCTGAGGTGATCCTTTGACTCAAAAAATGCAAGATATTTTTCTCTTATTTCGTTAAGACCCATCCATTTCATAATAATAAATTCCTCCTGAGGGGCATTTTCCACCCTGTTTTTTCAAATTTTAAGATAAAAAAAGGTGCAGTATTACAACTCGGATATGGGACGGCTTTCGCCGCGGTACCACCCAAATTGTGCTGACTGCACCACTCATTCCTTTATAACGCAAGGCAACGCCGCCGTTCATCACGGCAGAGCTCGGGAGCGGCACTCCTGCGCTTTAGTGCTTAACGGCTGTTTCAGCAGCTCAGCCGTTTCTCTGTAAAGCAAGCGAAGGATTATTCTCCGTCAAAGCCATAATATTAAACTAAAGGTATTATATCACCTTTACGGCAATTGTCAAGCAACTGCCGCAAAGGTAACCGTTGGTTTTATTCGGCAGGCTCAAGCATATTCATGGCTACCCAGCCGTATTCGCCGTTATATTTGATCTGAAGCCACTTGTTGCCGTTATCGGCCTTCTTGGTTGCATAACCGACAACGGTGTCGCCGTAATCAAGCTCTCCGAGAAGATCGTAGTCAGAGCCTACACCCTCTCTTACATTTGCGCCGTCCTCGGAAACAACCTTGTATTTGCCGAGGGTTTCTTCCTCGGGAGTTTCGGTCACCTCGGGAGGAAGCGTTTCAACAACAAGGCTGACGCCCTTGAAGGTTGTCTGTGCATCGCCAACAAGAATTACGCCCCATACGCTGTCCTTGCATGCAATGAACACGCCATTGCTGCCGGGCATGATGTTGCTGTATTCAAAGGGAACAATAACATCGTTATCAAGGTTTATTATACCCATTTTTCCGTCTTTTTTAACAGCGATAAGTCCGCCGGTTACGGGACGGCAATAATCGCAGGATGAGGTTTCACCGGGAGTAAGGTCATTAACCGCCTCATACTCATAGGGAATAACCTTCTTATCCTTTTCTTCGCTTACATAGCCCCACTTATCGTTCTTTCTTGCGGCTGCATAGCCTTCAAAATAGCGGTCACGCTCGTCATACGAAACGCCCTCAAGAGTTTCTGTGGGCACGGAATGATAGAGATGAGCATTTTCGGAAATGGTAACAACGCCGTTTGTAGCGCTGATTTCAAATTCCTCATTGCCGATAACAACAAGGGTGTGATAACTGTCTCTGTCCGTATATTCTCTGCCACTGCCGCAACGCTTGAAGCCGTCGTAGTTAGGCTGAAGAATAACATTACCCTGATAGTCAATAAGGCCGTATTTGCCTGTTGTTGCAGATTTGAAATAGGCTGCATTTTCATCAAGATAGCCAAGCTCGATGCACTCCGCAAAGCCGCCTGCCGACCATGAATATGCGCTTTCTTCAGGCTTATCACTGCCGCCTGCCAGCTTTGAAATGCCGAATATTGCCAGAATAAGCACAACAACGGCTGCAACGGCAATAATGATTATTTTGGGATTGAGCTTCGTGAGAACCAAAGGCTTTTTGAGGGGCTTCTTTTCTTTTTCAGGCTTGTTCTGCTCAGGCTCATCATCAATTGAAATTCCGCCAAAATTACCGATTGCCTCATCGGTTACGCCGCTTTCTTCAGCGCTTTCGGGAATGTTAAGCTCAGGGACAGATGCTTCATCTGCTTCACCCTGCAATTCACTCTCGCTTGCGCCTGAAGAAACATTCTCTGTTTCGGTTTCGGGCTTGTCCTCGTCAAAAAGGCGGTTGATTCTCTGAGTGAACATAACAATATTATCAGGTGCAGGCTTTTCTTCGGGCTGCTCATCCTCAGCATCCTCTGCGGGGGCTTCGGGTTCAGGCTCCTTGCCCTCCTGCTCGGGAGCATCGTCCTGATTTTCTTCAGCCTCAACGTCAGCTTCCTCTGCTGCGGTAGCTTCTTCCAGCTCAACGGGCTGAGCAGGCTTCGCTGCCTTATATTCATCAGTAACGAAAATAAAAATATCTCTTACATCGGTGTTTTCAATTGAAACCTCGGATGCCATGCGCTGGAAAAGCCTTGTAATGACAGGCAGAGCACCTGCGGCTGAGGTTGAATCCGCGGCAATTCCCGCAGTTTCAAGAACGCTTGCCCTTGCTTTACCGAGCAGCGCATTTGCAGTGCTCTCGGAAACACCGAGAAACTTTGCAAGAATCTGCACGGGCATGCCGTTATTGTAATGAAGAATAAGAGCAGTTTTAAGCTCAGGTCTGAGAGCAGAAATCGCTTCAAGGATTTTTGCGCTCATTTCTTCATCTTCGAGCACGCTTTCGGGAAGGAATTCCGATGAATTTTCAACTGCGCCTGCATCAGCATCGGAGAAAACAAACTTTTTGCTCTCTTTATAGATAGCTGCAACATTCTGCTTCATCCAGATTTCAAATGCTTCAGGCTTTTTAAGCTTGTCAATGTTGCAGAAAGCTCTTGCATAAGCCTTTTTTGTTATTTCAACGGCTTCACGGCTGTTATCCGAAAGGATTTCTGCAAGGAAATAGGACGCTTTTAAAGTTTTAGTGTAGAGCTTTGCAATTGCATCTATGTCGCC
This sequence comes from Acutalibacteraceae bacterium, assembly GCA_045604685.1. Classification (GTDB taxonomy): domain Bacteria; phylum Bacillota; class Clostridia; order Oscillospirales; family Acutalibacteraceae; genus CAG-177. Next base: position 262,876 of record JAZUON010000011.1, read on the forward strand.
GTTGCATGCAGCGGTAACATGCTGAACCATGTTCTCACTCACTTTTAAAATCCACTCCATTCTGTATTTGATAAAATTCCATTTCACCAAGTAATCATAATTGAGATAATTTTATACTATATTTGGTGATTTGTCAAGAAAAATAAGCCAATATATTGAAAAAAGGAGGCAAATGCAAAAGCAATGCCTCCTGATATCTTTATTAAGTTTCCGCAAACGGAGTGCTGACTCTCGTCAGCCTGAAATTTACCGGATTACGGTTACAGTTGAACCGGTAAACGCTCATAACGATTCCGATTGCAAAATAAATGCAAAGGTTTGAAGAGCCGCCTGCGCTCATAAACGGCAGAGTAATACCGATGCTCGGCAAAAGCATAAGACACATGCCGATGTTGATAATAGTCTGGGCGCCAATCATAAATGCGGCACCGAAGCAGAGCATGCTGCCCGTAAGGTTGCGCGACATCTTGCCGACTTTAACGATTCTTGCAACAATAAGAGCAAGAACGATAAGCAATGCAATGCAGCCGATAAAACCAAGCTCTTCGCCCACAACGGTAAAAATCATATCGCTCTCATTAACGGGAACGCCCGCCGCAGACTGAGTGTAAGTTCCTTTGAAAAGGCCGTCACCCCAGAACCTGCCAGAGCCGATTGCATTAAGCCCTCTCTGCTGCTGATAAACAACATCCCTGTAAACATCCTCGCTGAGCGCAGAGGGGTAATAAATAGCAAGAATTCGCCTTTTATGGAACGATGCAAGGAACTGAGACCAGAGCAAAGGAACAAAGGCTATTATCGCACCGAATGCAACAGCAAAATAACGCATTTTGACACCTGCAACATACATCATGCCCACAAACATAAGAGCAAAAACAATCGCCGAGCCCAAGTCATCCGTAAGAATAATAATGCCTATTGGGATAAGGGCATGCACCGCAAGCAGAATAACATTTTTAAGGCTGTTGATGTTATCCTTGACCGCTTCAATATGAGCCGTAAATGTTATCATAAATCCGATTTTGACAAGCTCCGACGGCTGAAATTTGACGCTGAAGCTATCGGTTTTGATAATGGGAATCCAGCAGATCGCCTCGGGTCTGTCCTCAGTTCCCTCACCGAAAATAAACAGCGAAAGAAGCAAAAGAACACAGAAGCCGCCTATAAACGGAGCAAGACCGACAATCGCATCGTAATCAAGGAACGAAATGAAAACGCCGATAATTATTCCTACCGCCGCAGCAAGAATCATAACCAGGCATTCGCGGCTTATTATATCCCCCGCCTCAATGGCATCGTTTCTTGTTGCGCTTGAAACCATCAGCGCGCCGAAAGCCGTTGTGGCCACACACAGAAGAAACAGAATAAAGTCGGTTTCTTTGAAAGCATATTTAATTGTTGATTTTTTGCCCAAGAAATCACCGCCTTTTTGTCTGTATACTTATTATGTCATACGGCATTATTAAAAGCACATTAAGGGGCTGCTTTGCACAGCCCCTTTTTATCAGTTGAGTTCGTTGAAAAGAGTAAGATATTCGTCCGCAATAATTGCGCCTGCCTTGGGGCCGGTTGAAACGATTTCTTCATTTTCGGTAAGGTATGAACGCCAGTCGTTATCGGTCATCATATAGCCAATCTGATCGTTTGTTACGCCGAAAACAAGGAGTTTTTTATCTGTTGCATCTGCAAATGCAGTGTAATTCCATTCTGTGCCGTCCCATGAATCCTCGGCAGTTATTGCGCCGCCGTATGCAATTTCAGGAGCAAGCTCACCGGGGATGATTGCAATTGCGAGGTTTGTGCCGAATTCGGCATAGCCGAGCTCTGTTGCTGCATAGTAATCAAGTCCGTCCTTAACAACGGTATTGGTGAGAAGTCCGCCTCTTGCAGCAAGCTTGAAAATGCTGTTTTCAACGGGAACGAAAAGCTCTGTATGCTTGATGTTAAGAATGGGAGCAATAGGCTCATCATTTGTGATTGAAGCAGCGCACTTTGCAAGGAGCTCGCCGTAAGCCGCTGTACGTGCATAGCCTTCGTCGTTATATTCACTCATGATTTCGGGGTCAAGTTCAAGAACATCGGGATACTTTGATGAAATTGCAAGCTCTGCGCCGAGAATCTGAATGAAGTTTGCATTTTCATATTTGTTGAGGTATTTCTCAATGTAGTAAGGATAGTCACCTGTAAGCATTGTGCCTGCAGCACCGTTACCAACGCAGTGGATGGGAAGGTTAACGAGCCATGTTTCGGTTGCGCCTTCTTTGGCAGGAACGAAACGGATTCTGTTAAGGTTGCCGTCAAACACCTGAGGATCGCGCTTATCTCTGATATATTCGCTGATGTCAACACTTCCGTAATAAAGGCTGCCTTCTTCCATGTTCTTAACGGCATCAACCATTGACTGTACGGTTACCTTGTAAAGGTTTTCCATATAATTCTTATTCTTACCGCTTGAAAGCTCCATGCCGAAAAGATTCTTGAATGATGAAGTGAAAAGTGCTCCGATAATATCGCCGTTAAGGCCAAAGGTATCAACACAGCTATGCTGATGAAGGGCAGAAATATTGATGCTTGTGATGTTAAGACCGTTTTCATCTGCATAAGCCTGGAATTTTTCTCTGATTACTCTTACCTCGTTGTTTGCAAGGCCAAAAGTATCGATTGATGAGAAAATTGTAATTCCTCTGCCGTCTGAAATTGCGATTGTTCTTACCTTCTGATCATCTCTTTTTTCGTCAGCAAGCTTCTTTGTAACAGAAAGGCTGCCGCCTACATAATGCTCCTCTTCAAGCTCTTTGCCCGTAAGGATTGATGCATTTGCATAGCCGAGAGTCCACTTTGCATCTTCTGCAGGCTCATCAATAAACTCGTTGCCCTCATAGAAGTTCTCGGACTCATAGGTGTCCATTGTTGCCCAGCCGCGGGGCTCAACAATCATGTAGGAAATGCCTGTTACAACTGTGTCCAGCAGCTTGTCTACAAAGCGGTAGAAGCCGCGCTCAACATCCGAAGTAACCTCTGTTGCTGCTGATGCGGGAATTGCAAAAGCGGAGAACAGAACAGCGAGTGTAAGGATAATTGCCGTAAATTTCTTTGCCATAAATTTAACCTCCAGATTAAAATTGCTTAATTATTGTCGAGCTTCATATCACCGAAGCTGATCCACTTCTTTTTGCGCATAAACTCTGAAATTGCGAGAGTTATCAGCGCAGGGGCAACAAAATGCATAACGATAATCTCAATAACCGCCACCGCGGGGCTGACGCCCGAATCAACCATTGCGGAATATGTCATAAACTGACCGACGAGACCCGAGGTGCCCATTCCTGCGCCCGATGCATAGCATTCCATCTTAAGCACCGCAGAAGAGATGGGGCCGAGAATTGCGCTTGTGATTATTGGCGGAATCCATATCTGCGGATGCTTCACGATATTGGGCATCTGCAGCATTGATGTACCCACACCCTGAGCAAGCAGGCCACCCAGCTTGTTTTCACGGTAGCTTGCAACCGCAAAGCCGACCATCTGAGCACTGCAGCCAACAACTGCCGCGCCGCCCGCTATACCCGAAAGGCCAAGGATAATGCCGATTGCCGCCGAGCTGATGGGAAGAGTAAGACAAATACCCATTACAACAGAAACAACAATACCCATAAGCACAGGCTGACGCTCCATGCCCCAAACAATGATTTCACCGATATAGGTCGTAACCTTTGAGGCGGGAGGGCCGATGAAGATTCCCGCAGCACTGCCGACGAGAATTGAAAGCGCGGGAGTAAGAAGGATATCCAGCTTTGTTTTGCCGCTGATAAGGCTGCCAGCCTGAATCGCAAAAAATGCCGCAATAAAGGCAGCAAGAGGGTCGCCGGGGCCTGAATAAAGCATGCCTGCATCCGTAACAACAGAGCCTGCAATGAGCTTTGATGCAAATGCACCGACCATGCCTGCAACGGCGGCTGAAACACCGACAAGGGGCGACATTTTATATTTAAACGCCATTCCCACGCCGATTCCTGCGCCTGTCAGAGATTTTGCAACCGCAGCAACAAGAACTATGTATGTGCCGAAAGTTCCGGTTATAAATCCGCCTATCTGTTCAAGAATTGTTCCGATTATAAGCGTTGCAAACAAGCCCAGAGCCATGCCTGAAAGTCCGTCAACAAAAATATAATTCAGAACGCCTTTTACACCTTTCATTTTTCTCGCCTTACTTTACAATAATTTTTTTGAAAGCATCCGCATAAATCCTGCCGATAAATTCGGAGCCGTTTGCATTTGGATGCACACCGTCCTCCGACCAGCAATAACAGCTCTGACCCACACAGGCCTGAGCCATAAGGCCGTCAAGAGGAATATAATAATCGGCAAACTCCCTTGCCAGCTTTCGCTCAACATCAATTTTGCCGTTTAAATCTGCCCTGAAATACTCCTTGTCGGGCACAGGAAGCAAAAACTGCTCAATCATAAGAATTTTAGCATTTGTTTTTTCTTTGATTTCCGTAAGCACCTTGCGGTAATTAGCCTCAAAAACATCGTTGCCCAGCCATGCGCGGTTGCCAGCTCTGTGCCAAGTATCGTTAACACCTATGTGAATTGAAACCAAATCGGGCTGAATATCGATAAAATCGCTTTGCAGCCTGTCAACAAGGTCTTTGGTCTGATTGCCGCTGATGCCGAGATTTATGAATTCAAAATCCATATCGGGATTTTCTTCACGGATGAATTTTGCCGCGTACAAGGGATAACCGCTTCCTAAATCATGATAATCCTCACGGTTTCTGCCTGCATCGGTAATTGAATCGCCCTGAAAAAGAATTTTCATATTTTCACCTCATCAGAATTGATTCCTGACCATTCTTAATGTGTCAATTATCTTTATATGCTGAGGGCAGGCGCTTTCGCACTTGCCGCATTTTTGGCAAAGAGAAGCATTTGACTCAATATCAGGAAAAATTTCTTTAACAAGCCTTCTGCCGCCAACGGATATATTGTTGAATGCTGAAAAAACCTTTGGAATTTCAACCCCAGCGGGGCAAGGCATGCAGTATTCGCAACCTGTGCAGGGAACAAGATTCATTTCATCAAAAGCCTTCTTGGCATCTGCAAGCATTGCAAGGTCAGCCTCGGAAAGCATACCCGCCTGAGCTTTATCGGCATAGCCAAGGTTATCATCAACCATCTGCATTGAGCCCATGCCGCTGAGAAGCATGGAAACCTCAGGTCTGTTCCAAACAAAATCAAGAGCCCACTCAACGGGTGTTTTTTCATCGGAAAGCTGATTTTTAACACATTCGGCAGGGTCAGCCAGCTTGCCGCCGAGAAGAGGCTCCATAACGATAACGCCCAAGCCCTTTGACGCCGCATATTCAAGGCCCTCAATGCCTGCCTGATAATCGGTATCAATGTAGTTAAACTGAATCTGGCAGAATTCAAATCCGTCATAGGCATCAATAACCTTTTTGAAAACCCACAAATCATCGTGAAACGAAAAGCCGAGATGCTTGATTTTGCCCTGCTCCTTCAGCTTTTCCAGCTTTGAAAGAATATCAAACTTTACAACCTTGTTATCCCACGAATCATTATTGACTGCATGAAGAAGATAAAAATCAACGCTGTCAACTCCCAGTCTTTCAAGCTGAGTGTTGAAAAGCCTTTCAACATCCTCCTCACAGTTAACCTCGCCGAGAGGCAGCTTTGTTGCAAGATAAACCAAATCACGGTAGCCGTCTTTTATAACCTTGCCGACAAAGGACTCACTGTTGCCGCCATGATAAAAATAAGCGGTATCAAGATAGTTAACTCCGTTATCAATGGCGTGACGGACAAGGCCAATTGCCTTTGAATCGTCAATTCTGTCGCCGTCGCCTTCAATAACGGGGAGCCTCATGCAACCGAAGCCGAGAACCGAAACTTCAACGCCCGTTGCACCGAATTCTCTGTATCTCATACATTTTCTCCTCAATGTAACACTTTCCAATATGTAATCTATTGTATTATATCACAGTAAATCATTAAAAACAAGATAAAACGGATAATAATTATAAAAAAGAATGGCAGGCGCACAAAGTGTATAATTTATTCGGATTCAGCAAAAAATAGAACCGAGGTGTTAATTATGTTTGACTTGAACGGTATTCCTCAGGGTCTGGGAATGGCGCTTTCGCGCAACGAAAAGGCAATGCAATCCTTCTCGACGCTGAATGAAAACGAACGCAAAAGGTTTGTTGACCTTTCACGTTCTGTGCGCTCAAAGCAGGAAATGAACAGACTTGTGGATAAACTCGAAAAAGGTAAAGACCAGCTTTTTTAACAGAAAACCGCCGATTCCTCGGCGGTAATTTTTATTCTTCGTAAATTTTAAGCGAGTATCTTCCCTCGCGCAATGCTTCGGCAACCTGCTTTGAATCGGTTAAATATTCATCAAAGTAAACTCCGCCCGGCTCAAGAGAAATATTTCCGTGGAAATCTGATCCGGATAACTTGCGGAGAGAGTGAATTTCAGCCCATTTATTGGCAATGGTATTTCTCGAATAATGGTCGCCGTGGCCGTTATAAACCTCAACGCCGTCAAGCATTTCGGGGTCAACAACAGTCATGCCGATTCTGAAAGGATGAGCCTGAAATATAATCAGATTATTCGCTTCGGCAAAGGGTCGGAATTCCTCGGGGTCATTAAACTGCGTAAGGTCATTGTTGAGCACAAAATCCTCATCAAAACCGTAAACAAGATAATCGTTGTCATTTTCAAGAAAGCGAAGCTCCATGCCGAGAATAATATGGAAATTCTCATCCTCAAGCTCCTTTGCGGCTCTGTAGCCCGAAAGGTAGGTCTGCACCTGCTCCGCATAGGTTTCGCCGTGACGCCTGAACTGCGAGGCGCTGAAATGGTCGGTTATAATCAGACCGTCATAGCCCAGCTCCTTATATCTCTTAACAATATCCGCAGCAAAAACGCGGCTGCAGGAGCTTGCTTCTTTTGTGTGAATATGGGTATCAAAAAGATATTTTTTCATTGTTAATCATCCCTTTTTAAAATTCAAACCAATTATATACCTTTGAGTTGGGATATTCAATAGAAAAGTTTGATTTTCTTACCCTAAGCGACAAAATTTATTGCTTTTGCGGATGTATAATCGGAATCAAAGGCAGGGTGATAAAACTGAAAACAGTTATTTATGCAGACATACTGATTGCAATCAACATAATCGTCAACTATCTGCTTCTGAGAGCAAGCGCGGCAATCACGGGCAGCCAATTCAATCCCGTCAGATTTTTGCTTGCTGCCGGTGCGGGCGGATTTTTTTCACTGATGATTTTTGTTGAAAACATAAACATATTTCTGAACATCGCGATTAAAACAGTTTTTCTCGGGCTGATGGTTTTTATTGCCTACGGGGCAAAATCCATCAAATCCTTTTTGAAATGTTGCGGCGCTTTTTTTCTTGCAAACTTTGCTTTTGCAGGCATCATGCTGGGAATAAGTGTTGCTGTTGCACCGAATGCAACAATATACAAAAACGGCGTTGTTTATTTTGACATCAATATTTTCACGCTGACGGTAACCTCTGTTATCTGCTATGCAGTGCTTAACCTTATCAGCCGTTTCAGCAAAAGCAAGGCGCCTCAGAAAAGCATTTACTCTCTGCGCATAACATACGGCGAACGAACAGTTGAGGGCAAGGCGCTTCTTGACACGGGAAACACCCTTTGCGACTGCTTTTCGGGTAAACCTGCAATAATAACAGAAAGGGATTTTATTGCAGATTTATGCAGCGGCACTGAACTGACGGAAATGAAATGCTTCAGGCTCATTCCCTTTTCAACCATAAAAAACGGTGGCGCGCTGCCTGCCTTCCTTGCCGACAAAGCAGAAATACTGGACAACGGCAAATGGATTGAGGCGAGGGAAATTTACATTGCAGTTACGGAGAAAAAAATTGTTTCAGGCGGCTACTCCGCTTTGCTGGGTATGCCGTTTTTTGATGCAATAGACAACAAAATCAAAGGAGGAATATCCGCAAAATGAAAAAAACTGCTTTTCAAGGGCTTAAAAGCCTTTTGATGAAGTTGAAATCACGGATTTTTGAAATAGAAGTTGACTACATAAACGGCCCCGACACCCTGCCTCCTCCCCTTACGGCAGAAAAAGAGCTTGACTGCCTGCTGAAGCTGGAGCAGGGCGACAAGGATGCAAGAGAGGAAATAATCGTTCACAATCTTCGCCTTGTTGTTTACATTGCAAAAAAATTTGAAAACACGGGCATACCCATCGAGGACCTGATTTCAATAGGTACTCTCGGGCTGATAAAAGCGGTTAATACTTTCAGGCTTTCAAAGAATATTAAGCTGGCAACCTATGCTTCAAGATGCATTGAAAACGAAATACTGATGTACCTGAGAAAAACCAATTCAATGAAGGCGGAGGTTTCGTATTTTGAGCCGCTGAACATTGATTGGGACGGAAATGAGCTGCTGCTTTCCGATGTTCTGGGCAGCGAGCCCGAGGATGTTTACCGTGACCTCGAGGATGAGGATGAACGCTCAAGGCTATACAGAGCCGTGGCATCTCTGAATAAAAGGGAACGTCAGATAATGACAATGCGCTTCGGCATCGGCGGCACACGGGAATACACACAGAAAGAGGTTGCTGACGCCTTGGGAATATCTCAAAGCTATATTTCAAGATTGGAAAAGAGAATAATAGAAAAGATTAAAAGGGAGGTGTGAGCCTCCCTTTATTTATTGCAAACGTAAACATATCTGAATTTCATTCTAAATTTTCCGCTATGGCTTTTGCTATTGCCTCTGCATAGGCGTTAAGGTTTCGGTCATAAAGGAGGTTATCTTCATCACAGTTGATAAATCCGAGCTCAACAAGGCAACTCGGCATATCCGTATGGCTGTTGACATAGTAATTTCCGCTGCCTTGCGCATAGCCCGCCTTCACTCCCCTGTTATCGGAAACACCGACGTCTTCAAGGCTGTCAAGTATGCTTTGCGCAAGGTCAACATCCTTTTGCGGTTCTTCGCTGCCGACCCATATTTCAACGCCATTTGCACCCTCTGCGCTGTTTCTGTGAAGCGAAACAAAAAGCCGAGCCTGCTTACGGTTTGCAAGCCTGCAGCGCTTTTCAAGGCTGATATATGAATCGTCATCCCGTGTAAGCACGGCATCAACACCCATTGCTTTAAGTTCATCCTCAACAAGCAGAGCAAGCGCAAGGTTATCGTCCTTTTCATATCTGCCGCTGTATTCGGCACCCACATCGCTGCCGCCGTGACCGGGGTCAATAACAACCTGCGCCGTGTCGCCGAGAACAAAAGCTGCAATCAAAACAGCAAAAATTACGGCAATCAGGCCTGCAAAAGCAATTTTTATGTTGATTTTCATACATCCACCTCCGATTGATATATTATACCGTAAAAATCAAAAATAAATTTCAGATTTATTACAAAGTTTCAAAAAAGGCTGTCCGTCAGGACAGCCTTCAGCTTACATGGAATCAATATATCTGCAGGCAGCAAGGGCAGCAACCGAGCCGTCTGCCGCTGCGGTTGTGATTTGCCTTATCTGCTTTTTGCGGCAGTCGCCTGCAACAAAAACGCCTGCGGTTTTGGTGAGGCAGGATTCATCGGAATCAATGTAGCCCCATTCATCAAGACCTGCAATATCAGCAAACGCGCCGTTATTGGGAATAAGACCGATTGCAACAAAAAGTCCGTCAACCTTAAGCTCTGTTTCGCTTTTATCCGCCTCTTTGACAAGTTTAAGGCCTTCAAGGGACTTTTCACCGATGATTTCGGAAATAACCGTGCCCATTATGAACTCAACATTATCCTTTTCCCTGAGCTTTTCAACAAGGCGTGCTTCACCCGTGAAATAATCAAGATTCTGGACAACATAAACTTTTTTGCAGCCCTCGGAAAGGAGAACGGCCTCCTGCAAAGCGGAATTGCCGCCGCCAAGGACAGCTACCGTCTGGCCCTTGAAGAATGCGCCGTCGCAAACCGCGCAGTAGGAAATGCCCTCACCCACAAGCTCATTTTCATTGGGCAGGCCAATCTGTCTGTGCTTAACGCCCGTTGCAATGATAACCGCCTTTGCTTCGTGCTCTCCCTCCTCCGTTACAACGGTTTTTGTTGCACCGTTATCACGGATTTCGGTTACGGTTTCCATTTCAATTTCCGCGCCCTGATTAAGCACCTGATCAATGAGCTTTTCGGCAAATTCATTGCCGCTCATCTTGGCAAAACCGGGATAATTCTCAATTTGCGGTGAATAAGTTATCTGACCGCCGAAGGTGCCCTTTTCAAGCACGAGAACGGTTTTATCTGCTCTCAGAGCATAGAGCGCTGCAGTAAGACCTGCAGGCCCTGCTCCGATTATAATTATATCGTACATTTAATCAATCCTCAGATTGCTGCGCCTTTTGCAGCTTCAATGAATTTCTTGATGTCTGCAACGCCTGCAAACTTTGCAACCTCGCCGCCCTTTACGGTTACGAGCGTGGGAGCCTGCCTGATGCCCAAAGCAACTGCAAGGTCCTCATTTTCATAAGCCATGATTTCCTGAACGGCAATGCCTGCCTTATCAAGAAGTGAAAGTGCTATTTTGCAGTTGGGGCAGGTGCTTGTTTTGAAAAGATAGATGCCGTCTGCAAGGGGGCAAGCATTTTCATCGGCCTCTGCAGCTGCAGCAGGAGCAGTCTTGACTGTGCCGTGCTTTGCAATATCAGAGCTTTCCATGCTGTAAACCTTGCGCTCCTTATATTCCTGAGTCTTACCGTCGTTCCAGTTCTGAACGGGTCTGTAGTAGCCTGTGATACGGCTGTAAACCTCTGCACCTTCGCCGCATTCGGGGCATTCGAAATGCTCGCCTGCGATGTAGCCGTGGTTCTTACATACGGAATATGTGGGAGAAATTGAGTAATAAGGCAGTCTGTAGTTCTCTGCAATCTTTCTAACAAGATTTGCAGCAGCCTTCCAATCGGGAAGCTTTTCACCGAGGAATGCATGGAATACGGTGCCTGATGTGTAAAGGGTATGAAGCTCATCCTGCATATCAAGTGCTTCAAATACATCCTCTGTGTAGCCAACGGGAAGATGTGAGCTGTTGGTGTAATAAGGTGTGCCGTCCGAAGCGGTGATGATGCCGGGATAACGCTTAACATCGTGCTTTGCAAGACGGTATGAGGTTGACTCTGCGGGAGTTGCCTCAAGGTTATAGAGATCGCCGTATTCTTCCTGATAGTCGGAAAGGCGCTCTCTCATATGGTTAAGAACATCCTTTGCAAACTGCTGAGTTTTAGCAGTTGTCATGTTTGCTCTGAGCCAGTTTGCATTAAGGCCAACTTCGTTCATACCAACAAGGCCGATGGTTGAGAAATGATTTTCAAATGTGCCGAGATATCTCTTGGTGTAGGGATAAAGGCCCTCGCTGAGGAGCTTTGTGATGATGGTGCGCTTAATCTTAAGTGAACGCGCAGCAATATCCATCATCTTATCGAGTCTTCTGTAGAAATCCTTCTCATCCTCTGCAAGATATGCGATTCTGGGAAGATTGATTGTTACAACGCCAACCGAGCCTGTGCTTTCACCGCTGCCGAAGAAACCGCCGCTCTTCTTGCGGAGCTCACGAAGGTCAAGGCGGAGACGGCAGCACATTGAACGGACATCGCTGGGCTCCATATCGCTGTTAACATAGTTTGAGAAGTAGGGTGTGCCGTATTTTGAGGTCATTTCAAAGAGGAGCTTATTGTTCTCTGTTTCAGACCAGTCAAAATCTCTTGTGATTGAATATGTGGGGATGGGATACTGGAAGCCTCTGCCGTTGGCATCGCCTTCAATCATAATTTCGATGAAAGCCTTGTTGATCATATCCATTTCAGCCTTGCAATCGCCATAGGTGAAGTCCATCTGCTTGCCGCCTACGATAGCGGGAAGATCTGCAAGGTCAGCAGGAACAGTCCAGTCAAGGGTGATGTTTGAGAAGGGTGCCTGAGTACCCCAACGGCTGGGAGTATTTACGCCGAAAACAAATGACTCAATGCACTTCTTAACCTGGTCATAGCTGAGGTTATCAACCTTAACAAAGGGAGCAAGGTAGGTATCAAATGATGAGAAAGCCTGAGCGCCTGCCCATTCATTCTGCATAATGCCAAGGAAGTTAACCATCTGGTTACAAAGAGTTGCAAGGTGGCTTGCAGGGGCAGATGTAATCTTGCCGGTTACGCCGCCGAGGCCTTCCTGAATAAGCTGCTTAAGTGACCAGCCTGCGCAATAGCCTGTAAGCATTGAAAGGTCGTGAATATGAATATCGGCATTTCTGTGGGCATTTGCAATTTCGTCGTCATAAATTTCGGAAAGCCAATAGTTAGCCGTAATTGCGCCCGAGTTGCTGAGAATAAGGCCGCCTACCGAATAGGTAACGGTTGAATTCTCCTTAACTCTCCAGTCGGTAACATTAACATAGCTGTTAACAAGCTCTTTGTAGTCAAGAATTGTTGACTTGAGGTTACGGAGCTTTTCACGCTGCCTTCTGTAAAGAATATAAGCCTTTGCAACATCCGAATAGCCCGCCTGAATAAGAACGGATTCAACGCTATCCTGAATATCCTCAACGGCAACAAGACCGTTTTCGATTTTGGGCTCAAAATCAGCCGTTACCTTGAGGGCAAGAAAATCGATTGTTGAGGGATGATACTGCTTTTCCTGTGACTCAAATGCCTTTTTGATGGCTTCGCCGATTTTGGTGATGTTAAAATCAGCGGTTTTGCCGTCTCTTTTTACTACCTGATACATAAACACGCTTTCCTTTCCGATAATTTGTATTGTAAATTTTAATTAAACCCAATATGTTGTGCTTTGCGGCAAATGTTCCGCAGCGAGTAAGATATTATCAAATATTTGTGTTTCTGTCAATGGGTTTCACAAGATATTGTGGCCGTATTTTTAAGTTCGTCAAAAATGCACAATATCTGTAACTTTTTTTAGCTATTTTTTCATATACCCCTGATTTCGCAGGAATCAACATACTTCAGCATAACATTGCGCATTGTTTCCATTTCAGCTTTAGGCACGGGATTAAGCTCAAAACCGATAAGCTCACCCGAATCAATAAACGCCTGAATATAGTGGCGTTTTGCGCCGTTTATCATTTTGCCGATGCCTTCAACGGAAAACACACTGTGAAGCTCACGCACAACGGTTGTTCTGAATTCGTAGTCCACCCTGCCCTCAAGCAAGAATGAAATACTCTCTTTTATTTTGGTGATATCGTAATTTGAAATACCCACGGTTTCCGAATAAAGCTCAGGGGAATTTTTTACATCCATTGCAACATAGTCAACAAGCCCTCTGTCAACAAGCTCTCTGAGCCTTTCAGGATACGTGCCGTTTGTATCCAGCTTTACGGAATACCCCAGCGCCCTGACCTTTTCTATAAATATATCTATATCTTTCTGCATAAGAGGCTCTCCGCCCGTTATTGCAACGCCGTCAAGAATACCCTGCCTTTTCTTAAGGTAAGCAAGGATTTCATCCTCGGTAAATTCCGCCTGCTGCGACGGGTTGATTACCAGCCTTGAATTGTGGCAGAACGGACAGCGCATATTGCAGCCGCCCGTAAAAACGGTGCAGGCCATTTTGCCCGGATAATCAAGCAATGTTAACTTTTGAAAGCCCTGAATGTTCATATCTGAATTATCATCCCATATATTGTGTTTATTGTTCAAAAACGCGGTGTAGGTCTATCATATCACAAGATATTGTGTTTTGCAATAGGTCAAACCACAAAATTTTGAATTATTTTTTCGATTTCACCACAATATGTTGTGGTTTGCGCAAAAAAAGACGGTAACCGGAAGGTCACCGTCTCAAAATCTGATCGAATTATTCAGCCTTTTCTTCCTTCTTCTTGTGGAAGAGAATCTTATCTACGGGGAAGTAGAGGAAGAACTGAACAGCTGAGCAAATCATTGTTGCAATATTCTTTGCGGCAGTTTCTTCAAGACCCCAGCCAACGAAAACTTCCTTAAGAGTGGGGTTAAGCCATGCCGAGAAGAGGATGAGACCGATTGTGAATGCTATGTAGATGGGAAGTGCGATGGCAACATTTGCGCCTGAATTGAAAGTCTTTTCCTTGTTAACGAAGAAAGCAACAATCTGGGCAATGATGTTGGCAACGTTGCTTACGATGAAGTAGCCGAGACCGCCTACTGCAACGGGATAAACAAACACCCACCATGAGAAGGGCTCATTATAAAGCTCCGCAATGGGAGGAATGAGGTTAAGAGTGTTAAGAAGAACGAACTGAACGATCATTGCAAGAAGGCTTACAACGATGAACTTTACGAACTGCCAGATTGTTACAAGGAGCGAGCCCTTGCTCTCTGCAGCCTTATCGATTTGATTTAATTTTCCCATAAATAAAAACTCCTTACTTAATTTATTCAATGCATTATAACATAGTTTATCCCCTGTTGGCAAGCCAAAAATAAGGATAAAAAATTGTGCATATTAGCTAATTATTTGCCGAGTGCATATTTTTCTACCATTTGCGCAACGCCGTCTTCTGCATTTGAGGGTGCTGAAAAACGGGCTGCCGCCTTGCATACATCGTCACCGTTTGCCATAGCGAATGAGTAATAAGCATACTTAAGCATCGTTGCATCGTTTGAAGCATCGCCGAAGGTCATTGCTTCGTCTGCCGAAATTCCCGTTGCCCTGCAAAGCCCGTCAAGGGCGGTGCCTTTATCCGCACCGACTGCAGTTGCAGAAACAACTCCCGCAAGAGCAGATGCAAGAACAAGACCCTTCGACTCAAAAAATTCAAAAATAATCTTTTTGAGCTCCGCATTGCCATAAAAAACATCAATCAGCTCGGCGCCCTTGCCCTTCACAACCTGCGACATATCTTTGCACACCGAAAGCTTCGAAGCATATTCTTCGAGAAAAACCGTGGGCAAATCCGTGTTTCCAAAATATTTCTCAGTGCCCTCCTGCGCATAGATACGGCCGCCCATATAGATATTGAAATATACGGGCAAGGATTTCAGAAGCTCAACCGCCTCCGCCGTTACCTCGGGCGAAACAAGATTGGTATATATAAATGTTTTATTTATTCTGTCATAAACCGATGCACCGTTTGAGCAGATAACATAATCCGCAAAGGGAATCTGATTTGTTACCCCTTCGGTAAAGTTAAGCGCCCTGCCCGTTGCAACGGCAATTTTTATGCCGCTGTTATGTGCATCAAACAGCGCCTGCTTTGTTCGTTCGGTGACGGTAATATGGTCGGGTGACATAAGAGTTCCGTCAAGGTCTGTTGCAATAATTTTAACCGCCATTTTCTTTTCTCCGTATGTTCAATGATGTGTTACAGTATATCACCTGCGGCGTTCATCTGTCAAGAAATCCGCAAAATGCAATGACAAAAAATTTGCAGCCGGCATACAATGTAGCAGAGGTTCATGCCTCAAACGACGAAAGGAATGATTGCTATGCAGGATTACGGATATCGTTATCCTCAGCAGAGGCAGGCAGTTAAGCGTGAAGCCTGCGCCTGCACAGTCACTCCCCTGCCCGCAAACCCGGTTGCGGCAATGCTGTATGTGCCCATGCAGATTGACACAACTATGTTTGACGAAATGAAGGCGCTTGATTGCGGAACGCTTTTCCCCGTTCTCAACAAGCCCTTTGCAGGGAAGCGCTGCCGATGAATCAGAAAGAAGCTATGCTCAGAAAGCTGAGCGCCTGCCAATTCACGCTTTGGGAAATGCATCTTTATCTGGACACCCACCCGTGGGACCTGCAGATGGTTGAGGCTCACAGCAGAGCAGCCGCCGGATATAAGGCTCTCCGCACGGAATTTGAAGAAAAATTCTTCCCGCTGACAGCCGCCAAGGCTCAGGGCTTTGAATGGCTCAAGGGCCCATGGCCATGGGAAAATGAGGAGTGTGGCTGCTGATGTTTGTTTATGAGAAAAAACTGCAATATCCCGTTAATATCAAAAACCCCAACCCGAAATATGCACAGATTATCATAAGTCAGTACGGCGGTCCTGACGGCGAATTAGGCGCTTCGCTGCGCTACCTGAGCCAAAGATTCGCAATGCCCTATGACGAACTCAAAGGTCTGCTGACGGATATAGGTACATCAGTTGTACTATGGTCCCTTTGAGCATTTTCGCCCTCATTCTCGCACATTTCTCTTGTGTATTGTTCGGTTTTCGGATAAAAAGAAGAACCTGCCGCCGTTACAACGGAAGATAATGCGAATTTCCATTTGAACGGCAGCAGGTTTAATTTTACTGTTATTATATTGTCTTTTGATACGGTCATCGACTCAAGTATCTGTTTTATGAACTCATCATTGTTCTCACCCGAAGTGAGTATTGCTTTTGCATACGCAACGCACTCGGCGATTATTTCATCCTTCTTCTCTCGGTCAAGTGTGTTGGCAACACAGCTCTGAAGCTCGGTTTTAAGGCTTTCGATTTCTCCGTCAAGCTGAACAGACATTTCTTTGAATTCTTCTCTTGTTATGCACTTGTCGAGATACAAATCCACAAGTGCTTTTCTGCGTTCGGTTTTCTTGTCAAACTGCTCTTTTTTACGCTCAAAATCGTTGTTGTCGCTTTGCAAAAACACCTCTTCAAGCTGTTTTTTCAGCAACGAAAGAAATCTGTTTTTATCGGCGGTCATCATTTCAATGACACTTGTCATAATGTTTTTCAGGTCATCGTGAGCAATGTGGTCTATCGAGCAGCCGACTTCTTTGCCGGTCACGGAATCGATATGCTTTGTCTTTCCGTTTTGTCTGCGGTTATAGCATTGCCAATATTTGAAGTAGTTTCCGCTCCGCAACTTCTTATTATGGAACACAAAGCTTGAACCGCATTCTTCGCAGGTGATTTTACCCGAGAAGCAATAACGGTTGCCGAGCTTTTTCTTTTGCTCATCACTCGGAGAACGGCGTTCAAGCTCCTTTTGAGTCAGCTCAAAAAGCTCACGGCTGATAATCGGTTCGTGGTGGTCACGGATAATAACAAACTCTTCTTCTCCTCGGTTGAGCACCTTTTCGTGGGTCAGGTAATTAGGTGTGAGCGTTTTCTTCTGCACCAAATCACCGCAGTATTTTTCATTGCGTAGTGTGCGGAGAATTACGGTATTAGTCCAGTTTTTATTGGTAAAGGTTGGTATTCCTTCTTCTTTCAGCTCCCTTGCGATGGTGCAAGTGCCTTTGCGCTCGATTGTGTACTTATGAAAAATCTTTCTGACTATCTCTGCACCTTCGGGATTTATGTAAAGCTTGCCGTCACGCACATCATAACCAATCATACTCTTGCCGAAAACAACACCCTGTTCCATTCTGCGTTTCTGCCCCCATTTGACACGCTCGGAAGTCTTGCGGCTTTCTTCCTGTGCGATTGATGCCATAATCGTTAATCGAAGCTCTGCATCGGGGTCAAGGGTAAAAAGATTATCGTTTGCAAAGATTACACCTATGCCGTATTCCTTGAGCTTACGGGTGTAATAAATGCTGTCGAGAGTGTTACGGGCAAAACGGCTGATTTCTTTGGTGATTATCAGGTCATATTTCTTAAGCTGGGCATCAACCATCATTCTGTTGAATGCCTTTCTTTTTTTGGTGCTTGTACCCGTAATCCCCTCATCAACATAAATATCATAAAGCTCCCACATCGGATTTCTTTCGATATATTCTTTGAAATAGCTCTGCTGGCTTGCAAGGGAGTTTGCTTGGTCGCTGTTGTCGGTTGAAACACGGCAATAAGCCGCAACCTTAAGTATTCTGTCCGTCTGAAATCTTGTCATATCGACACCTCCTTAATGGTAGGTAAATGTATATTTACCGTACACATAGTGCCATAAGTAACCGATGTATATCAATACGATTACCTACCAAATATTCAGGTTAATATTCTCCAGATATCTGACCTGTTCTTCGGTCAGTTTTCCCGCTTGGTAGAGAGATTGACACAAAGCATTCACAACGATTTTATCGAATTCTTCCTGCTCGTGTTTATTCAGTTGTATTTCAGGCTTTTCTATCATTATGTATTGCTTCTTTTTCCGCGCCAATCCCTCCACCTCCTTTAGATTTTATTCATCAGCGGGAATTGCTATAACTTATTTGATTTCAAGGGTCTTGACCGCTTCGGGACGGATAAGCTTGCCGTCAACACGCTCGTTAATGATATAACCCAAGTTACCTTCGTGGATGAACATCTCCGAGAGCACCTTGACCATTGCAGGCTGTCTTTCAAGCACCCAGTAATAAGATAAATCACCGAATGCAATCGGTTTGTTGCCTGATTCCGCATCCGGCATAAATTCCGAATACTCAACAGATCTGCCGAGAATGGTATTATCGCTGTGATTCCAAAGATAGTTGCCTTTAGAATCCTTGAGCGTGCGTAAAGCATGAGCTGTTTTGTCATTCATAATCCATACCGCTCTCTTGCGATATTGAGGTTTAAGCGAGAAGAACAATCCGACAACATCATCATAGGTTAATGTTTCCGAAGTTACTCCTGTTTCAGAAGATGTAAGGATTCCCATAGGCTCGGATTTACCGCTTCCGTTTATAAACAAATTCTCTTCTGCCGATGCAAAAGCACCTGCCCATTCTCTGTAAAGGTATTTACCGATGTCAAACTTCAAATCCTTTGCAATTTCTGATGACATTTTCATTGCTGATGCTATTCTGTATGAATAGACATACATATCTCTTGAAACATCATCACTCCACGGAATATTCTTGCCATCAGGCAAAAATTCGGCATATACCTTCGGGTCAATAGCTTTTATTGTTGAGTCAGACGAAAAAGTCTTCACAACTGTACCATACTTTCTGAAAGGGTTGGCTTCGGTAATTTGATCTTCAAAAGAACCGTCGAAACCGGTGGGAAGATAATAGCTACCGACTCTGTCAACATAACCTTCCACCAAATCAGGTGTGTCTGCAACAGAAGCTCTTCCGCGAAGAACTTTGTTAAATGCACGATTGTAAATTTCACTTGTATAAATCATAATAGATTCCTCCAAATATTTTAGATTATATTATCTTTGATTTTGGGGTTAATACCCCGTTTGAATTCCGGTTTTTGTGCGTGATACCCTGCGCCGCTGACAATATCGATTAGTCGCAGAGATTTTCACCCCCCTACGGGGTAACGCATAGTTCTTTGCTATGTCATTGACATCACCTCTGACTTTTGTCCTTTTTGTCACGCTGTCCTTATAGTCGAAACAATAAAAATAATCATCAAAATAATTAATTTATTTATTTTTCATATTTTTAATACTATCTATCCTTACGGGACAAAGGACAAAAAGGACAATGATAATATGTAAAATCTATGATGCCTTTCGATAAAGATAAGGGTTGACGAGATATATTTGTCCCGTCGGTCTGCCCTTTATTGTTGCGGCATCGTTTGATTTAACAGCCAGATAGCCGTAATCAACAAGGTGGTTTAACACCAATTGAATTGAATCTGCGGTCTTGAAGGTTCTGCAAAGACGCATAATGTCACGCCTGCTGAACTCGACGAGTCCGTTTTTGCGGATTGTGTCAAGAACATATTCACTTTGCTTCACAAGGATATCTGCACCCATCAAAGAGAATGCTGCCGCCGTGTGATCAGTGAAATATTTTCCTATCTTTATTGCATTGTTCATCGTTGCTTCATCAACAACAAGCGGTGCATAATCATCACCAAACACACCGAGCCGAAGAGCAGATGCTCTGCAAAGAAGTCCGGCAATACGAAGAACTGCGCCGACAAGCTTACCTGCCCAATCGGCAAAATCCGCATAATCGGTTTTCAGTTTTGATTCGACCTCGTTTGAATATGACTCAAGCAATCTGTCTGCTTGTGCAGAAAGTGTTATCAGTTCAGGCTCGTCCTTTTCTTCCTCATCAAGCAGTTCGTTTATCAATGCATAATAATCATCCGCAACAGCAGAAGGAATTGGGTCGGTTCGGTATTTTCTGCTACCCACAATAGACTTGGGCATACAGTAGAGAAATCTTGCCGTAAGACCTCTACCTCTGAACGTTCCGTTTTGCATAAGACCTGAAAGCACGCTCGGCTGCACGGTAAGCAATACTGTCAATGCAGGATTCATAATGCTTTCACTGTTTCTGCCGATTCGGTCAACACGGATACTGTCGCCCGAATGACCTTTGAGCATTACATCAATGTTTACATTCTTTGTGTAGAGTCCCGAGAGCATATCGAAGATACCTCCTTCTGCCGAAACAATAGCTGCTTTGCCTCCGCCGTCAGCAAGTACCGACGTAAGCTTTTCTGTTGTAACATCATCAACATAAAGTCGCAGCGGTGATTCCTCTTTGAAATCCGCAACCTTCTGTGCAAACTCCTCCATCTCGTAATCAAGCAGTCGTCCTTTAGCTGCTTTTGTTTCAAGCATTGTTTGCTGGCGTTTCAAGATATTCTTTTCAATTTTTCTTTGTTCAAGCCTTGCAGAATTCTGAAGATTGTATTCAGCTTCAAATGCATTAACAGGCTTTGTCATAAAACTGATTACAGCGCTCTTTCTTTCGGACGGTTCGGCAACAACCACAACAAACAGATTAAGCGGCTCCGTCCAGTCCGATTTACCACGGATACGAAACTTACCTTGCTGACAAAGCGCAAGAATCGCAAGCGCAGCCGATGCACTCATATCAACGGGAGTCTGTGTGCTTTCAGAAACTGCAACAACATAGTTCCGAATTGTTTCAGGTAATGCATCAATCGGAAACAACGGCAGTTCTTTCTGCGTAAACGGTATGGGAATATCCCATTGTGTTTTGCTCGGATTGTTGTATTCATCAGGCGGAACATATCCGAGCTGTGAGCTTATTCTTTTGTAAAATCCTTGTGCACTTTTCCATATGCTTTGCAGCTCTGCATCTTCAAGCGGAGGTTTGCATTGTGCAGCTTTCGACATAAACTTTGCATAGGCTTCATCAGTGTCGCCGTAACGCTTGATAGTGTTTCCTGCATAAGCGGACAATGTTGAGTTCCTTTTGCCTTCGGGTATTGTTTCATTTGAATTAAGCTCCGATTCGAATTCCTTGATATATGCATCCAAGGTTTTTTCACCACTGATAACGGTTATTTCCGTATCGGTATTACCGAAGAAGAATCTGCCTGCATCGATTGCGTTATCATCGAAGAACGGATACAGTTGGCACACCTTTATGGTAATTTCACAGAAAGACGATGCAGTTACAATCGGTTCAACTGGAAATATCACATGAAACCGTGGTCTTGGTGACTTATTGCCTTTTTTCTTCATATGATTACGGCTTGTATAAATGATGCATTTAACATTCTTGAATATGTTTTTGATGGTTTCAGGTTTAATCCATTCTGAAGAAACATCGCTGAACTCGTTATCGCAATCAAATACAACGGCATTTGCCTTTATGAAATTATCTTTGCTGCGGTAGTTACCTTTGAACTGAATAAACGTGTGATCATATTTCAGAAATACTTTGAATTCATTGGCAGATTTTGCTATACCCTTATGTGAATACAAACAGTTCTTTGCGTTGCCGCAACAGTTGCCGTAATACACATCAGGATAATAATCATTGTTAATCATTATTTCTCCTCCTTTTCTTTAGATTAATTGATGTACCATTGCAATCTAAGATGTATCCGTATAAACGGTTCGAATCATTATTACGGTTGTTCTTGAGATTTTCTTGCTCATATTTATTTCACCCTTCTTGTTATTTGCTTTTTTGAATCCTCTCACTATACGCAGAAATGCAAGGCGTTTTTGGGGGGTATTTTTCGAAAAATATTTGAAAATTTTTCAAATTCTTTCACCATACGCAGAAAAAACAGTAGTTTTGTACCCCTATATCTCAATTTTTCTTTGCAAGCCAATTAAAGCACAAATGTTCGATTTTGTCATACCGTCAGAAAATATGGTGTAAAAAAAAACAAAAAATGCCGAATCCATTGATATACAACAGATTCAACTACACAATTTAAAAATAGATTTTTAGTTATTTTTATAATTCGGAATAATAACTGCAATTTCCACGTCAAAATCATTGATTTTATATTTTCTGAAAAGATGCAATTTTTTATTTTCGGCGTTTTGACGAAAAAGTAAAGGTACACAGCTTTACAAAAAACAGTATCGCTGTGTACCTTTAAGTTTAATTATTCAATTAAATATCATTTATTAATGTATCTGAAACTATTCTACTGGCAAGCCTGAAGCCGTACATAAAAGCATCCTTTTCGATTTCAGCATACATCTCATTAACGGCATCATCGTATTTTGCAAGCAACTCTTTCTGCGAATCGTTCAGAGTTTCAGAAACCTTTTCACGATTTTTGCTCATAAGAAAAATGAGATTCTTGATGTGTGCGTTACCTCCAACCGAATGCTCCATAGGGATTATGTTCCCATACCACAGTTCTTCAAGTATATTTTTCATCGACTCATCTCCTTTGCAGTGTGTATATATCACTCTGTCTGGGAGAAAAGTCAAGTGGTAAGATTTAACAAATCAAGATAAGTCGGTTAAATTAATTAAACCTATGTATGTTTTTCTAGGACACTTTACCCAACTTCTCTTTCTATCCATGCTAATTTAAAAAATACTTCAAATTTAAAATTACGTTTAATCCTAGACAAATGCAAAAGCGGCTGCCATTACAGCAACCGCAATTAAAAGCAATAATTTATTTTATAATTTTCACAACATCCTCACCATATACCACACCGAGAGATGAACCGCAATCCCAGCTTATGTGGATGGTGCCCATATCATCAACACCCCTGACCGTTCCTTTGTCTCCTGTAGTGAGACTTGTGTACGGATCGTCCATATGCACAAGCTCGACTCTTGTTCCTTTCGGGTATTGCTCTCGTAGCATTGCGAGCTTTTCTTTTGATACTGTTTTCATTTTCTCACCATCCTAATTGCTTTTGAAACAGTTCTCTCGTTTGTTGTCAAATCGATGTAGGTTTCCTTTGCATCCGTTATGCCTGCCATTGTAAAGCCGTACTTATCGAATGCTGCAAGAATTGTGATGAGTCCGCTGAAATTGCTTGAAATTGAAAACTCGTTGATTTTGTAATAATCCAGGTTTTCTACTATACCTTCAATGTCACGCTCCCAAATTATATCATAAAAGTTTATCAGGTCATTTCCTGCTTCAAGGCTGTGTTTGTATGCCCAGAACAACCTTATATTGATGTTTTCTTCTGTTGAATTTGCTCTTTCTGCAATCACTTTTTCAATTGCCGGAATTGGTGTTTTCATAGTAACATCCCCCTTGTTTTTAGTAGTGACATATTAACTCTGAAAACGAATATTATCCAGTTAATTATGAGCATATAAAGCACAAATATTTATGATAATCAAAATTTATTGTGAATTATCATAATTTTCCTTACCGCAACTATTCCTGAATTTTGAAGGAGACATCCCGCAAAGGGATTTGAACCACGAGGAAAAATACTGTTGGTCAGAAAAAGACATTTTTTTGGCAATTTCAGAAAAGGAGTATTTTGTGTTTATCAGATACAGCTTAACTGTTTCCAGTTTTTTTGCGGTGTAATACTGGTAAGGTGTAATATCAAATTTTTCGGAAAACTTGTTAATTATATGATTTTTTGAGTAACCGAATTTTTTGCACATATCATCAAGCGAAAAGTTTTGCATTATCTGTGAGTCAAGATATTCTTTCATTAAATAGGCAAGGTCTTTATTTTCGTTTGATGCATAATTACGCAGGGCAATAATCAGCTTTATAACTTCGGGTGTCATTTCATCGACAAAAAGAGAATAATTATCGCCGTATACTTTTTTAGCTTTTTCATATATTTCCCCGAAAAGCTCTTCAAACTCACAGTTGTGAAAGACATAATCGTGACCGGGCAAATACTGATTAAGCAATATTTCGGCTAACTCTCCGGTTATAGTTATAAAGAATTTATGAAGCGTACTGTTTCTTGCATTGTAATACTTATGATTGGTGCCCTTTCTTAATAAGAAAACATCTTTGGGACCAAGATAATACTTTTGACCGTTGTTTTCGAAAACTCCGTTTCCGCTGACAACGAACTCAATTGCAGTAATTTCTGAAGAGGTTCTTTCAAAAAAGCATTTTTCACTCCAGAAACTCTCCCCCACAGCGGTAATGTTAAGAGGATTATTATCGTTCATGTGAGAATAGTATTCGCAAACATTTTCATATTGTTTCAGATTCAAAAAAGACACTCCTGTCAATTGTTATAACATCTGTAATTAGTGTGATAATTCATAATTTGATTGTATCATTGTTCGTCGAGATATACAATAAAAAATTGAAAAAAGCTTGAAATGATTTAATATTTTTGTGATTTTTTTTAAAATCAGAATGTATTTATGATTGTTTTTATGAATTTCGCAAACATCACCTCGGCAACTGATAATTGTGATAATTCACAAATATTGCTGTGATTTATCACATTGTAACTTTATATAAAATATGCTAATCTAAAAATATATAATTTTAATTTAAAATATATCAGCAACGATCTTGTTAAGGAGTGAGTAAAATGAAAACATGGCAAAAGGCAACCTTTATAATTGTGCTTGTGGCATTTATCATCGCATCCGTTACCATTTCATTCATTTCAATGGCCAGAGCTCCGTTTGAATATGAATATCACACGGCGTCTGAAAGTGAATACTCTGTTGAAGGCTGGGTACTTTTTGGCTTTAACGGAAACAACTCCACCAAAGAAGTACATATTGACTATGTCCGTGATGAAAATGGCAATAATCCCGATACCTCAAAGCCTGTTTCGGCAGTCGGCAAATTTACAATTAACACTGACGAATATGTTGAAATTATTTACATCGGCAAAGATGTTGAGTACATAGATGAAACCTCGTTCTTCTACTGCAAAGAACTCAAATCAATAGAAGTTGACGAGGCGAATGAATATTACGCTTCCGTTGACGGTGTTCTTTACACAAAAGATATGAAAAAGCTTATGGTCTATCCTATCAAGAAGGTAGAAACTTCATATACAATTCCCGAAGGTGTTGAAAGAATAGGTGCGTGTGCGTTTTATAAAAATGAAACACTTACAGAAGTTAATATACCCTCAACGCTTAAAGAAATCGGTGATATGGCATTCTTTAAGTGTGAAAAGATATCTCTTGTTACACTTCCTGACGGACTCGAGAAAATCGGTTCTGATGCATTTAGCTATTGTCAGGGCATGACACCTGTTATGTATATTCCCGATTCAGTTAAGGAAATAGGCAGTTTCGCTTTCTATTCCTGTTCAAATCTCAAAGAGTTTTATATGGGAGCACAAAGCGAAAAGCAAATAACATTCGGTGACAGCTGGCTTCCCAAAAACATTAAAAAGGTTGTTGTTAACGTTGCCCCGAAAGAACAATACGGCAAAACCCGTGACGATGCAAACCAAAGAATAAATGAACTTATTGCGGAAGGAGGAGAAAAATAATGGCAAAATCTGAAAGCAAAGAGAAAATGAATATCTTTCAGGAAATGAAAAAATATTGGAACACTCCTGCTGAAGGAAAATATGTTCCGTATAAAGAATATTTTTCGATTTTTGCCGCAGTCGGCGGTGATTATACTCTGAAATATCTTCAGAGCTTCCTTACCTTCGGTACAGGTTGTTATCTGATTGCACATTACTACGAAATTCCTCTTCTTACATTCAGCGCGATAAACGTATTTTTCATTGCATCAACATATTTCTGGAATCTTCTGACCATGGGTGTAGATGCAAACTTAGGCTTTCTTCCACCAAAAATTGAACGAAGATATAATGCGGTGTATTTGACCTTTACTGTTTTAGGTTTGCTGATGCTTATATTTGATTTTTCCGTTATTCTTCCCGACGGCGTTGCCAACATCATAGATACCCGTTGGAAAGGCATCAACAGCTTCAATATTTTCAAAATCTTCGGTGCGCATTTTCTCACCAACGGATGGAGCGGTTTCAGAAATATTCTTATCAGAAAAAAGCTCCTCAAAAAGCTCGGCAGATACAAAATTTTTGCATATGCAAATGTTATTCAGTGCCTTATTGTTGTTGTGCTTATTTGTACTCTTCCGCTTTACGAGCTCCCGCTTACCGACAGAGTCTGGACTCTTTATCTTCTTTTCCAGTTTTACACAATATTCAATTACGTCGGCTTTACACAGTCTGTTGCCGATAATATCAGCCCCAACCCGCAGGAAAGACTGTATGTGCGTTCATTCCCCGTTAAAATCAGCCATTTTGTTCAGAATATCGTAAACGTTATTCTTCCGACGCTTGCAGGCGTAATGTTCCTTGACGGCATCAAGGATATCGGAACTTTCAGATATCTTATACCCATCTTTTTTGTTGTTTCATCGGGAGTTATGTTCATAGGACTTCGCAACATCAAAGAAAGAATTCCTATGCCACCTCTTGAAAACAGAGAATACCTTTCATTCTGGCATTGCGTTTCGGGTATATTTAAAAACAAATATCTTTGGATAATAAAAATTGCAGAGTTCCTCGACTCATTGGGCAACGGTATGCTTGATATGAAAAGAATCCTCCTTATTTATACTTGGCGTGAAACAGGACTTTTCTTCTCTATAGCAGAAATTATTTATAAAATGTCCGGCAACCCCGGTCAATTCCTTGCACCGTGGATAAGAAAACGCTTTCAGTATAAGCAGCTGATTGTATTCAAATATATTGTCTTGGCATTGAGAAACGGAGTATATATTCTGGCAATTCTCTTTCTTGGCAATTCTCATTTTCTGTGCGGTCTTGCAATTTACATTGCTATGCTTGTTTCCAATACACTTGAAGCTGCGGTTGGTATTGCACAGGATGACACCAAAATCAGAGTTACGGATTATCAGATGTATATTTCAGGCGAAAGACTGGAGGAATATCAGAAAATCATCAGCTGGTTTACAACACCTATTACAACCCTCGTTTCCCTGATTGTTCCGCTTATGTTCTACCGTGTGGGCTTTACCTCCGATTGGGACGTTCTTTATATGGGTGATGTCAGAGTACAATGTATGCTTATCGGTCTTTGTTTTGACCTTGCGGGATACGTACTGATGACCCTGCCATATCTGTTTATGTGGGATTTCACAGACGAAAAGCACGCTCACATTATGGAAGTGCTCAAACAAAGAGCCGAAGCAGGAAATACCGCTGCAGAAGGCACACCCGCCGAAGCGCAAACCGATTCTGTTAATACTCAGACCGTAGCTGTTTCACAGAACGAATAACAAAGTCTTGCGAGGCGGTATTATGAAATTCATAAATGTTTTACAAAGCAAAAATGTTTATGCTGACGGTATTCACGATGACACGAAAGCATTGCAGGCTTGCATTGATGAATTAAAGGATGGTGGCACCGTCTATTTCCCCGACGGTACATATCTTATTTCGGGTGCTTTGATTTTCTATTCATATCAACATTTGAAATTTTCAGATAATGCAATTATACGCAGAAGTGATAAAAGTGAGCCTTTAACAAGATACTTGCTTGCGTCCTATTCCGAGCCCCACTGGGGCGAATACACAGGTACTCACGATGTTGTGAT